>JAWLBM010000015.1:63069-93696 GCA_041687675.1 Pleomorphomonas sp. | reverse complement strand
CATCGTCGCCGGCCATCCCCAGAGCCAGCTCGACGATCTCCTGCCGTGGGCCTACGGAAAGGACGAGGCCGAGGGCGTGGCCTGAGAACAGCGCTTACGTTTGAGGGACCGAGACCTCCCTGCCTTCTCGGAAAATCCCCGTCCGGGCGACATCGGCAACCCGCCGGACCCGGTTCGCCCCGCCGACTTCTCCAGGCAGGTCGTCCGCGAGCGCAAACCGTCGGGGCGGCGGCAAGGACCGGCGTCTGGTGACTTGCAGGCAGGCGCGGTCGATGCGTTTGTCCGCCCCGTCCGTGAAGCCGGGGGTCGAGCGCTGCGGCCGCTCGGGCCGCGGCTTGCGGCGGAGTGCTCCGGCGCCGCGACGGACGACCGTTCCAGCCACCATGCGGAGGGTTCGGCCGGTGCCGCCCGGAGAGCGCGTAGGGCCGTTCCAGCCTGCCGCGCCCCGGATCACCGGGTCCGCCGCCCGGCGCATGGCGGCCATGTCAAAAAAATGTCGCGCGGGGGGTTACGTCCGGCGGAAACAGTCGCTATATCAACCCCGTCGCCGCGAGGCGGCTATGACGCGGGGTGGAGCAGCCCGGTAGCTCGTCAGGCTCATAACCTGAAGGTCGTAGGTTCAAATCCTGCCCCCGCAACCACCGAACAGAAAAGCCCCGACGGTCCGCCGCCGGGGTTTTTTTGTGGGCGCGGCGGTGCGATTCACGGTTGGAGCGCGAGCCCCGGCGGCGGACCGCCCTCAGGCGGCGGGTACCGGCACCGAGGCGACCAGCTTTCGCGTGTAGGGGTGCCGCGGATCCCTAAAGAGGCGGTCCGGCGGCCCCTCCTCGACGACCTCGCCGGCCGACATCACCACCACCCGGTCGGCGATCGCCTCCACCACCGCGAGGTCGTGGCTGATGAAGAGGTAGGTCAGGCCGTGCCGCGCGCGAAGGTCCGCGAGGAGGCACAGGACCTGCGCCTGCACCGAGACGTCGAGGGCGGAGACGGGCTCGTCGAGGACGATCACCCGGGCGCCGGCGGCGAGCGCCCGCGCGATGGCGATGCGCTGGGCCTGGCCGCCGGACACCTCGTGCGGGTAGCGATCGAGGAAAGCGGGGTCGAGGTCGACCGACCGCATCAGCCGCGCGAGCCGCTCGCCGCGCTCGGCCGGCGGCGTCCTCTCGAGCAGTTTGAGCGGCACGGAGAGGACCTGGCGGATCGTCTTGCGCGGGTTCAGCGACGAGGACGGGTCCTGGAAGACGTATTGCACCGTGGATCCGAGCGCGCGCGGGCCCGAGGCGGTGAGATCGGCCAGCGGGCGGCCCCCGATCCGGATCTCGCCGGAGGTCGGCCGGACCAGGCCGACCAGGCAGCGGGCGAGCGTGGTCTTGCCGCAGCCGGATTCGCCGACGATCCCCAGCGTCTCGCCGGCGGCCACGTCGAGCGAGACGCCCTTCAGGGCGTGGACCGTGCGGCGCGGGACGCCCAGCCAGCCGCGGCCGCCGCCCCAGGTCTTGACGAGATCGCGGACGGAGACGGCCGGAGTCATGCGCGGGCCTCGGAGGCGGGAACGGACAGGATCTCGCGGGCGCGGCCGAGCACCGGGACGGCGGCGATGAGCCGTCGCGTATAGGGGTGCTGCGGCCGGGCCAGCACCTCGCGGGCGGTGCCCTCCTCGACGATCCGGCCCTCCAGCATCACCGCCACCCGGTCGGCGATCCGCGCGATCACGCCGAAGTCGTGGCTGATGAAGAGAAGCGCCAGCCGACGCTCGCGGCGAAGCTCCTCGAAGAGGTCGAGCACCCCGGCCTGCACGGTCACGTCGAGGGCCGTGGTCGGCTCGTCGGCGACGATGAGGTCCGGGTCGTTGGCGAGCGCCATGGCGATCGAGACGCGCTGGCGCTGGCCGCCGGAGATCTCGTGCGGGTAGGCGGCGAGGATCTCATCCGGCTCCGGCAGCTTCACGGCCGCGAACAGGCGGGCCACCTCCGCGCGCGCCGCCCGGCGGGAGAGGCGGCGGTGGACCCGGATCGCCTCGGCCACCTGGTCGCCGATCCGCATGAGCGGGTGCAGGGTGGTGAGCGGATCCTGGAACACATAGGCGATGCGTCGCCCGCGCAGCGCCCGGAGGCCCGCCGGGGAAAGGGCCGTGAGATCGTCGCCGTCGAACGCCACCCGTCCCGCCCGGATCACGCCCGGCGGCGAGGCGACCAGCCGGGCGATCGACATGGCGGTGACCGACTTGCCCGAACCGCTCTCGCCGATGATGCCGAGGCATTCGCCGGGCGCCACCTCGAGCGACACGCCCTTCACCGCGTCCACCAGCCCCTTCGGCGTCTCGAAGGCCGTGACGAGGCCGCTCACGTCGAGGAGCGCCCCGGTACCGGGCTGCGGCGCGGCGGCGGCGCGGCCGGCCGCGCGCTCCACGCGCGTCGCCGCGCTCGGCCGTCCCGGGATGCCGGAGGCGAGCCGCGGGTCGATGGCGTCGCGCACGCCGTCGCCGAGGAGATTGAGGCTCATCACCACGAGGAACACGACCAGGCCGGGCATGGCGGCGACGTGCGGAGCGTTGATCAGCACCTTGCGCCCGTCGCCGAGCATCGAGCCGAGGTCGGCCTGCGGCGGCTGCGAGCCGAGCCCGAGGAAGGAGAGGCCGGCGGTCTCGAGGATCATCCAGCCGACCGTGGTCGAGAGGGTGATGACGATGACCGGCATCACGTTGGGCAGCACCTCGGAGAGGAGCACGCGCGTCTCGCCCATGCCGGACAGGCGGGCGGCGTCGACGAACTCGCGGTGGCGCAGGGAGGCCGCGACGCCGCGAACGTTGCGGGCGAAGAAGGGGATGTTGACCACGACCACCGCGTAGAGCGCGTTGAGGAGGCCCGGGCCGAGCACGGCGACGATGGCAAGCGCCAGCAGCAGGTAGGGGAAGGCCATCAGCGTGTCGATGCCGCGCATCAGGACCATGTCGGTCCGCCCGCCGAAGTGTCCGGCGACGAGGCCGATCGCCGAGCCGACCAGGGCGGCGAGCAGCGAGGCCGACACCCCGACGGCAAGGCTGAGCCGGGTGCCCCAGACGAGGCGCGAGAGGATGTCGCGGCCGAGCGCGTCGGTGCCGAGGATCGCCCCCTCGGAGAAGGGAGGCTTCAGCCGGTTGGACGGCTCGGTGGCGTTCGGGTCGGCCAGCGGCAGCAGCGGCGCCATCAGCGCGACGAGGACGATCGCCGATATCAGCACGAGGCCGACGGCGGCGAGGCGGTTTCGCAGGATGCGCCGGAGGAGTTGCCCGGCCGCGCTCATGCGCCGATCCTCGGGTCGAGCAGGCGCTGGGCGATGTCGGCGGCGAGGTTGAAGAGGACGTAGGAGGTCGCCACCACCAGCACGCCGCCCTGCACCAGCAGGACGTCGCGGGTGGAGATGGCGTCGACCAGCATGCGGCCGATCCCGGGCCACTGGAACACGGTCTCGATGTAGACTGCGCCGCCGAGCACGAAGCCGGCCTGGATGCCGATCACCGGGATCACCGTGACCATCGCCGCCCGCAGCGCATGGCGGTAGACGATCCGCCGCTCGGAGAGGCCCTTGGCGCGGGCGGTGCGGATGTAGTCCTGGCGCAGGACCTCCAGCATCGAGGAGCGGGTGAGGCGGGCGATCACCCCGGCCGCGACGATCGCCAGCGTCACCGCCGGCAGCAGCAGGTGGCGCAGGAGATCGGCGAGGTCGCCGCCGCCGTAGATGGCGTACATCCCGCTCGCCGGCAGCAGCCGCCACTCGACCGCGAAGAGGAGGATCAGCAGCAGCCCCAGCCAGAAGGAGGGCATCGAGATGCCGACGAGCACCGCGAGGGTGACCAGCCGGTCGGTCCAGCCGTACTGGCGCACCGCCGAAACGACCCCGGCGAGAATGCCGAGCAGCGAGGCGAGGAGGAGCGCGGCGCCGGCGAGGATCAGGGTCGCGGAGAAGCGCTCCAGCACCTCGTCGAGCACCGGCCGGTTGAGGCTGTAGGAGCGGCCGAGGTCGCCGGCCGCGATGTTTCCGAGCCAGGTCAGGTACTGCAGCGGCAGCGGGGCGTCGAGGCCGAGGTCCCGGTTGACGCGCGCGACGTTCTCGGGCGTGGCGTAGGCGCCGAGGATGGCCAGCGCCGGATCGCCCGGGATCAGCGCCATGATCAGGAACACGATCAGGCTGAGGCCGAACAGCACCGGCACCAGCGCCAGCAGGCGGCGGAGGACGTAGGCGCCCAAGGCGCCCTCACTCCTTCGAGACGTCGTCGAGCAGCAGGAAGAAGGAGGGCTGCAGCTCGAAGCCCTGCACCGCGTCGGTGGTCACCGCGTTCTGCTTCCAGTGGGCGACGAAGGCCCAGGGGGCGTCCTCGACGATGATGCGCTCCGCCTCGCGGTAGAGTTCGGCCCGGCGCTGCTGGTCGGTGGTCCGGCGCGCCTCCTCGAGCAGGCGGTCGACCTCCGGGTTGGAGTAGTAGCCGGAGTTGAAGCCGCCGCTCTCCGGCATCGCCTCGGTGCGGAGCGTCAGGAAGGGCAGGGTGTCCGGGTCGTTGGTCATCCAGGCCATCTCGGCCATGTCCGCCTTGCCCTCGAGGCCCGGGTTCACGTTGGCGAGGAAGGTGTTCCACTCGTAGGTCTCGATCTCGACGTCGAGCCCGACCTCCTCGAGGTCGGCCTGGATCGCGGTGCCCATGGCCACCGGGTCGAGCATGCCGGAGCCGCCCTCGGCCACGTAGAAGGTGAGGCTTGCGCCCTCCGCGCCGGCCTCGGCGAGAAGTTCGCGCGCCTTCTCCGGGTCATGCGGGTAGCCCTCGAGCGAGGGGTCGTGGGCCCAGCCGAAGGCGGGGGCGATGACGCCCTTCGCCGGCGTCGCGGTGCCCTGCAGGATGTCGTTGGCGATCGCGTCCTTGTCGATGGCGTAGTTGACCGCCTGGCGGACGCGCTTGTCCGCGAGCGGGCCGGACCGCGTGTTGAGGATCACGAACCAGAGGTGCGGCCCGGTCTGCTCGTAGACCTCGAAGTCCTCGCTGTCGCGGAACTGGGAGAGGGCGTCGGGCGGCACCTCGACCATCACGTCGAGGCCGCCGGACAGCATCTCGGCGGCGCGGGTGTTGGCGTCGGTGATCGGGCGGAACACGACGGCCTGCAGTTCGGCCGGATCCCCCCAGTAGGCGTCGTGGCGCTCGATGGTGACCTGCCGGCCCGCCTCCCACGCGGCGAAGCGGAAGGGCCCGGTGCCGGCGGGATTGCGGCCGAACTCCTGGCCCCGCTCCATCACCGCGGCGGGCGAGACGATGAGGCCGGTCGGGTAGGCGAGGTTGGAGAGGAAGGGCGCGAAGGGCTCGGAGAGCACGATCCGCACGGTCATCGGGTCCACCACCTCCACCCGGTCGATCGCCGAGAAGAAGAAGGCGAGCGGGAAGGGTCCGGTGTCGGCGGCCGGGTGCTCCTCGTCGAGCAGGCGGTCGAAGTTGAACTTCACGGCCTCGGCGTCGAAGGGGGTGCCGTCGTGGAAGGTGACCCCCTCGCGGAGGTTAAAGGTGTAGGTGAGCCCGTCGTCGGAGATCGTCCAGTCGGTGGCAAGCGCCGGCTCCACCTCCAGCGTGCCCGGCATGTAGCGCACCAGCCCCTCGTAGATGTTGACGAGGATGCGGAAGTCGTTGCTGGCGGTGCTGACGCCCGGGTCGAGCGAGGCGGGCTCCGCGATCTGCCCCACCACCAGCACGTCGCTCGGGATGTCCTGGGCGAAGGCCGGGCCGGGGAGCACCAGGGCGGTGGCGACGAGGAGGCCGGCCAGGGCGGATCGGGTGGGCGTCATGGGGTTTTCCTCCTTCTCGAGGCTCGGTCTGCCGGACCGTGGCGGCCGCGGCGGGAAGGGGGCGCCCGCCTTGGCGGCGGGCAGACGTCGACGTCGAAACCAACGCATGTTGGTCAGGAACGTTCCCCGGCGGGCGGATCGCCCTCGTCCTCGCGCGTCGGCTCGGCCGGCCCTTCGGCCATCTCCTCCGGCATCGGCTGGTGCGGGAAGCCGTAGATGCCGTGGGCGGTGTCCTTGGCGTCGCGCGGGTACTCGACCGGGCTCAGCGCGAAGGCGGTGACGAGTTCGGCCACCGATCTCAGCGCGTGCATATGGGTCCGCTCGTAGCCGTGCGAGGCGTCGACCCCGAAGGTGACGAGCGCGTTGCGCACGTCGTGGCCGGCTACCAGGGCCGCGGCGGCGTCGGAGCGGTAGTAGCGGAACACGTCGCGCTGGCAGCGGATGTCCTCCTCGCGGCAGATGCGGGCGAGGGCGCGGGTCAGGTGGTAGTCGAAGGGGCCGGTCTGGTCGGCCATGGCGAGGGTGACGCCGAACTCGGACGAGTTCTGTCCCGGCCCGACGGTGCCGTTGTCGACGGCGACGACGGCCGCCACCTCCTCCGGCAGCGCCGAGGACGCGCCGACGCCGACCTCCTCCGCGATGGTGAAGATGAAGTGCACGTCCACCGGCGGCCGCCGTCCATCTGCGACCAGCGCCTTCAGCGAGGCCAGCATCAGTGCCGCCCCCGCCTTGTCGTCGAGGTGGCGGGAGACGATGTAGCCGTTCGGCAGGAATTCCGGCTGGGGATCGACGGCGACCGTGTCGCCGACCTCGACGCCGATGCGGACGAGGTCGGCCACCGAGGAGGCGCGGGCGTCGATCCTCAGCTCGACATGGCTCCAGCCGACCGGCAGCTGGTCCACCTCGGAGTCGAATATGTGCCCGGACGCCTTCAGCGGCAGGATGGTGCCGCGCAGGTAGCCGTGCTCGGTGAACACCGTCACCCGCGCGCCCTCGGCGAAGCGGGCCGACCAGGTGCCGATCGGCACCAGCTCCAGCCGCCCGTTCTCCTTCAGCCGCTTCACCTGCGCGCCGAGGGTGTCGAGGTGCGAGACGATCGCCCGCGCCGGCCGCCGGTCCTCGCCCTCGAGCACGGCGCGGAGCGCGCCGCGCCGCGTCAGCGCCGGCGAAAGGCCGAGACGCTCCAGCTCCGCATAGGTTTCCCGGACGATGGTGTCGGTGTAGCCGGTGGGGCTCGGCGTCGCGAGCAGGTGTTCCAGCCGGTGGGCAAGGTAGTCGGTGTCGATCGCGAGCCGCGACATCCTGGGTCCCCCGGTCAGAGCATCGCCTGGCGCACCGCGGCGGGCACCGACGTCGGGAAGAGAAGGTCGACGAAGCGCTCGGCGGTCGGCTGCGGCTCGTGGTTGGCAAGGCCCGGCCGCTCGTTCGCCTCGATGAAGGCATAGTCCGGATGGCGCGGCGATCGCACCATGAAGTCGATGCCGACGACGGGAATGTCGATCGCCCGCGCCGCCCGGATGGCCGCCTCGACCAGGCGGGGATGCACCTCGTCGGTGACGTCGTGGATGGTGCCGCCGGTGTGCAGGTTGGCGGTGCGCCGGACGGTGATCTCGGCGCCCTCGGGCGGCACGTCGTCGAGGCCGAAGCCGGCCGCGGCGACGCAGCGCACCGTCTCCTCGTCGAGCGGGATGGTGGACTCCCCGCCCGTCGCCGCCGAGCGGCGGCGGCTCTGCACCCGGATGAGGTCGCGCAGCGTGCCCTTGCCGTCCGCGGTCACCCGCGCGGGACGGCGCACCGCGGCGGCGACGAGCCGGAAGCCGATGATGACGAGGCGAAGGTCCTCCCCCTCCACCCGCTCCTCGATCAGCACCCGGTCGGAGAAGTTGCGGGCCGTCTCCACGGCGGCCTTCACCTGCTCCAGCGTGTCGAGGCCGACGGCGACGCCGCGGCCCTGCTCGCCGCGGGCGGGCTTCACCACCACGCTGCCGTGCTCGGTGAGGAACTCGGAGACCTTCTCCATGTCGCGGGCGTCGATCTGCGTCGGCACGCGCACGCCGGCGGCCTCGACGATCCGGCGCGTCACCGCCTTGTCGTCGCAGATGCTGACGGCGACGCCAGAGGTGAGTTCGCTCAGGCTCTCGCGGCAGTGGATCGAGCGGCCGCCATAGGAGAGGCGGAAGAAGCCGCCCTCGGCGTCCGTCACCTTGACGTCGATGCCGCGCCGGCGCGCTTCGTCGACGATGATGCGGGCGTAGGGGTTCAGCGTCTCGTCCGGCGACGGGCCGGTGAACAGCCGCTCGTTGATCGGGTTCTTCCGCTTCATGGTGAAGAAGGGCACGCGCCGGAAGCCGAGCTTGTCGTAGAGCGCGATGGCCTGCGCGTTGTCGTGCAGCACGGTGAGGTCCACCGTGCGCGCCCCGCCGGCGGCGAGGTGCTCGATCGCCGTGCGCACCAGCGCCTCGCCGATGCCGGGGTGGGCCGCCTGCGGGTCGACGGCGAGGCACCAGAAGGAGGAGCCGTGCTCCGGGTCGCCGAAGGCGGCGGAGTGGTCGATCGACATCACCGTGCCGATCACGTCGCCGCTCCCCTCGTCCTCGGCGACGAAGATCTCGATCCCGTGGTCGCGGAAGTCGCCCTCGAACCAGTCCGGCCGGATCGGCACCATGTGGCGGGCGGCGTAGATCCGGTTCACCGGGTCGACGTCGTCCGGCGCGAGGATCGGCCGGATCGAGAAGCCGAAGGTCGGGCGGTCCGAGCGGTGGTAATCGGCGACGTCGAGCCGGTAGGTGTGCGATGGGTCGAGGAACATCTCGTGCGGGGCGAGCGCCAGCGCCACGTGCGGATCCTGCACGTAGATCGCCACGTCGCGCCGCTCCGGCCCCTCCTCGCGCATCATCTCGGCGAGGTGCTCCGGCTGGTCGAAGGTCTGGCCGAACAGCAGGCAGCCCCAGCCGCAGTCGATGGCGGCGTCGCGCTTCAGTGCGGTGGTCATGTGCGTCATCCCGGTCACACGCCCTGCGCCTGCAGCCAGAGCTCCAGCAGGCCGACCTGCCAGAGTTCCGAGCCGCGCAGCGGAGTGATCGCCGACCGCGGGTCGGCATAGAGGCGCTCGAGGTAGTCCTCGCGGAAGAGGCCGCGCTCGCGCGCCGCGCGGCTGGACAGCGCATCGCGGACGAAGTCGAGCCGCGCGCCCTCGATGTACTTCAGGCCCGGCACCGGGAAGTAGCCCTTCTCGCGGTCGATCACCCCGTGCGGGATGACCCTTCGGGCAACCTCCTTGAGGATGCCCTTGCCGCCCTGGGCGAGCTTGTGGCGCGCGGGAATGCGGCCGGCGAGCTCGGCGAGGCAGTGGTCGAGGAAGGGCACCCGGGCCTCCAGGCCGAAGGCCATCGTCATGTTGTCGACGCGCTTTACCGGGTCGTCGACCAGCATCACCGTGCTGTCGAGCCGGAGCGCCTTGTCGACCGGGTCGTCGGCGCCGGCGCCCGCGAAGTGCGAGGCGACGAAGGCGTGCGCCTCGTCCTCGCCGATGTCCCACTCGGGCGAGAGGTGGGAGGCGAGGGTCTCGCGGTCGCGGTCGAAGAAGCGGCGGGCGTATTCGCCGACCGGATCGTTCGAGCCGGCGAGCGGCGGGTACCAGTGGTAGCCGCCGAAGATCTCGTCGGCGCCCTGGCCGGAGAGCACCACCTTCACCCGCTTGGAGACCTCGCGGGAGAGCAGGTAGAAGGCGACGTTGTCGTAGGAGACCATCGGCTCCGACATCGCCCGGATCGCCCCGGGCAGGTTCTCCACCATCTCGGCCTCGGGCACGAAGATCTTGTGGTGGGTGGTGCCGAAGTGCTCGGCGATCAGGTCGGAGTAGCGGAACTCGTCGCCCTTCTCGCCGTGCGCCTCCTCGAAGCCGATCGAGAAGGTCTCGAGGCCGGACTGGCCGCTCTCGGCGAGCAGGCCGACGATGAGGCTGGAATCGAGCCCGCCGGAGAGCAGCACGCCGACCGGCACGTCGGCGATCATCCGCCGGCCGACGGCGCCGCGCAGTTCCTCGAGCAGCAGGTCCTGCCACTCGGCCTCGGAGCGGTTCTCGTCGGCCTCGGAACGATCGAAGGAGAGCCGCCAGTAGACCTCGTCGCGGCTGGTGCCGTCCGCGTCGACGATGCGGATCGTGGCCGGCGGCAGCTTGCGCACCCCGGCGAGGATCGTCCGCGGCGCCGGCACGACGGCGTGGAAGGTCATGTAGAACTGCAGCGCCACCCGGTCGATCGAGGTGTCGACCCGCCCGGTCCTCACCAGCGCCGGCAGCGAGGAGGCGAACAGCAGAGCGTCGCCGGTCTCGGCGAGGTAGAGCGGCTTGATGCCGAAGCGGTCGCGGGCGAGCACCAGGCGGCCGGACTCGCGCTCGTGGATCGCGAAGGCGAACATGCCGTTGAAGCGGCGGACGCAGTCGGTGCCCCAGGCGTGCCAGGCCTTGAGGATCACCTCGGTATCGCCGCCCGAGAAGAAGTGGTAGCCGAGCCCCTCGAGCTCGGCGCGCAGGTCCCGGTAGTTGTAGATGCAGCCGTTGAAGGCGATCGAGAGGCCGAGGTCCGGGTCGGTCATGGGCTGTTCGGCGCGGGCCGAAAGGTCGATGATGCTCAGCCGCCGGTGGCCGAGCGTCACCCGGCCGCGGGCGAGCACGCCCGAATCATCGGGGCCGCGCGACGCGAGCGCGTCGGCCATCGCCTCGGTGGACGCCGTCCCGGCCGGCTTGCCGTCGAACCGCGCCTCTCCGCAAAAACCGCACATGTGGGCTCCTTCTGTGACCTTCCTCGCGGGACGAAGGAGAAAGCCGCGCCGGGCCGGGCAGGTTCCCGGAACGGCTTCGCCGCTGCCCCGGGGCGACCCGGGGCCATCGACCCCGCCTCGCGGGCGGGAAACGGCACTGGCTTTCTTCCCGGTGGACCGGGTTTCGATGGCTGCGCCGCCGGTCGGCGGCGCGTCCCGCTGGTGACCCGCCAAGGGGTCGAAAGGCGACGCCCCGCCCCGGCTGGCGCCGGATGGGTCGTCGCAGTGAATCCGTACGATGTGGTATTTTTGCAGATCCCGCCGGATTTGTCGAGCCTTTCGGCCTATTCGCTGTCGGTCGGACAGGCTAACGCGCTGGTAGCGGTATAGAATTGTCGCCCGGAGAGGAGCCGCGTTTCGACCTGTGAAAGGCCCGTTTGGCCATCGGCGACTTCCGACGCCCCCCTGGAAGGTGTTTCCGAGCCGGCCTCATCGATCAGGTCGAAGGGGATCTTGGCTGGACCCGCATGCCCCCCGACGGTTGGCGGAGGCCTGAAAATCGCAACGCCACGGCCGCCGGAAATGCTGGCGGCCGTGGCGTCGGTGCGGCGTTGCCGGGGGAACGGCGCCGTCCGCGGCTTCCGCCCCGCCCCGGAGACGGGGACGAAAGCGAGGGAAATGGGTACGCAAGTCTGACTACGTGCTGAAATGAACGAGGCGCGACCCAGTCAGTCGACGAGGACCGGGCGCGTGGTCAGGGCCGATTCGTTGTCGCCGATGCGGGTCTCGATGGTGATCCAGCGCACCTCCGGGACGGGCGAACCGTCCGCCGAGGTGAGGCACTCGGCGGGCAGGTAGGGATAGATCGCCCCGGCGCAGGCGTCGACTTCGGCGGCGACGGCGGGCGTCGGCACGGCGGCGAATCGGTCGGCGACGCGGGGCACCATTCCGCCCGCGACGACGGCCGCGGCGACGACGAAGGCTAGAGAGGCGAACCGGGTGGGAAGCGGTCTGGTCATGGCGGTTTCTCCCGGCGGGAGTGGCTTTTAAGGTCTGTTCACGCGACTGATGACGCTCCTTTTATGGATCGTATGTTTCATATGTTTGCCGACGGACGCCCTTTCGTGTTTCAATTGTTTCGCGATGAGGTGAAAGCGAACCTCGCGCGAGGGGCATCCGATGAGTGACGGGGGATCCGGAACGACTGCGGCGCGGACCGCGGCGGCGTCGCCTGCGGGCGGCCAGGCTGTGCACGTCCTGGTGGTGGACGACGAGCCCGAGATCCGCGACCTCCTGCGCGACTACCTGGTCCGCCACGAGTTCGCCGTCAGCACCGCCTCCGGCGGCCAGGAGCTGCGCCGCGTCATGGCGGAGCGGCCGGTGCACGTGGTGGTGATGGACCTCAACATGCCCGGCGAGGACGGCCTGACCCTCGCCTCGGAGCTCCGCCGCACCAGCAACGTCGGCATAATCATGCTCACCGCGAGGGTCGAGGCGGTCGACCGCATCATCGGTCTCGAGGTCGGCGCCGACGACTATGTGATGAAGCCCTTCGATCCCCGCGAACTGCTCGCCAGGGTCCGCAGCCTCGTCCGTCGCCTGCCGGGCGCCGTCTCCGGCGGGGCAGGCGGGAGCCTCGGCCGGGAGGTCCGCTTCGGCCGCTGCACCCTGAACCTCGATGCCCGCAAGGTCTACGCGATGAGCGGCGAGGAGATCGCCGTCACCGCGATGGAGTTCGACCTGCTGCAGGCCTTCGCGCAGCGGCCCGGCCGGGTGCTGAGCCGCGACCAGCTGCTCGACCTCGCCCATGGCCGCGACGCGGAGGCCTTCGACCGGTCGATCGACATCCGCATCTCCCGGCTCAGGCGCAAGGTCGAGGAGGATCCCTCGCGCCCGCAGGTGATCCGCACCGTGCGCGGCAGCGGCTACATCTTCGAGCCCGGCAGGAGCGACCGATGAACGAGCACGCGCCGGTCCAGCCCGGCGACCACCTCGCCGGGGTCATCGCCGAGGTGGTCCGCATCCTGCGGGGGGACCGCGACTGGACCGCGCGGATGGGCGACGTGCTGGCGCTGATCGGCCGGCGGCTGGCGGTGGACCGGGTCTATGTCTTCCAGATCCACGAGGTCCCGGGCGTCGGCCTCGGCCAGACCTGTCGCTTCGACTGGGCTGGCGAGGGGCTGCACAGCCTCACCGAGGATCCGCGCAACACCGACGAGGCGGTCAGCGCCGATCCGCTGTTCGCCGACTGGACGGAGCGGCGGCGGCGGGGCGAGAGCATTTCCGGCCATACCCGCGAGCTCGAGGGCTATCTGCGCGAGGACTTCGAGTTCCAGCGGATCAAGTCCTTCCTGTCGATCCCCATCATGGTCAACGGCAACTGGTGGGGGCACGTCGGGGTCGACGACTGCGCGCGCGAGCGGGACTGGACCGGCGGCGAGCGCTCGGTGCTGGAATCGGTCGCCTTCCTGATCGGCAACGCCATAGAGCTGTCCGGATCGAGCCTCGTCATGAGCGAGGCGAGCCGGCTCGCCATGCTGCGCGCGGCGCTCGACGGCATCGTCGTCATCGACGAGGCGAGCTGCGTTCTCGAGTTCAACCCGGCGGCGGAGTCGATGTTCGGCATGCGCCGGGCCGACGTTCTGGGGCGGCACATCGGCGCCTGCATCGTGCCCGAGCACCACCGCGCCGCCCACGCCCACGGGTTCAACCGCTACCTCGCCGGCGGCCAGTCGCGCATGCTCAACCGGCGGGTGGAGACGGAGGGCCGCCGCGCCGACGGCTCGCTGATGCCGATCGAACTCACGGTCACCGAGATCGTCGTCGAGCGGCGGCGGCTGTTCGTCGCCTATGTGCGCGACCTCACCGAGCGCAAGGCGGCGGAGGCGGAGGCGGCGCGCCAGCGCAACGCGCTCTACCAGTCGGAGAAGATGTCGGCGCTCGGGTCGCTGCTCGCCGGCATTGCCCACGAGCTCAACAACCCTCTCTCCGTGGTGGTCGGCCGGGCGATCATGCTGGAGGAGGACTGCGAGGACCCGCGCCAGTGCGACCAGCTCCGCCGCCTGCGCGAGGCGGCGGAGCGCTGCGGCCGGATCTCGCAGACCTTCCTCAAGATGGCCCGCCAGACCCCGTCCGACCGGCGGCCGACCCGGCTCGGCGAAGTGGTGCTCTCGGCGCTGGAGATCGTCGGCTACGCGGCCCGGACCAGCGGCGCCGCGGTGGAACTCGACCTTTCCCCGGACCTTCCCGAGGTGATGGCCGACGGCGACCAGATGGTGCAGGTGCTCGTCAACCTGACGATCAACGCCGTGCAGGCGATGGAGGGAGCCGATGGCGCGCGGCGCCTCCTCGTGCGCACCCGCGCCGACGCGGCGACCGGCATGGTGCTGGTCGAGGTGGAGGACAGCGGGCCGGGGATCCCGCCGGAGGTGATGCCGCGGATCTTCGAGCCCTTCTTCACCACCAAGCCGGTGGGGGTCGGCACCGGCGTCGGGCTGGCGGTGAGCTACGGCATGGTGGCCGGCCACGGCGGCACGCTCTCGGCGGAGAACCTCGCCGCAGGCGGCGCGCGCTTCACCATGGCGCTGCCGACGGCGTCGAAGGCGGGCGCGGATCCCGCCCCGGTCAGGGACGAGCCGGCGTCCGCGTCCGGCCTCGCCGTCCTGGTGGTGGACGACGAGCCCGAGGTGGCGCTGCTGCTCTCCGACGTCCTCGCCCGCGCCGGCCACCGGGTGACCACGGCCGAGAGCGGGCTCGAGGCGCTGGAGCGGACCGCAGGGCAGCGCTTCGACGCGATCTTCTGCGACCTCAAGATGCCGCGGATGGACGGCCCGTCGTTCCGCCAGGCGCTGAAGCAGCGCGGCGATCACGCGAGGGTCCCCTTCGTCTTCGTCACCGGCGACCACCTCGGCAACACGCCCGCCGATCGCCTCGACGGCTGCCCGGTGATCGGCAAGCCGTTCCGGCCGGCGGACGTCCTCGCGGCCCTTCCGAAGGACACCTCCGGCTGATCCGGGGGGATCAGGCCTCCGCGGCGGCGGCCTCGGCCGCCCGCTCGATCTCGGCGGCGAGCGACCTGTCGAGCCCCAGGCGGGCGGCGAGGAGGTCGAGATAGGCGCGCTCGGCGGGCGTGTCCGGGTCCATTGCCAGCAGCGAGGCGGCGTAGAGTTCCGCGGCGACGGCGGGCGTCGAGGCCATCCGCACGATCCGCTCCACGTCGAGCGGCGCGCGGACTTCGTCCATGACGAAGGCGCGGGCGCTCTCGTCGAGGCCGAAGTCCTCGAGGCGGCCGAAGATGCGGGCCTGCTCCTCCGGGTCGATGTGCCCGTCGGCCTTGGCGGCGGAGATCATGGCGACGAGGAAGTCGGCGGCGCGGGCGTCGGCGCCCCCGGGCCCCGCGGCCGGATGGAACGGGCTCTCCCTCGGCGGCTCGAGGAGGCCGGGGCCGCGGGCGGCGGCCGCGGGCGGCGCGCTCGCCCCCTGCTGCTGCTGGTAGCTGGTCCAGGCCTTGTAGGCGAGGCCGGCGACGAGAGCGAGGCCGCCGAGCTTCACCGCGCTGCCGCCGAACTTGCCGACGGTCTTGCGCGATTTCTTGGAGCCGAGCAGCAGGCCGATCACGCCGCCGGCGAGCGCGCCGGTGGCAAGCCCGCCGCCCTGGCCGGAGAGGCCCGATCCCGACGCCCCCTGCCCGAGGTAGCGCTTCGCGGTGTCGCCGAGGCTCTCGCCCGGCTGCTGCACCCCGCCGGCCTGGCTCTGCACCCCGGAGAGGACCTGGTCGAGAAGTTTCTTGGCGTCGAACACGGCTTGCCCTTTCGATCGGAAGCTATCCCCCTGATCTGGGCGTTCGGGCCCTGACCTGCAAGGCTCGCCGCGGCTCAGCCCCTCAGTGCCGCGGCCTCGCGGGCGAGGGCTTCCACCTGCGCGAAGTCGCCGGCCTTCACCGCATCGGCCGGCGCCACCCAGGAGCCGCCGACGCAGATGACGTTCGGCAGCTTCAGGTAGTCGCGCGCGTTGTCGAGGGTGACGCCGCCGGTCGGGCAAAAGCTGACGTCGGCCAGCGGCGAGGCCAGCGCCTTCAGGTAGGTGGGGCCGCCGGCGGGGCCGGCCGGGAAGAACTTCATCACCCGGTAGCCCCTCTCCCGGGCCATCATCGCCTCGCTCACGGTGGCGACGCCCGGCAGCAGGGGAACGCCGAGCTCGAGCGCCGCGTCGAGCACAGCCGGCGTCGCCCCGGGGCTGACGAGGAACCTGGCGCCCGCGGCGACCGCCTCGCGGGCCTGGGCCGGCTCGAGGATGGTGCCGGCGCCGACGACGCCGCCCTCGATCTCCGACATCGCCCGGATCGCGTCGAGCGCAGCCGGGGTGCGCAGCGTCACCTCGAGGGCCGGCAGGCCGCCGGCCACCAGCGCCCGGCCGAGCGGGGCGGCGTCCTCGACCCGGTCGACGATCAGCACGGGAACCACCGGGGCGCGTCGGAGAACCGCGATCAGGGCCTGCGTATCGGTCATGGCTCTTCCCTCGAGATGGGGCATCCATGCGCCATACGCATGCGCGTGGCGCGGCACCGCATCGGGTAGCGCGCCCGGCCGCCGTTGGCAAGGCGCGTCCCCGGGGCCGGGTCAGCGGACGGCCGGGACCGGCGTCTCGGGCACCGGCGTGACCGGGCCCTTGCCCTCGAACCAGGAGACGAGGTTGGCCACCTGCAGGGCCGCCATGTCGCCGCGGGTCTTCTCCGAGGCGGAGGCGACGTGGGGCAGCAGCACGACGTCGTCGCGGGTCATCAGCCCCGGGTGCACCTCCGGCTCGTTCTCGAACACGTCGAGCCCGGCGCCGAGGATCTTGCCCGCCTCGAGCGCCGCCACCAGCGCCGCCTCGTCGAGCACGCTGCCGCGGCCGATGTTGATGATGAAACCTTCGGGTCCCACCGCCTCGATCACCGGGGCGTCGACGAGGTGCGTGGTGGCCGCGCCGCCGGGCAGCACGATCATCAGGATGTCGACCGCCTCGGCGAGAGCCCTGGCGTTCGGGTACCAGGGGTGCGGCGCCCCCTCCACCTTCCGGCGGCTGTGGTAGGCGATCTTGAGGCCGAAGCCCTCGCCGCGCCGGGCGATCGCCTGGCCGATGCGGCCGTAGCCGAGGATGCCCATGGTGCGGCCGCGCACCGAGCCCCGGGTGAGCGGATAGGGACCCTCCTTGACCCAGCGGCCGGCGCGCAGCCAGCGCTCGGCGGCGGAGAGTTCGCGCACGGTCATCAACAGGAGGCCCATCGCCGTGTCGGCGACCTCGTCGGTCAGGACGTCCGGCGTGTTGGTGACCACGACGCCGCGGGCCGCCGCCGCGGCGGTGTCGATCGGGTCGTAGCCGACGCCGAAGTGGCAGACGATCTCCAGCGCCGGCAGGCGGTCGATCAACTCCTTCGGGGTCGCGCCGCAATTGGCGATGCCGAGGATGCGCGGGCCGACCTCGGCCAGCAGCGCCTCCGGATCGGCGGCGGAGTCGAGGTCGTGGGCCTCGAAATGCGTCTCGATGCCTTCGCGTATGAAACGGTTCGGCTTTCCGGTGATGAGAACGGGAACGGGCATCGTCTTCCTTCGGGCATGGGGGCCGCGCCCGGCGCCAGGGCCGGGGCCGGCCGGGTCAGGCTTCGCTCGACTCGCGGATCTCGATCTGCGGCGGGATGAGCAGGCGCTGGAATGGCGGCTCGTCGCCGGCGATCAGGGCGAGGATGGCGCGCGCCGCCTCGCGGCCGATGTCCTCGGAGCCGTTCTTGACCGTGGTCAGGGCCGGCACCCAGGCCTCGGACGCCTCGACGTCATCGTAGCCGGTGACCGCCACGTCCGCGCCCGGCTTCAGCCCGGCCTTGATCAGCCCGGACATCACGCCGAAGGCGATCGGGTCGTTGAAGCAGACGATGGCGGTCGGCCGCTCGGGGAGGTCGACGAGGCGGTCGAGCACCGCCCGTCCCTCGGCCAGGGTCATCAGCTCCGGGATGTCGGCGACCGGCTCGAGCCCCGCCTCGGCCATGGCGTTCATGAAGCCGCGGTGGCGGTCGCGACCCGAGGAGGCGCTGCGCCTGCCGCCGAGGAAGGCGAGCTGGCGGTGCCCCCGCCCGATCAGGTGCCGGGTGATCTGCTCCATTCCCTGCACGTCGTCGCCGCGCACCGACGGCACGTCGGTGCCGTCGATGTCCCGGCAGATGATGGTCACCGGCGTGCCGGAGCGGACGATCGCGTCGATGTCGGCCTTGGTGGTGCCGAGCGAGGGGCAGATCACCAGCCCGTCGGCGTTCTGCTGCTGCAGGACCTGGACGAAATTCTTCTGGCGGGCGAGGTCGTCCCGGTGGTTGCAGATGAGGATGGTGATGCCGTGCGCCTCGAGCTCGGCCTCGACGGCGCGGAAGACCTCGGCGAAATAGGGGTTCTGCACGTCATGGACGACGACGCCGACGAGGTCGGTGCGGGCGGTGCGCAGCGAGGCGGCCTGGCGATTGTAGATGTAGCCCATCTCGACGGCGAGCGCCTGGACCCGCTTGCGCGTTTCGGCCGAGACCGCGGCATTGTCGCGCAGCGCGAGCGAGACCGTCGCGGTGGAGACGTCCAGCTGCGCCGCCAGCTGGCTCAGGGTGATCCTCCGGCGCCGCGAGCGCCGGACGTCGTCCGATGGTGAGGCCATGCTCGTTCCAAGCTGGGCCGGGGGCCGGTCCGCCCCGCGGCCGGGACCGGCCGCCGGTCCGGCCGCCTCCGTGCCGAAATCGCGTACCGGTCATGACAGACGGCCGTCCGCAGCGTCAACCGAAAAACGTGGAACCCGCGGAATTCCGCGGACTTCGACCGGTCTTTGGAGGGTGCTCAGGCCGGCTCCGGCTGCGCCTCGCGGCCGGTCGCGGCCGGCTCCTCGGCGGCCACGGCCTCGTCGTGGTCGTCGTCGTCCGCCTCGTCGTCGGCGGCAAGGCCCGGGAGCAGGTTCTTCTCCATCGCCTTCAGGAGCTTCCTCAGCCGCTTGCGGTCCTTGTCGTCGAAGCCGGCGAGCGCCTCCTTCTCGACCCGCTTCCAGGCCGTGTCCACCGCCACCACCCGATCGCGGCCGCTGTCGGTGAGGAAGACGCGGGCGAGCCGGCCGTCGGCGGCCGAGACCTGCCGCGAGACGAGGCCTTGGGCGCCGAGGCGGGCGATCATCTTGGTGACCGTCGGCGGCTGCACCGCCAGCGCCGCGGCGAGCTCGGACATCGACTGCCCGTCCTTGTCGCCGAGCGCCTTCAGCACCGCCTCCTGGCCCGGGTGGAGGCCGATGCGGCCGAGGTGGACGCCGGCGCGCGTGCGGTGGGCGCGGGCGGTCTGCGCGAGCTGGAAGGTGACGCTCTTGCGGTGTTTGAAGCTCATTCCCGTTCTCCGTTGGTCGTCGCGAAACCGGAGCCCTTCTCGCACGCCAACATGACACTTATTTAGGTGGGGAACCCCGCTGCTGTCGAGGCGCGACCGCCGCGTCTGGCCACGGGCGCGGCCAGATGGTAGACCGGCGCCAAGCGCCGCCGCGCCGCCCGCCGGGTCCGCGCCGCGCAACCGATCAATGCGAGAAGACACCAGATGACCACCGCGTCCGCCGAAGCGAAGACCGGAGAGCCGGTCCCCGTCACCGTCCTCACCGGCTATCTCGGCGCCGGCAAGACGACGCTGCTCAACCGGATCCTCACCGAGGACCACGGCAAGCGCTACGCCGTCATCGTCAACGAGTTCGGCGAGATCGGCATCGACAACGACCTCATCGTCGACACCGACGAGGAGGTGTTCGAGATGAACAACGGCTGCATCTGCTGCACCGTGCGCGGCGACCTGATCCGCGTGGTCGAGAACCTCGCCAAGCGCAAGGGCTCCTTCGACGCCATCATCGTCGAGACCACCGGCCTCGCCGATCCCGCGCCGGTGGCGCAGACCTTCTTCATGGACGACGAGGTCCGCAAGATGTCGCGGCTCGACGCGGTGGTGACCGTGGTCGACGCCAAGCATTTCCTCGCCCGCCTCGCCGACGCGCCCGAGGCGGAGGACCAGGTGGCCTTCGCCGACGTGGTGATCGTCAACAAGACGGACCTCGTCACGGCGGAGGAACTCGCCGAGGTCGAGGCGACGATCCGCCAGCTCAACCCCTACGCCCGCCAGGTGCGCAGCGAACGCTCGGCGGTGCCGCTGGACGCGATCCTCGATCGCGGCGCCTTCGACCTCGACCGCATCCTGACGCTGGACCCGCATTTCCTCGATGCGGGCGAGGACCACGCCTGCGGCCCGGACTGCGACCACGACCACAACCATCACCACGATCACCACCATGATCACGACCACGGCCATGACCACCACGGGCACGAGCACGACCACGGACACGCGCGGCATGCGACGGACGTTTCGTCCATCTCGCTGAAGGGCGGCGAGGTGGACCCGAGCCGCTTCATCGAGTGGGTCGGCCAGGTGACCCAGGCCGACGGGCCGAACATCCTGCGGCTCAAGGGCATCCTCGCCTTCGAGGGGGAGCCGCGGCGCTACGTGGTCCAGGGCGTGCACATGATCGTCGAGGGCGACCTCCAGCGCGAGTGGCGCGAGGGCGAGCCGCGCGAGAGCCGCCTCGTCTTCATCGGCCGCAAGCTGGACCGCGAGGCGCTCGAGAAGGGCTTTGCCGCATGCATGGCCTGATCGACCGCGCCGCGACCGGGGGCCGCTGAGGCATGCCGACCGTCACGCCCGTCGAGACCTCCGGCTTCGTCCTCTGGGCCGGTTTTCTCGGCCGCACGCCCGCCTTCGCCACGGGCGAGGGGACCATCGCGCTCGGCACCGACACGCGCATAGTGAAGCCGCACGGCGGCATCCTCGCGGCGGTGCGCGACCTCTCCGGCACGTCCCTCGTCACCGGCGGCGACGACGGCAAGGTGGTCCGCACCGATGCGGCGGGCGAGAGCACGGTCCTCGCCGAGAAGGGCCGCAAGTGGATCGACCAGGTCGCCGCCGGACCCGGCGGGGCGGTCGCCTTCGCCTCCGGCCGGACCGTCTGGCTTCGCGAGGGCAACGGCCGCGAGCACGAACTCGCGCGGCCGAGCGCCGCCGGCGGCCTCGCCTTCTTCCCCAAGGGCCTGCGCCTCGCCATCGCCGGCTACAACGGCGTCGGCCTGTGGTACCCAGGTACCGTTGCCCCGGCGCAGGAGCTCGAGTGGAAGGGGTCCCACATCGCCGTCACCGTGTCGCCCGACGGCGCCAGCGTGGTGACCTCGATGCAGGAGGCGGCGCTGCACGGCTGGCGGCTCAGGGACGGGCAGCACATGCGCATGTCCGGCTATCCGGCCAAGGTGAAGGGCCTGTCCTGGTCGGCCAAGGGGCGCTTCCTCGCCACCACCGGCGCGCAGGCCTCGATCTGCTGGCCGTTCCACCACAAGGACGGGCCGATGGGCAAGCGGCCGCTGGAACTCGGGCCGCGCCAGGAACTGGTCACGGCGGTGGCCTGCCATCCCTTCGAGGAGATCGCCGCCATCGGCTACGAGGACGGCATGATCCTGCTCGTCCGCTTCTCCGACGGCGAGGAGGTGCTGTTGCGCCGCCCGGGCGCCGCGCCGGTCTCGGCGCTCGGCTGGGAGACCTCGGGCCTCGAGCTCGCCTACGGGTCGGAGGCGGGGGAGGCGGGCGTGATCCTGCTCACCCCCTGAGCTGACAACGGGAAGGCTGGTAGCAATGTCCGCGCTCATAGCCGGCCATGGCCGGACGACGCCGGCCGAGCAGGCCGTCCTCGACGCCCGCTTCGCCGACCTCGCCCGGCGCGAAAGGCTCCTGCCGGTCAAGGTGACCGGCTTCTATCGCGCCAAGATCGAGGCGGAGGTGGCGGCGCTCGGCCACACCGAGGGACCGCTCCACCGCGGCGCCCATCCGCCGCGCGAGCGGCTGTCGCTCGCCGCCGGCCATGAGGTGGCGGACTGGGTCGACGACCGGTCGAACATGCCGGTCCCCGCACACCCCTCGATCATCCACAAGTACCCGGACCGGGTGCTGTTCATGCCGACCGCGGTGTGCGCCGGCCACTGCCAGTACTGCTTCCGCCAGGACGTCCTCTCGGAGCAGCACGAGGCCGGCCGGGCCCACCTCGGCCCGGCGCTGGAGGCCCTCGTCGCGCATGTGACCGCGCGGCCGGAGGTGAGGGAGGTCATCCTCTCCGGCGGCGACCCGATGACGCTGCCGACGCGGGACCTCGCGCTGGTGCTGCGGACGCTGCGCACCCTGCCGCAGATCGGCTCGATCCGCATCCACACCCGCGCGCCGGCTTTCTCGCCGCGGCTCTTCGCCGATCCGGCGCGGCTCGACGCACTCGCCGAGGCGGACGTGCGCCTCGTCTGCCACTTCGTGCATCCCTACGAGATCTGCGAGGAGGTCGAGGCCATGCTCGGCCGGCTGCGCCGCCGCGACATCCGCCTCTACAACCACTTCCCGCTGCTGCGCGGCGTCAACGACCACGTCGACGTGGTGCGGCGCCTGGTCGAGCGGCTGGACGACCTGCGGGTCCGCACCCTCTCGGTCTATGTTCCCGAGCCGATCCGCCACTCGGCCGCCTGGCGCATGCCGCTCGCCCGCTTCTTCGCGATCCAGGACGACCTCGTCCGGACGGCGCCGAGCTGGGTCAACGCCGTCCGGTTCACCCTCGATTCGCCCTTGGGAAAGGTGCGGCGCGAGCACATCGTCGCCGCCGATCCCGCCCGCGGCACCGTCACCTTCCGCCGCGACGGCCGGGAGATCCTCTACCCGGACTTCCCGGCCACGCTCGACGTGCCCGGCGATCCTGCTGTCATGCTCTGGCGGGCGTGAGCGGCCGCCCGGCGCTGGCTGGCCGCGGGTCGGGTGAGCCTCACGCCTCGGCGGTGTGGAGGCCGCGGGAGGCCTGCGCCGGCCGCCAGACCACCCAGCCGAACAGCACGGCGGCGATCAGCACCGCGAAGGAGGCGAGGGCGACGACCGGCTCGAGTTGCGGGTTGCCCGACAGCATCAGCCACAGCGCCACGAACATCACCACCGCGCCGGCGGTGTGGACGATCCAGATGATCTGAGGCAGCCGTCCCCGGGCCTTGTCGCCGTTCAGGGCGAAGTAGGTGCCGTAGACCGACATCAGCACGAAGCCGATCAGGTTGAGGTGGGCATGGGCGCCCGCGGCCGCGTGGTCACCGCTGGCCGCCATCAGGATGCCCGCCGCGAGCCCGACCACCAGGAGCAGGATCGCCGTCTTGAAGTAGGTCTGTGCAGTCGTGTTCATCGTTCAGTTCCCCGTAGATCGACTCCTCCCACCGGAGCGATTCGGGGAACATGCCTGAACAATGACGATAGTTCTATATTTCAACCTGGACGAATGGACGGTGGCCTCGTCCTTTCCACCGGAACCTCCGGCGGATCAGCGGACCAGCACATTGCGGAAGCTCCAGGGCTCGGCGGCGTCGATGTCCTCGGGGAAGAGGCCGGGCCGGCCTTCGAGCGGGGTCCAATCGGTGTAGGCGCCGAACACCCGCCCGAGGTAGGGGGTCTGGACCTCGAGGCAGCGGCGGAAGTCCATCTCGTCGGTCTCGACGATGCCCGCCTCCGGGTTCTCCAGCGCCCAGACCATGCCGGCGAGGACCGCCGAGGTCACCTGCAGGCCGGTGGCGTTCTGGTAGGGCGCGAGCTTGCGGGCCTGGTGGATGTCGAGCTTGGTGCCATACCAGTAGGCGTTGCGGGCGTGGCCGTAGAGCAGCACGCCGAGTTCGTCGTGGCCGTCGCGGATTTCGTCCTCGGTGAGGACGTGCAGGTCCTCCTGCGCCACCCCGGCCTTGCCGAACATCTCGTGCAGCGACAGCACCGCGTCGTCGCACGGGTGGTAGGCGTAGTGGCAGGTCGGCCGGTACTCGGGGGTGGCGCCCTCGCCGACGGTGAAGTAGTCGGCGATCGAGATCGCCTCGTTGTGGGTGACGAGGAAGCCGAACTGGGAGCCGAGGCTCGGGCACCAGGTGCGCACGCGCGTGTCGGCGCCGGGCTGCAGGAGGTAGATCGCCGCGCGGCTGCCGACGTCGTGGGTGCGGCCGGTCTCCGGCATCCAGGTCTCGTGCGTGCCCCAGCCGAGTTCGGCCGGCTGCAGCCCCTCGGAGATGAAGCCCTCGACGGACCAGGTGTTCCAGAAGGCACCGGCGGGCTTCTGGCGGTCGGGCACCTGGGTGTCGCGCTCGGCGATGTGGATGCCCTTGACGCCGACGCGCTGCATCAGCCGCGCCCAGTCCTCCCGGCTGGACGGATCGGCCGCGTCCACCCCGGTGTCGCGGGCGACGTCGAGCAGCGCCTGCTTGACGAGCCAGGACACCATGCCGGGGTTGGCGCCGCAGCAGGAGACGGCGGTGGCGCCGCCCGGGTTCGCCCGCTTCTCCGCCTGCACGGTCTCGCGCAGCATGTAGTTGGAGCGCTTCGCCGGGTCGGCGGAGCGGTCGAAGTAGAAGCCGGCCCAGGGCTCCACCACCGTGTCGATGTAGAGCACGCCGAGTTCCCGGCAGAGCTTCATGATGTCCAGCGAGGAGGTATCGACCGAGAGGTTGACGCAGAAGCCCTGGCCTTCCCCTCCCGTGAGCAGCGGCGTCAGCACCTCGCGGTAGTTGTCGCGGGTGATCTCCGCCTGCTCGAAGCGGATGCCGGCGCGGTCGACCATCTCGCGGTCGTCGTCGACCGGATCGATCACCACCGCGCGCGAGCGGTCGAACTCGATATGGCGCAGGATCAGCGGGAGGGTGCCGCGGCCGATCGACCCGAAACCGATCATCACCATCGGGCCGGAGATCCGGCCGTGAACGGGTCCTGCAGTCATCGGCATGCACTCCTCTCGCGGGGGCGAACGGTCTCCGGGTCGCGGTCATGGCGCGGCCCCGGGGCCGCGCGGTGCCCCGGGCGGTATCGCCCTCGGGGGAGGGGGCGATACATCAGAAGCAGTCGCGGCTGTCAAGTTCGACGAGGTGCGGAGCCCCGGCCGCCCGGCCGGTCAGATCCAGCCGCCGAGTTCCCGGCGCACCACCTGCTCGATCACCTCCATCCCGAGCGGGCCGTCGTTGAGACAGGGAATGTGGGTGAACTGCTCGCCGCCGGCGTGGTGGAAAATCTCGCCGTTCTCGCCGGCGATCTCCTCCAGCGTCTCCAGGCAGTCGGAGACGAAGCCAGGCGTGATCACCGCGAGCCGCTTGACGCCGTCCTTCGCCAGCGCCTCGACGGTCTTGTCGGTGTAGGGCTGCAGCCACTCCTCCGGCCCGAACCGCGACTGGAAGGTGACGCGCAGGCGGTCCTTGTCCCAGCCGAGCCGCTCGCGCACCAGCCGGGCCGTTTTCATGCAGTGGCAGTGATAGGGATCGCCTTTGCGGAAGTAGCTCTGCGGGATGCCGTGGAAGGAGGCGAGCACCACCTCCGGCTCCCAGTCCAGCCCGGCGAGGTGGGTCTCGATGGAGCGGGCGATGGCGTCGACGTAGACCGGGTCGTCGTGGTAGGGCGGCACGGTGCGAAGGGCCGGCTGCCAGCGCTCCTCGAGGAGGTGGCGGAAGACGACGTCGTTGACGGTGGCGGTGGTCGAGGCGGCGTACTGAGGATAGAGCGGGAAGACGAGGATGCGGTCGCAGCCGGCCTCCTTCAGCGCGCGCATCCGCTCGGGGATCGACGGGTTGCCGTAGCGCATCGCCCAGTCGACGGTGACGTTCGGGTGGGCGATGAGGCGGCTGGCGAGCTGGTCGCCCTGGCTGCGGGTGAAGGTCCTGAGCGGGCTCTCGTTGAGCTCGTTGTTCCAGATCGTCGCGTAGTCCTTGCCCTTCCGGGTCGGCCGGGTGTTCAGCACGATGCCGTAGAGGATCGGGTACCAGATGGCGCGCGGCCACTCGATCACCCGCCGGTCGGTCAGGAACTCCTCGAGGTAGCGGCGCATCGACCGCCGGTCGGTGCCGTCCGGGGTGCCGAGGTTGACGAGCAGGACGCCGACACGGCCGCTCTTCACCGGCGGGTGGTCCGCCGGAAGCGCCATGGGGGCCGGAACGCCGCCGGTCAGGCTGATATGCTGGTTCATCGTCGCCTCGAGAGGATCGGGAATGCCGGAGATGTAAGGCGGACTAGCGCAATTTCCAGCCGCCGTCACCCACCCGGGCGTGGCCGTCGGTCGCAGGAGCCTCCCGGCGGCCGTCGCACGGCCTTCATCCTTGTCGATTATCGCGGGGAGGTGTCACATTGCGGGGCGGCCCGGACCGTGACACCGTAGCGGTCCTCAGGGGCGAAAGCATTTTCCAGAACCGAGACAACAAAGTCGGGAGATCGACACCATGAGCTTCCTGAACAGGATCCGCGGCGGCGTTGCCGCGGTCGCGATGATCGGCGCATTGCCCGTCCTGCCGGCCGCGGCCGAGACGGTCGACATCACGCTGCTGCTCGTCAACGACATCTACAAGATGTCGGGCGACGACGACCGCGGCGGCTTCGCCCGGCTCGCGGCCGTCGCCGAGGCCGAGCGCGCCAAGGGCGGCAACGTGATCTACGTGCATGCCGGCGACACCATCTCGCCGTCGCTGATGGCCGGCTTCGACCAGGGCGCGCATGTGATCGAGCTGCTCAACGTGGTGCCGCCCGACATCTTCGTTCCCGGCAACCATGAGTACGACTTCGGCCCCGAGGTCTTCGACCAGCGCCTGAAGGAATCGAACTTCGGCTGGTATGCGGCGAACCTTCTCGGGCCGGACGGCAAGCCGCACCCCGGCGTCAAGGGCGCCGAGATCCGCGACGTCGGCGGCGTCAAGGTCGGCCTCGTGCCGATGACGGCCGACGACAGCCCGGTGAAGTCGAGCCCCGGCAACCTGTCCTTCCTGCCGACCGTCGAGACCGCCATCGCGACGGCGAAGGCGCAGCGCGAGGAGGGCGCGGACATCGTGGTCGCCGTCGTCCACGCCAACCGCGGCCAGGACCGCGAGCTGTTCGACAGCCGCGCCTTCGACGTGATCCTGACCGGCGACGACCACGACCTCGCCCTCTTCTACGACGGCCGGGTGGTGATGGTCGAGAGCGCGGAGGAGGCCAACTACGTCACCGCCATCGATCTCGCCGTCGAGGTCGAGGAGAACGACGGCCGCCGCTCCGTCTCCTGGCACCCCACCTTCCGCATCATGGACACCGCCGGGGTGACGCCCGATCCGGAGACCCAGGCCGTCGTCGCGAAGTACGAGGCTGAGCTCTCGAACGAACTCGACGTCGTGCTCGGCCAGACCGGCGAGGAACTCGACAGCCGCAAGGCCACGGTCCGCGGCGGCGAGGCGGCGATCGGCAACCTCATCGCCGACGCGATGAAGTCGGCCGTCGGCGCCGACATGGCGATCACCAACGGCGGCGGCATCCGCGGCAACAAGACCTACGCGCCGGGCACCGACATCACCCGTCGCGACATCCTCACCGAACTGCCCTTCGGCAACAGGACGGTGCTGCTCGAGCTCACCGGCCAGCAGGTGCTCGAAGCGCTGGAGAACGGCGTCAGCGAGGTCGAGAACAGCGCCGGCCGCTTCCCGCAGGTCTCGGGCCTCACCGTGACCTGGGACCCGGCGAGGCCCGCGGGCGAGCGGATCGTCTCGGCGATGCACGAGGGCCAGCCGATCGACCCGGCCGCCACCTACAAGGTCGCCACCAACGACTACATGGCCGGCGGCGGCGACGGCTACACGGTGTTCAAGGGAGCCCCGCAGCTTCTCGGCACCCGAGACGCCAAGCTGATGGCCAACGACGTGATGGCCTATGTGAAGGGCCACGGCAAGGTCGACTCGAAGGTCGAGGGCCGCATCGTCACCCGCTGACGGGGAGCCCTGGCAGAGCGCCATTCGCGCCCGGACCGCAGGTCGGCCCGGGCGTTTTCGCGTCCGCGGACTCGCGCGGGGCCGGCGGTCAGTCGAGGTAGTAGCGGCGGGCCACCTTGAACCAGAACTCCACGATCGTGTTCACGATCTCGCTCATGCCGTCGAGGCTGTCGACCTTGCTCACCACGGCATTGGCGCCGCAGTCGTAGGCGCGCCGAATCGCCTCGGCGTCGGTGGACGTGGTGAGGGCTACGACGGGCAGGGCGTGGAAAACGGGAAGGGCCCTCAGTTCCGTCAGGAAGTGGTTGCCGTCCATCACCGGCATGTTGATGTCGAGGATCACGAGGTCCGGCGCCCGCGGGTCGTCGAGCCCGGACAGCGTCGCCAGGAGGTCGAGCGCGGCGCGGCCGTTGCCGACGGCCGTGATGGAGACGGTGATCGGCGCCCTGTCCATCAGCCGCCCGATCAGCCGGACGTCGTCGGGATCGTCGTCGATCAGGAGGACGCGCGCGTCTGGCTCGGGTGCCGGACCGGCGGGGCCGCCCCGTTTCGCCCTGTCCTTCATCGTTCCCAGCCTCGCACGTTCCTCATGCGGCCGCCGCAGTGGCCGATCTGCGACTCGGTCCAGCCCTGTCAGACTAACGCATTGAGTAGTTGATATAGATTAACGTTGGAGACTCACGGCAAAGGAAATTGGGGAACACCGCGCCAGACGAACGGGGTCGCTTGGCGCGGTTGTCGCGACCTGTTATTTCGCACAAGGGAGATGGCGGAGACGCCGGGCACGACATGAAGCGGTTCGGAGGCCGCGACGGGACGGATTGTGCCTGTTCCGTTACGCCTGTATACGGCCGGACGGCGCCGCGACGGTCGCGGCGGTGGGTGGGGAGCGGCGCATGGGGGCCTTGCTGGCGTTCAGTCGGTTCATCGACGGTCTCAACGAGGTCGTCCATCGCGTCGTCATGTGGCTGGTGCTGGTGGCGGTGCTGGTGAGCGCCGGCAATGCGGTCAGCCGCTATCTCTTCTCGATCAGCTCGAACGCGTTCCTCGAGATGCAGTGGTACCTCTTCGCGGCGGTGTTCCTGCTGGTCGCCGGCCACACGCTGCGCAAGGGCGAGCACGTCAAGATCGACATCCTCTACGGCCGCTGGTCGCGCCGCACCCAGGTGTGGATCGACATCTTCGGCACGGTCTTCTTCCTGATGCCCTTCTGCCTGATCACGCTCTGGCTGGTCTGGCCGCAGGCGTTGATGCGCTGGCAGAGCGGCGAGGTCTCGCCGAATCCGGGCGGCCTTCCCTTCTGGCCGGCCTGGCTGCTGATCCCCGCGGGCTTCTCGCTTCTCGCGCTGCAGGGCGTCTCGGAACTCATCAAGCGCATCGCCTTCCTCACCGGCGCCGGGCCCGACCCGGCGCTGCAGCAGACCAAGTCGGCCCACTGAGCCCCGGCGCGGAGATACATCCATGATGGCCTTCGTCGCCGAGAACCTGGCGCCGATCATGTTTGTCGGCCTGGTGGTCGTGATGCTGCTCGGCTATCCGGTGGCCTTCGCGCTCGCCTTCAACGGCTTCGTGTTCGGCTTCATCGGCATTGAGCTCGGTCTCCTCTCGCCGAACCTGTTCGGCGCCATGCCGGACCGCATCTGGCAGACGATGGGGAACGAGACGCTGCTGGCGATCCCCTTCTTCACCTTCATGGGGCTGATCCTCGAGCGCTCCGGCATGGCCGAGGACCTCTTGGACACCATCGGCCAGCTGTTCGGCCCGGTGCGCGGCGGCCTCGCCCTGGCTGTGATCTTCGTCGGCGCGCTGCTCGCCGCCACCACGGGCGTGGTGGCCGCGTCGGTGATCTCGATGGGGCTGATCTCGCTGCCGATCATGCTGCGCTACGGCTACGACCGGTCTGTCGCCTCGGGCGCCATCGCGGCCTCCGGCACCCTCGCCCAGATCATCCCGCCGAGCCTCGTCCTGATCGTGCTCGCCGACCAGTTGAAGACCGGCTCCAGCCAGGTGGTGTCGGTCGGCGACATGTATGCCGGCGCCATGCTGCCCGGCCTCGTGCTCACCGGCCTCTACGCAAGCTTCATCCTGCTCGTCGCGCTGTTCAGGCCGAAGGCGGTGCCGGCGCTGCCGCCGGAGGCGCGGACGCTGCGAGGCATGAAGCTGGCCCTCAAGGTGGTGACCACGCTGGTGCCGCCGCTGGTGCTGATCTTCCTCGTGCTCGGTACCATCTTCCTCGGCATCGCCACGCCGACGGAAGGCGGCGCCATGGGCGCGGTCGGGGCGCTGGTGCTGGCGGCGCTCAATCGCCGGCTCAACGTCCGGATGATCACCCAGGCGCTGGACACCACCGCCAAGCTGTCCTCCTTCGTGGTGTTCATCCTGCTCGGCGCCCGCGTCTTCTCGCTGACCTTCTACGGGATCGACGGCCACCTGTGGGTCGAGCACCTGCTCACCGGCCTGCCCGGCGGCGAGCTCGGGTTCCTGATCGTCGTCAACATCCTGGTCTTCCTGCTCGCCTTCTTCCTCGACTTCTTCGAGCTCGCCTTCATCATCGTGCCGCTGCTGGTGCCGGTGGCCGAGAGCCTCGGCATCGACCTCGTCTGGTTCGGCGTGCTGCTGGCGGTGAACATGCAGACGTCGTTCATGCACCCGCCGTTCGGCTTCGCGCTGTTCTACCTGCGCTCCGTCGCCCCGGCGCAGCGTTACATCGACAAGATCACCGGACGGCAGATGGAGCCGGTGACCACCGGGCAGATCTACATGGGCTCGATCCCCTATGTGGTGATCCAGCTGATCATGGTGGCCATCGTCATCGCCTTCCCCTACCTGGTTACCCACTACAAGAAGGACGAGATCCTCGTCGATCCGTCGACCATCACCATCGACGTGCCGATGCCCGGGGCGGGCGCGGGGAACCCCTTCGGCGACGCCGGCAATCCGTTCGGTCCGCCGGCCGCGCCGGACTTCGGCGCCCCGGCGGCTCCCGATTTCGGAGCGCCGGCGCCGTCTGCGCCCGGCGGGCTGCCGCCCCCCGACTTCGGAGCGCCGGCGCCCGAGGCCCCCGGCGGGCTTCCGCCGCCGGACTTCGGCGCCCCGCCGCCGCAGCAGTGAGCGGGCGGAGAGGCGCGCCGATCGACGGCGCCTGAAACAGAAAGGCCGGCGCGGTCTCCCGCGCCGGCCGTTCCCGTTCCGGGGGCGGGGGGGGCCCCGGGGCGCCCCCCCCGAGCCGGCGCCCC
>JAWLBM010000015.1:0-63059 GCA_041687675.1 Pleomorphomonas sp. | reverse complement strand
GAGGGCCGCCCCGCCGATCCGTCATCCCTTGCCGGCCGCCTGCATGGCGTAGACGAAGCTGTCGTAGGTGTACTCCGCCACCCGGAACCACTGGTAGCTTTCCGTGCGGAACTGCTTCCACGGCTCGTAGATCTTCTTCCACTCGGGGTTCGAGGCGTTGTTCTCCTCGTAGAGCTTCATTGCCGAGTCATAGGCCGCGTCGAGGATGTCGCGCGGGAAGGGACGAAGCTGGACGCCCTTGCCGACGAGGCTGCGGATCGCCGTGTTGTTCTTGGCGTCGTAGCGGGCCATCGTGATGTCGTTGGCCAGCGAGCAGGCCGCGTGGAGCGCGGCCTTGTAGGAGTCCGGCAGCGCCTCGTACTTCGGCTTGTTGAACATGAAGTGCAGCGTCGGGCCGCCTTCCCAGAAGCCCGGGTAGTAGTAGTACTTGGCGACCTGGTAGAAGCCGAGCTTCTCGTCGTCGTAGGGGCCGACCCACTCGGTGGCGTCGATGGTCCCCTTCTCGAGGGCCGGATAGATGTCGCCGCCCGGGATCTGCTGCGGCACCACGCCGAGGGTCGCCATCACCGCGCCGCCGAGGCCGGCGATGCGCATCTTGACGCCCTGCAGGTCGGCCAGGGAGTTGATCTCCTTGCGGAACCAGCCGCCCATCTGCACGCCGGTGTTGCCGCCCGGCAGGCCGAAGACGTTGTAGTTGGCGTAGAAGGCGTTGAGCAGGTCGTTACCGCCGCCCTCGTAGAGCCAGGCATTCTGCTGGCGGGCATTGAGCCCGAACGGGACGGCGGTGCCGAAGGCGAAGGTCTGGTCCTTGCCGATGAAGTAGTAGGAGCAGGTATGCGCGGCCTCGACGGTGTCGCCCTGCACCGCGTCCAGCGCCTGCGGGCCCGGCACGATCTCGCCGGCCGGGAACACCTGGATCTGGAACCTGCCGCCGGTGGCCTCGGCGACGCTGTTGGCCATCAGTTCGGCGGCGCCGTAGATGGTGTCGAGCGACTTCGGGAACGACGAGGTGAGGCGCCACTTGATCTCGGGCGCTTCCTGGGCGATCGCCGGGGCGGCGAGCGTCGCGGCCGTGGCGGCCGCGCCGCCGGCGACGGCGCCGGTCCGGGTGATGAACTTCCTGCGGTCCATTCAGTCTTCCTCCCAAGTGGGGACATGGTGCTGCACCTGCCGGGTGAGTCCGCCGCAGAGCCTTCTGCTCTTCGGGACCGGCGGCCGGGGGGGTGCGACCGGCGACGAATAAAGCCGATGCACCGGAAAGGAACAAGCGGGAAAAAACACTTTCCCTGCAGCAGATTTCCCGAGGTTAACCTATGCAAAGTTGGTAATTCGATTTGCGGGCGCTATCGCCTGCCGCGGCAAGCGCCTCGGGGCGCACCTGGAGGCCGGCAGGTGCTTGACGGCCGCCGGACGTTGTCGCCTATTGGCGCATCCAGTCAACGGAGCTTCCATGTCCGCCCCCGTCGTCCTCGTCTCGCCCGATGTCCGCCACCTGCAGGGATACGACTGGCACGCGGCGCCGCAGACCTACCTCGAGGCGACGCTGTCCCGGGCCGGCGCGATCCCGCTGGTGCTGCCCGCCTTCGGCGATCGGCTGGACCTCGACGCCGTGCTCGACCGGGTCGACGGCGTGGTCTGCACCGGTTCGCGCTCGAACGTGCACCCGTCCCGCTACGGCGTGGAGGCGAGCGAGGCGATGGGCCCCTTCGACGAGGCCCGCGACGCGACCACGCTGCCGCTGATCCGCCGGGCGATCGACCGCGGCATCCCGCTGCTGTGCATCTGCCGCGGCCTGCAGGAACTCAACGTCGCCCTCGGCGGGTCGCTGATCTCGGAAGTGCAGGAGCAGGGCGGGCGGATGGACCACCGCGCCCCGGAAACCGACCCGCAGGAGGCCCGCTTCGCCATCCGCCACCCGGTGAAGCTCACCGCCGGCGGTTGTCTCGGCCGGATCCTCGGCGGGGATACCATCGACGTGAACTCGCTGCACCGCCAGGCGATCGACCACCTCGCCGACAGGCTGGTGGTCGAGGCCGTGGCCGACGACGGGGTGATCGAGGCGGTGTCGGTGAAGGACGCGCCGGGCTTCGTGCTCGGGGTCCAGTGGCACCCGGAGTTCTGGGCGGCCACCGACGCGCCGTCGCGGCAGATCTTCGAGGCCTTTGGCGAGGCGGTCCGCGGCTACCTCGCCGGCCGCGGCCGGCGCGCCGCCGCGGAGTGAGCCCGGCCTGGAGCTATGCTCCAGGCTTCGGGTCTGGAGCGATGTCTGGTCGATCAGGTGGTTCCACCTATCGGAAAGCGCTCTAACGCGACAGGCCCGCGCCCAGCATCAGCACGCCGAAGGCAAGGATCGCCAGCGCCCCCAGAGCCTCGATGCCGGCATGAACCGCGTGGCCCGCCGCGCCGCCGCCGCCGATCCGGCCGGCGAGGCCGCGGATCGAGACCGCCCCGAGGGTCAGCGCCGCCACGGTCACCCCGGTGCCGAGCGCCATGGCGAAGGTCGCGGCGACGCCGGCCCACAGCAGCCCCTGCGACAGCGCGAACACCAGCACGATCAGCGCCCCGGTGCAGGGCCGCATGCCGACCGCGACGACGGTCGTCCACGCCTTGCTCCAGTCGAGCCGGCCGGCGGCGAGGTCCGGCGCGGGCGCATGGGCGCAGCCGCAGTCGGGGCCGTGGTCGTGGTGGGAATGATCGTGCCCGTGGTGCGCGTGGCCATGGTCGTGCGCATGGCCATGATGGTGCCCGTGTCCATGCTGGTGCCCGTGGCCATGGTCGTGGCCGGGATCGTGGCCATGGTCGCCGGGCGCGCCGGCGAAGGCGAGGGCGCCCGCGCCGACCTGCACCGGTGCGTAGCGACGGTCGTGGACCGCGACAAGCGGGCGGACCACCTTGCGCCAGGTGAGCCAGGCGCCGAGGGCGGCGATCAGGGCGAAGGAGCCGATCTCGAACCAGCGCGCCGCCTCGGTCATCGCCATGGCGGTGGCGTTGAGGGCGACGGCGGCGACCAGCACCAGCGCCACGGCCGTCACCCCCTGTGCCAGCGCCGACACCATCGCCAGCACCGCCCCGTTGCGGGCGGTCTCCCGGTTGGCGAGCACATAGGCCGAGACGATCGCCTTGCCGTGCCCCGGGCCGGCCGCGTGCAGCACACCATAGGCGAAGGAGAAGGCGGCGAGCCAGAGGCCGGCGGTGCCGTCGCTCTTCATCGCCTTCACGAGGCCGGTCAGCTCCTTGTAGAAGCTCGACTGCCAGGCCGCGATGACGGCGAAGAGGCCGCCGAGCGGCCCACTGGCGGAGGGCGCCGGCTCCGGCAGCGCGACCCCGAAGGGGCCGGCCTGGGCGGCGGCGAGGGCCGTGGCCGCGAGGAGGATCGCGGCGGCGAGGAGCGGGGCGCGGGCGGTCAGGGGCATCCGAGCTGGACCGAGTTGGTCTGGTCGATGGTGAGAAGCTGGAGGTCCGGCGGCAGTTCGCGCTGGTCGGGCCCGACCTCGGCGAGCATGGCCGCGGCCATCGGGTCGAGGCCGCTCGGCCGGCTCACCTGGAACCGGCAGCCGTCCGGCGCCTTCTCCAGCTTCACCGGATCCTCGTCGACGAAGACGAAGGAGACGTAGTAGGTGGGGTCGTACACCTCCACCGCGGCCGGCAGGCTGCGGACCTCGGCCGGCGCCTCGAGCGGGACGGTGAAGTAGAGCGTCAGCAGGCCGCCGTCCGACTGCAGCCAGTATTCCGTCGGCTTGGCGAGGGCGAGCTCGCGGTCGCCGGCGGTGACGAAGGTGAAGTAGTCGTAGTCGGCCATCGACTCGACGTTGATGTCGGCGAGCGGCGCCAGTTCCTGCGGGCTGAAGCTCCCGTCGCCGTCGGCGTCGAGGCCCTGGGTGGCGAAGGCGGAGTAGCCCTCGTCGAAGCGCCAGGCGTGCCGCACCGCCGCGAGCCGGCCGTCCTCGCCGAAGACGAGGTCCGACTTCACGTCGACGAACACATGCGGATGGGCGCTTGCCATCGAGGCGCTCGCAAGGAGCGCGCCGGCCGCCAGCAGCATGCGAAGGGGGCGGGCGAGCGTTCCGCGCATTGGGGTCATCCTGGAGGCCTGCCGGTCCGTTGGTGGCTGATCCAACATGAATCGCCGCGAAATCCGGCGCAAGCGTGACGTCACGCGCAGCGCTCGCCCGCCCGCGCGCGCCGTTCGAACCAGTCGGCCAGGAAGTCGACGAAGGCGCGGATCTTGGCGGACAGGTGGCGGCGGTGGGGATAGACGACGTAGATGCCCGCCGTGGTGAGTTCGTAGTCCTCCAGCACCACCTCCAGCCGGCCGGCGGCGACGTCCTCGCGCACCGCCACCCAGGGCGCGTTGCCATAGCCGAGCCCCGCGAGCACGGCGAGGCGCACGGCCGAGGGGGAGTTCACCTCGACCCGGCCGCGCACCTGCACCGAGGTGCGCTCGCCGTTCACCGTGAAGCGCCAGGTGAAGCGGCTCCTGAGGTTGGAGTCGATGATGCAGGGAAGCTCGGCGAGGTCGCCGGGCGCCAGCGGCCGGCCGGCCTCGTCGGCGATGTCCGGGCGGACCACGGTCGCGAAGCGGTAGTCGGAGAGCTTGCGGGCGATGAGGCTCGAATCCTGCAGCTCTGTGATGCGGATGGCGCAGTCGAAGCCCTCGTCGACGAGGTCGACGAAGCGGTCGTCGAGCCGGAGGTCGAGCTTGATCGCCGGGTGGGCGGCGACGAACTCCATCACGGCCCGCCCGACGACGCCGTCGCCCGCCGTGCGCGGGGCGGCGACGCGCAGGAGGCCCGTCGGCTCGCCGTGCTTGTCGCGCACCATGTCCTGCAGGTCGTCGACGCGCTGCAGGATCTCGCCGGCGTCGCGGTAGTAGGCCTGGCCGAGTTCGGTCAGCGACAGCCGCCGGGTGGTGCGGTTCATCAGCCGGGCGCCGAGTTCGTCCTCCAGCTCCTTAACATACTTGGAGATCAGCGCCTTCGAGCGGCCGAGCTTGCGGGCGGCGGCGGAGAAGCCGCCGGCATCGACGACCTCCACGAAGGTTCGCATACGGGTGAGCGTGTCCAATCGTGGTCTCCGCGCTGCGGCGGACCGTGCGCGCCGGGGCGATCGCGGCGACGGTCGACGCCCGGATTTAGGCCGGTCCGCGCCGCACCGCAACATGGCTTGCGGCTCGCATCGTTCACAACTTCGCCACCGGGCGGCCGAATTCCCGGCGTTCGTCAACCAGCGGGCGGCGATGCGCGACGGCGGCAGGGGCCCGCGCGAATTTTTTCCGGCCGTGGCCGGCCGAGGGTCTTGCGAAGCAGGGTCATGGGTAGTATCTCCCTCCTTGCCCAATTTCGCACGTGCCTGTGGTTGCGTGCCGGCTTCGCTAGGGCCGCTCACGGCGGTTCCGGCGAGGGCAAGCCGGTGACCGGAGTCGAACCGGGTCTAAGCCGCTTCTCAAGCGGCGGACGCGACTTAAAGCAACGACGTAGAGGGCTTCCTTGGTCTCTTCCGGCGTTCCAACCGCCGGGGTCACTGAAGAGGCGACTACTTCTTGCCTGACGTGCGGATCGGGATCCCCCGTTCCAATCAATGGCTTCACACCGCGAACGCCTGACGCCGCAAGGCCAGGGCGTTCATCGGACTTCGTATCCGCCGGCCCTCGGGCCGGATGCGGGTCGCAGCATCGTCACCGGGCGCCGTTTCCACCGCGGTTCCCCGGAGCGAACTCGACCCCCGGTTGGTGAAACACTGCTTGGACCCGGGATGACCGCCATGACCGACCGCATCCGCGACTTCCTCGCCACCCGACGCCCCGAGGGCCCCTGCCTCGTGGTCGACCTCGACGTGGTGCGCGAGAACTTCCTCGCCTTCCGCCGCGCGCTGCCCGACACCCGGGTGTTCTATGCCGTGAAGGCGAACCCGGCGCCGGAGATCCTGGCGCTTCTCGCCGAGCTCGGCTCGTCCTTCGACTGCGCCTCGGTCGCCGAGATCGAGATGGCGCTCGAGGCCGGCGCCGCGCCCGACCGCATCTCCTTCGGCAACACCATCAAGAAGGAGCGGGACATCGCCCGCGCCCGCCTGCTCGGCGTCGACCTGTTCGCGGTCGACTGCGAGGCGGAGGTGGAGAAGATCGCCCGCCAGGCGCCGGGCGCCCGGGTGTTCTGCCGCATCCTCTGCGACGGCGCCGGCGCCGAGTGGCCGCTGTCGAGGAAGTTCGGCTGCGAGCCCGACATGGCGCGCGGCGTGCTCGAGCACGCCCATCGCCTGGGCCTCGCCGCCTACGGCGTGTCGTTCCATGTCGGCTCGCAACAGGGCAACACCGAGGCCTGGGACGGCGCGCTCGCGTCGGCGGCGGGCATCTTCCGCGACCTCGCCGAGCGCGGCATCCAGCTCAAGATGGTGAACCTCGGCGGCGGCTTCCCGACCCGGTACCTCCGCGACGTGCCGACCACCGAGGCCTATGGCCGCTCGATCGAGACCGCGGTTCGCCGTCACTTCGGCAACAAGATCCCGGAGACGATCATCGAGCCGGGCCGCGGCATGGTGGGCGGCGCCGGCATGATCAAGGCCGAGGTCGTGCTGATCTCGAGGAAGGCGGCCGGCGAGGACACCCGCTGGGTGTTCCTCGACATCGGCAAGTTCGGCGGTCTGGCGGAGACCATGGACGAGGCGATCCGCTATCCCATCCGCACGCCGCGCGACGGGAGCGAGACCGCGCCCTGCGTGCTCGCGGGCCCGACCTGCGATTCGGCCGACGTGCTCTACGAGAAGACCCCATACGAGCTTCCGATCTCGCTGGAGATCGGCGACGAGGTCCTGATCGAGGGCACCGGGGCCTACACGACGACCTACGCGTCGGTGGCCTTCAACGGCTTCGAGCCTCTGAAGAGCTACGTCATCTGACCCTTGCCGGGGCGCGAGACCTGCGCCCCGGTCCTCCATCCTCCGTCTTCTCAGGGGTTTCCGCGCCGGCGCCGGATGCGTCCGCTCGCGCGGGGAAGGGGTTCGCCATGATCGTCTACGCCGACGAGATGCCGTCCGACGAGGCGGCACGGGAGGTCCTGCTCGACCGGTCCTTCGGGCCCGAGCGCTTCAGGAAGTCCTCCGAGCGCATCCGCGCCGGACGGTTGCCGGCCGAGCGCCTGTCGCTCGTCGCCCGCGACGGCGACCGGCTGGTCGGCACGGTCCGCCTCTGGCATGTGACGGCCGGCCGGGACCGGCCGGTGCTGCTGCTCGGCCCGCTGGCCGTCGACGGCGCCTGCCGCGGCTCCGGCGTGGGCGCCGCCTTGATGCGGCTCGCCCTCGCGCGGGCCGCCGAGCGCGGGCACGGCGCCGTCCTCCTGGTCGGCGATCCGGCCTACTACGAGCGCTTCGGCTTCGCCGCCGCCGCGGCCACCGGGCTCTCCATGCCCGGCCCGTTCGAGCGCCAGCGCCTGCTCGGCCTCGACCTCGTGCCGGGCGCGCTCGGCGGCGCCGAGGGCGTCATCCGCCCGACCGGACGGCTGGCCCCGGTGGTGGCTCCGGAACCGGCGGTGCTGGCCGCCTGACGAAGCCTTCACCATCCCCCGCGCGAGCTGCCGCTTGCGATTGCACAGAATCGGCTGCGCGGGTACACCCTTGCTGCGGGTTTTATCGAGGGGGGCGGATATGGACTGGCAGTTCGGCGGGTTTGATATCGTCATCATCGTCCTGGTCGTCCTGGTCGTTATCGTCCTCGGCGGCAGCGTCAAGCAGGTGCCGCAGGGCTACAACTGGACGATCGAGCGGTTCCGCCGCTACACCAAGACGCTGGGCCCCGGCATCAACATCATCGCCCCGTTCATCGACAGGGTCGGCGCCAAGATCAACATGATGGAGCAGGTGCTCGACGTCCCGAGCCAGGAGATCATCACCCGCGACAACGCCACCTGCACCGTCGACGGCGTCGCCTTCTACCAGGTGCTGGACGCCGCTCGCGCCGCCTACGAGGTGAGCGGGCTGGAGAACGCGATCCTCAACATCACCATGACCAACATCCGCACGGTGATGGGCTCGATGGACCTCGACAACCTGCTCTCCTCGCGCGACGAGATCAACGCTCGCCTCATGCACGTGGTGGACGCGGCGACGGAGTCCTGGGGCGTGAAGATCACCCGCGTCGAGATCAAGGACATCTCCCCGCCGACCGACCTCGTCGAATCGATGGCCCGGCAGATGAAGGCCGAGCGCGAGAAACGCGCCCAGATCCTCGAGGCCGAGGGCCTGCGCCAGTCGGCGATCCTCAAGGCCGAGGGCGAGAAGCAGGCGCAGGTGCTCCAGGCCGAGGGCCGGCGCGAGGCCGCCTTCCGGGACGCCGAGGCGCGCGAGCGCCTGGCCGAGGCCGAGGCCAAGGCGACCTCGCTGGTCTCGGAGGCGGTCGGCCGCGGCGACGTGCAGGCGCTCAACTACTTCATCGCCGACAAGTATACGGCGGCGCTCGCCCAGTTCGCCACCTCGCCCAACCAGAAGATCCTGATGCTGCCGATGGAGGCGACGGCCCTGCTCGGCTCGCTCGGCGGCATCGCCGAGCTTGCCAGGGCCGCCTTCGCCGAGGACGGGCCGGGCGGCGGGCCCGGGCCGCGCCGCCGGGCGCCCGGCCAGGTGCCGACGTCGGGGACGCCGCTCTCCGGCGCCCGCGGCGATCTCGCCTGACCGGCCGGGGGGAGGGCGCGCGATGGGAATCTTCGGGCAGGTGGTCGAGTTCCTGGGGCCGTGGACCTGGTGGGTCTTCGGGCTGCTGCTGGCGGGCCTCGAGCTCGTCGTCCCGGGCACCTTCTTCCTCTGGTTCGCCGTCGCGGCGATCGTCACCGGCACGGTCGCGCTGATGGTGGACGTCGGCTGGCAGGTGGAGATGCTGATCTTCATCGCCGTCGCCGCCGTCACCGTTTTCGTCGGCCGGCGTCTCTACGGCCGGGCGAAGCCCGACAGCGAACTGCAGCTCAACGACCGCCTCGCCCGCCAGGTCGGCCGTCGCGCCACGCTGGAAACGGCGATCGTCGACGGCTCCGGCCACATCCGCCTCGACGACACGCTCTGGCGCGTCTCCGGGCCGGCGCTGCCGGCGGGCTCGCAGGTGACGATCGTCGGCCTGCGCGACGGCCGGCTGCTGGTGGAGCCCTCCTGACGGTGTTTGCCGTCCGTTAACCATCGCCGTTTACCAATCGGTAAGGTCGCATCCGTCCGCGGCCCCGCTCCGGCCCGCGCCGGCGCGCAACCGATTGCTGGGGATGTCCCGGAGGCGATGAACCGCGGCCTGCCGATCCTGCTGACGATCGCCGTCGTGACGTCGGCGCCCGCGACCGGCCTTCATGCGCAGGAAGCGCTGCCGCCGGTGCTCGGGGGCGCGGTGGTGTTCGACCCCTCGGACCCGCTGGCGCCGGCCAATGCACCGGACCCGCTGGCCGTCGCGGCTCCTCCCGCCGTTGCCGATCCGGCCGAACCGCTGGCGCTGCGGCCGACCCTCGGTCCCGCCCTCGCCGTCGGCGTCTCGGCGCGCCCGGCGTCCCCGGCGCAGGCGAGGGCGGCGCCGGTCCAGGTCGCACCGCCGCCCGCGCCGGACCGGGAGGAGGCGGACCGGGCGGCTTTCGAGCCGGCCGGCATCCGCGCCGGCGGATTCCGCCTCGACGCCTCGGTGTCGACCGGCGTCGAGGCCTCCTCCACCGACGGCGCCTCGATCCTCGCCGCCGGCCGCCTGGCGGTCGCCTCCGAGTGGGAGCGCCACGCCGCGGGGTTCACCCTGCGCGGCAGCCGGGACACGCCCGTCGACGGAGAGACCGCGGACCCGTCGCTGGAGGCTGCGCTCGACGGTCGGCTGGATTTCACCGAGGTCGACAGCCTCGCCGGCCGGCTCGCCTGGGCGTTCGGCCGGGAGGACGCAGATTCGACCGAGGTCGTCGCCTCCGGATCGCGGTCGGACGTGCACACCCTCGCCGTCGCGCTGGACTACCGGCGCCGGGCCGGGCTGATCGGCCTCGACGCCTCCGCGGCAGTGGAGCGCACGCTCTATTCCGACGCCTCCGACCGGGACGACACCCTCGTCTCCGGCGCCTTGCGGCTGACGCTCGACAGCGGCGCGATGCTGCAGCCCTTCGTGGAGGCGGGGGCCTTCGCCCGGCTTCCCGACGAGGCGGCGGACGGCGCCGGCTTCCGGCGGCGCGGGCTCGGCGGCGAACTGAAGGGAGGCTTCGGCGTCGATGCCGGCCTCGTCTCCGGCGAGGTCGCCGCCGGCTGGGCGGTCGAGCACCTCGACGACGAGCGGCTGGAGACGGTCAGCGCGGCGGTGTTCGAGGCGGCGCTCGGCTGGACCCCGGCGCCGCTTCTGCGCATCGACCTCGTCGCCGCGACGAGCCTGGAGCCGACGTCGATCGCCGGCGCCTCCGGCTCGGTCACCCGCGCGCTCGATGTCTCGGCGAGCTATGCGCTGCAGCCGAACCTCACCGTCTCCGCCGGCGGCGGGATCAGCGTCAGGGACTATGTCGGGGTGGACCTCGAGGAACTCGTCCTCGGGGTCAGGGCCGGGGCCGGCTGGCGGCTCTCTCCGGTGCTGGAGCTCACGCTGGAGGCCGGGCACACGATCACCGACCGGTCCGGCCCCGGCACCGTGGACGACGAGGAGACCGTCGTCGGCGCCGGGCTGACCATCAGCCGCTGAGGCGAGAGGCTCAGCGTTTCAGGACGGCCGCGAGCTCGCTGCGGATGTCCGGGTGGATGTCGGTGCGCTCGAGCGCATAGGCGACGTTCGCCTGCAGGAATCCGAGTTTCGAGCCGGTGTCGAAGGTCGTGCCGCGGAACTGGAAGCCGTAGAACTTGTGGGTGTCGAGGAGCCGCAGCATGGAGTCGGTCAGCTGGATCTCGCCGCCGGCGCCCTTCTCCTGGTCCTCCAGGAAGTCGAAGATCTCCGGCTGCAGGATGTAGCGGCCCGAGATGAAGAGGTTGGACGGCGCATCCGCCGGCTTCGGCTTCTCCACCATGCCGGTCACCTCGAAGAGGTCGTCCGTGAGGGTCTCGCCGAGCGAGACGATGCCGTAGTGGGCGGTCTGCGACGGCTCGCAGGCCTCGAGGCTGACGATGTTGCCGCCGGTGCGGCCGTAGGCTTCGACCATGCTCTTCAGGCAGGGCACGTCGTGCTTCATCAGCATGTCCGGCAGCAGCACCGCGAAGGGCTCGCGGCCGATGATGTCGCGGGCGCACCAGACCGCGTGGCCGAGCCCGAGCGGCGACTGCTGGCGGGTGAAGCTGACGGACCCGGCCTCGGGCAGGTCCCGCTTCAGCGACTCCAGCGCCTCGGTCTTGGAGCGCGCCTCCAGCGTCTGCTCCAGTTCGTAGGCGACGTCGAAATGATCCTCGATCACGCCCTTGCCGCGGCCGGTCACGAACACGATGTGCTCGATGCCGGCGGCCCTCGCCTCGTCCACCACATACTGGAGGGCCGGCCGGTCGACGATGGTCATCATCTCCTTCGGCACGGCCTTGGTGGCCGGCAGGAACCGGGTGCCGAGGCCGGCGACAGGGAAGACGGCTTTGCGGATCGGGGATGGCATCGAATACTCCGGCTGGGGATCGGATGGACCGCCGAGATGGTTCGCGGATAGCTGGGACCTTTTGATGGCCGCCTTGCGTACCAAATGGCGGGCTTGCTGGAAAGCGGATGCGTCCCGGCGGCCGGGGCCGGTCGCAGACGTCCTTCACGACCTTTTAACCCTGTCGGGCTTCACTCGGGTCGAAGTTGGGCAACCTTCCGGCCGCGGCCGCCCGACCGTCGCCACGCACATCGGGACACCATGACACCGCGCCTTCGACGCCTCGCCCCCAAACTCGCCGCCGCGGCGCTTGCCGTCGTCCTTGCCGGCTGCATCTCCATGGGATCGACGACCGGCCTCGACGTCGGGGACTACGGCGAGCCGCCGCGCGCCGACGGGCCGATCCCGCCCGAGTTCACCGCCTTCGTGGAGAGCCTGCGCCCCGAGGCCGAGCGCGCCGGCGTGTCCCGGCGCGTGTTCGACGCCGCCTTCGCCGGGATCGGCCCCGATCCGGACGTCATTGAGCGGGCCAACGCCCAGCCGGAGTTCACCAAGGAGATCTGGGAGTACCTCGACGGCGCCGTCTCGGACACCCGGATCGCCGACGGCCGGCGGATGCTCTCGGCCTATCGGCCCCTGCTCGACGGCATCGAGGCGCGCTACGGCGTCGAGCGCGAGGTCGTGGTGGCGATCTGGGGGATGGAGAGCACCTACGGCCAGGTGCTCGGCAACCCGAAGGTGGTGAAGAACGCGGTCCGGGCGCTGTCGACCCTCGCATGGAAGGGTGGCCGGCGGGCCGACTACGGCCGCAAGCAGCTGATCGCGGTGCTGAAGATCCTGCAGAACGGCGACGTCGAAGCCCGCTACATCACCGGCTCCTGGGCCGGGGCCATGGGCCACACCCAGTTCATCCCGACCACCTACCTCGCCTATGCGGTCGACCATGACGGCGACGGCCGGCGCAACATCTGGACGTCGATCCCGGACGCCCTCGCCTCGACGGCGCACTACCTGAACCGGGCCGGCTGGCGATCCGGCCAGACCTGGGGCTACGAGGTGCGCTTGCCGGAGGGGTTCGGCGGCGGCCGCGAGGGGCAGCGCAAGTCGCTGGCCGAGTGGCAGAAACTCGGGGTGGTCCGCGCCGACGGCTCGGCCTTCCCGCGGCCGGGCGACAGCGGCCAGCTCTGGCTGCCGGCGGGCGTCGGCGGCCCCGCCTTCCTGACGCTGCACAATTTCGGCGTGATCAAGCGCTACAACAACGCCAACGCCTACGCGCTCGGCGTCGGTCACCTGTCCGACCGGCTGAAGGGCGGCGGTGACTTCGTCGGCCGCTGGCCGCGGACCTACGAGCCGCTGTTCGCGGAGGCGGAGCGCAAGGAGTTGCAGAGCCGGCTGGCCGCGCTCGGCTTTGACGTCGGCGAGATCGATGGCAAGATCGGGTCCGGGACGCTCGCGGCGATCCGCGCCTACCAGACCTCGCGCGGGCTGCCCGCCGACGGCCATCCCTCGCAGGAACTTCTGGCGCGGCTGCGGCAGGGCGGCTGACCGAGGCAGCTGCCAACCCGGGGAGATCCGATGCGCGTCTGCGCGCTCACGTCGGCGGCGATCGTCGTCGCCCTCGCCATCCTCCCGCACCCGGTTGCGGCTGAGGGCACGGATCCCGCGCGCCCGCCGATCGTCCTGGCGCAAGCCGACGACACGCCCTTCATCCTGCGTCTCTTCGGCCTCAGGCGCCAGCCGTCCCAGCCCGAGCCGCCCGCGCAGGTGATCCGCGTGCCGCGCGACACCCGCCAGCCGGCGGCCACTCCGCGCAGCTCGGACCAGACCGCGCCGAAGCGGATCGAATTGCCCAAGCAGGAGGCGATCGCCCCCAAGAACCCGGACGCCCGGCGGATTCTGGTCGTCGGCGACGCGCTCGCCGAGAACCTCACCCGCGGCCTCGACGTCGCCTTCGCCGACACCCCGGACGTGCGCATCGACGGGGCGGCCGTGGAGGGCAGCGGCCTTGCCGACGACGAGCCGGTGGACTGGGTGGCGCGGGTTCGGGAGAACCTCTCCGGCGCCACCCCTGCCGACGCGGTGGTGGTGATGCTCGGCCTCGCGGACATGCGGCCGATCACGGCGGGCGGCTCGGAGGCGGCGTTCCGGACCGAGGGCTGGGAGAGGATCTACCGCGAGCGCTTCCGGGCCCTGCTGCTCGCGGCGCGCTCGCGCAACGTGCCGGTGTTCGTGGTCGGCCTCGTGCCGATGGAGGACATCGACCTGACCACCGACTTCGCCTATCTCGACGATCTCTACCGGCAGGAGGCGCAGTCGGCCTTCGTCACCTACGTCAACATCTGGAACGAATTCGCCGACGAGACCGGCGGCTATGCGGCCTCCGGCCCGGACGTCGGCGGCCAGACGCGGCAGCTGCGGCTCAACGACGGCATCGGCTTCACCCAGTCCGGCAGCCGCAAGCTCGCCTTCTACGTCGAGCAGGAGATCCGGTCCTGGATCGAGCGCGGCAGCCCCGGCCTCGTCCTGCCGGTCACCTCCGGCGACGGCCTGGTGATGTCGCTGACCGATCCCGAGGTCGGCCTCGACGAGGACCTCGCCGGCCCCGCCACGGTGGCGGCCCCCAAGGACGGCACGCCGCTGCACGGCCTCGTCGTGCTCGGCCGTCCGCTGGAGCCCGTGACGGGCCGGGCGGACGACCTCCGCGTGGAGTGACCCGCCTGGCCAGTCGAAGCCGGGGCGGACGCGATGCCCGGGCCAGCGTGCCGGTCACCTCGGAAGCTGCGTCTCCCCCATCAGGAATTCGTCGATCGCCCGTGCCGCCTGCCGGCCCTCCCGGATCGCCCACACGACGAGGCTCTGGCCGCGGCGCACGTCGCCGGCGGCGAACAGCTTCGGCCGCGACGTCGCGTAGCTCTCCGTGTCGGCGAGCACGTTGCCGCGCCGGTCGCGGGCGATGTCCGACCCGGGGCCGGCGAGGTAGGTGCCCTCCATCGGGCCGGAGAAGCCGATGGCGATCAGCACGAGGTCGGCGCGGATGATGAACTCGGTGCCCGGGATCGGCGCCCGCTTCTCGTCCACCCGGGCGCACTTGACGCCGTTGACGCGGCCGCGCTTGTCGCCGACGATCTCCAGCGTCGCCGCCGAGAACTCGCGCTCGGCGCCCTCCGCCTGGCTGGAGGAGGTGCGGAACTTGGTCGGCCAGTAGGGCCACACCCGGAGCTTGTCCTCCCTCATCGGCGGCATCGGACGGATGTCGAGCTGGGTCACCGACAGGGCGCCCTGGCGGAAGGACGTGCCGATGCAGTCGGAGGCGGTGTCGCCGCCGCCGATCACCACCACGTGCTTGCCGGAGGCGAGGATCGGCTCCTCGCCCGAGACGTCCTCGCCGCCGATGCGGCGGTTCTGCTGGACGAGGAAGGGCATCGCGTAGTGGCACCCGGCGAGGTCCTGGCCCGGCATGCCGGGGTCGCGCGGCGTCTCGGCGCCGGCGGCGATCAGCACCGCGTCGTGCCTGGCCTCCAGTTCCTCGAGGCTGGTGGTGACGCCGACGTCGACGCCGAAGTGGAAGGTGACGCCCTCGGCCGTCATCTGCGCGACGCGCCGGTCGATGCCGTACTTCTCCATCTTGAAGTCCGGGATGCCGTAGCGCATCAGGCCGCCGGCCCTGGGCTCGCGCTCGTAGAGGTGGACGTCGTGCCCGGCGCGGGCGAGTTGCTGCGCCGCGGCCATGCCGGCGGGGCCGGAGCCGATGACGGCGACCGACTTGCCGGTGCGCACGAGCGGCACCTGCGGGGTGATCCAGCCCATCTCCCAGGCCTTGTCGGCGATCGCCTGCTCGACGGTCTTGATGGCGACCGGCACGTCCTCGAGGTTGAGGGTGCAGGCCTCCTCGCAGGGCGCCGGGCAGATGCGGCCGGTGAACTCCGGGAAGTTGTTGGTGGAGTGGAGGTTGCGCGAGGCCTCCTCCCAGTCGCCGGAGTAGACGAGGTCGTTCCAGTCCGGGATCTGGTTGTGCACCGGGCAGCCCGTGGGGCCATGGCAGTAGGGGATGCCGCAGTCCATGCAGCGCGCCGCCTGCCGGCCGACCTCCGGCTCGGACATCGGCAGCGTGAACTCGCGGAAGTGCCGGATGCGGTCCGACGCCGGCTGGTACTTCTGGTCCTGCCGGTCAATCTCGAGAAAGCCTGTGACCTTGCCCATGGTGTCCTCAGTCCGTCTTGGTGTCGTCGTGGCGGCGCACGGCCGGTCGATCAGAGTTTTCTTCGGCGCGTCCGGTTCGGTTCTATGACCGTCAGCGATCCGACCAGGTCCTCGCCCTGCCGCTCGATCGCATCGACGATCTCGCGGACGGTGTCTTCCGGGGCGGTTCGGAACCGGTTGAAGTGGACCATCACCACCCCGTGCGCCGGTCTCGACAGCCCGAAGACCAGATGCCCGAAATCCTTGTCCTCGGTCAGCAGGATCCTGCTCTCCGCCGAGGCCCGCGCCAGGACATCGTGGTCGTCGACGCCGCGATGGTCCTCGCCGGGGCGGTCGACATCGTGACCCCTGGCCTGGAGCGCACGGACAAGCAGCTTCCAGACGTTCTCGTCGGCCAGGAAATCCATTTCACTCTGCCGCCGCGACCACTTCGTCGGCCATGTAGGACGCCGCGAACTCCAGCGCCGCCAGCACATCCTCCCGGGTTAGGTGCTCGTACTGGTCGAGGATGAAGTCGATCGAGTGTCCGGCTGCAAGGGTCCGCAGGATGAGCTCGACCGTGATCCGCGTGCCCCGGATCACCGGCTTACCCATCATCACCGCCGGGTTGGATACGATGCGCGGATGATCCATGCCTTCCTCCGTCGTCCGATCCATCCTATCACTCCGCCGCCACGCCCATGCGCAGCTTCTCCATCTCGCGCAGTGCGCGGCGGTATTCGACCGGCATGACCTTCACGAACTTCGGCCGGAAGTCCTCCCAGCGGTCGAGGATCTCGCGGGCGCGCTCGGAGCCCGTGTGGAGCATGTGGCTCGTCACCAGCGCGCGCAGGCGCTCGTCGTCGTGGCGCGTCATGTCGGAGGAGAGGTCCACCCGGCCCTTGAACTGCAGGTCGCCGCCGTGGTGGTGAAGCCGCTCCAGCAGGTCGTCCTCCTCCGGCACCGGCTCCAGGTCGACCATCGCCATGTTGCAGCGCCGGCCGAAGGTGCCGTCCTCGTCGAGCACATAGGCGACGCCGCCGGACATGCCGGCCGCGAAGTTGCGCCCGGTCGAGCCGAGCACCACCACCACGCCGCCGGTCATGTACTCGCAGCCGTGGTCGCCGCAGCCCTCCACCACCGCCACGGCGCCGGAGTTGCGCACCGCGAAGCGCTCGCCGGCGATGCCGCGGAAGTAGGCCTCGCCCTCGGTGGCGCCGTAGAGCACGGTGTTGCCGACGATGATCGACTGCTCCGGCACGATCTTCGACCCCGGCGCCGGCCGCACGATGATCCGCCCGCCCGAGAGCCCCTTGCCGACGTAGTCGTTGGCCTCGCCGGTGAGGTCCAGCGTCACGCCGGTGGCGAGGAAGGCGCCGAAGGACTGGCCTGCGGTGCCGGTCAGCCTGATCACGATGGTGTCTTCGGGCAGGCCCTCGTGGCCGTGCCGCTTCGCCACCTCGCCGGAGAGCATCGCCCCCGCGGTCCGGTCGACCGACTTGATCGTCTTCTCGATCACCACCGCCTCGCCGCGCTCCAGCGCCGGCAGCGCCTCCGCGATCAGTTCGCGGTCGAGCACGTCGTCAATCGGGTGCTGCTGGCGCTCGGTCCAGCGGATCGCCTCCGGAGGCGCGTCCGGCTTGAAGAACAGCCGGCGGAAGTCGAGGCCGGCGGCCTTGGCAAGGCCCGGCCGCGGCTCGTGGTCGAGCATGTCCACCTGGCCGGTCATCTCGTCCATGGTGCGCAAGCCCATCGCCGCCATCAGGCCGCGGACCTCCTCGGCGACGAAGAAGAAGAAGTTGATGACGTGCTCGGGCGTCCCCTTGAAGCGCTTGCGCAGCACCGGGTCCTGGGTGGCGATGCCGACAGGGCAGGTGTTGAGGTGGCACTTGCGCATCATCAGGCAGCCGGCCGCGATCAGCGGCGCGGTGGAGAAGCCGAACTCGTCGGCGCCGAGCAGGGCGCCGATCACCACGTCGCGCCCGGTCTTGAGGCCGCCGTCAACCTGCAGGCAGACGCGCGAGCGCAGGCCGTTCAGCACCAGCGTCTGGTGGGTCTCGGCAAGGCCGATCTCCCAGGGGCTGCCGGCGTGCTTGATCGAGGTCAGCGGCGAGGCGCCGGTGCCGCCGTCATAGCCGGCGATGGTGATGTGGTCGGCGCGGGCCTTGGCGACGCCGGCCGCCACGGTGCCGACGCCCACCTCCGAGACGAGCTTCACCGACACGTCCGCCGACGGGTTGACGTTCTTCAGGTCGAAGATCAGCTGGGCGAGATCCTCGATCGAGTAGATGTCGTGGTGCGGCGGCGGCGAGATCAGGCCGACCCCGGGGGTGGAGTGGCGCACCTTGGCGATCACCGCGTCCACCTTGTGGCCCGGAAGCTGGCCGCCCTCGCCGGGCTTGGCGCCCTGGGCGACCTTGATCTGCATCATGTCGGAGTTGACGAGGTACTCCGCCGTCACGCCGAAGCGGCCGGACGCCACCTGCTTGATCGCCGAGCGCTTGGAATCCCCGTTCGGAAGCGGCCGGAAGCGGATCGATTCCTCGCCGCCCTCGCCGGTGTTCGAGCGGCCGCCGATCCGGTTCATGGCGATGGCCAGCGTCTCGTGCGCCTCGCGGCTGATCGAGCCGAAGGACATCGCTCCGGTCGAGAAGCGGCGGACGATCGCCTCGGCCGGCTCGACCTCATCGAGCGGCACCGGCGCGCGGCCCGCCTCCTCGGCGGACCTGATGCGGAACTGGCCGCGCAGCGCGTTCCGCGCCGTCTCCGCGTTCACCATCTCGGCGTACTCGACGTACTTGTCCGGCAGGTTCAGGCGCACGGCGTGCTGGAGCCCGGCCACCACGTCCGGCGTCCAGGCGTGCGCCTCGCCGCGCAGGCGGTAGGCGTATTCGCCGCCGACCTCGAGCGAGCGCGCGAGCACCGGGTCGTCGCCGAAGGCGGCGGCGTGGCGCGCGATGGTCTCGGCCGCGATCTCCTCCAGCCCGACGCCCTCCACCGTGGTGGCGGTGCCGAAGAAATACTGGTCGACGAAGGACGACTTCAGCCCGACGGCGTCGAAGATCTGGGCGCCGCAGTAGCTCTGGTAGGTGGAGATGCCCATCTTGGACATCACCTTGAGGATGCCCTTGTCGATCGACTTGATGTAGCGGTAGACGATCTCCTCCTCGTCGACCTCCTCCGGGAACTGCGACTTCATCGCCATCAGCGTGTCGAAGGCGAGGTAGGGGTTGATCGCCTCGGCGCCATAGCCGGCGAGCACGCAGAAGTGATGCACCTCGCGCGGCTCGCCCGATTCCACGACGAGGCCGACGGAGGTGCGCAGGCCCTTGCGGATCAGGTGGTTGTGGACGCCCGCGGTGGCCAGCAGGGCGGGGATGGCGACGCGGTCGCGGGCGGTCAGCCGGTCCGACAGGATGATGATGTTGTAGCGGGCGCGCACGGCCTCCTCGGCCCGCTCGCAGAGCCGGTCGAGCGCCATCTTCAGCCCCTCGGGGCCGCGCCTCGCGTCGAAGGTGATGTCCAGCGTCTTCGCCTGGAACTGGTTCTCGGCGATGTCGCCGATCATCCGGATCTTGTCGAGGTCGCGGTTGGTCAGGATCGGCTGGCGCACCTCCAGCCGCTTGATCGTCGCCGTGCCCTCGAGGTCGAGGATATTCGGCCGCGGCCCGATGAAGGACACCAGGCTCATCACCAGTTCCTCGCGGATCGGGTCGATCGGCGGGTTGGTCACCTGGGCGAAGTTCTGCTTGAAGTAGGTGTAGAGGAGCTTGGGCTTCTCCGACAGCGCCGCCAGCGGCGTGTCGGTCCCCATCGAGCCGATCGCCTCCTGCCCGGTGACGGCCATCGGCGCCATCAGGATCTTGAGGTCCTCCTGCGTGTATCCGAAGGCCTGCTGCCGGTCGAGCAGGCTCTCGCGCGAGAGCACGGCCGAGACCGACACCGGCGGCATGTCCTCGAGCACGATCTGGGTGCGCGACAGCCACTCCTTGTAGGGATGGGCGGCGGCCAGGCGCGCCTTGATCTCGTCGTCGGAGACGATGCGGCCCTCCTCGAGGTCGATCAGCAGCATGCGGCCGGGCTGCAGCCGCCACTTGCGGATGATCTTCTCCTCCGGGATCGGCAGCACGCCGGCCTCGGAGGCCATCACGACGAAGCCGTCCTCGGTCTCCAGCCAGCGGGCGGGCCTGAGGCCGTTGCGGTCGAGCGTGGCGCCGATCCGGCGGCCGTCGGTAAACGCGACGGCGGCGGGGCCGTCCCACGGCTCCATCAGCGCGGCGTGGTACTCGTAGAAGGCGCGGCGGTCCTCGTCCATCAGCGGGTTGCCGGCCCAGGCCTCGGGGATCAGCATCATCGCTGCATGGGCGAGCTCGTAGCCGCCCTGGACGAGGAACTCCAGCGCGTTGTCGAAGCAGGCGGTGTCGGACTGGCCCTCGTAGGAGATCGGCCAGAGCTTGGAGATGTCGTCGCCGAAGAGGGGCGACTCCACCGAGGCCTGGCGCGCCGCCATCCAGTTGACGTTGCCGCGCAGCGTGTTGATCTCGCCGTTGTGCGCGACCATCCGGTAGGGATGGGCGAGCTTCCAGGACGGGAAGGTGTTGGTCGAGAAGCGCTGGTGGACGAGCGCCAGCGCCGAGACGAAGCGCGGGTCCTTGAGGTCGCGATAGTAGGCGCCGAGCTGGTAGGCGAGGAACATTCCCTTGTAGACGATGGTCCGGCTCGACATGGAGACGACGTAGAAGCCGGAGTCCTCGACGCCGGACCTGGCGTAGACGCGGCCGGAGATGACCTTGCGCAGGATGTACATCTCGCGCTCGAAGTCCTGGTCGGGCACAGCGTCTGGGCCGCGGCCGACGAAGACCTGCCGGTGCACCGGCTCGGTGGCGATCACGCCGTCGGAGAGGCAGGAGTTGTCGGTCGGCACCTCGCGCCAGCCGAGCAGCACGTGGCCCTCGGCGGCGACGGTCTCGGCGATCGTCTCCTCGCACCAGGCGCGGAACGCCTCGTCGCGCGGCATGAACAGGTAGCCGACGGCGTAGTCGCCCGGCGCCGGAAGGTCGAAGCCGAGCGCGGCGCACTCCTCGCGGAAGAAGGCGTCGGGCACCTGCACGAGCATGCCGGCGCCGTCGCCCATCAGCGGGTCGGCGCCGACGGCGCCTCGGTGGGTGAGGTTCTCGAGGATCTGCAGGCCGTCGGCAACCACCTTGTGGGAGGCCTCGCCCCTGAGGTTGGCGATGAAGCCGACGCCGCAGGCGTCGTGCTCGTCGGCGGCACGATAGAGGCCGCGCGCCTCGCCCTCGGCGCGGCCCTCGGCCGTCATGTGGGTGCGCGCGGGCCTCGCCGCTCCCTCGAGCCCGCGGTCGGACATCGCAGACGTATCGAGCCTCATCTCGCCATCCCCAATCTGGACCGCGGGCGCGTGCCGCCGCCGCGGTCGGAAACCTCGTTGCCGGGCGGACCGCCATCGCATCGGGTCGCATCCGGCGATGCGGCTCGACCGACCGGCGACCGTCGGCTTCATGAACGTCCCGGTGTCTCCTCCCGGGCGAAAACGCTGGCCTGCCGCCGGTCCGCGGCGGCGGGCGTCATGACCGGTCGGGTCACCCCGGAACCGCCCGGCCGGTTGCGGGCCTGCGGGAACTAGCGCCCTCGCGCGCCGCCCGCAAGGCGCGGCGCCGGAAAGGCCGGTCCGCGCGCAGTCTGCCGCGCCCACCCCTCCCGTCGCAACCGACGCGAACGGCGCCGCGGTCGCGCCATCTATCGCAGATCCGCATGCGTGATGCGTAACTCGCATAACCATGGTTTCGCGTCAACTATCCTGTCCCATTTTCGCGCTGCAAAAATGCGACCGGCGGCTTCCGGAGGACCGGCGGGACGGTTAAGACCGGCGGCATGAACTTCGCCAGCGACAACTGGGCGGGCGCGTCCCCCGCCGTCTCCGAGGCCCTTGCCGCCGCCGCGGCCGGGGCCGTTCCCGCCTATGGCTCCGACACGGCCTCGGCCGAGGTGGCCGAGACCTTCTCCCGCCTGTTCGAGCGAGATGTGGCCGTCTTCTTCGTGGCGACCGGGTCGGCCGCCAATGCGCTCTCCCTCGACACGCTGATGAAGCGAGCCGGCGTGGTGATCTGCCACGAGACGGCGCACGTCCATGCCGACGAGGCCGGCGGCGTCGAGGCGCTCACCGGCGGCCGCCTGCACCCGGTGCCGGGCCGGGCGGCGAAGCTCGACGCGGCCTCCGTCGAGGCGGCGGTGCGTCACTACCTGCCGCTGTCGGTCCACCACGGCCGGCCGGTGGCCGTGTCGCTGACCCAGGCGAGCGAACTCGGCACCGTCTATACCCCGGATGAGATCGCCGCCATCTCGGCGGTGGCGCGCGAGCACGGCCTCGGCGTCCACATGGACGGCGCGCGCTTCGCCAACGCGCTGGTCTCGCTCGGCTGCACGCCGGCGGAGATGACCTGGAAGGCGGGGGTGGACGTCGTCTCCTTCGGGGGCACCAAGAACGGCTGCTGGTGCGCGGAGGCGGTGGTCCTGTTCGACACCGCGCGCGCCGAGGACCTTGCCTATGCCCGCAAGCGGGCGGGCCAGCTGTTCTCCAAGTCCCGCTTCGTCGCGGCCCAGTTCCAGGGCTACTTCCGGGGCGACCACTGGCTGGCCAACGCCCGCCACGCCAACGCCATGGCCCGCCGCCTCGCCGACAGCATTGTCGCGAGCGGCCGCGGGCGGCTCCTCGTCGAGCCGCAGGCGAACGAGGTCTTCCCGGTGCTGGAGCCGGCCGCGGCGGCGCGGCTCGAATCGGCCGGCGCGAGGTTCTACCCCTGGCCGGCCTCGCCGGCCGACGGCCCGGTGGAGGACGGCCGCCTCGTCCGCCTCGTCACCAGCTTCGCCACCACCGGGGAGGAGGTGGATCGCTTCCTCGAGGTGCTAGCCGGCTGAGCCCGGACACGGAAAAGGGCGCCCCGGTCTCCCGGGACGCCCTCTGAAGGTCCAGATCCTGCCGCGGAGCGGCGATCAGTTGACCGTCTCGCCCTCGATCTCCTTCGGCGCGTCGGCGCGGCCGATCGGAATGGCGCGGGACTTCTTGTTCTCCGGGATCTCGCGGACGAGATCGATGTGGAGAAGGCCGTTCTCGAGGCTCGCGCCCTTCACCTCGACGTGCTCGGCGAGCTGGAAGCGACGCTCGAAGGCGCGCGAGGCGATGCCGCGGTAGAGGACCTCGCCGGCCTCCTTCTCGGCCACCTTCTTCTCGCCCTTCACCGTCAGCTGGTGCTCGCGGGCCTCGATGGAGAGGTCGCCCTCGGCGAAGCCGGCGACGGCGATGGTAATGCGGTAGGCGTTCTCGCCCGTGCGCTCGATGTTGTAGGGCGGGTAGGTCTGGGCACCGCTGTCGCTCGACGCCATCTGGTCCAGCATCGTGAAGAGCCGGTCGAAGCCGACGGTGGAGCGATAGAGCGGGCTGAAGTCGACGTGACGCATTTTGACTGTCCTCCGGTTGAAGCGACAACTCTCGTCATGACGGCAGGGGATCGCCGACTGGCCGATCCGTGGTACCGTCCGCGGACCCCGAGCGGGCGTCCGCGGACTTGATGTGGGGAACGGTTTCGATGGTTCAAGAGGGGCTCGGGGCCGCCGATGCGGTGCTTCCGCCGGAGGGCGGACCGTCGCGTCGGGAAGTCGTTCGCGAGCTGCGCGCCAACCCGCGCGAGGCCATCGCGACGGACCTCCTGTCGCTCCCGGAGAACCCGGTGCCGCCCGGTGCGGTGGTGGTGCCGCTGACCGCCGCCGACGGCGTCCGGCTGAGGGCGGCCCGCTTTGCCGCTGCGCCGGGCGTTCCGGCGGCCGGCACCGTCTGCCTGTTCCAGGGCCGCGGCGAGCAGATCGAGAAGTATTTCCACGCGATCGGCCGGCTGCAGCGGCGCGGCTTCGTGGTGGCCACGCTGGACTGGCGGGGGCAGGGGGGCTCGCAGCGGCTCGCCGGCAACCCGATGAAGGGCCACGTCGGCGACTTCCGCCACTACGAGCGCGACGTCGAGGCGCTGCGCCGGCAACTCGCCCTGCCGGACTGCCCGCCGCCCTACTTCGGCCTCGCCCACTCGATGGGCGGCACGGTGATGCTGCAGGCCGCGCCGCGGCTGACGCCCTGGCTCTCGCGCCTGGTGCTCGCCTCGCCCTTCCTCGGGTTCGGTGCGACGCCGCTCGGCCCGGGCGCCATCCGCGCGACCTCCGGGCTCCTCTCCGCGCTCGGCCTCGGCCGGCTCTACATCCCCGGCCCGGTGCGGCGCTACGCGGTGACGCGGCTCTTCTCCGACAACCCGCTGACCCAGGACCCGGCCCGCTTCGAGATGATGATGGCGATCCCGGCGTCGCGGCCGGATCTCTCGGTGGGGGCGCCGACGGTCGGCTGGATCAACGCCGCGGCGCGGGCGATCGCCGCGTTCGACGACGGGCGGTTCCCGAAGTCGGTCCGCCTGCCGGTGCTGTTCGTCAACGCCGGCGCCGACCGGGTCGTGTCCCCGCTCGCCGTCGAGCGGATGGCCCGGCGGCTGCCGCAAGCCGGCTACGTCCTGGTGCCGGGCGCCCGCCACGAACTGATGATGGAGCGCGACCTCTACGCCGCCCAGTTCTGGGCCGCCTTCGACGCCTTCGTGCCGGGCGGCGGGCCGGTCTGACGGCGGGTCAGGCCGCCGCCAGCAGCCGCAGCGCCTCCTCGTGGACCCGTGGGTCGCCGCTCGCCACCACCCGGCCGCCCTCCGACGCGTCGCCCCCGGTCCAGCTGGTGACGGCGCCGCCTGCGCCTTCGATCACCGGGATCAGGGCGACGATGTCGAAGGCCTTGAGGCCGCTCTCCACCACGACGTCGATGTTGCCGGCCGCCAGCATGGCGTAGGCGTAGCAGTCGACGCCATAGCGGGCCATCCGCACCGCCCGCTCGACGCTGTCGTAGACCGGCTGCTCGTGCGGCGGGAAGATCCGCGGCGAGGTGGTGAACAGCGTGGCCTCGGAGAGCCGGGCGCAGGACCGCGTCCTCAGCGGCCGCTCGCCGCCCGGGCCGCGGTAGACCGCCGAGCGGGTGTCGCCGAAGAAGCGCTCGCCCGTGAAGGGCTGCGCCATCATCCCGGCGATCGGCCGGCCGGCGTGCTTCAGCCCGATCAGCGTGCCCCAGACCGGCAGGCCGGAGATGAAGGCCCGGGTGCCGTCGATCGGGTCGAGCACCCAGAGGCTCTCGGCGTCGAGGCGGGTCGCCTCGAACTCCTCGCCGAGGATCCCGTGGCCAGGATGCCGGGCCTCGATCAGCGCCCGCATCGCCTCCTCGGCGGCCCGGTCCGCGGCGGTCACCGGGTCGAAGTGACTGTCCGCCTTGTTGTCGATGTCCATGCCGGTTCGGAAATAGGGAAGGATGGCGGACCCCGCGGCATCCGCCAGACTGTCCATGAACTCCATCCAGCTATGTGAATCCTGCATAGCTCCTCCGCGCCAGGCGCATGCCGGCCGCGCCGGACCGAACGGACGGCCGCGCCGGGCTGCCTCCCGCTTAGCGCGGAAACGTACAGGAAATCAACGGACAGGGATGTAGCCGACTGCCTGCATATGAGGCCTGCTCACGAAACGATCACGCAAACGTTCACCTGCCCTCAGGTCCGTGGCGCCGCCTCCGCCGAAAGTGAGGTTGACTTCGCTGCGGTGCGGTCCAATTATGTTGCGGTGCGGTACGGTTTTGCCGTGGCGCATATGCCCTCCTTGGGCGTTTCCTCCCTAAGACTTGGGCCGCCGCTAACCGCGACGGCCCCTTTTCTTTTGCGGATGTCCGGCTGGTTCCTGGCGGCGCCACCGGCAGGGAGCGCGCCGGCTATTCCGCCGCCATGCGGTCCGCCGGCGCGGCGAGGGCGGAGGCGGGGAAGGCCACCAGCTCGGCGGCGAACCGCCGCATGTCCTCGCGCAGAACTGCGAAGCCCTCGGTGCGCTCGAAGCTGCGCTCGTCCATGTAGAGCCCGCGGTTGACCTCCAGCTGAAGGGCATGCAGCCCACGTGCGGGCCGCCCGTAGTGCTCGGTGATGAAGCCGCCGGCATAGGGCTTGTTCACGGCGACCGAATAGCCGAGCCGTGTCAGCGCGCTGGCGGCGTGCTCGACGAGCGCCCGGACGGCGCTGGTGCCGTAGCGGTCGCCAATCACGAAGTCCGCCCGGGTGCGCGGGTCGTTGCCGCGGATGCTCGAGGGCATCGAGTGGCAGTCGACCAGGACGGCGGCGCCGAATCGCACGTGGGTCTGCGCCAGCAGACGGCGCAGCATGGCGTGGTAGGGCTTGTAGATCTCCTCGATCCGGTCGAGCGCCTCCTCCACCGTGATCGGCCCCCGGTAGATCTCCTCCGATTCGGCCACCACCCGGGCGATGGTTCCGAGCCCGCCGGCGACGCGCACGGAGCGGACGTTGGCGTAGGACGGCAGCCGGCCCGTGAACATCTTCGGGTCGAGCTCATAGGGCTCCCGGTTGACGTCGAGGAAGGCGCGGGGGAAGTGCGCCTTCAGCAGCGGCGCGCCGAGGTCCACCACGTGGTCGAACAACGCGTCGACGTGGGTGTCCTCGGAAAGCCGGATCCGCCGCTCGCAGAGCCTCGAGGCGGCGAGGAAGCCCGCCGGGTACCGGCAGCCGGAATGGGGGGAGTTGAAGACGAACGGGAGGGACTGATCGGCCGGTGCCTCGACCTCGAACGGCGCTTGGCTGGCGAAGTCCTCGACGACGTTCATTTCCACTCCCGAATGCCCCGCCGGTCGCCACTTCTCCCTGCGGGTCGGCGCCGAGGCCGGTCTCGCAGGATGGTGCCAACTTCCTCGCCGGCTGTCCATTGCCGAACGCCGGCGGGTGCCGATAGGTTGCCCGGTTGACGCCGCCCGTCGCCGTCCGCTAACGCCAATCGGCCGGCGCAGCCCGCGTCCGGCCCCGTCACGGATGCAGCCCGCATGCAGGATCCAGCGCAGCCGGTCGGCGCGGCCCGCCTGTCCCCCGCGCTTGCCTTTCTCGCCAGCCCTGCCGGGATCCTGCTCGTCTGGGTGCTGCACGGCGCCTGGTTCACGCTGCTCCTGCCGCTGCTGACGCCCACCATCGCGCATGTGGACGCGAACTCCGCCGACCTTGCAGTGCGCAGCTTCGCCCTCGCCTACCAGTTCAAGAACCCGCCGCTCTACGAGTGGCTCGAACTCGCGGTGCAGGCGGTGACCGGCCCCGGGCCGCGGAGCTTCCTGCTGGTCCGCTACACGCTGATGGGGCTGATGGCCCTCGCCGTCTACGCCGTCGTCGCGCGGGCGAGCGGATCGCGCGCCCAGGGCGCCGCGGCCTCCTTCGGCCTGATGAGCTTCTACTGGTTCGCCTGGTACTTCCACGACGCGATCTCGCACAGCATCCTGGTCGGGCTCGCCTCGGTGGTGTTCCTGGCCCTGACGCTGCGCTGGCTGGAGCGCCCCTCGACCGCCACGGCGGTGCTGCTCGGCCTCGCGGTCGCCCTGGGGATGCTCGCCAAGCTCAACTTCGCGATCCTGCTCGCCGGGGTGCTGCTGACGTTCGCGATCGACGCCGACCTGCGCCGGCGGCTTTTGGACCGACGGCTTCTGCTCTCCGCCGGGATCGCGGCGGCGCTCCTCGCGCCGATGCTGCTGGCGCATCTCGCCCTCGGCCGGGGGGCGGTGGATACCATCTACGGCCACGTGGTGGCGCGCGACCTCGGCTGGCTCGAGGCGCGGATCGGCGGCGGGGCGCGCCTGCTGGCGAGCTATCTCCTCTTCCTGCTGCCCTGGGGGATCCTCGCCCTCGTCGTGCTGCGGCGCCGGCCCGGCGAGGAGGCGCGGCCGCCCCGCGACCTGGCCGCCGAGCGCTTCCTCGCCCGCCTGGCGGTGGTGACCGCCGTCCTCGTCCTCGTCGGGGTGCTGGCGATCGGCGCCCGCTCGGTCAGCGAGCGCTATCTCTTCCCGGTGCTGATGGCGGTGCCGCTCTGGGCGCATGTCGCAATGGGCCGGCGGGCCGGCGAGGCGCGGCAGATGAAGGCCTTCGGCGCCTTCGCCCTTGCGGTGGTGGGGCTGGTCACCCTGATCAGGATCTTCAACGCCGCGGCGGCGCCCTGGCTGGAGCGCGACAACCGGCGCTACCACCCCTACGAGGACCTCGCCCCGGCGCTCGAGCGGCAGGGCCTCGGGAATGCCTTCTTCATCGCCGCCGACCGGTTCGAGTCCGGCAACCTCTCCGCATTCCTGCCGGATGCCCGCGCGGCCGCGATGGAGACCCAACGCCGGTGGACGCCCGCGCTCTACCCGCCCGAGGGGCGCTGCGTGCTGTTCTTCCGCGGCCCGCCGGCGGAGGGCGAGGCGATCGCGGCCGCGCCCGAGGTCCCCGCAAGCCTTGCGCCCTTCCTGCCCGAGGGCGCCGTGGTCGAGACGATCCGGATCCCCTGGCGCTGGCTGCCCTTCGGCCCGACCCGGACCACCGCCTTCCACTTCGTCGACCTCGGTGCCGACGCGGACGCCTGCCGGACCGTGTTCGGCCGCCGGGACGGCGGCTGAGGCCGGCTATTCGGGGCGCAGGCTCCGGGCGTGCGAGCGGATCAGCGCCAGGTTGCGGATATAGACCAGCAGCCCGAGCCCCTGGCCGGCGATGAACACCGGGTCGCGGCGGTGGATGGCGTAGGCGAGCAGCAGCACGCCGCCGGCGAGCGAGAAGAACCAGAAGGCGACCGGCATCACCGACCGGCGCGCCCGCTCGCTGGCGATCCACTGGACCACGAAGCGCATCATGAAGAGGCCCTGGGCGACGAAGCCGAGGGCGATCCAGAAACTGAACTGCTCGACGTAGACGTCGTGCAGCCAGGTCGCGAGATGACGGATGAGATCAGACATCGGGTTCGTTCTCGACCTCCACCCTGCGCGACCGCCTGAGCAGCCACCAGACGCCGAACAGGTCCAGGGCTCCCTTCAGGCCGCGGTCGAGGATGCCGTACTTTGAGCGGCCGTGGCGGCGCGGGCGATCGACCACGTCGATGTGGTCGACGGAATAGCCCTCGCGGATCACCAGCGCGGGCAGGAAGCGATGCCATCCGTCGAAGAAGGGCAGCCGCAGGAACACGTCGCGGCGCAGCGCCTTGAGGCCGCAGCCGCTGTCGCGGGTGCCGTCCCGGAGGATGGCGCCGCGAAGACCGTTGGCGAAGCGGGAGGCGAGCGACTTCATCGTGCCGTCCTTGCGCTTCTGCCGCTGCCCCGCGACGAGCCCGACGGACGGGCCGCCCGCCTCGAGGCGGGCGAGGAGGACGGGGATGTAGGCCGGATCGTTCTGGCCGTCGCCGTCGATGGTGACCACCACCGAGCCGCGCGCCCTCAGGACCCCCGAGCGCACCGCGGCGCTCTGGCCGGCGCCCCGGCGGTGCCTGACCACGCGGACGGCCGGGCTCGCCGTCGCGATGCGGGCGAGCACGGCGGGGGTGGCGTCCCTGGACCCGTCGTCGACGACGATGATCTCGTGGGCCGTCCCGCCGAGCGCGTCTTCGATCTCGTCGATCAGCAGCGGAAGATTGTCCGCCTCGTCGTGGGCGGGGACGACGACGCTGACGGCCGGCTCGCCCGTCGCGGGTCCGGCCGGCGCGGCGGCCACGGACGTCGGGTCCGCTTCGTTGAGCGACATCGGGAACCTCGGCCTCTCGGGCGGCGGCCGCTCTGGCTGGCGCGGCGCCGCTCCCATAGCGGAACCGGCAGGAATCGTAAAGTCCGGTCGGCCGCGTCCCCCCGGGCCGCCGGCCGGTGCTTACGCCATATTTACCCGGCGACCCGTTCATGGGACAACGTCGCGATCGCGACTCCGCGACCTCAGTCTGCATTGCCGCATCCCACCGGACCGGACCCGAGATGAACCGTATCCTGCTTGCCGAAGACGACAACGACATGCGCCGCTTCCTGGCCAAGGCGCTCGCCAACGCCGGCTACGACGTGGTGTCGTTCGACAACGGCCGCAGCGCCTACGAGCGGCTGCGCGAGGAGCCCTTCACCCTGCTCCTGACCGACATCGTGATGCCCGAGATGGACGGCATCGAACTCGCCCGCCGGGCGACCGAACTCGACCCCGACCTCAAGATCATGTTCATCACCGGCTTCGCCGCGGTGGCGCTCAACCCCGACAGCCAGGCCCCGAAGGACGCCAAGGTGCTGTCCAAGCCCTTCCATCTCAAGGATCTCGTCCGCGAGGTCGAGAAGATGCTGGCGGCCTGACCGGCCCTGCGGCGCCCCGGCCGGAGCCCTCTCCACGACGGGCTTGCAAGGCCGCGGAATCGCCGCTATACCCCAGCCCACGCCGCCCCCGGGCGGCCCCGCAAGACTGGTGAGGGCGTGTAGCTCAGCGGGAGAGCACTACGTTGACATCGTAGGGGTCACAGGTTCAATCCCTGTCACGCCCACCAGCCCCAGAACCCCGCAAGTCCTCGAGACGGCGGGGTTTTTTTGTTGCCGACGCAGGGCGGGGACCTGGCGCCTCGGCAAGGCGGGCTTCCTGCAATCGTCTCAAATGACTCAAACCGAACCGGCGTCCGGGGGCATCATCTCCAACGTGTGGATGCATTCGGCCCGAGGGGCCGATCTGGGGGTTGCCGATGTCGCAGGGTCCATGTCTTCGAGCCTTGAAGGGCTCGCTTCTCGCCGCGGTTGCGATCGGCCTCGCCGGTCAGGCGCTGGCTCTCGATGCGCAGGTGCCCCCGGAGGCGCTGGAGCGGGAGGCGGTCTACTCGCCCTATGCCGGGCGCGGCTACCCGGACCGGGTGCTCTTCGGCGACCTCCACTTCCACACGGAGATCTCCTTCGACGCCGGCCTGATCGGCACGTCGCTGTCGCCGCACGAGGCGTTCCGCGTGGCACGGGGCGAGGAGATCGTCTCGAACACCGGGCAGCGGGTGCAACTGGTTCGCCCGCTCGACTTCCTCGCGATCACCGAGCACGCCGAGATGATCGGCCTCTCCACCGCGATCCGGACTTCGGACCCGAGGCTCGCGGCGGACGAATGGGGCGGCCGGATCATGCGGCAGTTCGGCGAGGGCCAGGAGAGCCGGATGGCGGCCTTCGCCGAGATCATCAGGATCGGCACCGTCGAGGGCATCGACCCGATCGCGCATCTCGATCTCGATGGTGACGTCTGGAAGGACCTCGTCGAGGTGATCGACCAGTACAACCAGCCCGGCGTGTTCACCACGCTGTCCGGCTTCGAGTGGACCTTCACGCCCCAGGGCGACAACCTCCACCGGATCGTGCTCTTCCGCGACGGCGCCGAGCGGACGGGAGAGACCCGGCCGCTGCCGTTCATGAACGCGCCGGACCCCGAACTCCTGTGGGACTACCTCGCTGCCTACGAGGAGGGCACCGGCGGGCGCGCCATCTCGGTGCCGCACAACGCCAACCTCAGCAACGGCCTGATGTTCGCCCCGAACAAGTTCGACGGAACGCCGATGGACGCGGACTACGCGGCCAAGCGCGCCCGCTGGGAACCGATCCACGAGATGACCCAGATGAAGGGCGACGAGGAGACCCACCCGCTGCTCTCGCCCGACGACGAGTTCGCGGACTTCGAGCGCTGGGACACCGGGAACATGGCCGGGAACGTTCCGAAGACGCCGGAGATGCTCCGCTACGAATATGCCCGCTCGGCGCTGAAGGTCGGGCTGGAGCTCGGCCGGGACCTCGGCGTCAACCCCTTCAAGTTCGGCATGTACGGCACCACCGACTCGCACACGGCGATCCCCACCTCGCGCGAGGAGAACTACTTCGGGAAGATGAAGCACACCGAGCCGTCGGCGAACCGCCACAATTTCGAGGTGGTCCCCGCCGAGGACCCGGCGCTGCGCATCCTCACCGCCCAGGAATCGGCGGCGGGGCTCGCGGCGGTCTGGGCGCGCGAGAACACGCGCGAGGAGATCTTCGACGCCGTCGCCCGCAAGGAGGTCTACGGCACCACCGGGACGCGGATCCGGGTCCGGGTGTTCGGCGGCTGGGAATTCGAGGCGGAGGATCTTTCCGCCCCCGACTTCACCGCGCTCGGCTACGGCAGCGGCGTGCCGATGGGAGGCGACCTCAAGGACGCGCCCGAAGGCGGCGCGCCGCGGTTCATGGTCCAGGCCCTGCGCGACCCCGACGGCGCCAACCTCGACCGCGTCCAGATCATCAAGGGATGGATCGACGCGGCCGGCGAGACGCACGAGCGGATCTACGACGTCGCCGTCTCCGACGGCCGGACGATCGGCGCCGACGGGCGCGCCCGCGAGCCGGTCGGCTCGACGGTGGACATCGCCAACGCCACCTACACCAACGCGATCGGCTCGCCGACCCTCTCGGCCTTCTGGAAGGATCCCGAGTTCGATCCGACGCAGGACGCCTTCTACTACGTTCGCGTCCTCGAGATCCCGACGCCGCGCTGGACCACCCACGACGCCGCCTTCTTCGACATCCCGCTGCCGGACAGGGTGCCGCCGACGGTGCAGGACCGCGCCTACACCTCGCCGATCTGGTTCACCTCGGGGAGCTGAGGCCGACAGGCGGCGACGCCGGAAAGGTGCAGCCGACACCACGGGCGCCGCGCGAGTTGTCTCGCGCGGCGCCCGCGTCCACCCGCCGGCGGGGATCGGGCCGGTCCTCCTGCTCGCCTCGACGCCCGAATTCCGGCGATATGGCCGCCGGGCGCGCTTGACAGCGGCAGGCGTCCTACGTAGGGTCCCGGCCGACCTCCGGGAGGGGCCGCAAGGCGCCGCCCCGGACTTCCATCATGCAAAGATCGGATCGGTCACCAGCCGGCGAGCCGGCGCTGCCCAAAGGGCGCGCGGGCATGGTCGGCGGGTGTTGCGGACGGTCCGGAGGGCTGACGAAATGAAGATCAAGAACTCGCTGCGCTCGCTGCTCGGCCGCGACCGGAACAATCGCCTGGTCCGCCGCAAGGGCCGCATCTTCATCATCAACAAGAAGAACCCGCGCTACAAGGCCCGCCAGGGCTGAGGCGATCCCCGGGAGCCGCCTGCGGCCGCGGGCGCCTTCGGGCGAATTGTCGGGCGGACGGATCTCGACGGCGCCGGGGCGGAGGACTATCTTCCCCCCATGCGCCGTCTTCATCGCCTTCTTCTCCCCCTTGTCCTCGCCGGCACCTTGGCTGCGCCGGCGCTCGCTTCCGAATCGCTGCTTGGCGAGCGGGTGAAGCCGCCGTCGAGCGACCGCGCCGTGCGCGCCGCGCTTCCCGAGGACCGCACCGGCCGGCTCGAGGAGGACTTCACGGCCCTCGCCGAAGCGAAGACTGCGCGGGAGGCGCGCGGGCCGGAGCGGCGGATCCTCTCCCGGCTGTCGACCTCGGACAGCGACACCGTCAACCTGCTGATGGACTGGTCCGCCCGGGCGATGAACGAGCGGGAGTTCACCCTCGCGCTCGACCTCGTCGACCAGGCGATCGCGCTCGACCCGAGCTTCGCCGAGGCCTACAACCGGCGCGCCACCATCCACTTCGCGACGGACGACTACCGCCGCTCCCTCGCCGACATCGAGACGACGCTGGCGCTGGAGCCCCGCCACTTCGGCGCGCTCTCCGGCCTCGCCGCCATCCTGGGCGAGATCGGCGAGACCGAGCGTGCGATCGAGATCTACCACAGGGTTCTCGAGATCCACCCGACCATGGAGGCGGCGAAGACCGCGCTCGAAGGCCTTAGGGAGGAGGCAGAGGGCAGCCCGATCTGAGCCGGCCCGGCGCCCCGCCACCGGGCATCGGGCGAGCGGGAAGGGCCGACCGCCACGCCATGACCATCCTCGCCATCCTCGCCTCCGTGATGGCCCTTCTCGCCGGGGCGTCCGCCGTCGGCGCCATCCTCGTCACTCGCCGCTACCCGCCGTCGGGGCGCTTCGCGGACGCGGGAGGCGTCCGCTTCCACTACGTCGATCCGCGGCCCGAGGCGGGCGGGCTGCCGGTCGTGGTGGTCCACGGGGCGAGCGGCAACGGCGAGGAGGCGCGGGTGGCGCTGGACCCGCTGCTCTCCGACCGCCGCGCCGTCTACCCCGACCGGCCGGGCCATGGCCATTCCTCCCGCGGCCCGGCGGGCATGTCGGCCCCGGCGGAGCAGGCCGCCGCGATCGCGGCGCTGATGGACCGCCTCGGCATCGACCGTGCGCTCCTCGTCGGACACTCCTGGGGCGCCGCGGTGGCCGCGGCGATGGCAGTGACGCGGCCCGAGCGGGTGGCCGGGCTGGTGCTCCTCGCCCCGGCGACCCACCCCTGGCCCGGTGGCGTCGCCTGGTACCACGCGGTGCTGCGCCTGCCCTTGGTCGGCGCCCTGTTCGCCTGGACGGTGCCGCTCCCCGCGGGCCTCATCGTGATGGGCCCCGCCGTCACCGAGGTCTTCGCCCCCGATCCGGTGCCGGACGGCTGCGTGGATCGCTGCCGGATCCCGCTGGTGCTGCGGCCCTGGACGTTCCGCTGGAATTCGGCCGACATCGCCAACCTCAAGGCGAACCTCGCCGCCATGGCGCCGCGTCACGTGGAGATCCGCGCCCCGACCGTGATCGTCACCGGCGACCGCGACACGGTGGTCGCGCCCTTCATCCACGCCGGGGCGCTCGCCCGCGAGATCGAAGGGGCGGAACTGGTCACCATCCCGGATGCCGGCCACATGCCGCACCACGCCCATCCGGACCGTGTCGCGGCGGCGATCCGGCGGGTGAGCGAGACGGCGGCGGCTCAGATGCCGCTCTGACCGTCCGCGCCGATAAAGGCGATCCGGAGCAGGTTCGTCGCGCCGGGGGTACCGAAGGGCACGCCGGCGGTGATGATCACCCGCTGCCCGGGCCGGCCGAAGCCTTCCTCGAACGCGATCCGGCAGGAGCGGTCGACGAGGTCGTCGAGGCTCACCGCGTCCTCGCTGACCACGCAGTGCAGGCCCCAGACCACCGACAGCCGCCGGGCCATGGAGCGGTTCGGCGACAGCGCGATCACCGGCGTGGTCGGCCGCTCGCGCGAGGCGCGGATGCCGGTGGCGCCGGAGGAGGTGAAGCAGACGATGGCGGCGAGGCCGAGCGTCTCGGCGATCTGGCGGGCGGCGGAGGAGATCACGTCGGCCCCGGTCGCCTGCGGCTCCGGCCGCTGGGCGTTCAGGATCGACATGTAGTACTCGTTGCGCTCCACCTCCTCGGCGACGCGGCTCATGGTGGCGACCGCCTCGACCGGGTGCGCGCCGGCGGCCGACTCGGCCGACAGCATGATGGCGTCGGCGCCCTCGAACACGGCGGTGGCGACGTCGGAGACCTCGGCGCGGGTCGGCACCGGCGACTGGATCATCGATTCCAGCATCTGCGTCGCGACCACCGCCGGCTTGCCGGCCTTGCGGGCCATGCGGGTGATCCGCTTCTGGATGCCCGGAACCTGCTCGAGCGGCATCTCCACGCCGAGGTCGCCGCGGGCGACCATCAGCGCGTCGGAGAGTTCGAGGATCTCGTCGAGCCGCTCCACCGCCTGCGGCTTCTCGATCTTCGACATGATCCCGGCCTTGCCGCGGACCACCTTGCGGACCTCGGCGATGTCCTCGGGGCGCTGGATGAAGGAGAGCGCGACCCAGTCCACGCCGGCCTCCAGCGCGGCGCCGAGGTCGGAGTGGTCCTTGTCCGTCATGGCGCCGGTGGTGAGGATCGAGTCCGGCAGGCTGACGCCCTTGCGGTCCGACACCTTGCCGCCGACCTCGACCACGGTGACGGCGACCTGGCCGTCGGTCTCGCGGACGCGAAGCCGCAGCTTGCCGTCGTCGATCAGCAGGCGGTGGCCGACCTCGAGGGCGTCCATGATCTCCGGGTGGGGCAGGTGCACGCCCTTGGCGCTGCCCTCGACCTTGTCGCGATGGAGGCGGAAGGTGGAGCCCTGCTCGAGCATCTGCGGGCCGTGGGCGAAGGTGCCGAGGCGCAGCTTCGGACCCTGCAGGTCCGCGAGCGCGCCGATCGGCCGGCCGCTCTCGGCCTCGACGGCGCGGATCTTCTGGACGAGCTCGCGCAGCTTGTCGTGGCTGGTATGGGACATGTTGATGCGGAAGAGATCGGCCCCCGCCTCGTGCAGGCGCGCGATCGTCTCGTGGTCCGAGGACGCCGGCCCCAGCGTGGCGAGGATCTTGACCTTCCGATTGCGTCTCATCTCGCCCCGTTCCCCTTCTGCGTCGGCTGGTAGAGGTGGATCGTCCAGCTTCGCTGCTCGGCCGTGTCGATCTCGAAGAACCCCGTCCGCTCGTACCCCCGGGCGACGCAGTCCTCGACGCCGACGATGGTGAACATCTTGCGCCGCGTGCACATGAAGGCCTTGCCGCTCCACTCGCCGCCGCGGCTCGCGTCCACGGCATAGAGGTAGTAGTAGCGCGAGCCCAGCGGACCGGAGAGCAGGGTCCCGCACTTGGCCCCCTCGATGTTCCACCAGCCCTCGGTTCGCCAGCCGTCCTTGGCCTTGTAGCCGATCGCCACGGAGACCGTGCTGTCCGTCTTGTTGCAGAGCCTGAGGTCGGCGGCGGCGGGACTGGCGAAGGCCGCGAGGCCGCCGGCGGCGGCGATCGCGACGAGCAGATGGCGCCCCACGGGATGGCCCGGAAGGCGGCGGAGGCGGACTGCCAGGGTCCTGAAGAGTCGAGGGAACGCCGCAACCGAACTCATGTCTGACGGCCCGCCTTATCGCGTGCCCCGTCTCGAAGTGTCAATGACGGATTTCGCATAACGACGGGTTTCCTTCCTTCTAGCCACCCGCTTTTTGCATGTCCAGGCGATCCGCGACCTGCGATCGGGCGACGCAGGCGGCGCCAGAATGTCATGTTCGCGGCCTCGCGACAAAGATGCCGGCGAGGATCAGCATGCCGCCGACGGCCTGGAGCGGGCCGACCGCCTCGCCGAGCACCGCCCAGGCGAACAGGGCGGCGGCCACCGCCTCGAGGAAGATCACCAGCGAGGAGAAGGCGGCGGAAAGGTGGCCGAGCGCGTAGGCGAGCAGCCCCTGTCCGCCCGAGTGGCTGACGAAGGCCAGCGCGAACAGCGCTGCGAGGCCCCCGGCGCTGGCGGGCAGCAGGGTCGGCTCCAGAACCAGGGCGACCACCAGCAGCAGCGCCGCGGTGACCGTGGTCCCGGCGAAGGTCATCGCCCCGGTGCCGGCGGTGCGCCGGGCCACCCGGACCGCGAGGAAGTAGGCGCCGAAGAAGACCGAGGTGATCAGGCCGTAGAGGTCGCCGAGAAGCCGTTCCGGCGCAAGGCTGTAGGAGGCGCCGATCAGTGCCGCTCCGCCGGCGACGCAGAGCAGGAGCCCGGCCACCACCTGCCGGTCGACCTTCTCGCCGATCAGCGCGGAGGAGCCGAGCACCACCCAGATCGGCGCCATGGTGGCGAGGAAGGTGGCGTTGGCGACGGTGGTGTTCATCACCGCGAGGTGCCAGAAGAAGAGGTCGCCCGCGAACAGGAGGCCGGCGACATGGACCGCCCTCGAGCGGAAGGCGGCCGCGATGCCGGCGCGGCCCGACTCCGCGTAGGCCCAGATCCACAGCAGCGGCAGCGCCAGCCCGACCCGCCAGAAGGCGCTGGCGAAGGGGCCGACGTCGGCGAGGCGGACGAAGGTGGGCGAGACGCCCATCGCCAGCGCGCCGCCGAGGAGGGCCAGGACGGCCACCGCGAACCTCGGCGTCGCGGCCGGGGAGGGGGTCACGGAACCGAGCGACATGATGCTCCCAGGTAGGGCGGACCCGGTCCGCGGATCGGCGGCGGGTGCGGGCGGTCGGGTCCGGAGGCTGGCGCTTCCGGTGCGCATTCAATACTCTGCGCTCCGCCATGCTGCCAGACGTTTCCGCCACCGTGCACCGATCTCCCGCCTCCGCCGCCGCCGACGAAGACCCGCCCTTCGAGAGGATCGACGGCGACCGCGCCGGCGGCCTCCTGGTCCTCTGCGATCACGCCTCCAACCGGGTGCCGCCACCCTACGGCGACCTCGGCCTGCCGCCGGGCGCCTTCGAGCGCCACATCGCCTACGACATCGGCTGCGCGTGGCTGACCCGCCGGCTCGCCGCCCTCTCCCGCGCCCCGGCGCTGATGACCCGCTTCACCCGCCTGCTGATCGACCCCAACCGCGGCGAGGACGACCCGACCCTCTTGATGCGCCTCTCCGACGGGGCGATCGTGCCGGGCAACGCCCGCGCCGACGAGGCCGAGCGGGCCCGTCGGATCGCCAGCTTCCACCGGCCCTACCACGAGGCGATCGAGGCCGAGCTCGACGCCATGATGGACACTGGCCGGGTGCCGGCGATCGTGTCGATCCACTCCTTCACCCCCGCCTGGAAGGGGGTGCCGAGGCCCTGGCACGTCGGCATCCTCTGGGACAGCGACCCGCGGCTGAACGTTCCGCTGATCGAGGCGCTCAGATCCGACCCGGAACTCGTCGTCGGCGACAACGAGCCCTACGACGGCGCGCTGAAGGGCGATACCATGTACCGGCACGCCACCACGCGCGGCCTCGCCCACACGCTGATCGAGGTCCGCCAGGACCTGATCGCCGGCAGGGACGAGGCCGAGGACTGGGCGGACCGGCTGTGGGGGCGACTTCAACCGCTGCTCGCCGCGCCCCATATGCACGAGGTGCGTCCGCACGGATCCCGCACCGGTCCGGTGGACATCCGCCCGGCCAACGCAAGGAGACTTCGATGAGCGACCTCGACGACGCGACCCGCACCGAGCTCGAGGCGGCCGCCTTCCGCCGGCTGCTGGCGCACCTCGCCGCCCGGACCGACGTCCAGAACATCGACCTCATGAACCTCGCCGGCTTCTGCCGCAACTGCCTCGCCAACTGGTATCTCGACGCCGCCAAGGCCAAGGGCCTCGAGGTCTCCAAGGACGACGCGCGGCAGGCGATCTACGGGATGCCCTACGAGGAATGGAAGCTCCTCCATCACCGCGAGTCGACGCCGGAGCAGCAGGCCGCCTTCGAGACGAATCGCCCCGCCCACTGATCCCGGTCGTTCTCCGGTTGACGGACGGGCCGGCATGTTGCACCCATGCCGGCCCGAAGGGTCCCGATGCGTGGGGCCGTTCTCCCGATCGACATGGAACGACGAGGACGAGATGGTCGCAGACGTTGCCGAAACCGGCGTCGCCGCCGAGGAACTGAAGCAGTTCATCGAGCGCATCGAGCGGCTCGAGGAAGAGAAGAAGGCGATCGCCGACGACGTCCGCGACGTCTACGGCGAGGCCAAGGCCCGCGGCTTCGACGTCAAGGCCATCCGCGCCATCGTCCGCCTGCGCGCCAAGGAGCCGCACGAGCGGGAGGAGGAGGAGGCGATCCTCGAGCTCTACAAGAGCGCCCTGGGGATGGCCTGATCCGGCGGGAGACGCCGTCCGCGGGCCGGGCCGGCGGCCGGGGTCTCGCGGCCACGGCGGCCCGCCCGGCGCGCCTTGCCGTTTTCCGGCTGGATTTCCGGCCGCGGGTGAGAGAGACTCAAGCCTCTCTCCCCCGAGGAGGCCTGCCGGATCTCGCTCCCCGTCGCGGACGGGGCGAGCTGACGGCGGGCGCCTCCCTCCGCTCGCGTCCATGACATCCCAGACCTCGAATTTCCGCGGCATCGCCGCCATGCTCTTCTCGACCGGCTCCTTCGTGGTCGCCGACAGCTTTCTGAAGCTCGCGCTGGCGGCGCTGCCGCCGTTCGAGGCGCTGTTCCTGCGCGGCGTCGCGGCGACGATCGGCTGCCTCGGCCTGCTGCTGGCGCTCGGCCAGGGGCGGACCATCCGCTCCAGCTTCCAGCGGCATGTGCTGCTGCGCGGCCTCCTCGAGACGGCGGCCACCCTGTGCTATGTGGTGGCGCTGTCGCGGATGCTGCTCGCCGACGTGATCGCCATCGTCCAGACCGCGCCGCTGCTCCTCATCGTGCTCATCGCGCTGTTCGGCCGCGAGAGGATCGGATCCACGCGCATGGCCCTGGCGGTGCTGGGCTTCGCGGGCGCCCTCGCCGTCGCCCAGCCGGGCGGGGACGGCCCGGCGGAGGGATTCCTGCTCGCCTTCGCCTGCGCTGCCGGGGTCGCAATCCGCGACCTGGTGGGACGCCGGGTACCGGCGGAGACACCGGTGCTCGCGGTGATCGTCTCGACGGTGGTGGTGGTGATGGCAGGGGCCGGCGTCGCCATGGCGCTGGTCGAGACCCCCGTCCGGCCGAGCCCGGCGGACGCGCTGAACCTCGTCGCCGCGGGGCTGTTCGTCAGCCTCGGGCACTTCGGCCTGTTCATGGCCTACCGGCTCGGCGCGCCGGCCGTGGTCGCCCCCTTCTTCTACAGCTTCGCGCTCTGGGCCGTGCTCGCCGGGCTGGTCGTCTTCGGGGAACTGCCGAACCCGATGGCCCTCGCCGGAATCGCCATCATCGTCGCGAGCGGGCTCGGCCTCATCCTGCTCGACCGGCGCTCGAGGCGCAGCCCCGCGCCGGCGTGACCGGCCGCTGGACCCGCCGGAACGGCGGCCGTCCGGGACGGAGTCGGGCGATGCCGCCCGCCCAACGCCGGGCCGGACCCCTCCTCCCGGCTACTCCGCGGCGATGCGCGGTTCCGGCTCGGGTTCCGGCTCCGGCCGTGGCTCCGGCGCCTCCGGCCGCCGGCCGCCGCGCAGGCTCGCCATCCGCTCGCGCGCGCCCTGGAAGATCACGTAGAGGGCTGGGACCAGAAGGATCCCGACCACCGCCGCGGCGAGCATGCCGCCGGCGACGGCCGTGCCGACCCCCCGCCGCGAGAGTTCGCCCGCGCCGGTGGCGGTCACCAGCGGGATCAGGCCGGCGATGAAGGCGAAGCTGGTCATCATCACCGCGCGGAAGCGGGTCCTCGCGCCGTGGATGGCCGCGTCCAGCACCGGCGCCCCCTCTTCGCGCCGCGCCTTCGCCACCTCCACCACGAGGATCGCGTTCTTGGCCGCGAGCGCGATCAGCACCACGAGGCCGATCTGGGCGTAGATGTCGAAGGGAAGCCCCGCGGCGAGCAGCGCCGCGAAGGCGCCGGCGACGCCGACGACCACGGACAGCAGCACCGGCACGGGAATGGTCCAGCTCTCGTAGAGCGCCACCAGGAAGAGGTAGGCGAACAGCAGCGCCAGCGCGAGGATCGCGGTCGTCTGCCCCGCCGCCTGCTTCTCCTGCAGCGCCGTGCCGGTCCATTCGAAGCCGTAGCCCGGGGGCAGGGTGGCGGCGGAGACCTCCTCCATCGCCGCGATCGCCTCGCCGGAGGCATGGCCGGGCGCCGGCGCCCCCTGGACGGTGACGGACCGCAGGTTGTTGTAGCGGACGATCGAAGACGGGCCGATGTCCATCCGCGGGGTCGCCACCGCGCCGACGGGCACCATCTCGCCGTCGCGGTTGCGCACGTGGATGCGGGCGATGTCCGGCTCGGACATGCGGTCCGCCTCCGCGGCCTGCATCAGCACCCGCCAGGAGCGGCCGTAGAGGTTGAAGTCGTTGACGTAGACCGAGCCGAGGGTGCCCTGCAGGGCGGCGAAGAGGTCCGACACCGAGACCCCGAGCGACTGCAGCCGGTCCCGGTCGATGTCGAGGAAGATCCGCGGCGAACTCGCGGAATAGGTGGTGAAGACGCCCGAAAGCCGCGGGTCCTGGTTGGCCGCGACGACCAGTCCGCCGGCCGTGGCCGCGAGTTCGGCGGGCGAGCGCCCCAGCCGGTCGACGAGCTGGTATTCGAAGCCCGAGCCGGTGCCGAGGCCGATGATCGGCGGCAGGTTGTAGGCGAACACCTGCGCCTCGCGGATCGCCGCCGCCTCGAGGTTGGCGGTGCGGATCGCGGAGACGACATGCGCCCCGCCGCCGGTCCGCTCGTCGAAGGGGAGCATGCGCACGATCATCGCGCCGCTCGCCGGGTTGGCGAGCCCGTCGAGGAAACTGTAGCCGGTGATGCTGACGACGCTCTCGACGCCCTCGATCCCGGCGATCACCCGCTCGACCTCGGCGACGGCCTCGGAGGTGCGGTTCACCGAGGCGCCCTGGGGGAGCCGCACCTCGACGAAGAAGGCGCCCTGGTCCTCGCTCGGCAGGAAGCCGGCGGGCACCGCCGAGGCGAGCCACCCGGTGAGCCCGAAGGCGCCGACGAGGAGCAGCAGGGCGATCACCGCCCGCCGCGCCAGCGCCCCGGCGATCCGGGCGTAGCCGTCGCGTGTGGCGTCGATCCGCCGCGAGATCCAGCCGAGGACCCCGCGCCGCGGCCCGTGGTGCGGCTTCAGCACGATGGCGCAGAGGGCCGGGCTGAGCGTCAGCGCGTTGACGGCCGAGATCACCATCGAGACCGACACGGCCACCGCGAACTGCTGGAACAGCTGCCCGCTGATTCCGGGAATGAATGCCACCGGCACGAACACCGACAGCAGCACCATGGTGATGGCGATGATCGGCCCGGTGATCTCCCGCATCGCCACCCGCGTCGCCTCGGGCACGGGCATGCCCGGGTTCTCCTCCAGCACGCGCTCGACGTTCTCGACCACCACGATCGCGTCGTCGACGACGATGCCGATGGCGAGCACCAGCGCCAGCAGGGAGACGGTGTTGAGCGAGAAGCCGAAGGCCAGCATCACCGCGAAGGTTCCGACCAGCGCCACCGGCACCGCGATGATCGGCACCAGCGTCGCCCTGAGGCTGCCGAGGAAGACGAACACCACGATGGCGACGAGGACGAAGGCCTCGATCAGCGTGTGCTTGACCTCCTCAATGCTGGCGACGACGAACTCGCTGGTGTCGTAGGTCATCCGGTAGGCGACGCCCTCGGGGAAGGCGGCCGCCGCCTCCTCCAGCACCGCCCGCACCCCGTCGGCGGTGGCGAGCGCGTTCGCCCCGGGCGCGAGATAGAGGCCGATCATGGCGCTCGGCCGGCCGTCGACGCGGGCGCTGGAATCGGTGTTGGCCGCCCCGAGTTCGACATCCGCGACGTCGCGGATGCGCACGAAGCCGCCGTCGGGATCGGCCCGCACGACGATGGCGCCGAACTCCGCCGGGTCGGCGAGCCGCCCCTCGGTGCTGATGTTCAGCTGCAGGACCGGGTCCTCGGCCATCGGCTGGGCGCCGAGGCGCCCGACCGCCGCCTGTACGTTCTGCGCCCGGATCGCCGCCACCACGTCGGCCGGGTTGACCCCGAGGCCGGTCATCCGGTCGACGTCGAGCGCGACCCGCATGGCGTAGTCGCGGGCGCCGAACAGGACGACGTCGCCGATGCCGGGGACCCGCTTCAGGGGATCGAGGAGGTTCAGCCTGGCGTAGTTGGAGAGGAACAGCGCATCCTGCGCGCCGTTCTCCGAGTAGAGGCTGATCGCCTGCAACAGCGCCGCCGACCGCTTGTTGACGATGACGGCGGTCTGGCGGACCTCCGCCGGCAGCGAGGCCTCCGCCTGGGCAACGCGGTTCTGCACATTCACCGCCGCAAGGTCCGGGTCGGTGCCGACGGCGAAGGAGACCGTCAGCGCGTAGGTGCCGTCCGCGCCGCTCACCGACTTCATGTAGATCATGTCGTCGACGCCGATCACCCGGTCCTCGATCGGCTGGGCGACGGTGGATTCGACCGCCTCGGCGTCGGCGCCGGGATAGGAGGCGGTGACCTGCACCTGCGGCGGCACGATGTCCGGGTACTGGGCGATCGGCAGGCTGCCGAGCGCGACGACGCCGGCGAGCGTGATGACGATGGAGATGACCGCGGCGAGGCGCGGGCGGGCGATGAAGAGGTCGGAGATCATCGCTCAGCCCCCCGCGGCCGGCGCCGCGTCGACGACCGCTCCGGGCCGGGCCTTGGTGAGGCCCTCGACGACGACGGTCTCGCCCTCGGCGAGGCCCGCCGTCACGACGCTCAGGCCGTCGGCGGCGGCGGTCGCCGTCACCCGCCGGAGCTCCACCCTGGAGTCCGGCCCGACCACCAGCACGAAGTCGCCCTGCATGTCGCGCTGCACCGCCTGCCGCGGCACGGTGAGCATCGGCTCGGCCGCCTCGGTCCGCAGCGCCACGCGCACCAGCGCACCGTCCTTCAGCTTGCCCTCGGGATTGGGGAACACCGCGCGGATGGTGATCGTGTCGGTGCCGCGCGCCACGTCGATGCCGGTGAAGTCGATGTCGCCCGTCTCGGCGTAGTCCGAGCCGTCGGCGAGCTTCAGGCCGATGGCGGACGTCAGCGTCGCCTTGCCGGCCTCCACCTGCCGCTCGAAGCGCAGGATGGCGGCCTGCGGGACCGGGAACTCCACCGTCATCGGATCGGTCCGGACCACGGTCACCAGCGGCCCGGACCCGGGGCCGACCAGCGCCCCGACATCCGCCCCGGCGAGCCCGGCGATGCCGTCGAAGGGGGCGCGGACTTCGGTGTAGGAGAGGTCGAGGCGGGCCGTCTCGAGGGCGGCCTCGAGGCGCATCACCTCGCCCCGGGCCTTGCCGAGCTCGGCCTCAGCCGCGTCGAGCACCGCCTGGGCGACGGTCTGGCGCTGGACCAGCTGGGCCTGGCGGTCGCGCTCGAGTTCGGCCAGCCGCTCGGCCGACCGGGCGGCGATGAGCGAGCCCTCGATCTCGGCGACCGCGGCCCGGTAGCGGCCGTCCTCGATGCGGAAGAGGACCTGGTCCTTGGCGACCGGCCCGCCCTCGGCGAAGTCCATCGCCTCGACGAAGCCCGACACGCGCGGCTGGATCTCCACCTTCTGCACGGCGACGGCGCGGCCGGTGAACACGGCGGTGCCGCCGACGACCCGCATCTCGGCGGGCGCGACGGTCACCGCGGGAAGCGGCTGCGCGACCGCCGGGGCCGCCCAGAGGAGACATCCGACCACCGCAACGCCCGAGCCCGCACCCACCAGACCAGCCAGGATACCCATGCCCCTACCCCTTCACTTCACACGCCCTGCGCCCGGTGCATGCCGACGGAGGTTGCTATTCAAGATGAAAGACTTGCCGAAGCCAAGTGACAGCCTGCTGACGAAGGGCAGATTTTCGCAAGATGCCCGGGCTCCCCCGAGGAGCGGTCGCGAAAGGACGATGGTTGGCAAGCGGGGGAGGGGGGGATAAGTCTTCGCCCTCAGCGGGTTCGCGCCGTCAGGCGCCCCGACACATGATGCCGCCGGGGAGGGCGCGCCGATGAAGATCACCTCGATCACCTCGCACATCCTGAGGGCGCCGCTCGGCGACAAGACCTTCTACTCCTCACAGGCGCGCTTTCCCGAGCGGAACAGCTACCTCGTCAGGATCGAGACCGACGCCGGCCTCGTCGGCTGGGGCGAGGGCGGCCAGTGGGGACCGGCGGAGCCGGTGGCGACGGTGGTGGACAAGGTGCTCGCGCCGCGGCTCCTCGGCCGCGATCCGACCGGGCCGGTGCCGATCTGGGAGGAGCTCTATTCCTACTCCCGCGACTTCGGCCAGCGCGGCACCTACGTGGAGGCGATCTCGGCGATCGACATCGCCCTCTGGGACATCTCCGGGCAGGCGGCCTTGCTGCCGGTGTGGAAGCTGCTCGGCGGCCGCTTCCGCGACCGGATCACCGCCTATGCGACGGGCTGCTACTACCCGGAGGATTTCCGCGACATGCCCCGCGTGCTGGCGGCGCTCGAGGAGGAGGCGCTCGGATACGCCGGGAGCGGCTTCGGGCTGCTCAAGGTGAAGATCGGCCTGCTCACACCGGAGCAGGACTTCGAGCGGCTGAGGGTCATCCGGGAGGCCGTCGGCCCGTCGATCGGCATCATGGCCGACGCCAACCACGCCTACACCGCGGCTGCGGCCATCCGCATGGGCCGGCTGATGGAGCCGCTCGACATCCGCTTCTTCGAGGAGCCTGTGCTGCCGGAGGACCGCGACGGCTACCGCAAGGTCCGGGCCGAGAACCCGATCCCGGTCGCCGGCGGCGAGTGCGACTTCACCCGCTACGGCTTCCGCGAGCTGATCGCCGGCGGCTGCGTGGACATCGTCCAGCCGGACATCGCCGCCTCCGGCGGCTTCACCGCCTTCACCCAGATCCTGGCGCTCGCCAACGCCTGGTCGGTGGCGACCATCCCGCACGTCTGGGGCTCCGGCATCGCCGTCGCCGCGGCGCTGCAGGCGATCGCGACCATCCCGCCGTTCCCGCACACCGCCAACCCGGTGCCGCTGCTGAACCAGCCGGTGATCGAGTTCGACCGCAAGCACAATCCGCTCCGCGACGACCTGCTCGAGGAGCGCTTCGTGCTGGAGGACGGCTGCCTCAGGGTGCCGGACGGGCCCGGCCTCGGAGTGACGGTGCGCGAGGACGTGCTCGCCCGCTACGCGGGCTGAGCGCCGCCCCGCCGCGACCGCCCCTGCGGGTGGGCTCAGATCGAGCCGGCCTCCACCATGTAGTTGTTCGCCGTGCACATCGCCGCGTCGTCGGAGGCGAGGAACAGCGCCATGCGGGCGAGGTAGACCGGCTCGATGAGGTCCGGCAGGCACTGGCGCTGCAGGTGGCGCTCCAGCGCCTCGGGGGTGGCCCAGAGCGTCTTCTGCCGCTCCGTCATCACCCAGCCCGGCACCACGGTGTTGACGCGGATCCGGTGCGGCCCGAGGTCGCGGGCGAAGGAGCGGGTCATGCCGTGCACGGCGGCCTTGGCGGAGGTGTAGACCGGCATGCCGCCGGAAGCCTCCCACCAGGAGTTCGAGCCCATGTTGATGATCGAGCCGCCGGCGCCGGCCGCGATCATGCCCGGCGCCACCGCCTGGGTGGCGAAGAACATGTGGCGCAGGTTGGTGGCGATCCGCTCGTCGTAGTACTCCTCCGTGACGTCCTGCCAGGGATGGCGGTCGTCGCGGGCGGCGTTGTTGACCAGCACCCCGGCGGGTCCGAGCGCCGCCTCCAGCGCCGCGAAGGCCCGCTTCAGTGCGGCGATGTCGCGGAGATCCGCGACCTCGTGCCGGACGGTGGCGCCCCCCTTGCCGAGTTCCTCGGCGAGCGCGGCGGCCCGCTCCCGGTCGATGTCGACGAAGCCGATCCTGGAGCCCTGTCCCGCGAAGGCGCGGACGATCTCCTCGCCGATGCCGGAGGCCCCTCCGGTGATGAAGACGACCTTGTTCTCGAGGCTCGGATACCTGGCGAAGTTCATCGTTCTCCCTTTCCAATTTTCTTCTGCGCCCTGGCCCGACGGGTCAGGCCTGGATGGAATAGCCGCCGTCGACCGGGAGCGCGACGCCGGTGACGAAGTCGGAGGCGGGGCCGGACAGGAACACGGCGGCCCCGGCGAGGTCGCCGGGCCTGCCCCAGCGGCCGGCCGGGGTGCGGGCGGTGACGCGCTCCTCGAGGCCGGGCAGGTCGCGGCGCGCCCCGCGGGTGAGGTCGGTGTCGATCCAGCCCGGCAGGATCGCGTTCACCTGGATGGCGTGCTGCGCCCAGGCGGCGGCGAGCGACTTCGTCAGCTGCACCACGCCGCCCTTGGCCGAACTGTAGGGCGCGGCGAAGGAGGCGCCGAAGATCGAGGTCATCGAGCCGATGTTGACGATCTTGCCGCCGCGCCCCTTCATCTGCGGGAACGCCGCCTTGCAGGCGATGAAGGCGCTGGTGAGGTTGGAGTCGACGAGCCGCCGCCACTCCTCGAGGCTGTAGTCCTCCGGCGGCTTGCGCACGTTGGTGCCGGCGTTGTTGACGAGGATGTCGAGCCGCCCGAAGGCGGCGACCGCCCGCTCCACCAGGGCCGCGCAGCCCTCCTCGGTGGTGACGTCGGCGGCAAGCCCTTCGGCGGTTCCTCCGGCGGCGCGGATGCCCTCAACCGCCCGGCGCGTCTTCTCGCCGTCGCGCCCGACCACCAGCACCGCCGCGCCGGCGGCGGCGAGGCCTTCCGCGATGGCGAGCCCGATGCCGCCGTTGCCGCCCGTCACCACCGCCGCCCGTCCGCCGAGGTCGAACGGTCCGCCCGCGCGGATCGCGTTGTTTCCCTCTCCCATCGCCTTGTTTCTCCCCGTCTTAGCGCCGGCCGCCCCCGCCGCCTGCGATCCCGGCGGGATGTACACCGCCCATGCGGCGGGGACGATACAAGGCCCGGCGGGCGGCATCCACCCCGGACGCGCGCGAACGTTGCTGAGGCCCGCGCCGGTTGATGCCGCCGCCGGCCCCGCTCGTTGCAAACGACGCCAACACTCGTTAATTGTGACCGGGACGACCATGCCCCCCGGGCCGAAGCTCCGGGCGAGACCGATCCTTCGCGAGCGCCCCCTGACGATGTCTCTCACCCGCCGCCTGTTCCCCGGCTTCGAGCCGGTGCGCATCGACCTCGGCGAGGTGGTCCTCGCCGGGTTGGTCGGCGGCGAGGGGCCGCCGCTGGTGATGCTGCACGGCTACCCGCAAAACCTCGCCTCGTGGCACAGGGTCGCCGGGGCCTTCACCGCGCGCTTCCGCTGCCACCTGTTCGACCTGCGGGGCTACGGCGAGAGCTCGGTCCCCACGCCGGCCGACGACGGCTCGACCTACTCGAAGCGGGCGATGGCGGCCGACGTGGTGGCGGCGATGGCCCGGCTCGGCCACCGTCGCTTCGCGCTGCTCGGGCACGACCGCGGCGCCCGCGCCGGCTACCGGATGGCGCTGGATCACCCGGACACGGTGAGCCGGCTCGGCATCGTCGAGATCGTTCCGACCGCCGACATGTGGGCGGCCTTCGACGCCGGCATGGCGATGAAGGCCTACCACTGGACGTTCCTCGCCCAGCCGCATCCGCTCCCCGAGCGGCTGATCGCCGCCGACCCGGCCTTCTATCTCGACCGCACGCTCGCGAGCTGGTCCCGGTCCGGCACCCTCGACGGCTTCGACCCGCTGGCGCTGGAATGCTACCGCGCCGGTTTTCGCGATCCCGCCCGGGTGCGCGCCTTCTGCGAGGACTACCGCGCCGGCGCCACCATCGACCGGGCTCTGGACGAGCAGGATCTCGCCGCCGGGAGACGGATCGGCTGCCCGGTGCACTTCGTCTGGGGTGATGTCGGCTTTCCCTCGCGGGCCGGCGATCCACTGGCGCTCTGGCGCCGCTGGGCCGACGTAGTGACAGGGGAACGGATCGAGGCGGGGCACTTCGCCCAGGAAGAGAACCCGGACGCCGTCGCCCGCAGCTTCGCCGGCTTCTTCGCCGGCTGAGCCGGACCCCCGTCGAAACCGACACGCTGTCGACGCGTTCGGCCCTCATCATCGCCACGTTCCAGCAGCCGGAGGCGCTCCATGGCCGAGTATCGAACCGCACGCGACATGGCCCTCGCCCTGCGGCCCGACGATTCGGTCTACTGCTTCCGGCCGAAGGTGCTGGAGGCCGACGCCCGCGAGTTCATGTCGCTGTTCCCCGGCCGCACCGCCTATGCCGTGAAGACCAACGGCGAGCCCTTCGTGCTGGAGACCCTCGCCCGCATCGGCGTCGACTGCTTCGACGTCGCCTCGCCGGCCGAGTTCGACGCGGTGCGCCAGGTCGCGCCGGCGGCGGAGCTCCTCTACATGCACCCGGTGAAGGCGCAGTCGGCGATCCGGCTGGCGCTGGAGGACTACGGCATCCGCACCCTCGCGGTGGACCACGAGGACGAGGTGGCGAAGATCGTCCGCATCGTCCGGGCGCTCGACCTCGATCCCGGCGACCTCACCCTGTTCGTCCGCCTCGCCACCAAGGGGCATGCGGCCTACGAGCTGTCGAAGAAGTTCGGCGCGGCGCCGGCGCACGCGGTGGAACTCTGCCAGCGCATCCACGGGGTGGGCTTCCGCGTCGGCCTCTGCTTCCACGTGGGCAGCCAGATCGAGGATCCGGACACCTACGAGCGGGCGCTCGCCTCCGCCGCCTGGGTGCGCTCGCGGGCGGGGGTGCCGCTGGCCGGGCTCGACGTCGGCGGCGGCTTCCCCGCCGTCTACGGCCACGACCCGCGGCGGCGGGCAAAGCCGATGCCGACGCTCCCCGAGCTGATGGCCCGGCTCAGGACCGACATCGAGGAATGGGGCTTCGACGACCTGCCGCTCGTTGCCGAGCCGGGCCGGGTGGTGGTCGCCCGCTGCCTGTCGCTGGTGGTGCGGGTGCTCCTGCGCAAGGGCCGCCGCCTCTACATCAACGACGGCATCTGGGCCTCGCTGTCGGACAGCTGGACCGGCAAGATCACCCTGCCGGCCCGCCACATCCCGGACCCCGCCCGCCGCCGGCGAACCGGCGACCCGGACACCGTGGTGCCCTTCCGCGTCTGCGGCGCCACCTGCGACAGCGTCGACATCCTCTCCCGGCCGTTCTGGCTGCCGGAGACCACCGACACCGGCGACTGGATCGAGATCGGCCACATCGGCGCCTACTCGCTGTCGCTGCGCACCCACTTCAACGGCTTCTACCCGGACACCGTGGTGGAGGTGGACGTCCCCTTCGACGAGGACGGCGAGGCGACCGGCCTCGCCTCCATCGAGACCATGGGGGAATAGGGGCCGAGAGACGCCTCCCGGCGAGGGCTCCCCGTCAATCCGGCGAACGCCGGACTCCAGGCCCTCGCCGCGGTCGCGACGGCGGTCAGGTCTCCGTCGCGTCCCGCATGCAGCGGATCAGCGCCGCCTTTGTCTCGAAGCCGATGCCGGGGGCGTCGGGGAGCGGCACCCGGCCGTTCTCCACGCGGGTATCGTCGGCGAAGCCGCCGAAGGGGGCGAAGACCTCGGGGTAGGACTCGTTGCCGCCGAGCTTCAGGCCGGCGGCGATGTTGAGCGACAGCTGGTGCCCGCCGTGGGGAATGCAGTTGCGGGAGGAGAATCCCTCCGCGCGGATCGCCTCCAGGGTGCGCAGGTACTCGACGAGACCATAGGAGAGCGCGCAGTCGAACTGCAGCCAGTCGCGGTCGGGCCGCATGCCGCCATAGCGGGCGAGGTTGCGGGCGTCCTGGTGGGAGAAGAGGTTCTCGCCCGTGGCCATCGGGTAGGGGTAGACCTTCGAAAGCTCCGCCTGCAGGGCGTAGTCGAGCGGGTCGCCGGCCTCCTCGTACCAGAAGAGGCGGTAGGGTTTCAAAGCCTCGGCGTAGGCGAGGGCGGTGTCGAGGTCGAAGCGGCCGTTGGCGTCGACGGCCAGGAACCGGCCCTCGCCGACCACCTCGAGCACGGCCTCGATACGGCGGAGGTCCTCCTCGAGCGGGGCGCCGCCGATCTTCATCTTGACCACCTCGTAGCCCATGCCGCGGTAGCGGCGCATCTCCTCCTGGAGCTGGCCGAGGTCCTTGCCGGGGTAGTAGTAGCCGCCCGCGGCGTAGACGAAGACGTCGTCGTCCACCGTGCCGTCGCCGTGGCGGTCGGCGAGCAGCCGGTAGAGCGGCACGCCCTCGATCTTGGCGACCGCGTCCCAGACCGCCATGTCGACGACGCCGACCGCGACCGAGCGCTCGCCGTGGCCGCCCGGCTTCTCGTTGGTCATCATCGTCGCCCAGATGCGGTGCGGGTCGAGGTTGTCGCCGGCCTCGGTAAGGAGGTCCTCCGGATCGGCCTCCCTCAGTCGCGGCAGGAAGCGCTCGTCGAGCAGGCCCTTCGCCGCGTAGCGGCCGTTCGAGTTGAAGCCGTAGCCGACCACCGGCCGCCCGTCGCGCACCACGTCGGTTATCACCGCGACGACGCTCGCCGTCATCTTGGAGAAGTCGATGAAGGCGTTGCGGATGGGCGAGGCGATCGGGACGACGGCCTGGCGGATCTCGACGATTCTCATGGGCCCGGAACCTTCGGCGGTGGCGGCCCCGCGAGGCGCATCAGCAGCGGCGGGGCGATCAGGTTGGTGAGGAACGAGCGGGTGAACTGGAACCCGGCGACGAGGCCGGCGCCGACGCCAAGCGCCTTGGCCGAGGCGATCATCTCGCCGATGCCGCCCGGCGCCAGGGCGAGCGCCAGCGTCGCGGCCGGGATCCCGGTCCAGGCGGGGAACACGAGGGCCGCCGCGAGGAGCATGGTGCCGAGCAGGGCGGCGCTGACGAGGAAACCGGCGGCGGCGGCGCGGGGCACGCGGGCGAAGTCCTCCTTGCGCAGCCGCGCGCCGAGCGAGAAGCCGATCAGGATCTGCGCCCCGACGAGCAGCGGCCGCGGCATGCCGGCGAGCGGAAAGCCGGCGATCACCACGAGCACGCCGGTCGCCATCGGCATCAGCACCCAGGGGTTCAGCATGCCCGCCCGCGCCCCGACGGTGGAGAGCAGCGCGCCGGCGACCACCACCGCCGCGAGCGCCACATAATGCGCCGTCTCGGCCTCGACCTCCGGGGCGGCGTAGCCGGGGTAGCCGAACAGGAAGGGGATGCAGCCGACCACCAGCACCACGCGGAGCGTGTGGACGACGGTGACCACCTCGGCCTTGGCGCCCACCTCGCGGGCGAGCGAGGCCATCTCCGACATGCCGGCGGGGATGGTGGAGAGAAGCGCGGTGCGCCGGTCGACCCGGGCGAGGCGGGCGAGCGGGAAGGAGAGCAGCACGCCGACCACGTTGGCCAGCACCGCCGCGCCCAGCATCGCCGGCAGGAGTTCGACCAGTTCGCCCAGCATCGCCGGCGTGAGGATCGCCCCGGTGGCGGCGCCGACGATCACCTGGCCGGTGCGGCGCACGTACTTGGTCTTGCCCCCGGCGCCGAAGAGGTTCGTCCAGATCGCGCTGCCCACCATGGCGCCGAGGATCCAGGCGAGCGGGATCTCGAGGCTGGAGAACAGGAAGCCGCCGAGGCCGGCGACGGCGATGCCCCCGACGAAGACGGCGAGCGACTTCATGACAGGTAGGCGCCCCCGTTGACGTGGAGCGTCTCGCCGGTGACATAGCGCGCCGCGGGGCTGCAGAGGAAGGCGACCGCCTCGGCCACCTCCTCGGGCGTGCCGCGCCGGCCGACGAGGTTGGAGCGGCTGCCGTGGTGCTTCGGCGCCTCGCCCGCGCGCGCCGTCTCGATCAGCCCCGGGGCGACGCAGTTGACGGTGATGCCGCGGCCGCCGAATTCGTGCGCGAGCGCCTTGGTGAGGCCGACGAGGCCCGCCTTGGCGGCGATCACATGGGCCCGGTGGGCGGCGCCGGTGTGCCCGGTGAGGCCGCCGATGTTGACGACCGCGGCGCTGTCGCTCGCCGCAAGGTGAGGCAGCGCCGCCTGGGTCGCCAGGAAGGCGGCGTCGAGGCAGATCGTGAAGACGCGGCGCCAGTCCTCGAGGGCGAGGTCCTCGAAGGCGGCCTCGGGCCGGATCGCCGCATTGTTGACGAGGATATCGAGGCGGCCGAGCGCCCCGGCAGCGTCCCGGACCGTCCGGCCCGGGACGGCAGGATCGGCAAGGTCGCCCTCGACCACCACGGCGCGGCGGCCGGCGGCGCGCACGGCGGCCGCGGTCTCCTCCCCGGCGGCGCGGTCATGGCCGACGTGGACCGCGACATCGGCGCCGCGCGCCGCCAGCGCGGTCGCGATCGCCCGGCCGATGTTGCGCGAGGCGCCGGTGACGAGTGCGGCGCGGCCGGACAGGTCGGTGGTCATGAGGTCGGCTCCCGGTGCTGGGGCCGGCCGAGATCCGGCGGCTCGGGGCCGCGGCCGGGCCGGCGGGCCGCGAGATTAGGCCCGGTGATTGTAAAGTGTCAACAATCAGGGCGGCCTTTTCGCCGCCCTTTCCCTGGCCTCAGTCCAGCGCGATTCGGGTCTCCCGCACCGCGTCCTCGTCGACCGTGAGGCCGAGGCCGGGCCGGTCGGGGATCGTGATCCAGCCGTCCACCGGCTTCGGCGCGTCCTTGAAGATGGTCTCGCCCACCGCCACCATGCCGAGGTGCCACTCGACGATCCAGCCGTTCATCATGCCGGCGAGGAGGTGCATGTTGAATAGCGGCCAGCCGCCGCCGTTGGCGATCGGCATGTTGTAGGCCTGGGCGAGGTGGGCGACCTTGCGCGCCTCGGTGTAGCCGCCGCAATAGGTGACGTTCGGCTGCAGGATGTCGACGGCCTGGTGGTCGACGAATTCGCGCAGCCGCCAGCGATGGCCCTCCATCTGCCCGGCCGCGATGGGGATCCGGGTGGAGCGCCGCAGGTCGGCGAGGGCGCGGGCGTCGTTCTGGGTGAGCGGCTCCTCGAACCAGGTGATCCCGCAGTCCTCGATCTCGCGGCAGAGGTAGGCCGCTTCCACCGGGTTGAAGAGATAGTTGGCGTCGATCATCAGGTCGACGTCGGGGCCGACCGCGTCGCGGATCGCGCGGATGCGGCGGGCGTCCTCGCGCCAGCCGCCCTTGTCGACGGCGACCACCGACTTCAGCGCCCTGAACCCGTTCGCCACGTGCAGCCTCGCCGCCTCGGCGAGCTGATCGCGGTCGTACTGGGGGAAGCCGAAGGTGCAGTAGGCCGGCACCCGGTCGCGGGCGTTGCCGAGGAGCTCAGCCACCGAGCGGCCCGCCGCCTTGCCCTGGATGTCCCAGAGCGCGATGTCGAGGCAGGAGAGCGCCATCGACACGGTGCCGGTCATCGCCCGCGGGTTGAGCTTCTGCCACACCCGCTGGTGGATCTTCTCCAGGTCCCGCACGTCCATGCCCTTGACCGTGGGCAGCACGTGCTTCTCCAGCGCGACGATCACCGAGCGGGCGAGAAAGTGCCCGGTGAGGCCGTAGCCGACGATGCCCTCGTCGGTCTCCACCTCGCAGAAGACGAAGTGCTTCTGCTCCTCCCGGCCGTAGCCCTCGACGCGGCCCTCGAGCAGCGGGATCTCGATCGAGAAGCCGTGCAGGCTGGCGCGGATGTCGCTGATTTTCACCGGTCGTCCTCCCTCGGCGGGTCCCGGCGTCGCCTTGCCGGAAACGGATCCAGAGTGTAGACAATCTGCAATGTGGGGCGTCAAGCACCATTTCTGCCTGCAACTCGGGAGGAGCAGCCCATGAGCACCGGATCCGTCGCGCCCGGCGCGCCCGAGCCGCCGCCGCCCGTCCGGGCGTCCCGGCTGATGGAGGGGTTCCACCGCGAGCGCATCCGCACCTCGGGGGCCGAGATCGAGGTTGCGGTCGGCGGCAGCGGGCCGCCGCTGCTGCTCCTCCACGGCAACCCGCTGACCCATGTCAGCTGGCACAAGGTGGCGCCGTCGCTGGCGCAGAGCTTCACGGTGGTGGCGCCGGACCTGCGCGGCTACGGCGACAGTTCCAAGCCGGACGGCGGCCCGGACCACGCCGCCTATACCTTCCGCGCCATGGGGGAGGACAATTTCGAGGTGATGGACCGCCTCGGCTTCGACCGCTTCGCCGTCGCCGGCCACGACCGCGGCGCCCGCGTCGGCTTCCGCATGGCGCTCGACCGGCCGAAGCGGGTCGCCCGCCTTGCCGCCCTCGACATCGTGCCGACCCACCACGTCCTCACCAACGTGACGCTCGGCTGGGGGCTGGAGAGCTACCACTGGTTCTTCATGGCGCAGAAGGAGCCGTTCCCGGAGCGGCTGATCTGCGCCGATCTCGACTATTACATCCACTACAAGCTGAACAAGAAGGGCGTCGGCCTGGAGATCTTCTCGCCCGAGGCCATGGCGGAATACGTTCGCTGCACGACCCCCGAGCAGATCCACGCCGTCTGCGAGGACTACCGGGCGACGGTCACCCTCGACCTCGCCATGGACACCGCCGAATACGGCAAGCGGCGGATCGCCTGCCCGGTGCTGGTGATCTGGGGCTCCAACAGCCATTGCGGGCGCCATTTCAGGCCACTTGAGGCCTGGGGCGAGTGGTGCGACGACCTGCGGGGCTTTTCCGTGCCCACCGGCCACTACCCGGCCGAGCACCGGCCGGACCTCATCTATCCGGCCTTCTGGAGCTTCTTCTCCGGCCACGAGCCCTCGGATCCGGGAGAAAGCGCGTGAGACGGCTCGATCCCGCGGCGGCCCGCGACCTCCTCCACGGCGGCGGCGAGGTCGCCTTCCTCGACGTGCGCGAGGCCGGCCAGTTCGGCGAGGGCCACCCCCTGTTCGCCGTGCCGCTCCCCTACAGCCGGCTGGAAGAGCGGGCGCCCGGCCTCGTTCCGCGCCGCGACGCGCCCGTGCTCCTGGTCGACGACGGCGACGGGGTGGCCGAGCGGGCCGCTCGGCGGCTGGAGAGCCTCGGCTACACGGATGTCTCGATCGTCGACGGCGGCGCTCCGGGCTGGGCCGCGGCGGGCTTCACCCTCTACAAGGGCGTCAACGTGCCGTCGAAGACGCTCGGGGAACTCGCCGAGGCCGTCTGGCACCCGAAGACGATCACCGCCGGCGAACTCGCGTCCTGGAAGGCCGAGGGCCGCCGCTTCGGCGTCTTCGACGCCCGCCCGCCGTCCGAATACGCCAAGATGCGCGTGCCGGGCGCGGTGTGCCTTCCAAACGGCGAACTCGCCCACCGGCTGGGCGCGGTCGGCGAGGAGACGATCGTCGTCACCTGCGCCGGCCGGACCCGCGGCATCACCGGCGTGATCGGGCTCGCCGTCGCCGGGATCGACCGGCCGGTCTACGCGCTGGAGAACGGCACCCAGGGCTGGGCGCTGGCGGGGTTCGACCTCGAGCGCGGCAACCGGCCCGCCCCCTATCCGGCGCTCTCCGGCGAGGCCTTCGACGCCGCCCGCCGCCGCGCCGACGACCTGATGCGGCGGCGCGGCATCCCTGAGGCGGAATCGGACGAGGTCCGGGCGTTCCTCGCCGACCCGGGGCGCACCACCTTCCTGCTCGACGTCCGCTCGGCGGAGGAGGCGCGGGACGACCGCGTGGCCGCCGCCGTCCACGCCCCGAGTGGGCAGGTTGTGCAGGCGACCGACCAGTGGGTCGGCGTCCGCCGGGCCCGGCTGGTGCTCCTCGACGACAGCGGCCTTCGCGCCGCGATCGCCGCCTTCTGGCTGCGGCAGCTGGGCTTCGAGGCGGTGGTGGCGCGGATCGACGACCGGATCCGGGCGCTGCCGGCGCGGCCGGCGCCAATCCTGCCGCCGCCGCCGCGCGGCCTTTCGGGCGAGATGGCCGCAGCATCCGTCCGGGCGGGGGCGAGGCTCCTCGACCTCCGCGGGTCGATGGATTTCCGCGCCGGGAGGGCCGAGGGCTCGGTCTGGTCCATCCGTCCGCGCCTCGCCGGGATCGGGGCCGGCGGCGTGGTGCTGGTCGGCGACGAGGCGGCGGCCGCGCTCGCGGCCCTCGACCTCGCCGAGGCCGGCGTCGACGTGGTCGGCCGCGTCGAGGGCGGCGTCGAGGCGCTGGCCGCGGCCGGCCTCCCCGTCGGGCCCTCGCCCGGCGCCCCGTCCGACGCGGAGGCGATCGACCACCTCTTCTTCGTCCACGACCGCCACGACGGCAACCTCGAGGCGTCCCGCCGCTACCTCGCCTGGGAAACCGGCCTCGTCGCCCAGCTCGACCCGCACGAGCGCGCCGAGTTCGACCTTGCCATGCCCTGAGAAGTTGTCTCCTGCCGGGTGGCCCGAGGCCTCGCCGGGACGCACTCACGTCCCGAGCAGCAACCGGAGGTCCTTCAGCAGGAGGAACAGATGGTAGGGGTCGGTCGGGCTCGGCTCGAAGTCGAATCCCTCGTACCAGGCGCGCGCGCCGTCATCCTTGGCATGTACGAGCAGGGCCCGGATGCCGGCGATGTCGGCAGCCTGGGCCGTGCGCAGCAAGGCATCCTTGAGCAACGCCCGTCCCAGGCCCTTGCGCTGCTCCGACCGGTCGACGGCAAGCCGCGCAAGAAGCATGACCGGGATGGGATGCCGGGCAAGCCCCTTGCTGACGCGACCCGTCGCCTCGGCATGCTCGACTGCGCCCACGGTCAGGCTGTAGTAGCCGACGACGCGCCGCGCACCGCGACAGACGACGTGGGTCTGGGCGCTGCCGGCTTTCCCGTTGACGAGCGCATAGCGTTTCAGAAACTGGTCGAGAGCCGGCTCGCCGCAATCAACGGTTTCGAGGTCGTGGGAGGCGTCCAGCTTTTCGACGGCGGAAAATGCTGCGTCCTCCGCCGTCACTCGAGCACACTCTTCCCGGCAAGGAGCTTCGCCAGTCTGGGCTTGCTGCTGACGGGACGATCGAGGGCATCCTGGAACGCCCGCCACTGCGCATCGTCCAGCTGGAACATGCGACGATCCGCCAGGGCCTCTTCGGCTGCATTGATGCCAGCCTCAAGAAGAAACTCCGTGACATTCTTGTGAGAGGCCGTTGCCGCGCGTTGCAGCAGGGCCTTCATCTTCGGCGTGATACGAAGATCTACACGCTCGGACTTTCTCGTGGCTTCGTCTGAAGGTGCCGAGCCGCCGCGGACGCTTTCGGCTTGCTCGATCCGGTCGGCGCGCGCGTGAACTTTCATCACGGCTCCCGAATTCCGGCTGATCTCTCTTGCGCGCGATACGGCTTCGGCCTTCGTGGCGAAATGTCCCGCTGCGCGGCTGGATCCCTCCTTCCGCACCTCCCAGCCTCCCGTCCCGGCTGGCAGGACGTGATAGGCGCGGTCGGTGCCTCGCGACCGGCTGACCTTCTTCTCATTTCTCTTGTCCATCTGGCGCCGCCGAGTCTTGTCCGACGCCGATATCTAGCATCCGGACGTTGTCCGGACAACAGGTCCGGCCGGGGTTGCGACGCCGCGCCCCTCCATTACAGGCCCGTCGATCAGGAGCCGATCTCCGGCGTGACCGGCGCCTCGGTGGCTGCCCGACGGCGGCGGCGCTGCTTGGCAATTGCGCTCAGCGTCAGTGACAGCACCATCAGCACGAAGATCACGATCGCGAAGGGTCGCTCGAGCGCATAGGAGAGGTCGCCGCCGCTGATCTGCCAGGTCCGGAGCAGGTTGTCCTCGAGCAGGTTGCCGAGGAGCAGCCCCACCACCGTGGCGGCCACGGGATAGTTGTAGCGCACCATCGCCCAGCCGAGCAGCGAGAACACGACGAGGGTGATCGGCCCGGACGACGAGCCGCTGATCGCGTAGGCGCCGAAGGTGGAGACGACAAGCACCGACGGGATCAGGTAGCGCAGGGGCACCCGGACCACGTAGCCGGCGATGTAGACGAAGCCGAGGCCGACGAAGAGCAGCAGGATCGCCTGGGCGAAGTTCGAGAAGATGATCGCGTAGACGATATCCTTGTTGTTGGCGATGAAGCTCGGGCCGCCGACGATGTTGTGCATGGCGAAGGCGGCGAGAAGGATCGCCGTCGCGCCGCCGCCGGGAATGCCGAGGGCCAGCATCGTCGCCATGGCGCCGCCCTCGGAGGAGGAGTTCGCCGCCTCGGCGGCGATGACGCCCTTCGGGTTGCCCTGGCCGAAGGTGTCGCCGTCCGGCGCGTTGCGCTTCGTCTCCGAGTAGGACAGGAGGTTCGAGATCGACGAGCCGACGCCGGGGATGGCGCCGATCAGCACGCCGATGGTCGCGCCGCGGGCGATGATGCTCGGATAGGACAGCGCCTCGCGGAAGCCGCCGAGGATCTTCGCAAGGCTGATCTGCCGCGAGGCCTCGTCCTCGATGAGGTAGCGGGTGTTGATGAGCCCGAGCAGCTGGCTCGCGGCGAGAAGGCCCATCATCGCCGGGATGGTCGGAACCCCGTCGAGCAGCCACGGGACCCCCATGGTGCCGCGGATGTAGCCGGCGGTGTTCATGCCGACGGTTCCGAGCAGCACGCCGAAGACGCCGGCGAGGAGCCCGCGCGACAGCGAGGTGCCGGCGAGCGAGCCGAGCAGCACCATGCCCCAGACCGCGACTGCGAACAGCTCCAGCGGCCCCATCTTGAGGACCACCCGCGACACCGGCGCGATCAGGAACAGGAGCAGCACGTAGCTCGAGAGGGTGCCGATCACCGAGGAGGCGAGCGCGATGCCCAGCGCCTGGTTGTGCCGGCCGGCGCGCGCCATCGGATAGCCGTCGAAGGTGGTCGCCACGGCGGACGAGGTGCCGGGGATGTTCATCAGGACGGCCGGGACCGATCCGCCGAAGCCGGCCCCGGTGTAGATCGAGGTGAGGAAGATGATCGCCGGCAGGAAGTCCATGTAGAGCGTCATCGGCAGGAAGATCGCCATCGCCATGGTGATGGAGATTCCCGGCATGGCGCCGAAGAAGAGCCCGACCAGCAGCCCCGGGAGCACCCAGATCCAGGCGGACCAGGAGGAGGTGAGCAGCGAGTAGGCGCCCTCGATGGCGGCGAATTCGATCACGGCGCGCCCTCGTCAGAGAATGGTCAGCGGGAATGGAAAGGGGATGATGGCGCCGTAGCCGTAGATCAGCAGCACGGTGAAGACGGCGCTGAAGACGAGGTTCAGCCACCAGCGGCGCTCGCCGCAGATGTAGAGCCCGACGACCATGAACAGCATGGTGGCGATGTCGAAGCCGACCGTCTCCAGCGACAGGGCGAAGGCGGCGAAGGCGGCGGCGAGCGCGCCGACCCGCCCGAGGTCCGACAGCGGCTCGGCGGCGGCCTCCTCGCCCTCGGGCACGCGGCGGAAGCACTGCGGCAGCACCGCCGCGACGAGGATCAGCGCCAGGATGGCGGTCGGCTGGACGAGGAGCAGGTTGTTGGTCCTCAGCGAGACGCCGCGGGCGTCGACCAGATAGGCGACCACCACCCCGCCGATCACCGCCAGGAGGGCGAGGTGCCCCCAGTTCACGACCAGTCTCGCCTGGCTGTCGGTCGTCATCTCACGGTCCCCCGCGTTGGAGAGTGCGGAAAGGGGGCCGCCACGCGGGCGGCCCCCTCCTGTCCGAGCGGCGTCGGCTCAGCTGCCCTGCAGCAGCTCGATGTGCTTCTTCATCACCTCGGCGGTGCGCTCGAGGGCCGTCTGCGAAGCGTCCGGCCCGAACCACTCGGTGGCGAGCTGCTGGTCCGTCAGCGCCTGGACGGCGGCGGGGTTCGTGGTCGCCGCCTCGATCGCCTCGACGAGCTTCTGGTAGCGGTCCGGATGCGTCTCCTTCAGCGAGGCGTGGACCGCCCAGCCGCGCTGGGAGCCGGCCACGAACTCGGCCTCGGGCCCGACGACCTCGGTCACCGGGGGGGCGTCCCAGTTGTCGCGCTGGGCGTCGTCGAACACCATCAGCGGACGGATCTGGTCGGCGAGCGGCAGGAAGCCCTGGCCGCCCACGAAGCCGACGTCGACCACGTTGCCGGCGGTGGCATTGCGGGCGGGCCCGCCGCCGTCATAGGTGACGAGGCGCAGGCCCTCGCGCGGGATGTCGTTGGCGTCGAGCAGCAGCATCAGGTTGACGAGGTCGGCCGAGGCCGGCTGCACGCCGATCGACAGGCTGGAGTTGTCCTCCTTCAGCCGGTCGATCACGTCCTGGACGCTCTGGATGTCCGAATCCTTGCTGGTCGCCATCAGCGTGTAGTCGCGCGACGGCAGGTTGATCATCTGGAAGTCGGACACCTCGAAGGGAGCGTCCTGGGTCAGGATGTTCAGCGGGATGTAGGGAGCCGCGGAGGTGCCGAGGATGGTGTAGCCGTCGTCCTCCTGCTGCATGAAGTAGCTGTGGCCGAGCAGCGCTCCGGCGCCGCCGCGGTTGATGATCTGCACCGGCTGGCCGAGTTCCTCCTGCAGGAAGGGCGCAAAGGCGCGCGCCAGGCGGTCGTTGTAGCCGCCGGTGTCGAACGGCACGACGATGGTCAGCGGCCGCGTGGGGAATTCCTCCTGCGCGGAGGCTGCGGCCGGAAGCAGCATGGCGGCGGCCCCGAGGCCGGCCGACAGCAGCTTCAGCATCGTGCGACGTGAAGACGGTCCATTCATAAGTCACCTCCCGTTTGCGCCCACCCGGCGGGTCTGGTCGTCGTTTCGGAGCCGGCCGCATCCGGCCGATGTCCCGCCGGCGTGCCAGACTCGAGCGAGCCTACGGGAGCCACGCGCAAACTGTCAACAATCTACCTCGCTGCGGTGCACGGACTTCCGCCCGGGGACTCCGGCTAGCCAAGCATCCACGGCGGTTTTCCGCCGAAAATCAGGCGACGCAAATGTCCACGCCGGCCCGGGCGTCGCCAGCGAGCCGTCAAAAGATGTTGACAATCGACAGGCGCGGCTGTTGTTTCCGATCGACGGGACGCCGGTTCGAGCCTCGCCTCCAGGACGACAATGCTCGCCGGCCGTCCACGGTTGCAGCCATTCGGACGCGGGAGAGCATGATGACTGTTGCGGCGACGGAGCGGAGCGGGAAGGCAGGCGATGTCGCGCTCACCCGCGAGGTGGCGCGGTTCGTGTGCGGGACGGCGCTCGCCGAGATCCCGGCGGTGGTGGTCGCCAACGGCAAGAAGTCGATCCTCGACGGCCTCGGCCTCGCCCTCTCCGGTTCGGTCGCGCGCAGCGGCGAGTATGTCCGCCGCCACCTCGACGACCTCGCCCTCGGCGAGGGCCCGGCGACCGTGATCGGCGCGCCGCGCAAGGTGGCGCCGCGCTTCGCGGCTTTCGCCAACGGGGTCGGCATCCACGCCGACGACTACGACGACACCCAGCTCGCCGTCGCCAAGGACCGGGTCTACGGCCTGCTCACCCACCCGACCGCGCCGTCGCTGCCGGCGGCGCTCGCCATGGGCGAGACCCTCGGCGCCTCGGGCGCCGAGGTGATGCTCGCCTACCACCTCGGCGTCGAGGTGGAGTGCAAGATCGCCGAGGCGATCAACCCGCGCCACTACCAGACCGGCTTCCACGCCACCGCGACCTGCGGCACCTTCGCCGCCGCCTCAGCGGCCGGCCGTCTGATGGGCCTCGACGAGGAGGCGATGCTGCGGGCGCTGTCGATCGCCGGCAGCCAGTCGGCGGGCCTTCGCGAGAACTTCGGCACGATGACCAAGCCGTTCCACGCCGGCCGCTCGTCGGAGAGCGGCCTTGCCGCGGCCCAGTTCGCCTCCTACGGCTGGACCGCCACGGACAAGATCCTCGAGGCCCCGCGCGGCTTCTTCTCCGCCGCCGGCGGCGGCTACGACCCGGCGGCGATCCACGGCAAGCTCGGCAGCCCCTGGACCTTCGACAGTCCGGGCGTCTCCATCAAGCCGCATCCGTCCGGATCGCTCACCCACCCGGGGATGACCGAGATGCTGCGGCTGATCAAGAAGCACGGCATCCGCGCCGGGGACGTCGCCTCGGTGCGCGTCGGCACCAACTCCAACATGCCCAACGCGCTGATCCACCACCGCCCGCAGAACGAGCTCCAGGCGAAGTTCTCGATGGAGTTCTGCATGGCGATCCTGCTCATCGAGGGCAGGGCGGGCCTCAACGAGTTCACCGACGAGGTGGTGCTGCGCCCGGACGTGCAGGCGATGATCGAGAAGGTCGACTTCGTCGTCGACGAGCGCGCCGAGGCGGCCGGCTACCACCTGATGCAGACCTGGATCGACATCCGCCTCACGGACGGGCGGACGATCTCCGGCATGGCCGACTTCGGCAAGGGCAGCCCCGCGAACCCGATGAGCTACGAGGAGGTCTCGGCCAAGTTCCTCGAATGCGCCGAGTTCGCCCGCTGGGACATGGGCCGCGCCCGCGAGGTGATC
>JAWLBM010000014.1:0-95100 GCA_041687675.1 Pleomorphomonas sp. | reverse complement strand
CACCCCCGCAAAGCCGCCCGCCCGCTACAGCGCTGTGGATGGCGCGCGTGCGGGCGGCTTCGCTACCGTCGAGCTACACCACGCGGCGGGACACGACCCAGCAGCGGCACCTGATGGTGGCAGATATGCCAACCAAGGCAGCCAATTTCGTTAGTAGCATCTGTTGGTAGTCTGATAAGGACCTTCGGAGTAGAATTTTCTGAATATGAGGGCCTCAAGTTGGGAGTCCGGCTGATGACCGCCCACGGAAAAGTGCTAGTCGAAACACAATACGCGCCGGGTATGCGAACCCCGTCGGTGGCGGTGCTGGTTCCCTGCTATAATGAGGCAGCTACCATAGGTGGTGTAGTCGCAGATTTTCGTGCTGCATTGCCAGACGCGCGGGTCTATGTCTACGACAACAACTCGTCGGACGAGACGGTAAAGGTCGCGAGGGATTCCGGGGCAATCGTTAGAGTTGAACGTCGCCAGGGCAAGGGGCACGTCATGCGCCGGATGTTCGCCGACGTCGAGGCAGACATCTATATACTTGTCGATGGCGATGGAACCTACGAGGCGGCGGCTTCCCGCCGGATGCTGGACAAGTTCATTGCCGAAGACCTTGACCTCCTGAATGCCTCCCGGATTGCGAGTACGGACCGCGCTTACCGGATGGGCCACCGTTTCGGCAACCGTGCACTCACAGGCTTGGTCCGGCTCCTGTTCGGGCGCGAGTTCGAAGACATGTTGTCCGGCTACAAGGTAATGAGCCGGCGCTTCGTAAAGTCTTTTCCGGCCATGTCCAGCGGGTTTGAGGCGGAAACCGAGATCGCGGTTCATGCGCTTGAACTTCGCATCCCATGCGGCGAGTTTCCGACGCACTATCGCGAACGACCAGAGGGGTCGGCGAGCAAGCTTCGAACATTCCGGGACGGCGCCAGGATCCTCTTTCTAATCACCAGGCTGGTCAAGGATGAGCGGCCCCTGCTGTTTTTCTCCGCGATCGCCGCCGTGAACATGCTTCTCGCCTTGTCCCTGATCGCCCCGGTGCTCGCCACGTATTTGGAGACCGGACTGGTGCCACGACTCCCGACGGCGGTGCTCAGCCTTGGCCTGGTGATCATTTCGGTCCTTTGCTTCTTCACCGGGCTGATTCTCGACATGACAACCAGGATGCGCCAGGAGTTGAAGCGGCTTCTTTACCTGTCGCTTTCGGGGCATTCGAATAGCCCCCGATAACCATGGATGCATATGCGCTGAAGTTTTTCGCGTCGCAGGGCCATATATGGTTCTCCCGACACTTCTCGGAGCGGTTTGCTGCTGAATATATGCCAGACTGACTCGAGCTAATAGATGTGTTTTCTGAATCGCTTCTTATCTGGCGAGTCCGCATGTCCGACAAATAGAGCGGACATCGAACGGCCGCCTTTGGAACGAGTAGCCCGAAACGGGCCGACCTCGGGCGCCGGACTACCAAAGGTGGCACTTGGCTCCGGCATTCCGCTTCGGCTGGAAGCGACACGCTTCCAGTCCGAAGCCAGATCCGCCAGCGCCTTCCCCTCCGCCTCACCCCGCCTCACCGCACCGCCCGGCGGGCCAGTGTGGCGCGGGCGGCGTCGAGGGACATGAGTTCCCAGGTCGGCTGGACCGATGGCGCCGGTTCGGCGGATGGCCGGAGGGCGAGCAGGGCCTTGACGGTGGCCCATTCGAGGCCGAGCGCCTTGGCGACCATCATCAGCGGCTCGGGCCGGGGGTCGCGGAGAAGGTCCTCCGCCTCGGCGGTGCGCAGGCGGGCGAGGGCGGCGAGGGCGGCGACCGCGTGCGCCACCGAGCCCGCCGAGGCGTGCCTGCGGAGCGTCGCCTCGTCGAGACGGCCGGCGCGGGCGAGGCGGTCCACCGCCTCCACGGCCTCGCGGAGGTCGAGCCGGCCCGGGCCCAGCGCCGCCCAGAGCAGGTCCGGCGCGCCGGGGGCCTCGACGAGCAGCTTCCTCGCCGCCTCGGAGGCGCCGGCGAGCACATGGCGGCGAAGATGCGGCGGCAGGTCGGCCCGGCGCGCCACGGCCAGCGTCAGCCGTTCGCTCTCGCCGGCCCGGCCGGCGAGGGTGGCGAGGCCGTAGCCGGAGAAGCGGGCGCCCCTGTTCTCGGCCGTCACCAGCAGCACCATCGTGCCGCCGCGTTCGACAAGGACGTCGGTCACCGGCTCGCTCAGGACCGGACGGCGGGCGAGCGCGCCGAGATGCGGCTGGCCGCCCGCCTCGGCGCAGGCGACGAGGGTGGCCTCTGAGAGCGCCGTCGCGGCCGAGAGCAGCGGGCCGGCGACGGCGGGGTCGGCGTCGCGGGCGAGCCGGTCGAGGATCCGCGGCGGGGCGAGGGCGGCGGCCGCGAGCCGTGCGGCGCAGGCGGCGCGCTCTTCGGCGGCGGCGCCGTCGAGGAGGCGGAGCATCACGTCGTCGAAGGGGAGGAGGCGCGGATCGCCCGGCGCGAGCCCGGTCGCCGCCAGGAGGTCCTCCACCCGCCGGAGGATGCGCGTGCGTTGGGCGGCGTCGGCGGAGGCGAGGCCGCCGACTTCGGGGAGCACCGGCTCCGGGGCGGTCATGCGACCACCCGGCCGGGCGGCTTGCGGGCGCCCCTGGCGGGATGGGCGGCGAAATCGAGCTCCGCGGCCGGCCGGGCGCGGCCGAACAGCCAGCCCTGGGCGTTGCCGCAGCCGGCCGCCGCGAGCAGGGCGAACTGCTCCTCCGTCTCGACGCCCTCGGCGGTGGTCTCGATGCCGAGGCTGCGGGCGAGCGAGGCGACCGCGCAGACGATGGCGGCGCAGTGCCGGCTGGTCTCGAGCCCCTCGACGAAGGAGCGGTCGATCTTCACCCGGTCGAAGGGGAAGGTGCGCAGGTACCCCATCGAGGCGTAGCCGGTGCCGAAGTCGTCCAGCGCCACCCGCACGTCCAGACCGCGCAGCTGGTGGAGGTCGGCGAGCATCAGGTTGTCCCGGCCAAGCAGCACCGTCTCGGTGACCTCGATCTCGAGCCGCCGGGGATCGAGGCGCGTGCGGATGAGCTCCCGGGTGACGAGGTCGACCATGTCGCGGTGGCCGAGCTGGGCCGGGGAGACGTTGACCGCCACCGACACATGCGCCGGCCACCCGGCCGCGTCGCGGATGGCGCGGGCGAGCGCCCACTGGCCGATCGGACGGATGAGGCCGGTCTGCTCGGCGATCGGGATGAACACGTCCGGGTCGACCAGGCCGCGCTCGGGGTGGCGCCAGCGCAGCAGCGCCTCCATGGCCACCGTCCGACGGTCGGCGATCGACACCACCGGCTGGTAGTGCAGCTCGAGTTCGCCGCGGGCGAGCGCGCCGCGCAGGTCGCCCTCCAGCCGTCGGCGGTCGTCGGCGGCGGCGGCGAGACGGTCGTCGAAGACGCGGAAGGCGTTGCGGCCGTTCGCCTTCACCTGGTAGAGCGCGGCGTCGGCGTTGCGCATCAGCTCGTCGGCCGTCCGGCCGTGCGCCGGAGCGACGGCGACGCCGATCGAGGCGCCGACGATCAGTTCCTGCCCGTCGATGTCGTAGGGGGCCGAGACCGTTGTGAGCAGGCGCGCCGCGACGGAGACGGCCGTCTCCCGTGCGTCCTCCGAGGGACCGCAGAGCACCGCGAACTCGTCGCCGCCGAGGCGCGAGACGACGTCGATGGTGCGCACGCAATTGTTCATCCGGTCGGCCACCTCGGTAAGGAGCTTGTCGCCGACCGCATGGCCGAAGGTGTCGTTCACCGCCTTGAAGCGGTCGAGGTCGACGAGGAGGATCGAGAAGTCGGACCCTTCCGCGGCCCGCCCGGCGGCCGCCTCCAGGGCGGCCTTCCAGCCGACCCGGTTGCGCAGGCCCGTCAGCAGGTCGTGCTGGGCGGCATGGGCGATGCGGGCGGCCGCTCGCTCGCGCTCGGTGATGTCCTCGTGGGTGGACACCCAGCCGCCGTCCGGGCGGGGGGAGTGGACCGACTTGACCACCCGCCCCGATTTCATCCGGGCGATCGCCTCATACTCGCGCCCGACGGCCATCTCGGCGGCGATGGTCTCGACATAGGCCACGACGTCGCCCTCGAAGTTGCCGCGCTGCTTCTGGATCTGGAGCAGCTCGACGAGGGTCATGCCCTCCTGCACGTCGTCCATCCGCATGCCGAAGAGCTGGATGTACTGCATGTTCCAGACGACGATCCGACCGTCCGGATCATAGACGGAGATGCCCTGGTTCATGTGGGCGAGGGTGATCTGCAGTTCGCGGGAGGTCTCCTCCAGCTGGCGGCTCTTCTCCAGCAGGAGTTCGCGGGCCCGCACGCGCTCCGTCACGTCGAGGTAGCCGGTCACCCAGCCGCCGTCCGGCATCGGCATGCCGCGGATCTCGAGCACGGTGCCGTCGGGCCGGGTGCGCTCGAAGGCGTGCGGCACCGGGACGCGCGCCCGCTCGACGCGCTCGCGGATCAGTTCCTCCACATCGCCCGGGCCGTACTCTCCCCGCTCGGCGTTGAAGCGGAAGATGTCGGCGAGGTTGGGCAGGCCGTTCTCGAAGAAGCGGTCCGGCAGGTCGAGGAGCTCCCGGTAGCGCTGGTTGCAGCCGAGCATCTGCAGGTTCGGGCCGACGAAGGTGAGGCCGCCGGGGAAGTTCTCGATCGCCGCCTGGAGCTGCGCGTTGGTCCGGGTCAGGGCCTCCTCGGCCAGCTTGCGATCGGTGATGTCCGTGTGGGTTCCCGCAAGCAGGGCGGGATTGCCGTCGCTGTCCCGGGCGACGATCCGGCCCCTGTCGTGCACCCAGACGACGCGGCCGTCGCGGTGGAGCATGCGGAACTCGATGTCGATGCCCGGTATCAGGCCGGCGAAATGGTCGGCGGCATGCTGGATGGCCCTGGGCCGGTCCTCGGGATGCACGTGGGCCAGCCAGCCGTCTCCGGTGAGGGTTCCGATCTCCTCGAGGGTGTAGCCGATGATCTCCGCCCAGCGGGCGTTGACGCGGCTGGCGTCCACCCCCGGTTCCCATTCCCAGGTGCCGGCGCCGGTGCCCTCGATCACCGCCTGCAGTCGCCGCTCGTTCTCGGCGAGGGCGCATTCGTCGGCCTTGCGGGACGTGATGTCCTGGTGGGTGCCGGCCACCAGCAGGGGACGGCCATCCGGCGTGCGGGACGCGACCTTGCCGCGATCGTGCACCCAGACCCAGTGGCCGTCGCGGTGCCGCATGCGGCACTCGATCTCGTAGAATTCGGTCTCCCCGCCGAGGTGGGCCTCCAGCGCCGCGTCCGACATGGCGAGGTCGTCCGGGTGGGCGAGCCGGACCCAGGTCTCGACCGTGGCGGGGGAGATCTCGTCCAGCCTGTAGCCGATGATTTCCGCCCAGCGCTCGTTGACGACGATCTCGCCGGTTTGGACGTTCCATTCCCAGATGCCGACGCGGGTGCCGTCGATGACCGCCTGCAGGCGCCGCTCGCTTTCGGCGATCGCGCGCTCCCGCTCACGATCGGCGGTGACGTCGACGAAGCTGGCGATCACCACCGGCCGGCCGCTGTCGGCACCGTCGTCCCGGCGGGCGCTCACCATCAGCCAGCGTCGGGCGCCGTCCGGCGTCTCGACGCCGATCACGCCGGCGGCGGGCCGACCGGTCCGCAGCGCCACCATCGAGGGCTGGCGCTCCGCGGGGAGGGGCTCGCCGGTCGCGTCCAGCACGTGCCAGCGCGGGTCGTGATTGGTGGCCCCGGCCATCTGGTCGCGGGTGAGGCCGAGGAGACGCTCGGCTTCCGGATTGGCGTCGACGATGCGCCCTTCGGCGTCCTGGATGACGATCCCCGCGGTGGCGGTGTCGACCACCGAGCGCAGGTGGCGGATGGCGCGGATTTCCTGGGTGAGATCGACGGCGAGGAGTTCGAAGCCGCCCGCTCGCCCATGGCGGACCGGGAGCGGGAGGAGGTCGACGCGGAGCCGGCGCGTCGCGCCATTGGCCGCCGTGGCGTCGATGTCGAGGGTGGCGCCGTGGCCGCGGGCGATCGCCTCCGAGAGGTGGCGGGCGGCCCAGGCGTCCGGCGACCATCCGAAGACGTGGGCGAGCGGCCGGCCGGAGCATTCCGCGGCGGAGCGGCCCATCACCCGCTCGAAGGCGGCGTTCGCCTCGACGAGGCGGCCGGCGGCGTCGAGCCGGACCCAGGGATGGGAGAGCCCGCGCCGGGTGCCGGCCGGTCGGTCGCGACGGCGCGCCAGCCGGCGGGTGTGGCGCGCGCGGCGGCCGGTATCCGCGCCGGGGCGATCGGGCACGCTCACCGCCGCACCCGCCGCTTGGCGGCCGCGATCGCCTCGCGGCTGCGGATCGCCTGCCGGAGGGCGGTCGGGACCGGATCGGCTCCTCGGGCCTGAAGCTCGGCCATCTCCGCCTGCGTGCCGTGCAGCACGAAGCGCAATCCGGCGGCGAAGCCGTTCTGCCAGACCGGCTCGGAGACCGCGGTCAGGTCCGCGTCGATGATGGTCAGCACGAGGCGGCCCTCGAGGCGCGGCAGGTTCCTGCCGAGCAGGCGGCAGCCGGTGATGCTGATGTCGGCGATCTGCGCCTGGAAGGCGGTGCCGCTTTCGGTCCTGATCCAGGCGCGCATGTTGGCCTTGAGCCGGCGCGCCGTCCGTCCCTTGTCCATGTGGTCCCGCCCCCGGGCATCGTGGCGGCTCCTCCGTCTTCGAGCCGGCCGTACCGGCACGGCTGCTCCGCCGATCGGTTCCGAACGGAGACGTGGCGCCATCGTCCTCTTGGGGCAAGTGTCGTCGGGAAGACTTAAGATACAGTTTTTCTCATGTATTCAAGCAACGCGAAGATCGCCAATACCGGGGCCGCCTTATCCGGGAAAGTGATGACCCGTCATCCAGGTTGCAGGCGGAAGTCCTTTCCCTCGGGAAGCGTCTGCCCGCCGTCCACGACGAGGGTCGTCCCGGTGATATAGGCGGCCTCGTCGGAGGCGAGGAAGAGGAATGCGTTGGCGATGTCCCTCGGCGTGCCGAGGCGGCCGAGCGGCACGGCCTCCTCCATGCTGCGGATGAACGCCGGGCTGCGGTGGGCCTTCATGCCCTCGGTCAGGATGTTGCCGGGCTCGACGCCATTGACCGTGATGCCGTAGCCGGCGAACTCCAGCGCGGCGGCCCGGATGAAGCCGTTGATGCCGGCCTTGCTCGCCGAGTAGTGGCCGTGGCCGGGGCTGGTCACCCGCGGCCCGGTGATCGAGGAGGTGAACAGGATCCGGCCATGGCCGGCGGCCTTCATGTGGGGGAGGGCGGCCTTCGTCGCGAGGAAGGCGCCGCGGAGGTTCACCCCGAGGACGTCGTCCCACTCCTCGGGGCTGGTGTTCTCGATCAGCGTCCACGGGTAGATGCCCGCGTTCTGGACCAGGATGTGGAGGCCACCGAATGCCGCCACCGTCTCCGCGACGGCGCGCGCGGCGTCGTCCGGCCGCGAGACGTCGGCCTCGACGAACGGACCGCCGAGGACGGCGGCGGTGGCGCGGCCCTCGTCCACCACGGTGTCGGCGATGGCGACCCGGGCGCCCTCCTCGACGAATCGCTCGGCGATGGCGCGGCCGATGCCCCGCGCGGCGCCGACGACGAGCGCGGCGCGCCCCGCAAGTCTCCCGGTCACAGCAGCTTCTCCCTGATCCTGAGCTTGACCGCATCGAGCAGCACCGCGGCGAGCACCAGGCCGCCGAGGATCATCTGCGTGTAGTGCGGGGGCAGCCCCATGAGGTTGATGGCGGTGTGGATGGAATAGAGCAGCAGCACGCCCGCGTAGACGCCCGGCAGCCGCCCGATGCCTCCCTTGAGGCTGACGCCGCCGATGACCACCGCCGCGAAGGCGTTGAAGAGCATGCCGGTGCCGAGGTTCGCGGTGGCGCCCGAGGTGCGGATGGCGAGCAGCCATCCGGCGAGGCCGGCGAGGGCGCCGGCGAGGGCGAAGCTGATCCAGAGCACGCGGTCCACCTTGATGCCGGCGCGGAAGGTGGCGGTCTGGTTGCCGCCGACCATGATCACGTGCCGGCCGAAGGGCGTCTTTCCGAGCAGGAAGGCGAAGACCGCGAAGCAGGCGATAGCCACCCAGGCGACGAGCGGGATGCCGAACAGCGTCTCGGTGCCGATCACCCGGATGCCGGGATCGAGCCGCTGCGCCGACCGGCCGCCTGAGATCGCGACGACGAGGCCGCGCACCCAGATGAAGGAGGCGAGGGTGACGATGAAGGCGGCGAGCCCCATCCTCACCACGAAGAAGCCGTTGATGACGCCGATCAGCATGCCGACGGCGACTGCGATGAGGAGCGATATCGGCAGGACCAGCCATTCCGGCGTGAAGGTCACGCCGAGGCCGATGCCCTGGCTCGCGAACAGGATGCCGGTGACCATGGCGCTGAGCGCCGCTGTCGATTCCACCGAGAGGTCCAGGTGGCCGGAGATGATGACGAAGGCGAGCCCGATCGACATCACGCCGACGAAGGTCGACTGCTCGAGGATGTTGGCGAAGATCCCGAACTGGAAGAAGCGCGGGATCGTCAGCGAGAAGGTGACGAGGGCCACCAGCAGCATCAGCCAGACGAGGTTGTCCAGCACGAACTCCACTACCGCCCGGCGGCGCGCGAGCGCTGCCAGGCGGTCGGCGGATGCCTCCGGGCCGTCGGACGGCCCGGAAGCGCCATGGGCGAGGTCGGAACTCACTGGACGGGCTCGACCTTGTCGGTTGGCGGCTGGAGGTTGCCCCAGAACCGCGGCTCGTCGACGTTCTCCTTGGTGATCGCCGCGCCGGGGATCTTCAGGTTCGGACCCCAGGACTCGATCGTCAGCTCGGAGGGAAGCCCGAGGACGTCATAGGTGCCCGGCTGGATCTCCTCGCCGTTCACCACCTTGTCGGCGAACATGGCGATGGCGGCGGCCTGGGCGTAGAGCGGCTGCTCCACCTCCACCTGCTGCCAGCCCTGGCGGATCAGGTCGAGGCCGACCGGCGCGCCGTTCGAGGAGACCAGCATCACCTCGCCGGGCTCCTTGCCCGCCGCCTCGAGCGCCGCCACCGCGGCCACCGAGAGGTGGGCGGCGTGCACGAAGATGAGGTCGATGTCCGGGTTGGCGACCAGCTGGTCGGAGACGATCGAGCCGGCGTTGGACGCCTCCCACTGCATCGCCGGAAGCGAGATGATCTCGACGTCCGGATGGGCGGCCATCTTCTCCTCGAAGCCCTTCTGGATGTCGAGGGTGTAGGGATCGCCGGGATCGCCGAGCACCTGCAGCACTTTGCCCGAGACGCTGCCGTTCTTCTCGGTGAGGAGCCGCTGGATCTCGTCGGCGGCGATCTGGCCGATCTCGATGGTCCCGGCGACCGAGGTGAAGTCGACCGGGGTGGAAGTGATCTGCCGGTCGAAGATCATCACCGGCACGCCCTTGGCGCGCGCGTCCTCGATCGACGCGGCGAGGGCGTTGAAGTCGACCGGAGCGATGACGATCGCGGCCGGGTCGACCAGCACCGTGTCGTTCATCTGCCCTTGCTGCACGTCGGTCTTGTTGTCGGCGTTGAGGGTCACCGTCTCGTAGCCGACGTCGCCGAGGAACTGCTCGATCGCCTTGACGGATTCCGTCTGGAACTCGTCGAGCAGCGTCGGGACCAGGTAGTAGATCGTCCCCTTCGACTGCGCGATCGCCGACGACATCATGACCGCCGTGATCGCAACCGCACCGAACGCGGCCTTTGTCAGACGCCTCATGGCTGTTCTCCCCTGTCCTGCCGGCCCTCTGGTGAGGTCTGGTTCCCGCTGCCCGGGCCGGCGCCGGACAGCAGGTCTCCTGTGATCATGGCGACGACCTTGTCGGGGGATGTCTCCGACCGCTTCATGTCGCCGGCGACGCGCCCCTGGCGGAGCACGACGATCCTGTCGGCGACCTGGAAGGCCTGCGCCATGATGTGGGTGATGACGACGACGCCGATCCCTTTCGACGCCACCCTCTTGACCATGTCCAGCCCGCGCCGGGTCTGCTCGACTCCGAGCGCGGCGAAGGGCTCGTCGAGCAGCACCAGCTTGCCGCCCCAGTGGACGAAGCGGTTGAGCTCGATCGCCTGCCGCTGTCCGCCGGAGAGGTACTCGACCCGGGTGCGCAGCGAGGGAATGCTCGTGCCGGCGTCGGCCAGCGCCTGCGCCGTGATCGCCTCCATCTCCTTCTCCTGGAGGATCGGGACACCGAGCACCTTGCGGGTGATCTCCCGGCCCATGAAGAAGTTGGCGACCACGTCCACATTGGTGCAGAGCGAGAGGTCCTGGTAGACGGTCTCGATGCCGGCCGCCTTGGCCTCGGCCGGCGACTCGAACCGCCGCTCGCGGCCCTCGAAGACGATGCGCCCTCCGCTCGCCGCGAGGCCGCCGGCGATGATCTTCACCAGCGTCGACTTGCCGGCGCCGTTGTCGCCGAGCAGCGCCACGATCTCCCCCTTGCCAACCTCGAGGTCGACGCCGCGCAGCGCCTCCACCGCGCCGAAGTTGCGGCGGATGCCGTGGAGGGCGAGAAGGGGCTCGTAGGCGGTCATGTCGGCAGGCTCAACTCGGATCGCTGGGGATCGGGCCCGGGCGACAGGTCGGGCCCGGGCGGCGGGAAGAGGAGGCCGATGCGCGGCGACAGTGCGCCGGAGACGGCGAGCGCGGCCGCCCCGCGCAGCACCGTGTCGGCGCCGCCGTCGGACAGCAAGACCCGGGGCAGGGCGCGGGCCCGCCGCGCCGCCACGGAGTTCGGAAGCTGCTCGAGCTCCCGCGCGTAAGCCTCGAGCAGGGCGGGAGGAACAAGGCCGCCGAGGACGATGGTCTCGGGGTCGTAGAGGTTCTCCACGGTGACCACGGCGGCGCGCAGGATCGGCGCCGTCTCGCGTGCGAAGGCGGCGGCGTCGAGCGAGCCGCCGCGGCGCTCGAAGGCCTCCAGCGACACGTAGCGCTCCAGGCAGCCTCGGTTGCCGCAAGGGCAGGGCTCGCCGCCCGGCACCATAGGGATGTGCCCGATCTCGCCGGCGTTGCCCCAGGCGCCGCGCTGCACCTCGCCGTCCTGGATCATCGAGCCGCCGAGGCCGACGCCGAAGTAGAGGTAGTAGAAGGTCCGCGTGCGCACGCCGATGCCGTACATGCGCTCCCCGTGCGCCGCGGCGGCCATGTCGCTCTCGATGAAGGCCGGGAAGCCGAGTGCGGCCTGGAGGTGCTCGGCGATCGGCACGTCCTTCCAGCCTTCCAGCGTGGTCGGCCCGACGAAGCTCATCGGCTCGACGTCGAACGGGCCGGGCATCGCCAGCCCGGCGCCGAGCACCTGTCCCGAACGGCCGGCCACCAGCCTGTCCACCACCCGGGCGATCTCGCGGAACGTCGCCGCCGGCCCGCCCGCCGGCAGGTCGAAGCCGTCCGCAACCACGATCTCGCCGGCCATGTTGACCAGCGCCGCCTGCACGCCGCGGGGCGTCAGGTGCAGGCCGATCGCGAAGCCGCCGCCGGGATCGATCTCCAGCACCGGCGCCGGGAAGCCGCGTCCGCGGGCGGCCGGCCGTCGCAGGACCACCAGGCCCTGCTCGATCAGTTCCGCGGTGATGGTCGAGACGGTCTGGAGGGTGAGGCCGACGCGCTTGGCGATGTCGGCACGGGTCAGCGGGCCGCCGAGCCGGATCGTCTCGAGCACGATGCGCCGGTTGTACGGCCGCCCGAACTCCTGGTTGGTTCCCCTCAGCGCCATGGCCGATCCCGAAGCCTCCCGGAGAGCGAGAGTGCGCGAGGCGCTTTGTTAAGTCAAATGATTTGAGTTATTCTGACCCCGACGCCGGCGCGATCGCGGACAGCAGGAGAGCCCTGGAGGCGGCCTGCGAACCGACGCCGGGGCGGTTCCGGATCCGGGCTGCCGGCGGGGTCCGGTGGAAGCAGGAAGGCCAACCGATGCAAGCGGACAAGGGCGGCGTCTATGTCTCGGACATCCTCTCCCAGCCGGAGCGCCTCGAGGCGCTGGACCGGGCGGCCGCGAGCCGGGCGGCTCGCCCGCTGCTTGCCGACGCCGGCCGCTTCTCGCGGATCATCCTGACCGGCATGGGCGCCTCGCACGCGGCGCTCCGGCCGCTGTGGATCGCGCTCCTCGGCGAGGGCCGCGCGGCCTGGCTGATGGAGACCTCCGAGCTTCTCTCCTCCGCCCTTCCGCTGGTCGGGCGGGACACCCTCCTCATCATCGCCTCCCAGTCCGGGCGCAGCGCGGAAATCGTGGTCGCGGCCGACGAGGTGCGCCGTCGCGGGGCGGTGTTGCTGGCGCTGACCAACGATGCGTCGAGCCCGCTCGCGGCCGGGGCGGACGCGGTCGTCGACATCGGCGCCGGACCGGAGGCGGCGGTCAGCACCCGGACCTACCTCAACACGCTCGCCGCTTGCCTCGTGCTGGAGCGTGCGGCGAAGGGGGAGGGCGAGCCCGACATCCCCGCCGTCGCTGCCGCGATGGCCGGCTGGCTGACCGGGTTCGGCGCGCGGGTGGCGCGGATCAGGGCCGAGATCGGACTTCCGCAGCGGCTCTACCTGCTCGCCCGCGGCGCCTCCCTCGCCTCCGCCGCCTATGGCGCACTGATCGCCAAGGAGGCCGCCAAGCACCCCGTCGAATGGGCGAGTTCGGCGCAGTTCCGCCACGGCCCGCTGGAGATGGCGGACGAGCGGCTCACCGCCGTCCTGCTGATGGGGGAGGACACCCGGGAGCGCGAGCTCAACGCGGCCCTCGGCCGGGACCTCGCCCGCTTCGGCGCGACGGTGGTGCGGCTCGACGCTCCGCCGGAGTCCGGGCCGCTGGCGATCCCAACGCCGCCTTTCGCCGGCGCGGGCCCGCTGCTCGAGCCGCTGCCGCTGCAACTCCTGACCGTCGCCCTGGCCGAGGCCGCGGGGATCGAGCCGGGCGTCTTCCGCCACCTCGGCAAGGTGACCACGGAGCTATGATCGTCGCGGGGATCGACATCGGCGGCACGGGCACCAAGATCGCGCTGGTCGATGCGCAGGGCACGATCCTGGCGCGGACCGCCATCCCGACCGACCCGGGACGCGGGCCGGAGGACACGCTCCGGCGGATCGTCGCCGCCGTCCGGGGCCTCGCGGCCGGGGAGGGCCGCCAGATCGCCGGCCTCGGCGTGGGCGTCACCGGCCCGGTCGACCCGCTGAGCGGCGTCGTCGACAACCCCTATACGCTCGGCGGCTGGCCGCCCACCGACCTGAAGACCCCGCTCGGAGAGGCCCTGCAGGTCCCGGTCGCGGTCGACAACGACGCCAACGTGGCCGCGCTGGGGGAGGCATGGCTCGGCGCGGGGCGGGGCTTCCGGCGGGTGGTGATGGTCACCGTCGGCACCGGCGTCGGCGTCGCGGCCGTGCTCGACGGCGTGGTGCAGCGGTCCGTCGACGGCCGCCACGGCGAGGCCGGGCACATGCCGATCGATCCAGAGGGCCCCGAGTGCTACTGCGGCGGCCGCGGCTGCCTGGAGGTGCTGGCCTCCGGCACCGCGCTCGACCGGCGGACCGCTGACCTGGCGCGGCGCGGCGAGGGGGTGGTCTCCCGTCTCGCCGGCGGCGACCCGGGAAAGGCCGGCGCCCGGCTGCTGTTCGAGGCTGCCGCCGCCGGCGACGCCGCGGCGGGCGCTGAGGTGGAGCGGGCGGCGCGCTGGCTCGGGCTGGGGCTCGTCACCCTCGCGGCGACGCTCACCCCGGACGTGTTCGTGATGGCCGGCGGCGTCTCGCGCAACCTCGGGGCGCTGCTGCCCGGCATCCGCGACGAACTCCATCGCCGCCGCGCGATGATCCCGTCGGACGTTCCTGTCCTGGCCGCACGTCTCGGCGACGACGCCGGTCCCGTCGGCGCGGCCCGGCTCGCCATCGAGGCGGTGAGGGACGGCGGGACGGGGGCCTAGCGGCGCAGTTTTTCGTCGGCGAGAACCGCAGGTTGCACCGAGGGGACGGAGGGGGCCCGGCGCGGCTGCCACATCGCCACCTCGTCAGGTTCGAGGCGGGCCCATTGTGCGCAGGTCACCACATGGCACTGGGGGCAGGTCACCTTGGAACCGGGGCCGGTCGCACCGGCCTCGAAGACATGCATGCATCCGGGGCAGTGGTAGACGCTCTTCATCGCAGGCCTCCCGCACCGATAGCATCGAACCACAGGATCATGACGCCGTCATCACGCCGGCGCGGGTAAAACGTTCAAAGATCATGGATTGCGTGCGGCGGTCGCGGGCGCGGCAGGTGCGCGCGCCAAAGTCCGGCTGGCGAACGAAATACCTGTTCTGAGCGGTGCCTCTTCAGAACGCGTTTGCGGCCCCGTCGATGTATCAGCTAACATGTTTCTTGGAGCATGCATCTCGCCGGACTGGCAGGCTGGCTCCGTCGTGGGCCGGACCGCGGCGCCGATGCGTCGGAGAGGTTGGTCGGGCCCGGGGTTCCGCCCTCTGGGGGCGGGTGGTTCCGACGGTGCGGGCGGGCGATCGCACCAGGCGGGGCCGGCATTCGAGATCGGTGACCGCCATGCGTGCCTTCGTCCGCTACCTGTTCAGGCCGCGCTTTTCCGTGATGGAGGTGGTGCTGCTCGTCGGCGCCGCGCTCGCGGTGACGCGCGGGCAGTATCTCGTCGCGACTCTGGCGATCTCTGGAGGCGTCGTCTGCTCCTGGACGGGCTACCAGATCTTCCTCGACGGCGAGAAGACCAAGAGCCGAGGCGTCACAGACCGATCCGCTTGAGCATCCACTGGATCTCGCGCTCGAGGCCCATGCCGAAGGCGACCGCCTCCCGCACGATCCAGGCCATGGCCGCACCGTCATTGAGCCCCGTGTCGAGGCCGGCGAGGATCACCAGGATTGCCGCGAGATAGATCGGTCGCATGGCACGGGAGTGTGCAGCAAGCGGATTACCGCATTGTTAACCATCCGCTTGCGGCAGGGGTCGTCCCGGGATGCGTCATCCGCTCGCTGCCACCCTCTTGCGGCGCAGCAACACCGGGCGTATGCCGTTTTGCGTGATGGGCCGCTTCGTGGCGGCCCCGCGACTGCGGCCGGGATACCACCGGTCCCGGCCGCACGTCGCGGTGACCAGATGCTCGATGTCCGCCCGGTCTTCTTCGTCGTCGGCGTGCTGTGCGTCACGACCGGCCCGATGCTGCTTGTCTGCGCCCTCGTCGACCTCGCCAACCGCAATCCGGACTGGCAGGTCTTCGTCCTCTCGGCGGTGATCGCCGTCGGCTTCGGCGCGCTGATGTCCACCGCCACCTGGACGGGATCGATCCGCCTGAGCCTGCGGCAGGGCTTCCTGCTGACGGTCCTGTCCTGGGTGGTGATGAGCTTCGTCGGCGCACTGCCGCTGTGGCTCTCCTCGCTGCCGATCAGCTTCGCCGGCGCCTATTTCGAGGCGATGTCCGGCTTCACCACCACCGGTTCGACGGTGATCTCCGGGCTGGACGACCTGCCGCCCGGCCTTCTCCTCTGGCGCGGGCTGATGCAGTGGATCGGCGGGCTGGGCGTGATCGCGCTCGGGATCATCCTGCTGCCGTTTCTCCGCATTTCCGGCATGCAGCTCTTCCGGATGGAGAGCTCGGACGTCAGCGAGAAGGCCACCGCCCGCCTGGTCGTGCTGATCCGCCAGATCGTGCTGCTCTACCTGGCGATCACCGGGCTCGGCGTCTTCGCCATGCTGGCGCTCGGGGCGACGCCGCTCGACGCGGCCGTCCACGCCTTCACGGCGGTGTCGACCGGCGGCTTCTCCACCCACGACGCCTCCGCCGGCTTCTTCGACGTGCCGATCCAGGCGGTGCTGCTGGTGATGATGTTCCTCGGCGGGATCACCTTTCCGCTGATGCTCCTCGTCTTCCACGGCCGCGCCAGGGCGATCTTCGAGGACGACCAGGTCCGGCTTTACGTGCGCATCATCGCCGCCGTGGTGGCGCTGATCGTCGCCTGGCGGCTGGTCGCCACCGACGCCGAATTCCTGCCGGCGCTGTGGGGCACGCTCTTCAACGTGGTCTCGGTGATCACCACGACGGGTTACGCGACCGAGAACTACATCACCTGGGGCCCGTTCGCCGAGACGGCCTTCCTGCTCATCACGCTGGTCGGCGGCTGCACCGGCTCGACCTCCGGCGGTATGAAGCCCTACCGGCTGCTGATCATGGCCCGGGCGCTGCGCAACCAGCTCCAGACCAGGCTCCACCCTCACCGGCTGACGCGGGTGATCTACAACGGGCGCGTCGTCGAGGACGAGGTGGTCCGGTCGGTCTTCGCCTTCACCTGGATGCTGCTGGGCGCCCTGTGGGTTCTCACCGCCATGGTCGCCGCCACGGGCATCGACTTCGTCACCGCCTTTTCCGCGGTGGCTCAGGCCCTCGCCAACGTCGGCCCCGGCATCGGCCCCGTCATCGGCCCCGCCGGCAACTTCGCCACCCTCCCCGAACCCGTCCTCTGGATCCTCTCCTTCGCCATGCTCCTCGGCCGCCTCGAGGTGGTGGCCGTGCTCGTGGTGCTGAGCCCGGTGTTCTGGCGGGGGTGAAAAGAGTTCATCACCCGTTAGAATTGTACGCATATGCTCCCAACGGCCGAATATACTGTTGATCGCCGTGAACCCGGCGGACTGGAGGGCAAGTGGCGCAACTGCCGATCGTTTCGAAAGCGCTGGTGGCCGGACTAGTGCTGGCTCTGCCGATCCCCTTGTATATAGTGTTCTCGCTAAAATATTTTGGAGGGTCTGATGGGCTTGTAGATCCGACCGGTCATTTTGTTGGGCGCGACTTCATAAACCTGTGGATGGCTTCAGATCTCTTGGGACGTGGTGAAGTTGAACGCATTTTTGATGTAGAATCTTTCCATGTCGAACAATCGGAGGTGCTCGGGCAGGATTTCCCGCTTCACCTATGGTCTTATCCACCGCACTTCTTGTATTTCGTTGTGCCGCTTGCGCTGATGCCCTATTTGGCTGCCTATGGGTTTTGGACGGTGGTCGGCCTGGCGGCCCTACTGGCCGCCGCTACGCCACTCTTCCGCAGGCCGGGGTTGGCCGGGCTGAGTTTGGCCCTTGCCCCCTCGACCTTCGTGAACTTTGTCGCAGGGCAGTCCGGCACATTGATTGCGGCCCTGCTCGTGGCAGGATTGCGGCTGTCGGGATCGAGGCCGATTGTATCAGGGACACTGTTCGGGCTTCTCACGGTGAAACCACAGCTTGGACTAGTCGTCCCGGTCGTGCTAATCGCAACCCGGAATTGGGCCGCAATAGCAAGCGCTGCAGCGGTCGGCGGATTAGTCATACTAAGCAGCGGATTAATATTCGGCTGGGACGTTTGGATTTCTTATCTAAACGCCAACTTTGAGACAACGTCTAGCCTGCTTGAGGCGGGATCTGGTAATTTTCAGCTCATGATGCCGACTGCCTTTATGTCTGTTAGGATTTTATATGATAATCTAGCATTCGCCTATTTAGTGCAGGCAGTTGTCACCATGGTCTCACTCATTATTGTATACAGAACTTGGCGATCATCGAGATCTTTAGAGCGTAAACTGGGGATAACGCTGCTGGGTGCCATCGTTTCCACGCCATATGCCCATAATTATGATCTTTCCATTGCGTCTGTTGCAATCCTGCTATTCTTTCAGAATAAACTTGACGAGCGGAGTCGATTCACTGGGCACATTATGATGCTTGTATGGTTCTTGCCAATCATCGTCCTTCCATTTAACTGGGTGGGTTGGCCGATCGGTCCGCTTCTATTACTTGGTTTGGCTTGGTCTGCGTATTGGGCCACTGAGGAGAGCGATGGACTTACATCGATTTCCACCTCGTCCCCGCGGGAAGCGAGCGTGTTATCGGCCGATGCACGGTGCGGACCGTTGGGCACAAAGCATTCCCGGAATGGCACGTAAGCCGCCTCTCATGCTGAACCACATGCCGCAACCCAGCTCTATGGCGCATGCACCAGACCAACTCGGTATTACTTATGGAGCGGAAATCGTACACGAGCGTATTCGGTTTGCACCGTCACGATCGAGCGAATTAAAGCCTCCCGAGGATCCGGTCGTGCTCATGCGAGCCTGCACTTGGGCCGAGCGGTTCTGATCGGCTCCCGGCATCGGGTCGTTACGGACCGGATCCGACACAATTCTAGAACTGTGTAAATCAACATGTTGTGGCTGAGTATTGGGCAACTGCCGAGTTAGAGCGGAACTCATTGCGCCTTCGCGGCGACTTGTCGCTCCGGCGGGGCATAAAAATGATCTCGATTGGCGGTGCGTTCCCCGCTCCGTCACCCGCCTACGATGCCGTAAAACGAACTCTGCCCGTAACCCTCGGCTCTGCCGGTCATAGTTGCCCGCCGGCTTGCGCGCCCAACATGCGGCTGACTTGATCTGGCCATGTCGGGTTCCGCTCGACCTGCAGCCGACTTCGAATGCCAGAGCTTGGCTCCTCGTGCCCCCCTCCGGAACCCCCGCCGGCTTCCCACGTTGAACCCCGGGATCACGGTGCTGGGGAAGAAACGGATGCGCTCCGCGTTTATCACGGCGATGCTATCCTTCGGCTTCGTGGCCTTCGTGGCCGTGGCGTTCCTGAACGTCGAGGCGCTGGCCGAGTACGGGGCGCGGCCCCCGGCGGTGGAGGTCGTCGGGGCGATGGACCCGGCGGCGCGAATCGCGGCGTCGCCGCTTTGGGAGATGGACTGACCCGCCGCCGGACCGCTCGCCGCCGGTCTACCGGCAGCGCCGTTCGCGAGGAGAGGCCATCCGATGTCCGACCGCCGACGCCCGGTTCCGAGGGCCACCTACAGACTGCAGTTCAACGCCGGCTTCGGCTTTGCGGCCGCCGCCCGGCTCGCGCCCTATCTCGCCGGGCTCGGCGTCAGCCACGTCTACGCCTCGCCCTTTCTCAAGGCCCGCGCCGGCTCCACCCACGGCTACGACATCGTCGACCATACCCGTCTCAACCCGGAACTCGGCGCCCGCGAGGACTTCGAGGCCATGGTGGCCGCCTTCGAGGCCGCCGGCCTCGGCCAGGTGCTCGACTTCGTGCCGAACCACATGGGCATCGGCGCCGACAACCCGTTCTGGTGGAGCGTGCTCGAATGGGGCCCGCGCTCGGACCATTCGACCTGGTTCGACATCGACTGGGACGCCGACGCCCCGCGCCTCAAGGGGCGCGTGCTGGTGCCGGTGCTCGGCGACCAGTACGGCAGCGTCCTCGCCGAGGGGCAGATCGCGCTGCGCTTCGACGCCGGGACGGGCGCCTTCGAGGTCACCGCCTACGACGAGCATCGGCTGCCGATCGACCCCAACGACTACGGCCGCATCCTGTCCTCCCGCCACCCGGACCTCGACCGCATCGGCGACGCCTTCGCCCACCTCGACGCCGCGCACCCGAACCAGCGCCGGCGGGCCGAGGACCTCAGGGCCGAACTGGCGGCGCTGGTCGCCCGCGACCCGGAGGCCGCCGCCGCGGTCGAGGGCGCGGTCGCCTCCTTCCGCGGCCGGCCCGGCGAGCCGGACAGCTTCCGCCGCCTGCACGAGCTGATCGAGCGGCAGCATTGGCGGCTCGCCTTCTTCCGCGTCGCCTCCGACGACATCAACTATCGCCGCTTCTTCAACATCAACGAGCTCGCCGGCCTCCGGATCGAGCAGCCGGAGCTGTTCGACCACGCCCACCGGCTGGTGTTCGACCTGATCGGCCGCGGCGTCCTCGACGGCCTCAGGATCGACCACATCGACGGCCTGCTCGACCCGAAGGCCTACTGCCTCGCCCTCCGCGAGAAGGCGCCGCGGCCGTTCTACCTCGTCGTCGAGAAGATCCTCGGGGCCGGCGAGGAGGTGCGCGCGGACTGGGACGTCGACGGCACCACCGGCTACGAGGTGGCCAACCTGCTCACCGGCGTGCTGATGGACAAGGCCGGGGCCGAGCGGCTGACGGCCTGCTACCGCGCCTTCACCGGCGAGACCCGCTCCTTCGAGGAGGTGGTGCGGGCCTCCAAGCTGGCCATCACGGACGACGAGATGGCGAGCGAGCTCTCGGTCCTCGCCCGCGACGCCGCCCGCATCGCCGCCGCCAACCCGATGACGGCGGACTTCACCCGCCACGGCCTGCACCGCGCCCTGAAGGAGATCGTCGCCGCCTTCCCGGTCTACCGCACCTATGTCGACGGCGAGGGCGCGTCGCCCCGGGACCGGGAGGCGATCGACACCGCCTTCGCCGAGGCGCGGCGGCGGGCGGTGCGCATCGACGCCAGCGTCTTCGACTTCCTCCACCGGCTGATGACCGGCGACCTCGTGGCCGAGCCCGGCAGCGGCTACAGCCGCCACGAGGTGCTGCGCTTCGCCATGCGCCTGCAGCAGTATTCCGGCCCGGTGATGGCCAAGGGGCTGGAGGACACCGCCTTCTACCGCTTCAACCGGCTGGTCGCCGCCAACGAGGTGGGCGGCCACCCGGAGCATCTCGGCACCGGGATCGCCGCCTTCCACGCCGCCAACGCCCGGCGGCTGCAGAAGACGCCCTACGCCATGCTGACCACCTCGACCCACGACACCAAGCGCGGCGAGGACGCCCGCGCCCGGCTCGCGGTGCTCACCGAGATCCCCGAGGAATGGGCGGAGGCGGTGCGCGGCTGGAGCGCCATCCTGCGCGCGCCGGACGGGGAGGGCCCGGCCGGGCGGCTGCCCGACCGCAACGACGAGTACCTGCTCTACCAGATGCTGCTCGGCGCCTGGCCGCCGGAGCTCGAACCCGGCGACGGCGCCGGGATGGAGGAGTTCCGCCAGCGGATCGCCGGCGCGATGACCAAGTCGATGCGCGAGGCCAAGGTGCGCACCACCTGGGCGGCTCCGGACGAGGCCTACGAGCAGGCGGTGCTCGACTTCGTCGGGCGGGCGCTGGAGTCGGGCCGCGCCAACGGCTTCCTGGAGAGCTTCCTGCCGTTCAAGGACCGGGTCGCACGCCTCGGGCTCATGAACAGCCTGATCCAGACGGCGCTGAAGCTCGCCATGCCGGGGGTGCCGGACGTCTACCGGGGCGCCGAGCTCTGGGACTTCAGCCTCGTCGACCCGGACAACCGCCGGCCGGTGGACTTCGACCTCAGGTCCGCGCTGCTGCTGGAGACGGCGACGGTGCCGGTCGCCGCCCTGGTGGACCGTGCGGACGGCGCCCAGAAGCTGGCGCTCACCGCCCGCATGCTGGCGCTGCGGGCGGCGGACCCGGACCTCTTCCTGGACGGGGCGTATTTGCCCCTGGAGGTGGCGGGCGACGATCGGGTCGTCGCCTTCCTGCGCCGCCGCGGCGACCGGCAGTTGCTCGTCGCGGCGCTGAGGCACCCCGGCGGCTCGCCCGAGCCGGTCGAGATCCCGCTTCCCGACGCGCCGGGCGGCTGGACCGACGTGCTGGCGGCGGCCTCCACGCCGCCCGTCCGCGAGGCGGCGGTCGGCTGGCCGCTGCCGATCCTCGTGCTGCACGCAACCTGACTCCCTCAACGCCCGGAGGAACGCCGATGACGACCGTCGCCGCCGAGACGCGGATCCATACCATGCACTTCGGCCCGCTCGCCGTTCCGGGCGGGACCAGGTTCCGCTTCTGGGCGCCGAAGATGTCCCGCCCGCGCCTCGCCATTGAGGGGCGCGAGCCGCTCGCGATGCAGCCCGCCGAGCCCGGCTGGTTCGAGGCGACCGTGGCGGCCGGGCCCGGCACCCGCTACCGCTTCCTGCTGGACGACGGCGCCGCGGTGCCGGATCCCGCCTCCCGCTTCCAGCCGGAGGGCCCGCACGGGCCGAGCGAGGTGATCGACCCCGCGGCCTACCGCTGGCGCCAGGCGGATTGGACGGGGCGACCCTGGGCCGAGACCGTGCTCTACGAGATGCACGTCGGCACCTTCACCGGGGAGGGCACCTACGCCGCCGCGGCCCGCCGGCTGGCGGACCTCGCCGACCTCGGCGTCACCGCGGTGGAACTGCTGCCGCTCTCCACCTTCTCCGGCCGCCACGGCTGGGGCTACGACGGCGTGCTGCCCTTCGCGCCGCATCCGGCCTACGGGCGCCCGGACGAGCTGAAGGCCTTCGTCGACGAGGCGCACCGGCTGGGGCTGCAGGTGTTCCTCGACGTCGTCTACAACCACTTCGGCCCGGACGGGAACTACATCCCGCGGCACGCGCCGGTGTTCACGGCCAAGCACGCCTCGCCCTGGGGCGAGGGCGTCAACGTCGACGACGAGGGCAGCGCGGACGTGCGCGACTTCTTCGAGGAGAACGCCGCCTACTGGATCGACGAGTACTTCATGGACGGCCTTCGCTTCGACGCCGTGCACGCCATCGTCGACGAGAGCCCCGTCCACCTGCTGGAGGAACTGGCGACGCGGGTCCGCCGGGTGGGCGGGGAGCGCCACGTCCATCTCGTCCTCGAGAACGGCGACAACGAGCCGCGATGGCTCGACGGCGGGCAGGGGACGCCCGGCCGCTACGACGCCCAGTGGAACGACGACATCCACCACGCGCTTCACGCGGCGCTCACCGGCGAGGACGGCGGCTACTACCGGGCCTTCGCCGAGGAGGCCGGGTTGCTGCCGCGAGCGGTGGCCGAGGGCTTCGCCCGCGTCGGGCAGACGCTGGCGGACGAGGTGCAGCCCGGCGAGCCCTCCGGCCACCTGCCGCCCAGCGCCTTCGTGAGCTTCCTGCAGAACCACGACCAGGTGGGCAACCGCGCGCTCGGTGACCGGATCACCAGCACGGTGCCGGACCACGGCAAGGTGAGGGCCGCTGCGGCGGTGTACCTGCTCGCCCCGCAGATCCCGATGCTGTTCATGGGCGAGGAGTGGGCGGCCTCGACGCCGTTCCCCTTCTTCTGCGACTTCGACGAGCCGCTCGCGGAGGCCGTGCGCAAGGGCCGGCGCGAGGAGTTCGCGCGCTTCCCGGAATTCTCCGATCCCGCGGTCCTCGCCCGCTTGCCGGATCCCGTCGCGAGGAGCACCTTCGAGGCGGCGAAGCTCGACTGGCGCGAGCGGGAGGCCGACGGGCACCGCGACATGCTCGACTGGTACCGCCGCATCCTCGCCGTCCGCGGCCGGGAGATCGTTCCGCTCGTCCCCCGGATCCGCCGCGGCGGCCGGGCGACGGACCTCGGCGACCGGGCGTTCACGGTGCGCTGGGAGGTGGAGGGGGGAGGCGCCCTCCATCTCCTCGCCAACCTCTCGCCGGCGCCGGTCGGCTACGAGGCGCGGGACCTCGGACGGACGGTCTGGACCGAGGGCGCGGCCGGCGAGCGGTCGGCGGCCCCCTGGAGCGTCCGCTTCGCCGTGTCGGAGCGGTGAGGGGAGGGGTTGCGTCGCCGGCGGGCCTCCCCCAGTTGAGGAGGCCCGCCCGTGCCGTTTCCAAGGAACGCAAGGGCCGGGCCCGGAATTTCGGAGTGATGGAAAGCAAGCCCTTGCACAGCACCGACGGCCGGAGCGCCGGCGTCACCGTCCTCAGGGCGGTCGGCCGCACCGTCGCCGAGCGGTTGCAGGCCCTCGGCACCGACAAGGCCGCCTGCCTCGCGAGCGATGGGCTGGAGGCTTTCGCGGTGCGGCTCTGGCTCGCCCGCACGGCCGAGCGGACGCTGGACCTCCAGTATTATGCCTGGGAGGACGACGTCACCGGGCGCCTGCTCGCCAACGAGATCCTGAAGGCGGCGGACCGCGGCGTGCGGGTGCGGCTGCTCCTCGACGACACCACGGTGATCGGTCGGGACAAGTCCTTCCAGATCATCGACCAGCATCCGAGCGTGGAGGTGCGCGTCTTCAACGCGACCACCTGGCGCGCCCACGGCTTCCTCGGCTTCGGCATCGAGTTCGCGCTGGGCGGATGGCACCTCAACCACCGCATGCACAACAAGGCCTGGATCGCCGACGGCGTCGCGGCGGTGATCGGCGGGCGCAACATCGCCGACCGCTATTTCGACGGGTCCGGCCACTACAATTTCCAGGACCTCGACGCCGTGCTGATCGGCACGCCGGTGGCCGAGGCCGGGGAGATCTTCGAGACCTTCTGGAAGAGCCGCGTGGTGCAGGGCGTGCAGGCGTTCCTGAGGCACCGCCGCCGGCGCCTGCGCCGCAGGATCGGACCGTTCCGGCGGGACCTCGACGCCTCCTGCGCCGGGGAGGAGACCCGGCCCTATCTCGAGGCCCTGCATGCGAGCTACGCGGTGCCCGAGCGCATCGCCGAGGACCTGCCCTTCGATGCCGTGGACGACGCGGGCGTGGTCTCCGACGGTCCGGAGAAGGCGAACGACCGCACGGCGGACAACGTGGTGGCCGAGTGCCTCCGGGCGGCGATGACCCGGGCCAAACACGAGGTGCTGATCGTCTCGCCCTACTTCGTGCCCGGCCGCGACGGCACGGACCTGATCGAGACCCTCGTTTCGCGCGGCGTCAGCGTCCGCATCGTCACGAACTCGCTCGCGGCGAACGACGTCACCGCCGTCCACAGCGGCTACGCCCGCTATCGCAAGCGCCTGCTCTGCGCCGGCGCGGAGATTCACGAGCTGCGCGACATGCCCGGCGAGAGGCCCAGGATCTTCGGCTCCAGCGGCGCCAGCCTGCACAGCAAGGCGCTGGTGGTGGACCGGACGGTCAGCTTCGTCGGCTCCTTCAACCTCGACAACCGCTCGGCCAAGCTCAACACCGAGATGTCGGTGATGGTCGACGACGGCAGCTTCGCGGCCTGCGTGACCGATCAGTTCGAGCGCCTGGTCCAGCCGGCGCGCAGCTACCGGCTTTCGCTCGAAAACGGCCGCATCGTCTGGCACGGCGCCGGCGACGACGAGGTCTACCGCGGCGAGCCCCGCGCGTCGTGGCGCCAGCGGATCATCGCCCTGCTGGTCGGCCTGTTGCCGATGGAGGCCCAGCTCTGACGCGGCGCCGCGGCCGGCGGACGGCCGCCGCGGGCCGCCCGCGCGACCGCTAACCTCGCCTTTACCATGACGATGCACCATCGTGGCCGTTCGCCGGGATCGCCCCGGCGGCGCCGCATGGTTGCGTTGAGCATGACCACCAGACAGCACCGCCCCTCCAAGTTCCGGCGCCTGGCCCTTCCGGCGGTGACCGCTGCCTTTCTCGCCTATTTCGCGTACCATTCGGTGCACGGCGACTACGGCATGGTCGGGCTGACGCTGCTCGAGCGGCAGAGCGCGGAGCTCGAGGCCGAACTCGACAGGCTCGCCGCCGAAAAGCGGGTGCTGGTCGACAAGGTGGTGCTGCTGCGCCCGGCGAGCCTCGACCAGGACATGGTCGACGAGCGCGCGCGCTCCAGCCTCGGCCTCGTGCACCCGGACGAGGTCGTGATCATGCGGTCGCGGCGCCTCGCCATGCAGGATAACTGAATTCCGGTTCATGAGCCCGAATTAACCGGATTTCAGTTACGCATCATCCTGCAGGAATGCGCATTGCGCATGATGGCCATGCGCCGCACCGGTTGACTTGGATCGCCCGATGCCGTTCCGTCGTTTCCGGTTTGACGGAAACCGTTCGGGAGGACGATCCATGGCCGTGCGACCTGCCGCCGAGAAGCGCACCCGCGCCTCGGCCACGCCGACCGCTGACAAGCGCCCCAAAGCCGCATCCAAGTCCAAATCCGGGGAGTCCCCCGCCATCGCCGAGTTCACCCGCGAGGAGGAACTGCAGGCCTATCGCGACATGCTGCTGATCCGGCGCTTCGAGGAGAAGGCCGGCCAGATGTACGGCATGGGCCTCATCGGCGGCTTCTGCCACCTCTACATCGGCCAGGAGGCCGTCGTGGTCGGCATGCAGATGTGCATCCGCACCGGCGAGGACCAGGTGATCACCGGCTACCGCGACCACGGCCACATGCTGGCCTGCGGCATGGACGCCAAGGGCGTCATGGCCGAACTCACCGGCCGCCGCGGCGGCTACTCCAAGGGCAAGGGCGGCTCGATGCACATGTTCAGCCGCGAGAAGGCCTTCTTCGGCGGCCACGGCATCGTCGGCGCCCAGGTGCCGATCGGCACCGGCCTCGCCTTCGCCAACCGCTACCGCGGCCTCGACACGGTGAGCCTCACCTATTTCGGCGACGGCGCGGCGAACCAGGGCCAGGTCTACGAGAGCTTCAACATGGCGGCGCTTTGGAAGCTGCCGGTCGTCTACATCATCGAGAACAACCGCTACGCCATGGGCACCTCGGTCTCGCGCGCCTCGGCCCAGACCGACTTCTCCCGCCGCGGCGCTTCCTTCGACATCCCCGGCGAGCAGGTCGACGGGATGGACGTGCGCGCCGTGAAGGCCGCCGGCGAGAAGGCGGTGGCCTGGTGCCGCGAGGGCAAGGGCCCGTACATCCTCGAGATGCAGACCTACCGCTACCGCGGCCACTCGATGTCCGACCCGGCGAAGTACCGCACCAAGGACGAGGTCGCCAAGATGCGCACGGAGCACGACCCGATCGAGCAGGTCCGGGTGCGTATCCTGGAGAACGGCTGGGCCAGCGAGGACGAGCTCAAGGCGATCGACAAGGAAGTCCGCGCGGTGGTCGCCGAATCGGCCGACTTCGCGACCTACGACCCGGAGCCGGACCCGTCCGAACTCTGGACCGACATCCTGCACTGACCCACGTCCGGAGACGAGGACCGACATGCCGATCGATATCCTGATGCCGGCGCTCTCCCCGACGATGGAGGAGGGCAAGCTCGCCAAGTGGCTGAAGAAGGTGGGCGACAGCGTGAAGTCCGGCGACGTGATCGCCGAGATCGAGACCGACAAGGCCACCATGGAGGTGGAGGCCGTCGACGAGGGCGAGATCGCCGAGATCGTCGTCCCCGAGGGCACCGAGGGCGTCAAGGTGAACGCCGTCATCGCCCGCATCTCCGCCGAGGGCGACGGCCAGGCGGCGCTCTCCGACGGCGCCAAGGTGGCGCCGACGAGCCCCGACCAGCCGTCCGTCTCCGCCCAGCACGCCGAGGCGCAGCCGGCGACCGCCTCGGTCGCCACGCCGTCCGCCGACAAGCTGCCCGCCGCGCCGAAGAGCGAGCCCGCCGCCGACCCGGACATCCCGGCCGGCACCGAGTTCGTCTCGATGACGGTCCGCGAGGCGCTCCGCGACGCCATGGCCGAGGAGATGCGCCGCGACGAGACCGTCTTCGTCATGGGCGAGGAGGTCGCCGAGTACCAGGGCGCCTACAAGATCACCCAGGGCCTCCTGCAGGAGTTCGGCGCCCGCCGGGTGGTGGACACCCCGATCACCGAGCACGGCTTCGCCGGCCTCGGCGTCGGCGCCGCCTTCGGCGGCTTGCGCCCGATCGTCGAGTTCATGACCTTCAACTTCGCCATGCAGGCGATCGACCAGATCATCAACTCGGCGGCGAAGACGCTCTACATGTCCGGCGGCCAGATGGGCTGCCCGATCGTGTTCCGCGGCCCGAACGGCGCGGCGGCCCGCGTCGCCGCCCAGCACAGCCAGGACTATGCCGCCTGGTACGGCCACATCCCCGGCCTCAAGGTGGTGCAGCCCTATTCGGCCGCCGACGCCAAGGGCCTCCTCAAGGCCGCGATCCGCGACCCGAACCCGGTCATCTTCCTCGAGAACGAGATCCTCTACGGCCACTCCTTCCAGGTGCCGAAGATGGACGACCTGGTGCTGCCGATCGGCAAGGCGCGCGTCCACCGCAAGGGCAGGGACGTCACCCTCGTCTCCTTCGGCATCGGCATGACCTACGCGGTCAAGGCCGCCGAGGAACTGGCGCAGATGGGCATCGACGCCGAGATCATCGACCTGCGCACCATCCGCCCGATGGACGTGCCGGCGATCGTGGAGTCGGTGAAGAAGACCCACCGCTGCGTCACCATCGAGGAGGGGTACCCGCAGGGCTCCGTCGGCTCGGAGATCGCCGCCCAGCTGATGAGCGAGGCCTTCGACCACCTCGACGCCCCGGTGCTGCGCATCACCGGCAAGGACGTGCCGATGCCCTACGCGGCCAACCTCGAGAAGCTCGCCCTGCCGTCGGTCAAGGAGGTGATCGACGCGGTGAAGGCGGTGACCTACACGGCCTGACGGCCGGCGTTCCCTCCGCGATCCCCGCCCGCCGGCGCCCGGCGGGCGGTCCCGATGAGACACGATGCCGGCGCGGCGGGGGGCCAGGGCTCCCGGACAGCGCCCAGCGCGGACAGAACCGGCCCCGCCGGGGAGGACACGAATGCCGATCAAGATCCTGATGCCGGCCCTCTCGCCGACCATGGAGAAGGGCAATCTCGCGAAGTGGACGATCAAGGAGGGCGACGCGGTCAAGGCCGGCGACGTCATCGCCGAGATCGAGACCGACAAGGCGACCATGGAGGTCGAGGCCGTCGACGAGGGCGTCCTCGCCAGGATCGTCGTGCCGGAGGGCACCGAGGACGTGGCCGTCAACGAGCTGATCGCCGTGCTGGCCGAGGAGGGCGAGGACCCGGCCGAGGCGGCCGCCGCGGCCTCCGGCGGCGGCGCACCGGCAGAGAAGCCGCAGCCGAAGGCCGAGGCGGCGCCGGTGGTCAACAAGGCTCCGGAGACGCCCGCCGGCGGCGGCTACGGCGCGGCGAGCCCGGCGCCCGTCGCCGAGTCGCAGGCGCCCGCCGCCCCCGCCCCGGCGCCCAAGGCCGAGGCGCCGCAGGGCGACCGCGTCTTCGCCTCGCCGCTCGCCCGCCGGGTGGCGAAGGAGAAGGGCCTCGAGCTCTCCGCCATCGAGGGCTCCGGCCCGCACGGCCGCATCATCCTGCGCGACGTCGAGGCGGCACGACCCGCCGCGGCGCCCGCCGCCGCGCCGCAGCCGGCCGCGGCCGCCGCGCCGAAGCCCGCCGCGATGGGCGACGAGGCGGTCCTCAGGCTGTTCGAGCCGGGCAGCTACGAGGTGATCCCGCACGACGGCATGCGCAAGACGATCGCCCGCCGCCTCACCGAGTCGAAGCAGACGGTCCCGCACTTCTACCTGTCGCTCGACATCGACCTCGACGCGCTGATGGCGCTGAGAACCCAGCTGAACGCCGCCGCGCCGGTGAAGGACGGCAAGCCGGACTACAAGCTCTCGGTCAACGACTTCGTCATCAAGGCGATGGCGCTGGCGCTGAAGGCGGTGCCGACCGCCAACGTCTCCTGGACGGAGGGCGGCATGCTGCAGCACCGCCACGCCGACGTCGGCGTCGCCGTGTCGATCCCCGGCGGCCTCATCACGCCGATCATCCGCAAGGCGGAGACCAAGTCGCTGTCCGCCATCTCCAGCGAGATGAAAGACCTCGCCAGGCGCGCCCGCGACCGCAAGCTGAAGCCGGAGGAGTACCAGGGCGGCACCACCTCGGTGTCGAACCTCGGCATGTTCGGCGTCAAGGACTTCGCCGCCGTCATCAACCCGCCGCACGCGACCATCCTCGCCGTCGGCGCGGGCGAGCAGCGGGCGGTGGTCCGCAACGGCCAGCTCGCCGTCGCCACCCAGATGACCGTCACCCTCTCCACCGACCACCGCGCCGTCGACGGCGCCCTCGGCGCGGAGCTCGCCCAGGCCTTCAAGGGCTACATCGAGAACCCGTTCTCGATGCTGGTCTGACGGCGCCGGGCGGGGAGGCACCCGCCCCGTTGTCATTCCGCCCCTCCGCCATCATCCCGCCCCCTCGCCGTCATCCCGGCGAAAGCCGGGATCCAGGCCCGGCCGGGGCTGGCGAGGGGGTGGGGTGGTGCGGACCCGGCGTCGCACTGGATCCCGGCTTTCGCCGGGATGACGTCGATGGGGGTGATGACGTCGAGAGAGTGGGTGAAGTCGCGTGGATAGGGACGTCGAAGGACGTCCTGGTGCATACACCCCGCTCGTGGGCCAGGCAATGAAGGAGCTGTGCGTCTACATTGTCGCGAGCCGGAAGAACGGAACACTCTACACCGGAGTGACCTCGAACCTGGCGGTGAGGATCGGCGAGCATCGGGACAAGGTGCGCCTTGGCTTCACCACGCGCTACGGAGTGCACATCCTGGTCTGGTACGAGCCGCACGAGACCATGGAAACCGCGATCCGGCGGGAAAAGCAGATCAAGGAGTGGCGAAGGGCCTGGAAGATCGAGTTGATCGAGGCGGGGAACCCGGACTGGCGAGATCTCTACCCGGGGGTGCTGGCAGAGTGGAGTGGCCAGGCGCCGGATGAACCTGGCTGAACCCTTCTCACTCGCCGGCGTCATCCCGGCGAAAGCCGGGATCCAGGCCCGCGCGGGGCTGGGGAGCCGGCGGAGTGGCGCGGATCCCGGCGTCGCACTGGATCCCGGCTTTCGCCGGGATGACGTCGAGGGGGTGGGTGACGTCGAGGGCGCCGGTGAAGGCGAGGGTGGCACGGCAGGGATACGGATACCCGCGTCGCACCGCTCGATTTATCCCACGCTCCGCCGTCATCCCGGCGAAAGCCGGGATCCAGGCTCGGCCGGGGCTGGCGAGCCTGCGGGGTGGTGCGAGATCCTGGCGTCGCACTGGATCCCGGCTTTCGCCGGGACGACGTCTGAGGGGTTCGGTGACGACGAGGGCCCGGGTGGTGTCGCGCGGGCGATCCGGTGTCGGGCGGTCAGCCTCGCCCGGATGTAGGTGGGCGACGGACAGGCGCGGCCCTTGGGGCCGGTGAACAGGAACGAAGGGCGAGGTGGTCCATGGCAGAGCAGTATGACGTCATCATCATCGGCGGCGGGCCCGGCGGCTACGTGGCGGCCATCCGGGCGGCGCAGCTCGGGCTGAGGACGGCGGTCGTGGAGAGCCGGCACCTCGGCGGCATCTGCCTCAACTGGGGATGCATCCCGACCAAGGCGCTGCTGCGCTCCGCCGAGGTCTACCACTACGCCACCCACGGCGAGGCCTACGGCCTGAAGATCGGCGAGGTGTCCTTCGACCCGGCTGCGATCGTCAAGCGCTCGCGCGGGGTATCGGCGCAGCTGAACGGCGGCGTTGGCGGGCTCCTCAAGAAGAACAAGGTGGACGTGATCTGGGGTCGCGCCACCATCCCCGCCGCCGGCACCGTCAAGGTCGAGGCGGCGAAGGAGACCGAGTACGGCAAGCCGAACCCGGCCCCGCGCGGCGCCCTCGGCCCCGGCACCTACAAGGCGAAGCACATCGTCGTCGCCACCGGCGCCCGGCCGCGGGTGCTGCCCGGCCTCGAGCCGGACGGCAAGCTGGTGTGGACCTATTTCGAGGCGATGGTGCCGGAGGCGATGCCGAAGTCGCTGCTGGTGGTCGGCTCCGGCGCGATCGGCATCGAGTTCGCGAGCTTCTACCGCACCATGGGCTCCGAGGTCACCGTCGTCGAGGTGATGCCGCAGATCCTCCCCGTGGAGGACCACGAGATCGCCGAGCACGCCCGCAAGCGCTTCGAGAAGCAGGGGATCCGCATCCTCACCGAGGCGAAGGTCACCGGCCTTGCCAAGTCGGTGAACGAGGTGACCGCCACGGTCGAGCTGAAGGACGGCAAGGCCGAGACGATCAAGGTCGACCGGGTGATCTCCGCCGTCGGCGTCGTCGGCAACGTCGAGGACCTCGGCCTGGAGGCGCTCGGCGTGAAGACCGAGCGCGGCTGCATCGTCGCCGACGGCCTCGGCCGCACCAGCGTTCCGGGCATCTACGCCATCGGCGACGTCGCCGGCCCGCCGATGCTGGCGCACAAGGCCGAGCACGAGGGCGTCATCTGCGTCGAGGCGATCGCCGGCAAGCACGTCCACCCGATGGACAAGGCGAAGATCCCCGGCTGCACCTACTGCCATCCGCAGGTCGCGTCGGTGGGCCTCACGGAGAAGAAGGCGAAGGAGGCCGGCCGCGAGGTCAAGGTGGGCCGCTTTCCCTTCATCGGCAACGGCAAGGCGATAGCCCTCGGCGAGCCGGAGGGCCTCGTCAAGACGATCTTCGACGCCAGGACCGGCCAGCTGCTCGGCGCCCACATGGTCGGGGCGGAGGTCACCGAGCTGATCCAGGGATTCGTGGTGGCGATGCAGCTGGAGACCACCGAGGAGGACCTGATGCACACGGTCTTCCCGCACCCGACGCTGTCGGAGATGATGCACGAGAGCGTGCTGTCGGCCTACGGGCGGGCGATCCACATCTGACCCGCAACGAAACGCCGCCGGAGGGGCCAACCCCCCGGCGGCGGATGACGGCCGAGACGCGCGGGCCTCCTCCGGAGGCGCCGCGGGTCAGCTCGGCTTGCGGTAGACCTCGTGGCAGGCCTTGCAGTTGCCGAACATCACCCCGGCGGCGGCCTTGAAGGCGTCCTCGCCCTGGTCGACCGCGGCGGCGGCGGCGCGGGCGTCAGTGGCCATCTTGGCGGCCCGGGCCTCGAAATCCGCCTTGTCCTGCCAGATCGCCGGCAGCGCCTCGGTCTCGCCCTGGTCGGAGCCTTCGGGGAAGTGGGTGACGAAGGCGTCGACGTCGGTGGCCATCTTCTCGAGCGCCGCCTTGGCGGCGGCGGCGTCGAAGGCGGTCTTGCCCTGGGCCATCTCGCCGACGATCTTGGCCTGGCGGCCGTTGTCCTTCATCAGCTCCTGCCGGGCCTTGATCGGATCCTCCTGGGCCATGCTCGCGCCCGTGACGCCCGTGACGGCGACCGCGGCAACCACGGCGGCCGCATACATCCAGCTACGCTTCATCGGAAACCCCTTCTCGGCGGTATGGTCGAAAGTGCCACCGCCGCGGATCGTCGCCATCCGCGGCGGCGGGAGCAAGACACCGGCCGTGCCGGCAGGTTCAAACATCCGTGAGAGGTCCGTCATCGCGGGCCGCCGGCTGGGCGCCTACTTCAGCATCCATTCGTGCGCCGGGTCGTTGTGGAACTTCCAGACCCGCCGCGGACCGGCCATCACGTTGAGGTAGTAGAGGCTGTAGCCGTGCGGGGCGGCGCAGGGGTGGTAGCCCTTCGGCACAAGCACCACGTCGCCGTCCTCCACCGTCATCGTCTCGTCGAGCGAGCGGTCGTCGGTGTAGACACGCTGGAAGGCGAAGCCCTGCGGCGGGTCGATGCGGTGGTAGTAGGTCTCCTCCAGCATCGATTCGTCCGGCAGCGCGTCGCGGTCGTGCTTGTGCGGCGGATAGCTGGAGGAGTTGCCGGCGGGGGTGATCACCTCCACGACCAGCAGGCTCTCGGCCGGGTCCCACTCGGGCAGGATGTTGACGACGTGGCGGATGTTGGAGCCCTTGCCACGGGTCTCGACGGCAAGGTCGTCGCCGCGGATGACGCGGGTCGGCACGCTGCCGCTGCCCGGGGAGGTGCAGACTGCGAGCTCGCAGTCGGTCTGCGCCGTCACCGTCCAGCTCTCGCCGGCGGAGACGTAGACGCTGTCGGGCTTGCCCTCGAAGGGCGAGGTCCGGCCGCCGAGGCTGCCGAGGTCGCTCCCCCCGGCGGTCACCCGGGCGCGGCCGGTGACGAGGACGAGGCAGGTCTCCCGGCCCGGCTCGCCGCCGGAGGCGCTCTCGCCGGGGGCGAGGCGCCAGGCGTCGAAGCCGACGTAGGTCCAGCCGGCGGTCTCGGGCGTCACGTGGTGGGTCCGGGACCCGGCGGCGGGCGTCATCTTCAGCTTGGACATCGTCCCTCTCGTCGTTGCTGCCGCCCCTGCGGGCGGCCCTGGCATCAGGCGGCGTTGCGGCCGTCGGCGGCCCGGCGCCATGCCCCGACCAGGCGGGCGAAGCGCGCGGCCATGTCGGCGACCGCCGCCTCGTCGTCGATCTCCCCGCGCATCCAGCGACGGGCGGCATCGGCGAAGATGGTGCGGCCGACCGCGAAGCCCTTGACCAGCGGCTGCCGGGCGGCGAGCGCGAAGGCCGCCTCCAGCTCCGCCTCCGGCGCCTCGAGGCCGAGCAGCACGATGCCGCGGCACCAGGGGTCGTTCTTCGCCACCGCGGCGCCGACGGCGTCCCAGGCCGCCGCGTCCGGCTGCGGCTCCAGCTTCCACCAGTCGGGCCGGATGCCGAGATCATAGAGCCGGCGGAGCACGCTCGCCACCGTGTCGGTGCCGAGCGCACCATGCTTGCCGGCGATGATCTCGACGAGCAGCTCGCGGCCGACGGTGCGGGTCGCCTCGTGCAGCTGCAGGAGCTTCTCCTCCTGCGCCCGCTTCAGCTCCTCCGGATCGTCCGGGTGGTAGAAGCACAGGCACTTCACCGTGTGGATCACCGGCCATTCGACGAGGTGCGAGCCGAGGTCGAGGCCCGGCTCGAAGCGGAGCGGCCGCGAGCCGGGCTCCTCGACCGGGCGGCCGATCCAGAAGGGCAGGCCGGCGGCCTTGTGCAGCGCCTCGGTGCCCCAGGTGTCGTCGATCAGCATGCCGAAGCCGTCGCCGCCGTCGGCGACCCGCGCCGCCGCCTCGACCGCCAGCACCTTGAAGGCGGGAATTCGCGCGCGCGGCGCGCCGGCCTCGTCGGCGATCGCCTCGAGCTGCGCCCGGTGGTCGATGGCGAGCGCCATCAGCGTCGGCCAGTCGTCCCGGCGGGTGGTCGCCCAGTGGACGTGGTTTATATCCTTGTCGAGCCGGAGCGCCCGGTGCGGGCTGCCGTGCTCCAGGAAATACTGCAGTTCCTCGAAGGTCGGGATCTCCGGCGCGCAGAGGAGGCGCGACACCGCGAAGGCGCCGCAGGCGTTGGCCCAGGCCGAGCAGGTCTCCAGCGGCTCCCCGCGCAGCCAGCCGCGCAGGAACCCGGACATGAAGGCGTCGCCGGCGCCGAGCACGTTGTAGACCTCGACCGGGAACCCGGGCCCCTTGACGCCGTCCTCGATGCTGTCCGGGATCTCGCCCGGGAACACCACGCAGCCCATCGGCCCGCGCTTGCAGACGATGGTGGCGGCGGAAAGCTCGCGGATGCGCCGGATCGCGCCGAGCGGCTCCTCGACGCCGCCGGCGATCATCAGTTCCTCCTCGGTGCCGACGACGAGGTTGCAGTCGGGGAGGAGGCTGGCGAGGTGGGCGGAGACGGTGTCGGAGCGGATGTAGCGCTCCTCGCCGGCGCCATGGCCGGCGAGCCCCCAGAGGTTCGGCCGGTAGTCGACGTCGAACACCACCTTGCGGCCGTTGGCGCGGGCGATCCGCATCGCCTTGCGGCTCGCCGCGTCCACCGTGGGCGTGGAGAAGTGGGTGCCGGTCACCACCACCGCCGCGGCGGAGGCGACGAAGGCCTCGTCGACGTCGTCCTCCGAGAGCGCCATGTCGGCGCAGTCGGTGCGGTAGAAGATCAGCGGGAAGGTGTGCCGGTCGCGCACGCCGAGGACCACCAGCGCGGTCAGCCGCTTCGGGTCGGTGACGATGCCGCGGGTGTCGACGCCCTCGCGCTGCATCTGCTCGCGGATGAAGCGGCCCATGTGCTCGTCGCCCACCCGCGTCAGCACCGCCGACTTGAGGCCGAGCCGGGCGGTGCCGATGGCGATGTTGGACGGGCAGCCGCCGACGGACTTGGCGAAGGACGCCATGTCCTCCAGCCGGCCCCCGATCTGCTGGCCGTAGAGATCGACAGAGGATCGACCGATGGTGATCACGTCGAGGGTCGGGCTGGCGGGCATCGGCATCTCCCGTTGGGCGCTGTCGGGGCGGATCCCCGGTCGGCCGCGGACGCGCCGGGACGCGGGGCGTCCGGCGGTGCAAAGAATGAAGCACGTGTTCTATTTAAGGTCAAGTTGGAACGAAAATTCCCTGTCGCCGCTCAGGCCGACCCGAGCCCGCGGCGCTCGCCCAGCGCCACGGCGAGGGCGATGGCGAGGACGAAGGTGCCGGCCACCGAGCGAAATCCGCCGAAGTCCGCCTCGACGATCTCGACCGAGGTGGCGGACACGCGGGTGAGGGGAGAGAAGGCGCTGTCGGTGATCGCGACCACCGGGACCTTCTGCTCGGTCAGCATGGCGGCGAGGTCGAGGGTTCCCGGCGAGTAGGGCGTGAAGCTGATGCAGATCGCCGCGTCCCGGGGCCCGGCGAAGCGGACCGTCTCCGGGGCGAGGCCGGCGATGCCGTCCACCAGCATGTTGCGGATGCCGATCTTGGAGAAGGCGTAGGCGAGGTAGGCGGCGACCGGGAAGGAGCGGCGCTGGCCGATCAGGTAGATCGTCTCCGCCCCGGCGAGGGTGTCGACGCAGCGCTCCAGGTCCCCGCCGGCGATCTGCTGGCGCAGGCGCGACAGCGAGATCGACGCCGCCTCGGCGAAGCCGGCGAGCAGCGCCTCCGACCCGCCGGCCTCCTCCCGTACCCTGAGGGCGTTGAGCCGCTCCCGGTAGTCGCTGACCCCGTCGCGCAGGCGCGAGCGGAACACCTTCTGCATGTCGGAGAAGCCGGCGTAGCCGAGCGCCTGGGCGAAGCGGACCAGGGTGGAGGGCTGGACCCCGGCCTGGGCCGCGATCGAGGCCACGGTGCCGAAGGCGATCTCGTCGGGATTGTCGATGGCGAAGGCCGCCACCTGGGTCAGCCGCCTGGGCAGGCTGGCCCGCCGCTCGATCAGGTCCGCGCGGAGGGAGTCGAAATCGCGGGGGGCTTCGATCGCATCCGTCAAGCTGGTGAACCTCCTCGCGCAAGTCTACACGACGGAAAGCGATTCCATACGCTGTTCGCGGCCGGCCGGAAACCGGATTCCGGCCGCGGGCGGGAGCCACCGCCGACCTTGCAGGTTGCCGCGGGAGCGGGTACCGCTATCGCTTGCGCGCGGCGGACGCCGGCGCCCGCGGTCCGGGCACGGCGGCCCCGGACCACCCGCGGAACCCTCGTGCCGCGGCCGGGTTGGCCCTCGATGCGGAACCACAGTCTCGTCGGCCTTCGGACCTCGAGGGATCACTCGCAATGACGGGCGGCACGACCCTCAGCACCACCGCGGCGCTGGCGCTCGCGGCGGCCCTCGGCCTTTCCGGCTGCGGCACCTCGAGCGACACCGCCGAGGTGGCGGGGACCCGCATCGAGAGCAGCACCGCCTCCGGCGGCCTCTCGGCTCCCGGCGTCTCGATCGGAGGGACTGCGGGCGTCGTCACGCTGGCGCCCGCCCCGGATCCGGCTCAGGAGCTGTTCGGTCCCTGGACCCTCGCCCGGGCGGGCGACGCCGTCTGTACGGTCGACCTCGGATCGCTGAACGCGGTGGGGGACTACTCGGCCAAGACGCGCCGCTGCAGCTCGGTCGAGCTGGCGCGCATCGCGCTGTGGACCCGGTCCGCTGGCGGCCTCACGCTCTACGACTTCGAGCGCCGGCCGGTGGTGGCGCTGCGCCAGGTCGGTCCGAACCTCTACGAGGGCTCCACGACCGGCGGCATGCGGGTCACCCTCTGGCGATAGATCAAATTGCGCGCAATCACTTGAGGCGGCTGTAACCCCGTTCCTTAAGCGCGAGGTCGGATTTCTGCGCTAGCCTCCCGGACATGCAGAACGACCGGGAACCCCGCACCATGACCGCATCCATGCCGCCGCTCGTGGCCGCTCTCGTCGCCGTGCGGACCGTCGCCGCGGACGATGTCCGCCGCCTGCGCGCCACCGTCTACGCCAACGGCGTGGTCAGCCGCGAGGAGGCCGAATGGCTGTTCGCGCTGGACGAGGCCCAGGCATCCGCCGACCCGGCCTGGACGGAGTTCTTCCTCGAGGCCGTCACCGACTACGTCGTGCGGCAGGAGATGCCCTCCGGCTACGTCTCCGATGCCAACGCCGACTGGCTGGTCTCGCAGATCTCGCGGGACGAGGTGGTGAAGACGGCGAGCGAGCTCGAGCTGCTCGTCAAGGTGCTGGAGGTGGCGGTGACCTCGCCGCCGAAGCTCTCCGCCTTCGCCCTCCGCCAGGTCGCCGCCGCCGTCGTCGACGGCCGCGGCCCGCTCGCCGACGGGCGCAGCCTCGAGCCGGGCGTCATCGGCGAGGCGGAAGTGGAGCTGATGCGCCGCATCCTGTTCGCCTTCGGCGGCGACGGCGCCATCGGCATCACGCGGGAGGAGGCGGCGGTGCTGTTCGACCTCAACGACCGCACCCGCGAGGCCGACAACCACGTCGCCTGGTCCGACCTCTTCGTCAAGGCGATCGCCAACTTCCTGATGGCTGCGCGCGGCTACTCGGTGCTCTCCCGCGAGGAGGCGCTGCGGCGCGAGGCCTGGCTGGACGAGCCGCCCCGCGGCGTGACCGGCCTCTTCGGCGACATCACCTCGGCGCTGCTCGCCAACGGCCTCAAGGGCGTCTGGCGCGCCTGGCGCGAGGAGGAGAGCGCGCAGGCCGCGCACAACCGCGTCCAGCTGGAGGCGATGCGCGTCGCCGAGGTCGTCACCTCCGACGAGGTCCGCTGGCTGGCCGACCGGATCGGCCGCGACGGCGTCATCCACGACAACGAGCGGGCGCTGCTCCGCTTCCTGCGGGAGGAGAGCCCGGATATCCACCCTTCGCTGCAGACGCTGCTCGACACCGCCGCCTGACCCGGTCGAGAGCCCGCCTCCACCCGTCTGCAGCCATTGAGAACGGCGCCCGGAGCCCTCCGGGCGCCGTTTGCGTCAGGGCGAGCGCCTGACCCTCGCGGCGACGATCTCGGCGAACAGCCGCTCGGTGTCCTCCCGCGTGCAGAGGCGCGTCCCGAGGGTGAGCACGGCGGCCGATCCGGCCGCGGTGCCGAGCGCAAAGGCGTCGGCGAGGGGCTTGCCCGAGGCGAGGCCCTGCACCATGCCGGCGACGAAACTGTCGCCCGCCCCGGAGGCGCTCATCACCTCCACCTTGGGCGCCGGCATGAACTCCCATCCCGCCTCGCTCGCCAGCACCGCGCCGGCGTCGCCCATGGTGACGGCGATCAGCGTCGAGCGGCCGCGGCGCACCTCGATCACGGCCGCCTCGCCGATCTCCTCGGGCGTCGAGAGCTTGAGGCCGAGCAGCTTCTGGAACTCCCCCTGGCTCGGCTTGACGAGGTGGAGCCCGCCCTTCTCCATGGCGAGGCGCAGCGGCTCGCCGGAGGTGTCCAGCACCAGCCTGCCGCCGCGCGCGGCGACCCGGTCCTGCAGCATGGCGTAGAAATCCGCCGGCACCCCTCGGGGCAGGCTGCCGCTGGCGACGAGGTAGTCCCATTCGATGTGGTCGAGGGTGGCGAGGCAGCGCGACCATTCGCGCTCGGTCACCTCCGGCCCCTCGGGGATGAAGCGGTATTCGAGCCCGGTGCTCCGCTCGAAGACCACGTGGCTCACCCGCGTGTCGTCCGTGATCGGGATCCGCCGCCGGGCGATGCCGCGGTCGGCGAGGAGGTCGTCGAGCACGCCGCCGGTGGATCCGCCGGCGAGGTAGACGGCGATGGAGTTGCCGCCGAGTTCCTGCACCACCCGGGTGACGTTGATGCCGCCCCCGCCCGGCTCGTAGCTCTGGTTGGTGGTGCGGATCTTCCGCGTCGGCTGCACGACCTCCGCCTCGGAGGCGCCGTCGATGGCCGGGTTCAGGGTCAGCGTGACGATCGGCTTCAGCACAAGACCGGTCCCTTCTCGAGCCTTCGCCGGCGGCGGCATCGGCCCGCCCGGCGCTCCTTCGTCCTATGGATGAATTGTCGGGCCGCCTTCTACTCCTTTATGAAGGCCTTCAGCAACTTCACGGAATCGGGAGCGGGCCGGCCGATGTTCTCCAAGATCCTGATCGCCAATCGCGGCGAGATCGCCTGCCGCGTCATCAAGTCGGCGAGGATGCTGGGGATCCGGACCGTGGCGGTGTTCTCCGACGCGGACCGCGACGCTGTCCATGTGGAGATGGCCGACGAGGCCGTCCATATCGGGCCGCCGCCGGCGGCGCAGTCCTACCTCCTCATCGACCGCATCGTCGCCGCCTGCAAGGAGACCGGCGCCGAGGCGGTGCATCCGGGCTACGGCTTCCTGTCCGAGCGGGCCGCCTTCCCGCGGGCGCTGTCGGCCGAGGGAATCGTCTTCATCGGGCCGAATGCCGAGGCGATCGACGCCATGGGCGACAAGATCCAGTCGAAGATCTTCGCCGACAGGGCCGGCGTCTCCACCGTGCCCGGCAACCTCGACCTGATCGAGACGGCTGAGCAGGCGGTCGCCGTGGCCCGGGAGATCGGCTTCCCGGTGATGATCAAGGCCTCTGCCGGCGGCGGCGGCAAGGGCATGCGCATCGCCTGGACGGAGGCGGAGGCGGCCGACGGCTTCGCCCGCGCGCGCTCCGAGGCGGCGTCGAGCTTCGGCGACGACCGGGTGTTCATCGAGAAGTTCATCGTCAACCCCCGCCACGTCGAGATCCAGCTGATCGGCGACAAGCACGGCAACGTCGTCTATCTCGGCGAGCGCGAGTGCTCGATCCAGCGGCGGAACCAGAAGGTCATCGAGGAGGCGCCGTCGCCGCTCCTCGACGAGGCGACCCGCCGGGCGATGGGCGAGCAGTCCTGCGCGCTCGCCCGCGCGGTCGGCTACGATTCCGCCGGCACGGTGGAGTTCGTCGCCGGCCAGGATCGCTCGTTCTTCTTCCTCGAGATGAACACCCGCCTGCAGGTGGAGCATCCGGTGACGGAACTCGTCACCGGCGTCGACCTCGTCGCCGAGATGATCCGCGTCGCGGCGGGCGAGAGGCTCTCCTTCTCCCAGTCCGACGTCCGGCTGAACGGCTGGGCGGTGGAGAGCCGCGTCTACGCCGAGGATCCCTTCCGCAACTTCCTGCCCTCCACCGGGCGGCTGGTGAAGTACCGGCCGCCGCAGGAGGGGACTGAGGACGGCGTCACCGTCCGCAACGACACCGGCGTGACCGAGGGCTCGGAGATCTCGGTCTTCTACGACCCGATGATCGCCAAGCTGGTGACCCATGCGCCGACCCGCCTCGAGGCGATCGACGCCATGGCGACCGCGCTCGACAGCTTCGTGATCGAGGGCATCCAGCCGAACATCCCCTTCCTCACCGCGCTGATGCAGCATCCGCGCTGGCGCGAGGGGCGGCTCTCCACCGGCTTCATCGCCGAGGAGTACCCGGACGGCTTCTCCGGCCGGCCCCTCGACGAAGAGGCGCGCAAGGTGCTGGCCTCGGCGGCGCTGGCCATGGAGATGGTCCGCAAGGAGCGGCTCGACCACCTGACCGGCCGGCTCCGGCCGCACTCCGGGCGCTGGCGGTCCGAGTGGGTGGTCCGCCTCGGCCGCGAGCAGATCCCGCTCACCGTGCCGGAGGGCTACGCGGCGGTCCCGCTCGAGATCGACGTCGAGTGGAACGGCGGGCGCATCACCGTGACCTCCGACTGGCGCCCCGGCGACCTCCTCTGGCACGGCACCGTCGACGGCAGCGAGGTGGCGGTGCAGGTGCGCGGGGTCACCGGCGGCCAGCGGCTCTCCTGGCGCGGCGTCGAGACCTTCGCCCGCGCCATGCTGCCCGAGGTCGCCGCCCTCGACGCGCTGATGCCGGTGAAGCTTCCGCCGGACCTCTCCCGCTTCCTGCTCTGCCCGATGCCGGGCCTCGTCGTGTCGATCGCCGTCGCCGAGGGCCAGGAGGTGAAGGCTGGAGAGGTGCTGGCAGTGGTCGAGGCGATGAAGATGGAGAACGTGCTCCGCGCCGAGCGGGATGGCACCGTCTCGGCCGTCCGCGCCAGGCCGGGCGACAGCCTCGCCGTCGACGCGGTGATCCTCGAGTTCGCCTGAAACCGCCGGCGGCGCGGCCGGCTGCGGCCGCCGGCCGCTTTATCCCGGCGGGCGAGGGGCGTATGACCGCCGCCAGACACCAACTGGCGGAGACGTCCCCATGCCCGACTTCGATCCGTCCGGCCTCGCCCTCGGCAAGCCGACCGCGATCCCGGCCTCGCCCGAGGCCGCGGTGCTCGACCGGGTGCCGAACCCGCACGCCGACACCGACTACCTCGCCCGCTTCGCCGTCCCGGAGTTCACATCGCTCTGCCCGGTCACCGGCCAGCCCGACTTCGCGCATCTCGTCATCGACTACGTGCCCGACCGCTGGCTGGTGGAATCGAAGAGCCTGAAGCTCTACCTCGCCTCCTTCCGCAACCACGGCGCCTTCCACGAGGACTGTACCGTCTCGATCGGCCGCCGCCTGGTCGACCTGCTCGCCCCCCGCTGGCTGCGGATCGGCGGCTACTGGTACCCGCGCGGCGGGATCCCGATCGACGTGTTCTGGCAGTCCGGCCCCGCCCCCGAGGGGGTGTGGATCCCGGACCAGGGGGTGCCGCCCTACCGCGGCCGCGGCTGAGGAGCGCCGCGGGCCGCGGGAACCCCCGGCCTCCTCTCTGGTTGCTTCTTCGAAGGCGGACGCCATGGGGCGCCCGCGGCGAACGCGCGTGAACCGGGAGAATACGATGAACGAGATGGTCCACCTTCGGCTTCGCCGGGAGACCCCCGGCCTTCGGCTTGCGGCCGTCCTGGTGACGGCGAGCCTTTCCGGCGGCGCGGCCGCCGCCCAGGAGATCGGCGACGCGGAGGTGGTGTCGCTGCCCGAATTCGCGGCCGGCGACCTCTACACCGGTGCGATCTCCCTCGACCGGATGATGGACGAGGCCGAGCTTCACGATGCGACCGGGGAGGAGATCGGCGGGGTCGAGGACGTGCTGTTCGGCCCGGACGGAAGGGTCCTCTCCATCGTCGCCGAGGTGGGCGGCGTCTGGGACATCGGCGACACCCACGTCAACATTCCCTGGGACCGCGTCGACTACGACGCGGCCGCGAACCGTGCGACGGTGCCGCTCACCGAGGACACGCTCGAGGAGTACTCGCAGTTTCCGGAGGACGCCCTCGCCGACGTGACCGCCTCCACCCAGGTCGAGGCCGTGATGGACGACACCGAGGCCGGGCCGCGGGTCTGGCGGGCGAGCGAGTTCATCGGCGACTACGCCCGCCTGCGCGGCGACGACGGCCTCGTCGACTACGGCTATGTCCACGACCTGCTCGTCCGCGACGGCGAACTCGCCGCGGTCCTGGTGCGGCCGGACGTCGGCTGGACGGGCCCGCGGGGGGTCTACGCCTATCCCTTCTACGGCTACGGGGATCGTTGGAATCCGGGCCTCGACACCTACAACATGCCCTACGGGCCCCGCGACGCGGAGGTGCTCGAGCCCTACGACTACGGCCGGATGGACTGAGGTCGCGGCCGCAATCCGAAGGAGACGGTCATGAGGCAGCTTTCGTCCATCGCCGTCGCGCTCGCCATGCTGGCCGGCGCGACCGGGTTCGCCGGGGCCCAGCAGGCTGCCGGCGAGGAGACCGCCACCGCGATCTTCGCCGGCGGCTGCTTCTGGTGCACCGAGGCCGACTTCGACAAGGTGCCGGGGGTGCTCTCCACCACGTCGGGCTACATCGGCGGCGCCGTCGTGAACCCGACCTACGGGCAGGTCTCCGCGGGCGGCACCGGCCATGCGGAGGCGGTGAAGGTGGTCTACGACCCGGACGAGGTGGACTACGAGCGGTTGCTCGACATCTACTGGCGCACGGTGGATCCGCTGCGGGTGGACGCCCAGTTCTGCGATGTCGGCGACCAGTACCGGACCGCGATCTTCGCGGTCACGCCGGGCCAGAAGGCGGCCGCCGAGGCCTCCCGGGCGGCGATTGCGGAGCGCTTCGACGAGCCGATCGCGACGGAGATCGCCGACGCCGGCACCTTCTGGCCGGCCGAGGACTATCACCAGGACTATCACGAGAAGAACCCGCTCCGGTACCGCTTCTACCGCTGGAACTGCGGCCGCGACCAGCGGCTGGAGGACCTGTGGGGCGAAGAGGCCGGCGGGCTCTCCTGACGGCCCTCCGGACCCGGCCGGCCCGGATCCGGCCGGCCCCGGCCGGCCCCGCGAGGGAACCCGCCTTCGCCGACGGCGTTGGAACGGACCATGAACACTGATCGAGGAGACCCGCCATGTCCGGCGACGACCGCAATCCCAAGCTCGACCCGCATCCCGGCTCCAACACCGAGAAAAATCCGGCGAACTGGATCTCCGGCGACGAGCCGATGACGGGGGCGCAGCGCTCCTACCTCACCACGCTGTCCGAGGAGGTGGGCGTCGAGCCGCCGCCGTCGGATCTCTCCAAGGCCGAGGCCTCCCGCCGTATCGACGAGCTGAAGGAGAAGCTGGAAGCCGGGCGCGAGGCGCGGCGGAGTTGATGTCCGTCAACGCCGGTGGTTCCCTTCTCTGGCAGTGTAGCCGCGCCGCCGACCCGAGGGCCGGCGGCGCGTTGCCGGGAAGGGGGCCTTTCACCGATGATCGCGAGACGATCCCATCGTGCGGACCTCGAGGCGCTCGCCGCCGAGATGTCGGCGCCGCGCCGGGCCGCGGCGGAGCCTCCGCCGCCGCCGCCGCCGCCGCCGCCGCCGCCGGAGGGAGACGGGGCCGGGCGGGTCGCCGAGGCGCTTGAGCTCCTCGACGAGCTCAAGGAGCGCCTCGAGGACGGGTTCTCCGACACCCGCGAGTTCACGGTCAACCATCCCGTCGCGGCGCTCTCGGCCGCGTTCCTGCTCGGCATCGCCGTCGGCCGGCTGTGGAGGTCCGCATGAGGACCGAGAGCATCCTGCGCAATGCCCGGGTGGTGCTGCGCGCCGACGCGATCATCGCCGACATCCACCTGAGGGCGCTGGTCGCCCGCTCGGGCCTGCAGGTCGTCGCGGTGCTGGTCGGCCTGTTCGGGGCGGTGATGCTGGGGATCGCCGCCTTCCTCGCCCTGGAGCGCGCCTTCGGCCCGATCGTCGCGGCGGTGATCGTCGGCGGCGGCGCGCTGGTCGTCGCCGCGATCGTCTGGGTGGTGGCCGCCGGGATCGCGCCCGGACGGGACCTCGAGCTCGCGCAACAGCTGCGCGACTCGGCGACCGAGGCGCTGGTGGCCGACCTGCGGGAGGCGGAGGCGGACCTTGCGGGCTTCACCCGCGTCCTGCGCAATCCGCTCGACGGGGCCCTGCCGGGCCTCATCATCCCGCTCGCCGGGATCCTGCTGAAGTCGCTGCGCCGGCCGCCGCACCCGCCGGCTGCCGGCCCGGGCTGAATTTCACGGGGCGGCCTCGGTGCCCGCCGACGCCGGCTCCCGGCTCGGCTGGCGCGCCGCCGGCGAGGGCGTGTCCGCCTCCTCGCCGTCGCCGTCCACCGCCGCCAGCGGCGCGTCAAGCCGGCAGACGACGCCGTCCGCCGGGTAGTCGAGCGTCACCTCCGCCCTCATCTCGGCGGCAAGCAGCCGCTCGATCATCCGCGATCCGAAGCCGGTCCGGTCCGGCGGCTCGACCGGCGGGCCCTCGTGCTCGCGCCAGGTGAGCTGCAGCCGCTCGGCCGCCGCCGCGCCGGAGATGGTCCAGTCGATCCCGATCCAGCCCTCCTCGACGGAGAGGGCTCCGTATTTCACCGAGTTGGTGCAGAGCTCGTGCAGCGCCATGGCGAGGGCGAGGGCGCTCTTCGAGCGCATCGTCAGCGGCGGCCCCGAGACGCGGAACCGCCGGTCGCCCTCGCTGCGGAAGGGGCTGATCGCGCCCGCAACCACCGCCCCGATGTCGGCGCTCTGGGAGGCGTCGGAGACGAGCAGGGCGTGGGCGTTGGCGATGGCGCTCAACCGCGCCGAATAGGCCGCCATCTGCTCCTCCGGGTCCGAGCCCGGGCGGAAGGTCTGCCGGGCAATCGCCTGGACCGTGGCGAGGATGTTCTTCACCCGGTGGTCGAGTTCCCTGAGCAGCAGTTCGCGGTGCTGCTCGGCCTGGCGCCGCAGCCTGCGGTCGGCGACCAGCTCGTCCATGTAGTCGTCGATGGCCCGGGCGACGAGGCCGAGTTCCGCCTCGTCCCCGGTCATCCCGGTGCGGGCGGTCTCCTCGCCCCGCCGCCAGGCCTCGACGGTGCGGATGATCCGCTGCACCGGGCGGCGGACGAGGGCGCGGCCGGTGAAGAAGGCGAACAGCAGGGCCGCCACCATGCCGGCGCCGGCCATGGCGAGGCCGCGAAGGCTGGCGTCCCGGATCGGCGCGAACATCTCCTCGCGGCCGATCCCGGCGCTGATGTAGAGCCCGCGGGGCGGATAGGCGACGGGAAAGTATCCGATGATGCGCTCGGTGCCGTCCTGGCTGGCGAGTTCGCGCGTGCCGGGCGTGGGGGCGGTGACGAGCGGCCGGTAGGCCTCCGGGATGCTGGTGCCGACGAAACGCTCCGGGTACGGCTCGCGGGCGATGATCACGCCGTTCCGGTCGGCGATGGTGAGGGCCCTGCCTTGCGAGAAGTTCCGCTCGCGGACGAGGTTGCCGAGCCAGTCGAGGTCGAGAGTGCCGACGACGACCCGGTCGATGCCGCCGGTGGCGTTGCGGGTCGGCAGGGCCAGCGGCAGCACCCGGCGGCCGTCGATGCGGTCCTCGGTATAGACGCCGACCACGAACCGCCCGGTGTCGACCGCCTCCCTGAAGTAGCCGCGATCGTCGAAGGAGCCCTCGATCGGCCCCTCGGAACTGCAGTGGACCCGCCCGTCGGCGGACAGCACGCGGATGGTCGAGAAGCGCTCGAGCTGGCTGTCCACCGCCGCAAGGTAGCGGGCGCAGGCCCGGCCGTCGCCGGTCACCACCGGCGAGGTGGCGAGCGCCTTGAGCACGTCCTCCGAGCCGAAGACGATTCGCTCCACCTCGAGGGCGGCGATCTGCCCGGCCTGGCGGGCCTCGGCGTGGACCTCCTTCTCCCGCGCGTCGCGGAGCGCCACGAGGTTGTAGAACACGATGAGGAACGCGGGGGCCAGCGCAACGGCCGAGAGAACGAACAGGCGCTGGGTCAGCGTCAGCGAACCAAATCTTCGAGACATCCCTCGCCTGTACCCCCGCGGTGGGGACGAAGTATGTCATTTCGGATTTCTATGTGCAAACGCGGGAATGAGCCGAATTCTGCCGCCTCCCGCCGCTTCCCGCCGCCTCTATTGGGCCGTGTAGCCGCCGTCGATCACCAGTTCCGCGCCGGTGACGAACTTCGACTCGTCGGAGGCGAGATAGAGCACCCCCCAGGCGATGTCGTCCGGCTCGCCGATATGACCGACCGGGTGCATGGCGTCGAGCGCCTCGCGGCCCTCGTCCACGTCGCCGACCGACGCCAGGTAGTTCTCCACCATCGGCGTCCAGATGTAGCCCGGGTGCACGGAATTGACCCGGATCCCGAGCCCGTTCCTGGCGCAGTAGAGCGCGACCGACTTGGTGTAGAGCCGCACGCCGCCCTTGGAGGCGTTGTAGCAGCCGAGGTTCGGATCGCCGACGATCCCCTCGATGGAGGAGAGGTTGACGATCGAGCCGCCGGACGGCTTGTGCGCGCGCATCGTCCGTATGGCGTGCTTGGTGCCGAGGAAGACCCCGTCGAGGTTGATGCTCATCAGCCGCCGCCAGTCCTCCAGCGTCTGCTCGTCGGGCGGGCAACCGGAGCCGATGCCGGCGTTGTTGACGAGGACGTCGACCCTGCCGAAGCGGTCGACCGTCTCCTTCATCACCGCCTCCCAGGTCGGCTCGTCGGCGACGTCCTGCTGGCGGTAGACGGCAGTGCCGCCCTCGGCCGCGATCGAGGCGGCGACCTTCTCGCCGGCGTCGTCGGCGACATCGGTGACGACAACTTTCGCCCCCTCGCGGGCGAGCATCCTCGCCATCGCCTCGCCGAGCCCCATCGCGCCGCCGGTCACGATGGCCACCTTGTCCTGAACCCGTCCCATGCCTGCCTCCTGTCGGGGGTTGTGTCCGACAGAGTGCCGGCCGACGCATCTGGTTCCATTGATCGCAGTCATCGGTGCCGGCCGAAGGCCCCGCGCGGGCCGGTGGCCGCCGTGCCGCCGGTGGTCCGCGATGCCGCCGGACCATGTGACAGGGCTCCGCCGCCCTGCTAGATGAAGGGCCCGTCTTCGTCCTTTCCGGGAGCATTGCCATGTCCGCCATCCCCGCCGTTCCGCTCCTGCCGGAGAACGCCACGCTCGTCGGGCGCGCCATGGTGCCCACGCTGGGCCCCTGCGTGGTGCGGGTCGACGGCGACCGCCTCGTCGACGTCACCGCCGCCTTCCACACGGTGCGCGACCTCTGCGAGGCCGGGGATCCGGCGGCGGCGCTGAAGGCGGCGTCCGGGAAGGACATCGGCTCCGTGGCCGACGTGATGGCGAACACCCCGCCGGACGAGCGGGACATGCACCAGCCCTGGCTGCTCGCGCCGATCGACCTGCAGGCGATCAAGGCAGCCGGCGTCACCTTCGTCGTCTCCATGCTGGAGCGGGTGATCGAGGAGCGCGCCCGCGGCGACGCCGAGGCGGCCGCCACCATCCGCGGGCACATCCGCGACCTGGTCGGCGACGACCTCAGGAAGCTGAAGCCGGGCTCGCCCGAGGCGGCGGCGCTCAAGGAGACGCTGATCAAGGCGGGCGCCTGGAGCCAGTACCTCGAGGTCGGCATCGGCCCCGACGCGGAGATCTTCACCAAGGGCCAGCCGATGTCGGCGGTCGGGACCATGATGGACATCGGCGTCCATCCGGCGTCCACCTGGAACAACCCGGAGCCGGAGGCGGTTCTGGTCGTCTCCTCCAAGGGCCGGATCGTCGGCTGCACGCTCGGCAACGACGTCAACCTCCGCGACGTCGAGGGCCGCTCGGCGCTGCTCCTCGGCAAGGCCAAGGACAACAACGGCGCCGCCTCGGTCGGCCCCTTCGTGCGCCTTTTCGACGACGGCTTCTCCCTCGACGACGTGCGCCGGATGGAGATCTCGCTGACGGTCACCGGGGCGGACGCCTTCACGATGACCGGCCGGTCCTCCATCGCCGAGATCAGCCGCGACCCGGCCGACCTCGTCGCCCAGGCGATCAACGAGCACCACTCCTACCCGGACGGCCTCGTGCTCTACCTCGGCACCATGTTCGCGCCGACCGACGACCGCGACGCGCCGGGCCGCGGCTTCACCCACAAGGTTGGTGACATCGTCACCATCGCCTCGCCGGAGATCGGCGCGCTGGTCAACCGGGTGATGCCGACCGACCGGACCGAGCCCTGGTCGATGGGCGCGTCGGCGCTGATGCGCAACCTCGCCCGGCGCGGGCTGGTCGGCTGATCGCCGCGGTCTTGGGACGGGGGAATCGATGAAGCAGGACGTGATCGTCGCCGGCGCGGGCATCGTCGGCGTCTGCGTGGCCTTGCACCTCGCCGCGCGCGGCCGTTCGGTCACGCTGCTGGACCGCAGGGGGCCGGGCGAGGAGACGAGCTTCGGCAACGCCGGTCTGATCGAGCGGTCGAGCGTGGTGCCCTACGCCTTCCCGCGCGACCTTGGCTCCATCCTGCGCTACGGGATGAACCGGACGCCGGAGGTGTTCTGGCAAAAGGGCCACATACTGAAGGCGGCGCCCTGGCTCGCCCGCTACTGGCACCAGTCCGCCCCCGCGCGGCTCCGGCGCGCCGCGGAGGACATGCTGCCGCTGGTGGAGCGATCGGTCGCCGAGCACGACCTCCTCGCCGTCGAGGCGGGCGCCGGGTCGCTGCTCGCCCGCCGCGGCTGGATCCAGGCGTTCACCAGCGCCCGCCTGCGCGACCGCGAGTTCGCGGCGAGCGAGGGGCTCGAGCGGCTCGGCCTTTCCTTCGCGCGGCTCGACGGCGCCGGGCTGCGCGCCGTGGAGCCGCACCTTTCCGACAGCGTCCTCGGCGGCATCCACTGGCACGACCCGGTCTCCGTCACCGACCCCCTGGCGCTCACCCGCGCCTACGCCGACCTCCTCGTCCGCCGCGGCGGACGCATCGTCCGGGGCGACGCCCGGACGCTCGCCCAGGGCGACGACGGCTGGACCGCGGAGACGGAGGAGGGCCGGGTGACCGGGCGCGACGCGGTGGTCTCGCTCGGGCCCTGGTCGGACGATGTCTTCCGCCCGCTCGGCTACCGCTTCCCGCTGGCGGTGAAGCGCGGCTACCACATGCACTACGGCTCGAAGGGCAACGCGGTGCTCGGCCATTCGGTGGTGCACGCCGAGGGCGGCTACGTGCTCGCGGCAATGGACCGCGGCATCCGCCTCACCACCGGCATCGAGATCGCCGACCGCGACGCGCCGCCCTCGCCGCTGCAGCTCGAGCGGGTGCTGCCGATGGCGAGGGCGATCTACCCCCTCGGCGAGCCGATGGACCCGGAGCCGTGGATGGGCTGCCGGCCGGCGCTGCCGGACATGAAGCCGGTGATCGGCCCGGCGCCGCGCCACCGCGGCCTGTGGTTCGCCTTCGGCCACGCCCACCACGGCCTGACCCTCTCGGCGATCACCGGCCGCCTCCTCGCGGAACTGATGACCGGGGCGGAGACGGTGATCGACCCGGCGCCCTATCTGCCGACCCGCTTCGGCTGACTCGAGGGTTCGCGGAGCTCGGCGAGGTAGGGATTGATCCGGCGGAACGGCTCGGAGGCCGCCGGGTCGACCTCGGCGACGCCGAGGAACCCGCCCGTCGCGCCGGCGCGCAGGAGGTCCTCTCCGCCCGGGCCGGCGAGGCAGGAAAGGCCCGCGTAGTCGAAGCGCTCGTCGCGCCCGGCCCAGCCGGCGTAGGCGACGAAGACCTGGTTCTCGAAGGCGCGCACCGGGATGACCCGTTCGGCGATGGTCGGCGAGACGGGCGAGCCAGGAAGCGCCGTCGGCACCGCGATGAGGTCGCAACCGGCTTTTGCGAGGCGGCGGACGTGCTCGGGGAACTCCACGTCGAAGCAGATGAGGAGGCCGAGCCGGAGCCCCGCCACCTCGGCGGTGACGACGGCAAGCTCCGCCCGGGCGAAACAGGCCTGCTCGTAGTCGCCGTAGAGCTGGGCCTTGCGGTAGACGAGCGGCGCAGCGCCGGGCCTCAAGAGGGCGGCGGAGTTGAAGACCCGCTCGCCGTCGCGCTCGGCGAAGCCGGTCACCAGCGACACGCCCGTCCGCTCCACCGCGGCGCGGAGCCGGGACAGCATCGGCCCGTCCGCGGTCTCGGCGAGGCGGGCGAGCGCCGGGCCGGCGCCGTAGCCGGTGGTGGCGAGTTCCGGCGCGACGAGGAGGGCCGCGCCGTCGCGGCCGGCGGAGGCGAGCGCCTCCTCGATCCTCGGCAGCGTGTCCTGGACCTCGGCGCGGACGGCATCGAGCTGGAGGATGGCGACGCGGGGCATGCTCTTGTTCCTCAGGTCCTGTGGTCGAGCGCGCCGAGCAGGCGGCGGAGGTCGCCGAAGCGGGCGATGAGGCCGAACACCAGGGCGGCAAGGCCGACGAAGACGACCGCGACGGCGGCCATGGTCGGGGTGTAGCCGTAGCGCAGCGAGTTGAACACCTTGATCGGCAGCGTCTCGACCGTGAAGCCGACCGTCATGTAGGCGATGATGTACTCGTTGAGCGACAGCACGAAGGCGAAGGCGTAGCCGGAGACCACATAGGGAGTCATCAGCGGCAGGATCACCGTGCGCAGCAGCGTCCGGTCGTCCGCGCCCATGGTGGCGCCGGCCTCGACGATCTCGCGGTCGATCGAGCCGAAGCCCATCGACAGCGTCACCAGCGGCAGGGCGACGAGGAAGATGCCGTGGCTGACCAGCACGGTGAAGCCCTGGCCGTAGAAGCCCGCCGTCGCCCAGAAGGAGAGGAAGCCGAGCGCGGTGATCACCGGCGGCAGGATGAACGGCGCAAGTCCGAGGCCGCGGACGATCTCGGCGAGCGGGAAGATCCGCCGCCAGAGGAACCAGGCGATCGGCAGGGCGACCAGCACCGCGATCGCCGCCGACAGGGTGGCCACCGTCAGCGAGGCGACCAGCGCCGAGCGCCAGCCGTCGTCGGTGACGATGTCGGTGTACCAGGAGAGCGAGAGGCCCTCCGGCGGGAAGACCAGCGTCTTCTTCGCGTTGAGCGAGACGCCGGCGAGCACCACCACCGGGGCGGCGAGCAGCACGCCGACCGCGCCCATGAACAGCCGCCCGGCGAGGCGCGCGCTCATCGGATCGCCTCCCGCTCGCGGCCGACGAGGCCGGCGAGCGCGATCAGGGCGAGGCAGGCGAGCATCAGGAACACCGCCATCGCCGCGGCGAAGGGCATGTTGGACTGGTAGATCGCCTGGTCGGTGACGAGCACCGAGATCGTCCAGTGCTGCGGCCGTCCGAGCATCTGCGGGATCAGGTAGGAGCCGAGCGCGAAGACGAAGACGAGGATCAGGGTGGCGACGATCGTCCGCCGCAGCGCCGGCAGCACCACGGTGAAGAAGGCCCGGAGGGGTGAGGCGCCGAGCGTGCGCGCCGCCTCGTCGAGCGAGGGGTCGAGCCGCACCAGCGCCGGGTAGAGCACCAGCACCGAATAGGGGAACGCCTGGTAGACCATCGCCGTCAGCACCGCTCCGAAGGAGGGCGACAGCGAGAAGGACTCCTCGATGATCCCCGCGAACACGAGGAGGTTGGTGACGCCCGCCGTCTTCGACAGCAGCGTCGACCAGGCGAAGCCGATGATCACCTCCGAGAGCGACAGCACCGACAGCAGCCCGACCAGCCAGGCGACCTGCGCGCGGGGCCGCATGCGGGCGAGGCGGTGGGTGAAGGGCAGCGCGATCGCCACCGCCACCAGCGAGACGAGGCCGGCGAGCAGGACCGAGAAGCCGAGCACGCCGCCGAAAAAGGCGGAGAGGAAGCGGGCGTAGTTGTCGAGGACGAAGTCCGGCTCGTAGAAGCCGCCCTGGACGCGCTTGAAGAAGCTCACCGCCAGCATGATCCCGAAGGGGATCAGGAAGAACACGCCGAGGACCGCGGCGGGGAGCGCGATGGGAAGGAAGTCGGCCGCCGATCGCGGCGCCTCGCGCCTCACGGCAGCACCACGGCCTTGGCGACGTCGACCGTGAGGCCGACCGCGGCGCCCGGCTCGACGGCCGGGCGGTCGGAGGGCTGCGCGGCCGAGACGAGCGTCACGCCCTCCGCGTCGACGAAGGTCTCCACCGTCGCGCCGAGGTCGCGGACGAAGGTGACGGTGCCGCGGATGTGGGCCTCGCCGAGCGTCAGCGTCAGGTCCTCCGGCCGGATCGACAGGGTGCAGCGCCCGCCGGGGCAGGAAAGGCCCGGGATCGTGCCGCCGGGCACCTTGAGGCCGCCCGGCGCGGCGACGGCCTCGACGAGGTTGGAGGAGCCGATGAAGTCGGCGACGAAGGCGTCGGCCGGGTGGCGGTAGACGCGCGACGGGACGTCGGCCTGGCGGATCCGTCCGCCGCTCATCACCACGACCATGTCGGCCATGGTCATCGCCTCGCGCTGGTCGTGGGTGACGACGATGGTGGTGATGCCGAGGCGGCGCTGCAGCTGGCGCAGTTCCACCTGCATCGCCTCGCGCAGCTTGGCGTCGAGCGCCGACAGCGGCTCGTCGAGCAGGAACAGCCGCGGCTCGAAGGCGAGCGCGCGGGCGATGGCGACGCGCTGGCGCTGGCCCCCGGAGAGCCTGGCGACGGACCTGTCGCCGTAGCCGGAGAGCTGGACGAGGTCGAGCAGGTCCTCCGCCCGCCGGCGCACCTCCGCCTTCGGCCGGCCGCGGATGCGCAGCGGGTAGCCGATGTTCTCGGCGACGGTGAGGTGCGGGAACAGGGCGAGCGACTGGAACACCATGCCGAAGCCGCGCCGGTGGGCGGGAACGGCGGTAAGATCCTCCTCGCCGAGGCGGATCCGGCCCTCCGTGGGGTCCTCGAGGCCCGCGATCATGCGCAGGAGCGTGGTCTTGCCGCAACCGGACGGGCCGAGCAGGCAGACGAAGGTGCCGCCGGGGACCGTGAGGTCGACCCCGTCCACGGCCTTCACATGGCCGAAGCTCTTGGTGACGTTCTGCAGGGTGAGGTCGGTCATCGGGTCCGGGCGGCAGGGTCGGGAAGGGCGGGGACGGCGGCGGGCGCCGCCATCCCCGTGGCGCGTCGGAGGGTCGCCGTCAGGAGGCGATCATCTCCGTCCACTTGTCGTTCAGCCAGTCGGACCGCTCCATGTACATGTCGTAGCGCGGCACGATCGGCTCGATGTCGGAGGACACCGCGGAGAATTCCTCGGCGGAGAGGTCGAGGAGGTCGCGCTTCACCGTCGGCGAGGTGCCGACCTTCCGCGACATCATCGCCTGGATGGCCGGCTGCGAGCAGAAGTTGATGAACTCGTGCGCCTCCTCGAGCTTCTCCGACGCCTTGGTGACGGCCCAGGAGCCGCTGTCGGTGACGCCGCCCTCCTTCGGGAAGGTGGAGCGGACCGGGTGGCCCTCGGCGACCGCGAGGCCGGTCACGTCGTGGTAGTACTGGCCCATCGGGATCTCGCCCGTCTTCAGCGCTTGCTCGAACTGCGCCTCGTCGCGGTACCAGAGCTTCACGTTGGGCTTGATCTCGGCGAGCTTGTCGAAGGCCGCGAGGATGCCCTCCTCGGTGTCGAGCGCCCCGGTGCCGCCCATGAAGGTCGCCGCGGTGATCTCGAGCAGGAAGGAGTTGGTGACGAGGGCGAGGAGGCCGAGCCGGTCCTGCTGCTCCGGCTCCCACATCACGCCCCAGGAGTCCGGCGCGTCCGGGTAGACGTCGGTGTTGGAGACGAGGGTGATGTACCAGGCGACCGCGCCGATGCCGGCCACGCGGCCGTCGGGGTAGCGGTCGATGTAGCGGTCGAGCAGGTTGTCGGCCGCCGGGATCTTCGACAGGTCGAGCGGCGCCCAGAGCTCCGAGCTCATGCCCCGGAGCAGCGGCACCAGCGCCATCATCGACACGTCCGCCGGCGCCTGGCCGGCGCGCGCCGCCTGCTCGAGCTGGACGAGCCAGGCCTCGCCGGTCGGCTCGGCGACGGATTCGACCGCGATGCCGGTCGCCTTGGTGAATTCCGGGAAGATGTGGGTGTCGAACGAGTCCTTGAAGTAGCCGCCGTAGACGCCGACCTTCAGCGACCGGTCCTGCGCACGGACGATCGACGGCATCGCCAGGAGGGCGGTGCCGGCGGCCCCGGCCGCGAGCACGGTGCGGCGGGAAATCGTGTTCTTCGTCATGGAATTGCTCCCTTTTCTTGAGGTTATTTCGAGGTTCTTCTTCTCTCTCAGCCCAGCGCCCTGAGCCGGGCCGGAACGGCCGGCAGCACCTCGTCGGCCACGTTGGCGAAGGCGAAGCGGATGTGCCTGTCGAGCCCCGGCCCGAAGAAGGGACCCGGCAGGGTGATGATGCCGCCCTCCCGCGCCAGCCGTTCGCCGACGTCCACCGCGTCGGCGTCGAAGGGGTGGCGGACGAAGGCGAAGTAGGCGCCGATGGCGGAGATCTCCCAGCCCGGCGCCTCCGCCACCGCCCGGCGGAAGATCGCCGCGCGGGCGTTGATCTCGCCGCGCTTCTCCTCGCGCCAGGCGCGCACGCCGTCGATCGCCCAGGCGACCGGCCCCTGCGCCGCCCGCGGCGGGCAGATCTGGATGGTGTCGAGCACCTTGCCGACCTCGCGGATGATCGCCGGGTCGGCGACCATCGCGCCGAGGCGGTGGCCCGGGATCGCGTAGGCCTTGGAGAAGGAATAGAGGTGGACGAGGCGGCCGCGCCAGTCGCCGGCGAAGAGGTCGTGCGGCCGCCCCAGTCCCTCCGGCATGAAGTCGCGGTAGGTCTCGTCGAGCACGAGCGCGATCCCCGTCTCCTCGCAGAGGTCGCGGAAGGCGGCGATGGTCTCCGGCGGATAGGTGGCGCCGGTCGGGTTGTTGGGGGTGACGAGGAGCAGCGCCCTGGTCCTCGGGCCGATCAGCGGACGGGCGTCCTCCGGCTGCGGCACGAAGGCGTTCTGGGCGAGGGCGGGCAGCGGCACCGCCTCGATGCCGAGCATGTCCAGCGCCATCTTGTGGTTGAAGTACCAGGGCGTCGGGATCACCACCTGGTCGCCCGCCCGGGCGAGCGCCATCGCCGCGGCGAAGAAGGCCTGGTTGCAGCCCGCGGTGATCGCCACGTCCGCCGCCTCGACGCTGCCGCCGTAGGTCGCCGAGATGTCCCGCGCCAGCGCCTCGCGCAGCACCGCGTCGCCGGCGAGGCCGCCGTAGGTGGCCGCCTCCGGCGTTCCCGCCGCCTCGGAGATCCGCCGCGCGAGTTCGTCCGCCGGCGGGGTGCCGGGCACGGCCTGGGCGAGGTTGATCAGCGGCCCGTGCCGGCCGTCGTAGGCCTTGGCCCAGGCCTGCGCCGCCGGGATCGGCGGGACATCGGTGGCGACGAGAAGCGGGTTGGCGACGATCACGAGGCTTCCTTTGCGGCGATGTAGGCGTCGATCAACTGGCGGAAGCGGGTCCGGCCGAAGCTCGGGCCGTGGCCGCCGTGCACGATCCGCGGCTCCATCTCCCGGAGCCGCTTCATCGTCCGAATATAGATGCCGATGTCCGAGTGATAGCAATCGTCGACCAGTTCGCCGTCGTAGACGACGTCCTGGGCGATCAGCGTGCCGGTCTTCTCCTCGAACAGCGACACATGGCCCGGCGAGTGGCCGGGCGTGTGGACGACCGTAAAGGTCCGGTCGCCGAGGTCGATCCGGTCGCCGTCGTTGACGAGCCCGGTCGCCGGCGCGGGCCGGATCCGGTAGGCGCTCGCGTCCCATCCGGGCGGAAGCGCCATGAACATCCGCTCGTCGGCGCTGCCGTCGGCGTATTTGCGGAAGAGGGTGGCCTCGTTGGTCGGATCGGCGGCGATCCCCGCCTCGGCGGGGTGGACGAGCCGCTCGCCGAACTGGTGCGCCGAGCCGATGTGGTCGAAGTGGGTGTGCGACATCAATAGCGTCACCGGCCGCCCGTTCAGCTCCGGGACATGGTCGCGCAGCGGCACCCAGCCGAGGCCGGCGTCGACCAGCAGGTCGCGGTCGCGGCCGCGGACCAGCCACATGTTGCAGCGGAAGAAATCCGGGATCCAGGGCTCGTGGACGAGGGTGATGGCGTCCGCGAAGGGCACCGTCTCGTACCAGTCGGCGGCGGGGATGGTGGCGAGCCGGGTCACCTTTGCGTCTCCTCGGATAGCAGGACGATGTCGGAGGGGTTGGCGAAGAGGCGCACCTCGGCGCCGGCCGCCGGCGCGGCCTCGGGCGGCACCTTGGCGAGCACCGCGGCGCCGGCCGCGGTGCGCGCGCGCACCCGCACGAAGCCGCCCTGGAAGACGCACTCCTCGACCGTCGCGGTCGCCACCGGCACCGCGCCGTCGCCGGGGGCGAGGCGCAGCCGCTCCGGGCGGATCGACAGCGCGACCTCGGCCCCCGCCGCGGCGCCGCCGCCGACCACCAGCCGGCCCTCGGCCGTCTCGACCGCGGCGCGGCCGTCGGTCGCCATCTGGACGCGGCCCTCGAGGATCGTGCTCTCGCCCATGAAGGTGGCGGCGAAGCGGGTCGCGGGCCGCGCGTAGACGCGCTCCGGCGGCCCCATGTCCTCGATCCGCCCCCGGTTCATCACCACGATGAGGTCGGCAAGCGCCATCGCCTCCTCCTGGTCGTGGGTGACGTGGACGAAGCTGCGGCCGGTCGTGCGCTGCAGCGCCTTGAGTTCGTCCTGCATCTGCCGGCGCAGGTGCAGGTCGAGCGCACCGAGCGGCTCGTCGAGGAGCAGGATCGCCGGCTCGACCACCAGCGAGCGGGCGAGCGCCACCCGCTGGCGCTGGCCTCCGGAGAGGGCGGCGATCGGGCGGTCGCCGAAGCCGGCGAGGCCGACCAGCGCCAGCGCCTCCGTCGCGAGCCGCCGCGCCTCGGCTTTCGCCACGCCGCGCATCGACAGCCCGAACCGGACGTTGGCCGCGACGCTCATGTGCGGGAAGAGGGCGTAGTCCTGGAAGACGGTCGCCGTCGGCCGCTGCGCCGGACCGGTCGCCGTCACGTCCTCGCCGTCGATCAGCACGCGCCCCTCGCTCGGCACGGTGAAGCCGCCGACGATCGAGAGGAGGGTGGTCTTGCCCGAACCAGACGGTCCGAGCAGCACAACATAGGAGCCCGCCGGCACGTGGAGCGAGATCCCCGCGAGCGCCGTCTCCGCGCCGTAGCGCTTGGAGATCGCCTCTGCGTCGAGGCGCGCCGGCCGGCTCACCGGGCCCCCCGGCGGCGGAGCACCAGGAGCTCGACGATCGCGACCAGCAGCAGTGACACCGCGAAGACCAGCGTTCCGGCGGCGTTGGTCTCCGGGTTGAGGCCCGTGCGCAGCATCGACCAGATCACCACCGGCAGCGTCACGTCGAAGTTGGTGAGGAGAAAGGCGATCACGAACTCATCCCAGGAGAGGGTGAAGGAGAGGAAGAAGCCGGCGATGAGCGCCGGCGCGGCGAGCGGCAGCGTGATCCGCGCCAGCACCGCCGCCTCGGAGGCGCCGAGGTCGCGCGCCGCCGCCTCCAGCCGCGCCTCGGCCGGACCCATCTGCGACAGGGCGATCAGGAAGCAGAGCGGCAGGTTTATCACCACATGGCCGAGGCCGACGCCGAGCAGCGACTTGGAGAGCCCGAGTCCGTTCATGGTGATGAGCAGGCCGAGGCCGATGATGATGTAGGAGACGGTGAGCGGCACCACCAGCATCGCCTCGACCGTTCGCCGCATCGGCACCCGGTGGCGGGCGAAGGCGACCGCGGCGAGGAAGCCGAGCGCCACGGCCACCGCCGAGGAGAGAAGCCCGACGGCCAGCGAGTGCCCGGTCGCCTCGATCAGCTTGCCGTTGGCGAGAACCCGGCCGTACCAGTCGAGCGTCGGCCCCTCGAAGGGCGGCACCGGCACCCGCCCGTCGTGGAAGGAGAACAGCATCAGCACCGCGACCGGCAGGTAGATGAAGGCGTAGAAGGCGCCGATCAGCGCCGCCCAGCCGAGCGCTGGCAGGGCCCGCCCGGTCATGGCGCGCGCTCCAGCTTCATGTACCTGCCGGCGACGAGGTAGGCGGCGACCACCACCAGCATCAGCACCAGCGCCATCGCCGAGGCCATCGGGATGTCGGCCCGCCGGCCGAGTTGCAGCAGGATCGCCTGCGGCAGCACCAGCGTGGTGTTGCCGCCGAGGATCTGCGGGGTGACGTAGTCGCCGACGGTGAGGACGAAGGTGAGGAAGGCCCCGGTCGCGACGCCCGGCATCGACAGCGGCAGGGTAATGCGCAGGAAGGTCGCGACCGGGCCCGCGCCGAGGTCCCTGGCGGCGAGCATCAGGCGCGGGTTGATCCGCTTCAGGCTGGCGTAGACGGTGAGCGCCACCAGCATGGTGAAGAAGTGGGCGAAGCCGAGCACGGTGCCGGCCATGGTGTAGGCGATCCGCACCGGCTCGTCGACGAGGCCGAGCCCGACCAGGGCCTGGTTGACCACCCCGTTCGGCGCCAGCACCAGCAGCCAGGCGTAGGACCGCACCACATAGGAGGTCCAGAACGGCAGGATCGAGAGGACCAGCGCCAGCCGCTGCCAGCGCTCCGGCACGTGGAAGGCGATGGCGTAGGCGAGGGGATAGCCGAGGAGGACGCTCGCCACGGTGACGAGGGCCGACACCTCGAGCGAGTTCCACAGCGCCGTCAGCTGCGCGCTCTCGCCGAAGAAGCGGGCGTAGTTGGCGAGCGTAGGCGTCGTGTCGATGCCGCCGGCGGTGCGGGTGAAGAGGCTCCAGGCCGCCGTCACGGCGAGCGGCACCAGGAAGATCGCCAGCGTGTAGAGCGCCGCGGGCGCGACGAGGAGCATCCCGCGCCGGGTGTCCCGGCGGCGGGCGGCGACCTCGTGGCTGGCGGGGTTCGGCATCGGGCGATCCGGGGTGGCCGGGCGGCGGTGGCCGCCGCCCGGGGCGAGGGTCAATGCTGCAGGAACTCGGTCCAGACCTCCTGCATCGCCTGGTCGAGTTCATCCGAGGGCGAGATGTAGAGGTGCGAGTTCTCGATGAAGCCCGGCTGCTCGTCCCAGCGCAGCACGCTCTTCTGGGTGTCGTCGAGGGTCGCCTTGGAGTTCGCCGGCATGCCCCAGTAGCAGGAGGAGGTGGCGAGCCGCGCCTGGCCCTCGGGCGAGAGCACATACTGCACGAACTTCGTCGCGGCCTCCTTCTTCCCGGAGGCCTCCATCACGCCGATCGCCTGCTGCCAGCGGACGCCGCCCTCGTCAGGCAGGATCCAGTCGAGATTGGGCTTCTCGGCATGGAGGCCGGAGACGGCGTATTCGCCGCCGCCCACCAGCACCGCCACCTCGCCGGTGGCGAGCGCGGTCTGCGAGGTGACGACGTCGGAGACGAGCGCCGCGTTGGCCTTCAGCTCGAACAGCTTCTCGCGGATGGCCGGCAGGTCCGCCTCGGTGACCTCCTTCGGGTCCTTGCCGAGCAGGATCGCCATCTGGGTGATCAGCGGCAGGTAGTAGTCGTAGACGGCGATCTGGCCCTTGAGGGAGGGATCGAACAGGTTCGCCGCCTTGCGCATCTGCTCCTCCGACACCTTGTCCCGGTCGAAGGCTATGGCGTTGTAGCCGAACTTTTCGGGCACCGCGCGCCAGACGCCGTCCACCTGGTGCAGTTCCGGGGCCTGCACCGCCCCGGGGATGTCGGCCATCGGGAAGTCGGCGGGGTCGAGCGCGGCGAGGATGCCGCGCGCGGCGACCCGGCGGACGTCCGTCGAATCCACCACGAACACGTCCCAGTCGCCCGGCTGGGACTGCTCGATCAGGGCGAGCCCGGCGCCGGTGCCCTCGTAGTCCTTGACGTTGACGGTGATCCCGGTCGCCTCGGTGAAGGGCTCCAGGAAGGCCGGGTCGGTGTGGTCGCACCAGACGAGGGCGTTGATCTCCTCGGCGGCGGCGCCGGCGGGCGCGAGGGCGGCCGCGGCGACCGCGGCCAGGAATGCGGTCCTGAGCGTCATTCGTTGATCCCTTCCGGTTTTCTCTGGCCCGCCGCGCTTGTCACCGCGCAATCGGGCGCATGGCATCCGTTGTCCCGGGCGCCGCCCCGTCTTGGCGCGGGATCGGCGCCGGTGGTCCGTTCGGACCGGCCGCCGCTCAGCGGCCGATCGGGTCCCGCCGGAGCGGCATGGTCATGCAGTGCACGCTGCCGCCGCCCATGGCAAAGAGTTCCAGGTCCGGGTCGAGGACGGTCAGCCCTTCGGCCCGCAGCATCTCGTTGACGCGCCGGCAGTGGCGCGGGCTGACCACCCGGTCGCTGCCGAGCGCCAGCACGTTGCAGCCCATCTGACCCATCGCCTCCTTGTAAGTGACCGGCAGGATCCGGATGCCGCTCGCGGCGAACCAGTCGAGGTGCCCGTCGTCGATCACGTCGGTGACGGCGATGGCGAGGCCGTCCGCCACCATGCAGAAGATCACGTCGAGGTGGAGGAAATGCTCGGCGAAGGGGATCACCCGCGTCTCCCAGCCGGCATCGGCGAACCAGCCGGCGAACTGGGCGGCGCCCTCGGCGGTGGTGCGCTCGCCGGAATGGCCGATCGCCATCAGCCCCGGGCGGATGATGTGGATGTCGCCGCCCTCGATCGCGCCGGAGGAGGCGAAGCGCCAGATCGGGCAGCCGCTGCGCTGGTAGAAGGCCATGATCGAGGCGAGTTCGCCGCGCCGCTGCGGCCGGAACAGCTGCGTCACCATCGGGCCCCAGGGCGTCACCTGGGAGGAATCGCGCGTGTAGACCTGGTAGGGAAGCTGCGGCTCGGGATCGAGGAAATGGCAGGCGACGCCGGCGCCCTCGAGGCAGTCGACGAGTTCGCGGAACTGCGCCTGCAGCCGCTGCGGGTCCGGCTGGCCGCCGGCCGCGAGGGTGCGCCGGGCGACGTCGTTGGTAGGGATCCAGGCGTAGTTGTCCGGCGGGCAGAGAAGGACGTCCCTCAGCACGCCCGTCTCGCTGTCCACGCTCCAGCGCGGTCCGCTCTCGCTCATCACTCCACCCGCCAACTGCCTCGCTCCTCGGCATGATCAAACAGCAGGCGACGCGTCGAGAAAATAGCGGCGTGTCGGAGTTCACTTCGAGATTTCTGGAAGTATGATGGGCCGGGCCCCTCGACGTCATCCCGGGTAAAGCCGGGATCGAGCGCCCCCGGGCCGTGGATCGCACTCGTCCACCGCCCCCCGGCGTCATCCCGGCGAAAGCCGGGATCCAGTGCCCGGCCGGGGCGCGGATGGCGAGGGAGGCCTGGATCCCGGCTTTCGCCGGGATGACGTTTGAGGGGGATGACGGCGAGGGAGCCTGAATTCCTGCTTCCCCGCCGGGAGGACGTCGGCGCCGGTCCGCCGGTTGGAGTCGCGTGCGCTTAGGAGCACCGTGTGTCCCTCGATCCCGCCGACCTTCGCCTCCTTCGTCTCTTCATGACGATCGTCGAGTCGGGCGGCTTCGCGGCGGCGCAGGGGGAGCTCAACCTGTCGCTCTCCACCATCTCGACCCATGTGACGCGCCTCGAGGGTCGGCTCGGGGTGCGGCTCTGCCGGCGCGGGCGCTCGGGCTTCGCGCTGACCGACGAGGGCCGCGTCGTCTATGACGAGGCGCGGCGGCTGATCGGGCAGGTTGAGCAGTTCGAGGCGCGGGTGAGGGGGCTTCGCGGCAGCCTCGGCGGGACGCTGTCGATCGGGCTCGTCGACAACACCATCTCCGACCCGGCCGCCCCGCTCGACCGGCTGTTCGCGGCCTTCTCCCGCGCCGCGCCCGAGGTGATGCTGAACGTCGTGTCGCGCCCGCCCAACGAGCTTCTCCGCGACGTCATCGGCGGCCAGTTGCAGGCGGCGATCGCGAGCTTTCCCAAGGTGGCGCTGGGGCTCGCCTACCTCGACCTCTACGAGGAAACCCAGTGCTTCTACTGCGCCGCCGGGCACCCGCTGTTCGACGTGCCGGACGAGCGGATCGACGTCGACGCGGTGCGCCAGCACCCGATCATCGGCCGCAACTACTGGGGCCAGCGCGACCTCAAGATCTTCGCCGTCGGCGGTCCTCGGGCGGTGGTTTCCGACATGGAATCGGAGGCGCGGCTGATCCTCTCCGGCGCCTACCTCGGCTATCTTCCCGAGCACCTCGCCGACCGCTTCGTCGCCGAGGGGCGGCTCCGGGCGATCCGCTCGGACCTCTTCGCCTATGCCGCGCCGTTCCAGATCGCCTTCAACCCGGACAAGGCCCGCCAGCCGGTGCTGAAGGTCTTCCTCGACCAGGTGCGCGCGGTGTTCCCGCGCGCGGCGCAGGCGAAGGTGTGAGGCACCGTTCCAGCCATGGGAGGAGCCCGCCTTGCCATGACAAGGCTGGAACGTTCCAAATTCTTCAGGCGGCATGTCCCGGGCGCCCGGGTCGGCGCAGGCCGCCGAGCGCACGCACGAATCCTCCGGGTCGGACCGGAAACATCAACACTTACATGGGCAGAGCAGATCCAGTTCCCCGGCTGCAGGGCGCCATGGGCGGGTGCGGCGCGGCGACGACGCCACCGACGCTTGGGGGTTGACCGGCCGCGAGACTTTCCCTAGGGATAGGAACGTTCCAAAAGCGGCGGGCCGATACCGCCGCGATCCGGCGGTGAAGCCGGGCAGGGGAGGAGAGATGGCCAGCGAGGCGACCGGCGCACAGGCCCCGGGGCGGGTGACCATGGTGGACATCGCGCGCGCCACCGGCGTGTCGAAGTCCACGGTCTCGCTCGTCCTGCAGGGCTCGCCGCTGGTCAGGGCCGAGACGCGCGAGAAGGTGCTCGCCGCCATCGAGCGCTCCGGCTATGTCTACAACCGCGGCGCCGCCAACCTCAGGAGCGCGCGGACGAACATCGTCGGCATGGTCATCAACGACCTCGCCAACCCCTTCTTCGCCGAACTCGCGGTCGGCATCGAGCGGGTCTTCCAGACCGCCGGCTACATCCCCTTCATCGCCAACGCCTCCGAGAACCCCAAGCGGCAGGCCGAGGTGCTGCGCTCGATGCGCGAGCACGACATCGCCGGCCTGATCATCTGCCCCTCGCGCGGAACCCGGGCGGCCGACCTCGAGCCCTTCGCCGCCGCGGGGTTGCCGGTCGTGCTCGCCATGCGCCGCATCGCGGGGCTGAGGGCCGCCTCGGTGACGCCCGACAACTTCCGCGGCGCCCGCCGCGCCGTCGAGCACCTCATCTCGCTCGGCCACCGGCGCATCGCCTTCGTCGGCGGCTACCAGGACATGATCGCCCAGAACGACCGCTCCGGCGGCTGGCGGGCCGCCATGGAGGACGCCGGGCTTCAAATGCCGCTCGGCAGCGTCGTCGAGGGCGCGCCCAACCGCGAGACGGGCGAGCGGGCGGTCGACTGGATGCTCGACCGGGCGGAGCCGTTCACTGCCGCGCTCTGCTTCAACGACGTGGTCGCCTTCGGCGTCATCGACGGCCTCGCCCGGCGCGGCATGACCGCCGGCCGCGACTTCGGCCTCGTCGGCTTCGACGACGTGCGCGAGGCCCGCCACACCCAGCCGCCGCTCACCACGGTGGCGGTCGACAGCGCCGCGCTCGGCGAGCGGGCGGCCCACGCCGTCCTGCGCATGGTCCACGGCGACCAGCGCGTCGAGGACCACGTCGGCGACGTGCACCTGGTGATCCGCCGAAGCTGCGGCGCCGTGAGGGAGGACTGATCCATGACCATCCGCTGGGGCCTCGTCGGAGCCTCCACCATCGCCCGCGAATGGATGATCGGCGCGTTCCGCGACCAGCCGGACGGCGAAGTCGTCGCGGTGATGTCGTCGAGCGCCGAGCGGGCGCGGACCTACGCCGCGGACACCGGCATCGGCCGGGCCTACGACAGCCTCGATGCGCTGCTCGCCGACGGCGAGGTGGACGCCGTGTACATCTCGACCACCAACGAACTCCACCGCGACCAGGCGATCGCCGCCGCCCGCGCCGGCAAGCACGTGCTCTGCGAGAAGCCGCTCGCCCTTGCCCTCGAGGACGCCCGGGCCATGCAGCGGGCCGCCGAGGAGGCGGGCGTCGTCATGGCCACCAACCATCACCTGCGCAACGCCGGCACCCACCGGGCGATGCGCCAGGCGATCAAGGACGGGCTGATCGGCCGGCCGCTCGCCGCCCGCGTTTTCCACGCCGTCTACCTGCCGCCGCACCTGCAGGGCTGGCGCATCACCACCCCCGGCGCCGGCGGCGGCGTGGTGCTCGACATCACCGTCCACGACGCCGACACGCTGCGCTTCGTTCTCGACGACGAGCCGGTCTCGGTGTCGGCCACGGTGCAGTCCTCGGGCATGGCGAGCGCCGGCCTCGAGGACGGGGCGATGGCGGTGGCCACCTTCCGCTCCGGCCTCATCGCCCAGACCCACGACGCCTTCACCACCCGCTACGCCGGCACCGGCTTCGAGGTGCACGGCACCGAGGGCTCGCTGATCGGCCGGGACTGCATGACGCAGAAGCCGATCGGCTCGGTGACGCTGCGCAACGCCGACGGCGAGCGCGACCTCGAGATCGACCGCGAGAACCTCTACGTGCGCGCCGTCCGCGCCTTCCACGCGGCGATCCGCGGCGACGGGAGCCCGAGCGCCACCGCCGAGGATGGAATCCGCTCGCTCGCCTTCGGCCTCGCGGCGCTGGAGTCCGCCCGCAGCGGCCGGCGCGTCGAGATCGCCGCCTGAGTCCTGGCCCCGAATGACCCCGAGAGTTTTGCGACCCATGTCGAAAGTGATCTCCGCAGACGAAGCCGCGGCCCTCATCCCGGACGGGGCGATCGTCACCGTGTCGTCGTCCTCCGGCCTCGGCTGCCCGGACGCCGTGCTCGCCGCCATCGGCCGCCGCTTCGAGGAGAGCGGCCATCCGCGCGGGCTCACTACGCTGCACCCGATCGCCGCCGGCGACATGTACGGCATCAGGGGCATCGACCACATCGCCAGGGAGGGGCTCCTCTCCACCGTCATCGGCGGCAGCTATCCCTCCGGCCCGTCCTCCTCGGAGCCGCCGGAGATCTGGAAGCTGCTCGGGGCGGAGAAGGTGGCCGCCTACAACGTGCCCTCGGGCATCCTCTTCGACATGCACCGCGAGGCGGCGGCCAAGCGGCCGGGCGTCTTCACCAAGGTCGGCCTCGACACCTTCGTCGATCCGCTCCGCCAGGGCTGCGCCATGAACGCGACGGCGGCCGCCCGGCCGATCGTCCGCCATGAGACCTTTGAGGGCGAGGACTGGCTGTTCTTCAAGGCGATCGTCCCCGAGATCGCGATCATCCGCGCCACCACCGCCGACGAGCGCGGCAACCTCACCTACGAGCACGAGGGCGCCTTCCTCGGGCCCCTCGACCAGGCGATGGCCGTGCACAACAACGGCGGCATCGTCATCGCCCAGGTGAAGCGCGTCGCACAGGCCGGCACGCTGAAGCCGCAGGACGTCTACGTCCCCGGCATCCTCGTCGACCACGTCGTCGTCGCGCCGGACCAGATGCAGACGACGCAGACCGTCTACGACCCGGCGATCTCGGGCGAGATCTTCCGCCCGCTGTCGAGCTTCCGCACGCCGCCCTTCGACCCGGCCAAGGTGATCGCCCGGCGGGTGGCGATGGAGCTCCAGGCCGGATGGGCCTGCAACATCGGCTTCGGCATCTCCGCCAACGTGCCGCGGATCCTCATCGAGGAGGGCCGCCACGGGGACGTCACCTGGATCATCGAGCAGGGCGCCGTCGGCGGCGTGCCGCTGCTCGACTTCGCCTTCGGCTGCGCCTCCAACGCCGAGGCGATCGTGCCGAGCCCCTACAACTTCACCTATTTCCAGGCGGGCGGCTTCGACTGCACGCTGCTGTCTTTCCTGCAGATCGACAGCTTCGGCTCGGTGAACGTCTCGAAGCTGTCGGCCCGCCCGCACGTCACCGCCGGCGCCGGCGGATTCGTTGATATCACGACGAGGGCCCGCAAGATCGTCTTCTCCGGCTACTTCAACGCCGGCGCCAAGCTCGCCATCGAGGACGGGCGGCTCAGGATCGAGCGCGAGGGCAAGGTCAGGAAGCTGGTGCCGGAGGTCGAGCACGTGTCCTTCTCCGGCCGCCGCGGCGTCGCCCAGGGGCAGGACGTCACCTACGTCACCGAGCGCTGCGTGATGAAGCTCACCCCCGAAGGCGTCACCGTCACCGAACTCGCCCCCGGCGTCGACCTCGAGCGCGACGTGCTGGCCCAGGCCGACTTCGAGCTGAAGGTCGCGCCCGAGCTCGCCGTCACCCCCGAGCGGCTCTACCACCCCGAGCCGATCGGCCTCGACCTCGGGAGGCGCGGATGAGCGCGAGGATCCGGAGCGAGATCGACGGGGCGGTGGCGATCCTGACGCTGGACCGCCCGGAGAAGCTCAACGCCCTCGACCAGGAGCTGGTCGCCGCGATCGAGGGCTGGGTCGCCGCCGTCGAGCGCGACCGCGACGTGCGTGTCGCCATCATGACCGGGGCCGGGCAGAAGGCCTTCTCCGCCGGCGGCGACATCGTCGCCTGGGCGGGCCTCGACCCGCTGGCCTTCGGCCGCGGGTGGATCCGCGAGGGCCACCGCGTGTTCGACCGCCTCGCCCGGCTGCGCCAGCCGCTGATCGCGGTATTGAACGGCCACGCCTTCGGCGGCGGCCTCGAGCTTGCCGCCTGCGCCGACCTGATCGTCGCCGAGGAGCAGGTGCGGGTCGGCCTGCCGGAGACCGGGCTCGGCATGGTGCCCGGCTGGTCGGGCACCCAGCGTCTCGTCCGGCGCTTCGGCAGCCGGGTGGTGAAGCGGATGGCGATCGCCGGCCGGATGTACGGCGCCGCCGAGGCGCTCGAGCAGGGGATCGTCGACGAGGTGGCGCCGGCGGGCGAGGGCCTTTTGCGCGCCCGGGCCATCGCCGCCGACATCGACCGCCGCGGCCCGGCCGCGGTGCAGGTCGCCAAGATGCTGATCAACGCCGCCGAGGGCGAGGAGCGCGACGCCGCCTTCGAGGCGATCGCCGGCGCGCTGGTCGCCACCACCCAAGACCTTAAGGAGGGCGTCGCGAGCTTCCGCGAGAAGCGTCCGCCCCGTTTCGAGGACCGCTGACATGACCATCGCCATCGACCTCGCCCGGCTCGCCGAGGCGACCCACGGCCCCGCCCGCTACCGGATGTTCATCGACGGCAGGTCCGTCGACGGCGTCGAGGGGCGCGAGGGCGGCCGCGTGTCGCCGGGCCACGGCGTCGATGTCTCGCGCTACGCCTTCGGCACCGCCGCCGACGTGGACCTCGCCGTGGCGGCCGCCCGCCGGGCCTTCGACCACGGCCCCTGGCCGCGCATGCGGGCCGCCGAGCGCTCGAAGGTGCTGCTCGACGCCGCCGACCGGATCGCCGCCCGGGCCGACGAGATCGCCCGGCTCGACGCCATCGAGTCCGGCAAGCCGATCTCCCAGGCCCGCGCCGAGGTCGCCGGCGCGGTGGACATCTGGCGCTATGCCGCCGCGCTCGCCCGGACGCTGCACGGGGAGTCCTACGCCAACCTCGGCGACGACATGCTGGGCGTCGTGCTGCGCGAGCCGATCGGCGTCGTCTCGCTGATCACGCCGTGGAACTTCCCTTTCCTGATCATCGGCCAGAAGCTGCCCTTCGCGCTCGCGGCCGGCTGCACGGCGGTGGTGAAGCCCTCCGAGCTCACCTCGGCCTCGACCGTCGTCCTCGCCGGGATCCTCGCCGAGGCGGGCCTGCCGGACGGCGCCTGCAACGTCCTTCTCGGCACCGGACCGGACGTCGGCGCGCCGATGGTGGCCCACCCGGACGTCGACATGGTGTCCTTCACCGGCTCCACCCGCGTCGGCAAGGCGACCATGCAGTCCGCCTCGGCGAGCCTCAAGAAGGTGGCGATGGAACTCGGCGGCAAGAACGCCCAGGTGATCTTCCCCGACGCCGACCTCGAGGCGGCCGTGGACGCCGCCGTCTTCGGCGCGCTGTTCAACGCCGGGGAGTGCTGCAACGCGGGCAGCCGGGTGATCGTCCACGAGGAGGTCCGCGACGCCTTCCTCGCGGCCTACGGGGACCACGCCCGCAAGGTGGTGGTCGGCGATCCGCTCGATCCGGCCACCATGGTCGGCGCCATCATCACCCCGGACCACCACGGCCGGATCGCCGAGGCGATCGCGGCCGCTGCCGGGGAGGGCGCCTCGCTCGTCACCGACGGGCGGGGCCTCGAGGCTTCCGCCGGGCAGTACCTCGGCCCGACGGTGATCGCCGGCGTGCGCCCCGAGATGGCCGTCGCCCGCGACGAGATCTTCGGCCCGGTGCTGTCGGTCCTGTCCTTCCGGACGGAGGCGGAGGCGGTCGCGCTCGTCAACGCCACCGACTACGGGCTCTCCGCCTCGGTGTGGAGCCGCGACATCGATCGCTGCATGGGCCTTGCCCGCGGCGCACGAAGCGGTACCGTCTGGGTGAACACCTATATGGACGGCACGCCGGAGCTGCCCTTCGGCGGCTTCAAGCAGAGCGGGCTCGGCCGCGAGCTGGGAAAGGCGGCGGTCGAGGACTACACGGAGACCAAGACGATCCAGTTTCACCGCGGGCCGCGCACCTCCTGGTGGGTGCCGGGCGGACCCGCGCTGGAAGGCGCAAGCTGACGCGGCGGGCGACCGCGCGCGATCGGGCCTGCGCAAAAGGACACCATTCGCCTCGGGCGGCGAAAATAATTGTTTCGAAGTCCGAATTAAATGGTGTATGACAGGAACACTCGCTCCGTCCGCCGGTCGCACGCCGGGGGCGGTCGGGGTCAGCGGCCCGCAGACGGGCCATTGGGGCGCCCAAGGGCGCCAATCGGGAGGAGAAACATCCATGCGTAAGCTTCTTATGGCGACCGTATTCACCGCCTTCGCCGTTCCGGCCGTCGCGCAGGAGCAGGTCGAGGTTCTGCACTGGTGGACCTCGGGCGGCGAGGCAGCCGCCCTCAACGTGCTCAAGGGCAACCTCGAGCAGCAGGGCGTCACCTGGCAGGACATGCCGGTCGCCGGCGGCGGCGGCAGCGAGGCGATGACCGTGCTGCGCGCCCGCGTCACCTCCGGCAACCCGCCGACCGCGGTGCAGATGCTCGGCTTCGACATCACCGACTGGGCCGAGCAGGGGGCGCTCGCCGACCTCAACGATGTCGCCGGGTCGGAGAACTGGGACCAGGTGGTGCCGGAGGCGCTGCAGAAGTTCTCCAAGTACGAGGGCACCTGGGTCGCCGCGCCGGTGAACGTGCACTCCACCAACTGGGTGTGGGCGAACAAGAAGATCTTCGACGAGCTGGGCATCTCCGAGCCGACCAGCTGGGACGAGCTCGTCGCCGCGCTCGACAAGATCAAGGCCGCCGGCTACACGGCCGTGGCCCATGGCGGCCAGCCCTGGCAGGACGCCACGATCTTCGACGCCGTCGTTATGGCGACCGGCGGTCCGGAGTTCTACCAGAAGTCCATGGTCGACCTCGACCCCGCGGCGCTGGGCTCGGACACCATGACCGAGGTGTTCAACCGCATGTCGACCATCCGCTCCTACGTCGATGACAACTTCTCCGGCCGCGACTGGAACCTCGCCTCGGCGATGGTCATCGAGGACAAGGCCGGCGTGCAGTTCATGGGCGACTGGGCGAAGGGCGAGTTCCTCAACGCCGGCAAGGTGCCGGGCGAGGACTTCCTCTGCTTCCGCTTCCCGGGCACCCAGGGCACGGTGACGTTCAACTCCGACCAGTTCGCCCTGTTCCAGGTCGGCGAGGCCCAGCGCGACGCGCAGGTCAAGCTCGCCAGCGCGATCATGGACCCGGGGTTCCAGTCGGCGTTCAACGTCGTGAAGGGCTCGGTGCCGGCGCGCACCGACGTCTCGAACGAGGCCTTCGACGCCTGCGGCAAGAAGGGCATGGCCGACCTCGCCGACGCCTCGGCGAGCGGCAAGCTGTTCGGGTCCATGGCCCATGGCCACTCGGCCCCGGCCGCGGTCAAGAACGCCATGTACGACGTGATCACGGCCCAGTTCAACGGCCAGATCGACGCCGCGACCGCCACCCAGCAGCTCGTCGACGCGGTCGCCGCCGCGCAGTGACGACGACCCGGCGCCGGGGGTGATCCTCCCGGCGCCGCCACCAAGCTGGCGACGACCGGTCCGTCCGGCCGACCCTCGCATCCGCAACGATCGGGACTCTCCCGGCGGCCTGCCGCCGGGAGCGATCCCGGCCATCGGGGAGCACGCCCGTGTCGATCACTCAGACGGAAATGGTTCCGGTCGCGGCCACGCCGTCCGCCCGCGAACGACTGCAGGGGGTCCTGCCGAGGCTGGTGCTCGCACCGAGCTTCGCGGCGGTGCTGCTGTTCGTCTACGGCTTCATCCTGTTCTCGGTCTACCTGTCGTTCACCAACTCGCGCCTGCTGCCGAGCTTCGACCTGATCGGGTTGGAGAACTACCGGCGCCTGTTCGGCCAGCCGAACTGGTGGACCGCGCTTTCCAACCTCGCCATCTTCGGCGGGCTCTACATCGTCATCTGCACGGTGATGGGGCTGTTCCTGGCGATCCTGCTCGACCAGAAGATCCGCGGCGAGGGCGTCCTCCGGCCGATCTACCTCTACCCGATGGCGCTGTCCTTCATCGTCACGGGCACCGCCTGGAAGTGGTTCCTCGACCCCGGCATCGGCCTCGAGGCGGTGGTCCGCTCCTGGGGGTTCGAGACCTTCACCTTCGACTGGATCAAGAACTCCGACATGGCGATCTACACGGTCGTCATCGCCGCGGTCTGGCAGTCGTCGGGTTTCGTGATGGCGATGTTCCTCGCCGGCCTGCGCGGCATCGACAACGAGATGCTGAAGGCCGCGCAGATCGACGGCGCGTCGAACTTCCAGCTCTACCGCCGGATCGTCATCCCGATGCTGAGGCCCGCCTTCCTCAGCGCCTTCGTGGTGCTGGCGCACCTCGCCATCAAGTCCTACGACCTCGTCATCGCGCTGACCAACGGCGGCCCTGGCCGGGCGACGGAGTTGCCGGCCACCTTCATGTATTCCTACACGTTCACGCGCAGCCAGATGGGTGTCGGTGCGGCCTCCGCCGTGATCATGCTGATCATGATCGCCTCGGTGATCATCCCCTACATCTACGCCGAAGTGAAGGGAGGCCAGTCCAATGGCCGTTAGTTCCCCCGATACGGCAGTCCGCACCTCGCGGGCGACGCGGGCGCTGATCTACGCCCTGCTGATCTTCTTCGCCGTCTACTACATGCTGCCGCTGTACGTGATGGTGGTGAACTCGGTGAAGCCGCTGGACGAGATCCGCGGCGGCGCGATGCTGTCGCTGCCGCAGGTCCTGACGCTGGATCCCTGGCGCTCGGCCTGGAGCACGGCGCAGATCGGCGTCGAGCCGACCGGCCTTGCCCCCTACTTCATCAACTCGATCCTGATGGTGGTGCCGGCGGTGGCGATCTCCACCGTGCTCGGCGCGATGAACGGCTACGTGCTGACCAAGTGGCGATTTCCCGGCCACAACATCGTCTTCGGCATGATGCTGCTCGCCTGCTTCATCCCGTTCCAGATCGTGCTGATCCCGATGGCGCGGATCCTCGGGCTCATCAACCTCGCCGGCACCACCCCGGGACTCGTGCTGGTCCACGTGGTCTATGGCATCGGCTTCACGACGCTGTTCTTCCGCAACTACTACGAGGCCTTCCCGACCGAACTGGTCAAGGCGGCGCAGATCGACGGCGCCAGCTTCTGGCAGATCTTCTTCCGGATCATGCTGCCCTCGTCGGGCCCGATCATCGTGGTGACGGTGATCTGGCAGTTCACCAACGTGTGGAACGACTTCCTCTTCGGCGCCTCCTTCGCCGACTACGACAGCCAGCCGATCACGGTGGCGCTGAACAACCTGGTGTCCTCGTCCACGGGCGTGAAGGAGTACAACGTCCACTTCGCCGGTGCGATCCTCGCCGCACTTCCCACTCTCGTCGTCTACATCGTCTCGGGCCGCTACTTCGTGCGCGGCCTGATGGCGGGTGCCGTGAAGGGCTGACTGCCATGGCGTTCCTTGAAATCAACAAGCTGGTCAAGCGCTTCGGCCCGGTCGAGGTGCTGAAGGGGATCAACCTCCAGGTCGAGGAGGGCGGCTTCCTCGTCCTCGTCGGCCCGTCGGGCTGCGGCAAGTCCACGCTGCTCTCGATGATCGCCGGCCTCGACACCGTGACCGAGGGCGAGATCCGCATCGACGGGCGCCGGGTCAACGAACTGGTGCCGTCGCAGCGGGACATCGCCATGGTGTTCCAGTCCTACGCGCTCTACCCGAACATGACGGTGGGCGGGAACATCGCCTTCGGCCTGGAGATGCGCGGCGTGCCCAAGGCCGAGCGCGAGGCGGCGATCCAGCGGGTCTCGGAGATGCTGCAGATCGGGCACCTTCTGAACCGCAAGCCTTCCCAGCTGTCCGGCGGCCAGCGCCAGCGCGTCGCCATGGGCCGGGCGCTGGTGCGCGACCCGAAGCTGTTCCTGTTCGACGAGCCGCTCTCCAACCTCGACGCCAAGCTGCGCGTCGACATGCGCACCGAGATCAAGCGGCTGCACCAGACCATGGGCACCACCATCGTCTACGTGACCCACGACCAGATCGAGGCGATGACGCTCGCCACCCAGATCGCGGTGCTGAAGGACGGCGTGCTGCAGCAGTTCGGCACGCCGGCGGAGATCTACAACAACCCGGTCAACGTCTTCGTCGCCGACTTCATGGGCTCGCCGTCGATGAACATCGTCAAGGCAAAGGTGAAGGTGAACGGCGCCGGGGTCGGCGTCGCGCTGGCGCGGGGCAACGAGCCGGACCTCGTGCTCGAGGCCGGCCGCGGGTCCGAGGGGCTGCGGGCCCACGACGGGCGCGAGGTGCTGCTCGGCATCCGTCCGGAGGCGATCACCGACTTCGACGGCGCCGACCGGACCGCCCGCACCGTGGTGCAGGCGGAGTGCCACGTCGACGTGGTGGAGCCCGCGGGCGCCGACACCTTCGTCGTCACCCATCTCGGTGGCCGCGAGGTGATCGCCCGCATGCGCTCCGACGCGGTGGTCCGCGCCGGCGACCGGGTGGGCTTCGCCTTCAACATGGACAAGGCCGTCTTCTTCGACCCGGCGGCCCAGACCCGCGTGGCCTGACCAAGCATGCATGATCCCCTGGCGCCGGACATCCTGATCATCGGCTCCGGCATGGGCGGGGCGAGCTTCGCGGCGGGCGTCGCCGGCCGCGGGCTCTCCGTCGCGATCCTCGAGCGCGGCGAGCGCCTCGCCGACATCCCCGAGAACCGGGACCCGCGCGCCATCTTCCAGCGCGGCCACTTCCGGCCGAAGGAGATGTGGTACGACCAGGACGGCCGGGCCTTCAACCCGGGCAACTACGCCAACGTGGGCGGCAACACCAAGTTCTACGGCGCGGTGCTGATCCGCTACCGCGCCGAGGACTTCGCCGAGATGCAGCACGAGGAGGGGATCTCGCCCGCCTGGCCGTACCCCTACGAGACGCTCGAGCCCTGGTACACGGCGGCGGAGCGGCTCTACGAGGTGCGCGGCGACGCCGCCGGCGACCCGACCGAACCGCCGCACTCGGCGCCCTATCCGCATCCGCCGGTGCCGGACGAGCCCGCCATCGCCGCGGTGCGCGCGCGGATGGCCGAAGCGGGCCTCCACCCCTTCTCGCTGCCGCTCGGCGTCGACATCGAGCGCTGGCTGAAGCTGGGCGCGACGCCCTGGGACGCCTATCCGAACACCGACTGCGGCAAGTCCGACGCGGAATCCTGCGGCCTCAAGGCGGCGCTGGCCGACCCGCACGTCCGCCTCGCGACCGGGACGAAGGTGACGCGCCTCGTCGCCGGCGAGGGCGGGCGCATCGTCGCCGTCGAGGCCGAGCGCGGCGGCGAGCGGGTCGTCTACCGCCCGGGCCTTGTGGTGCTCGCGGCGGGGGCGGTGCAGTCCGCCGCGCTGCTCCTCGCCTCGGCGGACGAGCGCCATCCGGCGGGCCTTGCCAACCGGTCCGACCAGGTCGGCCGCAACTTCATGAACCACAATTCGTCGGCGATGCTCGCCATAGACCCGCGCTGGCGGAACACCTCGGTCTACCAGAAGACCCTCGGCATCAACGACTTCTACCTCTCCGACGGCGCCGGCGGGCCGCCGCTCGGCAACGTCCAGCTGCTCGGCCGGGTGACGGCGCCGATCCTCAAGGCCAACATGCGCGGGCTGCCCGAATGGGCGCTGAAGCCGATGGCCGACCGCGCCGTCGACTGGTACCTGATGAGCGAGGACCTGCCCAACCCGGAGAGCCGGGTGACCGTCAGGGACGGGCGGATCCACCTCCACTGGACGCGCTCGAACCTCGGGCCCCACCGGCGCCTCGCCGCCGTCATGCGCGAGCGCTGCCGCGCCGCCGGCTTCCCGATCGTGCTGACCAAGGCCTTCGACCGGAGGACGCCCTCGCACCAGTGCGGCACCATCCGCCTCGGCGCCGACGGGGAGACCTCGCCGGTCGATCCCTTCGGCCGGGCCTTCGACCATCCGAACCTGATCGTCGCAGACGCCGCGGTGCTGCCGACCTCCGCCGCGGTGAACCCGGCGCTGACGGTGGCCGCCCACGCGCTTCGCGCCGCCGACCACGTGCTCGCGGCCGACGTCAGGGCCGGAGGAGTGCTCGCATGACCCGCCCCGTCGCCCTTGTCACCGGCGCCCGCCGCGGCATCGGCCGCGCCATCGCCGAGCGCCTCGCCCGCGCGGGCCATGACCTCGCCATCACCGACATGGTCGACGACGCGGCGACGGCCGAGGCGGTTGCGGCACTCGAGGCCGCCGGGGCGAGGGTGCATGCGGAGTGCTTCGACCTTGCGGACATCGCCGCCCACGGCCCGGCGCTGGAGCGGATCGAGGCGGCGCTCGGGCCGGTGGACGTCCTCGTCAACAACGCCGGCCGCGGCGCCGTCGTCCGCGGCGACCTCCTCGACCTGCTGCCCGAGAACTTCGACGCCGTGATGGACGTGAACCTCCGCGGCACCCTGTTCCTCTCCAACGCGGTGGTGCGGCGGATGCTCGCCCGCGGCGAGGGCGGGCGGAGGTCGGTCGTCACGGTCACCTCGCTCTCCGCCGTGGCGGCGAGCCCGGAGCGCACCGACTACTGCGTGTCCAAGGCGGGGCTCTCGATGTATGTGAAGGCGCTGGCGCTGCGCCTCGCCGGCACCGGCATCGGCGTCTACGAGGTGCGGCCCGGCATCATCCGCACGGAGATGACGGCCGGGGTGGCGGAGAAGTACGATCGGCTGATCGAGGGGGGCCTCGTGCCGCAGATGCGCTGGGGGCTGCCGGAGGACATCGCCGAGGCGGTTGCAGCGCTCGTCTCCGGCGCCTTCGGCTTCAGCCAGGGGCAGGTGATCGACGTCGACGGCGGCCTGTCGCTGCCGCGACTGTGAGCCGCGTCGCGGCGGCGCCGAGGCGGCGCTAGAATTTGGAACGTTCCAAAGCGGCCCGGGAGGGGAATGGGAACCATGACGGACTACATCATCGTCGGCGGCGGCCCGGCCGGGTGCGTCCTCGCCAACCGGCTGACGGAGGACCCCTCGGTGAAGGTGCTGCTGCTCGAGGCCGGCGGCACCGACCGCCACCCCTTCTTCCACATGCCGGCGGGCTTCGCCAAGATGACCAAGGGCATCGCCAGCTGGGGCTGGTCGACGGTGCCGCAGCGGCACATGAAGGACCGCGTGTTCTGGTACACCCAGGCCAAGGTCATCGGCGGCGGGTCGACCATCAACGCGCAGATCTACACCCGGGGCAACCGCCTCGACTACGACGAATGGGCGGGCGAGCACGGCTGCACCGGCTGGAGCTACGAGGAGGTGCTGCCCTACTTCAAGCGGGCCGAGGACAACCAGACCTTCGTCAACCGGTACCACGGCTACGGCGGCCCGCTCGGCGTCTCCAACCCGATCGCGCTGCTGCCGATCGTCGACGCCTACTTCCGCGCCGCCCAGGAACTCGGCATCCCCTACAACCACGACGTCAACGGCGAGAGCCAGGACGGCGTCGGTCCCTACCAGCTCACCCAGCGCAACGCCCGCCGCTCCTCCGCCGCGGTCGCCTACCTGAAGCCGATCCGCTCGCGGCGGAACCTCACCGTGCGCACCGGCGCCAACGTGCTGAAGGTGGTGGTGGAGAAGGGCAGGGCCGTCGGCGTGGAGGTGGCGGGCGCCAACGGCGGCCGGCCCGAGACGATCCGCTGCGAGCGCGAGGTGATCGTCTCCTCCGGCGCGGTCGGCTCGCCGCGGCTGCTGATGCTCTCCGGCATCGGGCCGGCGGACCACCTGAGGAGTGTCGGCATCGAGCCGGTGCAAGACCTGCCCGGGGTCGGCTCCAACCTGCACGACCACCTCGACTTCTTCGTCATCGCCGAGTGCACCGGCGAGCATACCTACGACAACTACGCCAAGTGGCACCGCTCGATGTTCGCCGGCCTCCAGTACCTGCTCTACCGCAAGGGCCCGGTCGCCTCGAGCCTCTTCGAGGTGGGCGGATTCTGGTACGTCGACCCGGCGGCCCGGTCGCCGGACATCCAGTTCCATCTCGGCCAGGGCTCCGGCATCGAGGCGGGGGTCGCCAGGATGAAGAACCCGGGCGTCACGCTGAACAGCGCGAACATGCGGCCGAAGGCGCGCGGCACCGTGCGGCTCGCCTCGTCGGACCCCGCCGCGGCGCCGCTGATCGACCCGAACTTCCTCGGCCACCCGGACGACCTCCGGATCACCCTCGGCGGCCTCCGGCTCGCCCGCGAGATCCTGCGCCAGCCGGCGCTGAAGCCGTTCATCCTCGCCGAGCGGCTGCCCGGCGACGACATCACCACCGACGAGCAGCTGTTCGAATACGGCTGCCGCCACGCCAAGACCGACCACCACCCGGGCGGCACCTGCAAGATGGGCGTCGACGAGATGGCGGTGGTGACGCCGGAGCTGAGAGTGCGCGGCATCGAGGGCCTGCGCGTCGCCGACAGCTCGATCATGCCGCAGGTGAACTCGTCCAACACCAACGCCCCGACCGTCATGATCGGCGAGAAGGCGTCCGACATCATCCGCGGCCGCGCCCCGCTGCCGCGGGTCGATCTCTCCAAGCCCATCCAGCAGAGGCCACGCCCATGATCCTGCACATCGTTCTCGTCCGCTTCCGGTCCGATGTATCCGCTGCCGACCGCCAGGCGATCTTCGGCGACCTCGAAGGGCTCACCGGCCGGGTCCCCGGCATGCTGAACTTCGACGCCGGCCCCAATGTCTCGCCCGAGGGGCTCGGCCGCGGCTTCGACGCCGGCTTCGTCGTCACCTTCGACGACTTCGACGCCCGCGACGCCTACCTCGCCGACGAGGAGCACCGCCGGATCGGCGCGCGGCTGGTCGCGGCCGCCGAGGGTGGACTGGACGGGATTCTCGTCTATGACCTCGAGGCGGGCTGAGGCGACAGCCTCGGCCGTCCGTCCCACCGCCGCCCGCCATCCCCGGAGCGCCCGATGCGTGAGCCCCGCGCCCTGTTGAGGCACCTCTTCGACGTCGCCGTCGCCGCGGCCGACCCGGCGCGGGTGATCGGCGGCCACCTGCCGCCGGAGGTGCCGGGGCGGACCGTCGTGGTCGGCGCCGGCAAGGCCTCCGCCGCGATGGCCGCGGCCTTCGAGGCGGCATGGGAGGCAGCCGGCCGCGGCCCGCTCGAGGGTCTCGTGGTCACCCGCTACGGCCATGCCCACCCCTGCCGCCACATCGAGATCGTCGAGGCGGCGCACCCGGTGCCTGACGAGCACGGCGCGGCGGCGGCGGGCCGGATCCTCGACCTCGTCTCCGGCCTCGGCGCGCAGGACCAGGTGGTGGCGCTGGTCTCCGGCGGCGGCTCCTCGCTGCTGTCGCTGCCGCCGGAGGCGGTCGGCGCCGAGGCGAAGCGGCAGGTGAACCGGGTGCTGCTCGCCTCCGGCGCCTCCATCCACGAGATGAACTGCGTGAGGAAGCACCTCTCCCGCATCAAGGGCGGCCGCCTCGCCGCCGCGGCCCACCCGGCGCGGGTGCATTCGCTCGTCCTCTCCGACATCCCCGGCGACGACCCGGCGCTGGTCGCCTCCGGGCCGACCATTCCCGACCCGGCCAGCCGCGCCGACGCCCTCGCTATCGCCCAGCGCTACGGCATGGACCTGCCGGCCGCCGCCCGCGCCTTCCTCGAGAGCCCGGAGGCGGACGCGCCGAAGCCCGACGACCCGGGCTTCGAGCGGGACACCGTCGCCGTGATCGCCGCGGCAGAGATGTCGCTGAAGGCGGCCGCCGAGGCGGCAAGGGCGGAGGGCCTCGAGGTCCACATCCTCTCCGACGCCATCGAGGGCGAGGCGCGCGACGTCGGCCGGGTTCATGCGGCGATCGCCCGGCGGGTCGCCGGGAAGGGCGAGCCGTTCCGCCGCCCCTGCCTGATCCTCTCCGGCGGCGAGACCACCGTGACGGTGAAGGCCGGCGGCGGGCGCGGCGGGCGCAACGTCGAGTTCCTGCTCTCCCTCGCGGTCGGCATCGCCGGGCTGGAGGGCGTCACTGCGCTCGCCGCGGACACCGACGGCATCGACGGGACCGAGGACAACGCCGGCGCGGTCTGCGACGGCGGCACGGTCGGCCGCCTCGCCGCGCTCGGCCTGACGGCCAAGGGTTTCCTTGCCGGGAACGACGCCTATACCGCTTTCGAGAGGCTCGGCGACCTGGTCGTGACCGGGCCGACCCGCACCAATGTCAACGATTTCAGGGCCATCCTCATTGTCTGATCCCAAGTCCATCGCCGACCTCCTGCCGGCTCCGCGCGACCTCGCCCTCTTCCTCGACATCGACGGCACGCTCATCGGTCCGCACCACGGCGACCGCGGCCGCGGCATTTCGCCGGAGCGGCTCGAGCTTCTCGACCGGCTCTCGAAGACGCTGGAGGGCGCACTGACGATCCTCACCGGCCGCGCCATCGAGGCGGTCGACCGGATCCTCTCGCCGCTGGTGCTGCCGGCGGGCGGGCTCCAGGGCTCGGACCGGCGCTTCGCCGACGGGCGGCGGAAGATGCCGGTGCTGACCGCCGACGAGCGGCGGATGTTCGAGGTGATCGCCGAGCATGTCGGCCGCGACCACCCGGGGATCGAGATCGAGTGGAAGCCCGCCGGCATGGCCCTCGTCCACGACGAGGAGCACCCGGACGCGGACAGGCTGGCGGAGCTTGCCCGCTCGGTGGTCGGCAAGTCCTTCACGGTGATGCCCGGCCGGGTGGCGATCGACGTGGTGCCGGTGGGCGTCGACAAGGGCCACGCCCTCGACGCCTTCATGGAGCGCCGGCCCTGCGTCGGGCGGGTGCCGGTGCACGTCGGCGACGACGTTCCCGACGAGCCCGCCTTCCGTGCCGCCGAGCGCGGCGGCGGCTTCGGAGTGACGGTGATCCGCCCCGCCGCCGGCGTCGGCCACCTCCTGACCGACCACGAGGCGGTCTGGGCGACGCTGGAGGCCTACGGCCGTCGGTTCGGGGTCTAGCCGGACGGCCCACCCGGCCGGATGCCGGTGAACCCGGGTCCGGCCTACAGCGGCGTCTGGGCCCGCCGAGCGGCGGCGCGGGCCTGCAGGATGCCGAGGCGGCGCTCGCGCCAGATGACGAAGACGCCGGAGGCGATCACGATCGCGGTGCCGACCAGCACCGTCGGCGTCGGCACGTCGCCGAAGATCACATAGGCGGCGAGCACCACCCAGAGCATGTTCACATAGTCGAAGGGCGCGATCACCGAGGCCTCCGCCCGGCGGTAGGCCTCGGTCATCATCACCTGGCCGACGCCGCCGATCAGCCCGGCGAGCACCAGGATCCCCGCCGTCGCCGCGTCCGGCATCACCCAGCCGAAGGGCAGGGAGAGAAGGGCGATCGCGGCGGCGGAGCCGGAGAAGTAGAAGACGATGGCGCCGGTCGATTCGGTCGCCGTCAGCTGGCGGATGGTGATCGAGGCGAGGGCGGCGAACACCGCGGCCGCCAGCGCCAGCACGCCACCGATCGCCCGGTCGCCGAGCAGTCCGCCGTCGAGGGCGCCGATCTGCTCGGAGAGCACGATCATCACGCCGACAAAGCCCACCGCCACCGCCGACCAGCGGTAGATCCGGACCGTCTCGCGCAGGATCAGCGCGGCGAAGACGACGCCGAACAGCGGCCCGGCGTAGTTGATCGCGGTCGCGTCCGGCAGCGGCAGGTAGGAGAGGCTGGCGAACCAGCAGAACATCGAGGTCGTGCCCACCGCAGCCCGGCGCATGTGGCCATAGGGGTTCCGCGTCCTCAGCGCCGAGGCGATCTCCCCGCGCCAGGCCAGCATCGCCACGATCGGCACCATGCCGAAGAAGGAGCGCGCGAAGACGATCTCGCCGGGCGGCACCCGGTCGGAGGCGATCTTGATCAGGACCACCATGACGGTGAAGACGAGCGTCGAGCCGACCTTGAGGGCGACGCCGACCAGGGTGGGGGACACGGTTCGGGCGAGGGCTCCGCGGGGAAGTGCACCCGTTCGACCACGATCGCGGCCGGCCCGCAAGTGTCTGGAAGGCCGGAGCGGGTGCGGATTTGCGCACCCGCTCCGGACGGCGGGCGTGCCGGTCAGTCGCTGCCGGCCAGCGCCTCCTCCAGGAAGGCCGTGGTGCGGCCCCAGGCGAGGTCCGCGGCCGCCTTGTCGTAGCGGGCGGCGGAGGTGTCGTTGTTGAAGGCGTGGTTGACGCCCTCGTAGACGAAGGCCTGGTAGTCGACCCCGGCCGCCTTCAGCGCCGTCTCGTACTCCGGCCAGCCGGCGTTGATGCGGTCGTCGAGCCCGGCGTAGTGCAGCATCATCCGCGCGCGGATGTTGGGCACCGCGGCCGAATCCGGCGTGCGGCCGTAGTAGGCGACGCCGGCGTCGAGGTTCTCGGACGCAGTCGCCAGCTGGTTGACGAGACCGCCGCCCCAGCAGAAGCCCACCGCGCCGACGTTGCCGTTGCCCGCCGGATGCGTGGAGAGAAACTCCACGGCGGCGACCGCGTTCTGCAGCGTCTGCATCCCGTCCAGCTGGCCGATCATCTCGCGCGCCCTGTCCTCGTCCTCCGGCGTGCCGCCGGCGGGCGAGAGGAAATCCACCGCCAGCGCCAGGAAGCCCTCCTTGGCGAGCCGGCGAGCGACGTCCTGGATGTGCGGGTTGAGGCCGCGGTTCTCGTGGATGACCAGCACCGCGGGGAGCCGGCCGTCCTCGCCGGCGGGCCTGGCGAGGTATCCGGACAGGTTGCCCGTCTCCCCGGTGAACTCGACCGTCGAGGTCTCCACCGCGGGATCGTCGGGCGCGACGATCGCGGCGCGGGCCTTGCTCGCCTCCAGCAGCGGCACGATCGCCACGGCGGCGGCGCTCGAGCCCGCCACCCGCGTCAGCTTCGCCATGAAGCCGCGCCGGTCGAGCGTCAGGTGGGTGTACTCGTCGTAGAGCCGGATCATCTCCTGGGTAATCTTGATGCGTTCCGTCATTCCGCTCACGCCTCCCGCTGCCGTTGATCGGCCTTCACGACCTTACCGCGCCACCGCGCCGGGGCGGCTGCGGTCACGGCATTTTGATGGTCGGTTCCGTGGAAACGCGCTCAGAGGGCGGCGGGATCCAGCGAGACGGTCGCCTTGTGCTTTTCCCAGACGCGCTCGGCCTCGCGCTCGTGCCAGCCGAGGCAGAATCCCGCCGCCCGGTCGGCGGCGACGGCGGCCCGGCCGCGCGGCCTGGATTCGTCGAGGAGACGCAGGAGTTCGCGGGCGGTCTTCACGTCATTGAGGTAGCCGAGAACCTCCTGCGCCTGCTTCACCCGCTTGGTCCGCGACTTCAGCTCCTTGCGGGCGATCACGGGGCCGACGAATTCGAGCGTGTATCGCAGCGTCTTGAACGATTTCCTGAGCTCGTGCCGCTCCTCGGGGCTCAATGCCTCGACGTCGCGGCCTATCTTCGCCGTCCTGGCCCAGCGCTTCGCGAGAGCCTGGCGGGCGAAATCGGCGGCGGGCTCGGCGAGGGCGGGGCTCTGGTCGAGGTCGGCCGGCGAGAGCCAGCCGCGGCCCTCGGTGAAGGCGAGGAGGTCGATCAGGAACTCCCCGACCGCCTCGCCGTCGAGTTCGGCCCTGAGCGCCGTGCGCGCCTCGTCGCGGGGCCGCGCCCGGGGGTGCTGCAGCGGCGCCCCCTCGCTGTGGCCGGCGCCGGCGGCGACGATCTCCTCGGAGAGCACGTCGAGGTCGCGCAGGGTGCCCACGCTGCGGCCGAGCCGGCGGGCCTGGTCGTTGAGACGGCGGCGGGCGGAGGGCTCCATCACCGGCTTGAACAGCTTCAGCGCCGAGCGCAGGCGCCGCAGCCCGACCCGCAGCTGGTGCGGGCCCTCCGGGTCGTCGTCCGCGCTCACCGCCTCGATGTTGGCGGCGATCTGGACGAGGCAGGAGCGCAGCACCGCTCTAAGCAGTTCCTCGGTGCTGCCGCCTTTCGCGATCTCGACGCGGCCGGCCGTCTCCGGCCGAGGCACGTCGTCGCCGTTGAGGAGCCGGAAGCCGCGGTCGGCCTTGCTGAGCCGCGACAGCCGCACCGGCGTGCCGGCAAGCGCCGCGCGTGCGACCGGGAAAAGCGCACGAAGGTCGCCGGCCTTCAGCTCGAACTCGGCTTCGTGCACCTCGGCGCGACGATCTCCGGCGCTGATCTCGCCCTCGTCGAGGGCGATCTCGATGCGGCTGTCGTCGGTCTCCACCTCCCGCACGGTGCGCCGGACGTCGACGCGGAACACCGGCTCCAGCGGCCGCACCCCGACGAGGGAGATGACGAGGCTCGCCAGGTCGCCGTCGGTCAGGGCGGCGAGGTCCGGCTCGCGGCCGCGAAGGGGAACCGTGAGTTCCGGCCGGGCGACGAGGCCGGCGTCGCCGCCGCCTGCCTTGACCGTCTGCTCGAAGCGGCCGCCCTGCTCGCGCACGCGCAGCGACAGGCCGGCGGCCCGCAGCCGTCGGTCCGCGGTGTCATAGTAGATCGAGACCAGCCGCTGGTGTTTCGCCCGCGCCGTGCCGGCCTTGCCCTGTCGCTTCGCTGATTTCAGCGCGCGGAGCGCGTCCCCGGTCAGGGTGAACTTCAGCTCCGTTTCCAGCCCGGCAGTCATCGGGGGCCCCCTCGGTCGCGACTTTGTCGCCTGTCAAGGAGCACTCCACCATCATCCAACTGTCATATTCAATCCCCGGCGCGGGCTTCCGGGCTGCGGAACGTGACGACGCGGTAGACGTAGACCAGCACGATCAGCACCACGACGGCCTTGGAGACCGGGTCGACCCAGCCCTCGATGAGCTCGTACTGGCTCTCGAGGATGTATCCGGCGGCGGCGAGGAACGCCGTCCAGGCCGCGGTGCCGAGGGTGGTCCAGAACAGGAAGGGCCCGAGCGCCATCGGCGCGATTCCGGCCGGGACGGAGATCAGGGTGCGGACGGTGGGCACCAGGCGGCCGAGGAACACGGCCCACTGCGCCTTCCAGCGGAACCAGGCGCGGGCGGTCTCGAGGTCCTGCAGCGACAGCGTGAGGATCCGGCCGAAGCGGCGGATCGCCCATTCCACGCGTCCGCGGCCGAGCCAGACGCCGATGTAGTACCAGAACACAGCCCCCGCGAGCGACCCCAGCGTGCCGGAGAGCACCACCAGCCAGATGTTCATCTCGCCGCGCGCGGCCACGAAGCCGGCCAGCGGCATGATCAGTTCGGAGGGAATCGGCGGGAAGACGTTCTCCAGGAACATCAGAAGAGCAATGCCGAGGTATCCGCCGTCGCTCACGAACCCAACGATCCAGTCGAACATCGCAACCCCTCGCTCACCTGTGCGGACACGTCCTCTAGCATCACTCGGGTAAAGGAAACAGCACCGCGCCCGGATTCCGGGTCAAAGAAATGCAAATTCCGCATAAGGCATTCCGCAAGTCGCGTGTTCCGAATACGCGGTATCCGGCGCGAAAATCGGCTTGCATTGCGCTCCATTTGCCGTTCGGATAAGAGCCACGCTCGGCGCCGCCAGAAGACAAACAAAGGCGGCGTCCGCACGCGTCGTAAAACGCGGAGCCGGCCCCCAGCCGGCCATCGGGAGAAACACACCATGAAGATGACTGCGCGCCTTCTGGCGGCGACGTTCCTGGCCGTCGGCCTCTCCACGGCCGCCCAGGCGAAGACCCTCGTCTACTGCTCGGAGGGCAGCCCCGAGGGATTCGACCCGGCGCCCTACACGGCCGGCACGACCTTCGACGCGTCCGCGCGTCCGATCTACAACCGCCTCGTCGAGTTCGAGCGCGGCTCCACCAATGTGGTGCCGGGCCTCGCCGAGAGCTGGACCGTGTCGGACGACGGCATGGAGTACACATTCAATCTGCGCAAGGGCGTGAAGTTTCACACCACGGACTTCTTCACTCCGACGCGCGATCTCAACGCCGACGACGTGATCTACTCGTTCATGCGGCAGATGGACCAGAACGATCCGTGGTACTCCTATGCCGGCGGCTCCTGGGAGTACTTCACCGGCATGTCGATGCCGGATCTCATCAAGGAGATCGTCAAGGTCGACGACTACACGGTGAAGTTCGTCCTGAACCGTCCCGAGGCGCCGATGATCGCCAACCTCGGCATGGACTTCGCCTCGATCATGTCCAAGGAGTACGCCGACCAGCTGCAGGCCGCCGGCAAGCTCGAGGACCTGAACCAGATGCCGGTCGGCACCGGCCCGTTCCAGTTCGTCGCCTACCAGAAGGACGCGGTGATCCGCTACAAGGCCCACCCGGACTACTGGGACGGCAAGCAGCCGATCGACGACCTGGTCTTCGCCATCACGCCGGACGCCTCGGTGCGCCTGCAGAAGCTGAAGGCGGGCGAGTGCCACGTGATGCCCTATCCGAACCCGGCCGACATCGAGGCGATCGCCGCCGACCCTGACCTGACCCTGATGGAGCAGGCGGGCCTCAACGTCGGCTACCTCGGCTACAACACCCTCCAGAAGCCGTTCGACGACGTGCGCGTGCGCAAGGCGCTGAACATGGCGATCAACAAGGAAGCCATCATCGACGCGGTGTTCCAGGGCTCCGGCCAGGCGGCCAAGAACCCGATCCCGCCGACCATGTGGTCCTACAACGAGGCGGTCGAGGACGATCCCTATGATCCGGAAGCGGCGAAGAAGCTGCTCGAGGAAGCGGGCGCCAGCGGCCTGGAGATGAAGATCTGGGCGATGCCCGTGCAGCGGCCCTACATGCCGAACGCGCGCCGCACCGCCGAGCTCATCCAGGCCGACTTCGCCGCCATCGGCGTCAACGCCGAGATCGTCTCCTACGAGTGGGGCGAGTACCTGAAGCGCAGCCAGGACAAGGAGCGCGACGGCGCCATCATCCTCGGCTGGACGGGCGACAACGGCGACCCGGACAACTTCCTCGCCGTGCTGCTCGGCTGCGACGGCGTCGGCGGCTCCAACCGCGCCAACTGGTGCAACGAGGACTTCGAGAAGCTCATCCAGGAGGCCAAGGTGCTCGGCAGCCAGGAGGAGCGGGCGAAGCTCTACGAGCAGGCCCAGGTGGTCTTCAAGGAGCAGGCGCCGTGGGCGACCCTCGCCCATTCGACGGTGTTCATGCCGATGTCCAACAAGGTCCAGAACTACAAGATGGACCCGAAGGGATCGCACCGCTTCGACGGCGTCGACATCGCCGAGTGACGGCGCGCTGAGCATCGGGGCGGCGCCGGGCGTGGGAGACCACCTCCGGCGCCGTCCCCGTTATGTGGACCGTGTCCGATCGCGGCGCGCGGGGAGGCGCGGCGCGGCCGGGGCGGAGACTGTCCACGGGTCCGCCACGGGGGAGGGGCCGATGATGGACGACGCGATGACCTTTACCGGACCGAGGCGGATCGATCCGGCCGATTACCCGGCGGTGGCGGCGCTCTGGCACCAGGCGTGGCACGACGCCCATGCGGACCTGTTCCCGCCGGGCCTCGTCCGCCAACGCACGCCGGACTCCTTCCTCGGCCGCCTGCCGGGGTTCGCGGGCGACGCCTGGCTGGTGGAGGACGGGGAGGGACCCGTCGCCTTCGCGGCCCTGGAGGGGACCGAGGTCGACCAGTTCTTCCTCGCCCGCCGCGCCCGGGGCACCGGCCTCGCCGGGCGGCTGATGGACGCGCTCGAGGCGATCCTCCTCTCGCGCGGGCTGAAGATTGCCGAACTCGACTGCTCGATGGGCAACGAACGCGCCCGCCGCTTCTACCTCTCGCGCGGATACGTGGAGATCGCCGCCGAGGAGCGACCCGTCTGGATGCCGGACGGCCTCTTCGCCACGCTCCCCATGCACCGCCTCGTCAAGCGCCTGGAACCCTGACCCATGCTCGGATTCCTCCTCAGGCGGATCGGACTGGTGATCCCGACCTTCTTCGGGGTCAGTCTGGTGGCCTTCCTGTTCATCCGCCTGCTTCCGGGCGATCCCGTCCTGCTGATGGCCGGGGAGCGCGGCCTGTCGCCCGAGCGCTATGCCGAGATGATGGCGCGCTACGGCTTCGACCGGCCGATCTGGGAGCAGTACCTCGGCTACATCTCGAGCCTCCTCGGCGGCGACTTCGGCACCTCCATCGCCACCAAGCGGCCGGTGTTCGACGAGTTCTTCACGCTGTTCCCGGCGACGGTGGAGCTGTCGATCTGCGCCATCCTCTTCGCGGTCGTGCTCGGGATCCCGATCGGCGTGGTCGCGGCGGTGAAGCGCGGCTCCGGGTTCGACCACACGCTGATGGCGACGGCGCTCATCGGCTACTCCATGCCGATCTTCTGGTGGGCGCTGCTGCTCATCATCCTGTTCTCCGGCATCCTCGCCTGGACGCCGGTGTCGGGGCGGATCTCGCTGCTCTACTTCTTCCCGCAGGTGACCGGCTTCATGCTGATCGACAGCCTGCTCTCGGGCCAGGACGGCGCCTTCGGCTCGGCGGTCTCGCACCTGATCCTGCCGACGATCGTGCTCGGCACCATCCCGCTCGCGGTGATCGCCCGGCAGACGCGCTCGGCGATGCTCGAGGTGCTCGGCGAGGACTACATCCGCACCGCCCGGGCCAAGGGCCTCTCGCCGGCACGGGTGGTCGGCGTCCACGCGCTGCGCAACGCCATGATCCCGGTGATCACCACCATCGGCCTGCAGATCGGCGTGCTGCTCGCCGGCGCGATCCTGACCGAGACGATCTTCTCCTGGCCGGGGATCGGCAAGTGGATGGTCGATTCGATCTCCCGCCGCGACTATCCGGCGGTGCAGGGCGGCCTCGTGCTGATCGCCCTCATCGTGATGGTCGTGAACCTGACGGTCGACATGCTCTACGGCCTCGTCAATCCCAAGATCCGGCACACGAGGTGACGCGATGACCGACACCCTCCGCCCCGCCGAGGCCGCCTCGCCCGTCCCCGCCGGCGTCCCCGGGCCCGATGCACCGGCCACGCTCGCCCGGCCGGGGCGTTTCGCCGAGTTCTGGAGCTATTTTTCCGAGAACCGCGGCGCCGTGATGGGCCTCGTGGTGTTCGTGGTGCTGGTGGTGGTGGCGATCGCCGCCCCGCTGGTCGCGCCCTATGCGCCGGACGAGCAGTTCCGCGACGCGCTGCTGGTGCCGCCCGCCTTCGTCGAGGGCGGCTCCTCCGCCTTCCTGCTCGGCACTGACCCGATCGGCCGCGACATCCTCTCCCGCCTGATCTACGGCGCGCGCTTCTCGCTGTTCATCGGCCTCGTCGTGGTGACGCTGTCGCTGGTCGGCGGCATCGTGCTCGGCCTCCTCGCCGGCTACCTGCGCGGGCCGGTCGACACGCTGCTGATGCGCGTCATGGACGTGATCCTCGCCTTCCCCAGCCTGCTGCTCGCCCTCGTCATGGTGGCGATCCTCGGGCCCGGCCTCCTCAACGCGATGATCGCCATCGCCGTCGCCTACCAGCCGCACTACGTCCGCCTCACCCGGGCGGCGGTGATGTCGGAGCGGGGCCGCGACTATGTGACCGCCGCGCGGGTCGCCGGCGCGGGGCCGCTCCGGCTGATGTTCGTCACCATCCTCCCCAACTGCATGGCGCCGCTGATCGTGCAGGCCGCGCTGTCCTTCTCGAGCGCGATCCTCGACGCGGCCGCGCTCGGCTTCCTCGGCATGGGCGCGCAGCCGCCGACGCCCGAATGGGGCACCATGCTCGCCGAGGCGCGGGAGTACATCCTGCGCGCCTGGTGGGTCGTGACCTTCCCGGGCCTCGCCATCCTCATCACCGTGCTCGCAATCAACCTGATGGGCGACGGCCTTCGCGACGCGCTCGACCCCAAGCTGAAGAGGTCGTGATGCCGCTCCTCGAGATCCAGAACCTCTCCGTGGACTTCAAGACCGGCGGCGGCTCCTTCCGGGCCGTCGACCGGGTGTCGCTTACGGTGGATGCCGGCGAGATCGTGTCGATCGTCGGCGAGTCGGGGTCCGGCAAGTCGGTGTCGATGCTGGCGCTGATGGGGCTGCTGCCGTGGACCGCCACGGTGACGGCCGACCGGATGGCCTTCGACGGGGTCGACCTGCGCGGCCTGCCGGCGCGCCAGCGCCGGAAGATCGCCGGCCGCGACATGGCGATGATCTTCCAGGAGCCGATGTCGAGCCTCAACCCCTGCTTCACGGTCGGCTACCAGATCGGCGAGGCGCTGAAGGTGCACCTCGGCATGGACCGCCGCCAGCGGCGGGACCGCACGGTGGAACTGCTCGAACTGGTCGGCATCCCGGGCGCGTCGGAGCGCGTCGACTCCTTCCCGCACCAGATGTCGGGCGGCATGAACCAGCGCGTGATGATCGCCATGGCGCTCGCCTGCAATCCGAAGCTGCTGATCGCCGACGAGCCGACGACGGCCCTCGACGTGACCATCCAGGCGCAGATCCTCGACCTGCTCGTGCGGCTGCAGCAGGAGACGGGGATGGCGCTGGTGCTGATCACCCACGACATGGGCGTGGTCGCCGAGACCGCGCACCGCGTCTCGGTGCAGTACGCCGGCCAGAAGGTGGAGGAGCAGGACGTCGAGGGGCTGTTCGCCAACCCGCACCACCCCTACACGGCGGCCCTGCTCGCCGCGCTGCCCGAGCGCGCCACCGAGCGGCGGCTGCCGTCGATCCCGGGCGTCGTCCCGGGCCAGTACGACCGGCCGAGCGGCTGCCTGTTCTCGCCGCGCTGCCGCTTCGCGACCGAGCGCTGCGTCGGCAAGGCGCCGCCGGTGCAGGGCAAGGCCGCGGGCTATGCGCTCTGCCACTATCCGCTTGAGGACGGCCGCCCCGTCGGCCACCCCGATCCCACGGCCTCGATGGCCACGAGGATGACCGCATGAACGCCCCCGTCGATCCGAAGGTGGTTCTCGAGGCCGAGAACCTCGCGCGAACCTATGAGCTCAGGCGCGGCCCCTTCCAGAAGCCGGCCGAGGTCCGCGCGCTCGCCGAGGCCTCCTTCCGCCTGCAGGCGGGGCGGACCCTTGCGGTGGTGGGCGAATCCGGCTGCGGCAAGTCCACGCTCGCCCGCCTGGTCACCATGATCGAGGAGCCGACCGGCGGTCGCCTGGTCGTCGACGGAGAGGCGGTCTCGGTGGACAAGGGCATCGGGCCGGCGTTGCGCCGCAAGGTGCAGATCGTGTTCCAGGACCCCTACGGCTCGCTCAACCCGCGCCAGAAGGTGGGCTCGATCCTGGAGGAGCCGCTGAAGGTCAACACCGGCGCCTCGGCGGCCGTCCGCCGCGAGAAGGCGGAGGCGATGATGGCGCGCGTCGGGCTGCGGCCCGAGCACTACGACCGCTACCCGCACATGTTCTCCGGCGGCCAGCGCCAGCGCATCGCCATCGCCCGGGCCCTGATGCTGGAGCCGAAGATCCTGGTGCTGGACGAGCCGGTGTCGGCGCTGGACGTGTCGATCCAGGCGCAGGTGCTGAACCTCCTCGCCGACCTGCAGCTCGAGTTCGGCCTCGCCTACCTCTTCATCAGCCACGACCTCTCGGTGGTGCGCCACATCGCCGACGAGGTGATGGTGATGTACCTCGGCCGGGCGGTGGAGGTGGGCAGCCGCGAGCAGATCTTCGACAACCCGCGCCATCCCTACACCCGGGCGCTCTTGTCGGCGACGCCGACCACCGACCCGAAGCTTCGCCGCGAGCGCATCCGCCTCACCGGCGAGCTTCCCTCGCCGCTGCGCCCGCCGCCCGGCTGCACCTTCCACCCCCGCTGCCCGTACCGCTACGATCCCTGCGACAAGCAGCGCCCCCCGCTCGACCCCGCCGGCGCCGACCACCCGACGGCCTGCCACGGCGTGCACGAGGGGAAGGTGTAGGCGGACCGAAGGCTCGGAGGGCGCACGGATCCCCGCTGGCGCAGCGCCGTGCCACGGCGTCCGCGGAGCGCACCGGGCGTCCGGATCGACGGCCGCCGGTGCAATTCCTCGGGGCCCCGCCATTGACATCCGCCGCTCCGCGCTCCTATCTCCACCGCAGTGACGAGGGGCGCCCCGGCCGGGGCTGAGACGAACCCTTAGAACCTGATCCGGGTCATGCCGGCGGAGGGACGTCACCGGGCCCGACGACGCCCGCCTCCGCTTGGCAATGCCCCGAAAAGCGGAGAGAGATGCCGGAGTCCCCGACCACACGTTCGCGTCCGCACGTCGCCGTCGTCGGCGCCGGCGTGATGGGGCTCGTCGCCGCGCTGACGGCGATCCGCGCCGGCCACCGGGTGGTGGTGCACGAGCGGGCGGCGGACCTGTCCGCCGGCGCCGGATGGCGCTCCGGCGGCATGCTGGCGCCCGAGTGCGAGGCGGACGGCGCCGATCCCGTGGTGGTGGACCTCGGCCGGCGCTCGATGGCGCTCTGGCCGGCGCTTCTGGGCGGCATCGCCTTCGACGGCACGCTGGTGATCGCTCCGCCGCGCGACCCGGGGCTGCTCGCCCGCTTCACCCGGGTGACGCAGAACCACCGTCCCCTCGATGCCGCGGGCCTCGCCGCGCTGGAGCCGGCGCTCGGCGGGCGCTACGGCGCCGGCCTGTTCTTCCCCGGCGAGGGGCACCTCGATCCCCGCCGCGCGCTGCCGGACCTCGCCGACCGGATCCGCGCCGAGGGGGGAGAGGTCCGCTTCGGCTTCGAGGGGGGCCCGCAGGACCTCGCCGCCGACCTGGTGCTCGACTGCCGCGGCCTCGGCGCCCGCGACCGCCAGCCGGGCCTGCGCGGGGTGAAGGGCGAGATGGCGCTGGTCCGCAGCCGCGACGTCGCCCTCCGCCGGCCGGTGCGCCTGCTGCACCACCGCCACCCGCTTTATGTCGTGCCGCGGGCGGACGGCGTCTTCATGATCGGCGCCACCACCATCGAGGCCGACGGCGCGGCGGTGGTGTCGCTGCGCTCGGCGGGCGAACTGCTGACGCAGGCCTACGCCCTGCACCCCGTCTTCGCCGACGCGGAGGTGATCGAGTTCAACGCCGGGCTCCGGCCCGCCTATCCCGACAACAACCCCCGGATCGAGCGCTTGGGACGGATCGTCTCGGTCAACGGCCTCTACCGCCACGGCTGGCTGATCGCGCCGGCCCTGGCCGAGGACGCGCTGCGCCTTGCGGCGGAGGGGGACAGACTGGAGGAGAGCCATGCGGATCATCGTCAACGGGCATGAATGCGATCGCGAGGCGTCGACGCTCGCCGACCTGCTCGAAACGGAGGGGTTCTCGCCCGAGTTCGTCGCCACGGCAGTGAACGGGGAGTTCGTGCCGCGCGACGCCCGCGCCGGCACCCGCCTCAACGAGGGCGACGCGGTCGAGGTGGTCTCGCCGCGGCAGGGGGGCTGAGATGGTCCGCTTCTACGACACCGAGGTGGCGAGCCGGTTCCTGCTCGGCACCGCCCGCTATCCCTCGCCGGAAAGCCTTGCCGAGGCGGTGCGCCGGTCGCGGGCGGAGATCGTCACCGTCTCGCTGCGGCGCGAGTCGGTCGGCGGCGGCAAGGTCGGCCACGCCTTCTGGGACCTAGTCAAGGATCTCGGGGTCAAGGTGCTGCCGAACACCGCCGGCTGCCACACCGCCCGCGACGCGGTGAACACCGCGCGGATGGCCCGCGAGGTGTTCGGCACCTCCTGGATCAAGCTTGAGGTGATCGGCGACGAGGGCACGCTGCAGCCCGATCCCTTCGCCCTCGTCGAGGCGGCGCGGGAACTCGCCGCGGACGGCTTCCAGGTGTTTCCCTACACCACCGAGGACCTCGTCGTGGCCGAGCGTCTGGTCGCCGCCGGCTGCCGGGTGCTGATGCCCTGGGGCGCTCCGATCGGCACCGGGCGGGGCCTCAACAATACCTATGGCCTCCGGCTGATGCGGCGGCATTTCCCGGAGACGACGCTGGTGGTGGACGCCGGCATCGGCGCGCCGAGTCACGCGGCGGCGGCGATGGAGATGGGCTTCGACGCCATCCTCCTCAACACCGCGGTCGCCACCGCGTCGGACCCGCCGGCGATGGCCGAGGCCTTCGCCGAGGCGATCCGCGCCGGCCGCCGCGCCTTCGAGGCGGGCCTGATGGAGGAGACCGACCTCGCCGTGGCCTCGACCCCGGTGTTCGGCGCCCCCTTCTCCCCCTTCGCCGGCTGAGGCGCCGATGCTCGACCCGTTCTACCTGATCGTCGACCGCGCCCGCCGGCTGGAGGACTTCCTGCCGCTCGGCCTGAAGCTCGTGCAACTGCGGGCCAAGGACCTCGACGGGGAGACCCGCCGCGACGACATCGCAAGGGCGCTCGCCGCCTGCCGGGAGGCCGGCGCGACGCTTGTCGTCAACGACTACTGGCAGGACGCGATCGACCTTCGGGCCGGCTTCGTCCACCTCGGCCAGGAGGATCTCGCCGGGGCTGACGTGCCGGCGATCCGCCGGGCGGGCATTCGCATCGGCGTTTCCACCCACAGCTATGACGAACTCGACCGGGCGCTGGTGATCGACCCGGACTACGTGGCGCTAGGGCCGGTCTACCCGACGACGCTGAAGGTCATGCCCTGGGCGCCGCAGGGGCTGGAGCGGGTCGCCGAGTGGAAGTCGCTCGCCGGCCGGCCGCTGGTCGCCATCGGCGGCATCACGCTGGAGCGCGCGCCGGATGTGGCGGCGGCGGCCGCCGATTCGATCGCGGTGGTCTCGGACGTGCTCGCCGCCCCGGACCCGGCGGCCCGCTGCGCCGCCTGGATCGAGGCGGCGCGCCGGCGGTTCAGAACGCCTTGAAGGTGATGATCGTCTTGGTGTCGGCAATGCCGGGGATGTGGTGGACCTTCTCGTTGACGAAGTGGCCGATGTCGACGTCCTGGTCGACGTAGAACTTGACGAGGAGGTCGTAGTCGCCGGCGGTGGAGTAGATCTCCGAGGCGATCTCCGCCTCGGCCAGCTTGGAGGCCACGTCATAGGCCCGGCCGAGGTGGCACTTGATGAGCACGAAGAAGGGTTTCATGGGTCTTCACCGTCAGCGGTCGGAACAGCGTCGGGCGCGCAGTCGACCAGAAGCGGGCGCGACGCGCAAGCCGGCAGACGGGACCCGCACCAGGGAAGGGCAGGGGACATGACCGCCATCGCCGTCACCATCGCGGGCTCCGACTCCGGCGGAGGGGCCGGCATCCAGGCCGACCTCAAAACCTTCTCCGCCCTCGGCGTCTACGGGGCGAGCGTGATCACCGCGCTGACCGCCCAGAACACCCGCGGCGTCACCGCCATCCATGAGGCCCCGCCCGAGTTCGTGCGCGCCGAGATCGACGCGGTGTTCTCCGACCTCGCCGTCGACGCGGTGAAGATCGGCATGCTGGCGAACCCGGCCGTGATCGAGGCCGTCGCGGCCGGGCTCGACGCATGGTCGGCCGAAAGGGTGGTGCTCGACCCGGTGATGGTGGCGACCAGCGGCGACATGCTGCTCCGGCCCGAGGCGGTGGAGACGCTCGTCCGCCTGCTGGTCCCGAAGGCGCTGGTGATCACGCCCAATCTCGCCGAGGGGGCGCGGCTTCTCGGCGAACCGGTGGCCGAGGGCCGGGCGGCGATGCTGGCCCAGGCCCGGCGGCTGAAGGCGCTGGGGCCCCGGGCGGTGCTCCTCAAGGGCGGCCACGGCGATGGTCCGGAGGCGGCGGACGTGCTGGTCGACGAGGCGGGCGAGGCCTGGTTCACCGCGCCCCGGCACCGGACCGCGAACACCCACGGCACCGGCTGCACCCTATCCTCCGCGATCGCCGCGGGCCTCGCCCTCGGCAAGGACCTGCGCACCGCGGTGGGCGAGGCGAAGGCCTATCTCACCGAGGCGATCGTCGCCGCTGACGACCTCCACGTCGGCCGCGGGCACGGCCCCGTGCACCACTTCCACCGCCTCTGGCCGAGGCTGGGGCGGTAGTCTTCTCCCCGGCCGGCAGATGCACCGCATGCGCCGCCGCTCCCCTTCTCCCCACCGGGGAGAAGGTGCCGGCGGATGCCGGCGGATGAGGGGCCCGGCCGGAGGGGCGGGGGGGGCCCCCCCCC
>JAWLBM010000013.1:0-98169 GCA_041687675.1 Pleomorphomonas sp. | reverse complement strand
GAGATGTTCCGCAAGCTGCTGGACCAGGGCCAGGCGGGCGACAACATCGGCGCGCTGCTGCGCGGGACCAAGCGCGAGGACGTGGAGCGCGGCCAGGTGCTGTGCAAGCCGGGCTCGGTGACGCCGCACACGACGTTCAAGGCCGAGGCCTACATCCTGACCAAGGAGGAGGGTGGCCGTCACACGCCGTTCTTCACCAACTACCGGCCGCAGTTCTACTTCCGCACCACGGACGTGACCGGCGTGGTGACGCTGCCCGAGGGCACCGAGATGGTGATGCCGGGCGACAACGTCGCGATGACGGTGAAGCTGATCGTGCCGATCGCCATGGAGGAGAAGCTCCGCTTCGCCATCCGCGAGGGCGGCCGCACCGTCGGCGCCGGCGTCGTCGCGTCGATCATCGAGTAAGGCCACTTGACGGTGCACGGGCCGCACCCGTGCCCGTGCACCAGTCAACCGGGGTTTGAGAACAATGAACGGCCAGAATATCCGTATCCGTCTCAAGGCGTTCGATCACCGCATCCTCGATGCGTCGACGCGTGAGATCGTCAACACGGCCAAGCGTACCGGTGCGCAGGTTCGTGGACCGGTTCCGCTGCCGACGCGGATCGAGAAGTTCACCGTCAACCGTTCGCCGCACATCGACAAGAAGAGCCGCGAGCAGTTCGAGATGCGCACGCACAAGCGCCTTCTCGACATCATCGATCCGACCCCGCAGACCGTGGACGCGCTGATGAAGCTCGACCTCGCGGCCGGCGTGGACGTCGAGATCAAGCTCTGATCGACGGCAGGGTTGAGGACAAGCCATGCGCTCAGGTGTCATCGCACAGAAGGTGGGCATGACCCGCGTCTACAACGACGCGGGCGAGCACGTCCCTGTGACGGTTCTCAAGCTGGAGAACTGCCAGGTCGTTGCCCACCGCACGGAAGAGAAGAACGGCTACACCGCGCTCCAGCTCGGTGCCGGCACGGTCAAGGTGAAGAACGTCTCCAAGGCGCAGCGCGGCCACTTCGCGGCGGCGTCGGTGGAGCCGAAGCGCGAGCTCGCCGAGTTCCGCGTGTCGCCTGAGAACCTCATCGAGGTCGGGGCCGAGATCACCGCCGATCACTTCGTCCCCGGCCAGTTCGTGGACGTGACCGGTACCTCCATCGGCAAGGGCTTCGCCGGCTCGATGAAGCGCTGGAACTTCAGCGGCGGCCGCGCGACCCACGGCAACTCGGTGTCCCACCGCGTGCACGGCTCGACCGGCCAGCGCCAGGATCCGGGCAAGGTCTTCAAGGGAAAGAAGATGGCGGGCCACCTCGGCGACGAGCGGGTCACCACGCAGAACCTGAAGATCGTCATGACCGACGTCGACCGCGGCCTGATCCTCGTCGAGGGCGCCGTTCCCGGCGCCAAGGGCGGCTGGATCCTGATCCGCGACGCGGTCAAGAAGAAGCTTCCGGACGGCGTCCCGGTCCCGGGCAAGTTCCGCAAGATCGAAGCCGAGACGGCGCCGGCGGCGGAGGCAGGTGAGTGATGGAACTCGAAGTCAAGACCCTCGACGGCGGTTCCGCCGGCACCGTCGCGCTGAGCGACGAGATCTTCGGCCTGGAGCCGCGCGCGGACATCCTCCAGCGTGTCGTGCGCTGGCAGCTCGCCAAGCGCCAGGCCGGCACCCACCATGCGATGACCCGCAACGAGGTCAACCGCACCGGCAAGAAGATGTATCGCCAGAAGGGCACCGGCGGCGCCCGTCACGGCGACAAGAAGGCGCCGCAGTTCCGCGGCGGCGGCAAGGCTTTCGGCCCGGTGGTCCGCTCGCACGAGCACGACCTGCCGAAGAAGGTCCGCGCCCTCGGCCTCAAGCTCGCGCTGTCGGCGAAGGCCCGCGGCGCCAGCATCCTGGTGCTCGACGAGGCGACCACCGACGTCGCCAAGACGAAGGCGCTGAAGGAGAAGCTGGCGAAGCTCGGCCTCTCCAACGCGCTGATCATCGACGGCACCGAGCCGCAGGAGGCCTTCCGCCTCGCCGCCCGCCAGATCGTCGACATCGACGTGCTGCCCGTCCAGGGCATCAACGTCTACGACATCCTGCGGCGCGACACGCTGGTGCTGACCAAGGCCGCCGTCTCGGCGCTCGAGGAGCGGTTCAAATGAGCAACCTGAAGCACTACGACATCATCCGCAGCCCGGTGATCACCGAGAAGGCGACCTACCAGGCCGAGAACAACAAGGTGGTCTTCAACGTTGCCAAGACCGCGACCAAGCCGGAGATCAAGGCGGCCGTCGAGGCCCTCTTCCAGGTGAAGGTCAAGAGCGTCAACACGCTCGTGCGCAAGGGCAAGGTGAAGCGTTTCCGCGGCCAGCTGGGCACGCAGACGGACGTCAAGAAGGCGATCGTCACGCTTGCCGAGGGGCACGCGATCGACGTGACCACGGGTCTCTGATCAGGGCGGCAGGACAATGGCACTGAAGCACTTCAAGCCGACGACCCCGGGCCAGCGCCAGCTGGTTCTCGTCGATCGGTCCGAGCTCCACAAGGGCGGCCCCGTCAAGTCGCTCACCCAGGGTCTGACCAAGTCGGGCGGGCGCAACAACCTCGGCCGCGTCACCGCGTTCAACCGCGGCGGCGGCCACAAGCGCACCTACCGCATGGTGGACTTCAAGCGCCGCAAGCTCGACGTGGCGGGCACCGTGGAGCGGATCGAATATGATCCGAACCGCACCGCCTTCATCGCGCTGGTGCGCTACGCCGACGACGAGCTCGCCTACATCCTGGCGCCGCAGCGCCTGGCGGTCGGCGACAACGTGGTGGCCTCGGCCTCCGCCGACGTGAAGCCCGGCAATGCGATGCCGCTGTCGTCCGTTCCGGTCGGCACGATCATCCACAATGTCGAGCTGAAGCCTGGCAAGGGCGGCCAGGTCGCCCGCTCGGCCGGGTCCTACGCCCAGCTGGTCGGCCGCGACGGCGCCTACGCCATCCTGCGCCTCAACTCGGGCGAGCAGCGCAAGGTGCAGTCGTCCTGCTTCGCCACGATCGGCGCGGTGTCCAACCCGGACCACGCCAACGTGTCGATCGGCAAGGCCGGCCGCAACCGCTGGCTCGGCAAGCGTCCCTCGGTTCGCGGCGTGGCGATGAACCCGATCGACCATCCGCACGGCGGCGGCGAGGGTCGCACCTCCGGCGGCCGGCACCCGGTCACCCCGTGGGGCAAGCCGACCAAGGGCAAGAAGACCCGGTCGAACAAGTCGACCGACAAGTTCATCGTGCGCAGCCGTCACGCGCGCAAGAAGACCAGCTAAGGGGGAACGACAGTGGCTCGTTCTGTTTGGAAGGGTCCGTTCGTCGACGGCTACCTCCTCAAGAAGGCGGAGACCGTTCGCAACAGCGGGCGCAACGAGGTGATCAAGATCTGGAGCCGTCGCTCCACGATCCTGCCGCAGTTCGTCGGGCTGACGTTCGGCGTCTACAACGGTCAGAAGCACATCCCGGTCTCGGTGAACGAGGACATGGTGGGGCACAAGTTCGGCGAGTTCTCGCCGACCCGGACCTACTACGGCCACGGCGCCGACAAGAAGGCGAAGAGGAAGTAACCGATGGGCAAGCCCAAGCGTGAACGCTCGCTCGCCGACAACGAGGCGAAGGCGGTCACCCGCAACCTGCGCGTCTCGCCGCAGAAGCTGAACCTGGTCGCCGCCATGATCCGCGGCAAGAAGGTCGCGTCGGCGCTCGCAGACCTGACCTTCTCGAAGAAGCGGATCGCCGACGACGTCAAGAAGACGCTGATGTCGGCCATCGCCAACGCCGAGAACAACCACGACCTCGACGTCGACACCCTCGTCGTCAAGGAAGCCTATGTCGGCAAGTCGCTGGTGATGAAGCGCTTCTCGCCGCGCGCCCGCGGCAGGGTCGGCGCCATCCAGAAGCCTTTCTCGAACCTCACCATCGTGGTTCGCGAAGTCGAGGAGACCGCCTGATGGGTCACAAAGTCAATCCGATCGGTCTGCGCCTCGGCATCAACCGGACCTGGGACTCGCGCTGGTTCGCCAACAAGGGCGAGTACGGCAAGCTGCTGCACGAGGACCTGGCGATCCGCGCCTTCCTGATGAACGAGCTGAAGGCCGCGGCGGTCTCCAAGATCGTTATCGAGCGTCCGCACCGCAAGTGCCGTGTCACCATCCACAGCGCCCGCCCGGGCGTGGTGATCGGCAAGAAGGGCGCCGACATCGAGAAGCTGCGCAAGAAGATCGGCACGATGACCGACAGCGAGGTTCACCTGAACATCGTCGAGGTCCGCAAGCCGGAGACGGACGCGACCCTGGTCGCCGCGTCGATCGCCCAGCAGCTGGAGCGCCGCGTGGCCTTCCGCCGGGCGATGAAGCGGTCGGTGCAGTCCGCCATGCGCCTCGGCGCCGACGGCATCCGCATCAACGCCGGCGGCCGCCTCGGCGGCGCCGAGATCGCCCGGCTGGAGTGGTACCGCGAGGGCCGCGTGCCCCTGCACACGCTCCGCGCCGACATCGACTACGGCGTCGCCACGGCCCACACGGCCTACGGCACCAACGGCATCAAGGTCTGGGTGTTCAAGGGCGAGATCCTCGAGCACGACCCGATGGCCTCCGAGCGCCGTGCGCTCGAGGGGGGACCGGAGGGTGACCGCGGCGGCGACCGTCGCCGCGATCGCGATCGTGACCGCGAGGGCCGGGGCCGCCGTCGCGACCGCGACGCCGATCGCGACAACGCCTGATAGACAGGACCCGGGAGAGGCGAGATGCTTCAGCCGAAGCGCACCAAATTCCGCAAGGCCTTCAAAGGCCGTATTCATGGCGTCGCCAAGGGCGGCACCGATCTCAACTTCGGCGCCTTCGGCCTCAAGGCCCTGGAGCCGGAGCGGGTCACCGCCCGGCAGATCGAGGCGGCTCGCCGCGCGATCACCCGCCAGATGAAGCGCCAGGGCCGCGTGTGGATCCGGATCTTCCCGGACGTGCCGGTGTCCTCCAAGCCGACGGAAGTCCGCATGGGCAAGGGCAAGGGTTCGCCGGAATACTGGGCCTGCCGCGTCAAGCCCGGGCGGATCATGTTCGAGCTTGACGGCGTCCCCGAAGATGTGGCTCGTGAGGCCCTTCGTCTGGGCGCCGCGAAGCTCCCGATCAAGACGCGCTTCGTGCAGCGCATCGCCGAATGATCGAACGATCCGGCGGACCATTCGAGGGAACGAGATGAAGGCGACAGATGTCCGGGCGATGACGCCCGATCAGCTCGATGACGAGCTGGCCAAGCTGAAGAAGGAGCAGTTCAACCTGCGCTTCCAGAAGGCGACGGGCCAGCTCGAGAACACCGCGCGGGTGCGGGTGGTCCGTCGCGACATCGCCCGCATCCAGACGGTCCTGCGCCAGAAGCGCGCGACCGAGAACGCTTGAAGGAGAGGGCGAGATGCCGAAGCGCGTCATGCAGGGCGTCGTCGTCAGCGACAAGACCGACAAGACGGTCGTGGTGAAGGTGGAGCGTCGCTTCACCCACCCGCTGCTCAAGAAGACCGTGCGCCGGTCCAAGAAGTTCCAGGCGCACGACGAGACGAACCAGTTCAAGGTCGGTGACGTCGTCCTCATCGAGGAGAGCCGTCCCATTTCCAAGAACAAGCGCTGGGTCGTCGTCTCCGAAGAGCAGGCGAGCTGAACGTACGCTGGTGAAGAGACAGTCGCCCTGGCTGCGGATACGGCCAGGGTCGAGATGAAAAGAATAGGCGGCCAGTCATGATTCAGATGCAGACAAACCTCGACGTGGCGGACAACTCCGGCGCCCGTCGTGTCATGTGCATCAAGGTACTCGGCGGCGCGAAGCGGAAGTATGCCTCGGTGGGCGACATCATCGTCGTCTCCATCAAGGAGGCCATCCCGCGCGGCCGTGTGAAGAAGGGCGACGTGATGAAGGCGGTCGTGGTCCGCACGGCCAAGGACATCCGTCGTCCGGACGGTTCGGTGATCCGGTTCGACCGGAACGCCGCCGTTCTGATCAACAATCAGAAGGAGCCGATCGGGACCCGTATCTTCGGACCTGTTCCGCGCGAACTTCGCGCCAGGAACCACATGAAGATCATCTCGCTGGCCCCGGAGGTTCTGTAACCATGGCCGCCAAGATCAAGAAGGGCGACAAGGTCGTCGTCCTCGCGGGCAAGGACAAGGGCAAGACCGGCGAGGTCATCGAGGTTCGCCCGTCCGACACGCGCGCCGTCGTGCGCGGCGTGAACATCGTCCGCCGCCACACCCGCCAGTCGGCGCAGTCCGAGGGCGGGATCATCGCCAAGGAAGCGGCGATCCACCTGTCCAACCTGGCGCTCGCCGATCCCAAGGACGGCAAGCCGACCCGCGTGGGCTTCAAGATTCTCGACGACGGCCGCAAGGTCCGCGTCGCGAAGCGTTCCGGAGATCTGATCGATGGCTGAGGCGAACTACGTCCCCCGTCTCAAGCGCACCTACGACGAAGTGATCCGTCCGAGCCTCGTCAAGGAGTTCGGCTACAGCAATTCGTTCGAGGTGCCGGCGATCGAGAAGGTCGTCATCAACATGGGCGTCGGCGAGGCCGTCGCGGACAGCAAGAAGATCAACTCGGCTGTCAACGACCTGGCGCTCATCGCCGGCCAGAAGCCGGTGGTGACCAAGGCGCGCACCTCGATCGCCACGTTCAAGCTCCGCGAGGGCATGAACGTCGGCACCAAGGTGACGCTGCGCCGCACCCGCATGTACGAGTTTTTGGATCGCCTGGTCACCATCGCGCTGCCGCGCGTGCGCGACTTCCGCGGTCTGAACCCGAAGTCCTTCGACGGCCGCGGCAACTTCGCCATGGGCGTCAAGGAGCACATCGTCTTCCCCGAGATCAACTACGACAAGGTCGATCAGGTTTGGGGAATGGATATCATCGTCTGCACGACGGCGAAGACCGACGACGAGGCGCGCGCGCTTCTCCGGGCCTTCAATTTCCCGTTCCGGCAGTGACGAAAAGGGTTCGACCACATGGCTAAGAAGAGCGCCATCGAGAAGAACAAGCGTCGCGAGAGGCTGGTGAAGAAGTTCGCCGCCAAGCGCACCGCGCTGAAGGCGACCGCGAACGATCCGAACCTGCCCATCGAGGAGCAGTTCGCCGCGCGCCTGAAGCTTGCGGAACTGCCGAGGAACTCCTCGCCCGTGCGCGTGCGCAACCGGTGCGAAGTGACGGGCCGTCCGCGCGCCTACTACCGCAAGCTCAAGATGAGCCGCGTCGCCCTGCGCGAGCTGGGATCGGCCGGTCTGATCCCGGGCCTCGTGAAGTCGAGCTGGTGAGGAGATTGGTCCCATGGCGATGACCGATCCGTTGGGTGACATGCTCACCCGTATCCGCAACGCGCAGTTGCGGAAGATGTCCAAGGTGGTGACCCCCGCCTCCAAGCTGCGCCAGAACGTCCTCGACGTGCTGGCGGCGGAGGGCTACATCCGCGGCTATGCGTCGACGGAGCAGGATGGAAGATCCGAGTTCGAGATCGAGCTCAAGTACTTCGACGGCGAGCCCGTCATCCGCACCATCGAGCGCGTGTCCAAGCCGGGCCGCCGTGTCTACGCGTCGGTGAAGAACCTGCCGCGCGTGGCCAACGGCCTCGGCGTGTCGATCCTGTCGACCCCGCGGGGCGTCATGGCCGACCATGAGGCCCGCGAGCAGAACGTCGGCGGCGAGATCCTCTGCAGGGTCTTCTGATCCAACAGCCAAACGGGTAGAAGCTCATGTCGCGCATTGGCAAGAAGGCCGTTCCTATCCCCAGCGGGGTGACGGCCGACATCGACGGGCGAACCGTTTCGGTCAAGGGACCGAAGGGCCAGCTCACCTTCGTGATGAACGACCTCGTCCTGGCCTCCAGGACCGAGGACGGCTCGATCCTGATCGAGCCCCTGGACGAGACCAAGCCGGCCCGGGCTTCCTGGGGCATGACGCGCACCCAGGTGGCGAACCTCGTCAAGGGGGTCACTACCGGGTTCGAGAAGCGCCTCGAGATCAGCGGCGTCGGCTACAAGGCTGCGGTGCAGGGCAAGGTGCTGAACCTGTCGCTCGGCTACAGCCACGACATCAACTATCCGATCCCGGACGGCATCCAGATCGCCTGCCCGCGGCCGACGGAGATCATGGTCTCCGGCATCGACCAGCAGCGGGTCGGCCAGGTGGCCGCGGAGATCCGCAAGTTTCGCGAGCCCGAGCCCTACAAGGGCAAGGGCGTGAAGTACGCGGGCGAGTCAATCGTCCGCAAGGAAGGCAAGAAGAAGTAAGGGGTCGGCCATGGCTAAGCTCATCGGCAACGACCGTCGGCGCGCCCGGGTGCGCAAGGCGGTCAAGGCCGCGGCCAACGGTCGGCCGCGGCTCTCGGTGCATCGCTCGTCGATGCACATCTACGCCCAGGTCATCGACGACGCGAAGGGGATCACCCTGGCGTCGGCCTCGACCATCGACAAGTCCCTGCGCGAGCAGTTGAAGACGGGCGCCGACAAGGCGGCCGCCTCCCTGGTCGGCAAGCTGATCGCCGAGCGCGCCACGGCGGCCGGCGTCAAGCAGGTGGTTTTCGACCGCGGCCAGTTCCTGTATCACGGCCGCGTCAAGGCGCTCGCCGACGCCGCCCGCGAGGGTGGCCTGGAGTTCTGACGACATCGCCGCCGGGGCATCCAGTCCCGGCCGGCATCGCCCTGATCTGCTTCGGGCCGGATCGCGTCGGACCCCGCGAGGGTGGCCGACGGGATCGCAGCCCGAACCGGTTTCAAGCCCGAGAAAGAAGAGAAGACATGGCTGAACGTGACCGCAACCGCTCCGACCGCAACGAGGAGCGTGACAGCGAATTCGTGGACCGCCTGGTCCATATCAACCGCGTCGCCAAGGTGGTGAAGGGCGGCCGGCGCTTCGGCTTCGCCGCGCTCGTCGTCGTCGGCGACCAGAAGGGCCGCGTCGGCTTCGGCCACGGCAAGGCCCGCGAGGTGCCCGAGGCGATCCGCAAGGCCACCGAGGCCGCCAAGCGCGCCCTGATCCGCGTTCCGCTGCGCGAGGGCCGCACCCTCCATCACGACGTCAACGGCCGCCATGGCGCCGGCCGCGTCGTGCTCCGGGCCGCCCCGGCCGGCACCGGCATCATCGCCGGCGGCCCGATGCGCGCGGTGTTCGAGACGCTCGGCATCCAGGACATCGTCGCCAAGTCGCTGGGGTCCTCCAACCCCTACAACATGGTGCGCGCCACCTTCGACGCCCTCGTCAACGAGGACAGCCCGCGCTCCGTGGCCGCCCGCCGCGGCCTCAAGGTGTCGGCGCTGCAGTCGCGGCGCCGCGACGTCGATCCGGATGCCGTCTCGGCCGAGGGCTGAGGCGCCGCGTGACCCTGGAGGGGAGGGGCTCCGAGCCCGCCTCCGTTCGCTGACGAGGATAGAACCATGTCTGCCACCACCAACGCGGGCAAGACCGTCACGGTCGTCCAGACCGGCAGCCCGCAGCGCCGCCCCGCCGACCAGCGCGCCACGCTGATCGGCCTCGGCCTCAACAAGATGCACCGCGTCTCCACGCTCGAGGACACTCCGGCGGTCCGCGGCATGATCGCCAAGGTCCGCCACCTCGTCCGCGTCGTGGACGAGGCGTGACCCGCTCGGAAGGATTGATGACCATGAAGCTCAACGAGCTCCACGACAACCCGGGCGCCACCAAGAAGCGCATGCGCGTCGGCCGCGGCATCGGCTCCGGCAAGGGCAAGACCGGCGGCCGCGGCGTCAAGGGCCAGAAGTCCCGTACCGGCGTCGCCATCAAGGGCTTCGAGGGCGGCCAGATGCCGATCTACCGGCGCCTGCCGAAGCGCGGCTTCACCAACGTGCTGGCCCTCGAGTTCAACGAGGTGAGCCTCACCCGCGTGCAGCAGGCGATCGACGCCGGCAAGCTGGACGCCTCCGCTCCGGTCACCGTCGAGGCCCTGAAGGCCGCCGGCGTGGTGCGCCGGGTGAAGGACGGCGTGAGGATCCTCGGCGGCGAGATCAAGGCCAAGGCGACCTTCGAGGTCGCAGGCGCCTCCGCTCCGGCCGCCGCCGCCATCGAGGCCGCCGGCGGCTCGCTCAAGGTGCTGGCCGCCAAGGCGTCCGCCGAGGCTTGACGACATCCGCCCTCGGGCGCGCCGATCGGATCCGGTCTCTTTTTCGCGAGGCCCTTTCGTCGGCGCACCCGAGGGCTTATTACGTCTGCCCGAAGGCCCGCGAGCGGGCCCCCTTGCATGATCCTGCCGGACCGGCCGCCGACGGCGCCGGGGTCCGGCGCGACGGTCCCGCTGCGGACGGAGTGACGAGATGGCTTCTGCGGCCGAACAGCTTGCTGCAAACCTCAACTTCGGAGCCTTCGCCAAGGCGGAGGAACTGAAGAAGCGGATTTGGTTCACCCTCGGGGCGCTGGTGATCTTCCGGCTGGGCACCTACATCCCGGTCCCCGGCATCGACCCGCAGGCGCTGGCCCAGGCGTTCCAGCAGCAGAGCCAGGGCATTCTCGGCTTGTTCAACATGTTCGCCGGCGGCGCGGTCGGCCGCATGGCGATCTTCGCCCTCGGCGTGATGCCCTACATCTCCGCCTCGATCATCCTCCAGCTGATGACCAGCGTGGTTCCCTCGCTCGAGCAGCTGAAGAAGGAGGGCGAGAGCGGCCGCAAGAAGATCAACCAGTACACCCGTTACCTCACGGTGGTGCTGGCCACCTTCCAGGCCTACGGGATCGCGGTCGGCCTGCAGTCGGCCGAGGGGATCGTCATCGACCCGGGCATCTTCTTCATCGTGTCGACGGTGATCACCCTCGTCGGCGGCACCATGTTCCTGATGTGGCTGGGCGAGCAGATCACCGCCCGCGGCATTGGCCAGGGCGTGTCGCTGATCATCTTCGGCGGCATCGTCGCGAACCTGCCGTCGGCGATCGCCGGCACCCTCGAACTCGGCCGCCAGGGCGCGCTGTCGACGGCGCTGATCATCGGGATCATCGTGCTCGTGGTGGTGCTGATCACCGCCATCGTGTTCATCGAGCGCGCGCAGCGCCGGCTGCTGATCCAGTATCCGAAGCGCCAGGTTGGCAACCGGATGTTCCAGGGCGACTCCAGCCACCTGCCGCTGAAGCTCAACACGGCCGGCGTCATCCCGCCGATCTTCGCCTCGTCCATCCTGCTCGTGCCGGCGACCCTCTCGGGCTTCGCCTCCACCGACGGCACCGGCTGGCTGCAGACGGCGACGACGCTGCTCGGCCACGGCCAGCCGCTCTACATGCTGCTCTACGGCGCGATGATCGCCTTCTTCGCCTTCTTCTACACCGCGATCGTGTTCAACCCGACCGACACCGCGGACAACCTCAAGAAGCATGGCGGCTTCATCCCCGGCATCCGCCCGGGCGAGCGCACCGCCCAGTACATCGACTTCGTGCTGACCCGGATCACGGTGATCGGCGCGGTCTACCTGGTGATCGTCTGCCTGTTACCCGAATTTCTCATATCGGCCACCGGCGTTCCGTTCTATCTGGGGGGCACGTCGCTTCTCATCGTGGTCTCGGTGACCATGGATACCGTTGCACAGGTCCAGGGGCATCTCCTGGCGCACCAGTACGAGGGGCTGATCAAGAAGTCGAAGCTCAAGGGGAGGCGTCGATGAGGCTGATTCTTCTGGGACCGCCGGGCGCGGGGAAGGGAACCCAGGCCCAGCGGCTGGTGGACCGGCACGGGATCGTGCAGCTCTCCACCGGCGACATGCTGCGGGCGGCCGTGGCGGCGGGAACGGAAATCGGCCTCAGGGCCAAGGCGGTGATGGACGCGGGCCAGCTCGTCTCGGACGACATCGTCATCGGCATCGTCGCCGAGCGCATCGAGCAGCCGGACGCGAAGAACGGCTTCGTGCTGGACGGCTTCCCGCGCACGCTGGCCCAGGCCGAGGCGCTGGAGAAGCTGCTCGCCGAGAAGGACATGCGACTCGACGCGGTGATCGAGTTCGAGGTGGACGAGGCCAAGCTCGTCGACCGGATCGTCCGCCGCGCCGAGGAGGCGAAGGCCGCCGGCCAGCCGGTGCGCAAGGACGACAATCCGGAGGTGTTCGTGAAGCGCCTCGAGGAGTTCCGGGCGCTGACGGCCGCACTGTCTCCCTTCTATCGCCAGCGCGGCCTGTTGAAGACGGTCGACGGCATGGCCCCGATCGACGAGGTCTCCGCGCAGATCTCGAAGGCGCTCGGGGTGCCGGCGGAGGCGTGAGGGCACCTGCCCGGAGATGGGCGCCGGCACCGTCAAGGGCGGGAGCAGGGCGCGCATCCCGGCACTGATGCAAGGGGCGGCGGACGGGCGCGATACCTCCGCCGGCGTGCCGCGACGGGAGCGGAAATCCGCGCCCGGAATCGGTTGACGTTGTGGACGGGGTCGGCTAGAAAGCCGCACCTATCCACGGTTTGTCTGTGCGATCGGGCAACAGAGCCTATTGTCCGCCCTTGGGGGACGCCGGCTCCGAGGCGCACGCACGGTCGCGAACGAGACCTCGCCGGCCGCAAGGCAGGGACGAGGGAGCGGACGGTCGGACGGCCGCCCGCGACATCCAGGAGAGAACGAAAAGTGGCCCGTATTGCAGGCGTCAACATCCCGACAGCCAAGCGCGTCGTCATCGCGCTCCAGTACATCCATGGCATCGGCCCGAAGTTCGCCGCCGACATCTGCCAGAAGGTGGGCATCGCCTCGGAGCGCCGGGTCAACGACCTGACCGACGCCGAGGTGCTGCAGATCCGCGAGGTGATCGACCGCGACTTCATGGTCGAGGGCGATCTGCGCCGCGACACCGCCATGAACATCAAGCGCCTGATGGACCTCGGCTGCTACCGCGGCCTTCGCCATCGCCGCGGCCTGCCGGTGCGTGGCCAGCGCACGCACACCAACGCCCGGACCCGCAAGGGCCCGGCGAAGGCGATCGCCGGCAAGAAGAAGTGATTTCCGCTTCGGCGTCGCCGGGCCTCCCGCGCGGAGGTCCGGGGCGCCGGATCGGCAGGGGCGTCGGGCCGCGACGAGCGTCGCGCGCGGCGCCCCGTCGGCGTTGAGGCGCCGACCGCGGCGGGTGTCCGTCGCGCCCCGGCAGGCCGCGTCGTCGGCCCTGCGAATTGGTCCGGCAGGGGGAGCCGGGTTCGTTTCCGGTGCGCTGGTCTTGATCGAGCGTGCGCTCCGGTGGAGCCGCTGGAACTACGGCGGTGACGATATCGTCTCTGAAAGGTTGAGACCCACATGGCCAAGGAAGCAACCCGCGTTCGCCGCCGCGAGCGCAAGAACATCACGTCCGGCATCGCGCACGTGAACTCGACGTTCAACAACACGATGATCACCATCACCGACGCCCAGGGCAACACCATCTCCTGGTCCTCGTCGGGCACCATGGGCTTCAAGGGCTCGCGCAAGTCGACCCCCTACGCCGCGCAGCTCGCCGCCGAGGACGCCGCCCGCAAGGCGACCGAGCACGGCGTGAAGACCCTCGAGGTCGAGGTCCGCGGGCCGGGGTCGGGCCGCGAGTCGGCGCTGCGCGCGCTGCAGGCCGCCGGCTTCCTCGTCACCTCCATCCGCGACGTCACCCCGATCCCGCACAACGGCTGCCGCCCGCGCAAGCGCCGTCGCGTCTGACGGATCGTCGTGGAACCGGCCCGCGCCAGCCGCGGGCCCCGGCCGTTTCGCGGCGCCGCCCGGCGGATCACGGTCCCCGGTCGGGCGCCCATCAGGAAAGGGTATAAACGTGAGCATCCAGAAGAACTGGCAGGAGCTCATCAAGCCGAACAAGCTGGAGGTCGCGGCGAGCCGCGACCCACGCCGGACGGCGACCGTGGTCGCCGAGCCGCTCGAGCGCGGCTTCGGCCTGACGCTCGGCAACGCCCTGCGGCGCGTGCTTTTGTCCTCGCTCCAGGGCGCGGCGGTCACCGCGGTGCAGATCGACGGCGTGCTGCACGAGTTCTCGTCGATCCCCGGCGTGCGCGAGGACGTGACCGACATCGTCCTCAACATCAAGGAGATCGCGGTCCGCATGCTGGGCCAGGGCCCGAAGCGCATGGTCGTGCGGAAGTCCGGCCCGGGCGTCGTCACCGCCGGCGACATCCAGACCGTCGGCGATATCGAGATCCTGAACCCCGAGCTGGTCATCTGCACCCTCGACGAGGGCGCGGAGATCCGCATGGAGTTCACCGTCGACACCGGCAAGGGCTACGTCCCGGCCGAGCGCAACCGTCCCGAGGACGCGCCGATCGGTCTCATCCCGGTCGACAGCCTGTACTCGCCGGTGCGCAAGGTCAGCTACAAGGTCGAGAACACCCGCGAAGGCCAGGTGCTCGACTACGACAAGCTGACCCTGACGGTGGAGACCAACGGCTCGGTCAAGCCGGACGACGCGGTGGCCTATGCCGCCCGCATCCTGCAGGACCAGCTGTCGATCTTCGTCAACTTCGAAGAGCCGCAGAAGGACCAGAAGATCGAGAACGTCCCCGAGCTCGCCTTCAATCCGGCGCTGCTCAAGAAGGTGGACGAGCTGGAGCTGTCGGTCCGTTCGGCGAACTGCCTGAAGAACGACAACATCGTCTACATCGGCGACCTGATCCAGAAGAGCGAGGCGGAGATGCTCCGCACCCCGAACTTCGGCCGCAAGTCGCTGAACGAGATCAAGGAAGTTCTCGCCCAGATGGGTCTCCATCTCGGCATGGAGGTCCCCAACTGGCCGCCGGAGAACATCGAGGATCTCGCCAAGCGCTACGAAGACCACAACTACTGACCATAGCCGCCGGCGGCCTCCGCCGGCTCCGGAACAACAGTCGCGCCGGCCGCGAGGCCGCGCATCCAGAAGACAGTCAGGAGAATGGCCATGCGTCACGGAAGTGCAGGCCGCCGGTTCAGCCGGACCCAGAGCCACCGCAAGGCGATGTTCGCCAACATGGCGGCCTCGCTCATCGACCACGAGCAGATCGTCACCACCCTGCCGAAGGCGAAGGACCTGCGTCCGATCGTCGAGAAGCTGGTGACGCTCGCCAAGAAGGGCGACCTCGCCGCCCGCCGCCAGGCGATCGCCGAGCTGCAGAACAACGAGGCCGCCGCCAAGAAGCTGTTCGAGGTGATCGGCCCCCGCTATGGCGCCCGCGCGGGCGGCTACACCCGCGTCCTCAAGGCCGGGTTCCGCTACGGCGACGCGGCGCCGGTGGCGGTGATCGAGTTCGTCGACCGCGACCCGGCCGCCAAGGGCTCCGCCGACAAGGCGCGCGCCGAGGCCGAGGCCACCGCCGAGGCCTGAGCATTCCGCCGGTCGCCCGGCGGAACTCGTAAAAGCCGAAGGGGCGATCCGATAAGGGGCCGCCCCTTCGTCTTGTTCAGGGCGAACCCGGCCGCCCCTCAGTCGTCGCCGTCGTCGTCGTCGCAGATGACGACCAGATGGAAGGCCCGGTCGGCATAGGAGCCGTTCAGGTTCCGGGTCTCGACACGGACCATGCGGCTGTTCGAACTTCCCCCGACCATGGCGACCCCGGGAGTCAACGTCCCCGTGCCCGGCTGCCCGACGGTCGCCACATAGGCGCAGTTCCTCACGCTCGAGTCGAAGGTGACCACGTAACGCCCGACGGCCGCGCGAGCCGCGCGGGTGACGTCGTCGCCACGGACGACCTTGCCCGATGCGGAGATCACCGCGTGGCTCTCGTCGGCCAGTGCCGGTACACTTACACAGCCGAGGGTGGCCCCCATCACCAGCAGGGTCAGGCTAGTACGCATTATTCTCTCCCGGATCGATATTCGTTGCCGGGGAAGCAGATTATCAGCAACGTGAGAATTCGGCCTGCAACGAGTCGATACCATCGTTCACGATCGCGCGATCGTCGCGGCAATGCCGCGTTCTGCGGCGCCGGGCTGCCCTTCCTTCGCCGTTTCAACAAGACTATCTAGGCGCCGAGGTCCTCAACGCCGGGAGCCGATTCCATGCGACTCATCAAGCGATCCCTTGTCGTCGCCGCGCTGGCGCTGGCGCCGGCGGCGCCGATGCCATTCGCCGCGCCGCCCGCCGTCGCCGAGACGGTGCCGGGGAGCGCCCTGGAGATCACACTGACATTCGCGCCCGTGGCGAAGAACGTGATGCCCGCCGTCGTCAACGTCTATGCGAGCCGCACCGTGCAGGTGCGCTCCTCGCCGCTGTTCGACGATCCCTTCTTCCGCCAGTTCTTCGGCGACCAGGTCCCCAGCCGGCCGCGCCAGCGCACCCAGAACTCGCTCGGCTCCGGGGTGATCGTCGATGCCTCCGGCATCATCGTCACCAACAACCACGTGATCGCCGACGGCACCGAGGTGAAGGTCGCGCTGGCCGACCGCCGCGAGTACGAGGCCGACGTCATCCTCAAGGACGACCAGCTCGACCTCGCGGTGCTCAAGGTGCGCGACTTCGCCGGCGAGCTCCCGGTGGTGCCGCTCGCCGACTCCGACGCCGTCGAGGTGGGCGACCTTGTGCTCGCCGTCGGCAATCCCTTCGGCGTCGGCCAGACGGTGACGCAGGGCATCGTCTCGGCGGTGGCGCGCAGCCAGGTCGGCATCTCCGACTACCAGTTCTTCATCCAGACCGACGCCGCGATCAACCCGGGCAACTCCGGCGGCGCCCTCGTCGACGTGAAGGGCCGGCTCGTCGGCATCAACACGGCGATCTTCTCCCGCGGCGGCGGCTCCAACGGCATCGGCTTCGCCATCCCCTCGAACATGGTGCGGGTCGTGATCGACAGCGCCATGCGGGGCGGCTCGCAGGTCGAGCTTCCCTGGATCGGCTGCGGCCTGCAGTCGGTCACCGCCGACATCGCCGAGAGCCTCGGCCTCGACCGGCCGGGCGGCGTGCTGGTGACCGACGTCGCCCCGGACAGCCCGGCCCTGGAGGCGGGGCTCGAGGTGGGCGACCTGGTCGTCGCCGTGGACGGCGTCGAGGTGTCGGACCCGCGCGTCTTCAACTACCGCCTCGCCACCCGCGGGGTCGGCCAGACGGCGATCCTGACGGTCAACCGGTCCGGCGAGACGCTCGAGGTGCCGGTGGCGCTCCGCACCGCCCCGGAAACGACGCCGCGCGACCAGATCACCATCACCGCCCGCTCGCCCTTCCAGGGGGCGACGGTCGCCAACCTCTCGCCGGCGGTCGCCGCCGAGGTGGGGCTGACCTACCGCGGCCAGACCGGCGTCGTCGTCACCGATGTCCGCCCCCGCTCGCCCGCCGCCCGCGTCGGTCTTTCGCCCGGCGACATCATCGTCGCGGTGAACGGCGCGGAAGTGACCGGGACCTCGGAGGTCGAGGTGCTCGCCGCGTCGGACCCGCTGTTCTGGCGCATCACCATCGACCGGAACGGTCGCATTCTGCGCATGGCCTTCCGCTGAGCGGAGGCGGCGCCGGTCAGGGCCGGCCGGTTTGGGCCCGGGCCGCGGCCTCGGCGCGGAGGGCGAGCCCGACGTGGTGGGCCGCGTCCGCCTCCATGCTGCGGGGGACGGCGAGGAGGAGCCCGACGCCGTCGCGCCAGACGATGGCGGACATGCCCGCCGCCTCGGTGACCGCCGCGCCATCGTCCGGGAAGGCCCGCGGGTCGAGGTCGATGGCGAGCAGCCGCTCCGCCGCGCCGGGCAGTGCGAAGGACGGCACGCGGAAGACCGCCCGGGCGTCGCTCTGGTCGGTGACGAGGGCGAGGCCGTGCAGCGCCGCGGCGATGCGGGCGGCCGGCCCGTCGTCGAAGGCTCTCTCGCCGGGAACGACCACCAGCCAGCGGTCCGGGCCGACGCCGAGGATCACCATCGCGTCGTGACCGGCCCGGCGGGGTCCCTCCGGCGGCTCGACCCCGGTGGCCTGCCGGAGCGCGGCGCGGGTCTCCGCGGCGGTCGAGCGCGGGCAGGAGACCATGAGGAGGGTGACGGCGAGCCGGTCGGGCTCGGTTGCGCCGCCCGAGGGTGGGGGTCGTTCAGCCACGGGCGCGCTCTCCCTTGGGGTCGATGAAGCAGGGCGGCCCGACGGTCGCCAGGGCGTCGGACCCGCGCAGCGGATCGGCGACGCGCACCACCTCGCCATGGCGGAGGTGGCCGCCGGCGAGATAGCCGAGCGCGATCCACCGGCCGAGTTCCGGCGAGAAGGCGGCGGAAGTCACCCAGCCCTGGTCGTTTCCGGCCACCACCGCGGCGTCGCGCGGCAGGAGATGCGCGCCGGAGCGGATCCGCGCGCCGTCGAGCGGCGAGAGCCCGACCAGCCGCGGCCGGCCGGGGTCGGTCAGCGCCGGGCGCAGCGCCAGCGTCCGGCCGATGCAGTCGTGGGCGCGCTCGGCCATCGCCCCGAGGCCGAGGTCGTGGGCGGTGACGCGGCCGTCGAGCTCGGCGCCGGCCGGGTGACCTTTCTCGATCCTGAGGATGTTGAGCGCCTCGAGGCCGTAGGGCGCGACGCCGAGGTCGGCGCCCCGGGCGAGGATCGCCCGCATGAGGTCCGCCCCCCGGCGCGCCGGCACGGCGATCTCGAAGGCGAGTTCGCCGGAGAAGCTGATCCGGAAGATCCGCGCCGGCACTCCGCCGAGCAGCGTTACCTCAAGGCAGCCGAGGAAGGGCAGCGCCTCCGCCGAGACGTCCACGCCGGGGTCGACGACCCGGGCGAGGATGTCGCGCGCGCGCGGGCCGGCGAGCGCAAGCGGGGCGAAGGCTTCGGTGACCGACTGCAGCGTGAGGTCCATCTCCGGCCACAGCACCTGGCGGCAGAACTCCATGTGCTCGAAGACGTCCGCCGCATGGGCGGTGGAACAGGTCACCACGAAGTGCCGGTCGCCGAGGCGGGCGACGGTGCCGTCGTCCATGACGAAGCCGTCCTCGCGCAGCATCAGCCCGTAGGCGCAGCGGCCGACCTTCAGCCGGTCGATCGCATTGGCGTAGAGGCGCTGCAGGAACGCCGCGGCGTCGGGGCCGAACACCTCCACCTTGCCGAGGGTGGACATCTCGGTGACGCCCGCCGCCCGGCGCACCGCCGCCGCCTCCCGGGTCGCCGCGGCGAGCCAGTCCTCCCCCTCGGCGGGGAAATAGGCGGCCCGCAGCCAGGCGCCCGCCTCGATGAAGGAGGCGCCGCGCTCGACCGCCACCTCGTGGGTCGGCGGCAGCCGGGTCGGGCGGAAATGGCGGCCGCGGTGGGCGCCGGCGAGCGCGGCGATGGCGACCGGCGCCGTCGGCGGACGGCCGCGGGGAAGGCCCGCCTCGGGGATCGTCCGGCCGGTGAGGGCGGCGAGGATGGCAAGGCCGTTGAGGTTGGAGGTTCGCCCCTGGTCGGTGGCCATGCCGAGGGTGGTGTAGCGCTTCAGGTGCTCGGCGGCGACGTAGCCCTCGCGGGCGGCGAGGGCGACGTCGTCGGCGGTGACGTCGTGCTGCAGGTCGACGAAGGCCTTGCCGCGCCCGCCGGGCACGTGGAACAGGGCGGAGACGGCGGACGGCTCGTCCTTCGCCCGCGGTGCCTCGCCCGACGGCGCGGCGAAGCCGCAGTCCGCCGCGGCGTCGCGGCCGGCGGCGTGGCCATCGGCGAGGCAGGCGGCGAGCGATAGCCGCCCGGCGGCGGCCCCGGCGAGGCGCTGGCCGGGCGGCAGTTCGCCAGCGACGAAGGCGGAGAGGCCGTCGTTCCACGCCGGGCGGTGGCCGAGGTGGCCGGCGAGCTGGATGTCCGGCTGGTGGCCGCCGCTGACGGCCAGCGCATCGCAGGGGATCCGTTCCACTCCGCCGCCGGGCAGCACCACCTCGATCGTCGACAGGGACCGCCCGCCGATGGCCTCGCGCACGAGGCCGCCGGCGATCACCCGGGCGGCGGCGAGCTCCGGCGGGACCGGGCGCCGGCCCGGCCTTGCATCGATCACGGTCGAGACCGGCACGCCCGCCGCCGCCATGTCCGCCGCCGCCGCCCAGCCGTCGTCGGTGGCGGTGAAGACGGCGACGCGGCGCCCGGCGGCGACGGCGTGGCGGACGGCGAGGCCCCGCATGGCCGAGGCCAGCATCACGCCGGGCGTGTCGTTTGCGGAGAACACCACCGGCCGCTCCACCGACCCGGTCGCCACCACGCTGCGCCTTGCGACGATCGTCCAGGCGCGCTGGCGGGGGAGGCCGGGCGGTGGCTCGGGAAGGTGGTCGGCGACCTTCTCCAGCGCGCCGTGGCTCCCCCCGTCGTAGACGCCGAAGACGGTGGTCCGCGGCATCAGCCGGACGTTCGGCATGGCCGCGAGTTCGTCCGCCGCCGCCCGCGCGAAGGCGAGGCCGTCGCCCTCGCCGATCACGTGCCGTTCTGAGAGGAGCCGGCCGCCGAAATGCGCGTCGCGCTCGGCGAGGATCACCCGCGCGCCGGCCCGGCCCGCCGCCAGCGCCGCGGCGAGGCCCGCCGGGCCGCCGCCGACGACGAGCACGTCCGCGTGGACGGTCGCGGTCTCGTAGGCGTCCGGGTCCGGCGCGCCGGAGAGGCGGCCGAGCCCGGCGGCGCGGCGGATCAGCGGCTCGTAGACCCGCTCCCAGAAGGCGGACGGCCATTTGAAGGTCTTGTAGTAGAAACCCGCCGCAAGCAGCGGCGAGACAATGCTATTTACACCCATGAGGTCGAAGGCGAGCGAGGGGAAGCGGTTCTGGCTCGCCGCCTCGAGCCCCTCGAAGAGTTCCACCTCGCTCGCCCTGGTGTTCGGCTCGCGGCGGGCGCCGGCGCGAAGCTCGACAAGGGCGTTGGGCTCGTCCGGCCCGGCCGCGAAGAGCCCGCGCGGGCGGTGGTACTTGAACGAGCGGCCGAGCAGGCGGACCCCGTTCGCCGTCAGCGCCGAGGCGAGGGTGTCGCCGGCAAGGCCGGTGTAGCGCCGGCCGTCGAAGCGGAAGTCGAGCGGGCGGCCGCGGTCGACGAGACCGCCCGAGGGGAGGCGCCAGCCGCTCACCGCCGGTCCTCCGAGGCCGGAAAGGCCGCCGCGACCTCGTGCGTGCGGGTGTCGCGCTCGACCACGATCCAGCCCTGGCAGCCGCCGCGGTGGTACCAGAGTTCGCGGATCGGCCCGGCGGGATTGTCGCGGAGGTAGAGATGGTCGGCGATGGCCGCCGCGTCCGCCTCCGGAGGCGGCTGGCGCGGCGCCGCGTCTCCCCGGTAGCGGAACTCCGCCGCATCGCGCTCGCCGCAGAAGGGGCAGGGCAGTCGCATCCGGACTCCTAGTGCAGGTTCGGCTGGGCGCCGGTGCCCTTCTCGTTGACGAGACGGCCCTCGGCGAAGCGGTCCAGCCGGTAGGCGGCGGCGGCATGGTGTGTCTCGCCGGTGGCGAGGAGGTGGGCGAAGCAGAGGCCGGAGGCTGGCGTCGCCTTGAAGCCGCCGTAGCACCAGCCGCCGTTGAGGAATAGGCTCTCGACCGGGGTGCGGTCGATGATCGGGGAGCCGTCCATGGTCATGTCCATGAGGCCGCCCCAGTGGCGGAGGATTCGCGCCCGGCCGACCATCGGCATCACCGCCATGGCGCCCTCGCAAACGTCGCGCACGGTCGGCAGGTTGCCGCGCTGGGCCCAGGAATTGTAGCCGTCGATGTCTCCGCCGAAGACGAGGCCGCCCTTGTCGGACTGGCTGACGTAGAAGTGCCCGGCGCCGAAGGTGATCACCTGCGGGATCAGCGGCTTCAGCCCCTCGCTGACGAAGGCCTGCAGGACATGGCTCTCGATCGGCAGCCGCAGCCCGGCCATCGCCGCCACGCGCGAGGTGCTGCCCGCGACGGCGAGGCCCACCTTGCCGGCCCGGATCGTCCCGCGCGTCGTCTCGACGCCGACGACCCGGCCGCGCTCGAGGAGAAAGCCGGTCGCCTCGCAGTCCTCGACGATGTCGACGCCGAGCCGGTCGGCCGCCCGGGCGTAGCCCCACACGACCGCGTCGTGGCGGGCGGTGCCGCCGCGCCGCTGCATGAGGCCGCCGGTGATCGGGAAGCGGGCGCCGTCGAAGTCGAGGAAGGGGGCGATCCGCCGCACGCCCTCCCGGTCGAGGAGTTCGGCGTCGACGCCGTGGAGGCGCATGGCGTTGCCGCGGCGGGCGTAGGCGTCGCGCTGGGCGTCGGAATGGCAGAGGTTGAGCACCCCGCGCTGGCTCACCATGGTGTTGAATCCGAGGTCCGCCTCCTGCCGCTCCCAGAGCTTCAGCGACAGCTCGTAGAAGGGGATGTTGCCGGGGAGCAGGTAGTTGGAGCGGATGATGGTGGTGTTGCGCCCGGCGTTGCCGGAGCCGATCCAGCCCTTCTCGATCACCGCCACGTCGCGGATGCCGTAGGTGGCGGCGAGGGTCCAGGCCGTGGCGAGGCCGTGCCCGCCGCCGCCGACGACCACGACGGAGTAGGACGGCTTCGGCGCCGCCTTGCGCCAGGCGGGCGGCCAGCCGCGGTTGTTGCGCAGCGCCTCGGCGGCAAGGCTCAGGATGGAGTAGCGCATCGGCCCCCGGACCCGGCGAACACGCCGGCGTTCCGGCGGACCCGGATCGTCCGGCATGGCGCGCCGTCCGTCCAGCCGGAAAGCGAAGCGGCGGGCGAGTAACGCGACGTCGCCGGCCGGTCAGCCGGCAAGGCCGTCCGGGCCGGCGCCGCAGACGATGGCGGCCACCCTCTCGCCGGGCCTGAGGTCGACCCGGCCCTCGCGCAGGGCCGCGACGGCGGCCGCGCCGCTGAGGTCGGCGGCAAGGCCCATCTCGAACCAGAGCCAGCGCGCCGCCGCCTCCATCTCCGCGTCGGAGACGAGCACGATGCCGTCGACCCGCTCGCGCACGGTCTCGAACACCGGGTCGACGGTCTTCGCGCAGGCCATGGTGGCGACCCGGGTGGTGATCCGCTCGAGGCCGACATTGCGGCCCGCCTCCAGCGCCCGCAGCAGCACCGGGCAGCCCTCCGCCTCGATGCCGATCACCCGGGCGGTGGGCCGCAGCGCCTTGACGGCGGTCGCCACCCCGCTGATCAGGCCGCCGCCGCCCATGGCCACCAGCACGACGTCGACGTCCGGCGCGTCCTCCAGGATCTCGACGCCGACGGTGCCCTGGCCGGCCACCACCAGCGGATCGGCGAAGGGATGGAAGTAGGCCGCGCCGGTCCGCTCGACATGCGCGAGCGCCGCCTCGTTCGCCTCGTGCCAGGCGGAGCCGACGATGCGGACCTCGGCGCCCCAGCCGCTGAGCTTGGCGATCTTGTCCGCCGTGGCGTTGTCGGGGAGGTAGATGGTGGCCGGCACGCCGGCGACGAAGGCGGCCCGCGCGGTGGCGAGGCCATGGTTGCCGCCGGAGGCCGCGACCACCCCGCGGGCGAGCGTCGCGGCGTCGGTGTTGGCGAGCTTGTTGGTGGCCCCGCGCGCCTTGAACGAGCCGGTCACCTGCAGGAGCTCGAGCTTCAGCACCACGTCGTTGCCCGGCGCCAGCGGCGATTTCAGCTGGTCCGCCGCGACCAGCGGCGTCCGGCGCACCCGCCCGGCGATGGAGGCCGCGGCGGACCGGACGTCGTCGAGGGTGATCATTGATGCTCTCCTGCTGCGAGGCGTCGGCCTTCCGGGACCCGCGGCGGCCGGGGCACGGAGGGCGAGGTGTAGCGGATTCAATTGCCGCCCGGAACGAGGCGTCGGAGGTTCCGGGACCGACCGGCCTCAGAGGCGGTTGTCCAGCATGTACCAGTCGGCGATGTTCTCCCGGATCCGGGCCTCGAGCACGGCGGCGATCGCCAGGGCGTCGGCCGTCGCCGGATCGTCCGCCCCGGCGCCGGGCAACTCGAGCGGCTCCTGGATCCAGACGGTGTAGCGGGCCGGACCGGTGCGCTCCACGTGCCAGGGGAGCAGCGTCGCCCCGCTGCGACGGGCGAGGCGGGCGACGCGGAGGAGGTTCGCCGCCGGGTCGAGCGGGCGGCCGAAGGGCGGCGCCAGGATCCGGGCCTGATGGTCCGACTCGTCGCAGAACATGCTGACGGTCCCGCCCGCCTCCAGCACTTGCACGATCTGCCTCAGCCCGGCGCGGGTCGGCAGGATGGGGTCGAGGCCGAGGCGGGTGCGGACCCGCATGATGATCCGCCGGCGCGACAGCGCCCGGGGCGGGTCGACCAGCCCGAACAGGCGCTCGCCCTTGGCCGTGAACACCGGGGAGAAGAACTCCCAGTTGGCGAGGTGGGCGCCGACCAGGATCACCGGCCCGAGGGCCCGCGCCGCCTCGAAGCGCTCGCGCCCCTCGATCCGGACCCGCCCGTCGCGGACCACGCGGTGGAGCACGGGCGTCTCCGCGTAGACGCGGCCGACATTCTCGTAGAACCGGGCGACCAGCGCCGGGATCGCCGCATCCGGGATGTCGGGCCTGATCCGGCGGATGTTGGCCGCGGCGCGCGCCACCCGCGCGCCGCCGCGCGCCGCCCGCCGGCGGCCGAGGCGGGCGCCGAGGTTGGAGGCGAGGGCGGGGGGCAGGGCCGAGAACAGCCTGAACAGCACCTCGGCCACCGCCGCCTTCCGCCACTCGCGCCAATAGCCGCGCGCGGCGGCGGCGCGCTCGCCGCCGGCGAGGAGATCGGAAAGGGGCGGAGCCGGCGGCTCCGGCGGCACCGTCGTCGGCGGCAATGACCGGTCGCGCGTCGCCGGGTCCGGCAGGCGCGTCACCGGGTCCGCCGGGTCCGGCAGGCGTACCGCCCTGCTCATCGCGGCAGGATCTTCACGGGCAGGCCGTTGCGCGGCCTCAGCGTCAGCCGGCAGACCGGCTCGACCGCGGTGCCCTCGACCACCCGCACGCGGGCCCGCTGGGCGAGCACGGCGAGGCAGAGCACCGCCTCGGCAAGGCCGAAGGCGAGGCCCGCGCAGATCCGCGGCCCGACGGCGAAGGGGGCGTAGGTGTAGGGCGCCGGCCGCCGCTCGAGGAAGCGCTCGGGGCGGAAGAGGTCCGGCTCCGGCCACAGCGCCGGCGAGCGCTGCAGCAGCCACGGCACCACCAGGACCAGGCTGCCCGGCTCGACGTCGATCGACCCGACCCGGTCGGCGGAGCCGCACTGGCGGGAGAGGATCGGCACCGGCGGGTAGAGCCTCAGCGTCTCCTCGATCACGGCGGTGCAGTACTTCAGCCGCGGCAGGTCCTCGATGGAGGGGGTGCGCCCGCCGCAGACGGCGTCGATCTCGGCATGCACGGCGGCCTCCGCCCAGGGGGCGTTGGCGAGGCAGTACCAGGCCCAGGTGAGGGTGGCGGCCGTCGTCTCGTGGCCGGCCATGAAGATGGTCGCCGCCTCGTTGCGCAGCGCCGCGACGGTGAGGTCCGGGTCGGCCTTGCCGCGGCGGGAGCGGACGAGGCCCTCCAGCACCGTGTCGCCGTCGCCGCGCCCGGCGATGTGCGCCTCGACCACCTCGTCGATCACCTTGTGCACCCGCCCGACCGCGGCGGCGAGGCGGCGGCTGCGGCGCACCGGCAGCCCCTCGTCGGCTCCGAAGAAGTAGCCGAGGTTGGTGGAGTCGATCGCGTGCTGGTAGCTGGTGAACCCCTCGATCACCTCGCGGGCGGCGGCGCTGCCGATCTCGTTGCCGAACACCGTGCGGGCGATGATCTGGGCGGTGAGTTCCGCCATCTCCGGCAGCATGTCGAGGCTCTCGCCGCTCGGCAGCGACCGCCAGCGCTCGCCCATGCGGACCGCGGCGTCCTGCATCACCTGGCCGAACACCGGCAGGCGGTTCTTGTGCACCGCCTCGACCACAAGCGGCCGGCGCCGGCGCCAGGTCTCGCCGTCGGAGATGAACAGGCCGTCGCCGAGGAGATATTCGAGCGCACGGCGCATCTGCGGGCTCTTGCGCTCGTAGATGTCGTTGTTGGTCGCCATGACATGCTTGATGTCGTCCGGCGCGTTGACCAGCACGACCTGGCGGCGGAGCACCCGGATGGCGCCGGTGGTGGGCTTGTAGTCGCCCTTGGTCCAGACGCCGAGCAGGTTGCGCCGGGCGCCGAGGATCAGCGACAGGACGTTCGCTCGCCGCGCGGGCGGGACGGGGTGGGCCGGTTCGAAGAAGTCCGGCCCCTTGCGCTCGGCGAAGGTCTCCGGCGGCGCCAGCAGCGACAGCATGAATGCTCCGGTCTGGATGTGACCAACGCCCGCAGTAGTGGACCAGCGCCCCGGGCGGGTCAACGCGCCGGGCCGGTTTCCACCGGCTTATCCTCCCGCGCGCCCCAGTCGGCCCAGGAGCCGTCGTAGACGGCGGCCGGGCGGGAGGAGATCGTCTCCAGCGCGAGGGCGATCGTCGCCGCGGTGACGCCGGAGCCGCAGCTGGCGATCACCGGCCGCGACGGATCGACGCCCGCCTCCTCGAACAGCGCCCTCAGCGCCTCCGGCTGCTTGAGGCGGCCGTTGTCGAGGAGCCGGTCGAAGGGAAGGTTGCGCGAGCCCGGGATGTGGCCGCTGCGCAGCCCCGGCCGCGGCTCCGGCGCCTCGCCGGAAAAGCGGGCCGCCGAGCGGGCGTCGACCACCTGGTGGGTGCCGGACGCGATCGCCGCGAAGACGCCCTCCGCGTCGCGCACCGCGCTGTTGTCGAGCCGGGCGGTGAAATGGCGCTCGCGGCGCTGCACCCGGCCGGACTCGAGCGGCAGGCCGGCGGCCGTCCAGGCCGGAAGGCCGCCGTCGAGGACCATCGCGTCGGCGACCCCCATCACTCTGAAGGTCCAGCGCACCCGCGGCGCCGAGAACAGGCCGAGGCTGTCGTAGACCACGATCGTCTGGCCGTCGCCGATGCCCATCCTCCGCATCCGGCTGGCGAAGGCCTCCGGCCGCGGCAGCATGTGCGGCAGGCCGCTCGACCGGTCGGCGATGTCGTCAATGTCGAAGAAGACGGCGCCGGGAATGTGGCCGGCGAGGTACTCCGCATGGGCGTCGCGGCCGGCGGTCGGCAGGTGCCAGCTCGCGTCGACGACGACCACGTCGGGGGCGTCGAGCCTGGCGGCGAGCCACTCGGGGGAGACGAACAGGCGGTCGCGGGATACAGGCATCGGTCGACCTCGCGGGCGGGGGCGGGGATCAGTCGGCGTTGGCCGGGAGCGGCCCGAAGCGGATGCGGACCCGGCGGTTGATGCGGCCCTTCTTCTCCACCTTCGCCACGTGCACCTCGCCGATCTCGCCCGTGGTCTTCACATGCGTGCCGCCGCAGGGCTGGAGGTCGAGGTCGGCGCCGATGCGCACCAGCCGCACGCGGCCCGAGCCCATCGGCGGCTTCACCTTCATGGTCTTGACGAGGCCCGGGTTGGCCTCGAGCTCGGCGTCGGTGATCCACTCGGTCGCGACCGCATGGTCCGCGGCGACATGGCCCATCAGCGCCGCCGTCACCTCCGCCTTGTCGATGCCGCCCTCCGGCATGTCGAAGTCGAGCCGGCCCTCCTCGGCGCCGATCTGGCCGCCGGTGACGGGGTAGGGCAACACGACGGAGAGGAGGTGCAGCGCGGTGTGGATCCGCATGTGCCGGTAGCGGGTCGCCCAGTCGAGGTGCTGGACCACCGTCTCGCCGGGTTCGGGCAGGGCGGCGTCCTCGGGGACCTGCAGCAGGACGTGCTGCCTGCCCTCGGCGTAGACCGCGCCCGTCACCGGGATCCGCGAGCCGTCCGCCCGCTCGATCTCGCCGACGTCGCCGGGCTGGCCGCCGCCCTGGGGGTAGAAGATCGAACGGTCGAGCACGACGCCGTCGGCAGAGGCGGCCATCACCACCGCCTCGGCGGCGGAGAGATAGGCGTCGTCGCGGTAGAGCGGCAGGGTCGGTGCGGTGGTGGAGAGGTCCATGTCCTGTTCCATTCGCCCTCAGGCATCCTCGAAGGGCGGTTCGATGCGGCTCTCGCGGGTCAGCCACGCCGGGACCGGCAGATCCTTCGCCCGCAGGAAGGCGGGATTGTAGAGCTTGGAGGCGTAGCGGTTGCCGTAGTCGCAGAGGATGGTGACGATGGTGTGCCCGGGCCCCATCTCGCGCGCCATCGCCATCGCGCCGGCGACGTTGATGCCCGACGAGCCGCCGAGCACCATCCCCTCGTGCTCGGCCATGTCGAAGACCACGTCCAGCGCCTCGGTGTCGGAGATGCGGCAGGCGAAGTCCACCGGCGCGCCCTCCAGGTTGGCGGTGACGCGGCCCTGGCCGATTCCCTCGGTGATCGAGGATCCCTCCGACTTCAGCACGCCCTCGGTGTAGTAGGAATAGAGCGCGGCGCCGTGGGGATCGGCGAGGCCGATCTTCACGCCGGGCCTCATCTCCTTCAGCCGCATGCCGACGCCGGCGAGGGTACCGCCGGAGCCCACGGCGCAGATGAAGCCGTCCACCTTGCCCTCGGTCTGGCGGAAGATCTCCGGGGCCGTCGTCTCCATGTGCGCGCGGCGGTTGGCGGTGTTGTCGAACTGGTTGGCCCAGATGGCGCCGTTCGGTTCGCTCCTCGCCAGCTGCTCGGCGAGGCGGCCGGAGAGGCGGACGTAGTTGTTCGGGTTGCGGTAGGGCACGGCGGGCACCTGGACGAGTTCCGCTCCCATCAGCCGCAACGCCTCCTTCTTCTCCTCCGACTGGGTCTCGGGGATGACGATGACGGTGCGCATGCCCATGACGCTTGCCACCATGGCGAGGCCGATGCCGGTGTTGCCGGCGGTGCCCTCGACGATGACGCCGCCCGGCCTCAGGTCGCCCCGCTCGACGGCGTCGCGCACGATCCACAGCGCCGCCCGGTCCTTCACCGACTGGCCCGGGTTGAGGAACTCGGCCTTGCCCAGGATCTCGCAGCCGGTCGCCTCCGAGGCTCGCTTCAGCCGGATCAGCGGCGTGTTGCCGATGAGGTCGAGGACGCTGGCGTTCATCATCGCTCCAGGATAGAGGACCGTGGGGACGGGGAGCGCCGAAGCTAAGGTCCGCGGCCCCGCGGATCAAGCCGGACGGTCGCCTCTCCGCCGGAGGGAAAAGCGGCGGGGAGGCGCGGGCGCAAATGTGTTAAGCGTCCGTTACGCTTTCTCCTGTCAAAAAATTTGACGCGGATCCCGACCGGGTGATCCATCGTTGGCACACGACCGTAGACATGGCATCGTCCGGCACATCCGCCGGGTTCGATCTACAAACGCGAGGACCGCGCGCGCCATGGCGCCGAATCTTGACCACGAAATCAACGCCCTTCTGGCTGGCTACGCTATGGGCCGGCTGCCGGCGCCGCTGAGCGTGCTCGTCGAGAGCCATCTCGAGCTGTCGCCGGTCAACCGCCATTTCGTCACCGACCTGGAGGCGCTGTCCGGCCACGTCATCGAGGACGTGGAGCCGGAACCGCTCAAGGATCGCGATGCGCGGCTCGCCGCCATCTTCTCGACGGCGGTGGAGCCGGCCGCCCGCGCGGTGGCGCGGGCGCATCGGCCGCACCGGCTGCCGGAGGCGATCTGCCGCTTCGTCGGCCATGACGCCGACACGCTCCCCTGGCGGACCGTCCTGCCGGGTTTCCGCGAGTACAAGGTCGGCGAGTTCGACGGCCTCAAGACCAGCCTGTTCTGGATCCGGGCGGGCCAGAAGATCCCTTCGCACACCCATGAGGGCAGCGAGGTGACGCTGGTCTGCGAGGGCGGGTTCTCCGACCTGCTCGGATCCTACGAGCGCGGCGACATCGCGGTTTCCGACGCGACGGTGGACCACCAGCCGGTGGCCGACGACGACGGCGACTGCATCGGCTTCGCCGTCACGGACGGGCCGCTGCGGCTGACCGGGATCATCGGACGGCTGTTCAATCCGTTCATCCGGGCCTGAGCACAGCGTCCCTTCGACGCCCCCCGCGCCGCGGCGCCTACCCGAGGCATCGATGCCCCGACCCAGTCCCGTCACCCCCTCCGACGGCGTCGCCTGGATCACCGGCGCCTCCTCGGGCATCGGCCGGGCCACCGCCCGCCGCCTCGCCGCCGACGGCTGGACCGTCTACGCCACCGCGCGGGACGAAGACGCCTTGCGCTCGCTCGCGGAGGAGACCGGCGGGAAGGCGGTCGCGTTGCCGGGCGACGTCACCGACCGGGAGGCGATGGACCGGGCGGTCGCCACCATCGGCGCCGCGGGGCGGCCGCTGGCGCTGGCGATCCTCAACGCCGGCATCTACCTGCCCGTCTCCGGCGACGACCTTTCGATCGAGCCCTTCGCCCGCAGCTTCGACGTCAACCTCTCCGGCACCGTGAACTGCCTCGTGCCGGCGCTGGAGGCGATGAAGGCCCGGGGCAGGGGGCAGATCGCCGTCGTCTCCTCGGTCGCCGGCTACGGCGGGCTGCCCACCTCCGCCGCCTACGGCGCCACCAAGGCCGGGCTCACCAACATGGCCGAGAGCCTGAAGTTCGATCTCGACCGCATGGGCATCCTGATCCAGGTGATCCACCCGGGCTTCGTCGAGACGCCGGCGACGGACACCAACCCGTTTCCGATGCCCTTCATCATCAAGGCGGACGACGCGGCGCGCCGGATCCGCGACGGCCTGCGCCGCGGCGGCTTCGAGATCGCCTTCCCGAAGCGATTCGCCTACCTGCTGAAGGCCGCCAACCTCCTGCCCTATCCGCTCTACTTCGCCGTCGTCGGCGGCCGCACCGGCAAGGCCTGAGTCACCCCGGTCAGAAGCCGTAGAGGGCCGCCCGCTCCGGGTCGCGAGCCGCCACCTGCCGGGCGAGGTCGACGATCACCTTCGCCTGCTTCCAGGTGGCGTCGTCCTGCATCTTTCCGTCGATCATCACCGCCCCGCTGCCGTCCGGCATCGCGTCGAGGATGCGGCGGGCGAAGGCCACCTCGGCCGGGTCCGGGGAGAAGACGCGCTTGGCGATGTCGATCTGCGAGGGATGCAGCGTCCAGGCGCCGGCGCAGCCCATCAGGAAGGCGTTGCGGAACTGCGCCTCGCAGGCGGCCGGGTCGGAGAAGTCGCCGAAGGGGCCGTAGAAGGCCTTGAGCCCCGCCGAGACGCAGGCGTCGACCATCCGCGCCACGGTGTAGTGCCAGAGGTCCTGCTGGAAGGCGGCCCGGGGGCGGTCCCCGTCCGGGTCGGCGAGCACGGCGTAGGCCGGGTGGCCGCCGCCCACGCGGGTGGTCTTCATGCCGCGGGAGGCGGCGAGGTCGGCCGGTCCGAGGCTCATCCCATGCATGCGCGGCGAGGCGGCGGCGATCGCCTCGACGTTCTTCACCCCCTCGGCGGTCTCCAGGATCGCGTGGATCATCACCGGCCGGCCGATCCGGTGCCGCGCCTCCAGCTGGGCGAGCAACTGGTCGAGGTAGTGGATGTCGAAGGGCCCCTGCACCTTCGGCAGCATGACCACGTCCAGCCGGTCGCCGACCTCGGCCATCAGCGTCGTCAGGTCGTCGAGGATCCAGGGGCTGTCGAGGCAGTTCACCCGCGTCCACACGCCGGTGTCGCCGAAGTCGGTCGCCTTCACCATCTCGACGAAGCCGGACCGGGCCGCCTCCTTGGCGTCGGCGGGGATGGCGTCCTCGAGGTTGCCGAGCACCACGTCCACCTCGCGCGCAAGGTCCGGCACCTTGGCGCGGACCTTCTCGATGTGCGGCGGCACGAAGTGGATCATCCGCTCGAGCCGGACCGGCGGCTCGCGGAAGGGCTCCGGCGCTCCGATGGCTAGCGGCTTGAAAAAGGCCCGGGGGCTCCTCGACGTCATCGGCGGTCACTCCGGCGGAAGGTGGACGACGCGGCAGGCGTAGCCCATCGATGATGCGCCGCACAATCGGCGGATGGTCGAGGTGGCGCGCCCAGAGCGCTTTCCGGTCAGGTGGATTACCTGATCGAGGAGACATCGCTCCAGGTTCAGAGCGCTTTCCGATCAGGTGGATTACCTGATCGACGTGGAAGACGCGCCAGGTTCAGAGCGCGTCTCGCCACTTGCGATGCGCCCACATCCACTGTGACGGGGTCTCGCGGATCCAGGCCTCGAAGCGGGCGTTGAGAGTGGCGGTCGCGGCGGCGACGTCGGCCTCGACATCGCCGGTCCGGGGCACTTCGATCGGCACCGCCTCCATGCGGAAGCGTGCGCCGCCCGTCCGCACCACCCGGCCGCAGATCATCGGCAGCGACAGGCGGCGGGCGAGCAGCGCCGGCAGGGTGTTGGCATAGGCCGGCCGGCCGAAGAAGGGCACCACGATGCCGGTCGCGTCGCGAAGGTCGGCGAGCACCCCGACCGCCGCGCCGGTGCGCGCGAGGCTGCGCAGCTTCAGCGCCGAGGCGGCCTCGCGCGGGAACAGGCCGGCGTCGTAGACGGGCTCGCGCCTTGCCCGCAGGAAGGCCTCCGCGAGCGGGTTGCTGAGCTGCTGGTAGACGGCGGCGACCTTGAAGCCGGCGAGCCGCAGGCCGACGGCGCCGAGTTCCCAGTTGCCCATGTGCAGGGAGGCGAAGACGGCGCCCGCCTGCGTCGCCTCGGCGTCCACGTCGGGGGCCACGATCTCGAAGCGGTCCGGCTCGGCGAGGAGGCGGGGCAGCAGCAGCGTCTCGGCGGCGGTGCGGCCGAGGTTCTCCCACATGTCGCCGAGGATCGCACGCCGCTCGGCGGGCGAAAGCTCCGGCATCGCGGCCGCGAGGTGCGCGTCGGCGCGGGCGTGGCGCTTGTTGAAGGGTGCGGCGAGTCGCCAGGTCCGGCCCATCAGGGCGGACGCCCTGTCGATGCCGAGCCAGCCGAGGAGCCCGGCGACGGATCCGAGCGCCGCATATTCGAGCCGATCCGCCAGGGTGGGGACCCGCGCCCCCTTCTCCCTCCTGCGCGCCGACCGGCTGCGCCTCTTCGGCAGGTCGTTCATGCTGCTTCGTTCCGCGTGATGCGCCGCGTTGACCGGCCTTCGATAACCGCGTAGGCGGTGAAAGGCCAGCGGACGCACCCACGTCCGCACCGCCAGCATCCCGCCGACCCCCACCTCGGGACTGACCAAGCCGGACCATGTATCAAGTCATTTCGCTTGCGGTGCCGTTCTTCGGCGTGATCTTTCTCGGCTTCATATCCGGCAGGGTCGCGAAGCTCCCCAGCTCGGGACTCGCATGGCTGGATTTCTTCCTCATCTACGTCGCCCTGCCGGCCCTGTTCTTCGACATCATTTCGAAGACGCCCGTGGAGCAGCTCGCCCAGGGACGATTCATCGCGGCCTCGGTGACATCGACCTTCCTGACGTTCCTGCTCACCTTCCTCGCCGGCCTGGCGATGTCCCGCGGTGACAAGCGGATCGCCACCTTCCAGGGGCTCGTGGGCTCCTACGGCAATGTCGGCTACATGGGCCCGGGCCTGGTGATCGGGGCGCTGGGGACCGCGGCCGCGGCGCCGACGGCGCTGGTCTTCTGCGCCGACGTGGCTCTGGTCTTCACCATCCTGCCGCTGATGATGGCGATCGGCGGGCCGGAGCGCCGGCCGCTCGGGCCGACCCTGCTGCTCGTCGTGCGCAAGGTGCTCACCCATCCGTTCATCCTGGCGACCATCGCCGGCGCCCTGGCCGCCTACCTGGAGTTCCGGGCGCCGGATCCGCTGCAGGCGATGCTGACCTTCCTGCGCAATGCGGCGGCGCCGACGGCGCTGTTCGCCGTGGGCGTCACAGTGGCGCTGCAGCCGACCGGGCGGACGACGTTCGAACTGCCGGTGCTGATCTTCATGAAGCTGGTGGTGCACCCGCTGGTGGCCTGGACGGTGCTGACCGCCTACGGCGGGTTCGAGCCGGTGTGGGTCAAGGCGGCGGTGCTGATGGCCTGCCTGCCGCCCGCGGCGACCATCTTCGTCGCCGCCCAGCAGTACCAAGTCTATGTCGCCCGGGCCGCCTCGGCGATCCTGTTCGGCACCGCCGTCTCGGTGGTGACCGTGACGGGCGTTCTGTGGCTGGTGACCAACGACCTGCTTCCGCTGGCGCCCTGGGGCCCCTGAGCCCCCGCCTCACGCGCCGCCGAACAGCCTCGGCCGCAGCCCCTCGCGCATCATCAGCTTGCGCAGCGGACCGACGTCGCGGGCAAGCTGCATCGCCAGCGCGCGGCCGACCTGCACGGGCAGGAAGTCGGTCAGGAGCGACCGGTTGAGGAGGTCGACCCCGAAGGTGCGGGTGAACACGTCGGCGCGACGGGCGGAGGCGTAGCGCGCGAGCGTATCGTGGGCGCCCACGTCGTCGCCGCGCTCGCGGGCGCGAGCGACGATTTCGGCGAGCGCGGCGATGTCGCGGATGCCGAGGTTGAGCCCCTGGGCGCCGATCGGCGGGAAGGCGTGGGCGGTCTCGCCGACGAGCGCCACGCGCTCGCCGACCATGCGGTCCACCGAAAGGCTGGACATCGGCCAGGTCTGCCTGGGACTGGCGATCGTCAGCCGCCCGAGGATGAAGAAGGATCGCCGTTCGAGTTCGGCCGCGAGCAGGTCGTCCGGCAGCGCCGCCAGCCGCTCGGCCTCCGCCGTCCGCTCCACGCAGACGAGGCTGGAGCGCCCCGGCGCGAGCGGCACCAGCGTGAAGGGGCCGGTCTCGGTGTGGATCTCGGTCGAGGTGTCGTGGTGCGGCCGGCTGTGCTCGAGGTTCAGCACCAGCGCCGTCTGCGGATAGCTCCAGGTCCGCGCCTTGATCCCGGCGGCGGCCCGCAGGCGCGAGTTGCGCCCGTCGGCGGCGACGGCGAGGCGGGCGATGACGGTGCGGCCGTCGGCGGTGACGAGGCGGATGCGGGAGCCCTCGGCCGATGCGGACTCCAGCGTCGAGACGACCCTCTCCACCCGGCCGCCGTGCTCGGCGAGGGCGCCGACGAGGCCGGCCACCAGCTCGCCGTTGGGCACGTTGACGCCGAAGTCCTCGAGGCCGAGCTCGGCGGCGTGGAAGGCGATCTCCGGCGCGCGCACCAGCCGCCGGGTGCCGTCGACGAGGCGCATGGTCCGGAGCGGCGCCGCGGCGTTTGCGAAAGCGGTGTAGCTGCCGATCCGCCGCAGGAACTCCACCGAGCCGGAGAGGAGGGCGGTGGTTCGGTGGTCGGCGGGCGGCGAGGGGGGCGCAATCAGGGCGACGCGCGCGCCCGCCTCGGCGAGGGCAACGGCCGCGACGAGGCCCGACGGGCCGCCGCCCACGACGGCGATCTCGACGTCCAGCGGTTCGGAAGGGCGGTCCATGGCGGTTCTCCGGTCGTCGTCTCTGCCTCACGGGGATTTATGGCGCGGCAAGGCCCGGATGGCCATGGCTGCGGTCCGGCCAGGTTGTCGCGCCGACGGCGGGCCGGGCGCCCTTGCCGCGGCCCGCCGCGGCGGGATAGGACAGGGCACGCCGGCGCGCCGGCCCGGATACCGCACCGATGCCAGACCTCTTCGCCAGTTCCGCGCCCGAGCCCCGCCGCCCGCTGGCCGACCGGCTCCGTCCGGAGCGCCTCGCGGACGTCGTCGGGCAGGACCACCTGGTCGGCCCCTCTGGCACCATCACCCGGATGCTGAAGTCGGGCTCGCTCGGCTCGCTGGTACTCTGGGGGCCGCCCGGCACCGGCAAGACCACCGTCGCCCGCCTGCTCGCCCACGAGACGGACCTCGCCTTCGAGCAGATCTCGGCGATCTTCTCCGGCGTCGCCGACCTCAAGAAAATGTTCGAGGCGGCGCGGGCGCGGCGGATGACCGGCCGCGGCACGCTGCTCTTCGTCGACGAGATCCATCGCTTCAACCGCGCCCAGCAGGACAGCTTCCTGCCGGTGATGGAGGACGGCACGATCACCCTGGTCGGCGCCACCACGGAAAACCCGTCCTTCGAGCTCAACGCCGCGCTGCTCTCGCGCGCCCATGTGCTGGTCTTCAAGCCGCACGACGAGGCCTCGATCGGGGCGCTGCTCGACCGGGCGGAAGCGGTGGAGGGCCGCCCCCTGCCGCTGACCGGGGAGGCGCGGGCGGCGCTGGTGCGGATGGCGGACGGCGACGGCCGGGCGGCGCTGACGCTCGCCGAGGACGTCTGGCGCGCCGCGGGCGAGGGCGAGACCTTCGACGCCGCGGCCCTGCAGGAGGTCGTGCAGCGCCGCGCGCCGGTCTACGACAAGGCGCAGGACGGCCACTACAACCTCATCTCCGCGCTGCACAAGTCGGTCCGCGGCTCCGACCCGGATGCCGCGCTCTACTGGTTCTGCCGCATGGTCGACGCCGGCGAGGACCCGCTCTACCTCGCCCGCCGGGTGATCCGCATGGCGGTCGAGGACGTCGGCCTCGCCGACCCGCAGGCGCTGGTGCAGTGCATCGCGGCCCGGGACGCCTACGAGATGCTGGGCTCGCCGGAGGGCGAACTCGCCATCGCCCAGGCGGTCGTCTACGTCGCTACCGCGCCGAAGTCGAACGCCCTCTACACGGCCTACAAGGCGGCGGCGCGCACGGCAAAGGAGGGCGGCTCGCTGCTGCCGCCGAAGCGCATCCTCAACGCGCCGACGAAGCTGATGAAGTCCGAGGGCTACGGCGAGGGCTACCGCTACGACCACGACGAGCCCGACGCCTTCTCAGGCCAGGACTACTTCCCCGAGGCGCTCGGCCGGCGGACCTTCTACGAGCCGGTGGAGCGCGGCTTCGAGCGCGACCTCCGCAAGCGCCTGGACTGGTGGGCGAAGCTGCGCCGCGAGCGGGATTTTAAAAAATAACACCGTAATTTATACGTTGATGTGAACTTGGTGGCCTGATATCATTGATGAATGTCAAGGCAGGGTAGAGTGGTTCTCGATTTCGGCGATATCGTCGACGAGATCGATATTTGGCTTGCCATACAAGACCTTACAGTCGCGAACCCGGCTCTCGCGGAGAGGCTTGCCGCGCGCCTCGAACCGGTCAGGGACAATCGCCGGGGACTCAGGCGGCTGGCTCGTCTCGTTGCTCGCTACCGCCGGATGGTCAGACTGCCGGAGACCGCGGTATTTCATTTCCGAGGGGGGACCATCAAAGGGCTCGTCGCCGAGTACACGATTTCTGTCGATGGCCGGACAGTCGCCCGGGCCGCACCGGTGCATTCGACACGGGGCGGGCCGATCGTTTCCGTCCGGATACCGATCGACATCAAGCGAATTGAGATCGAATGCCGGCTGACCGACAAGGCCGGATCCAAGCCTGACCGCACCATCGCTGCCGAGTTCGAGGTCGTTGCCTCCGAAACGGCGAGGCGATTGCAGCTACGGTTGCCGAAGCCGGGAAAGTTCGCCGACCGGCGCGAGTTCCTGGAGTCGATCACCGACCCCCTAATGAAGGGCATCCTCAGCAATGATGCGTATTTTGAACGAGTCGGCTTAGAGCGGACCAAAGCCGCCGAAGATCGACTGGGCCGTTCGATCCCGGCGGATCTCCACACTCTCTATTCAGTGACCGGTATACCCGCTCTCTACTACGGCAGGTTCTGCGCTCCGGAAGAAATTGCGCCAGCGCTGGAGAAAGTTCTGGATGAAATAAAAAATTGGGGAATTGATCTTCGGATTCAAGATGGCGACGCATCCATTCTTAAAAATCTGGCGATCTTCTTTATCGGAGAGTTCTGGAACGAAGGAGAGTACACCGCTTGTAGCCTTGATCCGCCCCACGATGTGTATGACATCGTTCTCGGATATGATTACCTCCGCATCGAGAGATCGGTGAGGCGGAATGGAAGAAAGCTAACGCTGAGGTCGAAGCTCGAACTGCTGATCGCAAGCAATCGGTGGTGGTCACTTCCGTTGCCGTTCATCGAAGCGGATTTAAGGAACAACCAGGTGATCAAAGCCTTCCTCACTTGCGGAGTTGATTCAGAACCAGTATTGCGTCTCGATTTTTCTAATGACAAGAGAGCATAGCCAGTGCAGGAACCGAAAGGACGTAAAAGCAGTATGGCTACCGAAGGATCGATTGTGAACTGCCACTGATCGACGTGGGAGACCGTCGATCCTTGCAGAGGCCGCTGCGGACGAGATCCATCGCCCGGACGGTCGGCCCTCGATGCGGTCCGCAGGATCCCGATTTGCACAAACAATAACCATGGCGAAAAAGCGGGCAGCATCATGCCCCGATCGGGGGCAGATCGGCCCCTGCGCCAGGGCCGGATCGCCCGCGGGCCGACGCTTTGGGGGCTGATCCGACTTGGCCCTGTCCTTGCAAACTCCCCCGGGCGTCCCCGCCGGCCCTCATCGCGGCGGAGCAACCTATCGACGAACGGGGATCCGAACCATGCCGAAGGTCTTTTCCAGAGCCGTCATCGCGGCGCTTCTCTCCGCCACCGCCGTCTCCAGCGCCTTTGCCCAGGAGGACACCATCAAGGTGGGCATCCTGCACTCGCTGTCGGGCACCATGGCGATCTCGGAGACGACCCTGAAGGACGTCATGCTGATGCTCATCGAGCAGCAGAACGAGAAGGGCGGCCTGCTCGGCAAGAAGCTGGAGCCGGTGGTGGTCGACCCGGCGTCCGACTGGCCGCTGTTCGCGGAGAAGGCGAAGGAACTCATCTCGCAGGAGCAGGTCGCGGCCGTGTTCGGCTGCTGGACCTCGGTGTCGCGCAAGAGCGTCCTGCCGGTGTTCAAGGAGCTCAACTCGATCCTCTTCTACCCGGTCCAGTACGAGGGCGAGGAGAGCGAGCGCAACGTCTTCTACACCGGCGCCGCGCCCAACCAGCAGGCGATCCCGGCGGTGGACTACCTGATGGAGGAGGAGGCGGTGGAGCGCTGGGTGCTCGCCGGCACCGACTACGTCTACCCGCGCACCACCAACAAGATCCTCGAGGCCTACCTGCTCGCCAAGGGCGTCGCGCCCGAGGACATCATGATCAACTACACGCCGTTCGGACACTCCGACTGGCAGACCATCGTCTCCGACATCAAGACCTTCGGCTCGGCGGGCAAGAAGACGGCGGTGGTGTCGACCATCAACGGCGACGCCAACGTGCCCTTCTACAAGGAACTCGGCAACCAGGGCGTCAAGGCCGAGGATATCCCGGTGATCGCCTTCTCCGTCGGCGAGGAGGAACTCGCCGGCATCGACACCACGCCGCTGGTCGGCCACCTCGCCGCCTGGAACTACTTCCAGTCGGTCGACACCGAGGTCAACGCCGAGTTCATCGACGCCTGGCACGCCTTCACCGACAACCCGGAGCGGGTGACCAACGACCCGATGGAGGCGCATTTCATCGGCTTCAACATGTGGGTGAAGGCGGTCGAGGCGGCCGGGACCACGGACCCGGACGCCGTGATCGACGCGCTGGTCGGCGTCTCCGTGCCCAACCTCTCGGGCGGCTACTCGACCATGATGCCGAACCACCACATCACCAAGCCGGTGCTGATCGGCGAGGTGCAGGCGGACGGCCAGTTCGAGATCGTCTCGCAGACGGAGGGCCTCGTGGTCGGCGACGAGTGGTCGGACTACCTGGACGGCTCGAAGGACCTCATCGCCGACTGGCGCAAGCCGATGTCCTGCGGGAACTTCAACGTCGTCACCGGAAAGTGCGGCGGCGCGTCCTGACCCGGCGGCCGGGCGGAAACGCCCGGCCAGCCTCGCGGCCGGCGCGGCTCCTCCACGGGGCCGCCCGCCCGACCGGATAGGCCCGATGACCATCCTCAAGCTTCTCCTCGCGGCCCTGCTGGCCGCCTTCATGTCCGTTGCCGCCGGCGCGGCGACGGCGGTCTCCGACACCGACCTCGCCCGCCTCGTCGACGACCTCGGCGGCGGCGGATACGACGACACGGAAGCCGCCATCGCGGCCCTCGCGGCCACCGGCGACCACCGGGTCGCCCGCATCCTCGGGTGGCTCGAGGCGGGCGAACTGTTCGTCCGCAAGCTCGACCCGAAGGTGTTCGTCGGCGAGGCCGCCGGCCGCGAGGTGAAGCTCACCGACCCGGTGACCGGCGAGGACGCCGGCATCGTCAAGAAGGCCGCCGTCGAGAAGATCCGCGTCAACAACCGGATCCGCCGGGCGATCTCCTCCGCCATGGGGCAACTCACCCTGCGCAGCCCCGATCCGGCCGTCCGCCGCGCCGCCGCCGAGGCGGTGCTGAAATCCCGCGACGCCGGCGCCGTCCCGGTGCTCGACGCCGCCATCGCCGAGGAGACGGACGACGGCGTCCGCGCGGTGATGGTCGCCGCCCGCGCCGGCGCGGTGCTCGCCTCCGACGCCCCCGAGGCGGAGAAGGTCGAGGCGGTCGGGACCATCGCCGGCCTCGGCTCGCGGGACGCCCTCGGCATCTTGTCCGGCTACGCCGGCGCCGAGGGCGCCGTGGGCGAGGCCTCGCGGGCCGGCATCGCCGACCTCGAGCGCTCCCTCGCGCTCTGGGACGCCGCCCAGAACCTCTGGTACGGCCTCTCGCTCGGCTCCGTGCTGCTACTCGCCGCGATCGGCCTTGCCATCACCTTCGGGGTGATGGGCGTCATCAACATGGCGCACGGCGAGATGGTGATGCTCGGCGCCTACACCACCTTCGTGGTGCAGGAGGTGATCCGGACCTCGTTCCCGGGCCTGTTCGACGCCTCGCTGCTGATCGCCCTGCCGCTCGCCTTCCTCGTCGCCGGCGGGGTCGGGGTGCTGATCGAGCGGACGGTGATCCGCTGGCTCTACGGCCGGCCGCTGGAGACCCTGCTCGCCACCTGGGGCGTCTCGCTGATCCTGCAGCAGGCGGTGCGCAGCCTGTTCGGCGCGCAGAACCGCGAGGTCGGCAATCCCTCCTGGATGTCCGGCTCCTTCATGCTCGGCGAACTCTCGATCACCTGGTCGCGGCTGTGGATCATCCTGTTCGCGCTCGCGGTCTTCGCCGCCCTGCTCGTGGTTCTGAAGCGGACCGCCTTCGGCCTCGAGATGCGCGCCGTCACCCAGAACCGGCAGATGGCGAGCGCCATGGGCATCCGCACGCCCTTCGTCGATGCGATGACCTTCGGCCTCGGCTCCGGCATCGCCGGCATCGCCGGGGTGGCGCTGAGCCAGATCGACAACGTCTCGCCCAACCTCGGCCAGGGCTACATCATCGACAGCTTCATGGTGGTGGTGTTCGGCGGCGTCGGGAACCTCTGGGGCACGCTGCTCGGCGCCATGACCCTCGGCGTCGCCAACAAGCTGCTGGAGCCCTATGCGGGCGCGGTGCTCGGCAAGATCCTGCTGCTCGTCCTCATCATCCTGTTCATCCAGAAGCGGCCACGCGGCCTCTTCGCCCAGAAGGGAAGGGCGGTCGAGGCATGATCACGGCATTCCTCCTCAACGGGCTGGACGGGCGGGCGCGGATCGTCATCCTGCTGCTGTTCGCGCTGGCGGCGCTGGTGCCGGCGCTCCACCTCGGGCTCCCGCCGGAGCACCCGCTGCACGTTCCCGTCCACGTGGTGACGCTGCTCGGCAAGTACCTCACCTACGCCATGCTGGCGCTGGCCGTGGATCTCGTCTGGGGCGCCTGCGGCATCCTCTCGCTCGGCCACGCCGCCTTCTTCGCCCTCGGCGGCTACGCGATGGGCATGTACCTGATGCGGCAGATCGGAAACCGGGGCGTCTATGCCGACCCGGTGCTGCCCGACTTCATGGTGTTCCTCGACTGGAAGGAGCTTCCCTGGTTCTGGTACGGCATGGACCAGTTCTGGTTCGCCGCGCTGATGGTGGTCGCGGTGCCGGGCCTGCTCGCCTTCGTGTTCGGCTGGTTCGCCTTCCGCAGCCGGGTGAGCGGCGTCTATCTCTCGATCATAACCCAGGCGATGACCTTCGCCCTGCTGCTCGCCTTCTTCCGCAACGACATGGGCTTCGGCGGCAACAACGGCCTGACCGACTTCAAGGAGATCCTCGGCTTCCCGATCCAGACCGGCGAGACGCGCTCGGCGCTGTTCGCGGCGAGTGCGGCGCTGCTGGCGCTCTCCTTCTGGATGGCCTCCTCGATCACCCGCTCGAGGCTCGGCAAGGTGCTCGTCGCCGTGCGCGACGCGGAGAGCCGGACGCGGTTCCTCGGCTACCGGGTGGAGCATTACAAGCTGTTCGTCTGGACCCTTTCGGCGATGATGGCCGGGCTCGCCGGCGCGCTCTACGTGCCGCAGGTCGGCATCATCAACCCGTCCGAGTTCGAGCCGGCCAACTCCATCGAGGCGGTGATCTGGGTGGCGGTCGGCGGGCGCGGGACGCTGCTCGGGCCGATCGTCGGGGCGGTCTCGGTGAACTTCGCCAAGACCTGGCTGACGGGGGCCTTTCCGGAGATCTGGCTGTTCGTGCTCGGCGCCCTGTTCGTGGTGGTGACGCTGTTCCTGCCGAAGGGCATCGTCGGCACCCTCGGCGAACTCCGCTCGGCGCGCCGGCCGCGGACCCGCCGTGCCGCGGCCCTCGCGGCAAGGCCGGCCGAGTGAGGAGGCGGGGATGAGCGCAGCGGGACGTTCGGAGGGCAGCCTCCTCTACCTCGACGGTGTCACCAAGGCTTTCGACGGCTTCAAGGCGATCAACAGCTTGTCGCTGGTGCTGGAGCCGGGGGAGATGCGGGCGATCATCGGCCCAAACGGCGCCGGCAAGACGACGCTGATGGACATCGTCACCGGCAAGACCCGTCCGGACCAGGGCGACGTGCTGTTCGACGGCCACGTCGACCTCACCGCCCTCGACGAGGCTGAGATCGCCGAACTCGGGATCGGCCGCAAGTTCCAGAAGCCGACCGTCTTCGAGAGCCACACGGTCGAGGACAACATCGCCCTCGCCCTGAAGCAGGACCGCGGGCCGCTCGCCACGCTGCTGCACCGCCGCTCGGCCGCCGAGGCGGAGCGGATCGACGGGATCCTCGCCACCGTGGTGGGGCTCGCCGAGCGGCGGGCGATGCCGGCCTCGCGCCTCAGCCACGGCCAGAAGCAGTGGCTGGAGATCGGCATGCTGCTGGCGCAGGACCCGCGCCTCCTGCTCGTCGACGAGCCGGCCGCCGGGATGACCGACGCCGAGACGGAGCAGACGGCGATCCTCCTCAAGGAGATCGCCCGCACCCACTCCGTGGTGGTGGTCGAGCACGACATGGCCTTCGTCCGCGCCCTCGGCGTCAAGGTCACGGTGCTGCACGAAGGATCGGTGCTGGCCGAGGGCTCGCTGGACGCCGTCTCGGCGAACGAGCGGGTGGTGGAAGTCTACCTCGGTCGGTGAACGGGGACGGGGACGCTCAACGATGCTTGAAGTCGAACAGGTCGATCTCCACTACGGCGCCGCCCAGGCGCTGCGCGGCGTCTCGCTCTCGGCCGAGCCGGGCCACGTCACGGCGGTGATGGGGCGCAACGGGGTCGGCAAGACGACCCTGATGCGGGCGATCGTTGGCCTGCATCCGATCTCCGGCGGGCGCATCGTCCTTGAGGGCCGGGACCTCGCGCGCCTTCCGCCGCACCGCCGGGCGGAACTCGGCGTCGCCATCGTGCCGCAGGGACGGGAGATCTTTCCGCTGCTGACGGTCGAGGAGAACCTCAGGACCGGCTTCGCCCCGCTCGGCCGTCGCGAGCGGACCATCCCCGACACCGTGTTCGAGCTGTTTCCCGTGCTCGCCGAGATGCTGAAGCGGCGCGGCGGCGACCTCTCCGGCGGACAGCAGCAGCAACTCGCCATCGGCCGCGCCCTCGTCACCCGGCCCCGCCTGCTCGTCCTCGACGAGCCGACCGAGGGAATCCAGCCGTCGATCATCAAGGACATCGGCCGCGCGATCGCCTTCCTGCGCGACCGGGGGGAGATGGCGATCCTGCTGGTGGAGCAGTACTTCGACTTCGCCAAGCAACTCGCCGACCGCTTCGTCGTGATGGAACGCGGCGAGGTGGTGATCGAGGGGACGCGCGACAGCATGGACGAGGTCGCCGTCCGGGCCAGGATGGCGATCTGAGGCCGGGCGGCACCGACCGCCCCGGCTGCCGCGGCCATCGGCAGAGGCGGACGCGAGACCGGCCCCGCCGTCTTCCCCGGGCGCTGCTCTCCGCGCCACCGGCGCAGCGGCTTCCCCAACGACTGGTCCAGCCGCCCGCAAGACGGGCGTCGCGTCGCCCGACGCCGTTCCAGAATTCGGCGAGACGGGCGCCGCCGCGAAGCCGGACACTCTTCCAGCCACCCGCGAGACCTGCGCCTCCGCTTCCCCGGACGCTCGTCCATCCATCCGCGAGACCTGCGACTCCGCATGGCCGGAGGCTGTTGCAGACATCCGCGAGTCCTGCGCCGACATTTCCCTCGGCGCCGTTCATGACCTGCAGCCCGCTTCGCCTGCATGGATGCATCCCGGCGGCGGGCTGTTCCGGCCCCGGTCGATGCCGGACGATCCAGGACGTTCGAGACTAGAACGGGATCTCGTCGTCCATGTCCTGCGCCGGCGGCTGCGAGGGCCGCCCACCGCCGCCGCCGCCGCCGCCGCCACGAGGGCCGGAGCCGCGGGACATCGGGCCGGAGGAGCCGAAGTCGTCGCCGCCCGCGGCGTAGTCGCCCCCCACCAGGGCGCCGCCGCCGCCGCGGCCGTCGAGCAGCGTCATCTCGCCCTTGTAGGGCTGCACCACCACTTCGGTGCTGTAGCGGTCCTGGCCGGACTGGTCCTGCCACTTGCGGGTCTGCAGCTGGCCCTCGATGTAGACCTTGGACCCCTTGCGCAGGTACTGCTCCGCGACCTTGGCGATGTTCTCGTTGAAGATCACCACCGAGTGCCACTCGGTGCGCTCCTTGCGCTCGCCGCTGGCCCGGTCGCGCCAGGTCTCGGAGGTGGCGATGCGCAGGTTGACCACCGGACTGCCCGACGGCAGCCGCCGCACTTCCGGGTCCCGGCCGAGGTTGCCGACCAGTATGACCTTGTTCACGCTGCCCGCCATGGCTTTCGGTCTCCGCTGTCCTGCCGCCGCTCCGGAGCCGGCGGCGGATGCATGTCTCTCGGGCCCCGGGATCCGCCCGGCCGGCGCATTGCCGGCGGCGCGCCCGTCCGCCCCGATCCGGGGCACCCTACGCCCCGGGCCCGCCCCGGCAAACCCCGCCCCGGACCGCCCCCGGTTTTTCCACAGCCATGTGGGAAAACGGTGGCAAACCCCAGCTGTTCGCTTTATGTTCTAGACGAGGCCGTGGCGGGACGCAAGGGCGCCCCGCTAGGGTCTCGCGAAATCCGGGGGCGTCGGATCGACCCCTGCGGCGGATCCGCCGGGGCGACGGCTGCCTCCGAGACTGCTGACAGCGGGCGTCAGCAGCCGCCGGATATCCTCGCGGACCTCGGGCCGTCCGGCGGCGACCTGCGCCGGTCGCGCGGGGTGGCTGCCGCCACTGGCAAGCGGCGCCGCCGACACCATATTCGTCGCTCGGCCCTCCGAGCGGCACCATTTATGCGCGCCGGCGCTCGGCGGGAGCGGGCGCCGGGGCGGCCTCGGCCGCAGGCACGAGCAGCAGCGGGTTGCCCGGACGTCGGCGGGCGGCCGGCGGTCCCGCCGGAGCGGCGGCGGGCGGGAAGGCATCGCGGGCGCCGCGACGGCGGCCCGCGCGGGCGGACATTCGGGACGAGGGGGCACGGCCGCGGCCGCTCGCTCCGCAGACATCCATGGTGCACGATGAGCGGCAAGGCACGGACGGGCATTTTCGACGCGGCGCGGCGGACGATCTCGATCCGCGGCGCCCGGGAGCACAACCTCAAGAACGTCGATCTCGACCTGCCGCGCGACAGCCTGATCGTGATGACGGGCCTGTCGGGCTCCGGCAAGTCGTCGCTCGCCTTCGACACCATCTACGCCGAGGGCCAGCGCCGCTACGTCGAGAGCCTCTCGGCCTACGCCCGCCAGTTCCTCGAGATGATGCAGAAGCCGGACGTCGACCAGATCGACGGCCTGTCGCCGGCCATCTCGATCGAGCAGAAGACCACCTCGCGCAATCCGCGCTCCACGGTCGGAACGGTCACCGAGATCTACGACTACATGCGCCTCCTGTTCGCGCGCGTGGGCACGCCCTACTCGCCGGCGACGGGCCTGCCGATCGAGAGCCAGACGGTCAGCCAGATGGTCGACCGGACGCTGGAGCTTGCCGAGGGCACCCGGCTCTACCTGCTCGCGCCGATGGTGCGCGGCCGCAAGGGCGAGTACCGCAAGGAACTGGCCGACCTGCAGAAGAAGGGCTTCCAGCGCGTCAAGATCGACGGCACCTTCCACGCCATCGAGGACGCCCCGGCGCTGGACAAGAAGCTGAAGCACGACATCGACGTGGTGGTCGACCGGATCGTCGTCCGGCCGGACCAGGCGACCCGCCTCGCCGACAGCTTCGAGACGGCGCTCGGACTTGCCGACGGCATCGCCGTTCTGGAGTTCGCCGACGAGACGGACGAGGCCGGCGCGCCGCGGCGGATGCTCTTCTCGGAGAAGTTCGCCTGCCCGGTCTCGGGGTTCACCATCTCCGAGATCGAGCCGCGGCTGTTCTCTTTCAACAATCCCTTCGGCGCCTGTCCCAGGTGCGACGGCCTCGGCACCACCATGCGCTTCGAGGCGACGCTGGTGGCGCCCGACGACAGCCTGTCGCTGCGCGGCGGCGCCATCGTGCCCTGGGCGAAGACCGGCGCCTCGTCGCCCTACTACGCGCAGACGCTCGAGGCGATCTGCCGCCACTTCAAGGTGGCGATGACCACCCCCTGGCGGGACCTGCCGGAGCAGGTCCGCGAGGTGATCCTGAACGGCTCGGGCGAGGAGGAGATCACCTTCCGCTACGACGACGGCCTGCGCGCCTACGAGACGCGCAAGCCCTTCGAGGGCGTTCTCCGCAACATCGAGCGGCGCTGGCGCGAGACCGAGTCCGACTGGGTGCGCGAGGAACTGGGGCGCTTCCAGTCCGACCACCCCTGCGAGGCCTGCGACGGCTTCCGCCTGAGGCCGGAGGCGCTGGCGGTGAAGATCGCCGGCTTCCATATCGGCGAGGTCTCGAAGAAGTCGATCCGGGAGGCCGGCGCCTGGTTCGACGGCGTCTCCGACCGGCTGACGGACAAGCAGAACGAGATCGCCTACCGGATCCTCAAGGAGATCCGTGAGCGGCTGAAGTTCCTCAACGACGTCGGCCTCGACTACCTCGCCCTGTCGCGCAATTCCGGCACGCTCTCCGGCGGCGAGAGCCAGCGAATCCGCCTCGCCTCGCAGATCGGGTCCGGCCTCACCGGCGTGCTCTACGTGCTGGACGAGCCGTCGATCGGGCTTCACCAGCGCGACAACGACCGGCTGATCGCGACGCTGAAGCACCTGCGCGACCTCGGCAACACGGTGATCGTGGTCGAGCACGACGAGGACGCCATCCTCGCGGCGGACCATGTGGTCGACGTCGGCCCGGGGGCCGGCATCCACGGCGGGCGCATCGTCGCCGAGGGCACCCCGGCCGAGGTGATGGCCGACCCCGCTTCGCTCACCGGCCAGTATCTCTCCGGCGTGCGCGCGATCGAGGTGCCGGCGAAGCGGCGCAAGGCGGACAAGAACCGGCGCATCCGCGTGGTCGGCGCGCGGGCCAACAACCTCAAGGACGTGACGGCGGAGATCCCGATCGGCACCTTCACCTGCGTGACCGGCGTCTCCGGCGGCGGCAAGTCGACCTTCCTGATCGACACGCTGTTCAAGGCCGCGGCGCGGCGGCTCAACGGCGCGCGCGAGCAGGCGGCCCCGCACGACCGGGTGGAGGGGCTGGAGCACCTCGACAAGGTGATCGACATCGACCAGTCGCCGATCGGCCGCACGCCGCGGTCCAATCCGGCCACCTACACCGGCGCCTTCACTCCGATCCGCGAGTGGTTCGCCGGCCTGCCGGAGTCGAAGGCGCGCGGCTACCAGCCGGGCCGCTTCTCCTTCAACGTCAAGGGCGGGCGCTGCGAGGCCTGCCAGGGCGACGGCGTCATCAAGATCGAGATGCACTTCCTGCCGGACGTCTACGTCACCTGCGACGTCTGCAAGGGCAAGCGCTACAACCGCGAGACGCTGGAGGTGCAGTTCAAGGGCAGGTCGATCGCCGACGTGCTCGACATGACCGTCGAGGAGGGCTGCGAGTTCTTCCAGGCCGTGCCGGCGGTGCGCGACAAGATGGTCAGCCTGCGCGAGGTCGGCCTCGGCTACATCAAGATCGGCCAGCAGGCGACGACGCTGTCGGGCGGCGAGGCGCAGCGGGTGAAGCTCGCCAAGGAACTGTCGCGGCGGGCGACCGGGCGCACCCTCTACATCCTCGACGAGCCGACCACCGGGCTGCACTTCCACGACGTCGCCAAGCTCCTGGAGATGCTCCACGAACTGGTCGAGCAGGGCAACACGGTGGTGGTGATCGAGCACAACCTCGAGGTGATCAAGACCGCCGACTGGATCCTCGACCTCGGGCCGGAGGGCGGCGACGGCGGCGGCACCGTGGTGGCCGCCGGCCGGCCCGAGGACGTGGTCAAGGTTCCCGCCAGCTACACCGGCCGCTACCTCGCCGACCTGCTCGGCCGCCGGCCGCAGCGGGTGGTCGCGGCGGAGTAGCGGGCCGGGGCGCCGGCCCGGGTCGCGGCCGTCGAGGTGTCGCGTCGCATCCGGGGCTTCGGTCCCGGAGCCCCGGCCGGCTAGGATCCTCGCGCCGCGTTCGCGGAAGGTCCGGCGGTGGCCGGCGCGCGGCGGTCCGGGGAGGCGAGGGGCATGGCGAAGATCGAGCGGATCGACATCACCCGGCACCGGCTGCCGCTGGACCCGCCCTTCGTCGCGTCCTGGGACAGCCGGCCCCGCACGCACTTCGACGCCACCATCGTCCGGGTGACGACGGACGATGGGCATGTCGGCGTCGGCTCCGGCGACCTGATGGTCGGCTTCGCCGGCCACGAGCACCTCTTCCTCGGCGAGGATCCGCTGCGGCTGGAGCGGCACTGGCGGGTGCTGTCGCACATCGACTTCCACTACGGCCGCTGCTGGCCGCTCGACCTCGCCTTGTGGGATCTCGCCGGCCGCATCACCGGCCAGCCGGTCTGGCGGCTTCTCGGCGGGCTCTTGGACCGGGTGCGCGCCTATGCCTCCTCGGGCAGCCTGCGCGACCCGGGCGCCATGGCCGAGACCGCCGAGCGCTTCCTCGCCGCCGGCTTCCCGGCCATGAAGATCCGCTTCCAGCGCGGCCGCTGGCAGGACGACATCCGCGCGCTGGAGGCCGTCCGCGCGCGGGTGGGCGACCGGCTGACGCTGATGGTGGACTGCAACCAGGGCTGGCGCATGCCGTGGGACACGGCGACGCCCTGGACCTACAAGGACGCGCTGCAGGTCGCCCGCGAACTGGAGCGCCTGTCGGTCCACTGGATGGAGGAACCGCTCCACCGGGCCGACCGCGAGGGCATGCGCCGGCTGCGCGAGGCGGTGGACGTGCGCATCGCCGGCGGCGAGATGACCCGCGAGCTGTCCGCCTTCCGCGACCTCCTCGTCGACGGCTGCCTCGACGTGCTGCAGCCGGACGCGGCGCTGGTCGGCGGCATCACGGGGCTGCGCCGGGTGGCGATGATGGCGGCCGAGCACAATGTCGCGTTCACGCCGCACACATGGACGAACGGCATGGGCGTGGTGGCCAACGCGCACCTCACCGCCGGCCTCGCCGACGCGGCCTTCCTCGAGTTCCCGTTCGATCCGCCCGAGTGGAGCCTCGATCGCCGCGACTTCATGATGGCCCGGCCGTTCGAGGCGGACGCGGACGGCTGGCTGCGCCTCGGGGAGGCGCCCGGCATGGGCATCCTCCTCGACGAGGAGCGGCTCGCGCGCACCCGCCTCGACTGAGGCCCGGGCACGCCGGCGACGATCATCCGACCAGGCCGGAGAAGCTCGAGGGCGGCGTGCGGCGGTGCCGGACGACGTCGGCCGGCGAGAGGCCGATGTCGCGCAGCAGGTGGTCGTCCAGATGGGCGATCTCACGTGCCGTCACCCGTGGCCCGCGGCCCCGGAGAAGGGCGCCGGCGAGGGAGGAGAGGCGGCCGAACGCGCCTCTGCGGCGGGCCGGACCTGCGGACGTCGAAACCAGGGTCATCATGTCACTCCTTCGTGTCGTGTTTCACGGCGCAGCGGGCAGAACGCCCCGGCGCCGCCCGGCGCCGGGGGCAGGGCAGGGACGGGCCGGGCCGTCCGGCCGGGGCGGCGCGCGTCCGCTCCTCGGCGGTCGCAGGAATGACGTCCTCCTGTGTCCGGTCGATATCGGCCCCGCATCGGGCGTGCTTCGATTGTGTCCGTCCTGTTTCCGCGCCGGCGGAGCGCCCGGTTCGCGGCGGGCCGGAACGGCGGCGCGCCGGCGCGGTTGTCCCCCGGACCAGGACGGATCCAGGAGGACGAAGCTTGTCGATGATCACCCGTATCGGGCCCTCCGCGCTCGTGACCGGCCTTGTGGCCGGGGCGGTCTCGGCGGCGGCGCTCGCGCTCGCCGCCCGCCGCGAGGGCAGGGGGGCGGTGCAGCCGCTCAACGCCACCAGCCACTGGCTGCACGGCGACATCGCCGCCCGGGAGCGCGAGGCGGACGTTCCGCACACGCTCGTCGGGGCCGCCACCCATTTCGCCTCGACGGTGTTCTGGGCGGTGCCCTTCGAAGCCTGGCTCGACCGGCATCCGCCGAGAAGCCACGCCGCGCTCCTGCGCGACGCGGCGGTGATGTCCGCGGTGGCGGCCACGGTCGACTACACGATCACGCCCCGCCGGCTGACGCCCGGCTGGGAACTCGTGCTCGGCCGCCGGTCCATGGCCGGCGCCTATGGCGCACTGGCCCTGGGCCTTGCCGCCGGCAGCCTGATGTCGGCAAGCTGGCGCCGCTCGCGCGGGTTCCAGCCCAGCTCGCGCGAGAGCGGGAGCCGCGCCGCAGCCCGGCCCCGGCGACCGGCTATGGCGTTCCCCTGACGCTTCTTCCATAGTCGGGCGGAGATTGACGGGGAGGTCGCAATGGCAGGAGTCGGGTTCGTCGGGACCATCATCATCGGGCTGCTCGCCGGCTGGATCGCGTCGAAGTTCACCAAGTCCGAGACCGGCCTGATCGGCAACCTGGTGCTCGGGGTGATCGGCGCGGTGGTGTTCGGCTGGCTTGCCGGCGCTTTCCAGATCGCCGTGGTCGGCTGGGTCGCCAACCTCGTCGGCGGCGTCATCGGCGCGGTTCTGCTCATCGCGCTCTGGCGGGCGGTCCGCAAGAGCTGAGAGGGACGTGGTCGGACGCCCGGCGGCTGAACCGGGATTTCGTCCGCCCGGCGCCGGGCGCATGGCCGCCATCCGGTCGCATCCCCTTGAGAATTCGGACGGGATGCTTCATGTGATCGGGCGAGGACGCCGGCCGTCGCGGCCGGGAGCGAGGAGGCTCGGGGCGAAGGCATGGTCACGCTGGTCGACACGGTGAAGAACCCGCCCAAGGCGCGCCATCCGGAGAAGGCCCACCGGCCCGACCATCCGGTCCTGCGCAAGCCGGAGTGGATCCGCGTCAAGGCCCCCGGCTCGCCGGTCTATCGCGAGACCCATGCGATCGTGAAGGAGAACGGCCTCGTCACCGTCTGCGAGGAGGCCGGCTGCCCGAACATCGGCGAGTGCTGGTCGAAGAAGCACGCGACCATGATGATCATGGGCGACACCTGCACCCGCGCCTGCGCCTTCTGCAACGTCCGGACCGGGCTTCCCGGCCCGCTCGACCCGCGCGAGCCGGAGAACGTGGCGATCGCGGTCGAGAAGCTCGGCCTCAGCCACGTGGTGATCACCTCGGTCGACCGCGACGACCTGGACGACGGCGGCGCCCGCCACTTCGCCGAGGTGATCGGCGCGATCCGCGCCCGCTCTCCCTCGACCACCATCGAGGTGCTGACGCCGGACTTCCTGCGCAAGGAGGGCGCGCTCGAGGTCGTCGTGGAGGCGAGGCCCGACGTCTTCAACCACAACCTCGAGACCGTCCCGTCGAAATACCTGACCGTTCGCCCGGGGGCGCGCTACTTCCACTCCATCCGCCTGCTGCAGCGGGTGAAGGAGCTGGACCCCACCATGTTCACCAAGTCCGGCATCATGGTCGGGCTCGGCGAGGAGCGGAACGAGGTGCTGCAGCTGATGGACGACCTGCGCTCGGCGGACGTCGACTTCATCACCATCGGCCAGTACCTGCAGCCGACCCGCAAGCACCACCCGATCGTCCGCTTCCTGACCCCGGACGAGTTCAAGTCCTTCGAAACCGTGGCCTACGTGAAGGGGTTCCTGATGGTGTCGTCGAGCCCGCTGACGCGTTCGTCGCACCATGCGGGCGAGGACTTCGCGCGGCTGAGTGCCGCCCGCGAGGCCCGCGCCGCCACCGCCTGAGACAAGAGGGGCCGACCGACCCGAGCCGCATGCCGTCCTTCCAGACCACTCGCCGCGTCCGCCACGCGCCCGACAAGATGTTCGACCTCGTCGCGGACGTCGAGCAGTACCCGCGCTTCGTGCCGCTCTGCGAGGCGCTGACCGTGCGCTTGAAGCGCCCGCTCGAGGACGGTCGCGAGGTGATGGTCGCCGACATGACCGTCGCCTACGCGCTCTTCCGCGAGACCTTCACCTCCAAGGTGACGCTCGACCGGCCGAACAACGAGATCCTGGTCGAGTACCTCGACGGCCCGTTCCGGCACCTGGAGAACCGCTGGACCTTCCGGCCGGACGGCGAGGGCTGCGCAATCGGCTTCTGGATCACCTACGAGTTCAAGAGCCGCACCCTCGGCGCGCTGATGGGCGCGATGTTCGACAAGGCCTTCCGCCGCTTCGCCGAGGCCTTCGAGGAGCGGGCGAACGCCGTCTACGGCTGACGCGGGCGGCGGTGCGCTTGATGCCCCTTCACGGCGTCGCCGATCGCGGCGATCATCGCCGGGCAGGACCGGGGCCGAGGGGGAATCGACCGTTGGACGAGACAAAGCCGCAGGCGGCCGCCATGCTGGGGCGCAAGGACCAGCATCTCGACATCGTGCTCTCCGGGGCCGCCGACCGCCGGGTGACCACCGGGCTCGAGCGGGTGCGCTTCGTCCACGAGGCGCTGCCGGAGCTCGACCTCGACCAGGTGGACCTGTCCACCACCTTCCTCGGGCGCCGCATTCGGGCGCCGCTGCTGATCTCCTCGATGACCGGCGGCCCCGCCCGCGCGGCCGGGATCAACCGCAACCTCGCCGAGGCCGCCCAGGAACTCGGCATCGCCTTCGCCGTCGGCTCGCAGCGCGTGGCGCTCGAGGGCGACGGCTCGCTCGGCCTGTCCGCGGAGCTGCGGCGCCTTGCGCCGGACGTGCCGATCCTCGCCAACTTCGGCGGCGCCCAGCTCGTCGCCGGCTACGGCCTCGACGAGGCCCGTCGGGCGGTGGAGATGATCGGCGCCGACGCGCTGATCGTCCACCTCAACCCGCTGCAGGAGGCGGTCCAGCCGGAGGGCGACCGGCGGTGGCGCGGGGTGCTGGACGGCATCGGGCGGCTCGCCCGCGAGATGCCGGTGCCGATCGTCGTCAAGGAGGTCGGCAACGGCATCTCGGGGCCGACCGCCGCGCGGCTGGTCGAGGCCGGCGTCGCGGCAATCGACGTCGCCGGCGCCGGCGGCACCTCCTGGGCGGCGGTGGAGGCGCAACGGGCGGGCGACCCGGCCGACGCCCGCGTCGCCGCCGCCTTCGCCGGCTGGGGCATCCCCACGGCCGAGGCCATCGTCGCCGTGCGCGCGGCCTGCCCGGAGACGATGGTGATCGGGTCCGGCGGCATCCGCGACGGCCTCGACGCGGCGCGGGCGATCCGGCTCGGCGCCGACCTGGTTGGCCAGGCGGCGGCGCTGATCGGGCCGGCGATCCTCTCCGCGGAGGAGGTCGTGCAGAGCCTCTCCGTCACCGTCCGGCAGCTGCGGATCGTCTGCTTCTCGACCGGCTCCGCCGACCTTGCCGCCCTGCGGCGAGCGCCGCTGCTGCCGCCCGGCTGAACCGGGGTCAGTCGCCCGGCCGGGGCGCCTGCTCGCCGGCGCCCTCGGCCCTGAGATGCTGCGGGGCGGCGAGGAACTCGCCGAGGTGCGCCCAGGTCGGCAGGTGGTCGCAGACCCGCTTCACCGCGACCAGGAAGGGCACGGCGATCAGCACACCGGCGAGCCCCCACACCCAGCCCCAGAAGGCGATGCCGAGGAAGATCGCCACGGTGTTCAGCTCCAGCCGCCGGCCAAGGATGATCGGGGTGACCACGTTGCCCTCGAGCATGGTGAGCGCCAGGTAGGTCGCCGGCACCAGGGCGGCCTGGCCGATCTCCGGAAAGGTGACCAGCGCCACCAGGCCCACCATTCCGACCCCGATGATCGCGCCCACGTAGGGCAGGAAGTTGAGCAGCGTCGCCGCCACCCCCCACAGGGCAGGGTTCGGCATGCCCAGCAGCCACATCGCCACCCCGATGGCGACGCCGAGACCCATGTTCACCACGCTCACCGTGGCGAGGTAGCGGGAGATCGACTTCTCGATGTCGTGGATGATCCTGAGCGCGGCCTTCTTGTCGCTGAGGGTGGGCAGCACCCTCAGGATCTTCTCGTAGATCATGTCCCCCGAGGCGAGCAGGAACAGGAGCAGGATCAGAGTCAGGCCGAGGGTGGTCGCCAGGTCCCAGACCACGGAGGTGGCGTTGGCGAGGAAGCCCGGTTCGGCGATGACCACCTCCTGGGGGTCGCCGAAACCCTGCTCGTCCCCGCCCGAGATCTCGTCGACCTGCTCCTCGACGTCCTTCAGCGCCTCGACCGAGCCGTGGACCGTCTGCAGCTTCCAGCGCACCTGCTGGCCGATCGAGGGGGCCTCCTGCAGCCAGTGCGAGACGGGTCCGCTGAGGACGTAGACGCCGCTCGCCAGCACGCCGGCAAGGGAGAGGACCAGCACGACGGAGGTCGCGGCGGCGGGAATGCCGCGGCGGTCGAGATAGCGCACGACGGGGCGGATCGTCAGGGCGACGAGGGTGGCCAGGAGGACGGGCAGCGCCACCTCGCGGCCGAGATAGAGCGCGCCGGCGCCGAGCACGAAGGCGCAGACGTGGATCGAGAAGGCAACTGGTTTTTCAAAGCGAAGAACCTGCGACTCGGACCCTTCGCGGACGTGCGGGCCGGCCTCCGACATGTCCTGGGTCCTCCATGCGCTCGAGTCAGGAACGGGAGAGCCGGGCACGGGGTTCCCGCAGTCGTGATGCTCCGTCGTGGAACGTCGCCGGGAACTGGCCCGTTCCGTTTGCTGGACGAGTCACTACGACCAGGAGGACCCTGATGGAGATCGACTACGCACCGATCCTGCTGCTTCTTGCGATGATGACCTTCCTGGCGGTGCTCGCGGGCGCCGTCTGGGACATGCGCCGCACCGACCGCGCCCTGCGCGAGCATCGCCACAGCAGCCTGATGGACGCCGCCAACCGCACGCCGATGGGTGTCGCCCCGCCGTCGCGGCATGGCGCCGGCCCGACGTCCCCGGAGAACCGCGCGCCCGTTCCGCCGCGGGAGCCGTGACGGTGGGCGCCTCGGCCCCGCCGACCCGCCTGGAGCACCGCCCGGCCGTCGGCGGGGCGGGCATCCCGGCGGCCCGCCGTCGCCGCCCTTCCCGGAGGCAGCGCGGCGGTTCGTTCCCGCTCACGTGATCGCCGCCGCGCGGAACGCGAGCGCCGGTGACCGGTTCGGTGGGGCCAGCGGGAGGAACAGCCTTCCGCGTCAGGAGGCCAGGACATGGAGATGTTCTACACGCCGACCGCCCTCGTCCTCACCCTCGTCGTCTTCGCCGTGATCCTCGCCGGCGCGATGTGGGACCTGAGGCAGACCAACCGCGCCATCCGCGAGCGCCACCGCAGCCGCCTCGTCCGCGCCGCCAACCGGCAGGTGGCGGCCGAGGCCGCCGCCATGCGCGAGCACGTGTCGAGGACGGTCTCAGGTCGCCGCCCGCGGATCCCGCCGTTCTAGGCGCGACAGCAGGTAGTCCACCTCGGCGCGGGCCGCCGCCGTGAGTGCGCTGCCCGGCTTGCGCTGCGCCTCGCTGGCGATCGCGCCGCGGCGCATCAGCAGGTACTTGCGAACGGCGAGGCCGACGCCCTGCTGCTGCTCGTAGCGGATCAGCGGCAGGTGGGCGTCGAAGAGGTCGTGCGCCTCGTCCCGACGTCCCTCGGCGGCAAGGCGGACGAGGTCCACCAGCATGTCCGGAAAGGCGTAGCCGGTCATCGCGCCGTCGGCGCCGCGCTCGGTCTCAAAGTCGAGGAACAGGCCGCCGTTGCCGCAGAGGATCGAGATGTGCCGCATCCGGCCCTCGGCCTCGAAGGCGCGCAGGCGCGAGATCTTCTCCAGCCCCGGCCAGTCCTCGTGCTTCAGCATCACGCAGGAGGGATGCGCCTCGACGATCCGGCGGATCACCTCCGGCGCCATCACCACCGAGAGGGTGAGGGGATAGTCCTGGATCACGAAGGGCACGTCCTCGCCGATCGCCTCGACGGCCTGGGCGAAGTAGCCGGTGATCTGGTCGTCGGTCCTGAGCGAGGGCACCGGGGCCACCATCACCCCGGCGGCGCCGGCGTCCATGGAGAAGCGGGCGAGGCGGCGCATGGCGGCAAGGCTCGGCGAGGAGACGCCGACGACGACCGGGATCCCGGCGCGGGCGACGACCCGGCGCACCACCTCCTCGGCCTCCTCCGGCTCCAGCTTGTTCGCCTCGCCCATGATGCCGAGGATCGTGAGCCCGTCGACGCCGCAGCCGACGTAGAAGTCGGTCAGCCGGTCGAGCGAGGCGAGGTCGAGCCGGCCGTCCGGGTGGAACGGGGTGGCGGCGATGGTGTAGACGCCGCGGGCGCTCGGGTCGAGGGGCATCACTCGGTCTCCTTCTTCGTTGCCTGGTAGCGGGCGCGGGTCTCCTCGTTCATCGGATAGAGCCCCGGCAGCGGCACGCCGCGGTCGACCTCCTCCATGATCCAGGCCTCCACCCGCTCCTGCTCGGGAGCCTCGGCGAGCACCGCGTCGAGGAGCGCGGCGGGAACGAGCACCGCGCCGTCGTCGTCGACGACCACGATGTCGTCCGGGAACACCGCCACGCCGCCGCAGCCGATCGGTTCCTGCCAGCCGACGAAGGTCAGGCCCGCGACCGACGGCGGCGCCGCCACGCCGTCGCACCAGACCGGAAGCCCGGTGCCGAGCACGCCGGCCGCGTCGCGCACCACGCCATCCGTGACCAGCGCCGCGGCCCCGCGCTTCTTCATCCGGGCGCAGAGGATGTCGCCGAAGATGCCGGCGTCGCGAACGCCGGCGGAGCCGACCACGGCGACGCAGCCCTCGGGCATCGCCTCGATGGCGGCGCGGGTGGAGATCGGCGAGGCCCAGCTCGCGGGCGTGGCGAGGTCCTCGCGGGCGGGCACGAAGCGCAGCGTGAAGGCCGGCCCGACGATCCGCGGCTGGCCGGGCCGGAGCGGCCGCGTGCCGCGCATCCAGACGTTCCGGAGCCCCTTCTTCAGGAGCACGGTGGTGAGGGTCGCGGTCGAGACGCCGCGGAGCGTTTCGATGGCGCGAGGATCGAGGGGCATAGGGGTCATCCGTATGAGGTCGCGGGCGGGTGGCGGGGAGGGCGCCAGCTCTTCGAGGGCGCCCGGCCGGCTGGCGGCGAGACGCCTTCTATAGCGGAGATTCGACGCGATCGGTCCCCCGCCCGCGCTTTTTCAGGCGGTCCGCCAGCGCCCCGCCGCCCGTGCGCGCAGGTCGAAGTGTCCACCAATCGGGGAACCATCCGGGCTCCGTGTGGTTCCTCCCCGGTGGGGCACGCGCCGACGTTCGCCGCTCTCTGGGGGATTCGCTCTTCCGGCAAGGGCTTCTACGTCGTCGTCCGCTCCTCCGGTCGGAACCAGAGCGCGGACGGATGATGACAGACGCAAGGCCATCGACACCCCGCATCTATTATGTTCATCCACTCGTGATGGGTCGCCTCGGCGACTGGGGCGCAGGGCTCGACCATGCCGCCGGGATGGGCTTCGACACGGTCCTGACGGCGCCGCCCTTCGATCCCGGCAGCTGTCGCAACCTCTTCCTCACCTTCGACCCGGACCGCCTCCACCCGGCCCTCGGCTGGGAGGGTGCGGCGGTGGACGGGATCGCCCGCATCGTCGACGAGGCCGGCCGGCGCGGCCTGTCGCTGATGGTCGACCTCGTCGCCGACCGCGCGGCCTCGGGCGGGCTCTACGCCGGCGGCCGCGAGGTCTCGGCGGACGAGGCGGCGCTGGACCCGCGCATCGACCCGTCCGAGCGCGGCGCCGTTGAGATCGACCTCGCCAGCCCGGTGTTCGACGAACTCGCCGGCCGCCTCGCCGCGATGGCGGAGCGCGGCGTCGCCGGCTTCCGCTGCCTCGGCATCGACCGGGTGCCGCCGTCGAAGTGGCGCGACCTGATCGCGGCGGTGCGGGCGAGGGCGCCCGGCGCCCGCTTCCTGGCCTGGCTGCCCGGCATCGCCTTCGAGCACCGGATGGCGATCGCCGACGCCGGCTTCGACGCCGTGTTCTCGTCGCTGCGCTGGTGGGACTGCCGGTCGCCCTGGGTGATCGACGAGCATGACGTGCATCGCCGCATCGGGCCGGCGATCGCCTTTCCAGAGGCGCCCTTCGAAACGCGCCTCGCGGCCGGCGGCGACAGCGACGACGAGGTCCGGCGCGTGCTCGGCCGCGGCCTCTGGCTCGCCGCCTCGCTGGGCGACGGCATCCTGGTGCCGATGGGAATGGAATATGGCGCCCGCGAGCCGCTGGAGCGGACCCGCGGCGCCCCGTCCGACCTCGAGCGGATCCGCGAGCGGGCCCGCGTCGACCTCACCGGCGAGATCGCGACCGTGAACCGCTTCCTCGCCGGCCGCGGCGCCGACTTCGCCCGCGGCGAGATCCGGCCGCTGACCGGGCCGAGCGCGCCGCTCACAGCGGTGCTGCGCGCCGACGGCGCGGACCTTCGCAGCGCCGGGCGGGCCCGCCTCGTCGTCGTCAACCCGGACCTGCGCCGGTCCGCGTCGGTGGAGGCGGGACACCTCCTCACCGAGGCCGGCGGGCGGATCGAGCGCTTCGTCGACATCGCCGGTGCGCCGGAGGTCGGCAGCCTCGCTCGGATCCACCTCGGCCCCGGCGACGTGCAGGTGCTCGAGGGCGAGGCCTCCGCCGTGATCGACGCCACCGTCGACGTGCCCGGCGTCGAGGAGGCGACCGGCTGGCCGCGCTTCGCCGTCGAGGCGGTGGAACCGGCGGTCGACGAGGGCCGCTTCGCGGTGAAGCGCACCGTCGGCGACGTCCTGTCCGTCGAGGCCGACATCATCGGCGACGGCCACGACAAGCTCGCCGCGATCCTGCTCTGGCGGGCAGCCGACGAGACGGACTGGCGCGAGACCCCGATGCGTCCGCTCGGCAACGACCGCTGGACGGCGGAGATGCCGCTCGAGCGGCTGGGCCGCTGGTACTACACGATGGAGGTCTGGAAGGACGTCTTCGCCACCTTCCTGGACGAACTGGGCAAGAAGCACGCCGCCGGGCTGCGGGTGTCGCTGGAGCTCGAGGAGGGCCGGCGGCTTGTGGAGGAGACCCTCGCGGGCAGCGACCGCGACGACGAGGTCTCCGCCGGCCTCGAGGCCCTCCTGGAGCGGCTGGAGCCCGACGACGACGCCATCCGCCTCGCCGAACTCACCCGGCCGGAGACGGCGGAGCTGATGAAGGCGGCGGACCTGCGCCGCTTCCGCTACCGGCTCGAGCGGCCGATCCCGGTGGATGCGGAGCGGATCGGCGCCGGCTTCGCCTCCTGGTACGAGCTGTTCCCGCGCTCGATGAGCGGCGACCCGCGCCGCCACGGCACCTTCGACGACGTCATCGGCGAACTGCCGCGGGTGAAGGCCATGGGCTTCGACGTGCTCTACTTCCCGCCGATCCACCCGATAGGCCAGACCAACCGCAAGGGCCGCAACAACTCCCTGAAGGCCGGCCCGGACGATCCCGGCAGCCCCTACGCGATCGGCTCGGAGGCCGGCGGCCACGACGCCATCCACCCGGAACTCGGCACGCTGGACGATTTCCGCCGGCTGGTCGCGGCGGCGGCCGACCACGGACTCGAGATCGCGCTCGACTTCGCCATCCAGTGCTCGCCCGACCATCCCTGGCTGAAGGAGCACCCGGAGTGGTTCGACTGGCGGCCGGACGGCTCGATCCGCTACGCCGAGAACCCGCCGAAGAAGTACGAGGACATCGTCAACGTCGACTTCTACACGCCTGGCTCGATCCCCTCGCTGTGGATCGCGCTCCGCGACGTGGTGCTGTTCTGGGTGGAGCAGGGCGTCCGGCTGTTCCGCGTCGACAACCCGCACACCAAGGCCTTCCCCTTCTGGGAATGGCTGATCGCCGACATCCGCGCCACCCATCCGGACGCGGTGTTCCTCGCCGAGGCCTTCACCCGGCCGAAGGTGATGTACCGCCTCGCCAAGATCGGCTTCTCCCAGAGCTACACCTACTTCACCTGGCGCAACACCAAGTGGGAGCTGGAGACCTATCTCGAGGAGCTGACGACGGAGGCGCCGCGCGACTTCTTCCGCCCGCACTTCTTCGTCAACACGCCCGACATCAACCCCGGCTTCCTGCAGAACGCGCCGCGCTCGGCCTATCTCATCCGCGCCGGGCTGGCGACGACCACGTCGGGCCTGTGGGGCATGTACAACGGCTTCGAGGTCTGCGAGGGCCGCCCGGTGCCCGGCAAGGAGGAGTACCTCGACTCCGAGAAGTACGAGATCCGGGCCTGGGACTGGAACCGCCCCGGCAACATCGTCTCCGAGATCACGCAGCTGAACCGGATCCGGCGCGACAACCCGGCGCTGCACTCGCACCTCGGCATTCACTTCCTCACCGCCAGGAACGACCGGGTGATCTTCTACGAGAAGGCGACGACGAACCGGGACAACGTGCTCCTGATCGCCATCAGCCTCGACCCCCACGCCCCGCAGGGCGCCGACGTGGAGTTGCCGTTCTGGCGCTTCGGCCTGTCCGACCACGCGGCGCTGGAGCTGACCGACCTGATGCGCGGTCACCGCTTCACCCTCGCGGGCAAGTACCAGCGAATTCACCTCGACCCATCGGACCTTCCGTTCGCCATCTGGCGCGTCGAGGCGGCCAGGGAGACGCAGCATGGATGATCGGGACCCGCTATGGTACAAGGATGCCGTCATCTACCAGCTTCACCTGAAGTCGTTCTTCGACTCCAACAACGACGGCATCGGCGACTTCGCGGGCCTGATCTCCAAGCTCGACTACATCGCAAGCCTCGGCGTCAACACGATCTGGGTTCTGCCGTTCTACCCGTCGCCGCGACGCGACGACGGCTACGACATCGCCGACTACAGGACCGTGTCTCCCGACTACGGGACGATGCAGGACGCCCGGCGGTTCATCAGGGAAGCGCATGCCCGCGGCATGCGGGTGATCACCGAACTGGTGATCAACCACACCTCGGACCAGCATCCCTGGTTCCAGCGCGCGCGCCAGGCCAAGCCCGGCTCCAACCACCGGAACTTCTACGTCTGGTCCGACAACGACCAGAAGTGGCCGGAGACGCGCATCATCTTCCTTGACACCGAGAAGTCGAACTGGACCTGGGACCCGGTGGCCGGCGCCTACTTCTGGCACCGCTTCTACAGCCACCAGCCGGACCTCAACTTCGACAACCCGCAGGTCCTGCGGGCGGTGCTGTCGGTGATGCACTTCTGGCTCGACCTCGGCGTCGACGGACTGCGCCTCGACGCCATTCCCTACCTCGTCGAGCGGGACGGCACCATCAACGAGAACCTGCCCGAGACGCACGACGTCCTGAAGAAGATTCGGGCCGAACTCGAGAGCCACTATCCGGACCGGATGCTCCTCGCCGAGGCCAACCAGTGGCCAGAGGACACCCAGGAGTACTTCGGCGACGGCGACGAGTGCCACATGGCCTTCCACTTCCCGCTGATGCCGCGGATGTACATGGCGATCGCCAAGGAGGACCGCTTCCCGATCACCGACATCATGCGGCAGACGCCGGAGATCCCGGACACCTGCCAGTGGGCGATCTTCCTGCGCAACCATGACGAGCTGACGCTGGAGATGGTCACCGACGAGGAGCGGGACTACCTCTGGAACTTCTACGCCGCCGACCGCAGGGCCCGCATCAACCTCGGCATCCGCCGGCGGCTGGCGCCGCTGCTCGAGCGCGACAGGCGGCGGATCGAGCTGATGAACGCGCTGCTCCTCTCGATGCCCGGAACGCCGGTGATCTACTACGGCGACGAGATCGGCATGGGCGACAACATCCACCTCGGCGACCGCGACGGCGTGCGCACGCCGATGCAGTGGTCGCCCGACCGCAACGGCGGCTTCTCCCGCGCCGACCCTGCCGACCTCGTGCTGCCGCCGATCATGGACCCGCTCTACGGCTTCGAGGCCGTAAACGTCGAGGCGCAGGGGCGCGACCCCCATTCGCTGCTCAACTGGATGCGGCGGATGCTGGCGCTGAGGCGGGACCGGCACGCCTTCGGCCGCGGCGCCCAGCGGTTCCTCTATCCCGGCAACCGCAAGATCCTCGCCTACCTCCGGGAGCACGAGGGCGAGGCCATCCTCTGCGTCTTCAACCTGTCGCGGACGCCGCAGGCGGTGGAGCTCGACCTCGCCGAGTTCGAGGGCCGGGTGCCGGTGGAGATGACCGGCCGCTCGCCGTTCCCGCCGATCGGCCAGCTGACCTACCTGCTCACCCTGCCGCCCTACGGCTTCTACTGGTTCGAGCTGGTCTCCGACGTCGCCTCGCCGGCCTGGCACGCGGAGCCGCCGACGATGCTGCCGGAGTTCACCACGCTGGTGCTTCGCCGCGGCCTCACCGAGCTCGCCGAGCCGCAGCACGCCGCGCAGCTTTCCCGCGACATCCTGCCGGCCTACCTGCCCAACCGCCGCTGGTTCGCCTCCAAGGACGAGCGGCTGGCGGCGGCGCGCCTTTCGCGCCTGACGCCGGTGCCCGGTGCGCCGGAAGTGCTGCTCGGCGAGGTCGAGGCGGACCTTCCGGGGCACACCGAGACCTACCAGCTGCCGCTGACGGTCGCCTGGGAGGACCGCGGGCCTTCGGCGCTCGCCATGCAGCTGGCGCTCGCCCGGGTCCGCCAGGGCCGGCGGGTCGGCTATCTCACCGACGCCTTCGCCGGCGAGGCCTTCGCGCGGGCGGTGGTGCAGTCGATGAAGCAGGGCGCGCGGGTGGCGGCGCCGGGTGGCGGCGAGATCCGCTTCCTGCCCACCGCTCGCTTCGACGAGGTGGAGATCGCGCCGGACGCGGCGATCCGCTGGCTCTCGGCGGACCAGTCGAACACCTCGCTGATCATCGACGAGACGGCGGTGATGAAGGTGATCCGGCACGTCGCCACCGGCATCCACCCGGAGGCGGAGGTGAGCCGCTACCTGACCGACAACGGCTATGCCAACACCGCGCCCCTGTTCGGAGAGGTGACCCGCATCGACGAGGACGGGACGCCCCACGTGCTGATCCTCGTGCAGGGCTTCATCCGCAACCAGGGCGACGCCTGGGTCTGGTCGGTGGACACCCTGAAGCGCGTCCTCGACGACCACCTCGTCATGCGCGAGGCGAAGGACGAGCCCGACGGCATGTTCGAGGACCTCGCCAACTTCGCCAAGACGGTGGGCCGCCGGCTGGCCGAACTGCACGACGTCCTGTCGCGGCCGACCGAGGCGGAGGCCTTCCGCCCGCTCGTCGCCGGCGACGCCGAGGTGGCGGCCTGGGCGGACAGCGCCCTCGGCCAGATCTCCGGCGCCTTCGACGTCCTCGAGCGCGTCGGCGACCGGCTGGAGCCGGAGGCGCAGGAGATGGCGACCGGGCTCATCGCCCGCCGCAGGGCGCTCGAGGAGGCGGTCCGCCGCCTCGCCGAGGCCGGCCGCGGCGCGCTGGTGACCCGCATCCACGGCGACTTCCACTTCGGCCAGGTGCTGGTCGCCCAGGGCGACGCCTTCATCATCGACTTCGAGGGCGAGCCGGCGCGGCCGCTCGAGGAGCGGCGGGCGAAGTCCAGCCCGCTGCGCGACGCCGCCGGGCTGTTGCGCTCGCTCGACTACACCGCCGCGGCCGTCGAGGGGCTGGAGGACGAGAGCGCCCAGCTCGATTCGCTGGCTCGCCGGAGGGAACTGCTCGACGTCTTCCGCAAGGAGGCGGCCGACGCCTTCCTGGAGGGCTACCGCGCCGTCGCGCGCGCCTCGGAGCACCCCTGGGCCGGCGAGGCCGCCGAGGGGCCGCTTCTCGACCTCTTCACCCTGGAGAAGGTCGCCTACGAGATCCGCTACGAGGCGGCGAACCGGCCGAAGTGGCTGCCGATCCCGCTCGCCGGGCTGGGTGTGCTCGCCGACCGCCTGCTCGGAGCCGAGGAGACGACATGATGAGAACGGCTATGGACGCCGCCACCGGTCTCGACGCCGACGCGGTGCAGGCGCTCGTCGAGGGCCGCCACGGCAGTCCCTTCGCGCTGCTCGGGCCCCATGACATCGGCGGCCGCACCTTCGTGCGCACCTTCCAGCCCGGCGCGAGCGCCGTCGAGGTGCGCGCGCGGGAGGACGACAGCCCGCTGGGGGCGCTGGAACTCGTCCACCCGGCCGGACTGTTCGCGGGGCCGCTTGCCGCGTCGGGACCCTACCGGCTGGTGATCCGCTGGGGCGACCAGACGCAGGTGACGGAGGACCCCTACGCCTTCGGCCTGCTCCTCGGCGACCTCGACCTGCACCTCATCGCCGAGGGCACCCACTACGAACTCGGCCGCGTGCTCGGCGCGCAGGCGATGAGCGTCGACGGCGTGCAGGGCGTCCGCTTCGCCGTCTGGGCGCCGAACGCCCGGCGGGTGTCGGTGGTCGGCGACTTCAACACCTGGGATGGCCGCCGCCATCCGATGCGCCACCGCGGCGCCTCCGGCGTGCACGAGATCTTCGTGCCGCGGATCGGGCCGGGCGCCCGCTACAAGTACGAGATCATCGGGCCGCACGGCAACGTGCTGCCGCAGAAGGCCGACCCGGTCGCCCACGCCAGCGAGGCGGCGCCGGCCACGGCCTCGATCGTCGCCCGGCCCGAGCCCTTCGCCTGGACCGACGCCGGGTGGCTCGCGCGCCGCGCCGAGCGGCAGGCCCCGACCTCGCCCATGTCAATCTACGAGGTGCACTCGCAGTCCTGGCTGCGCGGCCCGCGCGGCGAGATCCTCGACTGGTCGGAACTCGCCGACCGGCTGATCCCCTACGTTTCCTCGATGGGATTCACCCACCTGGAGCTGCTGCCGATCATGGAGCATCCCTTCGGCGGGTCCTGGGGATACCAGCCGCTCGGGCTGTTCGCGCCCACCGGCCGGCACGGCTCTCCGGAGGACTTCGCCCGCTTCGTCGACCGCTGCCACGAGGCCAACGTCGGCGTCATCCTCGACTGGGTGCCGGCGCACTTCCCGACCGATGTCTTCGGGCTCGCCCAGTTCGACGGCACCGCGCTCTACGAGCACGAGGACCCGCGCGAGGGCTTCCACCAGGACTGGAACACCCTGATCTACAACCTCGGGCGCAACGAGGTGAAGGGCTTCCTGATCGCCTCGGCGATGGAGTGGCTGGAGCGCTACCACGTGGATGCGCTGCGCGTGGACGCGGTCGCCTCCATGCTCTACCGGGACTACAGCCGCAAGGCCGGCGAGTGGGTGCCCAACCGCTTCGGCGGACGGGAGAACCTCGAGGCGGTGGACTTCTTCAAGCACCTCAACTCGATGATCCGCCATCGCATCCCCGGCGCGATCACCATCGCGGAGGAATCCACCGCCTGGCCCGGCGTCACCGCGCCGGTCGAGCGCGGTGGCCTAGGGTTCCACTATAAGTGGAACATGGGGTGGATGCACGACACCCTCCACTACATGGAGGAGGATTCGATCAACCGCCGCTGGCACCACGACAGCATGACCTTCAGCATGGTCTACGCCTGGTCGGAGACCTTCATCCTGCCGCTCAGCCATGACGAGGTGGTGCACGGCAAGGGATCGCTGATCGGCAAGATGCGCGGCGACCACTGGCAGCGGTTCGCCAACCTTCGCGCCTACTACGGCTTCATGTGGGCGCACCCGGGCAAGAAGCTCCTGTTCATGGGCTGCGAGATCGCCGAATGGTCGGAGTGGAACCACGACGGCCAGGTGTCCTGGTGGCGGCTCGACCATCCCGAGCACAAGGCGGTGCAGGCGCTGGTCCGCGACCTCAACGCCGTCTACGCCGCCGAACCCGCGCTGCACCGCACCGACGACGACCCCGCCGGCTTCGCCTGGGCCATCGGCGACGACCGGGAGAACTCGGTCTTCGCCTTCCTGCGCTTCGCGGAGGGGGCGCCACCGGTGCTCGCCGTCTCCAACATGACGCCGGTCGTGCGCGAGGCCTACCGGGTCGGCGTGCCGTCCGGCGGCCGCTGGCAGGAGATCCTCAACACCGACGCCGGCCGCTACGGCGGCTCCAACGTCGGCAACGGCGGCGGCGTCGAGGCGGAGGAGACCCCGGCGCACGGGCGCCCCTGGTCCATCCCGCTGCGCCTGCCGCCGCTCGCCACGGTCTATCTCAAGCCTGGAGGGACCCCGTGACCGCGACCGAGGAGAGGGGCGCCACGCACCTGGAGCGGCTGGCCGGCCACTATGGCGTCGAGGTGGTCTGGGAGGACGCCCAGGGCCGCACCCGCCGCGTCGGGCCGGAGACGCTGGTCCGGATCCTTCATGCCATGCACGTGGAGGTCTCCTCCGAGGACGAGGCGGCGGAGCGGCTGGCCGAGGCGGAGGCCGCCGAGTGGGCGCGCGCGCTGCCGCCGGTGCACGTCGACCGCTCCGGCGGCCGCACGGTCGAGGTGCCGGTGAGCCTTCCCGCCGGCGCCCGCCGGCTCGCCTGGCGCGTCCACCTCGAGGAGGGCGGCGAGCGCCATGGGGAGGCGGATGTCGCCCGGATGCCGCGGCTCGAGACCCGCCACGCGGGCGGCGAGGCGCAGGAGCGGCGAGGGCTGCGGCTGCCGGCGCTTCCGCCCGGCTACCACCGGCTGAACCTTGCCGAACCCGTGGCGGAGATGCCGCTGTTCGTCACGCCGCCCGCCTGCTGGCAGCCGCCGCAGATGCGGGCCGGCCAGCGGCTGTTCGGCATCTCCGCCCAGCTCTACCTCGTCCGCTCTGAGGCCGACTGGGGCATCGGCGACTTCGACGACCTTTCCCGGCTCGTCCGCTTCGCGGCCGGGGAGGGCGCCGAGGTGGTCGGCCTCAACCCGCTGCACGCCCTGTTCATGGACGCGCCGGAGGCCGCGAGCCCCTACTCGCCGGCGAGCCGCCTGCTGCTCAATCCGCTCGCCATCTCGATCGAGGCGTTGCCCCCCGGGCCCCGCCTCGACGCCTTCCGGCGCGATCCCCGGACGCGCCGGCGCATCGAGGCGGTGCGCCAGGCGAAGCTCGTCGACTACACCGGCGTCGTCGCCCTGAAGGCGGAGGCGCTCGCCGCCGCCTTCGCCGACTTCCTAGACGAGGCCGACGAGCAGCGCCGCCAGGCGCTCGCCGACTTCGTGGAGGCCCGCGGGCCGGGCTTTGCCCGCGCCTGCCTCTTCCTCGCGCTGCGGGCCCGCTTCGCCGCCGGCGACCCGCCGCGGCCGGACTGGCGCACCTGGCCCGAGCCCTTCCGCGCCCCGGACGGGGAGGGGACCGTCGGTTTCCTCGTCGACCAGGGCGACGAGGTGCTGTTCCAGCACTACGTCCAGTTCGTCGCCGACGGCCAACTCGAGGCGGCGGCCGCCGAGGCGCGCCGGGCCGCCATGTCGATCGGGCTCTACCGCGACCTCGCCGTCGGCGCCGACGCGGCCGGCGCGGAGACATGGGCGAGCCCGGAGGCGGTGTCGCGCGGCGTCGCCGTCGGCGCGCCGCCGGACATCTTCATGCCGGGCGGCCAGAGCTGGGGGCTGCCGCCGTTCCAGCCGCACGCGCTCCGCGCCGAGGCCTACCAGAGCTTCATCGAGCTGGTGCGCGCCAACATGCGCCACGCCGGCGGCATCAGGATCGACCATGTGATGGGCCTCCAGCACCTCTGGTGGGTGCCGGACGACACGTCCCCCGCGGAGGGCGCCTACGTCGGCTATCCGCTCGACGACCTCGTCGGCATCCTGGCGCTGGAGAGCGTCCGCCAGCGCTGCCTCGTGGTGGGCGAGGATCTCGGCACCGTGCCGACGGGCTTCCGCGACAAGATGGCCGAAGCCGGCATCCTGTCCTACCGGGTGCTGTTCTTCGAGCAGGACTTCGACACCGGCGTCTTCCGCGCCGCTGCCGAGTATCCCCGCCAGGCCATGGCCGTCTGCGGCAGCCACGACCTGCCGACCCTGCGCGGCTGGTGGCTGGGGGTCGACAACGACCTCAAGGAGGACCTCGGCCTCTTTCCCGACGCCGCCGAGACCGTCGCCCAGCGCGAGCGCCGCGCGCGCGACCGCGAGAGCTTCGTCGGCCTGCTGCGGGCCGACGGGCTGCTGCCGGAGGAGGGCGAGGTGGACGAGGAGGCCTTCGTCGCCGCCGCCAACGCGTTCCTCGCCGAGACGACGAGCGCCATCGCCATGGTGCAGCTCGACGACCTCACCGGCGAGACCGACCCGGTGAACGTGCCCTCCACCCTCGACGAGCAGCATCCCAACTGGCGGCGGCGCTACCGGCTGACGCTGGAGGAGATCGAGCGGGACCCGCAGATCCGCGAACTCCTCGAGGTCGCCGCCTGCCGGGCGCGGAATGCGGCCCCCAGGCCGGCGGACTGACCGCGCCTGCCAGATCCGGAGCCGGTGGCCGGGCTCGGGGCGCAGATCATGGGAATCTCCACCGCGGGCAAGCTCAACCCGTCCAATTTTCACCAGTTTCGAAGTTTCCGGACAACGAATCCGCAACTCCGAGCTATACTTGGTCGAAATCTGCCTGGGAGTCGCCCATGAACGGAGACGAGGTCCCGCAGTTGGCCATGATCCGCGACGCGGTGGAACAGGGCATTTCCGTCCTGATGCTCGCCGGCGTCGCCGCACTCGCGGCCATGATCATCCCGGTCTCCGTGCTCGCCTGGGCCGACTGGCTGCAGCATCGGGCCGACGCCGCGGTCCGCCGACGCCATATCGGACGGAACTGAGCCCCCGCAAATCCGGCGACCAGCAACCCGCCGCGCCCGATGCAGTGGCGTCGGCAAGCCGCAGCACGCGAAGCACCCGCCCGATCCGAGGCGCGGATCTTGCAGACATCCATCAAGGCTTGGAAAAGTGGCGGGAGTGACGGGGCTCGAACCCGCGACCTCCGGCGTGACAGGCCGGCACTCTAACCGACTGAGCTACACCCCCGCTGGGCGATTTCGGATCCGGGAGGCGGCCTTGCCGCGCCCCGTTCGTCGTCGGTGGCGCTGAAGTATGGCACCCGGCGCGATGTGTCAAGCGCGTCTTTGCCGGCGGATGACATTCCCGCGACAAATGGCCGAAAGTGGTGGAAAAACAAGGTCGCCGGCGGCGGCATGAGGGCCTCCCGCGCGAGCATCGGGTCCGCGGCGGGGCGTGGCCCCGGGACCTGCGGATCGGTGCAGGCCCGGGCGGGGAGCGGCCCTGGACGGACCCGTCGGTGCATGGGCGCGCGCCACCCCGCGTCCACACGCCGGCATGACCCTTTCGTGATCGATCATGCCGGAACGGCACAATTCCCCTCGTGAAGGGTTCCTCGCCTCGACACCGCCCGCCGGGGAGCCGCGCGGCCGACGTCGCCGGGAGGGTAGAGGCCGCCCATCGGCGTGTCGCGAGGCGGAGGTGCCGCGGCAAAGGGTCCGCATGTCCGAAACAAGGCTCCGGAGACAGGGAGCATGCGATGATGAGACGACTGGTCTGGACCGCGCTGCCCGCCGTGGCGCTGCTGTGTGGCGCCCCCGGCGGCGGGCCGTCGCCGGCCTCGGCGCACGATTTCTACGACTTCGCCTGCTGCAGCGACCGCGACTGCCGGCCGATCTCCTTCGACGACGTCCAGGTGACCCCGCGCGGATACCGGATCGAGGCGACGGGGATCGTGATTCCCTTTGCAGACCACCGGATCCGGATGACGCCGGTGGAGGACCACCAGCAGCGGTATCACCTCTGCACCACGTCCGGCACGAAGACCGGCCACGTGCTCTGCCTCTACGTGCCGCAGGGCGGCGTCTGACGGCGGACCGGCGAGGTGCGGGCGGCGAGGTGGTTCCGGCCCTGGCACGGCGGATGCCGGACCGCCGCCGCCGTGTCCGCGCGTCCCGGCGTCCTGGCGGCGTCGGCCGCGGCCCTCAGCCGAAGCCGAGCCGGCGGCGCTCGTCGGCGCCCGGCTGCCCGCGGCCCAAGCCGAACAGGCCGGAGGGGCGGAACACCAGCACCAGCACCAGGATCGACAGCACGGCGATGTCGCGGTGCGCAAGCGGCAGGTAGGCCGACCACAGGGTCTCGACGAGGCCGATGGCGAAGCCGCCGAGCGCGGCGCCGGGAATCGAGCCGATCCCGCCGAGCACCGCGGCGACCAGCGCCTTGATGCCGATCAGCAGGCCCGAATAGGGGCTGGCGTGGCCGTAGTGCAGCGCCGAGAGCCCGCCGGCGACGCCCGCCAGCGCCGACGAGACGACGAAGGTGATCGCCGCCACGCGAGCCGGGTCGATGCCGACGAGCCGCGCCATCAGCGGGTCGTCGGCGACCGCCCGCCAGTCACGGCCGAAGCGGCTGCGCGTCATCATCAGCGCGATCAGCCCGGCGGCGGCGAGGAAGCCGGCGATCTCCACCGCCTGCATCGGCGTCGCGGTGACCGGATAGGGGCCGGCGACCAGCCGGCGCGGCTCGTTGAGGAAGGGCTGGATCCACCGCTCGGCCGAGCCGGCGAGGAGGCGCAGCATCTCGCCGAGGGCGATCGCGAGCCCGACGGTGGCGATCAGGAACGCCCGCGTACCGGCGGCGGCGAGCGGGCGGAACACCATCCGCTCCATCGCCGCGCCGGCGGCGCCCGCGGCGAGCCCCGCTGCCGCGACCGCGACGGCGACGGCGCCGAAGGCAAGGCCCGGCGACAGCCCCGCGGCGGCGGCCGCGACCACCATCAGCACGTTGATCATCGCGAAGGCGCCGATCACCGCCACCTCGCCGAAGGCGAGGTTGATCCGCCCCACCAGGCCGTAGACGAAGGCGTAGGCCATCGCGATCAGCGCATAGAAGGCGCCGACCGGAGCGGCGTTGACGATCTGCTGCAAGAGGTAGCCGGCCCAGGGGGAGAGGGTCACCGGCACCAGCGGCGTCCGGTCGGGGCGGTCGATGCGGGCCTCCGCCGCGCGGGTCGCCTCCGGGTCGGCGAGCCAGAAGCGCTCGAGCAGCAGGAGTTGCGCCTCGCCGAGGCGCTCGCCGTCGACCTCGACGGCGCGAAGGTCCAGCCGGCGGTCGTCGAGGCGGCCGCCCCCGAAGGCGCAGCGCAGCACGCCGAGGCGTTCTGCCCCGGTCTCGGGAGTCACCTCGTAGGCGAGGCGCACGCCGAAGCGGGCGACCGGATCGACGCTCTCGGAGAGGATGCGGACCGCCCCGTCGGGCTCGAGGCCTGCGAGAACCGTGCGGCAGAGGCGCGCCTGGCCGCCGTCCACCGGCGAGCAGGAGGACAGGATCGCGGCGGCGAGGACCGCCGCGGCGAGGCGCGCGGCGATCGCTCGGGTCAAGTGCCGGCCTTGAGGCGCCGCGCCGCCTCGGGCGCGAAGTAGGTGAGCACGCCGTCCGCGCCCGCCCGCTTGAAGCCCTGCAGGCTCTCCATCATCGCCCGCTCGCCGTCCAGCCAGCCGTTGCCGGCGGCCGCCCGGATCATCGCGTATTCGCCGGAGACCTGGTAGGCGAAGGTCGGCACCGCGAAGGTCTCCTTCAGCCGGCGGACGACGTCGAGGTAGGGCATGCCCGGCTTGACCATGATCATGTCGGCGCCCTCGGCGAGGTCGAGCTCGACCTCCCGCAGCGCCTCGTCGGTGTTGGCCGGGTCCATCTGGTAGGTGCGCTTGTCGCCGCGCAGCGTCTTCGAGGTGCCGATCGCGTCGCGGAAGGGGCCGTAGAAGGCCGAGGCGTACTTGGCCGCGTAGGACATGATCTGCACGTTGACGAAGCCGGCCTCGTCCAGCGAGGCGCGGATCGCGCCGATCCGCCCGTCCATCATGTCGGAGGGGGCGATCACGTCGGAACCCGCGGCGGCCTGCAGCACCGCCTGGCGGCAGAGCACCTCCACCGTCTCGTCGTTGACGATCTCGTCGCCGACCAGCAGGCCGTCGTGGCCGTGGCTGGTGTAGGGGTCGAGCGCCACGTCGGTGACGACGCCGATCTCCGGCACCGCCTGCTTGATCGCCCGCACGGTGCGGCAGACGAGGTTCTGCTCGTTGAGGCTCTCGCTGCCGTGCTCGTCGCGCACCGCCGGGTCGGTGTAGGGGAACAGCGCCACCGCCGGGATGCCGAGCCTCGCCGCCGTCTCCACCTCCCGCACGGCGCGGTCGGTGCTGTAGCGGAACACCCCCGGCATCGACGGCACCGGCGTGGCGACATTCTCGCCATCGACGAGGAACACCGGCCAGATGAGGTCGTCCACCGTGAGCGTGGTCTCGCGGACCAGGCGGCGCGACCAGTCGGTGCGCCGGTTGCGGCGCATGCGCCGGCCGCCGAGGATCCCGGCGATGTCGGGCGCCTGCCGCGGGGGTTGGTCCTGGCGATGGAAGGTCATGGGGTCGTCTCGCTCTCGGGGTCGCCCGGCGGCGGCGCCGGGTCGGACCGAGAGGATTTAGCACGTCCGCCCGGTGCCGTTCCACCCGCGGGCACGGGGTTCCGTTCGGACCGCGGCTGTAGGATAAAGGTCGCGCGGGCGGAACGGGGGCCGGACGGATCGGATGAACACGAGCCAGGAACAGCAGCCGGCGGCGAGCCTCCTCGACCCGCGCATCGCCCTGATCACCTATGTGCGCATCCTCGCCCTTGTGTTCCTGGCCTCGGGACTGCGCCGCTGGCTGGTGGTCCTGGGGCCGCTCGCGCCCGGCGGCGATTTCTTCAGCCTCGAACGGGAGTGGATGGTGGCCGTGGGCTTCTTCGCGGTGTTCGAGTTGGTCGCGGCCGTCGGCCTGTGGCTGACCGCGTCCTGGGGCACGGTGGTCTGGCTGATCGCGGCCTCGACCGAGGCCGTGCTGCATAGCGTCTTCCGCGATATCTTCGGCCTCGACCCGACTGTCCTCGTTTTCCATGGCGTGACGGTGGCAATATATGCCGGACTTACTTTCTATTACGAACGATCCCGTGCGGACTGAGCCTGTAAATCGCCATGTGATCGCGCCGGCTGGTTTGGGTTAACCTGGCGTCTACGCGGCCAGTACGATTTCGACTCGCCTTTAAGCGAAATTTGAGGCTGCCGTTTAAGCGGATTTTCAAGGCCGGCGCTTACATTTGTCGTCAATGTGGACGCGAGATCCACGACGACAGGTGACAGAGCGAGAGGCCCCTCACATGGCAACCGCCAAGCGTGCGTACGACGTCTACCCGCCGAACGAGGAGGAGATGGGGCTTCAGCCTCTCTACCTCGAGGCGCTCCGACTGGTCGAGCGTCTGCATCGTCGGCTGCTGGACGTGATCAAGGACGAGTTCGACCGAGCCGGCCGCACCGACGTCAATGCCGTCCAGGCGCTGCTGCTGTTCAACATCGGCGACAGCGAGCTGACCGCGGGCGAACTGAGGACCCGCGGCTACTACCTCGGCTCCAACGTCTCCTACAATCTCAAGAAGCTGGTGGAGATGGGCTACATCCACCACCAGCGCTCGCGCATGGACCGCCGCTCGGTCCGGGTGCGGCTGACGGAGAAGGGCCAGACGGTCGCCGACATCGTCTCCAAGCTCTACAACCGCCACATCAGCTCGATCGAGACCGTGGGCGGCATCAACAGCGACGACTTCCGCGTCCTCAACAAGTCGCTGCAGCGGCTGGAGCGCTTCTGGACCGACCAGATCCTCTACCGCCTCTGACGAACACCCCGTCGTCTCCGTCGCCGGAACGACCGGGCGCAGGCCGCGCCCGGTCGTTTTTGCGTTGTGCGGAAGCAACAGCGGCCGCGAACCTTGCCCCGCCCTCCGCATTCATGCGTAGGATCGGCGGGAATTTCGTATACACATTTTTTATTGCTCTATGTGAACTTGATGGTGAGTTAGACGCCGCGATTCGGATCGCCGTTCTCCCCGATCCCCTCCGGCCCGCTCCTTCGTCCCCACTCCTCCCTGGGACGATGTTCCTGACCCCGGACCCCTCCCGTCCGGGGTCTTTTTTCGAAATGGACCAACGAGGTCGAGCGCAGCGCGACATGCGCGGCCGTATCGGGGCACCTGTTCCGCCCAAGAACGTTCGCGGCCCTTGGTCGGCGACGGCTGATGGCGCGGTGGTGGCGATTGCGTTCCGGGCGGACTTGCCTCTAGCTTGCGCGATGCTCATACGCCCAGCGACGCCGGACGACGCCGACCGGATCTGGTCGATCGTCGGGCCGGTCGTCCGGGCCGGCGAGACCTACACGCTCGACCGTGACATGAGCCGGAGCGAGGCGCTCGCCTACTGGTTCGGCGCCGACAAGGAGACCTTCGTCGCGGAGGTCGAGGGCGTGGTGGTCGGGACGTACTACCTGCGCGCCAACCAGGCCGGCGGCGGCCGCCACGTCTGCAATTGCGGGTACATGACCGACCCGGCCATGGCGGGCCGGGGGGTGGCGCGGGCGATGTGCGCGGATTCGATCGAACGGGCCCGCGCCCGGGGCTTCCGGGCGATGCAGTTCAACTTCGTGGTGAGCACCAACGAGCGGGCGGTGCGGCTCTGGGTGTCCCTTGGCTTCGAGATCGTCGGCCGCTTGCCGCAGGCCTTCGAGCACCCCGCGAGGGGCCTCGTGGACGCCCTCGTGATGTACCGCGCGCTCTGACGCCCGCGGTCGGGGCACTGCCCGAATGGTGAGGCGCCTCCGCCCTGCCTATTCGCAGCCGATGCCGTCGTTGTCTCGGTCGAGGTGGGGGCCGTAGCCGGGGTCGCCGCGCAGGACGGGAGCGGCGCCGGCGGCCCGCGCGGCGGCGCAGTTGGGAAACGCGTCGGCCCCCGCGCGCGGGACCCCGGCGTTGGACGATGCGGCGGCGCGGTGGCAATGATAGCCGCCGCGCTTTCGGTCGTTGTGGCAGCCGTTCGCATCGAGGCCGCCGCCGTGGGCGGCCGCGGTGCCGACAGATCCTGCGAGAAGCACGGCGGCGTTGGTCGCGACCAGGGCGACTGGCGCGAGGACCGGCAGCAGGCTGGCGATCACGAGGACGGAGAGGCGGTACGGACCCATGGAGGACACTCTTCTTGCGGGCAGAAGAGAGTTTCCTCGATCAAAGGTTAAATGCCACCAACCGTATGCACTCACTGCGAGCGAACCCGAGCCGTCGTCCGCCGCTTCGGTCACGGGAGACCGACCGGCCCACCCGGTGCAGACCGGCCGTCCGCCGCCGTTGCCTTCCCCTTCGCCCCGGTGGCAGGGTAGCCTTGCGGCGACTCGCCCGCCCCGGACCCTCTCGATGCCCGCTCCCGCCTTTCCCGTCTCCCTCGACGCCGTGAACGCCATGGACGCGGCGGCCTTCGTGGCGGCGTTCGGCGACGTGGCCGAGCATTCGCCCTGGGTCGCCGGGCGCGCCGCGGCGGCGCGGCCCTTCGCCAGCCGCGAGGCGGCGGTGGCGGCCTTCGAGGCGGCGATGCGGGGCGCCGGCGAGGCGGCGCAGCTCGCGCTCATCCGCGCCCATCCGGACCTTGCCGGCCGCGCGCGGATCGCCGACCTCGCCGAGGACTCCCGTCGCGAGCAGGCGGGCGCCGGGCTCGACCGGCTGAGCCCGGAGGAGTTCGCCCGCTTCACCGCCCTCAACGACGCCTACCGGGCGCGCTTCGGCTTCCCGTTCATCTTCGCGGTCAAGGGCGCGACGAAGGAGATGATCCTCGCCGCCTTCGAGGCGCGGGTCGGCAACGACCCGGCGGCGGAGTTCGAGACCGCGCTCGCCCAGGTCGCCCGCATCTTCCGCTTCCGCCTCGAGGACAGGATCGCGCCGTGACCGCAGCCGTCGACCTTGCCGCCCGCGCCGGGCGCATGCTGGAGGCGCTCGCCGCGATCAGCGACGAGGAGGGGCGGCTGACCCGGCTCTACCTCTCGCCCGCCCACCGCCGCGCCGCCGACCTCGTCGCGGCCTGGATGGCGGCCGCCGGCCTCGACGTCGCCATCGATGCCCTCGGTACCGTGCGCGGCAGCCTGCCGCCGGGGCGGCCGGGTCCGCTGGCAAACCGCCGCCTGCTGGTCGGCTCGCACATCGACACGGTGGTCGACGCCGGCCGCTACGACGGCGCCCTCGGCGTCGTCGCCGGCATCCTCGCCGTGGAGGAGATCGCCGCCCGCGGGGAGCGGCTGCCCTTCGGCCTCGACGTGCTGGCCTTCGGCGACGAGGAGGGCGTGCGCTTCCCGACGACGCTGCTCTCCTCCTCCGCCGTCGCCGGGCCGCTGCCGGCGGGCGCCCTCGAGGCGGCGGACCCGGCGGGCGTGACCGTCGCCGAGGCGCTGAGGGCCTTCGGCTGCGACCCGGCGCTCGCCCCCGCGGCCGCCTATGCGCCCGGCAACGTGCTCGGCTACCTCGAGGTCCACATCGAGCAGGGCCCCGTGCTGGAGCGGGAGGGCCTGCCGCTCGGGATCGTCACCTCCATCGCCGGCCAGTCGCGCTTCCTGGTCGAGGCGGCGGGCGAGGCGGGCCACGCCGGCACCGTGCCGATGGGCCTGCGCCGCGACGCGCTCGCCGCCGCCGCCGAGATGGTGCTGGCCGTCGAGGAGATCGGCCGCGCCGGCGCCGCCCATGAGCTGGTCGCCACCGTCGGGCGGCTCCACGTCGAGCCGGGCGCCGTCAACGTCATCCCCGCCCGCGTCGCCTTCACCCTCGACGTGCGCGCGGCGAGCGACCCGCCGCGCCTCGACGCGATCGAGGCGATCCGCGCACGGCTGCAGGCGATCGCCGCCCGGCGGGGCGTCGCCGTGTCGATCGAGCGCTACCACGACACGCCGACGACGCCGGCCGCGCCGGCGATGGTGGCCGCCGTCGAGGCGGGCGTCGCCGCGGTGGGGGCGCCGCTCCGCCGGCTCACCTCCGGGGCGGGCCACGACGGCCATGCCATGCATGCGCTGACCGGCATCGGCATGCTGTTCGTCCGATGCCGCGGTGGTATAAGCCACAACCCGAACGAACACGCCGAGGCCGCCGACATCGCGCTGGCCGTGGAGGCGCTGGTGGCGGCGATCCTGTCGCTCGCCGCCGGGACGGGAGAGCAGGGAGCGAGGGGATGAAGGCGATCATCGACGCGGCGTTCGGGGAGGAGGTCGCGTTCCTGAAGGCGCTGGTGCGGGTGCCGAGCGACAACCCGCCCGGCGACTGCGGCGCCCATGCCGATGTCGCGGCGAGGCTGCTCGAGGAGATGGGCTTCACCGTCGAGCGCCACCCGGTGCCGGAGCCCTTCGTGCGCCAGAATGGCATGCGCTCGGTGACCAACCTGATCGTCCGCCACGTCTTCGGCAGCGGCGAGGGGCCGGTGGTCGCCCTCAACGCCCACGGCGACGTGGTGCCGCCGGGCGAGGGCTGGACCGCCGACCCCTACGGCGCCGAGGAGCGCGGCGGCGCGATCTACGGCCGCGGCGTCGCGGTGTCCAAGTCCGACTTCGCCACCTACGCCTTCGCGCTCCGGGCGCTGGTGGCCTCCGGCCTGCCGCTCGACGGCACGGTGGAGCTCCACCTCACCTACGACGAGGAGGCGGGCGGCTTCGTCGGTCCGAAGTGGCTGATCGAGCAGGGGCTTTCGAAGCCCGACTACGCCATCTCCGCCGGCTTCTCCTATGCCATCACCACTGCGCACAACGGCGTGCTGCACCTCGAGATCGTGGTGCGCGGCCGGCAGGCGCACGCGGCGATGCCCGAGACGGGCGTCGACGCGCTGGAGGCCTCCTGGCCGATCCTCAAGGCCCTCTACGAGGAGCGGCACCGCCTCGGCGCCTCCGTCTCGGCGCAGAAGGGCATCGGCTCGCCGAAGCTCACGGTCGGGCTCATCTCCGGCGGCATCAACACCAACGTGGTGCCGGACCGGATCGTCATGCGGCTCGACCGCCGGCTGATTCCCGAGGAGGTGGGCACCGACGTCGAGGCGGGGCTGATCGCCCTGGTCGAGGCCGCGGCGCCGAAGCGGCAGGGCCTCGAGGTGGAGTGCCGCCGCATCATGCTGGCCGAGCCCCTGCGCCCGCTGCCGGGGGTGGATACCCTGGTCGAGGCGGTGCAGCGGCATGCCCGCGAGGTGCTCGGCGTCGCGGTGGAGGCGACCGGCGTGCCGCTCTACACCGACGCCCGCCACTACGCCGCCGCCGGCATCCCCACCATCCTCTACGGCGCCGGCCCGCGCTCCATCCTCGAGGCCAACGCCCACGCCGCCGACGAGCACCTGAAGCTCTCCGACCTCAGGGCGGCCACCGAAGTGGTGGCGCTGGCGCTTTCGGACATGCTGCGGAGGCCCTGAGCGCACGCGCATCCGGCGCACCCCCTCTCCGTCTCCCGCCGCCGGTCCGGCGCCCGCCGGAGCCGTATCGCGTAGGGGCCCCCGAGGAAACTCCACCGTCATTCCGGCGAAAGCCGGAATCCAGAGCCCGGCCGCGGCGCGGATGGCGGCCGTGGCCTGGATCCCGGCGTTCGCCGGGATGACGTTTAGGGAAGGGGGATGACGTCGCGGGAGGGGATGACGTGGCGGGAGGGGATGATGTGGAAGGAGACCGACGACGTCCCCGGCGCCGAGAGACTTCGGGCGGTCGCAACCGGATACCGGCAACCTGCCTATCCGGCTAAGCATAAATAACAACCCTAGCAATGTTTACGATGCCGATGACTCGTATCATGTTCGGAATGCCTCATGGCGAGGCGGGAGACGCGACGATGTGCGATCACCCCGGTTCACCCGGTCCCTGCATGCGAGAGGCGGCGCCGTTCGCCGCTCGGATGCCGTGGGTGCCGGCGACCGCATCCGTCGCCCTTCCTGCCGGCAAGGGACCGGCGGGTCCTAATCCGATCCGCTGATCCGTTCCCGGCAACGCATCCTCCACATCCCTCCCCATCGACTTGGGCCCTCCCTCCGGGAGGGCCCTTTTTTCCGCTCAGGGCAGGCGCTCGATGCCGGCAATGTCGAAGCGGCGCACGTGCTCGCGGACCGGCGTCCCGGCGACGACGAGGTCCGGCGCGATCTCCGCGAGCGGCACCAGCACGAAGGCGCGCTCCAGCATGTAGGGATGCGGCACCCGCAGGTCCGACGTCTCGATGCGGCGGTCCTCGTAGGCGAGCAGGTCGATGTCGATCACCCGCGGCCCCCATTTCTCCGCCCGCACCCGGCCGAGCTCGCGCTCCACCTCCAGGCAGGCCTCGAGCAGGGCGTGCGGGGCGAGGGCGGTCTCGACTTCCGCGCAGGCGTTGACATAGGCGGGCTGGTCGGTGCGGCCCCAGGGCGGGGTCCGCCAGTCGGAGGAGCGGGCGACGACGCGGACGGCGCGCGCCTCGAGGCGGTCCAGGGCCGCGGCGATGGTGGCGCGGGCATCGCCGAGGTTGCCGCCGAGGCCGAGCCAGGCGCGGGCGGGCGCGTCAGCCACGGCGGGAGCGCTCGATCTCGACCGACACCCGGTCGAGCACCGCCGAGACCGGGGCCGACGGCTTGTCGATCCGCACCAGGATCGTCTCCACCCGCGGGGCGGCGGCGAGAATTTCCGCTGCGATCGCCTCGGCCAGCGCCTCGATCAGGCGGAAGCGGCGCTCGGTGGCGATGCGCACGGCGATGTGCGTCATGTCGGCGTAGGAGACGGTGTCCTCCACCCGGTCGCTGCGGCCGGCCTCGCGCGTGTCCAGCCGCGCCTCCAGCGACACGAAGAAGCGCTGGCCGGTGCGCGCCTCCTCGTCGAGGACGCCGTGGTAGCCGAAAACGGCGATGCGCTGGACGAGGATGCGGTCGGTCACGCGATGTGCTCCCGGATCGCGTCCACCACCTTCGCCGCCTCCACATGGGGGCCGACGTCGTGGACGCGGATGATGTCGGCGCCGAGCAGGATCGCCGCGCAGTCCCCGGCCAGCGTGCCGACGAGCCGGTCCGCCGCGCGCTCGCGCCCGGTGAGCCGGCCGATCAGGCTCTTGCGCGAGAGCCCCATCAGCACCGGGAAGCCGAGCGCCTTCAGCTCCGGCAACCGCGCGATCGCCGAGAGGTTCTGCTCCGCCGTCTTGCCGAAGCCGATGCCGGGATCGAGCACCACGTCGGCGTCGGCGATGCCGCCCCGGCGGGCGATGGCGAGCGAGCGCTCGAACCAGCGCATCATGTCGTCGACGACGTCGAGCCCGGGGTCGATGGCCTCGCGGTTGTGCATGACGATCACCGGCGCCCCGTGCGCCGCTGCGACCGCGGCGATGTCCGGGTCGCGCTGCAGGCCCCAGACGTCGTTGACGATGCGCGCGCCCGCGGCGATCGCCGCCTCCGCGGTGGCGGCCTTGTAGGTGTCGATCGACACCGGCACCGGGTGGCGCGCGGCCACCGCCTCGACCACCGGGACCACCCGCTCCCGCTCCGTCGCGGCATCCACCGGCGCCGCCCCGGGACGGGTCGATTCGCCGCCGACGTCGAGGATGTCGGCGCCTTCGGCCGCCATGGCCGCGGCCTGGGCCAGGGCCGCGTCGTAGCCGCCGAACCTGCCGCCGTCAGAAAAGGAATCCGGCGTCACGTTGAGGATCCCCATCACCAGGGTCCGGCGTCCGAGATCGGGCAGCAGGTCTTTCAGCATGGCGGCGCGTGTTCCTTCGAGGCGCCGGGCGTAGCGCCCTTCGCGCCGCCCCGCAAGCCCGGCCCGCCGTCCGACCCGCTATGGCAAGGGCCGCGAGCGCGCCGCCTCCGCTGCGATCAGCAGGTCGAGCGGCCGCCAGCCCGGCTTCACCGCGCCCGACCGCCTCGGCGCGACGACGACCTCGACCTCCGGCCAGCGCTCCCGCATCCGCCGCACGTCCTCGGCGCCGATCATGCCGTGGCCGGCGACGACCATGGCGACGGCGCCGGACTCCGCCGAAAGCGCGGACAGCACCCCGTCCGCGTCGTCGCAGCAGATCACGCGGTAGCCGCTCTCCTCCAGCAGGATGACCGCCAGGTCCGTCTCTTCGCCGTCCTCGAAGCAGACGATGCACGCGGTCCTGTCCGCGTTACTGGTCATGCGTGCCTCCTCTTTCCGCAGGGACAACGCGAAGCACCCGGTTGATTTCCACCGCCGCGGAACTTTTCCGGCACCAATGCTCCGGCGCGTCGCCGGCGTGCCGGCGCCGTGCTACCAGCCGGCGAAGGCGGCCACCGCCTCGTCGGGAACCCGCCCCGCCTCCACGTCGGCGAGGGCATGGTCGAGGATGGCGACCGCGGTCCGCGCCTCGCCCTCGCCGAGGCGCAGCGACGGCGTCATCTCGAGGACGTTCGACCCGACCCCGACGTAGTAGATCACCAGCCCGAGTTCGAAGGCGCGGTAGACCACCTTGGCCGTCTGCCGCCGGGCCGGCGTCTTCCCGGCCCGGTCCTCGACGAGCTCCACGCCGATGGCGAGGCCGCGGCCGCGGACGTCGCCGATCAGCGGGTGGCGGTCGGCAAGGTCCTGGAGCAGGTCGCGCAGGAGGCGGCCGACGCGCGCGGCGTTCGCCGCCAGGTCCTCGCCGTGGATGGTGTCGAGGACGGCGAGGGCCGCGGCCGCCGAGACCGGGTTGCCGTGGAGCGTCTGGAAGGAGAAGGCGGCCGCGTGGTTCATCAGCGGCTCCGGCCCCACCGCGGCCGACACCGGCAGCCCGCCGCCGAGACCCTTTCCGAACACCACCACGTCGGGCTCGATGCCGAGATGCTCGAAGGCATGGAGCCGCCCGCTGCGGCCGAGGCCGACCTTCACCTCGTCGCAGACGAGAAGGATGCCGTGGCGGCGGCAGAGCGCCTCCACCTCGCGGAAGAAGCCGTCCGGCGGCACCAGCATGCCCCCGTCGGACTGGATCGGCTCCAGGAAGAGGGCGGCCACCTCGGCGGGCGGCACCTCGGCCTCGAGGACCGACTTCAGGTGCCGGAGCGCCTTGTCGCCGGCGTCGGCGCCGTCGCGGTAGACGTCGGGGTAGGGGAGGAGCACGAGGCCCGGCGCCTTCGGCACCCTGTCCTGCGCCGGATGGCCGGACACGGCCATCGACCCGACCGTGCCCCCGTGGTAGGCGCCGCGGAAGGCGAGGATGCGCGGGCGGCCGGTCGCCGCCACGACGGCCCGGGCGACGGTCTCGTTGGCGTCCGACCCGGAGTGGCCGAGCCAGACCCGCCCGCGCGCCCGCTCCGGCACCAGCGCCAGCAGCCGCTCGGCGAGTTCCACCGCGGGGAGGTTGGCCGAGGAGAGATGGCTCGCCCCGGCCTGGTTCGCGAGCGCCCGGTCGACCGCCTCCCGCACCGCCGGGTGCGCGTGGCCGAGGCTCGCCGCGCCCCAGGAGGCGGAGAGGTCGAGGAGCCTGCGGCCGTCGTCGCCGACCAGGTGCGAGCCCTCCCCGCCGACCACCGCCAGCGGGAAGAAGCGCAGGTGCGCCATCGTCGACAGCGCCCGCGCGTCCCGCTCGTAGAGCCCGGCCACGGCCTCAGGCCCCGCCGGCCCGGCTGCCCTCGAAGAAGCCGAGCAGCTCGTCCGTCTGCACCACGTGGCAGTAGATCATGTTGATGATCTCCAGTTCGCGCCGGTGGAGCTCCAGGGTGGCCGCGGCGCAGCAGTCGTCGACCACCAAGACGCCGTAGCTCTCGTCGACGAGGCTGCGGACCGTCGAGGACACGCACTGGTCGGTGAAGATGCCCGAGCAGATCACGTCCTTGATGCCCATGTTGTGCAGCAGCAGTCGGAGGTTGGTTCCGGTGAGGGCGCTATCGGTGGTCTTGGTCACGACGATCTCGTCGTCGCGCGGCTTCAGCTCCGGCACGATCTGCCCCTCCGGCAGGTCCTTCGGCAGCAGCAGGTAGTTGAAGCCGGGCTTCTTCTGGCTGAGCGAGCGGTCGCGCCCGTCCGGCTTCTGGCAGGCGATGCGGGCGAAGATCACCTCGACGCCGCGCTTGCGGCACTCCGCGATCAGCCGCGCGTTGTTGGGGATGATCGTCTGCCGCATGTGGTCGAAGAAGGGCTGCCAGCGGGCGGTCTCCTCCGGCGTGTCCTTCGGCAGCAGGTAGGTCTCCTGGACATCGATCACGAGCAGCGCGGTGGTGGCCGGGTCGAGGCGGATGTCCTCCGGTTCCTCGGCCGTGGCGTAGTAGAAGGAGCGGTAGGCGGTCTTCCAGCTCATGACGGAGCTCCCTTTCTGTTGAAGGCGCGCGCCAGCGTGACCCCGATCTCGCGGGCCGGGAACATGCCGCCGGGGCGCAGGATCAGCACGGCGATCATGGCGAGGGCGAGCACCACCTCGGTGAGGCCGACGACCTGCTCGGAGAAGATCTTCGCCTCGTTGAGGCCGGCCTCGAGCGAGCGCAGGCCCTCGAAGGCGCCGGTCACAACGAAGGTGCCGACCACGGCGCCGGTCACCGTGTTGGCGCCGCCGATCACCAGCATGCCGAGGACCACGAAGGTCTGGTGCAGGTAGAAGGCGTTCGGCGAGAAGGAGGTGATGAAGTGCCCCCAGAGGGCGCCGCCGATGCCGGCGATGAAGGCGGCGAGGACGAAGGCGCGCCAGCGCAGCTGCGGGATGTCGACGCCCATCGCCGCCGACGCGGTCTCGTCGTCCCGGCTGGTGCGGAGGAGCCGCCCGGTGCGGGATTCCTTGAAGGCGAGGGCGACGACGATGGCGGCGATGGCGACGCCCGCGGCGAGCAGGAGGTCGGTCGCCTTCGGCAGGCCGAACAGGGTGCGCGGCCCGTTGGTCACCTCGCTCCAGTTGGTCAGGATGGTGTGCAGCACCACCAGGAGGGCGAAGGAGGTGATCACCGCCGCCGCGTCGGAGAGGCGCATCAGCGGCCAGGCCGCCGCCGCCGCCACCGCCGCCGCCGCCACGCCGGCGATCGGGATCGCGAGGTACGGCGACAGCTGCACGCCCTGCATCACCTCGTAGAGGTCCGGCAGCGCCATGCCCTTCATCTGGGCGGGGATGGTGAGCAGCGCGGAGACATAGGCGCCGACGCCCATGAAGCCGATGTGGGCGAAGGAGAGGATGCCCGAGTTGCCCATGAACACCTGCAGGCCGATCACCAGGATCAGCGACAGGCAGAGGTTGGTGGCGATGCGCTCGAACACGCGGATGCCGAGGAGTTCGGCGACCAGCACGAGCAGGACCACGAGGGCGGAGAGGATGACGCCGGTGAGGAGGGTGCGGTTCATGGCGGGTCTCATGTCCGCTGGCCGGTGGCGGGACCCTTCAGCAGCCCCTCGGGCCGCCAGAGCAGGATCAGGATGACGAGGCCGAAGGTGAAGGCGTCGCGGAACTTCAGAAGGTCCTGCGAGAGGGTATAGTTGAGCGTGGTGTCGATGAAGGCGAGCAGGAAGCCGCCCAGCACCGCGCCGGACAGGCTGCGCATCCCGCCGATCACCGTGGCGATGAAGGCGACGAGCAGCGGCTCCAGCCCGATGCCCGGCACCACCGATCCGATCCGCCCGATCCACAGGATGCCGACGACGCCGGCGAGAAGGCCGGAGATCGCGAAGGCGGAGGAGATGATGAGGTTCGCCGGCACGCCCAGCATCCGCGCCATGGTGAAGTTGGAGGCGGCCGCCCGCATGGCGATGCCGAGGACGGTCCGCCGCATCAGGACGGCGAAGACGGCGAGCAGCACCACCGCCGCGACGATGGTGACGACGTTCCTGAGTGGGGTTGTCACCCCGGCGATCTCCACGGTCTGCGAGAACAGCTCCGGCATCGGCACGTTGCGCGGCCGCGGCGAGATGAACAGCAGCGCCGCGTTCTGCAGCAGGGTGGAGAAGGCGAAGGAGGTGATCAGCACCGCGGTGACGGACTTCGCCCGCACCGGCCGGAAGGCGACATAGTCCGTCGCGATGCCGGTAAGGACGGCCATCAGCACCGCGACCGCCGCCATCACCAGCCAGGGCAGCCCGCTGCCGCCGACGAGGAACAGGGTGTAACCGGCCACCATGATGAGCTCGCCATAGGCGAAGTTCACCAGCCTCAGGATGCCGTAGACGATGACGAGCCCGAGGGCCATCAGCGCATAGGCGCCGCCGAGGCTGAGCACGTCGATGACGAACTGGAGCGCGAAGGTCACCGGCTCAGCCTCCGAGATAGAGCGCGCCGAGGTCGGTCGCCGCGCCGATCTCGGCGGCGGTGCCCGAGGCGGCGATGGTGCCGAGCCGCATCACATAGGCCCGGTCGGCGACGGCGAGCGCCTTGGAGACGTTCTGCTCGACGAGGAGGATGGTCAGGCCGGAGCCCTTCAGCACGTGGATCATCTCGAAGATCTGGTCGACGATCGCCGGCGCCAGGCCGAGCGAGGGCTCGTCGAGGAGGAGCAGCTTCGGCCGCGACATCATCGCCCGGGCGATCACCAGCATCTGCTGCTCGCCGCCGGAGAGGGTGCCGGCCGGCTGGTCGGACCGCTCGGCGAGGCGGGGGAACAGCGTCAGCATCCGCTCGCGGTCGGCGGCGACGCCGGCGCGGTCGTGCCGGTGGACGTAGCTGCCGAGGGTGAGGTTCTCCGAAACGGTGAGGTCCGGGAACACGTCGCGCGTCTCGGTGACGGTGGCGACGCCCTTGCGCACCATGGTCTCCGGGCGCGCCGAGGTGAGGTCCTCGCCGGCGACGCGGACCCGGCCGGCGGCCGCCTTCAGCGCGCCGGCGATGCACATCATGGTGGAGGACTTGCCGGCCCCGTTGGCGCCGAGCAGGGCGACGAGCTCGCCCGCCTCGGCGGTGAGCGAGATGCCGCGCACCGCGCGGATGGCGCCGTAGCGGACCTCGAGGTCGCTCACCTCAAGCATGGTGGGCCGCCTCCGAGCCGAGGTAGGCCTCGATGACGGCCGGGTTGGCGCGCACCTCGGCGGCGCTGCCCTCGGCGATGGTCCGGCCGAAGGCGAGCACGTGCAGCCGGTCGCAGAGGCGCATGATGAGGCCCATGTCGTGGTCGATGATGAGGAGGCCGAGGCCGCGGGCGGCGGGCAGGGCGGAGAGGATGTGCAGCAGCGCCTCCGTCTCCGCGTCGTTCATGCCGGCGGCGGGCTCGTCGAGCAGCAGGAAGGCGGGGTCGGAGGCGAGCGCCCGCGCGATCTCGACGCGCCGCTTGTCGCCGTAGGAGAGGCTGTCGCCGAGTTCGTCGGCGCGCGAGGAGAGGCCGAACTCCTCCAGCAGGCGTTCGGCCTTGGCGCGCGCGGCCCTCAGCCCGTCGCCATGGGCGAGGGCGGCCGCCTCGACGTTCTCGACCACGGACATGCCGTTGAACAGGCGCACGATCTGGAACGAGCGGGCGAGCCCCTTGAGGGCGATCCGGCGCGGCTTCAGGCCGGAGATGTCCTCCTCGCCCAGCAACACCCGTCCGCCCGCGAGCGGCACCTGCCCGGTCACGGCGTTGATGAGGGTCGTCTTGCCCGACCCGTTGGGGCCGATGAGGCCGACGATCTCGCCGGGATCGAGGGTGAGCGACACGCCGTCGAGGGCGCGCAGCCCCGTGAACTCGACGGCGACGTCGACGGCTCTGAGGGAGGGTCTCGGCATGGATCTGCCCGGCGGGAGGCGTGCTGGCGGGCGGGACCGCCGGATCCGCCGGCGGTCCCGTCTTCGGGAGGAGATAATTCCCGGGCGCCGCGGCGCCCGGGAGACGTCACGGCCGCGTCACGGCGCGGGCAGGGCCTCCGGCGTGCGCCAGCCCATGAACTGGGGCTCGCCGCCCTTCAGCTCGATCAGCACGGCCGCCTTGTTCGGCACGTGGCCCTCCTCGGCGGTGCCGTAGTCGAGCATGCCGGTGAGGAGGCTGAAGGTGTTGTCCTCGAGCGCCTTGGCGACGGCCTCGCCCTCGGTCGTGCCGGCGGCCTTCACCGCCTCGGCGAGCATCATCACCGTGTCCCAGCCGGTGGCGACGAAGGAGGTGTCCGGCGCCTCGTTGAACATCTCGGTGTAGAGCTCGATGAACTTCGGCATGTCCGGATGCGCCTCGGCACCCATCCAGGTGTGGGTGACGAAGTAGATGTCGTTGCCCATCTGCGCGCCGAGCGAGGCGTGCAGCGCCGGGTCGTCATAGGCGTCGCCGCCGAGCACCGGGGCGTCGTAGCCCACCTCGCGCAGCGCGCGGATGATCACGCCGATGTCGGTGCCGTAGGACGAGACGAAGATCACGTCCGGCTTCTTGTCCAGCGCCTTCAGGCGGGCGAGCTGGGCCGAGAAGTTGTTGTCGCCGTTGGTATAGGTGTCCTCGAGGATCACCTCGCCGCCATTCGCCTCGAACTGGTCGACGAAGTACTTCGACAACGACTTGGTGTAGGCGATGAACTGGTCGGTGACGACGTAGGCGGTCTTCCAGCCCTTCTCTTTCACGGCGAAGTCGGCCGCGACGGCGCCCATGGTGGTGTTCCACATGGACAGGGTGAACTGCTTGTCGCCCAGCGTCCAGGAGCTGTAGAGCGGGTCGGAGGCGCAGAGCGACACGCCGACGATGCCCGCCTCCTGGGCCTCGCGGCTCGCCGGGCCGCCGAAGTCGAAGTCGCAGGGAGCAAGGATCAGGTCGGCGCCGCCGTCGATGAGTTCGACGGCCGCGTTGCCGACCGTCACCGGGTCCGACTTGCCGTCGATGTTGACGAACTCGACCTGCTTGCCGAGCAGGCCGCCGTTGTCGTTGAGGTACTTCACCGCGACCTGCGCGCCGCGGAAGCCCGGGGTGTCGAGCGGCGCCTGCAGGCCGGTGAGGCAGAGCGCGCCGCCGATGGTGATCGTGTCGTCCTGGGCCTGCACCGTGCCGGCGGCAAGCAGGGAGGCGGTCACCGCCCCCATCAGCAGTCTCGAAGCCTTCTTCATCCTGGTTCCCCTCTGTTGTTCGTTGGTCCGCTCGGCGGTCGCTCCCCTGCGGCCGCTGCCCGTGGCATGCCCGGGCGCCCCGCGCGACACGCGGGCCGACCGGCCCGCTTCCTGTCGCATGAAGCCCCGTCTATGACATTATCATTTCAAGTCATGCGCAATCCCGTTCTTTTGTCATTCTGCCTACTTCGTGGTCGATCCGGCGCCCGAACCCCCGGGCACCGTCTCGGCCACGGCGTCCGGCAGCACCGCGGCGAGCCGCTCCACCCAGGCGGCGACGCCGTCCGGGGTGTCGATCAGGTCGTTGCGGATCTCCAGGAGGGCGGCGGAAAGGCCGCGGTCGGTGCCGTGGACGGGGATCGCGTAGTCGCTCTCCCGCTCCACCTTATAGGGCTCGTTGGCGGCGACATTGAGCATGCCGTCCGCCGACAGCCGGCGAATCAGGGCCTCGGCCAGCGCGGCCGATCGCTCGAACAGCACGCCCGCGTGCCAGGGGCGGGCCACGCCGAGGAACACCGGCGTGAAGCTGTGGACGGTGACGAGCACGGTTGTCCGCCCCCCGGCGGCGCGCCGGTCCAGGTGGGCGGCCACCCGGGCGTGGTAGGGATCGAACACCCGGCGCCGGCGGCGCTCCCGCTCGGCGGCCCCGAGGCCGACGTTGCCGGGGATCGAGGTCGCCTCGGAGAGCGCCGGCATGGCCGACGGCGCCTCGAAGGGACGGTTGAGGTCGACCAGCAGCCGCGACAGGGTGCCAAGGAAGGCCGGCGCGTCCAGTGCGGCGGAGAGCCCGCGGGTGACCTCGGCGGCGCCGATGTCCCAGGCGATATGGCGCGAAAGCTCCTCCTCCGGCAGGCCCAGGCGGCCATATTCCGCCGGCAGCGCGTTGGAGGCGTGCTCGCAGAGGAGGACGACCGGCGAGCCGCCGTGCTCGTTCAGCACCTCCACCGGGTCTGGCCAGTCGTCGGCCCCGGCGGTGGCTGTCAGGGCGTGCGCCGGCTCCATCAGAACAGCGTCCGGTAGAGGGCGCAGACGTCCGCCATGGGCATCCCGTCGAGGTGGGCGATCTCCGCCCGCTTGACCTGCGTGAAGCTCTCGACGAAGGCCGGCGAGAACCAGGAGAGGACCTCCCGGTCCGCCTCCATCGCCGCGAGGGCGGCGTCCAGCGACTGCGGCAGGCGGACGAGGCCGCGCTCGGCAAGGTCGGCCTCGCTCATCACCGACGGGTCGCCGGTCACCAGCGGCGGCGTCGGCAGGGACCGGCGGACGCCGGCGAGGCCCGCGCGGACGATCGCCGCCAGGGAGAGATAGGGGTTGGCCGTCGCGTCGGCGGCCCGGAACTCGAGGTTGAACTGCTTCGCCGGATCGCGGCCGCCGATGGTGACGGTCGGGCAGATCCGCAGCGTCGCCTCGCGGTCTCGCTCGGCGAGCCAGGTGTAGGAGGCGCTCCAGTTGTGCGGCTTGAGCCGCAGGTATGAGGGCACGCTCGCCGCGGTGAGGGCGGTGATCCCGGGAAGGTGCCGCAGCACGCCGGCGGCGAAGCTGCCGGCGACAGGGGAGAGCCGCCCGGGACCCGCCGGGTCGTAGGTCGCCGGCGCGCCGTCGTCGCCGAGGAAGGAGAAGTGGATGTGGACGCCGTTGCCGACGCCGTCCGGGTCCGGCTTCGGCGAGAAGCTGGCCCGGCGCCCGATCAGGCGGGCAACCTCGCGGGTGATCTCGCGGATCGCCACCGCCCGGTCGGCGGCGGCGAGCGCCGGGGCGGGCGCGTGGGTGATCTCGAACTGGTGGGCGCCGTACTCCGCCAGCACCATCTCCGGCTCGACGCCGGCCTCGCCGAGGGCGGCGTGGAGCGTCGGCGCGAAGGGATCGGCCCGGCGCAGCGCCTCGAAGGAGAAGGCGTGGGCCGCGGGGCCCTCGCCGGTGAGCTGGAGCTCCTGCTCGAAGGTCGCCAGCATGGTGAGGCCGGTCGCCGCCTCGAGGTCGGCCAGCGCCTCGCGAAGGCGCGTGCGCGGGCAGCCCTCCCAGGGCGTGCCGTCCAGCTCGACGATGTCGCCCATCACCATGTCGAAGGGCGTCGCCGCCCCGGTCGCGAGGGTGCGGTAGCGGGCCTCCAGGTCGGGCACGATCCGCAGGTCGCCGGTGGAGCCCCAGGGATTCGGGTCGGCGATGGTGTTGAACGGCGTCAGGCAGAGGTTCGCCGGCACCCAGCCGACCCCGGCCGCGGCGTATTTCTCCAGCCGGTCGGCCGGCACCGGCCGTCCGCGGGTGACGGCGGCGAGATCGGTGGTGACGATGGCGGCGAGCGGGAGCGGCTCGGTCATGGCTCAGGCCCTTTCGCCGGCAAGGGCGTTGAAGCGGGCGAGCACCGTCGCGGTGTCGGTGACCCAGCAGTAGCCGCCGAACGCCTTCAGCGCCGTTGCGTGGCGCTCCGGGCTCGGCGAGGCGCAGGCGTCGGCGACGCAGGTGACGAGATAGCCGCGGTCGGCGCCGTCGCGCACCGTCATGTCCACGCACTGGTCGGTGAGGATGCCGGCGACCACCAGGTTGCGGATGCCGAGGTTCTTCAGCAGGTAGTCGATGTTGGTCGAGTTGAAGACGCCGGAGGACGTCTTCGGCAGCAGGATCTCGTCGCCGACCGGCGCGAGTTCCGGCGGCGGCAGACCCTCCTTCTTCGACGGCGGGATGTGGATCGGCGTCAGCTTGTGGTCGAGCGAGCGGTCGCGACCGTCCTCTGTGAGGCTCTGGATGATGGTGTGCAGCACCTCCACCCCCGCGGCCCGGGCGGCGGCCAGCAGCTCGACCTGGTTCGGGATCACCCGCTCGCGGCACTCGCGGTAGAAGTAGTGGTCGGGGCCGCGGTCGGCGTGGTCGGGGTCGAGCCCCGGCTCCAGCCAGATCCGCTGCATGTCGACGAGCAGCAGCGCCGTGTGGCCCTTCTCGAAGGGGGCGTCGCGGCGGGGAAAGGTCTCGGTCATGGTTGGCCTTCGCTGGTGCGGGTGGGTTCGCTGCGGCCGCGGCCGGCAGGGCGGGCCGGGTCGTCGAGGGTGACGCCGTTCTTCCGCCGCACGGCCTCGATCGCCTCGATGCGGTCGCGGCCCCTGTCGGCGCCGGCGGCCACTGCATGGGCGATCACCGCCTCCATCTGCGCGACGGCCGGGGCGAGGGTGTCGTAGGGGGAGTCGGCCTCGATCGCCGCCGTCAGCGTCACGTCGGCGAACTCGGCGACCGGCGACAGCCAGACGTCGGTGAAGAGCAGGATCCGCGCGCCGCGGTCGCGCGCCTGGCGGGCGAAGTCGACCACGTCGGCCTGGTAGCGGCGATAGTCGAACACCACCACGAGGTCCCGCCGGCCGATGTCGACCAGGATGTCCAGCTTGTCGGCCGACAGCGGGCCGAGGTCGACGACGCCAGCGCGGAACTGCAGCATGTATCCGGCCAGCATGGCGGCGATGCTGCGGCTGAACCGCCCGCCGACCATCAGCACGCGGCCCCGGGTGTCCCACAGCAGGCGGACTGCGCGCTCGTAGACCTGCTCGGGCACCGCGGTCCGCGTCGTCTCGATGCCGCGCACCACCGAGGCGAGGTAGCGCTCGGCGGCGCTGTCGGACCCGGCGCCGCGCTTGGCCTCCATCATCAGCAGGGGGGAGTGGAGGCGGGCCTCGAGTTCCGCCAGCAGCCGGGCCTGGAAGTCCGGGTAGCCGTCGAAACCCAGCTTGGCGACGAGGCGGGCGACGGTGGGGTCGCTGACGCCAGCGCGCTTGGCGAGGCTGGTCGCGGTGCCGAGCCCGGACAGCGGGTAGTCGGACAGCAGCACCTGGACGATGCGCGCCTCGGAGGGCGTCAGCGCCAGCCCTGGCCGGGTCAGGACATCCCTGAGACGATCACCCATGCGGCCACCACCTCTCCCTTTGGCAGAGAGATTACAAGGAGACCCGATCGTGTCAATTCTGAAAAGCGACTGACACATGCCGACGCGGGCCGGCGCCTTGGGAGGGCGGCTCGGCCAGCCGCGCGCCCGGGGCGGCTGCCTGAGGCGCCGCGCGGCGGGCGCCTGTGGCGGCCCGTCAGTTCACCTGGGCGAACTCCGGGCGTCCGGGAGGATCGCCTAGGGCTTTCCGCCCATCACCGCGGCGGCCGATTCCGCGGCAGCCCGCATCAGCCCGGTGTCGTCGCCGTTCCACTCGCCGCACCACTGGTGACGGTCCGTGGTCGGGAACTTCTGGACGACGACGCCGGTCTCCGGGTTGGCGAAGACCGCCGGGGGAAAGCGATGACAGTGGCCGGCGGTCGGCGGAACGGCGGTGTGGTCCTCGACCCAGTAGACGCAACGCCCGCAGCTTGGCCTCAGGTGATGCATTCGCTCTCTCCGGCCCGCATCCGCGGCCGCACGGCCGCGCTATGCCGGAAAGAATGGGCCCGTTCCCTTGCGAAACATTCAATCCGGCGGCTGGAGAGTCGTCGCGATGCCGAACCCGCCCCTGCTTTTCGCGGAGCGCGGCCACGCCGGCCCCGTCCCCATGCATGCCCGGTTATGCGGTTGATCCACCTGTTTGCCTCAACTAAGGTCGCCCGTCGTTTAGGTAGCGGATGACGGGGAAACATGGTGCGAGCACGCTGGCGTGCGTTCCGGCGTCGGGTCGGGGCCGTCCTGCAAAGGCCCGCGGATCCGTTCCGGATCGAACCGTCGCCTCCCGCCGTCAGCGATGAGGCGCGCGCCGCGGCGGAGCAGCTGCGCGGGGCGGACCGCGGTCCCGCGATCGTGCTGCACGGGGTGATGCCCCGCTCGGGCACGGTCTACGTGGGCGAACTGCTGCGCCTTCATCCGGATCTCTACAGCTATCCCAACCAGATCTGGGAGGTGCCCTTCCTGGCGCGGTCCTCCGACCTGGTGCGTTTCCAGGAACGCTTCTTCGACGACTACGACCAGAACCGCGCCCGCATGGGGCCCGACGACTTCCTGGCCCTCTTCGGCAGCGCCTTCATGGGCTACCTGCACAGCATGTCGCCGCCCGACCGTCGGCTGCTGATCAAGGAGGCGGGCGTCAAGCACATCGGCCGGTTCCCGGTCGCTTTTCCCCACGAGCACCTGCTGCTGCTGCTGCGCGACGGGCGCGACCTGGTGCACTCCACGCTGCGGACCTGGCCGGGCACGAGCTTCTCGAAGGTCTGCCGCCGCTGGGTGGCCAGCACCCGGGCGATGCTGGAGTACCAGCGCACCTTCGGGGATCGCGAGCCCGCCTCCTGCCTCGTGCGGTTCGAGGACGTGCAGCGGGACCCGGAAGCCTTCGTGCGCGAGGCCTGCGAGCGGTTCGGGCTCGACCCCGACAGGTACCCGTTCGAGTCCATCAACGAGGTGCGCGTCATCGGCTCGTCCACCGCGTCCGCAGCGGGCCGGGTGGACTGGAGCGACCACCGCGAGGCGCCCACGGGGTTCAAGCCGACCCAGCACTGGCGCGACTGGCCCGAGCGCCGCAAGCGGCGCTTCAAGGCCCTCGCCGGCGACGTCCTGATCGAGTCCGGCTACGCCTCGGACTCGAACTGGTAGACCTGCGGCGGGCGAGGGAGCGCGCATCGACGCGGCCGCGGGAACTTGCCCTGGACCGATCCCCGAACGGCGCCGACGGGTCCGACGACCTGTGGCCCTCCGCGCGAGTCCCGTGCCTCACGGCCGACCGGATCTACAATATCGTCGTCAGGCGCACCCCGGCGCGCCGCCCGGTACTGACACACGCCCATCTGCACCGCCGAGGCGATATCGAGGTGGTCGTCGGTGCCCCGGAAGGCGAGGAGGCGGGCCCCGAGCTGCGGCGCAGCCAGACCGAGGGCGCTGAAGCCGGTGACGTCCGGGTCGCCGAACACCCGTGCGACCACGACGACCAGCAGCCCTGGCACCGGATCGCCCGGCCTGAGGTCCGCATAGGCAGCAAATGCCGCGATTGCGGCCCGCTCGGCGTGATCCACGGAGATCGGTCCGGTCGTCACGGCGGTCGTCTCCTGGATGTGCGATGTTAACTCCGCCGTTTGCGTCCGCTCAACCTTGGAGTTAACCTTTCGTTGACGATTAAACGGGATCTGGCCATGCACGCAGCGACAAGAGCCGCGGCCGTCGTCGCCCTGAACGCAGCGATTCTGCCGCTCGCGCTGCCGCCGGTGCCGTCGTCTGCCCAGACCGTCCGCATCTTCACGGCGACACCGAACGACCTGAAGGAGAGCTACGACGAGGCGGCGAAGGTCTCCGGCTCCCCGATCGTCGGCCTCCGGTTCGAGTTCGCTGCCAGCGAGGACGAAAACAGCCGGGTCGACCCGGACGACCTCATGATCTACTGGCCGGCGGGCGGGCAGAGCAACCTGTGCGTGCGGACGGTGACCCAGGACGGGCGCTTCAGCGCCACCGGCAACTACACGGTGGCCGACAACGGCACGGGCGGATATGCCCTGCTCGATCCGGCCACCGAGGACTTCGCGCGCGAGCTTGGCGGATATCGAAGGTCGGAGCTGGCGGTGCGCGCCTTCGTATCCAAGGGGCCGGAATGCCCGGTGTCGGGTGCAGTCCACCTGCCGCTCGCCGCCGCGCCGCTTCCGGAGGGCGAGGCGAACGCTCCCCGAGCGCCTGAGCAGCTCGTCGTGCTGGTGAACGCGCGGTCCCAGCACGGCAGCGCAAGGCTGGTGGCGGCGGACGGGACCACGCCGTATGCGGAGGCAGAATGTGAGAGGACCGGCGCGAGTTCGCTGATCGCCTTCGACACGGCCTGCCGGCTGACCCTCGGCGCCGACCTGTCCGGGACCGCGCAGCTCGTCGTCACCCTGAACGACGGCTTCTCGGACACGGAGTACCGCATCGCCGTCGCGGTGCCGGGGGCGCCGTCGTGACGGAACGGGCCGGGCCGGGGCCGGTGCAGGACCCCGCTGCCGCCCCGCCCGGCTCCCCCGCGGCGGCCCCGCCCGACCTCGATGCCCCTGTGGGCGCCGACGCGGCGGGCCGCCGCGGCCCGACGGACGAGGTAGCCGCGCGGTCCGCGCCGGCGCAGCCGACCTCCCCGGACTGGGTCTCGCTCGGCCTCTTCCTCGGGATTTCCGCGGCGATCACCGCCGCCACCGTGGTCTACGTCTGGCGCCTGCCTCCGAACCCGCCGCTGATCGTGGCCGAACTGCGGTCCGAGTACGTCATCCAGCAGGTTCGCCGCCCGGTGCTCGGCCGCATCCCGCTCGCCGTCGCGACGCGTGTGGTGGGCGGGGTGTGCGAGGACGAGGACGAGAACAAGGACAGCGAGAAGTCCCGTCTCCCGGAAGTGCAAGGCGCGGTGCTGCTGCCCGCCGAGAAGGCGATCGTCCGCTACCGGATCCGGGACGGCGCCGTGAGCGTCGAGGTCGAGGAGCCGCCGCCGGACTCAGCCGGGAAGCGGTCGCCGACGCTGCTCCGCATGACGGATCCGCTCGGCGAGGAGACCGACTGCGTTTTGGAGGGGTCGCGCCACGTCTTCCGGATCGAGAACCCGCGCGACTTGCTCCTCCCGATCGCGGGTCCTGCCGAGATCGGGATCGAGTTCGGCGCGCCGGTCGCCTCGGGAACGGCCGGCCGGAGGGTGCCGAACCTCCTGCTCGAGGGCCGCCTGCAGATCTACGCGAAGAGCCGCTGGTCGCGCGCGCTCTATCCGGTGATCACGGACGAGCTGATCGTGCCGGCCGGAAGCCGCCTCGCCTCGTCGCGCGACGTCACCGGCCCCGCGCCCGGGGATCCCTGGTACGGTGTCGCCATTCCGGAGGAGGAGGAGGAGGGGGGCCGGGCGTTTCGCATCTCCGCCACGACCGAGTCGAGCAGGCTCCACTTCTTCCGCCCGGGCCGGACCGGGGAGAGCGAGACCTTCTCGCTCGGCCTGTTCACGCGGATCCTCGGCGATCCGAGCATCGCGATCCTCTCCTTCCTGTTCGTGACCTTCTTCGCCGTGTCGCAGGTGGTGGCGTCGGCGATCGGCCTGTGGAGGCGGTCATGAGCCGTCGGTCCGCTGTCGCGGCCCTCGTCGCAGGCCTTCTCGCCGCGGGCGGGGCGAGCGCCGAGCGCGTCTTCGTGTCCGCCGCCGACGGCGAGCAGGGGCACGGCTGGCTGTTCGGCTCCGCCGGCGGGGGAGAACTCGCCTGCTGGGTCGCCCTGCCGCTCCACGTCGCCGAGATCGACGAAACCGGCGAGGCCCGCCCGGTCGTCTTCGAGACGGTCGGCGGCGTCGGCGGCGAGACGGGCGATCCGATCCCGGTCGCCGGGGTTGCCGGCGCGATGGAGGCCGCCGGCGGCGTCGCCGACCTCGCCTTCGCGCCGGTCGCCGCCGGCCCGCGTCCGGAGGACTGCCGCTCGCGCCTCGGCCTGCCCGCCTTCACCTACGAGACCGTGCTCAGGGCGGTGCCGGACCTCGCCGTGTTCAACCTGCTGCCGAAGTCCTATGGCCCGTTCGAGGCGACGGTGGTGAGCGGGCGCTCGGAATCCGCCGGCGGGGGGCTCCTGAAGCTCGCCGCCCGTGACCCTGCCGACGGGGTCCGGCACATCGCCAAAGGCATCAGCGGCGCGGTCGCCGAGGTGCGCTACGCGGCGGGCATCCATCTTTTCGCGATGATTCTGGAGGCGACTCCCGAGGATCCCCCGCTTGCCCTTGCGCTTCGCTTCGACCGGATCCGCGCCGCCTTCGAGGTCGTGGAGCGGGGCGGCTCAACGGGCGGAGTGGTTCAGGCTGGAGCAGGCATTCCGTTCCGGATCGACGGGTTCGAGGGGAAGGTCGAGCCGGGCGGGGAGGGCCCGACCGTGCTCGCCCGGGCGGGCGGGTGCTGGCGCGTGTCGCCGCCGGACGGCGGGGCGGTGGCGCGGCTCACCATCACCGTCGAGCCCGCAGGGGGCGCGATCCGCGGCCTCACCCTGGTCCAGTCGCCGGACTGCGACCCGGTCCCGCGCAAGGTGCGGATCGAGCAGCGGTCGCGGTCGGACGCGGGGTGGACCATGGCGGCCGAATGCTTGACCTCCGCCGCCCCGGGCGCCCGTCCGGCCTGTCTCCTCGACCTCAGGGGATCCCGCCAGCTGCGGCTTTCGATCCCCGGCCCCGGCGCGATCGGCCTTTCGGCGCTGGTGGTCGAGTGAGCCGGCCTAGAGAAGCTCGGCGGACACCTCGAACGGATCGAGCGAGCCGCACTTCAACGTTCCGGCGAGCCGCGAGTCCTCGGTAAGCCGCACCGAGATGGAGCAGTCCGACAGCACCGGCAGCCCCGTCCGGCCGACCCAGGTCACCGTGTCACCGGTGATGGTCGCCTCGCCGGCGATGTCGTCCCGCCGTGCGGAAAGGCCGGCGAGCGGATACCAGGTCGACCTCGAGGAGGCCACCCCCTCGCCGTCGATATCGATCGGCAGCCCGGTCTCCAGCTCCTTCCATTGCCGCCAGGAGTAGGCGACGGGCGGGGTCAGCTTGCCGGCGTCTCCCTCGGCGTCGTCGAGGGCGGCCGTGAGCGAGTCGGGCGGCGCGACCTGGAAGACGAGGCGGTCGGCGCTGGCGATCGCCGCCCGCAGGCCGAGATTGCGGATATCGGCGTTGCTGCTCGAGAGCGACTGGCGGATGCAGATGCGCGCGATCGCCGTGTCGTTGGAGGCAAGGGCCGCCTCGACGTAGGCCGCCCGCAGATCGGGATCGGCGTCGGCGCACTGTTCGCGCCATGTCTTCAGTTCGCCGACACGGTCGAGCACCTCCTGGGCGGCGGCCGGCGCGGCGATCGCGGTGGCGAGGAGGGCGATCGCGAGGGGTCCGTACGGGGGCGTGGGCAAGGGAAAGTCCTCCTCGGATGCGTGGCCTCCGGCGGGCCGGGTTCGGCGCGGGGGCCGTGCCGGTCGGCGATGGAGGTCAATACTGCGGGAGGGGCCGGGCGGGCGCAACCGTCCGGCGGCGAGGTCCGGAGACCGCCCCGCCCGTCGCGCCAGGCCGCGAGCGAGGTGCTACCCGTTCGCCGGCGGGCGTCGGCCCGTCGCGGGCCGGGCAACTTGCCGGGAGGATCGCGATGAAGGTGCTTGTGCTGGAAAGGAGGCGCGTTCCAGGCGCACCAGGCGCGGGTCGGCCACGATCCCGATGGCCCGGGCGTTCCCACGCTGTGGCGACCGAGTGGCGACCCGACAGGACAGACAAATCTCACGTGCGGGGTGCAAGCATTGAAGAATGCACTCAGATCAGGTGTGCCCGGTATGGGCAATGTCCAAATTGGTGAGCGCGGTGGGACTCGAACCGGTCGTGTCCCGCCGCGTGGTGTAGCTGGACGGCAGCGAAGCCGCCCGCACGCGCGCCATCCACAGCGCTGTAGCGGGCGGGCGGCTTTGCGGGGGTG
>JAWLBM010000012.1:0-101929 GCA_041687675.1 Pleomorphomonas sp. | reverse complement strand
GGGCGGGGATCGTGACCGACTTTCGGTCTCGAAGACCAGGGATCCAGCGATCTCCCGCCCGCCAACACCTTCGCACAGAATCGACACACAGGGATCCAGTTCCCCGACCGCATGTGCTTCCGCCGGGGCTGGACCCCGGCTTTCGCCGGGGTGACGTTGAGGATGGGCGAGGGAGACAGTCCCCGCGCCCCCTCGCCCTCAGTCGCTGCGATGCAGGCGGTAGACCCGCGCCTCGTAGGGCCGCAGGCGCACGTGGTGCGGCGGCTCGTCCGCCTCGACCGGCAGGTTGGCGATCAACAGTTCCGCCCGGTCGAAGCGCACCTCGTCCGGCAGGGTGAACACCGGCGTACCGTCTCCGAAGTTGAGGATCACCAGCAGCCGCTCGTCCGCATAGTCGCGGGTGTAGGACCAGATCTCCTCGTGCTCCGGCAGCAGCGCCCGGTACCGGCCGTAGACCAGGATCGGGTTCTTCCGCCTGAGCCGGATCAGCCGGCGATAGTAGGCGAGGACCGACTCCGGGTCGTTGCGCTGGGCCTCGACGTTGATGTCGACGTGGTTCGGGTTGATTCCGATCCACGGCGTCCCGGTCGTGAAGCCGGCGCCGGGGCCGGCGGTCCACTGCATCGGCGTGCGGGCGTTGTCGCGGCTCCTGGCGTGGATGATCGCCATCACCTCGGCCGGGTCCATGCCCCGCTCGTCCACGAACTCGCGGAACATGTTGAGGGTCTCGATGTCGCGATAGTCCTCGATCGAGTCGAAGCGGACGTTGGTCATCCCGATCTCCTCGCCCTGGTAGACGTAGGGGGTCCCCTGCAGGGTGTGGAGGAAGGTGGCCAGCATCTTCGCCGATTCTACCCGGTGCACCCCGTCGTCGCCGAAGCGGGAGACGGCGCGCGGCTGGTCGTGGTTGGAGAGATAGAGGCTGTTCCAGCCGTTCTCGCCGAGGTCCTCCTGCCAGCGCCGCATCACCTCCTTGAAGTCCTCGAGATGCCAGTCGTGCAGGTGCCACTTGCCGCCGCCGCCGCCGCCGCTCCGGTCGCGCTCGAGGTCCATGTGCTCGAACTGGAACAGCATGTTGAGCGGGCCGGACTCCGGGTTGGTGAGTTCGATGGCGTGCTCCGTGGTCGCCATCACCGCCTCGCCCACGGTCATGACGTCGTATTTCGACAGCACCTCGCGGTTCATCTCGGAAAGGAACTCGTTCAGCCGCGGCCCGTGGATGAAGTGCTCGCCGCCGAACTGCCAGGGGCCGTCCGACGTCACCTCCGCGTCGGGCAGTCCCGGATCCTTGGAGATCATCGTGATGACGTCCATGCGGAAGCCGTCGATGCCCTTCTCCAGCCAGAAGGTCATCATGTCGTAGACGGCCCGCCGCACCTCCGGTTTCTCCCAGTTGAGGTCGGGCTGCTTGCGGGAGAAGAGGTGCAGGTAGTACTCGCCCGTCGCCGGGTCGAACTCCCATGCGGATCCGCCGAAGAAGGAACTCCAGTTGTTCGGCGGCCCGCCGTCGCGGGGCGGGCGCCAGATGTACCAGTCGCGCCTGGGGCTCTGCTTCGACGAGCGGGACTCCTCGAACCATTTGTGCTCGTCGGAGGTGTGGTTGACCACGAGGTCCATCAGCAGCTTGAGGCCGCGGTCGTGCATCGCCGAGAGCAGGCGGTCGAAATCGGCCATGGTGCCGAACCGGTCCATGATCCGGCGGTAGTCGGAGACGTCGTAGCCGTTGTCGTCGTTGGGCGACTGGTAGACCGGCGACAGCCAGACCACGTCGACCCCGAGGTCGACCAGGTGGTCGAGCCGCTCGAGGACGCCCGGCAGGTCGCCGATCCCGTCCCCGTCGCTGTCCATGAAGGACTGCGGATAGATCTGGTAGACGACGGCTTCCTTCCACCAGCGCTGCATGGTGTCCTCTCGTGCGGGGGCGGCGGCGGCCGCCGGCTTGCATGGCCGGCCCGGGAATCGATGGCCGGCGGCCGCCGCCGGGGAACGAACGGGTGCGCCGACCTGTTGGCAACCCGTCGGGCCGGGCTATGTTCCGGGTGCCGGCCAACGGGAGGAATCCATGATCGAACGACAGGTCCCCTCGTCCGGCGTGATGCTGCCGGTGATCGGCCTTGGCACGTGGAAGGGCTTCGACGTCGGCGGCGACGAAGCGGACCGCCGTCGCCTCGACGCCGTGCTGGAGACACTGCTCGCCTCGGGCGGTTCGGTGGTCGATTCCTCGCCCATGTACGGCAACGCCGAGGAGGTCGTCGGCGACCTGCTCGCCGCCAGCCGCCGCCGCCCGGACGTCTTCGTCGCGACCAAGGTCTGGACCCGCGGCGAGGAGGCCGGGCGCCGCTCGATCGAGCGCTCGATGCGGCTGATGCGGGCCGATCCGATCGACCTCGTCCAGGTCCACAACCTCCTCGACTGGGAGATCCACCTGAAGACGCTGCGGCGGCTGAAGGACGAGGACCGCGTCCGCCACATCGGGATCACCCACTACACCGACGCCGCGCACGCCGACCTCATCCGGGTGATGCAGGCTGAAAAGCTGGACTTCGTGCAGGTAAACTACTCCGCCACCGACCGGGCCGCCGAGGAACGGCTGCTGCCGCTCGCGCTCGACCGGGGGATCGCGGTGATCGTCAACGTGCCGCTCGGCGCCGGATCGCTGGTGCGGCGCCTCTCGGGCAAGCCGCTGCCCAGGGTGGCGGAACCGCTGAAGGTCGACGGCTGGGCGCCGCTGCTCCTCAAGTTCGTGCTGTCGCACCCGGCGGTGACCGTGGCGATCCCGGGCACGGGGGACCCGCGCCACATGGCCGCCAACGCCTCGGCCGGCTTCGAGCCGCTGCCGGACCCTGCCATGCGGGAGGAGATCGCCCGGGCCGTCGCCGCGGCCGGATAACCCGCCCCGCCGAGAGCCCGCGCGCCGCCTCGCCCTCGCACCGGATCTGTGCTTACTTCGCCGGACTTCCGCCCGCCCCGGCCGCGCGCCGCGGGCGGGCGGCCCTCGGTCCAGTCCACCCGCGAGGACAGCACGCCGTGTTCGTCTCCTTCTTTCCCAGCCCGCGCGCCTTCTTCCTGTCGCTGGCAGCCTGGGCGGTCGTGGTGATCGCCTTCTGGTATCTCGGCGGCGAGGAACTCGGCGCCGTCTTCGGACTGCCGCCGGTGGTGCCGGACGCCCCGCCGATCATCGGGGCGCCGGTGTTCTGGTCGACATCGTTCCTGTGGTTCTACATCTACTTCGCGGGTGCGACGGGCCTCTTCTTTCTCGCCTGGCGGATCCTCTCGCCGCACCCCTGGGCCAACTGGTCGATCCTCGGTTCGGCGCTGATCCTGTTCACCACCTACTTCCAGGTCCAGGTGAGCGTCGCGATCAACAACTGGTACGGCCCCTTCTACGACATGATCCAGGCCGCGCTCGCTCAGACGGCGCCGGTGACGCAGGCGGAGTTCTACGGCCAACTCCTGACCTTCGCCTCGATCGCCTTCATCGCGGTGGCCGTCGGCGTGCTCACGCGCTTCTTCGTCAGCCATTATGTGTTCCGCTGGCGGACGGCGATGAACGACTACTACATGGGCCACTGGCCGCAGCTCCGGCGCATCGAAGGGGCCTCGCAACGCGTCCAGGAAGACACGATGCGCTTCTCCACGATCGCCGAGGGTCTCGGCGTCAGCCTCATCGACTCGGTGATGACCCTGATCGCCTTCCTGCCGGTGCTGCTGAGGCTCTCGGCCAGCATCACGGAACTGCCGATCGTCGGCGCCATCCCCTATCCCCTGGTGGTGGTCGGCATCCTGTGGTCGCTGTTCGGCACCGCCTTCCTCGCCATCGTCGGCATCAAGCTGCCGGGCCTCGAGTTCCGCAACCAGCGGGTCGAGGCGGCCTACCGAAAGGAACTCGTCTATGGCGAGGACGACGAGTATCGCGCTGCGCCGCCCACCGTCGCCAGCCTGTTCGGAGCGGTGCGGCGGAACTATTTCCGCCTGTATTTCCACTACATGTACTTCAATGTTGCCCGTATTTTCTATCTGCAGACCGACAACATATTTCCCTACATTGTCCTGGCTCCGACCATTGTCGCCGGAAAGATCACGCTCGGGGCGATGAACCAGATCCTCAACGCGTTCAGCCAGGTCCGCTCCTCGTTCCAATACCTCGTCAATTCCTGGACGACGATCGTGGAGCTGATGTCGATCTACAAGCGCCTGCGCGCCTTCGAGGCGATGATCTCCGGCGGCGACCTGCCGGATCTCGATCGCGAGTTCATCGCGCGCGACCGCCGGGTGGAACTGGTGGACTGAGCCTCCGGGGCCGCCGCCCGGCGGCCCCGCCCGTCGGCCTGCTGACGGAAGCTGTCCCTTGTTCCTCTTTCGTTCCAAAGGCATGCTGCGCCCCATGGTCCGCATCAAGCCCACCGAACTCACCAACGTCTTCGTCGTCGAACTGTGGAGCGACGACGAGTCCCGCCCGCTGGAGACGCTCGCCACCGCCGGCAACTTCTACATCGCCCGCGCCGCCTTCGCCGAGGCGACCGCGCGCCACCCCGATCGCCCGATCCTGGTGCGCCACGGCATCCGCGTGGTGATGGACAGCCGGCGCCCGCGCTGATGCCGCTTCCACCGCCTGTGATTCCCTCCATCCCGTAAGCGCAATTTTGGCTTTACTGTCGAAAATTGCACATGCAATAATACGGGTACTCGCAAGCTGGTTGAACTGTCCGGAGGCAGTCGCCCGGCACGAGTCGGGGGCGTGTGGGTCGGAGGCGAAGTCATGTCGGGACGGACCGCCACGATTGGAATCCTTGTGCTCACCGCGGCCCTCGCCCTTGTGCCACGGGCCGGTGCGGGCATGCTCGAAGGCGACCGGGAGGACAATCTGCTCGCGGGCGAGCCGGACCCGACGGTGATCGCCGGCCGGGGCGGCAACGACACCCTGTTCGGCGACACGGCGGACGTCTACACGGTCGGCCCGGCCGCCCTCGCCTCCACCACGGCCGAAGGGGTTCCGGCGGAGTGGACCGCCGACCAGGTGGCGGTCGACCCGTCCGCCCGGCGCATCGCCTTCGTCAGCACCGCCGGCAACCTCGTCCAGGACGATTTCAACGAGGCCGCCGACGTCTTCCTGAAGGACCTCGACACCGGCGCGCTCGTCCGGGTGTCGACGACGTCCGCCGGCGCGCCGGCCGACGGCAACTCCGCGGCTCCCGCCATCCTTCCGGGCGGCGACGCCGTCGCCTTCCAGAGCCTCGCCTCCAATCTTTCGGATGACGATGCCAACGAGACCTGGGACATCTTCCTGAAGACGCTCTCGACCGGCGCGGTCGTCCGTCTCTCCACGACGGCGGCGGGGGTCGGCCTGGATGGCGCAAGCACCAGCCCGGTGGTGTCGCCGGACGGGACCCGCATCGCCTTCGTTTCCGTCGCCGCCAATGCGCACGGCGGATCGACCCTCGGCATAGCGCAGGTCTATGTGAAGATCCTCGCGACCGGCGCCCTCGTCCTCGTCTCGGCGGATGCCGCGGGCAAGCCCGGCGACAACGACAGCTTCAACCCGCGCTTCTCCCCGGACGGCAGCCGAGTCGTCTTCGACAGCCGGGCGGGCAACCTGGTGCCGGGCGACGGCAACGCGGCCCGCGACGTCTTCGTCAAGACGCTGGCCGGGGGAGCGATCGCCCGGGTCTCGGTGGATGCGGCCGGCCGCGAGGCGTCGGGGGGCTCGCGGGCGGGCGTGTTCTCGCCGGACGGCGCCTCGGTCGCCTTCGAGAGCGACGCGCCGGACCTCGTGCCCGGCGACGCCAACGGCGTCAGTGACGTCTTCGTGAAGCATCTCGCCACTGGCGCCGTCCGCCGCATCTCGAGCCCGGCGGACGAGACCGAGGCGGACGGTCCGTCCGGCAGCCCCGAATTCTCCCCGAACGGCCGCGTGATCACCTTCGTCTCGTCGAGCCTGCAGGAGCGAAACGCGCCGGAAACCCAGCCGCCGGCCGGCATCTTCGCCAAGGACCTCGTGACCGGCGCGGTGAGCCTGGTCGCGGAAGCCTTCGAGGATCCGCTCCGCACCGTCCAGCCCGGTCGGCCGAGGTTCCTCGCCGGCGGCCGGGAAATCGCCTACGACCGCGCCGTCCTTCCGGGCGAGGGTTGCAGCGGCAACGCCCTCTGCCTCAGCCAGGTCGAGGTCCGCGGCCTCGGCCCGGTCAGCGGCTCGGCCGACCGCATCTATGGTGGCGGCGGCAACGACCGGCTGTTCGGGGGTGCCGGCGACGACAGGCTCTACGGCGGCTCCGGCGACGACATCATCATCGGCGAACTCGGCAATGATCTCCTGGTGCCGGAGGCCGGGCGCGACTGGCTCGACGGAGGCCCCGGCAACGACACCGCCGCCTTCACCAACGAGCGCGGGACGGTCGTCGCCGACCTGCTCCGGCCGCAGGTCCGGATCGGCGGCGTCGACCGCCACGCGATGCAGGGCATCGAGAACCTCGTCGGCGGGCGGGCGGGCGACGTCCTGTCGGGGAACTTCCGGGCGAACCGGCTGAGCGGCCGCGGCGGCGACGACTGGCTCCGCGGGCGCGGCGGCGCGGACATCCTCGAGGGCGGTCCGGGCAACGACCTCCTTGACGGCGGCCCCGGCGAGCGGTTCATCGACGTGGCGAGCTACGCCCGCGCCACCGGCCCGATCCGCCTCGACTTCGCGACCGGGACCGTCACCGGCAACGCCTCGGTCGGCGTCGACCGCTTCACCCGCTCCGGCGCCGGGCCGGGCGCCAACCCCTGGAGCATCGAGCAGGTGCTCGGCAGCCGCTTCGACGACGTGCTCGACGGCGGCAACGTCCCGCTGGTCCGCCTCGAGGGCGGTCCGGGCGACGATCTCATCATCGGCCGGGGCGAGAACGGCAGCAAGCAGCGCGTCACCTACCACACGGCGAAGTCCGCGGTGATCGTCGACCTCAAGCGCGGGTTCGCCCGCAACCGCGATCCGAACCGCGACGACATCGGTCGCGACCGGCTCGTCGGCATCGATATGGTGTCCGGCTAGCGCTTTCCCGACGTCATCCGCGGCAACGACAGGGGCAACGTGATCAACGGCGGCGCCGGGGCGGACCGCATCACCGGCCGGGGCGGCCCGGACGAGTTCTACTACGGCTCGCCGGCGGACTCGCCGCCGGACGCCCCCGACGTGATCGTCGACTTCGACGCCGAGGAGGGCGACTTCCTCGAACTCTCCGCCCTCGGTGTGACGAAGGTGGCCAGCGGCTCGCTCGGCAGTTCGCCCGAGAAGTCGGTGCGGCTCCGGCGGGTGAACGGCGACGGCGTGGTCGAGATCGACCTCGACGACGACCCGGAGCCGGAAATGCGGATCATCCTGAAGAACCTCGGCGCCTTCGGCCGCACCAACTTCCGCCTGCTCGGCGATCCGCGCCGCACCGGCAACGGCGGCTGATCGCCGCCGCTCAGCCCTGACGCTCCGGCGCCCCGAGGAGCCGCCACTGCTTCAGCGCCGCGGCGAACTTCGGCCCGGCCCGTCCGTCGATGCCGCCGCTGTAGTAGCCGGCCGCCTGCAGCTCGGCCTGCAGCGCCCGGATTGTGTCGGTCGACCAGGAGGCGGACTTGGTGGTGAGCTCGGCGATCAGTTCGCCGCCGTCGACCTCCAGCCCCCGCAGCAGCAGGCGCGCCGCCTCGGCCGGGTCCTTCGGCGCGTTGCGTCCCTCGTCGAGCAGCACCGCCGCTGCCCGGAAGCCGCCGGCATAGCCCTGCTCCGCCGCCTTGCGGAACAGCTCGAGCGCCTCCCCCGGATCGCCTGCCACGCCGCGCTCGGTCAGGGCGGCGAGGTTGAAGAGGGCGATCGGCGAGCCGGTCTCCGCCGCCTCCCGCATCATCGCCACCGCACGATCCACCTCCCGGTCGACCCCCGAGCCCTGGATCAGCGCCACCGCGTAGTTGATCGTTCCGTCGACGTTGCCGCGCTCGGAGGCGCGCCGGAAGAGATCCGCCGCCGCGGCGAGGTCCTTATTCACCCCGTCGCCCGCGGACGTCATCAGCCCGAGGCTGACGAGGGCGCGGCCGTCGCCGCGGTCGGCAGCGTCCTGGAACAGGCGCACCGCCTCGGCGATGTTGCCGCGCGCGGCCTCGGCGCGGGCGAGCAGCGCGGTGTAGTGCGGCAGCTCCGGATGCGCCGCGACCGCCCGCCGGCAGGCCTCCACGGCGGCGGCGGCGTTGCGCGAGAGCACCGACATCGACACGCCCGCGACGTTGGCGGTGGCGTCGCGCGGATGGGTGGCGAGCCGGGCGCAGCGCGCTCCGGGCGGCTCGTCCGGGTCGTCGGGCGGGGTCAGCGTCGCGATCAGCGAGCGCGCCTCCTCCGCGTACCGCCCCTCCGGGTAGCGCGAGAGATAGAGCTCGACGAGACTGTGGCTGCGGCCGTTGCGGCCGAGCTGCCACAGCGTGTCCTCGACGCCCGCCGGCTCGGCTCCGGCGGAGGCGACCTCGGCGGTGCCCAGCGTCTCCAGCAGCGAGCGGGCGTCGGCCGCGTGCGGGCCCTCCGGGAAGCGCGACAGGTAGATCTGCAGCAGCGCCGGGTCCTGGCCGCGCGCCGCCAGCCGCCACAGCTGCATGTCGGGCGAATCCGTCTCCGCCTCCCCCGGCGCGAAGAAGAACTCCGGCTTGACCGAGAACTGGACGTAGGGCGTCTGCAGCCCGCCCGTCGCCGAGTTGACGTCGGCGTTCACCGCGGCGAGCACCGGCAGCACCTCGACGCCCTTGCGCGGCAGGTGGGTCAGCAGGGCGTCGGCGAAGGGGCTGTTCCGCCCGATGCCGTCGTAGGCGACCATGCCGGGCTGGGTGGCGAAGACGATCATGAAGTCCGCCGCCGCGCCCACCTTGGCGAGGCCGTCGGGGCGCGGCGCCCCGCTGTTCGGCAGCGGATTGTCCTGGCAGGCGTCGAGGAAGACGAACTTGATCCCCGGCGCCGCGGCGAGGCGGGCGACGATGTCGTCGAGACGGACCGCCTGCGCGTAGACGTCCTCCTCCGAGGCCAGCACCGCGTCGACCGGAACGAGGTAGTTCTGCTGGGCCACCTGCAGCCCGTGGCCGGCATAGTAGACGAGCGCGACGTCGGCGTCGGCGATCGCCGCCTCGAAGTCGTCGAGCGCGCGGGCCATCTCCTCCCGCCCGGCGTCGAGATGGCGCATCACCTCGAAGCCGAGGCTGCGCAGCAGCGAGGCGACGTCCGTGGCGTCGGTGGTGGGGTTGACCAGCCCCGGCAGCGCGCCATAGGCGCCGTTGCCCACGACCAGCGCCACCCGGCGCTCCGCCGCCGCCCCGCCGGCGAAGACGAGGAGCAGCACCAGCGCGCCGAGAACCGAGAGAAGACGGGACGCCGCCGGGCGGCCTGTCCCGGGCAAGACGGATCCTGTGAAGTCGAACACCACGGGCCCCCACACCTTTCCGCGCATCCGCCACCACACCATCAGCCACCGATCCTGAACATCTCCGCGTCGAGCACCACGGAGCGCCCGCCGTCTCGGATCTCCCGGGCGAGCGCCGGGAACACCTCCGACGCCGGCCCCGATTCGGGCAGCGACGACAGCGGCCGGTCGGTCACGATCGCCATCAAGAGCTGCGGCACGCCGGCCGAGGCGGCGTCCGCCTGCAGCGGGATCGAGAAGGCAGCGCCGTCGCCCGCCGGCCGGAGCATGCGGTCGAGGCGGACCACCGAGCCGTCGTTGCCGACGAGAAGCACGGTGAGGGCGCCGTCGGTGATGCCGCCGATCCGCCCCGCCAGCGGCCGCCCGGGGCCGACCTCGAAGGTCTCCAGCTCGATCAGCGGCGTCTTCGCCGCGGAATGCCCGATCGCGTGCATGAAGTCCACCGCCGGGCACTGGCCCGCCTCGACCATCCGCACGTCGATCCGCGGCTCGGAGCCGTAGTCGCGGATGACGTCGGCCTCGAGGCGCACGAAGCCCTCGACCTCGGTCCCGAAGCCCTCGATGCGGGCGGCGTCGATGTCCGCCACCAGCGGCCTTGCGAAGAAACAGGGGCCGCCGTCGAAGGCGCCGAGGTAGTCGTGCAGCGAGAGCCTGGCCGGCGCGCCGGTGGGCGGCGGGTCCGGAGCCACGGGATCGGGCGCCGCAGGCGGCGTCAGCAGCGCGGTCTCCACCTCGGCGGGCGGCGGCGGCTCGGCCGGCGTCGGCGCGGCCGTGGCCGGCGGCTCCGGCAGCGAGGGCGGCTCCGGCAGCGGCGGCGGGAGAGGCGCGACGGCCGGATCGGCTTCGGCGACGACCGGGTCCGGAGCGGCCGGGGTCGGCGCCTCGGCGACCGGGGGCGGACGGGCCGGCGTCACCTCGGGCGTTACGGCCAGCACCGGCGGGGGCGACGACGGCGCCGAAGCCGGCTCGCGTGGTTCGACGGCGGGACCCGGAACGGGCGCGGCCCCCGGCGGCGTCGGGACGGCGGCCGCCCCGGAGCCGGCACCGCTATCCTGGCGCGGCGCGGCCGGAGGCGGCGCGGTCGCCTGCTTCGGCCCCTCCTCCTGCGGCAGCATGCGGATCGGCGCGATGCCGGTCTCGCGGACCGCGAGGGTCACCGGCAGCCGCGCCGCCGCGCCCTCGCCATCGCGGGCGACGATGGTGAAGGTGTAGTCCCCCGCCGTCGTGGCGATGCCGCCCAGCTGGACCGATCCGTCCTCCAGCCAGAGCACCGAAAGGCCCGGCGGCACGTCGCCGGCCACGGTGATCGAGACCTCGTCGCCATCCGGGTCCCGGGCCTTCGGCAATCGCTCCACATAGGACCGGCCCACCTCGGCCGGCAACGCGGCGACCCGGGACGTGCCGAAGCCGGGCGGCCGGTTGCCCCCGCCCTCCCCGTCCGGCGCGGGCGTCGGCTCCACCGGTGCCGGCGCGGCCGGCTCGTCCGGCACCGCCATCGGCAGCGCGGCGAGCCGGTCCGGCTCCGGCGCGGGGGCGGGATCGGGCGGCGGCTCGGCCGGCAGCGGCGCGAGCGACGGGACGGCGGGCGGGGCGGTCGGATCCAGGGCGAGCGCCGGCGCCGCGTCCGAAACCGGAGGCTCCAGGCGCGGCGAAGGCGCGGCGGTGGACGGCGGATCGACAACCGGAGCCGCCGCGACCGGCGGCTCGACCACGGCGACGGGCGGCGCGGCAGGGGCGGCCGGCGGCGCGGCAGGGGCGGGCTCGGGTGGAGCCTCCTCGACATCGAGGGCCGCCAGCAGTTGGCGGCGAAGCTCGTCCGCGGTCGCCCTCGGCGCCGGGCCGGCCTCGGCCTGCGGCTCCGGCCGCGCGCCCGCGACCGGCGGCCGCCCGGGGTCCGCCGTGGCCATGGGCGAGGGTCCCTCGGCCGTCGGAGGAGCAGGAGCAGGAGCAGGAGCAGGAGCCGGATCCCCGGTCGCCTGCGCCGGACCCGGCTGGACCGGCATGCTCTCGATCAGCCGCCGGACGATCTCCTCCGGGGGCAGCTGGCGCGGCTCGGCCGGAGACGGTTCGGCCCGATCGCCGGCGGCGAGGCCGCCGGGGGCGGCCGGCGCGATCGGGGACGGCAGGGGAGCCGGAGGCGGCGACGGATCGGCGGGCGGCGCGACGGCGGTGTCGGTCGCTGGTGCCGCAGCCGGCCCCGGCTCGGTCGCGGGCGGCGAAGCCGATGGCTCGGCGATCGGCGGCGGGGCGGGCCGGGGCTCGGCGATCGGCGGGGCGGCCGCGGTGTCCACGATCGGCGGCGGCGCGGCCGGAGCGGCGAGGCGTTCCTCATCCTCGCCGCCGACGAACCAGACCGCCGCGCCCGCGCCGGCGACCAGCACCAGCGCGCCCAGCGCGACGCCGACCTTGAGCCCGGATCGCCCGCCACCCGGCTTCGGCTCCGCCGTCCGGCCGCGCCCGGGCCCGGCGGATCCGGTCGCCGCAGCCCCGCGACCGGTCGGCGGGGCCGAACCCGCGCCAGCACCCGAGGAGGAGGTCGCGCCGAGACCGGGCATGGCGAGCGGGGCCGCGGCCGGCGTCGCCGCGGCCGGCGGCAGCGGCGCGGAGGACCAGGCGGGCGGCGCCGTCGGCGGCACGGTCCAGCCGGTCGCCGGCTCGGCTCCCCATGCGGCGACCTCGGCCATGCCGGAGGGCCTTGCCGCCGGGTCCGGCTGCAGCATCGCCTCGAGGAGCGGTCGCATCTCCGGGTCGATGCCGGAGAGATCCGGCACCTGGCGGCGCTTCTCGATCACCTCGAACTGGCTGCCGTCCATGTCGATCGGGCGGCCGCGCGAGGCGCCGGCGAGCAGCAGGCCGAGGCTGTAGATGTCGGACTTGCCGGTCACCTCGCCGCCGAAGAGGCCGAGTTGCTCGGGCGAGACGTAGTTGTACTTGCCCGCGAAGCCGCCGCCGATGATGGTGGCGTCGCCCGGCCGGGTAGAGCGGGCGATGCCGAAGTCGATGATCTTCGCCCGGCGAACGTCGCCGTCGGGCAGGATCACGTTGTCCGGCGAGAGGTCGCGGTGGACGACCCCGCGCTGGTGCGCGGCCTCGAGCGCGCCGGCGAGCCGCCGCTGCAGGAGGCGCACCGACTCCAGCGGCAGCGGGCCCTGGCGCAGCACGTCCGAAAGCGACGGCCCGTCGACGTATTCCATCGCGAGGTAGGCGCGGCCGAGGTCGGGGTCCACGGTGAAGACGTAATAGCGGACGATCGCCTCGTGGTAGAGGTTGTGCAGCATCGAGGCCTCGCGGCGGAACAGCGCCAGCATGTCCTCGTTGCGCGCGTGCTCGGGCAGCACCAGCTTGATGGCCAGCGGATCGCCGGTCTGGATGTTGTGCGCCTTGTAGACCTCGCCCATGCCGCCGGCGGCGATCGCGGTCTCGATCTCGTAGATCCCGTTCAGCCGGGTGCCGGGCGGAACGCCGGCGCGGGCGGATGCGCGGACCTTCGACTCGTCCATCGTCCCCTACTCCCAGAGATCCGTCGGCCGCCGGCCGGTCGGCGGGCCGCCGCCGGGCGCGTCGCGGCAGGCGATCACCACCGCTGTGGCATTGTCGGTCCCTCCGCGCTCGAGCGCCAGAGCGATCAGCGCCTCGGCCGCGGCCTGGGCCGGGCCGGCGGCAAGCATCGGCGCGATCTCCGCGTCGGCGACATGGCCGGTCAGCCCGTCGCTGCATAGGAGGAACACGTCGCCCACTTGCACCCTCCCCTGCTCCATGTCCAGTTCCACCTCGGGCGAGACGCCGACCGCACGGGTGAGCACGTTCCGCCGCGGCCAGACCGCCGCCTCCTCCTCGGTGAGAAGGCCCTGCTCCACCATCGCGCGGGCCTCGGTGTGGTCCCGCGTGAGAAGCGCCAGCGATCCCTGGCGCAGAAGATACACCCGGCTGTCGCCGCACCACAGGCAGGCGAAGTAGCCGGAGTGGATCAGCAGCGCCGCCAGCGTCGCCCCCACTGTCGCCCGCCCGTTGGCGGCGGCGAAGGCCTGGATCTCGGCGTTGGCCGCGAGCACCTCCGTCTCGAAGGCGGCGAGGAGGTCGGCGGCGCCTGCGGCCGGCCGCATCCCCTCCACCGCGGCGGCGAGGATGCCGCTGGCGACATGGCCGTCGTCGTGCCCGCCCATCCCGTCGGCGACGAGGAACACCCCGGCGTCCGGGCGCACCGCGAAGCGGTCCTCGTTGCGCAGGCGCACCCGGCCGACGTCGGTCACGCCGCCGACGTCGAGGGCAATCGCCGGGCCGGCGCCGGTCACGACGCCTCTCCGGGCCGCTGCGCCGCGCCGGCGACGCCGCCCTCCCCGGTCATCAGGATCGGGAAGCGGGTCGGGTCCGGCAGGGCGGTGCCGACGATCGCCGCCGGCGGGAAGTCCTCGCCGCCGACGGTCCAGAGGCAGGCGAGATGGCGGTTGTGCCCGCGGTGCATGGCGATCCGCGCGGCGGCGATCGCATTGCCGATGCCGACGCCCTCACCCTGCAGCATCACCGCGTCCCCGGAGATGCGGACGAGGCCCGGGTGCGGCGTCCGGCCCCCCGCGGGCGGCGGGCCGAGGCCGGCCACCCCGGCCTTCAGCCGCTCGTAGGAGGCCGAGGGCTCGAGCGCGTCGAGCAGGATCGCCTCCAGCCGGGAGAACCAGGACTCGAAGGGGTCGAGGTCGGGCGGCGGGAAGGCCTCGCCGGGCTCCGCCACGGCGAACACGGCGAGCGGGAAATAGCGGCCGATGCCGTCCACGGAGGGCATGAAGGCCCCGGCCGTGGTGGCGCCCGCGTGCCCCTCGCCCAGCCAGAAGCGCCAGATCGGCATCTTCAGGTAGGCCGGCTGCCAGGCCTCGCCCATGGTCTGGCGGCTCGAGGCGATCGAGCCCTGCAGCCAGCGCTCGAACGGGTCGAGGAAGGCCCGGGGGGCGCCGTCGGAGACGAAGTCCCGCTTGGCCGGCAGCTTGCCGAACAGCCCGCACCCCATGGCCGGCCTCCCCTCAGAGCCCCGTCGGACAGCGGAAGGCCGTCAGCGCCGGCAGGCTCAGCGGATTGAACAGCGAGCCGGTCGAGAAGACGAAGGTCACCTCCCGGCCGCCGAGGACGAAACTCGCGGTGACGCTCTCGGCCTTCTTCAGGGTAGACCCCGCGTCGAGCAGGCGGAAGAGCGACCACGGCCCGCCGCGCTCGAGGCTGGAGCGGCGGTCCGGCAGTTCCGGCAGCAGGAAGAGGGCCGCGCGGCTGCCCGTCGCCGCGCCCGGCCAGGTCGCCTTCACCGGCAGGCTGGCGCCGTGCTGGGCGACCACCGAGGTGCCGCCGAGGTCGAGCACCGCCTGGTTCGCCGCCGGCGACAGGCTCACCGCCTTCACCTCGAATTCGACCGACGGCAGGTTGCCGCCGCGGGCGAAGAAGGCGTCGCGGATCTCGGCGGCGTACTGGAACTGCCGCAGCGTGGCGTTCGAGAGGTCGCGCACCATCGGCACCTCCCGCCGCCACTCCCAGGGATCCGCGGCGCCGTCGACCAGCGGCGCGAGCTCGGTCTGGAAGAAGCGGTCGAACACGCCGTTCGGCGCGAACAGGCGGCCGAAGTCGGCGAGCGGCACGTCGCGGTCGCTCTTGAAGAAGGGGTAGCGGTTGTCGACGATCTGGCCGCAGATGCCGCTCACCTGGCTGGTCAGCTTCTGGCTGAGCTGGCTGCGCGAGGTGCCGGTGGCGTCGCCCTCGATCTCGTCGGCGAGCACCTGGATCATGCCGGCGACCGGCTGCGGCAGCCGCGAGACATTGCCGCGGAAGATGCCGACCTGGCCGTTGAGGGCGGCGAGCGCCCCGGCGCTCTGCACCGGGTTGGTCGCGGCGAGCGCAAGGTTGCGGTAGATCTCCTGGATGTTGCTGACGAGCGCGTCAACCGGCCGGGCGCCGGGCTCGCCCTCCACCAGCACGTGGTAGGTCTTGAAGGCGGCCTCGATCGCGGCGCCGGGCACCTCGACGGGCGCGCCGGCGCGCTGCTGCGACTTCAGCGCCATGTCGAGGCCGACGCGGCCGGCGGCGCCGAGGCCCACCTTGTTCAGCACCCGCCCGGCCGCCTTCTTGCCGAGCGCCTGCAGCTTCGGATCGACCTCCCCGCCCTCCTCCGGCTCCGGCGGCTCGCGGGTCAGCTGCGTCTCCTCGGCGATCGACTCGATCAGCTGCCGGATCGGCGAGGTCGCCGAGCCGGCGGCGTTGAGGGCGACGTAGACGGGCTTGTCGGCCACCATCGGCCTCAGCCGGATCCGGCCGAGCGCCTCCGTCCAGGTCTGGACGAAGTCGCGCCGGTAGAGCTCGAGGACGTCCGGGAGCAGCGTCTCGTACTGCTCGCCCACCGCCGCCTGCTCGCCCGCCGCCCCGAGCACCCAGCGCTCCGCCTCGACCCGCTCGGCGACGCCGGGCAGCGCGGCGAGGAGGCCCTGGTAGAAGCCGGCGTAGGTGAAGAAGCCCGGGACGGTGACGGAGCCGAGGTCACCGCCGTCGGCGGCCTCGAACACCAGCGGCGCGTCCGGCCCGGTGTTCGCCACCACCGACCAGTCCGCGATCGGCAGCCCTCGCGCCTCGGACTTCAGCAGCGCATAGGCCCGCTCGGCGACCGAGAGCCGCGCCAGCGTGCGCTGCGCCTCCTCCACCAGCGGGCCGTTGAGGGTGACCAGCGGCTCACCGCCGCTGTCGAGGTCCATCATCGCGACCAGGTGGCCGGCGAGCACCGCCCGCCCCTCGGCGAACTGCGGGCCGGGGTAGACGTTGCGCTCCCAGTCCTGCGCCATCCAGGCCGCCACCAGGTCGCGGTCCACCGGCGCCTTGCCGCCGAGCATCAGGTAGACCTTCAGCGCCTCGTAGAGGAAGGCCGGCTGGCCGAGATTGGCCTGGATGTCGCGCTCGAGCCGGAGCACCAGCCGGGGACGGAAGAACTGCTCCAGCGCGGCCTGGTAGGCTGTGACGCCCGCCGAGGTGAGCCGGCCGCGCTGCGACAGGCCGAATCCCTCCGCCGCCGGCCCCGGCTCGTCCTGGCTGGCGTAGCCGGCGGGCAGGTGCAGGAGCCCATGAATCCGCTCGTAGACCGGCCTGAGGTCCGGGTCCGACAGCTCCGCCTCCTCGACCAGCGGCTGGATCGCCGCCCGGTACTGCTCGACGGCGCGCTGGTTCTCGCGGATGAGTTCCTTGTTGTTGGAGTAGCTGACGCCCCAGGCCGCCAGCGTTCCGACCGTCACCAGCGCGACGGCCGCATAGGCCGCCGTGCGCAGCAGGAAGGAGCGGCGGACGGCGCCCGCGTTCTCCGACACCCAACCCGCCTCGGGGAACACCACCTTCTTCAGGAGGTCGTGCAGGAAGTAGCTGCGGCCAATGCCCGAGAAGGCCTGGCTGCGGGCGCTCTCGACGCCGAAGGACCGGTAGAGGGCGCCGATCACCTGGTCGAAGGGCGTGCCCTTCTGGGTGCCGGAGGTGAAGTAGAAGCCGCGCAGGGCGGCGTTGGCATGGTAGCGGGTCGGCTCGAAGACGCGGCCGAGGAAGTCGAGGATCGGCCGCCGGCAGGCGGCGACCTGGGCCGGGAAGCCGAACACCAGGGCGCGGCCGCGCGGGTCCGGCTCGCCCTGCAGCCGGTCCGGCAGCCGCTCGTTCAGCCGCTCGACCAGGCGGTCGAACTCGGGGCCGACCTCGGCGATCATGTTGGCGGTGCGGTCGGCCGTCTCGAAGGTGGCGCCCCAGACGGCGCGGCGCATGCCCTCGTCGAGGTCGGCGAAATACTCGGAGAAGCCGGCGATCAGGTCGGCCTTGGTGAAGACGACGTAGACGGGGAAGTCGACCTTCAGGTCCTCGTGCAGTTCGGCGAGGCGCTGGCGCACCGCGTCCGCATGGGCGGACACCTCCTCCGGGCTGCCGGTGGTGACGTCCTCGAGCGAGATGGCGACGATGACGCCGTTGATTGGCTGGCGCGGCCGGTTGGTCTTCAGCAGCGCGATGAAGTCGCGCCAGCTGCGGCGGTCGGCGGTCTCGTCGGAATCCTGCGTGGTATAGCGGCCGGCGGTGTCGATCAGCACCGCGTCCTCGGTGAACCAGAAGTCGCAGTAGCGCGTGCCGCCGGCGCCCTCCACCGCCTCGGCGGGCGCGCCGCGGGCGAGCGGGAACTTCAGGCCGGAGTTGACGAGCGCCGTGGTCTTGCCGGCGCCCGGCGGGCCGATGACGAGATACCACGGCAGGTCATAGAGATAGTCGCCCTTCTTCGTCGTTTTTCTCAGGAGCGAGAGAGCGTCGCGCATGCGCTCGCCGAGGACTGCGCCGTCGCCGCCGGGCTCCGCCGGCGCGGTGAGCGCCGCCTCGATCTTCGCCGCCCGGCGGCGGCGGACGAGGTGGCGGACGAGCCAGACCACGGCCGCCACCGCCAGGATCGCGGCGATCGTCACGCCCCGCGGCAGCGCGTCCTGCAGCGGCCGGGATTCGCCGATCGCGAGCAGCGGACCGCCGAACCAGACCAGCGCCGACAGCGCCAGGAGGCCGATCCCGATCAGTGCGTATCGAAGCCAGCGCGCCACCCGTCCCACCTCCGAACCCGGCCGGCCCGTCCCCGGGGCCGTCCCTGAAGCCTACGCCCCGCGTCAGTCCGCCCGCGGGATGACAATCTCCACCCGACGGTTCGCCGCCCTGCCCTCGGCCGTGTCGTTCGACGCGATCGGCTGGTCGGCGCCCTTGCCCTCCACCACCACCCGCGAGGGATCGGTGAGGCCATTGGCGATCAGCCCCGCCACCGACTTCGCCCGTTCCTCCGAAAGCACGAAGTTGGACGGGAACGCCGCCGATCGGATCGGCACGTTGTCCGTGTGGCCGATCACCCGGATTGCCCCGGGCTCGGCCTCCAGCGTCTCCCCGATCCGCGCGGCGATCGGCTCGAACGCCGCCTTCACCGAAGCCTTGCCGCTGTCGAACAGGGCGAGGTTGCCGACGCGGACCACGATGACGTTTGCGGTCTGGTCCACCGACAGGGTGCCGTCGGCGATCTCGTCCGAGAGCCGCCCGCGGATGCGCTGCAGCTGCGTCGCCGCGTCCGGCGGGGCCACCGCCGGCGGCGGCGGCGTCACCACGGCGTCGCGCAGGATCGCCACCTCGCTGCCCGGGTGGAGGCTCTTCATGGAGGCGGCCACCGCCTCCGCGTCGCCGGCGAGGATCGTCCGCAGCGTCAGGAAGGTGGCGAGCAGGATCACCCCGCTGAGCGCCGCCACCGCCCAGGGCGGGACCAGCGACCGCTTGCGCTCGACCGGGATCTCCCGGCCGCGCCAGTGCGGCGAGATCTCGTCCGCCCCGCGCGGGCGCACCCGCCGCAACGCCTCGTAGAGATCGCGCTGGATGCCCTGCAGGATTGCCGCGCCGCCCGCCGAGGTGCGGTGGACGCCCTCGAAGCCGAGCGCGAGGCAGGCGTGCATGAGCTCGAGCAGGTCCTCGTTGCCGACCGGGTTCGCGCGCAGGCGGTCGAGCTCGGAGAAGAAGCGGACGCCGCCGGTGCGGTCGCCGAAGAAGCGGGCGAGCATGGAATACTGCGCCCAGAGGTGGCGCTCCTCGCTCGGGATGTTCTGGACGATGTCGTCGGCGGTGGCCGCGACGGCGTAGCGGGCGATGGTCGCCGTCGGCTCCGGCACGCCGGCCTGGCGCAAGTCGGACTCGTAGCGGACGATCGACTGGGCGACCTGGTCCATCAGGCTCGCATAGGCCCCGCGCGAGAGCGAGGTGCGCAGGCGGGCGAGCAGCAGCAGCAGCGGCGCCGCGGCCTGGAGGAGGATGTTGCGGTTGGCCGCGTAGAGGTCGATCCGGCCCGGCGCGACGCCGCTCGGCGGCGGCATCATCGGCGCCGCGGGCGGCGGCGTCTGGTAGGGCGAGCGCGCGGCGCCGGGCGTGCCCCATGCATCGGCGCCGGGCGGCGGCGACGGGGTCCAGCCACCCGGCGCGGGCGGCTGGTGCGACCAGCCGGCCGGCTGCGGCGCGTAGCCGGGAGGCGGCTGCTGCGGCCAGGCCGCCGGCGACTGTGGCGGCGGCGCGTAGGTCGGCGGCTGGCCCGACGGCGGCGCGTAGCCGGGAGGCTGCCCCGGCGGCGGGGCGAAGCCGGGCTCTCCCGCCGGCGGGGCATGCCCGGGCGGTTGCGGCGGCTGCCCGCCCCCCGGCGGCGGCGCGCGGCGACCGCCGGGATTGGGCGAGATGATGGTCCGGTCCCTGCGACCGAACGGATCGTCGGGGTCGCTCACCGTCGATCCTCCCTGACCGCCCAGAGCTCCATGGCGAGCTCGGGCCAGTTGCCGGCGAAGTGCATCCCGATCGCGCTCGCGTTGGAGAATTCGGGCCACAGCGGCGAGGTGCGGTCGAGATAGAAGTAGACGTGGTCGGTGATGGCGCGGATCTGCGGCGGCGGCGTCGGCAGGTGGCCGACCGCGATGCCCGGCAGGTGCGCGTGGACGATCTCGTTCATCCGGGTGTTCGGCCCGACCTTGAGGAGGTTCGGGAACTGCGCCTGGATCTCGCCGAGCGGCCGGCGGGCCGAGACCTCGAGCACGAAGGTGGCGGTCTGGAACAGCGAGCGGTCGCGGATCGTCGAGATGTAGGCGTTCGGCCCGCGCTCGACGAGTTCGAGCCGGATCGCGCGGCGGTCCATCCGCGCGCTGAGCGATTCCTGGATGTCGCGCAGCAGCGGCGCGAACACGGCCTCGAGGTCGTCGTGGTCGTATGCCGGGTAGTCGCGGGCGCGGCGGTCCGGCGTCGTGAAGGTGGCGAGTTCGCCGGCGAGGCGCAGGAGTTCCTCGAACAGCCGCTCCGGATGCACATAGCGGGAGCGGCGGAAATGCTGCAGCACCGGGAACACCCGGTTCAGCGCCTGCAGCATCAGGTAGTCGGCGCTCTGCAGGCCGCCGCCGGAGGTCGGGTCGGCGGCATAGCGGGCGAGTTCGTCGAGCTTGTTGGCGATCCAGCCGATAACCCGGTCGAGCCAGCCCTCCACGGTCGGATGCGCCGCGGTGACCAGCACGGGCGGGGCGTATTTCTCGTCGAGCAGCACCGCCCGGTCCTGCACCTCGAGGATGCGGGCGATCGGCAGCGACACGAAGCCGGGGCGCGGCGTGCGCCGGATCGAGAAGGTGAGCCGCGGCAGCGCGACGTCGATCGTCTCCTCGACGCGGATGTGCGAGGTGGAATCGATCACCGTGTCGGCGGCGCCGAGGTATCGCGCCGCGCTCTCGGCCTCCGCGTCGTCCACCTCGCGCACGTTGGGGCTCGCCGACGGCAGGTCGAGCCAGACCATCTGGCGGCCGGCGCCCTCGGGCACGTCGATCGAGGCGGGCAGCGGGCCGTCCATCGGCAGGTCGAAGGGCGTGCCGTCGGGCATCACGCCGGTGGCGCGGCGAAGGGCGAAGCGGGACTGCTGGGCGAGGTCGCGGTCGATCTCGAGGGCGGAGAAGCCCCAGGGGTACGGCGAGACATGGCGCACCCGGCTCTCCAGCAGGTGCTCGGCGTAGCGGTCCGCCTGCTGGAGATGGTGGGGCCTCAGGAACAGGCCCTCGGACCAGAGAACTTTGCTGTACCAGGGCATGTTTCGCAGGGACCCCCACCATGGACGGTCGCCGCCCGCGGCGGCCGCCCGTCGTTCCACCATCGGGCGGGACGCGCCCGCCGACTCCCGGGGTCGTTCAGCGACCCTCGTTCTGGAGCCTGTCGTAGTTCTCGGCGAACAGCCGCATGAAGGCGTCCGTCAGTCGCTCGTCGTCGCGGCGGGCGCGGCCGCGCCAGCGTTCCGCGAAGGTGTCCCAATGCTTCGCCTTGCGCGAGCCGACGAGCCCGGCAAGGCCCTTGTCGCCCTCGCCCGCCGCCTCGACCGCCGAGGGCGCCAGATCGGCGAGAAGTTGCTCCAGCGCCGCCTGCATGGCCGCGTAGGTCTGCGCCTGGTGGCGCTTCAGGTCGGAGAAGCCCTGCTCCATCGCCGGCGCCGCGCCGAGGTAGTTGCGCGTCGGCGGCCCGAACATGATCCGCAGCGCCTCCTCCGAGGAGGGCGTGAACTTCAGCGGGTTGTTGTCGAAGGCGCGGATCACCGTGTGGCTGGAGCTGCGGACCAGGCTCTTGGTCTCCGCCCGGGCGGCGAGCAGCTGGCGCAGGCTCTCGGTCGCGATCCGGAGCGCGTTGCCGATCTCCTCGGCGAGTTCGCCGGGATCGCGCTTTTCCAGCACCTCCTCCGGAATGCCGGCGGCGCGGGCGAGGCGCGCAAGGATCTCCGGCTCGGCTGGCCCCCCGCCCTGACCGGGCGCCTGCCCGGCGAACGGGGTCGGCGGCACCGGGATCGGCGTCGGCGGCATCGGCCCGGGCGGCAGCGGTTCGGGCTCGCCCGGGTGCGGCACCGGGATCGGGGTGGGCGGCATCGGCCCCGGCGGGATCGGGCCGGAGGCGGCCGGCGGCGCCGGTTCGGGCACGGTCCAGTCGTCGAACACCGGCGGCGCGGCAGTGGACGCGGTCGGAGCGGCGGGCCGGCGCGGCGTCGGCGCCGGCGGCGGGGCGAACGGCAGGGGCGTCGTCGGGGCCGGACCCGTCCAATCCTCCGCGGCCGGCGCGGACACCGGCATCGTCCAGTCGTCTGCGGCGGACGGCGGCGCGGGCCGAGGCAGGTCGACTATCCGGTCGAGCGGATCCGTGCCCGGGACGGTGCGACGGGGCATGAAGCCCTGCGGCGGCAGTGGCGCGGCCACCTCGCCGGCGACGTCCCAGGGGTTTGCCGCGGCAGCGGCGGCCCCGGCATGCGCCTCCTCCGCCGCCTTCGCCTCGTCGCGGATGCTGACCGAGACGACATAGTGGCCGATCACCAGCCTGTCGCCGTCGCGCAGGCGGTAGGGGCTCTGGATCCGCTGGTCGGAACCGGCGAGATAGGTGCCGTTGGTGGACACGTCGGTGAGGATGTACTCGCCGTTCCGGTAGCGGATCTCGCAGTGCTTGCCCGAGATGTAGCGGCTCGGGTCCGGCAAGGTCCAGTCGAGGTGCTGGTCGCGGCCGAGATCGAGCCCGCGGCCGAACACTTCCACGAACAGCGGCCCGCCATCCGGCAGGCGATCCACGTTCTCGATCCTCAGCAGCAGCGGCATCAGGCGGCTTTCGAGCTCGGACGACGAGGTTCCGGCCTCTCCCCCGCCATCGGATCGTCGATTCGGCGCTGCCGTCAAACAGCGAATTCCAAATGCATTATCCGACCGTTCCCGCAGCGAGGCAAGCGGCGGGGTCCGGGCGACGGGGATCTCGAGGGCGGGATCAGAGGATCGCATCGCCCCCCTCCGCGAAGCGGATGCAGCTGGCGACGCAGCGGGCGGCGAGGCGCTCCCGGTCCGGCTGGTGGACGCGGCCGAGCGCGAGCAGCAGCGCCGCCCGCACCGCCTTGGCGGTGAGTTGCGGCGGCGGCGGCACCGGGTCGAAGTCGGCCGAGACCATGCTGCCGCCGGACCAGGCCGCGGCGAAGGCGAGCCAGGTCGCCGGATCGCCGGGCGGCAGCCGCTCGGCGACGTCGAGCGCGGCGCGGCGGACCTCCTCCTCCGGGTCGCGCACCCAGCCCTCGGCGGCAGCGAGCGCGGCGGCATCGCCCTCCGTCGCGATCACCCCGAGGCCGCGCAGGCACTGGCAGGCCCACCAGACCGCCTCGCGGCGCGGCAGCAGGTAGGCGGCGAAGGCGAGCGCGTCCTCGCGCTCCCCCTCGCGGTCGCGGGCGCGCAGGAAGTCGAGCGGCGGCTCGTCGGTGGGCGCGGCGGCGACGTCGTCGCCGGCCGCGGCGAAAGTCTCGAAGACCTGCCGGGCCGTCAGGAAGCGCAGCCTCGAACTCATGCGATCGGTCCCCCTCCCCGGTCCGCCGTCAGTTGATGGTGACGATGCCGCCTTTCACGATGGTCATCGCGTCGGAACTGATGTTGGTCATCGGCGCGCTGCTCTTGATCAGGGCCCCGCCCTTGAAGGTGATCATCGGCGCGTCCAGGGTGATCCCGGTCGGATCAATCGTCAGCTTGCTGGACGCCACCTTGAGGGTGATCGACTGCATCGCCTCGGTAAAGTCCTTGCCGAGGTCCAGCTTGGTCGTCCGGTTGCCCATCTTGATGGTGAGGTTGTCGTTGCCCATCGAGATCTCGCAGGTGCGGTTGCCCTGGCCGACCACCAGCTTGTCGTCGCCCTGTTTGATCTTCTCGTCGCGATGGCCGGTCGCCACCTCGAGCACCTCGTCGCCCTTCTCGATCACCGTCTTGCGGGCGTAGGTTCCCTTAGGACTGCCCACCTGCTCGCCCTTGATGGTCCTGAGTTCCGTGTTGTCCACTGTGGACTCCAGGTCCTTCTCGGCGTGCAGCCGGACCTTCTCCTGGTTCTTGGTGTCGTCGAAGATGAACTCGTTGTAGCCCGAGCCGCCCTTGGTGGACTCCGACTTGATGCCGGAAATGTTCTTCTCGTCGGGCAGCTTGTAGGGGGGCTTGTTGTCGCCGTTGTAGACGCAGCCGATCACCAGCGGCTGGTCCGGGTCGCCCTCCAGGAAGGTGACGACCACCTCCATCCCGATCCGCGGGATGACGATGCTGCCCCAGTTCCGGCCGGCCCAGACCTGCGCGACGCGGACGCGGCGGGACGGCAGGTCGTCGCGCTCCCAGTGGAACTCGACCAGGATGCGGCCGTGTTCGTCGACGTCGATCTCCTCGCCCTGGCGGCCGACCACGCGAGCGGTCTGCGTGCCGTGGATCCGCGGCCTCGGTGTCGCTATGGGCGCACGGAACTGGAGGCTCGTGGGCAGCAGGCGGTACTCGCCCGAATAGCCTGTCTCGTCCTCGCGGCGAGTTGCATAGCTCTGGCCGAGGAAGCTGTGGCGGCAGTGGAGCACGAGGTAGGCGCCGGCTTCGGCCTCGCGCGGATGCGGCCCGACCTGGACCGTGTATCCGGGAGCGAGGGAGCCGGCCGAACCGGCGGCGCGCCGGATCTGGTCCCGCGCCTCGAAGCCTTCCTGCCGGGCCTTCACCATGCGCGAGCCGTCGGAAGCCTGTTCGTAGCGACCGGGGTAGTCGTAGACCTCGAGCGCGTTGTGGGCGAACGGAAGAGACCCGCGGTGCTCCGCCTTCAAGGCGGCCTTCGGCCTGGCATAGTCATACTCGTTGTACATGGAGCGCCCCGTCGCGAAGCACCGCTGCGCCCGCCACGCGACCAGGTGCTGGCGGTCAAGCGGCCGGGTGTTCTCAAGGCCATGGACCGGAAGCGAGCCGAGGCCCGGGACCGGCTTGTGACTCGAAGCCCGGTCGACCATGACCAGCGTATGCTTGCTGTCGCTGTGCTCAAAGTAGTAGTATATACCTGCTTCTTCCATCAGCCGGCAGACGAAGTCCAGATCGCTTTCCCTGTACTGAACACAGTACTCTAGCTTCGGGTAACTTTGGGCAAGGTCGAAGCGATAATCCTCAAAGCCCTGCTGATCAAATACACTGGATATTATCTGGACGATGTCTTTGTTGCTTTCGAAGATTCGGCAGTTGGCGGTGTGCGACAGCAGCCAGAGCCATGGCCGAAGGACCAGTCGATACGCGTGGCTGCGGCCCTCCACCCCGACCCATTCCGCCTCGGCGACCCGCCCGTGAAAGTATCTGACCTGACCGTCTTCGGCCGTCAGGCTCACGCACGCTCCCGTCCCGACGACCTGTGCGAGGTCGATGTCCGCGTCGGAACTAAGTCCCTCGACGTCGACCTTGAACAGTTCACTTAGCCCTTCCTCTGCCCAAAACCGCGTCAATACGACTTTATCAGAGCCGAGTCGCGTCTTCAGCGAGGCTACTCTGTTGGTCTGCTGGAGGGTGGTCGCCATGTTAGCCTCGTTTTATTCGCTGTCGAACGGGCCACTCGTAACTTCTTGACGATATATCCGCGCAGTTGCATAGTCGAGAAGGAAACACAGGACATCGACGGCCTGAAGGCGTTGGGAGCGTCTGCCGTCCGGTTCCGCGGGACCTGCGCCGATCGTCGTCCGGGGCCGTGCCGGGGTGTTACGGTCTGTATCAGGTTTTGAGCATACATCGCGGCGAGGGACCCGCAGGGGGTATCATCCACAGACCGTAACGACAGCGAAGGTTGAATGGCGGCCCCCCGTCGCCCTCCCGAAGAGGTGGATCATGCGTGGCATCACCGTTTCCCTAGCTGTTCTGCTCGCCCTTTCCGCGGGTCCGGTCTTCGCCGAACCGGCGTACAAGTCCGGCGACATCGCGGAATTCTTCTCCACACAGTTACTCGGCCAGAAGCGGGCCATCTGCATCGGCACCGCCGAGGAGTGCGGAAAGGCTGCCGAGGCGGCGGAGCCCAAGCCGTTCGACCTGCTGGTCAACTTCGAGTTCAATTCGGACGAACTGACGCCGGCCGCCAAGGCCAACCTCGACGAGTTTGCCAAGGCACTCGCCGACGAGCGGCTGGCGAGGGCGCGCTTCGCCGTCGAGGGGCACACGGATGCGACCGGCTCGGAGGGCTACAACCTTGAATTGTCTGAACGGCGGGCGGCGGCCGTGGTCTCCTACCTGACCGCGAAGGGCGTCGCCACGGACCGGTTCGAGACCAGGGGATACGGCAAGACACGTCCGCGGGTCGCCGACCCGTTCAACCCGGAGAACCGCCGGGTCGAGACGAGGCTGACCGGCTGGTGAATCCGAGCCACCGGGCCTAGGTCGAGCGGGAGGCAAGAGGCGCCGCGGGCGAACCGCGGCGCCTGCGGGCTTTTGGGGGGAGAGCCGTGGGACAATGGCATTCGACCTGACCATCTTCGACCGAGTGGTCGACGGCGAGGATCCGTGCGGGCCCGACCTGGAGGCGGCCGGCGATCCCGAATTCCTGTCCTTTATGGCCAGTGCCGAGGGTCAGATTCCTGATTCCTTCTTCTCGTTCGACCCCGCCGCCTTCCCGGCCGAGAGCATCCTTGCGGAGGCGGCCGGCCTGCTCCAACGGACGCGCGACGTCCGGCTGCTGGTTCTCACATCGAAGGTCTTCATCCTGTCCGGCAACGTCGCCGGATTCGTCCGGACGATCGAAGAGGTCCGCCGACTGTTCGAGACGGACTGGGACACCGTGAAGCCACTGCCCGAGGGAGACGACCACGCGTTCAGGATCGCCCCGCTCTACAACCTCGACGACGTCGGATCCCTCGTCTTCCCCCTGCAGTTCGCCCGTCTTCTGGAGCTGCCGCGGGCCGGTGCCGTGACCTACCGTGGTCACCTGATCGCAACCGGGGCGGCAAACCTCAGGGACGGCGAGCAGACCGACCCGGCCGCCGTGGACCGGGTGCTGATGGAGTGCGACCTGGAGGATCTCGTCGCCGTGCGCGACCTCATGTGTCGCCTGGTCGACGCGATCGCCCGCATCGACCGGGTCCTGATCGAGCGCATCGGCTACGAGGCGGCCCTTCGGCTCGACCGGCTGCCTCCCGTCGCGGACGGCATCGTCGCCATGCTGGAATCCGCCGTCGTCCGGAGGGACCCGGGCCGCTCTCTCGCGGCAGCCGGATCCGCCGGAGAGAATGCCGCCGAGGAGGAGGGTGGCGCGGGGGCCTTGGAGACCGCGGCCGGGGCATCCGCCGCGCCTCTTCCGGCCGGCGCCCTTGCCAGCCGGGGCGAGGCTGCCGCCGCCCTCGACGGCGTCATCGCTTATTTCCGCCATTTCGAGCCCTCCAGCCCCGTGCTGCCGCTGGTCGAGCAGGCGCGGGCCAGCCTCGGCTGTTCGCTCTTCGAGGTGGTGGCGATGCTCGTTCCCGAGCACGCGGGAGCGGCACGGATCCATGTCGGGGCAGAACCCACATTCATCATTCCCCTGAGGGCGCCGGCCGGAAACGGCGCGACCGCCCCGCAGACCGAGGAGCCTCCCCGGGTGGAGAGCCGGCAGCAGGCCATCACGCTCCTCGACCAGGTTGCCCAGTTCTATCGAAGAGCGGAGCCGTCGAGCCCCGTTCCGTTGCTCATCGACCGCGCCAAGGCCCTCGGAAGCCGTGATTTCCTGAGCCTCCTCAAGGACCTTCTGCCGGAAGACGCCTTGAAGACCATGAGGATCGGCGGCTGAGGAGCCGGTGGCGCGACGTGTTGCCGAGTGCGTGCGCGGCGCCCCGTTCGGGGCACCGGGGGAGAAGTAACCTGCCGCCGACCGGATCGGATCCGCATCCCGCGGTCGGCCCACCGTGTGATCCGGGCCTGAAACGGCAGAATGAGGAGAGGTGAACGGTCATGTCCAGCAACAGCGGTCAGAAATTCATCGGCCGGAACCGCGCGCCGCGGGTCCACATCACCTACGAGGACCCCTACAACGCGGAACGCCTGATCGAGCTTCCCTTCGTGATGGGAGTTCTGTCGGACCTGTCCGGCAACGCTCCGGGGGTGGAGAAGCCGGAGTTCGCCGACCGGACCTTTCTCGACATCGACATGGACAACTTCGACAAGCGCATGGCCGCGATACAGCCCGGTGTCGCCATGCGCGTCGACAACAAGCTGGGCGGAGACGGAGAGGAGAAACTCTCCGTGCAGTTGAAGTTCAACAAGATGGACGATCTCAGCCCGGCCGCCGTGGCGCGGCAGGTGCCGGCGCTGGCGAAGCTGCTGGAGGCCCGTGAGCAGCTCCAGAATCTGCTTCGCTACATGGACGGCAAGGCGTCGGCCGAAGAGAAGCTCAAGCAGTTGCTGGCCGATCCGAGCCTCATGGCGGCGCTGAACGAGCGGATCAAGAAAGAACCCGGCGAAGACGAGGCGTCGAACTGACGGAGCGACAGTTATGACCAACGAAATGGAACGTCAGGAGACGACCACCGGCGCAGTCGCCGAGGTCGATGAGTTCGCCAGCGTCCTGAAGCAGAGCTTCAAGCCGCGCAGCGAGCGGGCTGCCAGCGAGGTCGAGAACGCGCTGCGCACCCTGGTGAGCCAGGCCCTCGCCGACACCACGGTCGTCAAGGGTGACGTGATCGAGACGATCGAGGAGATGATCGCCCGGCTCGACGAGAAGCTCACCGCACAGGTCAACGAGATCATCCATGCGCCGGAGTTCCAGCAGGTCGAGAGCGCCTGGCGGGGTCTCCACTACCTCGTGTTCAACTCCGAGACCGACGCGACGCTGAAGATCCGCGTCATGAACGTCTCCAAGGCGGAACTGGCCAAGAACCTGAAGCTCTATCCCGGTGCGCGCTGGGACCAGAGCCCCCTGTTCAAGAAGGTCTACGAGCAGGAGTTCGGCCAGCTCGGCGGCGAGCCGTATGGTTGCCTGGTCGGCGACTACTACTTCAGCCAGTCGCCACAGGACGTGCAGTTGCTCCGCGACGTGTCCAAGATCGCCGCGGCAGCCCACGCGCCCTTCTTCGCCGGCGCCGATCCGATGCTGCTCGGCCTGGACGGCTGGACGGAGCTGGCCAACCCGCGCGACCTCGGCAAGGTGTTCGACACACCCGACTACGCCGCCTGGAAGGGGCTGCGCGACCAGGTCGACAGCCGCTACGTAGGGCTGTGCCTGCCGCGCGTCCTCGCCCGCGTCCCCTACGGCGCGAAGTCGGAGCCCGTCGAGGAGTTCGCCTTCGAGGAGGAGACGGATGGCCACAAGGGTGAGAAGTACGCCTGGATGAACGCGGCCTATGCGATGGCCACCAACATCAACCGGGCTTACAAGGAGTACGGCTGGACCGTCCGGATCCGCGGCGTCCAGTCGGGCGGTGAAGTGATCAACCTCCCGACCCACGCCTTCCCCACGGACGACGGCGGAGTGGACCTCAAGTGCCCCACCGAGATCGCCATCTCGGACCGTCGCGAGGCCGAGCTCTCCAAGTCGGGCCTGATCCCGATCGTCCACCGCAAGAACACCGACAAGGCCGCCTTCATCGGCGCCCAGTCGCTCTACCGGCCCAAGGTCTACGACAAGCCGGAGGCGACGGCCTCCGACAACCTCTCGGCCCGGATCCCCTACATGTTCGCCACCTCGCGGTTCGCCCATTACCTGAAGTGCATGGTGCGGGACAAGGTCGGGTCCACCAAGGAGAAGGACCAGCTCCGCCGGTGGCTTCAGGACTGGATCACGCGCTACGTCGACGGCGATCCGAAGAACTCCAGCGAGACCATCAAGGCGCGCAAGCCGCTCGCGGAAGCCAAGGTCATCGTCGAGGACAACGAGGAGAACCCGGGCTACTACACCGCCCGGTTCTATCTGCGGCCGCACTTCCAGCTCGAGGGCATGGACATCGGCCTCAGCCTCGTTTCCCAGCTGCCCGCCGACAAAAAATGACCCCGACCGGGCTGGGGCGCGGAAAAACCCCGCGCGCCAGACCGTAAGCAGCCGATGTCGGGTACACATGCAAGTTTAAGCATAAGACTGGGTCCCGAAGACTTCCCGCTTTCACGCACCGCAGGAGCAGACCATGGCTTCCAATATGTTCCTCGTCATTCCCGAAATCCCCGGCGACTCTCAAGCGTTGATCGGCGCGATGGAGATCCTTTCGTACAGCTGGGGCGCGAGCAACAGCGCCAACCGCCACTCCCTGACTGGCGGTGGCGGCCCGCAGATCAACGTCCAGGACATTTCCGTCGTCAAGGAGGTCGACAAGGCCACCCCGAACCTCCTGCACTTCTGCGTCACCCACCCGGACATCCCGGAGGCGACCATCATCCTGCGCAAGTCGGCCGGCTCCACGGAGTTCGACTACTACAAGGTGATCATGAAGGAGGTGGTGATCTCCAACTACCAGGTCAGCAGCGGCGGCGAGCTGGCCACCGAGTCCGTCTCTCTGAACTTCCGCAAGTACGAGACGGTCTATGTCGGGCAGAACGCCGACCAGACGATGGCGCCGGAGGTCACCAAGAGCTACGACATCGCCGCCAACGCCGAGGAATGATCGGATCGAGGAACGTTTGAGAGTCAATGCCGGCCGCCCACGTGGGCGGCCGGCACGACCGTGTCGGGACAGGCCGGAGCGCCATGGCGAACGTGCAGAGGAAGAACCGTCTCGCGGCACCCTTCATGCACGCCTTCCGGTCCGCGCATGCGGTCCGGGACGGCCGTGCGGCGTCCGGGCCGGCCGCGGCCGAAGGGCGGAATGAACCGGCGCGCCTCCCGCACCGCGGGACGATCACCGAACCGCAGCTTCGCCGGGAAGTGACGCTGGACGTCGCCGCCCTTCTCAACACCATCAACATGGACTCCGCCCTCGACCTCTCGGAATTCCCGGAGGTGCGAAGGTCGATCCTGAACTTCGGGCTGCCAGACCTCACCAACCGGTCCATCGACGAGCTTCGCGTCGACGAGATCGCGGGCGAACTGGAACGCGCGCTCATCGACTTCGAGCCACGGCTGGTCGCCGACGGGCTTACGACGATTCGGGACGATTCGGTCGGAATCGCCGACCTCAAGATCCGGTTCATCATTCGCGCCGACCTCCTGTGCAACCCGGTCAACGTGCCGGTGGAATTCGCAGCTGACGTGGAGCTGGACACGGGCAAGATCAGGATCGACCGCATCTGACCCGGGGAGGACAAGCGTTGGATCGTGAATTCCTGGACTTCTACAATCGCGAACTGGCGCTGCTGAAGGAGCAGGCCGTCGAGTTTGCGGAAGAGTTTCCGGGCGTGGCCGAGCGGCTCGGCGGTCTGGTCGCCGATCGCATGGACCCGATGATCGGGGGACTTCTCGAGGGCGCCGCGTTTCTCGCCGCCCGTGTCCAGCTCAAGCTCGAGCACGAGTATGCGGAGTTCACATCCAACCTTCTCGAGCAGATCGTGCCGCACTATCTCGCCCCCGCGCCGTCCGTGATGCTCGTGGACGTCCTTCCTCCCTACGGCGAACCCGCCCTCCGGGAGGGCATCACCATCGGGCGGGGCACCTATTTCGACGCCGAGAGCCGGGAGCGCGAGCGCGGCGTCTCCTGCCGCTTTCGCCTCGCCTCCGACATTACGCTCTGGCCGTTCCAGATTTCCGCCGCCGAATACCTCCCCGCGGCCGGCCCCCTTCAGGCGCTCGGGCTGCCCGCCGGGCCCGAGGTGCTCTCCGGGCTCCGGCTGGCTCTGACACTGCGCACCACCGAGCGTGCCGCCGACGAGCCACCCGACACGGCCGCGTCGGACTCCCCGCAGATGCGCTTCTCCGCATGCCCGGTCGATTCCCTGCGCTTCCACCTCGTCGGCGACGAGGGCGACGCAGTGTCCCTTTACGAGCAGTTGTTCGCACACGCCCGCGCCGTCTACTTCCGCTATCTCGACGGCTACGGCGACCCGGTCGTCTTCACGGCAGCTCCGACGCTCCTCCAGCAGATCGGATTCGGCGAGAACGAGACGCTTCTCCCGCGCGACAACCATGTCTTCCATGGGTTCGACCTGATCCACGAATACTTCCTGTTTCCGCGGAAGTATCTCGGATTTCAAATCGATGGGCTAAAGTCCATATTTGCCGCGCTCCCGGCGAAGACGGTCGAGGTGATTATAGCCTTCGACGAGATGGTCCCGAGGCTTGCCGCGGCCGTACGCCCGGAGATGTTCGCGCTGAACGCCGCACCGGCGGTTAACCTCTTCGAGAAAACGGTCGACCGCATACAGGTGAAGCCGAACCAACACGAATACCACGTGGTCCCCGACCGCAGCCGGATGCTCGACTACGAGCCGCACCGGATCCTCTCGGTGCACGCCCATATCACCGGCGAGGCGACGAAGGTGCCGGTGCTGCCGGTCTACTCGGCGCGCCTCAACCAGTCGGCGGCCCGGCCGGCCTACACCTATTCCGTGCGGCGGCTGCCGCGCCGCCGGTCCTCCAGGGAGGTCCGCTACGGGTCCTCGTCGGATTATACCGGCACCGAGATGTTCCTCATGGTCGGCGACGGGAGCGGGATCGACACCGAGCGTGACATCGCCGAGCTTTCGGTGCGGGCGCTCTGCTCGAACCGCCACCTGACCGAGCATCTCCCGGTGGGTCGTGGCGGTTCCGACTTCCACTTCCTCGACGACAGCAGCCTCAAGGTCCGCTGCCTCGCAGGTCCGACGCCGCCGCGCGAGCCGGTGGTGTCCAGCAAGCGCGGCCGCAACGAGCGGATCTCCAGCGGCGCCGCGGCCTGGCGGCTGATCAACGTTCTCGCGCTCAACCAGCTCGGACTGATCGGCCACGCCGGCGGCGAAGGTGCCGCCTCGCTGCGGGAAGTCCTCGCACTTTTCGCCGACATCAGCGACAGTGCGACCGAGCACAAGATCCGCGGGCTGCGCCAAGTCGATACCCGGGCGGCGGCCCGGCGGCTCCGGCAGGCGCAGGGAGTCGGTGTCGCGCGGGGGCTCGAGGTCACGATTCTCATCGACGAAAAGGCGTTCGAAGGCAGCGGCATCTTCCTGATGGGTGCCGTGCTCGACCGCTTCCTGGCCGAATACGTGTCGATAAACAGCTTCACCCAGACCGTGATCCGCGGGACGGAGCGCGGCGAGGTGATGCGCTGGCCCGCCCGTGCGGGGCGGAAGGGGGTGCTGTGACCCTGCGCCGGGAACTCACTGAGGAACCATGGCGGTTCGACCTGTTCACCGCCCTCCGCCTTGTGGAGCGTGCGGCGACCGACCGCCCGCGCATCGGCGAGTCGAGCCGCTCGTCGGAGGAGGCGGTGCGAATCGGCCAGGATCCGTTCCTGGAATTCCCGGCAGCCACCATCGACTCTGCAAGCACCGATCCGGACGGACTGCTGCACCTTCGGGTCCGCTTTCTGGGCCTGTTCGGCCCCCAGGGCGCCCTCCCGATCGCCACGACGGAAGAGGCCTACGGCTGGGTGCTTGCCCGCGACCCGGCGTTTCCGAAGTTCGCCGACATCGTCCAGGGCCGGTTCCTTCAGCTGTTCTTCCGGGCTTGGGCCCAGGCCCGCCCGGTCGTGCAGGCGGACCGACCGGACCGCGACCGGTTCGTCGGCTGGATCGGGTCGATCGCCGGCATCGCCTCGGCACCGGTCCGCGACGCCGGCACGTTGCCCCTCGGGGCCAAGCTCGACCATGCCGGCCTTCTCGCCTTCCAGGTGCGCAGCGCATCCCGCCTCGAGAGCTTCCTGACCAGCCTCTTCGACGTACCGGTCGAGGTTGAGGAATTCGTCGGCTCGTGGCTGGAACTTGACCAGGCCGAACAAACACGCCTCGGCACGCGCCTGAGCGGCCTTGGGGTGGACACCTTCCTCGGCGCCGGCGCATTCAGCGTCTCGGACAAGTACAGGATCCGCGTCCAGGTTTCGGACCTGGAGACGTACCGGTCGTTCCTGCCGGACGGCAGACAAGCCGAACAGCTCACCGACGCGGTCGTCCTCATGATGGGCGCGGAACTCGAATGGGACGTCGAGCTGGCGATCCCGGCACGAGCGATCGAACCGACCCGGCTCGGCGTGTCCGGCCGTCTCGGCTGGACAAGCTGGGTGATCGACCGACAAACGGATCCGGGCGACGCCATCCGGCGCGACGCCCGATTCCAAATCGCCGATCGCCGCAACAAGTCCGTCCAATTGGCCTCGTGAGCCACGCCGAAGGAGCATCAGCCATGGCCGACATCAGTCTGGAAGCGGTCTCGGGCAAGCTGAACCGCGTCGGGTACGAGGCCTTCATCCAGGCCCTCCGCCTCGCCAAGGGCGCCGGCAACCGCAACCTGGAGCTCGCCCACTGGCTGGCGATGCTGCTGCAGAAGGAGGGTACCGACCTCGCCCTCGCGCTCGACCACTTCAAGGTCGACCGCGGCCGCCTCGCCGCCGACGTGCAGGCGACGGTCGGCGGCTTTCGCAAGAACGAGACGGAGATGCCCGGCGTCTCCGCCCAGATCGCCGATCTGCTCGACCGCGGCTGGCACTACGCGACGCTGTTCTTCGGCGAGACGCAGATCCGCACCGGCCATCTCCTGGTCGGCGCGCTGAAGTCTATGGAGCTGCGCCGCGCGCTGATGGACGTCTCGCGCGAGTTCGGCAAGGTCAACATCGACGAACTCGCCGCGGAGCACCGCACCCTCTGGTCCGGCTCGGTGGAGGAGAACCTGCGGCCGATGGACGGCTCGGGGCTCGCCGCCGCCCCGGCCGGCGAGGCGGGCGCGACCGCGCCGGGGGCGAAGGGCAGCACCGCCCTCGACCGCTTCTCGCAGGACCTCACCGCCCGCGCCCGCTCCGGCACCATGGACCCGATCCTCGGCCGCGACGAGGAGATCCGCCAGATCGTCGATGTGCTGATGCGCCGGCGGCAGAACAACCCGATCCTCACCGGCGAGGCCGGCGTCGGCAAGACGGCGGTGGTCGAGGGCTTCGCCCAGCGGATCGCCGCCGGCGACGTGCCGCCACCGCTGCAGGGCGTCCGGCTCTGCGCCCTCGACATCGGCCTGATGCAGGCCGGCGCGTCGATGAAGGGCGAGTTCGAGCAGCGCCTGCGCTCCGTCATCGACGAGGTGCAGTCCTCGCCGACCCCGGTGATCCTGTTCATCGACGAGGCCCATACGCTGATCGGCGCCGGCGGCGCCGCCGGCACCGGCGACGCGGCGAACCTCCTGAAGCCCGCCCTTGCCCGCGGCACGCTGCGCACGATCGCGGCCACCACCTGGGCGGAGTACCGCCAGTATTTCGAGAAGGACCCCGCCCTCACCCGGCGCTTCCAGCCGGTCCAGATCGACGAGCCGGACGTCGGCCGCGCCGCCACCATGCTGCGGGGCCTGACCGGGCCGATGGAGAAGCACCACAAGGTGCGCATCTCCGACGAGGCGATCGTCGCCGCGGTGAACCTCTCGCATCGCTACATCCCGGCACGGCAGCTCCCCGACAAGGCGGTGAGCCTGCTCGACACCGCCTGTGCCCGCGTCGCGATCAGCCAGAGCTCCATCCCCGCGGCGATCGAGGACACCAGGGTGCGCATCGCCGCGCTGACGCAGGAGAAGGACGCGATCGCCCGCGAGCGCGACCTCGGCGTCGCCGACGAGGAGCGGATCGCCGAGATCGAGGTCGAGGTGTCGGGCCTCGAGACGGACCTCGGCGGCCTGGAGACGGAGTGGGCGAGCGAGAAGGCGCTGGTCGACGAGATCGCCGACCTCAGGGCGAAGCTCTCCGCGCCCGCGGAACCGGCGCCGGGCGCCGAGCCCGCGGCCTCGCCGGAGATGGAGGCCGCCGCCGCCGATCCCGCCCCCGCCGCCGCCGACCCGCTCTCCGAGCGGGAGGAGCGACGCGCGCTGCTCAAGGAGAAGGTCGCGGCCCTGGAGGCGATCGATCCGGAGCGGCGGATGGTCTACGCCCATGTGGACGAGCAGGCGGTGGCCGCCATCGTCTCCGACTGGACCGGCATCCCGGTCGGCCGCATGGTCCGCGACGAGGTGGAGACGATCCTCAGCCTCGCCGAGGTGCTGGAGAAGCGCGTCGTCGGCCAGACCCACGGCCTCCGGATGATCGCCCGGCGGATCGAGACGAGCCGCGCCAAGCTCGACAACCCGAACAAGCCGATCGGCGTGTTCATGCTCTGCGGGCCCTCCGGCGTCGGCAAGACCGAGACGGCGCTGGCGCTCGCCGAGCAGCTCTACGGCGGCGAGCAGAACGTCATCACCATCAACATGTCGGAGTTCCAGGAGGCGCACACCGTCTCCACGCTGAAAGGCGCGCCGCCGGGCTACGTCGGCTACGGCGAGGGCGGCCGGCTCACCGAGGCGGTGCGGCGCAAGCCCTATTCGGTGGTGCTCCTCGACGAGGTCGAGAAGGCCCATCCGGACGTCCACGAGATCTTCTTCCAGGTGTTCGACAAGGGACAGATGGAGGACGGGACCGGCCGGCGGATCGACTTCCGCAACACCCTGATCATCCTCACCTCCAACGTCGGCACCGACACCATCATGGACGCCGCCCGCCGCCACCCGGACGGCCGTCCGGACCCCGACGAGCTCGCCCAGGTGCTGAAGCCGGACCTCCTCGCCGTGTTCCCGCCGGCGCTGATCGGGCGCATCGTGGTGATCCCCTACTTCCCGCTCTCCGGCGACATGCTCGCCGGCATCGTCCGCCTGCAACTCGGCCGGATCGGCAAGCGCATCGCCGAGAACCACGACGCCGCCTTCATCTACGACGACGCGGTCGTCGACCACATCGTGGCGCGCTGCAACGACCCGGATTCGGGAGGCCGCATGATCGACAACATCGTCACCAACACCCTCCTGCCCGCCCTCGCCCGCGAGTTCCTCAAGCGCTCCCTCGACAAGACCGAGGTGCGCGAGGTGCGCGTCGGCGTGGAGGACGGTGGATTCGTATATGCATTAGCGTGATCTCGCACCGCCTCGCCGTGACCGCGGCGCGGGCCAAGGCTGGGACATTGGAGGCCTAGCTATCGACCCTGTTTCACCGGAAAAGGAGGACCCGGAAGATGCAACTCACGGCCAGGGTTGGAAAGTTGGCGCGGTCCGGCGACAACCGGTATGCCGACGTGAAGCTTGTTCAGACCCTCATCAACAAGCACATCGCCTCGTTGACACCGCTCAGACTGCTGGCCGAGGATGGGCGGATCGGCCCTATGACCATCAATTCCATAGAGGAATTCCAGCGCCGCGTCTGCGGCCTGAAGTACCCGGACGCGACGGTCGATCCGGGAGGCCGGACTTGGCGCCACCTCATCAAGCCGGCCGGCAGCCAGCCGGCCGTGCCAGTCCCTCCTCCGCCGCCACCCGCGTCGGATGCTCCTAGGGTCGTACTCTACAAGGATACGCTTTCGATGTCGGAGCGGATCGTGTCCGCCTACACGCTTGGGGTGATCAGGATGGCGGTCGAAATCGCGGGGCTGCAGAAGGCGGTCATCACGAGCACGCTTCGCACACCGGAGCAACAGGCCCAGATCATGTACAAGTACGCTTCCATCAATTTGGCGAAGCAATATGGGCTCTATGGCAAAGTGGGTGACCAGGTACTCAAGGTTTTCGAACGCAACCGCGCCAAGCCCAGGAACGAGGTCATCGCCCTCATGGTGGCCGAAATCGAGTCCCTGCTGAAGCAGGGCAAAAGGGTTTCTCGCCACGTCGTCAACCTCAGCACTTACAACATGCTGAACGTCGTCGATATAGGCGTGAACTCGACACGCTCCGTGAATCCGCCGTCCGCTTTCAAGATCGAGAAAGTCACCCAGGCGTTCTGGAGCTTGAAGAAAGGCGGCTACATTTCGGAGTTTATCGATGAGACCAACATCAAGAACCAGTGCTGGCACATCGAGGTCCGCCCGAACCAGAAGCCGCTTCCCGCCTGAGGTGCAATGATGATCAAGACGATGCTTCGCATGCTGCCGGCCCTTGCGCTCGCCGAGGTCGCATGGGCGCAGGACTGCTCCGTCCAGTTGGTCGATATCGGCGCCGAGATGGCCGGGCTCGTTCCGGGTGCGGCGATCGCGACGAGCGATGCGGTCGACCCGGACAGCAACGAGCCGGTCCGCCGCTACGCCCTGATCCTCGCCGACGGCTCGCTGCTGACGCTCGAGCAGAAGCACTGCATGATGGCCAACGTCACGGCGACGCTGCTGTCGCCGGAGCCCGAACCCTCCCCCGAGGGCCTGGACGCGCTGGCGCGCGCCCAGGCCCTGACACCGACCGCCATGCAGTGGTTCGGGGACGAGATGGCCCCGGCGCTGGGCGAGGAGTTCGCCTCGCCGCGCTTCCAGGAGGCGCTCGGGGTGCCCGGCGGCAGCAGCTATTCGATCGACGACCGGCTGTCGGCATCCGGCGAGAGCAGCGAGGTCATCGTCGGGGCGGCGCAGCTCTCAGATCCACTTTCGCCCTACGAGAGCATCGTCTGGGTGTATGTCGGTGTCGGTGGACTCTGACGCGATCCGTCCGGCCGGTGTCGGCGGCGTCAGGTGCCGCGGGCCTGGCCATGCGGCACGCGGCGGCGCCCCGTGGCTCGTCCTTCTCGCGCCGGTGCTGATGCTGGTGCTGTCGGCGGGCGACGCCCGGGCCGACCTTCGCGTCTGCAACCGCACCGGCTACCTGCTCAACGTCGCGCTCGGCAGCCCCGCCGCCGAGGGGTTCCGGACGGAGGGCTGGTGGTCGATCGCGGCGGACCACTGCCAGGCCGTCGTCCGCGGCGCCCTGAACAGCCGCTACCTCTATCTCTACGCCGCCGACATCGACGGCCGGAGCGTGGTCGACGGCGACGTTTCGATGTGCGTGGAGCGCCGCGGCTTCACCATCGACGGCACCGCCGAGTGCTGGCGGCGCGGCTTCGAGGCCGCCGGCTTCGTCGAGGTCGATACCCTCGACTTCGACAGCTGGACCGTGTTTCTCGAGGAGGGCGGACGCCTCCGCGCCGGGCCATGAGCGCCCGGGGCGCGGGCCTTGCCCTGAGGCCGTCGGCGCGGCCCGGGCCGCCCGCCGTGGAGCCGCTCGAACTCGGCCTCTTCGGCGAGGCGGACGGCCTTGCCGACGAGCCCGGCATCCGCCTCGACGAGGTCCGCGGCGCCCGGCCGGATGTGCCGGCCCGCCCCCTCCTCGTCGGCTTCGGCATCCTCGCCATCGTCACCCTCGTCGCCGGCGCGCTTCTCTCCTCGCTGTTCCTCGACACCGGCGTCCGGATCGCCGGCGAGCGCGCCGCCCCGCATCCGTTCGAGATCCGCGAGGCTCGCGAGCCCTCCGCCTCGGTGATCATCGCGCTCAGCGGCGATCCGATCATGATCCGCCGCGACGCCGACGCGCGGCCCCGCCCCGTCGACCTCGGCCTGCCCGCGGCGCTGGCGGAGGGGCCGGACGCGATCGGCACCGCGCTCATGGTCTCCGACACGCTGGTCTCGGAGACCGGCGGCTTCATGGGCCGCCTGCCCGACGAGGGGGCGGCGACGCTGCAGGGCTTCGAGGAGGAACCGCAGGGCCTGACCGCCGACGACATCCTCGCGGTGATGAACCCCGCCGCAGCCGACGGCGAGGTGGACGTCCGCGAGTTCACGCTGCTCCCCGCGGACATTCCCGCCGAGCCGGTCGAACGGGTCGGCGACGACGAGATCGCCGCCCTCGTCCGGGCGACGGCGGTCGCCCGCGGCTGGATCGACGAACCCCGCCGCGCCGGCCGCGGCACGGAGGCGACGGCGGCGATCCTGCGCGTCCTCGGCAGCAACACCAGCCGGATCGAGGTCGCCGCAGGCGGCGATCGGCCGGTCGTCTCCGAGGCCGCCTTCCGCATCGTCGCCGACGAGCCGCTCGCGGCCCTCCTTGCGCGCAACGGCTTCGATCCGGCGGAGGCCGCCGGGATCGAGTCGGCCTTCCAGTCGCTGCACGGGGTCTCGGCCGCCATCGCCGGGGGGCGCGTCTTCGTCCGCTCGCTCGGCCGGGTGGACGGACCGCAGCGGCCGATGCAGGTCTCCCTCTACGACGCCGGCGGCTTCCTCGGCGCGGTGGCGCGGGCCGACGACGGCAGCCTGGTAGCCGCCGAGGAACCCCGGGTCGAGACGGTCCGGGAGGCCGTCGCGGCGCCGCCGCCGGCCGAGGGCTATTCCCTGCGCGACGGCATCTACAGCGCCGCGGTCCGCAACGCCGCGCCCGAGCCGGTGGTCCGCGAGGCGATCGCGCTGCTCGGCCGGACCACCGACCTCTCGGTTCCGGCCCGGCCCGGCGACCGGGTCGCGCTCCTGTGGACCGGGGTGCCGCGCGACGCCGGGACCGGCGCCGGCCGCGTGCTCCACGTCGCGCTGACGGCCGGCGGCGCGCGGATCCCCTGCTACGCGTTCCGGCCGGAGCCCGGCGCCTCCTTCGCCTGCCTCGACGACGCGGGGTCGGTGGCGACGGTCGCGGGCATGATCCCGCCGGTGAAGGGCGGCCGTCTCACCTCCCGGTTCGGCATGCGGGTCCACCCCGTGCTGAAGTACGAGCGCCTTCACAAGGGCATCGACTGGGGCGCCCCGCGCGGCACGCCGGTGCTGGCGGTCGCGCCCGGGACGGTGAGCTTCGCCGGGGTCGCGTCGGGCTACGGCAACTATGTGAAGATCGCCCATGACGCCAGCACGACCACGGCCTACGCCCACCTCGACGGCTTCGACCCTGCGCTCAAAACCGGCGAGAAGGTGCTGCAGGGACAGCGCGTCGGCTTCCTCGGCAACACCGGCCTCTCCACCGGGCCGCACCTGCACTTCGAACTCTACGTCGGCGGCCAGCCGGTCGACCCGCTGACCCACAGCCTCGCGATCCCGGCGGACCCGGGCTCGCGCGACCCGGCCCGCGCCGCCGCCTTCGCAGACCGTAAGACGGTGATCGACAAGGCTCTCTCCGATGTCATACCCTGAACTTGAGTCCGTCGAGGACCACGCGCGGAGTCGCCGATGAAACCCGCCAGCCGGATCACCGACATGCACACCTGCCCGCTGGCGACGCCCGGCGTCCCGCCGGTGCCCCACGTCGGCGGGCCGATCACGACGAGCGCCGTCAGGACCCTGATCGGCTCCCTCCCGGCCGCCCGGGCCACCGACCTCTGCGTCTGCGTCGGGCCGCCGGACGCGATCGCCATGGGCTCCACCACCGTGCTGATCGAGGGGCTTCCGGCCGCCCGCCTCGGCGATCCCACCATGCACGGCGGCATCATCGTCGTCGGAATGCCGACCGTCCTGATCGGCGGCTGAGCGGCGCCTCCCCGGCCCCGAGGGTATTGGCGCAGCGCCCGGAACACATGTAGGATCTGACGACCCTGGCGCATTCGGGTCGCCGACCGGAGATGTACGTGATGAGGAACGGCCTGCTCGGTGTTTCCGTCGCCGTCGTATCGGCCCTCGGCCTGTCGACAGCGGCGGTGGACAAGGCGCGCGCCTATGTGATGCGCAACCCGGAGGGCGCCTACGCGCCCCTGGCGATGCAACTCATGATCGAGCTGGGAAGCCGGCGGGCCGTCCTCTCGGGAGACCGGATCGCGCTTCGCCGCCTGCTGTCCGACGACCTTGTCTACCGGCCGCAGGATCCCGTCGGCATTCGCAAGATCTACGAGCACGACGGTGGCAGAAACGACGGGCCGTCCTATTCGAGCCCGAGCGACAGCGACTCCAGCGCCGACGAGGGCGCCACCTTCGAGAAGGGCAAGGGCTGGTGGGACCGGCGGCCGCGGATCGCCGGCGCCGCGGCCGCCCCCGAGGCGGCGCAGTACCTGGAGATCCGCTCGCTGCGCTTCCGCAGCGAAATCGAATCCTGCCGCCGGCCGCCGCCGATGAAGCTCTACCTGGAGTGCATGGCCAACGCCGTCGACACCTACGCCCGCTGGGTCGAGGAGATGCCCCGGACCCAGAATTCCGTCGCCCCGGTGGCGGCCCCGGCGCTGCGCGAGGCGGCACGGAAGATCCGTCAGGCCGACGACATTCCCACGGCGCGGGCCGCCGTCGCCCAGGCGGCCGGCGAGATCCGCAAGTCGATCGAACTGGTGCAGGCCGGCGGCGAGGACGTGGTGCGCCGCCTCGAGCTCAGCCAGCGCTCGGTGATCCTCACCTCAATGGCCGTGCTGGACGACAACCTCGTCCAGGCGATCGGCATCTGAGGCCCGGAGGCCCGCGGCTTGCACCTCGACGTCGTCTTCGCGGCCGATCCGCGATTTCCCGGCGGGACGTCTACCGCAACCCTGATGGACATGCGGGCGGTGCGCCGCATGGCCCTCACGGCCGGCCTCCTGCCGATGCGCTCGGCCTCGCTGAGGGCGGCGCGGGCGATGCACCCGCGGCTGAAGGCGGGCATGGAGGAGATCGGCATCGTCCCGCTCGGAGCGGAGAGCCGGGTCGACTGCGACCTCGTCCTCGTCGAGCACCCGAGCCTCTTTCCGCACCTTCCCGAGCGGCCGACCCGGATCCGCCCGCGCGCCGCCCTGCTCGTCGCCAACCACCCGCCGCGGCTCGGCGGCACCCGGCCCGAGTACGACCTGCCGGCGGTGCTCGACAACATCGAGCGCCTGTTCGCGGCCGACGCCCATGTGGCGCCGGTGAGCCCGGTGGTCCGCGACCTGATCCTCGAGACGGCGGTGCGGCCGGACCGGGTGACCGCGGTGAACCTCACCCGCATCATCGACCCGGCCGAGTGGGAGATGCCGATCCGCCCGCCAAGGCCCGGCGGGCCCGTGGTGATCGGCCGGCACGCCCGTCCGGACCCGATGAAGTGGCCGGACACCGCCGAGGAGATCCTCGCCGCCTGGCCCGCCCGCGACGACATCCGCGTCCACATCCTCGGCGGCGGGCCGCCGGAGCGGCTGGTCGAGCGCTGGCCCGCCAACTGGCGGGTGCGGCCCTTCTCGACGGACCATCCCCGCGCCTTCCTCGAGGAGATCGACTTCTACGTCTATTTCCACGCCCCGTTCTACACCGAGGCCTTCGGCCTGTCGGTCCTGGAGGCGATGGCCGCCGGCAAGGTGCTGATCCTGCCGGACAGCTTCCGCTCCCTCTTCGGCGACGCGGCGATCTACGCCCGCCCGGCCGACGTGGTGCCGATCGTGGAGCGGCTGCGCGACGACCCCGAGGCCTACCGGGCGCAGGCGGAGCGGGCCCGCCGGCGGGCGGCGGAGGACTTCTCCTTCGCCACCTTCGAGCGGGAGTTCGCGTCGATCCGCGACGCCCTCTGCCCCGGCGCGCCCGCGATCATGGCGCCGCCCTCCGCACCTGCGGAGCCGCGCTCCCTCCCCTCCGCCTCCCCCCCGCCCTGTGTGTGCGCCCCGCCGAAGCGCCGGGTGATGTTCATCTCCTCCAACGGGGTCGGGCTCGGCCACCTCACGCGCCTTGCCGCGATTGCCCGCAAGCTGCCGGGCCATGTGGAGCCGGTGTTCTGGGTGCTGAGCCAGGGCGCCGTGGTCCTCCGCGACCTTGGCCTTCCCGCCGACTTCGTGCCCTCGCTGCAGAGCCGCGGGATCGACCACCGGTCCTGGAACCGGGCGTTCGCCCAGGAGTTCGCCGCCGCCCTTGAATACCACCGCCCCGACGCCGTGGTGTTCGACGGCGGGGTGCCCTACACCGGCCTCGTCGAGGTGCTCGACGCCCGGCCGCGGACCCCCGGCTTCTGGATCCGCCGGGCGCTCTGGCGGCCCGGCCAGGCGAGCCTGCCGATGGAGCGGGGCCGTTATTTCGAGGCGGTGATCGAGCCGCTCGACCTTGCCCACCGCGAGGACGTGGGCAGCACGGTCCCCGGCCGTCACGATGCGCTGAGGATCCCGCCGGTGGTGCTGGTCGATCCGGCCGAGCGCCGCGGTCGAGCGGAGGCGCGCCGCGCCCTCGACCTGCCCGAGGACGGTCGCGTCGTCGGCCTGCAGCTCGGCATCCAGGGCAACGGCGAACTCGCGGCCCTCCGCGACCGGCTGGTCGACACGCTCGTCCGCCGTCACGGCTGCACCGTGGTCGAGATCCGCTCGCCGCTCGCCCCGCGCACGCCGGCGCCGCCCGCCCCGGTGATCGCCCGGGCGGACTATCCGCTCGCCCGCAACCTCGCCGCCTTCGACCTCCTCGTCACGGAGGCCGGGTACAACTCCTTCCACGAGGCGGTGCTGTCCGGCACGCCGGCGGTGTTCGTCCCGCGGGAACTCGAGGGCATAGACGACCAGGCGCTCCGCGCGCGCTGGGCCGAGAGCGCCGGCCTCGGCTTCGCCCTCGACCGGCGCCGGCTCGCCGACGTGCCCCGGGTTCTCGCCGAGGCGCTGGACCCGGACACGGCCGCCGAGATCCGCCGCCGCGCCGCCCGCCTGCCGGCCGCCGACGGGGCCGCCGAGGCGGCCGGCTTCCTCGCCGAATCGGTGGCGATGCTGAGGGCGGACCGCCCGCTCGGGGCGGCGGTGGACCGCTGACGGCCTCAGTCCGTCACCAGACCCGCCGCCGCAAGCCCGTTCTCGAGGAAAAGCTCCAGCGGCTGGCCGAAATCGACCTCGGCCACCGGGTCCCACTTCAGCCGCACGATGCTGAGCCGGCGGCGGACATAGTCCACATAGGTGGTCACGTCCGTGGCGCCGACCTCGCCGGCGGCCGGGATGAACTCGAAAAAGGCGCCGCGATCGCGCAGCCGGCCGAAATCAAGGTCGCTGACCACGAACACCGGCAGGTCCCGGCGTGGATCGAGCGCCCGGGCGGCGAGGTCGAGGATGCTGTCGTGGTCGGCCGCCGGCACCCCGAGCATCAGGACGAGGACGCGCCGCCTCGCCTCCATGGCCGCGTCCTCGAAGCCAAGCCGGATCCCCGGCTCCCCCGTCGCCGCCGCAGCAAGGTGCGCCCCGGGCGGGCGCGAGAACAGGCGCATCGCCCCTCCCCGTCTCGATCCCGGCCCGCCAGCGCGGCCGGTCGCCCGGAGCATCGCCGCCGGGCGCGGCCCGGTCAAGCAGCGCAAATATTCGCTTTTAAGTACCAATTGGCGAATCTTGTCGCTCCGGCTTCAACCGCCGGTTCAAACGTCGTTGCTACGGTGATCCCATGCGAGAACTACTGCTGATCGCGGCAGCGTCTTTCGTGGCCGTCTGGGACGTTGCCGCCAACCAGATGATGATCATGCGCTCCGTCGTCGGCGGCGCGGAGGCGATCGCCCGCTTCTTCATCGGGTGACGAGCGGGAGCGCCCCCGAGGTGGCGGTCGGCGCTTCCCGGCGATCGCCGGATCCCGGTCTCAAGCCTCGTCCATGCTGGAGCGGCCGCCATGGGCCGCGGACCAGTCCGCCGGCGCGTTGAGGAAGGCCTCGACCGTCTCCAGCGTGGCGGCCGGGAAGGCGCCCGACCGCTTCGCCTCGGCGAGGATGTCCCACCAGGTGGCGAGCGCGAGCATGCTCATCCCGTGCTCGGCCAGCGTCGCCGTGCTCTGCGGGAAGATGCCATAGTGGAACACCACGAAGGTGTGCGAGACCTCGCAGCCCGCCGTGCGCAGGGCCTCGGCGAAGGCGAGCTTGGAGCGGCCGTCGGTGGCGAGGTCCTCGACCAGCAGCACCCGCTGGCCCTCCCGCACGTCGCCCTCGATCCGGGCGTTGCGGCCGAAGCCCTTCGGCTTCTTGCGCACGTAGAGCATCGGCAGTTCGAGCCGGTCGGATATCCAGGCCGCGAAGGGAATTCCCGCGGTTTCGCCGCCGGCGATGGCGTCGAGCGATTCCGCGCCGATCTCGGCGAGGATGATCTCCGCGGCGAAGCCCATCAGCCGCTTGCGCAGGCGCGGGAAGGAGATGAGCTTGCGGCAGTCGACGTAGACCGGGCTCGCCCACCCCGAGGTGAAGATGAACGGCGTCTCCGCGTTGAACTGGATGGCCTTGACCTCCAGCATCATGCGGGCCGTCTGCGCGGCGATGAATGACCTGTCCATGGCGGCACCCCTCGGGTCCTGGAAAACGTGACCCGCGGGATAGCATCAGCGGCGCCCCGATGCCATGGGGCAAGCGCCGCCCCTCACAGGCAAACCGGGCCGGCGGCCGGCCCGCCCGCCGTCGAAGCGGTCAATGGCGGCTCAGCCACTCGCGGGCCTGGCGCTGCGCCGCCGCCACGTCCTCCGCCGACATCTCGGCGGCGAGTTCGCGCCGCAGCCGCGCCGCCTCGCTCGAGCCGCGGAAGGCGGCGAGGTTCAGCCACATGTGCGCCGCCACCAGGTCCACCCGGCCGGTGCGCCCGCTGGCGCAATCCACCCCGATCTGGAACAGCACGTCGCCGCTGGCGAGCTGGCCGTCGGCGATCGGTTCGAGTTGCGAGACTTCGGTGCGAGCCATCTGTCGTGTTCCCCTGAATGCCGGCCCGGGTCCATCCGCCCCGGACCGTTGCGTCGATCACACGGGGATGTTGAAGCCTGCACTTGAAGAACAACTTAAGTCGCACGCTTAATAGCTGGAAAACAAATCAACAACGGCGATTCATATATATTATTAGATAACCTTTGGATCCGGAAAAGCGGGATTTCGGCGATGCCTCGGAGAAGGCCATGGTGACGGCCGGACACCAAGTCTTCACCATGGCAGGAGACGCCGCCGGCCGGGGTCGCACGGCGCCCCTGCGCTGGCGCGCTCACCGCGCCCGCTGGCCGAAGAGGACCTTCTGGGCCTCCTTGTCGGCGGCGAGGTCCATGGCCTCTGGCGCCTTGAGGGCGAGGCCGCGCTGGACGGCGGGGCGCGCCTCGAGGCGCGCGATCCAGGCCATCACGTTGGGGAACTCGCCCTCCTGCATGCCCTGGCGACGCCAGCCGCGGGCCCAGCCGAGGATCGCCATGTCGGCGATGGTGTACTCGCCGGTGACGTAGTCGCGGCCCTCGAGCTGCCTGTCCAGCACGCCGTAGAGCCGGTGGGTCTCGTTGCGGTAGCGCTCGATCGCGTAGGGGATCTTCTCCGACGCGTAGAGGGCGAAGTGGTGGTTCTGGCCGAGCATCGGCCCGAAGCCGCCCATCTGCCACATCAGCCACTGCTCGACATCGACGCGCCGGCGCTCCTCTGTGGGATAGAAGCGGCCGAACTTGCGGCCGAGATACATCAGGATGGCGCCGGACTCGAACACCGAAATCGGCCGCCCGTCCAGGCCCTCGGGGTCGACGATCGCCGGCATCTTGTTGTTCGGGGAGATTTTCAGGAACTCGGGCTTGAACTGGTCGCCCTTGCCGATGTGCACGAAATGCGTCGTGTAAGGGACGCCGAGTTCCTCCAGCATGATGGAGATCTTGTAGCCGTTCGGCGTCGGCCAGAAGTAGAGATCGATCGGGGCGGTCTGTTCCGTCATCTTCGCCTCTTCAAGGGAGGGGGTGCCGCCAGTACGCCCGATGCGGCCGTCCGCGCGATGCCCGCAGGTTACTTATGTCCGGGGGCAAACGCGTGGTAGCGGGCGACCGTTCAACCTTCGTTGAACGAAAACGCCCGCCCCGGTCGCCGCGCGGCCGGGACGGGCGGATCGCCCGGGAGAAGGCGGGTCTCGGGCGGCGTCACTCGACGCCGAGCTTGCGCTTCACGATCTCGTTGACGGACTGCGGGTTGGCCTTGCCGCCGGTCGCCTTCATCACCTGGCCGACGAACCAGCCGGCGAGCGTCGGCTTGGCGCGGGCCTGCTCGACCTTGTCCGGGTTCGCCGCGATCACCTGGTCGACGGCCGCCTCGATCGCGCCGGTGTCGGTCACCTGCCTGAGGCCGCGGCTCTCGACGAGGTCCTTCGGATCGCCGCCCTCCGCCCAGACGATCTCGAACAGGTCCTTGGCGATCTTGCCGGAGATGGTCCTGTCCTGGATAAGGTCGACGATGGCGCCGATCTGGTCGGCGGAGACCGGGCTCTCGTCGATGCCCCTGCCCTCCTTGTTGAGGCGCCCGAACAGCTCGTTGATCATGAAGTTGGCGACCGCCTTGCCGTCGCGCCCCTTCGCCGCCCGCTCGTACCAGTCGGCCGAGGCGCGCTCCAGCGTCAGCACCATGGCGTCATAGGCGGTGACGCCGTAGTCGCGGACGAAGCGGGCCTTCTTCTCGTCCGGCAGTTCCGGCAGGCGGGACTTCAGCTCGTCCACCCACGCCGGGTCGAGGACCAGCGGCAGGAGGTCCGGATCGGGGAAGTAGCGGTAGTCGTGCGCCTCCTCCTTGGAGCGCATCGACCGGGTCTCGCCCTTGTTGGGGTCGTAGAGCCGCGTCTCCTGGTCGATCGCGCCGCCGTCCTCGAGGATGGCGATCTGCCGGCGCGCCTCGTACTCGATAGCCTGGCCGGCGAAGCGCATGGAGTTGACGTTCTTGATCTCGCATCGCGTGCCGAGCGGCTCGCCCGGCCGGCGGACGGAGACGTTGATGTCGGCGCGGAGGGACCCCTCCTCCATGTTGCCGTCGCAGGTGCCGAGGTAGCGCAGGATGGTGCGCAGCTTGGAGAGATACGCCTTCGCCTCCTCCGACGAGCGCAGGTCCGGCTTCGACACGATCTCCATCAGCGCGACGCCGGACCGGTTGAGGTCGACGAAGGACATGGTCGGGTGCTGGTCGTGGATCGACTTGCCGGCGTCCTGCTCGAGGTGCAGCCGCTCGATGCCGACCTCGATGCTGTCGCCGCCCTCGAGGTCGACGATGACGACGCCCTCGCCGACGATCGGCTGCTTGTACTGGCTGATCTGGTAGCCCTGCGGCAGGTCCGGGTAGAAGTAGTTCTTGCGGTCGAACACCGAGGTCAGGTTGATCGCCGCCTTGAGGCCGAGGCCGGTGCGCACGGCCTGGGCCACGCACTCGCGGTTGATCACCGGCAGCATGCCCGGCATCGCCGCGTCGACCAGCGACACGTGGCTGTTCGGCGCGCCGCCATAGGCGGCCGAGGCGCCGGAGAACAGCTTGGCGTTGGAGGTCACCTGGGCATGCACCTCCATGCCGACGATCACTTCCCAGTCGCCGGTGGCGCCCTTGATCAGCTTCTTCGGGTCCGGTTCGCGGACGGCCATGGTCATCTCGTGTGTTCCCGTTCAGAAAGACTTCGGCAGGCCAGCCTGCTTCAGGATCGCGTTGGCCGTGTGCCGGCTGGGGATGCCGAACGGGACCGGGAAGGTGATCGCATTGATCGGGCTCCACCAGATCTCATGACTTCCCTTTCCCTGCCGCACCTTCCGGCAGCCGGCACTGACGAGCAGCTCGCGCGGCCGGCGATCGTATTGCGGCGCCATCCTGTCAGGCCGCGTCCGGCATCGCGCCCTTGAGTGCATGCAGCTGCAGATAGACGCTACCCGGGTCCGTGCCCGGATGATTGTCCGGCAGCACGTCCAGCGCCATCGCCCGGATCCGCTCGAGGAGATCGTCCAGGGTCGGGGCGCTGGCGGCGGCCGGGATGTCGTCGCAGCGGCCGGTCCACACGGAGGCCTCCTCGTCCCAGGCGGCGGTGATCACGAAGATGGTCGGGCGCATGCTCGATGCTCCAAGGGTCCTCACCGCAGTGTTCTCGCCTCCGCCGCGGAATGCAACGGCTACCACCACCGCTCCGGGGCGAAGCGCCCGGAGGCCTTCTCGATCACCTCGCCGAGCGCGAACAGCGTCGCCTCGTCGAAGGGGCGGCCGATCAGCTGCAGGCCGAGCGGCAGGCCCTCCGCGCCGAGGCCCGCGGGCACGGCGATGCCGGGCAGGCCGGCCATGTTGACCGTCACGGTGAAGATGTCGTTGAGGTACATCTCCACCGGGTCCGCCCCCGCCTTTTCGCCGATGGCGAAGGCGGCCGAGGGGGTCGCCGGCGTCAGGATCGCATCGACGCCGTCCGCGTAGACGGTCTCGAAGTCGCGCTTGATCAGGGTGCGGACCTTCTGGGCGCGCAGGTAGTAGGCGTCGTAGTAGCCCGCCGACAGCACGTAGGTGCCGATCAGGATGCGCCGCTTCACCTCGGCGCCGAAGCCCGCCGCGCGGGTCTTCTCGTACATGTCGAGAATGTCGTCGCCGTTGACGCGCAGGCCGTAGCGCACGCCGTCGTAGCGGGCGAGGTTGGAGGAGGCCTCCGCCGGCGCGACAATGTAGTAGGCCGGCAGCGCGTACTTGGTATGCGGCAGCGAGATGTCGACGATCTCGGCGCCGGCCTCCTTGAGGATGTCGATGCCGCGCTGCCACAGCGCGTCGATCTCCGCCGGCATGCCGTCCATGCGGTACTCGCGCGGGATGCCGATCCTCAGCCCCTTCACCGAGCGGCCGACGGCCGCCTCGTAGTCGGGCACCTCCACGTCGGCGGAGGTGGTGTCCTTCGGATCCACCGAGGCCATGGACCTCAGGAGGATCGCCGAGTCGCGCACCGTGCGGGCGATCGGGCCGGCCTGGTCGAGCGAGGAGGCGAAGGCGACGATGCCCCAGCGCGAGCAGCGCCCGTAGGTCGGCTTGATCCCGACGGTGCCGGTGAAGGCCGCCGGCTGGCGGATCGAGCCGCCGGTGTCGGTGGCCGTGGCGCCGAGGCAGAGCCGGGCCGCGACCGCCGCGGCCGAGCCGCCGGAGGAGCCGCCGGGCACCAGCTGCGCGTTCGATCCCTCGCGGCGCCAGGGGTTGGTCACCGGGCCGTAGCAGGTGTTCTCGTTGGACGAGCCCATGGCGAACTCGTCCATGTTGAGCTTGCCCAGCATGACCGCGCCGTCCGCCCACAGGTTGGCGGTCACGGTGCTCTCGTAGGTCGGGCGGAAGCCCTCGAGGATGCGGCTGCAGGCCTGGGTGTGGACTCCCTCGGTGGCGTAGAGGTCCTTGATGCCGAGGGGGATGCCCTCGAGCGGCCGGGCGTCGCCGGCGGCGAGGCGGGCATCGGCGGCGGCGGCCATCGCCCGCGCCGTCTCCGGCGTCTCGTGGACGTAGGCGTTGAGGACCCGGGCCGCCTCCATGGCGGCGAGATAGGCGTCGGCGAGTTCGACGGCGGTGAACTCGCGCTTCCTGAGGCCGTCGCGGGCCTCGGCGAGGTCGAGGGACGTGAGATCGGTCACGAGAGGTTTCCCGGATGCGGCGCCGGTCGGGCGCGCGGGTCTGTCAACGGACGGCGGCGGGCGGCTGGGCGCCGCTCACTCCACCACCTTGGGCACCATGAAGAAGTCGTCGTCGGCGACGGGCGCGTTGGAGGTGACGCGGGCGGGGTCGCCGCCGTCGGTCACCACGTCGTCGCGCTGCTTCAGGGCCATGGCGACGACGGCGGTCATCGGCTCGACGCCTTCGACATCGACCTCGTTCAGTTGCTCGACGAAGCCGAGGATCGAATTGAGCTCGCCGGTCATGCGCCCGGCCTCGTCCTCGCTCACCTTGATCCGGGCGAGACGGGCGACGCGCCGCACTGTGGCCGTGTCGACGGACATGTCTGGGTCACCTTCGCGTGGTCTGATGGATTGCGGACCTGCCGGGCCTCGCTATAGCAGGGATCGCGCCGCCGCGCCAACCGCCGGTTTCGGGCGGAACGCCGCGCGATCCGCCCGGCCCCGTCACGCCCTGAACGGCTCGCCGACCCGCGGCACGACCACCTTTCCGGCCTCCTCGCCCATCGAGGCGAGAAAGGTGTCGGCGGTCTGGTCGAGGAGGCCGAAGGTGGCGTAGTGGCAGGGCACGATGGTGTCGAACTCGAAGTAGCGCCGGCAGGCCATCGCCGCCACGCGCCCGCCCATGGTGAAGCGGTCGCCGATCGGAACGATGCCGATCTTCGGCCGGTGGATCTCCTCGACCAGCGCCATGTCGCCGAAGATGTCGGTGTCGCCCATGTGGTAAAGCGTCTTCTCGCCCGGCGCCTTCAGGATCACCCCGTTGGGGTTGCCGAGGCTGTGCGAGACGCCGTCCTCGGTCTGGGTGGCGGAGGAATGCTGGGCCTGCACCATGCTCACCGTGAAGCCGCCCTGGTCGGTGGTGCCGCCGGTGTTCATCGGGTCGAGCCGCGTCACCCCGCGGTGGCCGAGGAAGCCGCAGAGGTCGGCGTTGGCGACGACCTTGGCGCCGGTCGCCTTCGCCACGGGAATGGTGTCGCCGAGGTGGTCGCCGTGGCCGTGGGTGAGCACGATGTGCGTCGTCCCCCTCGTCGCCTCCTCGACGCTGCTTTTGAAGCTCGGGTTGCCGTTGAGGAACGGGTCGATCAGCACGACGGCGTCGCCGAACTCGACGCGGAAGGCGGAATGGCCGAGCCAGGTGATCTTCATGCGGGTCTCCTCTCGTGCGGGACGTCGTCGCCGGGAGCGGAGAGAATAGCGCAGGTCGGCGGCGGAGCCAGCGGCGCGGATCACGATCCCCTTTGCCCATGTTGCATTGCCGTGCTATCATTGTGCAGTGCAGCATGACCTGAGGAGGGGTCGATGTTCCCGTTCGCATTTCCATGGATCCCGGACCAGCCGGTGCGCGCGGGCGACCTGACCGCCCGCCCGGAGGCGTTCCTCGCTCCGACCCACATGACCTTCGCCGGCGACCGCGCGATCGAGGAGCGGGTGGTCAGCGAGGTGGCGAGCTTCGGCCGCCAGATCGGCATCCTCACCGAGGCGCTGCTCGAGATCGCCGACGGCGAGCCCGGCCCGGCGGTGGACCGGCTGCGCTCGGTCGCGACCCGCGTGGAGACGGTGAAGGGCCGCTTCAGCCGGGTGCTGGAGGAAAAGGCCGAGGACGCCTTCATGGCGCTCTTGAAGGCCGACCCGGTGGCTGCCGGCCGGCTGGTGGACGCGCTGGAGCGGCGCGTCGTCGAGGCCGCGTCGGACGCGTCCGCGGGCGCGCCTGCCGAGGGCGGATGACCGCCGCAGGCGGCCGTGCTATTTCGGCCGCATGAGCCTGCCCCGCCCGCCGGACGACCCGATCGCCTTCGCCGCCGCGCTCCCGCCAGGCGCGCGGCTGTTCGGGCTGGACCTCGGGACGAAGACCATCGGCATAGCCGTCTCCGACGCCGGGCTCCGGATCGCCTCGCCGCTGACCACCATCGTCCGCAAGAAGTTCACGCCCGACGCCGAGGCGCTCATCGCCCTCGCCGCACGGCAGAACGCCGGCGGCCTGGTGGTCGGCCTGCCGATCAACATGGACGGCAGCGAGGGGCCGCGCGCGCAGTCGACCCGCGCCTTCGTCCGCAATCTCCGGCCGCTGACGCCGCTGCCGGTCATCTTCTGGGACGAGCGTCTCTCGACCGCCGCCGTCACCCGCACCCTGCTCGAGGCGGACGCCTCGCGGCGCCGGCGCGACGAGGTGGTGGACAAGATGGCGGCGAGCTTCATCCTGCAGGGCTTCCTCGACCGCCTCCACGCCGCGGAACGGGCCGACGACCCGAGGCGTCTATGAAGCGGCAACCTTCGTCGGCGCCGGGTCGCCGGCCGATCCAGGCAGACGCATGAACCCGGTCCTCCTCGGTCTCCTCGGCAGCGGCGCCGCCGGCGCGATGACGGCGGTCGGCGCGGCGCCCGCCCTCTTCGGCCGCACCCTCTCGGTCCGTGCCCAGGACGCCCTCCTGGGCTTCGCCGCCGGCGTCATGCTCGCCGCCTCCTTCTTCTCGCTGATCCTGCCGGGGATCGAGCACGCCGAGGAGCAGCACGGCTCCCGTGTCCTTGCCGCGCTGGTCGCCGCGGCCGGCGTCGCCCTCGGCGCGGGCTTCGTCGCCCTTCTCAACGCCACCGTTCCGCACGAGCACTTCGTCCAGGGCCAGCAGGGCCCGGAGGCGAAGTCGATCCGGCGGATCTGGCTGTTCGTGCTGGCGATCACCATCCACAACCTGCCGGAGGGACTCGCGGTCGGGGTGGGCTTCGCCGACGGGGAGATCGCCTCTGGCGCCTCCCTCGCCATCGGCATCGGCCTGCAGAACGCCCCCGAGGGCCTCGCCGTCGCCGCAGCGCTCCGCTCGATCGGCTACAGCCCGGTGCGGGCCTTCCTGATCGCCGCCCTTACCGGCCTCGCCGAGCCGATCGCCGGCACCGCCGGCGCCTTCGCCGCCAGCCTCTCGGAGGTGCTGCTCCCCTGGGCGCTCACCTTCGCTGCCGGGGCGATGCTCTACGTGATCAGCCACGAGATCATCCCCGAGACGCACCGCAACGGCCACGAGAACGGCGCCACCCTCGGCCTTGTGATCGGCCTGGTGACGATGCTGGTGCTGGACGTCTCGCTGGGGTGAGCGCGACGGGGTCTCGCCGGGGTGGCGGATGGACGGCCGCGGTTCTCTTGCGGAGGGCGGGGCGCCCCCTCCCCAACCCTCCCCCCCAAGGGGGGAGGGGGCCGGTTGGAGCGGGCGGCGGAGTTGGAGGCCGGTGACGGCCGGGGACCATGGCACCCGCCTTCCACCCGGCTCCAACCCACCTAATCCCCCTCATGGGGAGCATCGCAGAGGGGGCACCCGCCCTCCGCTCCAACGCACCCCCTTGCGGAGTGGGCACCCGCCCCTCCACCCGCTCCAGCCCGCTCCCTCCCCCCTCGTGGGGGAGGGTTGGGGAGGGGGGGCCCGCCCTCAGCCTCCGCCGCCCTCAGTTCCGCCGGCGCACGTCCGGCGGCACCATCTCGGCCTCGACCATCGCCATGGCCTCCTCGAGGCTCATGGAGGTCGGGTGCTGGGAGCCGAGGCGGCGGACGTTGACCGTGCCCTCCTCGGCCTCGCGCTTGCCGCAGACGAAGATCAGCGGAACCTTGGCGAGGCTGTGCTCGCGGACCTTGTAGTTGATCTTCTCGTTCCTGAGGTCCACCTCCGCCCGCGCGTCCGCCCGCATCAGGCGGGCATGGACGTTCGAGGCATAGTCGTCCGCGTCCGAGGTGATGGTCGTCACCACCACCTGGGTCGGCGCCAGCCAGAGCGGGAAGTGGCCGGCGTAGTTCTCGATCAGGATGCCGAGGAAGCGTTCCATCGAGCCGCAGATGGCGCGGTGGATCATCACCGGGGTCTTCTTCTCGCCGTCCCTGTCGACGTAGAAGGCGCCGAAGCGCTCCGGCAGGTTGAAGTCCACCTGGGTGGTGCCGCACTGCCACTCGCGGCCGATCGCGTCGCGCAGGGTGTACTCGAACTTCGGCCCGTAGAAGGCCCCTTCGCCCGGGTTGATGTCGGTCCTGATCCGCCCGCCGGAGTTCTCGGCGATCTCCTCCAGCACCTTGGTCATGATCTCCTCGGCCCGGTCCCAGGCCGCGTCGGAGCCGACGCGCTTCTCCGGGCGGGTGGAGAGCTTGACCGTCACCTCCCCGAAGCCGAAGTCCTCGTAGACCGACAGGATCAGGTCGTTGATCTTGTGGCACTCCGCGGCCATCTGCTCCTCGGTGCAGAAGATGTGCGCGTCGTCCTGGGTGAAGCCGCGCACGCGCATGAGACCGTGCATGGCCCCGGACGGCTCGTAGCGATGGACGACGCCGAATTCCCCAAGCCTCAGGGGGAGTTCCCGGTAGGACCTGAGGCCGTGCTTGAAGATCTGCACGTGCCCCGGGCAGTTCATCGGCTTCAGCGCGAACATACGTTCGTCGTCGGTCTCGTCGCCGGCCGACTTCACGCCGAACATGTTCTCCCGGTACCAGCCCCAGTGGCCGGAGGTCTCCCAGAGGCTCTTGTCGAGCACCTGCGGGGCGTTGACCTCCTGGTAGTCGCCGCGCAGCCGCCGGCGCATGTAGGCGACCAGTTCCTGGAACATGGTCCAGCCCTTGCCGTGCCAGAACACGACGCCGGGCCCCTCCTCCTGGAAATGGAAGAGGTCCATCTCGCGGCCGAGGCGGCGATGGTCGCGCTTCTCGGCCTCGGCGAGCATGTGCAGGTAGGCGTCGAGGTCCTGCTGGCTGGCCCAGGCGGTGCCGTAGATGCGGGTCAGCATCTCGCGATTGGAATCGCCGCGCCAGTAGGCGCCGGCCACCTTCAGCAGCTTGAAGGCCGGGCCGATCCTGCCGGTCGAGGTCATGTGCGGGCCGCGGCAGAGGTCGAGCCACTCGCCCTGGCGGTAGATCTTGAGGTCCTGCCCCTCCGGGATGGCGTCGACCAGTTCCACCTTGAAGCCCTCGCCGCGGGTGGCGAAGAAGTCCCTCGCCTCGTCGCGGGTCCAGACTTCCTTCGAGAACGGCCGGTCGCGCGCGATGATCTCGCGCATCTTCGCCTCGATCTTCGGCAGGTCGTCGGGGGTGAACGGGCCCTCCGGCCGGAAGAAGTCGTAGTAGAAGCCGTTCTCGATCACCGGGCCGATGGTCACCTGGGTGCCCGGGAACAGCTCCTGCACCGCCTCCGCCATCACATGCGCCGCGTCGTGGCGGATGAGCTCCAGTGCGCGCGGGTCGTCGCGCGTCACGATCTCGATCCGGGCGTCGGCGCTGATCGGGTCGCAGAGGTCGGCGAGCTGTCCGTCGAGGGCCATCGCCACGGCCTTCTTGGCCAGCGACCTGGAGATGCCCTCGGCGACCGCCTGCCCGGTGATGCCGGGGTCGTAGGCGCGCACGGAGCCATCGGGGAAGGTGAGATTGATCATCTTCAAGTCTCCTGCTCACTCCCGCTGACGAGCGCGGGTAAGCGGTTGGTCGGCGCGCACGATATAGGTGGCGCCGCCGGGGCCTGTCCAGAGCGTCGGCGCCACGGGCGACTGGACGACCGCGGGTCGGGGGTCGCGGCGCGTTCTCACAGCCGCTCGCCTCCGGCCGCGGCCCGATCAGGTCAGAGGTCGATCCGCGTCGCCGGGTCGATGTGGCGGCCGGTCCAGCGGGCGCCGCGCCAGGGCGCCCACCAGCGCCAGGCGGGGTCCAGCCTCTCGGGGATCGGGTCGTAGCCCGAGGCGCCGAAGGGGTTGCAGCGCAGGAAGCGGGCAAGGCCCATCCAGCCGCCGGCCCAGAAGCCGAAGCGCTCGATGGCCTCGTCCGTGTAGTGCGAGCAGGTCGGGGCGTAGCGGCACTGCCGGCCGATGAAGGGCGACAGGGTCAGCTGGTAGCCGCGGATGAGGGCGTGCGCGACGACCCGCCCGGGCGTCCGCCGGCCGGTCGCGGCTGAGGAGGCGCACATCTCAGGCCACCGACGCCGGCTTCGCCCGGGCCGCCTCGATCTGGTCGAGGCAGTCGACCACCGCATCGAAGGTGAGCATGGTCGATGCGTGGCGGGCCTTGAAGTCGCGCACCGGCTCGAGGTAGCGGAGGTCGGCGAAGCGGCCCTCGGGCGGCGGCCCGTTCTCCTTCAGCATCTTGCGCATCGTCTCGCGCACCTCGCGCAATTCCGCCGCGCTCGCTCCGACGATGTTGCGCGCCATGATGGAGGAGGAGGCCTGTCCCAGCGCGCAGGCCTTCACGTCATGGCCGAAATCGCTGACCCGGTCGCCGTCCATCCGGAGGTCGACGACCACGGTCGAGCCGCACAGCTTGGAATGCGCCTTGGCGCTCGCGTCGGGACCGTCGAGCCGGCCGAGCCGCGGAATGTTGCCCGCGAACTCGAGAATCCGGGCGTTGTAGATGTCGTCGATCATGGCCGTCTTCGCCGAACTGTGACCGGGCCGGAACCGGAAAGGCCGCGCCCGCGTCTTTTTTCACGTTGTCCCTGCGAGTATATATGCGAGCGGACCTCCGACATCCACCTTCCGCGCCGACCTTCGGGGTCGGGCGAAAAGATGGTTCGCGATGCATGGTCCGATGTGGCTGATGGAGCGTATGAGGGTGGGAAAACGAGAAAGGGCAGTTCCTGTCATGGATGCAATCCTCACACCCTCACACGGACGTCACGACACCCAGGCGCGCGCCCCCGAGCGGCCGAGCCGCGAGGAGGTCGAGGCCGCCGTTCGCACGCTGCTGGCCTGGACCGGTGACGACCCCGACCGCGAAGGCCTCGTCGACACGCCCGCGCGCGTGGCGAAGGCCTTCAGCGAGCTGTTCGGCGGCTACGGCAAGGATCCGGCCGCGATGCTCGCCCGCGTGTTCGAGGAGGTCGAGGGCTACGACGACATCGTGCTGGTGCGCGACATCCCCTTCTACTCGCACTGCGAGCACCACATGGTGCCCTTCGTGGGCAAGGCGCACATCGCCTATTATCCCGACGGCGGCGTGGTCGGGCTGTCCAAGCTCGCCCGGGTGGTGGACGTCTACGCCCGCCGGCTGCAGACGCAGGAGAGCTTGACGTCGCAGATCGTGCAGGCCATCGACGAGGGTCTCCGGCCCCGCGGCGTCGCCGTGATGGTCGAGGCCGAGCACATGTGCATGGCGATGCGCGGGATCCACAAGTCCGGCGTGTCGACCGTGACCACCCAGTTCACCGGCGTGTTCCGCAACGATCCGACGGAGCAGGTCCGGTTCATGACCCTGCTGCGGGCCGGCCGCTGACGCCGCGCCCCGGCCCGATCCGGGGCGTTCCAGGATGACCGAAAGACCCGCGCTCTTTCCCGCCCTCGCCTCGAAATCCGAGGTCGAGGGCGGTCTCGTTCTCGCCCCCCGCTTCGGGCCCGACGGCACCGTCACCTGCGTCGCGGTGGACGCCGACGACGGGCGCGTGCTGATGGTCGGCCACATGAACGCGGAAAGCCTCGCCCTCACCATCCGCACCGGCGAGGCCTGGTACTGGAGCCGCTCGCGCGGCGAGCTCTGGCACAAGGGCGCGACCAGCGGCAACGTCCAGAAGGTGGTGGAGCTCCTGGTCGACTGCGACCAGGACGCTCTGGTGATGCTGGTCCGGGTGGAGGGGCACGGGGCCACCTGCCACACCGGCCATGTCTCCTGCTTCTTCCGGAAGGTGCCGCTCGGCCAGGACGCGGCCGCCGGGCCGGTCAGGCTGGAACCGCCCGCCGAGGCGCCTCGCTTCGACCCGGATGCCGTCTACGGCCGGCGCTGATCGGGCGGTACTCGCGCCCGGCCTGCTGCCGTCAGGCGGTGGCGATGTAGTTGCGGATCTCCTCCGCCTCGCGCTCCACCTCGGCGATCCGGTGCTTCACCACGTCGCCGATGGAGACGATGCCGACCAGCTTGCCCTCCTCGACCACCGGCAGGTGGCGGAAGCGGCCGCGGGTCATGGTCTCCATGACCGAGTTGACGCTGTGGTTGCGCGTGCAGGTCACGACGCTCGAGGTCATGTGCCGCGACACCGGCTGGGCCAGCGCCGCCCCGCCGCCCGAGGCCACCGCCCGCACGACGTCCCGCTCCGAGACGATGCCGGCCACCCGCTCCTCCCCGTCGATGATGACGAGGGCGCCGATGCGCTTCTCGGCAAGCTGCGCGCACACCTCCGCGAGCGTCATGGAGGGCGTCCCCGTGGCGACGTTGCCACCCTTGAGAACGAGGATCGATTGCACCGTCATGTGGCCCTTGCCTCCCTGACATCGGATCCGGCGGCCGCGCCCCGGACGGGGCCGGCCACCTTCCGATGATCCACCTCAATCGATTGAACGGCAAGTAGGTTGTCCTCGCCGGGGATCCGGCTCATCCCCGCCGCAGCGCCTCGAGCGCCCGCCGCGCCCGCACATCCGCCGGCGGATCGAACAGGGAGAAGGCGAGAAGGCCGAAGACGAAGCCGCCGATGTGCGCCTCCCAGGCGATCGAGGCGCCCTCCCCCGCGATCGGCGCGGCGCCGAGGCCGAACAGAAGGTTCAGTCCGAACCAGACGGCGAGGAACCCGAGCACGCGGCGGTCGGAGAGGATGCCGGGAAGCGTCACCGCGTCCGCCTGCCAGACCGCCGGGTCGCGCCTGTTGGCGCGCAGCGGGCCGCCGGCCTGGAACATGAAGCGCGACACCGCCGCCATGTGGCCGGAGATCGCCGCCGAGGCGCCGACCACCGGCGCGAAGTCCTCGCTGTGGGCGAGGTAGTGGACCGCCGCGCCGGCCACCGTCGCCAGCGCCGAGAACAGGAGGAACCGGCCGCCCCCGAAGCGCCGTGCGAGGGCGCTGCCGAAGGCGGCGAGCCAGACCGCGTTGAAGATGAGGTGCGCCGCGCCGCCGTGCAGGAAGCCGTAGGTCACCGGCGACCAGATCTCCGCGAGCGTCCCGCCCGGGAAGCCGTAGGTGCGGGCGATCTCCGAATAGCGGACGGGAATGAAGCTGAAGACCAGGATCAGCTGCCGGTCCTGGGACGGCGACAACCCGTAGGTCCTGAGGAGGTGCACCGCCACCATGGCGACGATCAGGACCGTCACGGACCGCGGCATGTTGAAGAGCGGTTCGCGGGGCGGCGGGATCTCGTCGATCGTCACGGCGGCCTCCGGCCATCGGGTTCGGGGCGCCGGGCGCCGTGGTGACGAGATAGGACGCCGCGCCCGCGAAGACAATCGGGCAGATGGTCCCGGACCCGGTCCCGAATCGGTCCACCCCGGCGCCGGCCGTTCCAAAAGAAAACGCCCGGGACCGGCATGGCCGGGACCCGGGCGGTGAACCGTCCCGCCATTAACCGTCGGGCGGAGCGTTCGAGGTGGTGCCTGCTGTCGATCGAAGCTGGATCGATGTGAGAATAGAAGCCCTTTTTCCCGCCCAGCGACAAGCGAAGTCATTGGTAAACCTTAACGGGCGGACGGCAGATCGGCCGCCCTCCGGCGTGGAACATGTGGATACGGCGGCGGTTGGCACGCGGCCTGCTCCTTGTGCGCAAGACGATGGTCTATGGATGTTGACCTGTGCCGAAACGGAATGCTCGGCGGCGGTCGCGCTCTCGAAGACCGATTAACGCCACGGGGCCGGGACACGAACGATGAAACATGCAGTCACCCGCACGCTCTTCGACTACTGGACGCGTCTGCGGGGAAGCCGTACGGCGCCGGCCCGCTTCGAGATCGAGCCGGGTGACATCCGCCAGATCCTCGGCGACACCTTCATCCTCGAGGCGGTCGACCGCGAGACGTACAATTTCCGCCTCGCCGGCACCCGCCTCTGCGGCGCCTACTGCCGGGAACTGAAGGGCCGCAACCTCCTCGACCTCTGGGTTGACAAGGACCGCGAGGCGATCGCGTGCCTCCTCGCCGCCATCGTCGAGGACGGCGCGGCGGCGATCCTCGGCCTCGAGGCGCACAACGAGCGCGGCCAGAGCCTGCCTGTCGAAGTCATCATGCTGCCGCTGAGCCACGACGGCCCGCAGCACTCCCGCATCCTCGGCTGCTTCGCGCCGCTGGAGAGCCCCTACTGGCTCGGCCTGCACCCGGTCGTGCGCCAGCCGGTGCAGAGCCTCCGCCTGATCTGGCCCGACGAGCGGCCGAGCTTCATCCTCCGCGGCGACGAGGTGGACGCGGAGGAGCGCCGCGCGGTCCGTTCCGCATTCGCCGGTGATCCCTCGCCGCTGCCGGAAGAACTGCCGCTGCCGGGCGCCGGCCGGCGGGTCGCGCACCTGCGCGTCCTGGAAGGTGGCCGCAACGACAGCGCGTGACCGGTTTTTCCTCCCGGCTACACCGGTTGTTAATCACGGGGACCTAGCCTGAAAGGGCAGGCCGCCTTGACCGGACCGCGGCCGAACCGACCGGGAGCGGCATGTCCAGCGCAGTCAGCCAGAGCAGCATCGCCAGGCGCATGTTGGAGCGCCCGGAGCGCCGGCGGTTCCAGCGGGTGACGGTCAACGTGCTCGGCCGCTTCATGCTCGAGAACCGCACCGAATACCCCTGCCAGGTCACGGACATGTCGCCCGGCGGCGCGGCGCTGATGGCCCCGGTCCAGGGCTACGTCGGCGAGCGGGTGATCGCCTACATCGACCACGTCGGCCGCATCGAGGGCGAGATCGCCCGCCTGATCGACGGCGGCTTCGCAATGACCATCAACGCCACGGCCCGCAAGCGCGACAAGCTCGCCTCCCAGCTCACCTGGCTCGCCAACCGGCACGTCCTCAACCTGCCCGAGGATCGCCGGCACGAGCGGATCACCCCCAAGCAGCCCTTCTCCAACGTGGTGCTGCCGGACGGCCGCGAGATCCGCGCGAAGATCATGGACGTGTCCCTCTCCGGCGCGGCCGTGGCGCTGGAGACGCGCCCGCCGGTGGGCGCCCAGATCACCCTCGGCCGCATGCGCGCCCGGGTGGTCCGCCATCTCGAGGACGGCGTGGCGGTGGAGTTCGCCATGGTCCAGTCCGAGGACATGATCCAGAACAACCTCTGAGCCGGCCGGCCCCCGTGGGCCACCGGCGGCAGGCTCGTCGCGCGCGCCCGTGCCCCTGCGAGATTTCCGTCGCATTCGATTCAAACCGCCGGCCCGACGATATCCGTCCCTCAACGGGTGCCGGGGCATAACGCCTTCGCTTATGCCCTGATCTCCGAGGAGAGACATGAAAGCCCTGGCCCTTGCAACCGTCGCCCTCGCGCTCGTCTCGACCCCCGCCCTCGCCAGCGACAAGGGCAGCGAACGCTGCTCGAACCGCCACCTGGCGGGCAGCTGGCTCACCACCTTCGCCTACGGATCCGACACCCGCCTCGCCTGCAGCTTCACGCTGGACCGGCGGGGCCAGATCGTCGCTTCGGAGTGCATGAAGGACCACGTTTCGAAAGCGGGATACACCATTTCCGGCAAGGTCGTCGCCGACCGGCTGTGCCAGTTCTCCGGCGAGTTCGAGGTGCCGGCAGACGTCGAGGGCGATCCGGCCACGGTGCTGATGCTGCGCGGCGAGATCGCCAAGGACCGCGACATGATGGTCGGCCTCATCTACCCGGACGTGGAGAGCTTCTTCGAACCGCTCGCCATCGTCCGCACCGCCGACCCGCGCGGTCGAAAGCTTCCCAAGCCGCAACTGCCCGTCGACCCCGACGACGAGGACGAGGAGGAGATCGAGTTCGCCTGCGCCGCCGAACAGGACGGCATGAGCATCGAGGCCGAGGCGGAGGCCTTCGTCGGCGACGCCACGAGCACGCTGCACAAGTTCAGCGCCGAGTTCGAGGCGGAGCCCTCCGCCGGGCTTGTGGCGGGCGACCTCATCGACTTCGTGGTCGACAATATCGTCGTCGGCCAGGCGGTGCTCGAGGACGACGGCGACGGCGAAGTCGAGGCCGAGATCGGCTTCAACAGCCGCGGCGCGAGCTTCCCGGCCAACTTCCCGACGGGCTTCGGCGAGGGCAGCGTCGTCAAGGCGATGAAGGGTGGAACCGAAATCGCCTGCACGGTCGCGCTCGACGACTGAGTCGGCCCTCCCCGCCGGTCTCCGGCGCGGGATGCGACCTGCGGGCGGGGCGAACCTTCGCCCCGCCCGTTCCGCTCAGCGGATCCGGGTGGCGGTGTCCTGCAGCCGGCGGGCGTTGACCGCGGCGGCGATGAGGACGACGGCCGCCATGAACTGGTGCAGCAGCGCCAGCGACAGCGGGACCACCGCGAGCAGCGTGGCGATGCCGACGACGGCCTGCGCCAGCACCAGCCCGGCCAGCAGCACCGCCCGGCGCACCGTCTCCGGCTCCAGCGCCCGGCGCAGCACCACGACGAGGTTGACGACGACCAGGGCCGTCAGCGCATAGGCGCCGATCCGGTGCACGAACTGCACCGTCATGTGGTTCTCGAAGAAGTTGATCCACCAGGGCGACTGGAACAGCAGCCCCTCGGGGATCCACGCGCCGTCCATCAGCGGCCAGGTGTTGTAGACCCAGCCGGCGTCGAGGCCGGCGACGAGTCCGCCGAGGAAGATCTGCACCAGCGTCAGCACGACGACGGCGTTGGCGATCCCGCGCAGCCCCGCCGCCTCGGCGAAGCGCAGCCGCCGCTCGCGGAAGCCCTCGGCGATCCACACGGTGGCGGCGAGAATGACGCAGGCGAGCGTCAGGTGCGTGGCCAGCCGGTACTGGCTGACGTCGGTGCGCTCGGTGAGCCCGCTCGCCACCATCCACCAGCCGACCGCCCCCTGCAGCCCGCCGAGCACGAACAGCAGGCCGAGGCGTGGCAGCATCGGCCGGCTGATCCAGCCGCGGGCGGCGAAGACGAGGAACGGGACCAGGAACACGAAGCCGATCACGCGGCCGAGCAGCCGGTGCCCCCACTCCCACCAGTAGATGGTCTTGAAGGCCTCGAGGCTCATGCCCCTGTTGATCTGCTGGTACTCGGGGATCTGCCGGTACTTCTCGAACTCGGCGAGCCAGTCCGCCTGCGACAGCGGCGGGATGGCGCCCATCACCGGCTTCCACTCGGTGATCGACAGACCGGATTCGGTGAGCCGCGTCGCACCGCCCACGACCACCATGGCCACCACGAAGAGCGCCACCGTCCACAACCAGGTCCGGATCGCCCGTTCGGCCGCCGGACTGGCGGCGGCGGACGGACGTGCGGGAGAGGTTGCGGCGGCGAGGGTCATCGGCGAGCGTTCCAAATGCGGCGGACCGGCGCGGGTCCGCGGTCTTTCCGGCAGCGGTGTCCTAGCATATTTATGGAGCGCGACGTCGCCCCCGGCATGCGCGACCTGCCGTCGCAATCCGGCATCGAACAGGAAGGCCGACCGTGCTGTTCCGCCTGAAGAAGCTCATCGGCACCGTCGTGCTGCTCGTCTTCGTTCCCTTCTACGCCCTGATGGCGATGGCCTTCGCCGGCGCGCTGCTGCCCGGCACGGGAGGCTGGACGCAGTTCGCCTACTACCTGGTCGCGGGCCTCGCGTGGGTGATCCCCGCGGGCCTGGTGGTCTGGTGGATGTTCCGCCCGGCGCCGGGGCAGCAGTGAAACGCCAGAAAGGGCGCCCTGGGGCGCCCTCTCCGCAACGGCCCTGACGGCCGATCCCCGGTCCGGGGGATCAGTTGTCGTAGGGGCTGTCCATGCTGTCGACCGCGCGGTCCTGCTGCGGGCCGAAGTAGGCCTTGGAGCCGGACGCGGCGTCGTTGGTGGCGACCGCCGAGGCGGCGACCACCGGGGCGGCCGTCTCGACGGCCGAGGCCGCCTCGAGCTGGCGGTCGTAGGACCGCGAGAAGGCCGGGTCGATCACCTGGGAGCGATCCCAGCCCGCGGCGGCGGGGGCGATGGCGGACGCCGACAGGGCGGCCGCGGCGATGAAGGTGGCGATCTTGGTCATGTCTGTCTCCTGTTGCTTTCGGTTTCTCTTCGGTTGTGCGGGCCGGTTCGCTCCGTGCCCGTGACGCATGAGCATCGGGGACGGGTTCTGATCCCGGCCGGTGTGCGCGAGCGTTGTCGCGAGCGTGGAAACTGCGATCCAACGGACCGGCATCGCGCTGCGGCGTCCACGGCGGCGCGAAAGGTTTCCTAAAAGCGCCGCGGTATAGGGTTGCCGCAGAGAGCCGGGAGCCCGAACTGATGAGCCTTGCCCGTTTCGAGGCGGACGCCGAACCCGTCCAGCCGGCGCGCGCCGCCGAAGAGCGCGCCGCCGTCGCCGCCGAGGCGGTCCGCGACCTCGCCCTGGCCGAAGAGCCCTGGCGGCGGCTCGAGCGCATCGCGGTGGGCTCGCCCTTCCAGCGCTTCGACTTCTTCGCCGCCTGGCACCGGCATCTCGGGGCGGGTTCTGCGCCGCTGGTCATCCTCGTCCGCCACCGCGGAACCGTCGCCGGCGTCGTCCCGCTGGTGACGCGGCGGGCCGGGCCGTTCTCGACGGCCGCCTTCGCCGGCGGATCGCACGCCAACTTCAACACCGGCCTGTTCGACCCCGCCCTCCTCGACGAGCACGCCGGCGAGATCGCGCCGGCCGTGCGGGCCGCGGCGGCGTCGGCGGGCGTCGATGTCCTCCGCCTCGCCTTCCAGCCGCCGGAGATCGCCGGCCGGGCCAACCCGCTCGTCGAAGGGAGATCGCGGCCCGGCGCCCTCTCCTGCTACGCGACGGACCTCACCGACGGCTTCGACGCGGTGCTCGCCCGGCACAGCGGCAAGCGCAAGCGCAGCCGGATCCGCACCGCCGCCAAGGTGTTCGCCGAGGTGGGCGGCTACGAGGTCCGCCCGGTCGCCGACGTCGAAGAGGGGCGGCGGGCGCTCGCGACCTTCCTGCGGCAGAAGGCGGCGCGCCTTGCCGCCCAGGGCCTGCCGGACGTCTTCGCGGTCCCCGGCACCGCCGCCTTCTTCGACGACCTGGTGGCTCGGCACTTCGCGGCGGGCGGGGACCTCTTCGAAGCCTTCATTCTCGTCCACGGCGAGGGCGTCGGCGCGACCGGCTTCTGCATGCCCTTCGCCGGCACCCAGTTCCTGCTGATGAGTTCTTTCGAGGCCGACCGCTTCGCCCGCAGCACGCCGGGCGAGGTCGCGCTGTTCCACATGATCGACGATGCTGCCCGCCGCGGCATCGCCGCCTTCGACTTCGGCGTCGGCGACGCCCGCTACAAGCGATCCTGGTGCGACCGCGAGACCAGGCTGATGGAGACGGTGATCCCGCTCTCGGCCGCCGGGGCGGCGCTCGCCCTGGCGCTCGGCGCCGGGTCGCGGCTGCGGGACATGGTGCGCTCGAACCCGGCGCTCTACCGGATCGCCCAGAGGCTGCGCCGGGGGTTGCGGGCGTCCGACCCCGGAGACGACGGCGACGGCGACTGATCCCGCCCGCGCCTCAGGCGGCGGCCGCGCCCAATCCCGGCGTCGGCGGCACGACGGTCACGTCGACCATGCCGCAGTCCAGCAGCGCCTTCCATGCCCGCACCACCGCCGGATCCTCCGGCCGGCCGACCAGCACGATCCGATCGGCGGCGAGCGGCGCCCGCCCGGCGAAGTCGTCCGCCTGCAGGTCGCCAAGCGAGACCACCACCAGGTCGTAGGCGCTCTCGAGCGCGCTCAGGATCGTCTCCAGGGTGTCGCCGGCGAGTTCGCCGTCGACGAGCGGACGGGTGCCGACGCCGATCTCGTGGGCGCGGGTGCGACGGTTGCGGCGGATCACGTCGCCGAAGCCGGCCTCCCCCGAAATGAGGTCGGAGAGCCCCGGCCCGTGACGGCCGACGTTGCGCTCGACCGCGTCGACCACCACCACCCGCGTGCCGTCGTCGACGGCGGTGCGGGCGAGCGCGTCGATCATCGGCCGCAGCGTCGAGGGATCGTCCACGGTCATCACCGCGAGCCGGGACTGGCCGTCGGCGATCAGCGCGGCGTAGAGGACGGCGGGTCCGTCGACCACCGCGGCCGGATCGACGCCGCTCCCCGCCCTGGCCGCCGGCCGGGCCGAGAGGGTTGCGTCGAGGGCGAAGCGGATCTGAGCGACCCGCGGCTCCGGGGCCGGTGCGTCGGCCGGAACCTCGGTCGCCATCGGGTGGAGCGCCGTGGGCTTCTGCGGGGTGCCGGCGACGCGGATCAGCGCCCGGCCGGTGACGAATTCGACCGAGAGCACCCAGGCCACCGAGATCAGGAAGCCGGCGAGCGCGGCGAGCAGCGTGAGGCGCCCCGGCTGCGGGAAGGTCGGCTCGGAAGGCACGGCGGCCCGTGAGATCACCCGCGCGTCGGCGGGCATCACCTCGGCGTTCTGCCGGGCCACCGCCTCGCGGTAGCGCACCAGCAGGCCCTCGAGCAGGTCCCGCTGGGCGGCGCCCTCGCGCTCCAGGGCGCGCAGCTCGACTTCGTTCTCGTTGTTGACGGCCGAGGTCGCCTTGACCTCCTCGAGGGTCTCCGACAGCGAGCGGATCCGGGCCTCGGCGACGCGGGCCTCGTTGCGCAGCGTCTCGAGGACCCGGCGCGCCTCGGCGACCTGCTCGCGCTCGAGGTCGTCGATCTGCGAGCGGATCGTCTGCATCTGCGGATGGCCGGGCAGCAGCGTGACGGCCAGCTCGGACATCCGGCCGCGCAGCGCGACCTCGCGGCTGCGAAGGGCGCGGAAGGCTTCCGAGTCGATCACATCCGCGGCGGCGGCGACCCCGCGCCCGATCAGCGCCTCCAGTTCCGTCGCGCGCGACTCGGCGGTGGCCCGGTCGGAGCGCGCGGCGGCGATGGCGTTGGTGAGGTCGGTGATCTGCTGGCGGGCGACGGTGGTGTTGTTGGCGCCGAGGTGGAGGTCGGTGCCGGCGCGGTAGGCCTCGACCGCCTCCTCCGCCTCGCGCACCTTGCCGCGCAGCCGCTCGATCTCCTCGCCGAGCCAGCGCGTCTCGTCGGCGCTCGAGGAACGCTTGGCCTCGCCCTGCAGCGCGATGTACTCCTCGGCGACCGAGTTCGCGACGGCGGCGGACAGGACCCGGTCGCGGGAGGTGAACTCGACGACCACAACCCGCGAGCCGTCCACGCGATAGACCTTCAGCCGCTCCATGAAGGCGCCGATCACCCTCTCCTCGGGCGAGACGCGGAGCGGGTCGCGGTTGAGGCCTACGGCCACCAGAACGCTGTCGAGCAGGCCGCCCGCCTCGCCGGCGAACTCCGGATGGTCGGCGAGCCCGTTGCGCTCGGCGACGCGGCGGGCGAGGTCGCGGGAGGTGAGAAGCTGCACCTGGCTCGCCACCGTCTCCTGGTCGACCACGGCGCGGTCCGCCTGCTGCTGCAGCCGGGAGGGAAGCTGCAGGTCGCGATTCTCGATCAGGATGCTGGTGTCGGCACGGAAGGTCGGCGGGATCAGCATGGAGGCGCCGAGGCCGGCGCCGGCGAACAGCGCGGTCACCACCAGGATGACCGGGGAGCGGCGGACGAGCGCGCGGACCAGGCCCTTGAGGTCGAGCACCACGTCGTCGTCGGATCTCGTACGCTGGTCGAAGGTGGAATCCATGGCTCCGATCCCGCTGCTGACTGCCGGAATCATGGGGCCGTCATGGTAACCATGCGGTTAAGCTGATCGTTCAAAGGGTAAGGAATGCGCGTCCGGCGGCGGCAGCGTCCCGTCCCGGTTCGCTCCGTTGAGGCTTCGTTAACCATGTCGGGCTAGCGTCCCGCGTCGGGAGCCTCGCCGGTCGTGGCGCCCCCGCATTCCAGATTCGAGGGGCCTGCCGCCCATGCATCGCCGGACCTTCCTGATGGCCCTCGCCGCGCCGCTGGCCGGCTGCGCCGACACGGCCGTCCGCCCGACCGCCTTCGCCGACCCGCTCTCCGCCCCCTACCGCCTCGACAGCGGCGACCGGGTCCGGATCGTCGTCTTCGAGCAGCCCTCGCTCTCCGGCTCCTACACGGTCGACCAGGCCGGATACGTGGCGATGCCCCTGGTGGGACCCGTCGCCGCGCGAGGCCGGACCACCCAGGAACTCGCCGGCGCCATCGCCGCCGCCCTCGGCGCCCGCTACCTGCGCAACCCGGACGTCTCCGCCGAGGTGGAGACCCACCGGCCCTTCTTCATCATGGGCGAGGTCCGCAACCCCGGCCAGTATGTCTTCGTCCCCGGGCTGACGGTCGAGGCCGCGGTCGCCATCGCGGGCGGCTTCACGCCGCGGGCGAGCACGGGCGCCGTCGAGGTCACCCGCCGCGTCGGCGGGCGGCCGGTCGCCGCGGTGGTGCCGGTGACCGACCCCGTGCAGCCCGGCGACGTCCTGAAGATCGGCCAGCGACTGATCTGAGCCGAAGTCTCGCGAAATCGATTTGAATTCGAATGATCTTCTTAAGCGGCAAGTAAGGCTCTCCGCAGGTTCCTCGCGCGCTTAACCGCGGCGCGCGATTTTCCATGCATTTTAGCTTTCGGATCTTTCAGCGCGGCCGCCCCGCCGCCGAGCCGAAGCGACAGGCATGGACAGGAACAGGCCCCTCCGCATCATCCACTGCGTTCGCGCGCCGATCGGCGGCATCTTCCGCCATGTGACCGACCTTGCGATGGCGCAGAGCGACGACGGGCACGAGGTGGGGATCATCTGCGACGCCAGCACCGGCGGCGCGCACGAGGACGCCCTGATCAAAGAGGTCGCGCCGAAGCTCGCCTTTGGCGTCCAACGTTTCGCGATGGAACGACGGATCGGCGCCAGCGACCTCAGGCTGGTCCTCGCGCTGCTCGACCGGCTGCGGGGCCTCCGGCCGGACATTCTGCACGGCCACGGCGCCAAGGGCGGGGCCTATGCGCGTGTGCTCGGCACCGTGCTGCGCTCGACCGGTCGCCCGGTTGCCCGGATCTACTGTCCGCACGGCGGCAGCCTCCATTTCGACCCCGAGAGCCGCGAGGGGCGCGTCTACTTCGGCATCGAGCGGGCGCTGGAGCGCGTGACCGACGGCCTGGTCTTCGTGTCCGACTACGAGGCGGCGGCCTACCGGGAGAAGGTGGGGCAGCCGAGGGTCCCGGCCCGGCGGATCCACAACGGCCTGCGCCCGGCCGAATTCGAGCCGGTTCCGCCGGCCCCGGAGACGGCGGACCTCTTCTTCGCCGGCATGATGCGCGACCTCAAGGGCCCGCAGGTGCTGGTCGAGGCGCTGCTGATCCTGGAGAGCCGCTATGGGCTCCGCCCCACCGTCCGCATGGTCGGGGCCGGAGACGACCGCCCGGCCTACGAGGCTCGGGTGGCGGCGCTCGGCCTTGCCGACCGCGTCGTCTTCCTCGACCCGATGCCGACCCGCCGGGCCCTGGCCCAGGGCCGCATCCTGGTGGTGCCGAGCCTCGCCGAATCACTGCCCTACCTGGTGCTGGAGGCCGCCGCGGCCTCGATCCCGATGGTCGCCACCCGCGTCGGCGGCATCCCGGAGATCTTCGCCGAGCGCGGTTCGAGGCTGCTGCAGCCGGGCGACCCGCACCTTCTCGCCGCCGGCATGGCCGCCGCCCTCCGCCACGAGGCCGGGGCAAGCATCGACGCGGCCGAGTTCTCCGCCGAGATCCGCGAGCGCTTCGACATCGGGCGGATGACCCGGGAGGTGGAAGCGCTCTACGCCGACGCCACCGCCCGACGCCGCCGCGGCTGCGCCGCCGAACCGGTCCGCGCACGCCCCGTCGGCCGGCTCTCGGTCGGGGAATCCTGAGGTCGCGCAGAGAGCGACGGAACGGTGAGGTCATGACAGCCCCCTGCACAGATCCCTCCGCGCTGCGCCGGGGCCCGGCCGGCCCGCGCGGCCTCGGCGCACGCGCCGCGGCGCTCGTCGCCGGCCTCGGCGAAGGCGCGATCTCGCCGGCGGTGGCGGCCGCCATCGCCTCCGCCTTCGAGGCGATCATTCTCGCCGGGATGACGCTGGCGGCCGTGGGCCTGTGGCTCGGCGCGCCGGGTCACGCCTTTTGGCCGATCTTCGGCTCCGCGCTCGCCACGGTGATGTCGCTGCGACGCGCCGGGGTCTACTCGGTCGGGGCGCTGCGCCGGCCCCAGACGCGGGTGGCCCGGGCCATCGCGACCTGGACGGTGGTCGTCGCGGTCTTCGCCATGGTCCTGCTCCTCGCCGGGCTCAAGGCCGACCTGCCGCGCAGCTGGTTCGCCGTCTGGTACCTGTCCGGGATAGCCGCGCTCGTGGTCGCGGGCGTCGCGATGGCGAGCGAGGTCCGCCGGCAGGCCGCCAGCGGCCGCCTTCAACGGCGCGTCGTGATCGTCGGCGGCGGGGCATCGACCGACGCCCTCGTCGACGAACTCGAGCGGAGCGCCCGCGACGAGATCCGCATCCTCGGACTGTTCGACGACCGGGACGACAGCCGCCTGCCCGCGGGCGAGCCGCGCCACCCGAAGCTCGGGGCGGTCGCCGACCTCGTCGACTTCGCGCGGCTGACGCCGATCGACCTGGTCATCGTGTCGATCCCGCCGTCCGCGGAGACGCGGCTGCTGCAGATCCTGAAGCAGCTCTGGGTTCTCCCGGTCGACATCCGCCTCGCCGCCAATGCGTCCCGGCTGCGGCTGCGCCCGCGCAGCTACTCGCACATCGGCTCGGTCCCCCTGCTCGACGTCTTCGACAAGCCGATCGCCGGCTGGGACCAGGTCGCCAAGCGCACCTTCGACCTCGTCGTCACCTCGCTCGCCCTCGTCGTCCTCGCCCCGGTGCTGGCCGCGGTGGCGCTGGCCGTGCGGCTCGACAGCCCCGGCCCCGTGCTGTTCCGGCAGCGCCGCTACGGCTTCAACAACGAGGTCATCGAGGTACTGAAGTTCCGCTCGATGTTCCACGACAAGGCGGACCCGACCGCGCGCCAGGTGGTGACCCGCGGCGACCCGCGCGTGACCCGGGTCGGCCGCTTCATCCGTCGTACCTCGCTGGACGAGCTGCCGCAGCTGCTCAACGTCCTCCGGGGCGATCTCTCGCTGGTCGGCCCGCGGCCCCACGCGGTGAACGCCCACACGCGCGAGCGGCTCTGGGAGGAGGTCGTCGACGGCTATTTCGCCCGACACAGGGTGAAGCCGGGCGTCACCGGCTGGGCGCAGGTCAACGGCCTGCGCGGCGAGGTGGACAGCCCGGAGAAGATCCGGGCCCGCGTCGACCACGACCTCCACTACATCGAGAACTGGTCGGTCGCCTTCGACCTCTACATCCTGCTGCTCACCCCGGTGCGCATCCTCGACCAGGAGTCCGCCTACTGAGCCCCGCCGGGAGATCGCCGCCATGACCGCCATCGCCGCGCGCCCGTCCCGAGCACCCGGCGGCGTCCGCCTCGGCAGCCTCGCCGACCGGGCGCTCTGGCTGGTGGTCTTCTCCGGCGGCTTCGTGCTCTGGGAGCCGGCGCCCTACGAGCTGATGCTGGCGGGGCTGATGCCGCTGTTCCTCCTCGCCGGCCTGCCGATCCGGGGCTCCGTCGCACCGCTGCTCGCGACGCTGCTGCTGTTCTCCGCCGGCGGCTTCCTGTCGGTGACGCTGGTGAGCGAGGACCTCCTCCGCGACGGCGTCCTCTACATGGCGGTGAGCCTGTTCCTCTGCCTTTCGGCGGTCTGGTTCGCGGCGATCGTGGCCGAGGACTGGCGACGGATCCGCGTCGTGGAGCGCGCCTGCGTGGCGGCCGGGGTGGTGGTCGCGGCGATCGGCATCGCCGCCTACTTCCGCCTCGCTCCCGGGCTCGACGACTTCCTCCTCTACGGGCGCGCCCGCGGCACCTTCAAGGATCCGAACGTCTTCGGGCCCTTTCTTGTACTGCCGGCGCTGATCCTCGCGCGGCGGCTGATGACCGGGCCGATCCTGACCCGGCCCGGGACGGTGCTCGGGCTGGCGATCCTGGTCCTCGGCGTGTTCCTCTCCTTCTCGCGCGCCGGCTGGGCGCTCTTGGCGCTCACCCTGGTGCTGCTGGCCATGGTGGTCGCGGCGACGGCCCCGTCGAACCGGGCGCGGCTCCGGCTGGCGGGCCTCGTGCTCCTCGGCTTCGCCTCGCTCTCGCTGCTCATCGCGGTGGCGGCCTCCCACCCGGCCGTGCAGGACCTGCTCATGCAGCGGGCGAAGCTCATGCAGGAGTACGACGCGGCGGACGGCGCCGCGCTCGGCCGCTTCGCCCGCCACTGGGTCGGCTTCCAGATGGCGACCGGGCTGCCGCTCGGGGTCGGGCCCTTCGAGTTTCCCCGCCTGTTCGTCGAGGCCACCCACAATGTCTACCTCAAGGCCCTGATGGAATACGGCTGGCTCGGCTTCGTCGCCTATATCGCCGCCGTGGCGATGACGGTCCGGCGGGCCGTGCCGCTGCTGTTCCGGCCGAGGCCCTGGCAGCCCTTCGCCCAGTGCGTGGTGGTCGCCTTCCTCGTCCACCTCGCCGTCGGCTGGGTGATCGACACCGACCACTGGCGCCACTTCTTCATGATGACGGGGCTCATCTGGGGGCTTGCGGCCGCGGACCGGCCCGCCGTGCCGAAGCCCGTTCCCGGTCGGGAACCTTAGACCCCATTTCCTGTTCAGACCCCGGACAATGATCCGAGCCGCCCCGGCGGGCCCCCTGCCCGTTCCGTCGCAGTTCCTGGCGGCGGGATGAGCCTGTGTCTGCTTGGGACAGCAATAGGATCTACTCTGGATTTGAATAGCTGTTCAGCAAACCACCACTGCGAGCCTCTTATCGAACTCTTATTTTGAGGAACGGATTGCGGTGAATTCAGTTGGTTTGCCCAGGGGGTCCCGAGATTCGAAACGCGCATGGGAGACAATGATGAAAAACGTACTTATGAGCACGATCGCCATAACCGGTCTGCTTTACACCGGCGCCGCATGGGCGCAAGGCCAGCAGCAGGGTGGCCAGGCCTGCGAGAGGCTCGGCGCCTACATGCAGGAGAACCAGGACCGTGACCTGGGCGTCAACATGCAGCGGTTGCGCCAGCTGCAGCAGAGCGGCGACAACGAGCTCTGCCGCGAGCAGCTGCAGGTGTTCGAGGAGGCCTTCGGCCGCCGCGGCCAGCAGTTCACGCAGCAGGGCCAGCAGCAGGACATGCTGTTCGGCCAGACCCAGCAGGGCCCGCTCAACGACCAGGGCGACCTCGACATCGTCGTCGGGGCGGACCAGTTGACGGAGCAGGATCGGGCGCGAGCCCAGCAGCGCGAGCAGTTCGCGCAAGGCGAGCAGGTCGACGAGCAGGGTCGCATCATCGTCCGCCGGACGGCTCCGCAGATCCGCGTCGACCAGTCCGAGCCGCGGGTGACGGTGCGTCAGATTCCGGCCGACGTCGCGGTCAGCCAGGGCCAGCCCGAGATCATCGTGCGCCAGCCGGCGCCGCAGGTGACGGTCCGCATCCCGCAGCCTGACATCCTGGTTCGGATGCCCGAGCCGAACGTGGCGGTGAACCAGCAGCCGCCTCAGGTGATGGTCCGCCAGCCGCAGCCGGAGGTCCAGGTGACCCAGCCGCAGGAGCAGGCGCAGGTCATGTTCGGCGAGGACGAGCAGGCCCGGGTGCAGATCCAGCGTCCGCAGGGTCAGGCCAACGTCCAGGTCCAGCGCTCCGGCCAGCCGCGGGTGCGCTACGAGGCCGAGGAGCCGCAGGTGAGCATCCAGCGCGCCGAGGGCGGCCCGAACGTCCAGATCGAGCGGATGCAGACCCAGGAGCAGGCGCAGCTGCAGCAGTCTCCGGACGTGCAGCTTGAGCGCGACGTCGACGTCGCCGTGATCGCCGACGCCGAACTCGAGCGCCAGCGCACCGAGATGGAGACCGGAGCGACCACCGCGACCGGCAACCTGCGCCGCATCACCGCGGACGAGCTCGATGGCATGCCGTTGATGAACGCCCGCGGCGAGCAGCTCGGCGAGATCGAGGCGATCGTCCTCAACACCGCCGACAACCGCACCATGGCGGTCATCGAGCACGGCGGTTTCCTGGGGCTCGGCGACAAGCGGATCGTCCTGCCGCTCGAGAACCTCTCCGTCATGAACGACACGGTCATCGTTCGCGGCCTCACCAACGAGGACATTGAGGCGATGCCCGAGTGGGAGGAGAACGAGACCCGCTACCGCGAGCTCGGCGCCGGCGACCAGGCCGAGATCGAGTGGCGGGGCTGACCTCCCGCTGAACTGAAGGCGCCTCGGCGCCCCCGGCCCGCGCGGCACCGCCGCGCGGGCCTTTTTCTTGCCGGCCGGTCGGATCGGACCTCGCCGAATGTCCGCGTCGAGGCCGGCGGCCACGGGCCGCCGGCCCTTTCCGACTGCTCAGCCGGCCACCCGCTCCCCGAGCACGCGGTGGAGCACGTGGTTCACTTCGTAGGTGAGGCCGCGGGCGAAATCCGCGGCCATGGCGCCGGCCCCGTCCAGCATGCGGCCGTCGAGAAGGGCGGCGTCGAGCCCGCTGACGATGGAGACGATCGCAAGATAGAAAACGAAGTTGCGCATGGTTCGCGTGGTCCGGAAAAATCGGAAACTTTGTCGCCACGCGTAAACTTGCCATTAAACATCAGGACGCGGTAGCTCCGACTGGAGACATGGTGAACAGGCGGCGGCGCGCACCGCGCACCGGCCGTTCTCCAAAACCCCGCGGGGAGAGGCGGCAAGCCCCTCCCCCATTCCGGTGACCGTCAGCCGGCCGTCCGCGGTGCCGCGGCGCCGGGCAACGAAGGCTCAGCGTCCTCGGCGAGCAGCGACTTCCAGATCAACGCCCCCAGAGCCGCGCCGACGAGAGGCGCCACCCAGAACACCCAAAGCTGCCCGACCGCACCCGTGTCGGCGAAGAAGGCGACCGCGGTGGAACGGGCCGGGTTGACCGAGGTGTTGGTGACCGGGATCGACACCAGGTGGATCAGCGTCAGACCGAGGCCGATCGCGATCGGCGCGAAGCCGGCGGGAGCCTTCGGCGAGGTGGAGCCGAGGATGATGACGAGGAAGGCCGCCGTGAGCACGATCTCGATGAGGAGCGCCGAGACCAGGCCGTAGCCGCCCGGCGACAGCGCGCCGTAGCCGTTGGAGGCGAAGCCGCCCGCGCTCCATTCCGGGGCGCCGGAGGCGATCAGGTAGAGCACGATCGCCGCGAGGAGCCCGCCCAGCACCTGGGCGGCCCAGTAGGGCAGCAGTTCGCCATAGCCGAACCGCCCCGCGACCGCGAGGCCCAGCGAAACCGCCGGGTTGAAATGGCCGCCCGAGATGTGGCCCACCGCGAAGGCCATCGTCAGCACCGTCAGGCCGAAGGCCAGCGAGACCCCGACGAACCCGATTCCGAGTTCGGGGAAGCCCGCCGCCAGCACCGCGCTGCCGCAGCCCCCGAAGACGAGCCAGAACGTGCCGAAGAATTCGGCGCTGAGTTTCTTGACCATGCCCTACCCCCTCGATCGCCCGGGCGGCGCCATGCTCGGCGGCCGGGCCGGTTTCGCTGCGCCGGCGTTGCCCCCGGCGCAAACCCGGCCGGACGTCGGAGCGCCGGGATGGTAGCGGACACGCCGGCCGAGAATTGCCGATTATGGTACAATGACCGCCGACCCGGGCGGCCCTTGGCGTCCGGTGGTGCCGGCTCCGGGGGCCTGTCCGGCGCGGCAGGCGGCGCGGTCGGGTTCGCGGTCCGCGAGCGGGTCCGCCCATCGAGATTGTGCCGCTTGGTGCAGTCTGGCCGCGGCGCGACGTTATCATTCCGCAATGGCAATCATCCTGAACGAATCAGGGCTCGGCCGGCCAGGGGGGCAACATGAGGTGGCATCGGGCAACACTCCTTCTGGCCGCGTGGCTCGCCGCGGCGACCGCGAGCGGCGCGCTCGCGCAGGACCGGGCGCCGGACGGCACCGTCGAGATCGACCAGGTCCAGGCGGCCTTCCTCTTCAGCGGCAATCTCGGCGGCGGCGTGCTGACCTTCGAGGGCCAGCGCTATCCCTTCACCATCGGAGGGCTCGGCGTCGGCGGGATCGGCCTCTCGTCGATCCGGGCCACGGGCGAGGTCTTCAATCTCAACCGGCTGATCGACTTCGCCGGGGCCTACGCCCAGGGCCGCTCCGGCTTCGCGCTCGGCAGCCAGGGCGGCGGCACCCTGGTGCTGCAGAACACCAGGGGCGTCGTCCTGGTGCTGCAGGCGCAGCGGCGCGGGCTCGCCCTCTCCCTCGGCGGCGACGCCGTCTACATCCAGTTCAACTGAGGAGATCGCGATGCCGCAGCCCCACGCCGTCCGCCGCCTGCGGGTCCCGATCCTCCTCGGGGCCGGCCTTGCCCTCTGCGCGCCGGCCGCCCCGGCCCTCGCCGCGGAGGGCGCGGACCGGACCCTGAGCATCGAGGCCATCGCCCCATGGACCGCCGAGGGGCGCCTCATCGAGAACGAGGGCGGAATGGCCTTCATGGCCGCGGTGATTGAGGGCGACCTCTTCATCATGACGCCGCAGGGCCCGGCGCCGAGCGGGGTGATGGCGTGCGTCGGCATGTTCGAGCTGGAGGTGGATGCAGGGGCCCAGAGTGGCTCGGGCCACTGCGAGTTCACCGCCGGCGACGGGGCGAAGGCCTTCGCGACATGGTCCTGCGAGGGCTACCACCTCGTCGGCTGCCGCGGCGCCTTCACCCTCACCGGCGGCACCGGCCGCCTCGAGGGGCTGACCGGAGAGGGCCCGGTGGTGATGCGCAGTTCCCTCCAACTCGTCGCCCGCAACGCGAACGACAGCGTCAGCGGCACGGCGAAGGGCATCGCCTGGTGGGAGAAGCTCGACCTCAGCCTTCCGGCGGAGCCCTGAACGCGCCGGGGATCGCGGCGTCCCGGGTGCTCCGCGAACGTCGATCAGGTTGCCTGATCCCACAACCGCATGGACGGCCGGCCGCTCTCCATTGCATGCACGTCCGCCAACGCCTCCATGCAGGTCATCCAGTTCAGAGCACGTTGGGGGCACCGCGTGTGGGTGGTGGCGCTGTCGATCCGATTGCTGCTGCCATTTCCCGTTGCCCCCCATCAACTTCGGCTGCGCAAACACGTTTCGGGCGGTCTGACGCGCGTCGACCGCCACGCCCGCGGTGATATGCAGCACCACGGCGTCGATCTTCCGCGTGGGTTTGGCGGTGAACCGATCTGGATGAGCAGGGATCCATACCACTCCCGGAAGCCATTGCCGGACATCGCAACCTCCACAAAGTGGGTGCGCAGAAAATGAGTGTACTCCCTAATAGATGAAGTCCGCAATCGAAGGATGTTCACCAGTGGTTACTTGTGTCATTGACAGATTCCATTGTAACGGGTGTGCGAACTCTCAAAATTCGGTCGAGCTCGCCCCCTACCACCGCCGGCTGCACTCTGGAGCGCGCCCGCGCTTGGGGTGACTGGCCGCCCCTGCGGCCGCCAAGGCGATGAACCACAGGGAAAAGCCAATCCGGGGCTGCCCGAAAAAGGAAAGAGGCCGCCGCAGCCTGCCAGTCACCGTGCCGGAATGGCGACCAGCCGTGAAGAGACGAGGGAATTGCCGTGGATGCCTTGGAAGCCCTGCAGACCGGCCAGCCGGATCGGCGGCGACGCATCCGCGACGGCGGGCAGGATCTCGCGCAGCAGCTTGCGCTTCATCGCCTTGGCGAACACGTCATAGCCGCTGGCGTCCTCGACGAAGGCGCCCGCCCCCGAGATCACCCACTTCTCAAAATATTCAACCAGGCCGTGGTCCGCCGTGGTGATCGCCAGGGCGTTGATCGTGATGTTGCTCTGCTGGGCACGCCTTCGCGCCACCATCACGGACGGTGTGTTTCGCCGGCGAGGATGGAGGGTTTCGCGACCGTCTCCCGACACGTTCACGATGCGGCGCGAAGCGCAATTGGCGGGATTGTCCTGCAGATCCATCGCCTTCCAGAGACCGCTTCCGATGTCGGTACTGCCGGAGACCACTCGCGACACCGTATCGACTTCGGCAGCAAAGCGGTCCGCATCGACGGAGTTGGCGATCAGGTCCCAATCTACGACGTGGCTTCGGTAGGTGGCGTCGCCCCATACAACTACGGCAACGACGATGCCGCCGACCGACTGGATCGCCGACAGCACCTCCGGATCGCGAAGGGCGGACGCCGTCGATCGCATCTGGAATGCAAACTCGTCATCGCCGATGCTACCGGAGGCGTCGATCGCGAAGACAAGCGACACGTCGGCGCATCCCATTTCGGCGCTTGCACCCGTCGCGAAACACAGCGAGACGACCGCCCCCGCGCACAAATTGAACAAAGGTCCTCGCCGCACGGTCGCCCGCCCTTCTGGAAAAATTTCCTCGGACCGCTCCGCATCGCGGAGCAGGTTGACACTCGACAGGAGATCACCGGCTGGGCCCATGCGCAGCCCCGCTGACCGCCAGGTCAGCAATTGGCGACTGGTGCAGGCACTGGCGCTGCTGGTTATTCTTGCGCTTTTCCCGAATGGATTACTACTGGTTTCGCAATTGATCGGTCACTGGTGCCGCATGCCGTCTTCGGTGAGCCGTTTGTCGCATGGCTGTGACGGACGACAGCGTCAGCGGCGAGGCGAAGGGCATCGCCGTGTGCGAGAAGCTCGTCCTTTCCGTCCCGGCAGATTCCTGAACGCGCCGGGAATCGCGGCCTTCGGGTGCCGCCATGAATCCGCAGGTTGAGGGTGTGCCACCAGGTACGGCTCGGCCAAGGCGCACGCATTCAACACGGCGCCGGGTCCTCCGCTCCGGGTTGTCTGCCGGTGACCGCCAAGGGGCCCCTCGGGTCCCTTCGGCAAGCCGCAGCGACAGGTCGACGCCATGCCGCCGGGCGTAGTCAAGAAGGACCCGGAGAAACAGCGCGATGCCGCTCATCTCCATCACCTCCTCGACGTGGTTGAGCACGGCGAACGTGAAGTCGCGGCCATGCTCCCAGCCGAGTTCCACGAACCGCGGATAGAGGTGGTGCCAGCTGACCATCTCCATCCCGACACTCCCGCCCACGAAGACCGCCCCCGAAGCCACGACCAGGACCGCGGCGCGGAAGCGCGAGCAGGAAACTCAAGTAGGCGAACACGAAGATCGAGACGAAGACCATCGCGGGGTAATCTACCGTCATCGCAGCAGCCCCACGGAGAGGGACGTGCCGGGGTGTAAACCACAACCTGCCGGAAATTCGATTGAACTGGACCTAGCCAGTTCTCCTTCTGCGGCTCCCCCGGCGCGACCTGCCGGAGCGCTAACGCCCCTATAGGACCGCCTGCAACCGGTCGCCCAAAGCCGGTGTTCGGGTTCTCGAGGCGCTCGTCGGGCTATTCGGGCTCAACGCCATTCATTCTCATCGCGTGAAGGAAGCAGTTCTCGCAAAGGAGCCGAATGTCCGCGCTGGCTTCCGTCTCGTCGTCCCACTCGCCGCCCGCCGCTACCACGCGTCTTTCGCAGTCGGCGCACCAGCCGTTGAAGCAGCCGCTCTCGTCACGGGACCAGAACAGTCCGCGCGGCTCACCGTCCCTGAGGCTCTGCACGACGTGCGCGCATGCGTAAGCCGCGCGGACCATTCCGTGCTGTCCGCAGGTCACGAACTTGTCGCTCACCAAGTGATCCTCCCGCCCCCGAACCAGGCAGGTAGGGGCTTGTGAGATCGGGCAAATACCGCCGGGCGTCGACACAATGGCCGGCTACACGCCCGTCATGTCAGCAAAGCCCCCCATCCGGCTCGACACCCTCGCCGCGAGCGGCCTTGCCTGATTGACCATTGCCGCGCCTGCAACCGGTACCAGCCACTCGACGCTCTTTTTTGCCTTCACGCCGGCTACTCCGCAGGTAGCGTCGCTGTGTAGGCGAGGACATCGATTGCATCCTGAAGCGGGAAGGGGCGCAGATTAATCATCTGAACGCCGGTATGAGCGTTCAGAATCTTGTGCATGACCTCGTCGGGTACTTCGCGGCCTTCGGTTCCAATATAGGCATGCTCGTCTCCCTCCCCCCAGTCCAGAAGGCGGCCGTCGAAGCCATGACAAACAGCGCATGTATTCTGGAATATTTCCTTCCCACGATTGCTATCGCCGGCGATGATTGTCCGTGTCTTGAGATCGATGAAGGCCGACATATCCACTTGCCCGCGGCTTACGAATGCCGCGACGCGGTTCAGTTCATCGTCGCTGATCATGTCCGGCGTGTAACCGTGGAGGGGTGCGCGTAGCAACGCCACGATTTCTACGAGCGGATCGCCGATTGCCCCGTCGATCCCTGGAAAGCCCGTGAAATGACTCCCGCCGCTGTAGACGCCATTCTTGCCGCGATAGTCCCATCCATGGCATTCCTTGCACCGCCAGGTGACCGCTCCCTCTTGCTTGCCAGATGCGGGGTAACTTTCATGCGTTGACGACGGTTCGTCCCGGTCCAATGCTTCCCACCAATTGTCGTAGATTCTTCCACCCGCTGCCAGCGTCCAAGCTTCACTCGGCGATTCCGGCGCACCATGGACGACGCCCTGCGCCTCCTGATCGTGCACATACTCCATCTTGTCATCGTCTGCGAAGGCCGGGCTGTATAGACCGCCGCAAACGATTGCTACCGAGAATACTGTCGCGGTCAGACGACCGCATGTCCTGATGCTGAGCATTTCACCCTCCCCCCAAGAGTATGACAATTTTATGAGTATCCCTGTATTAACCAGCGCCGCGTTAACCGAAGTTAAGGGGGGGCGCGAGGAGTGCTTGAACCTGCCCCGCTTGCGTTCCAGCGCGTCCGGATCGTCCCGCCGACCATGACATCGCCTCCTTGGTCGAGAGGGTCGTCCGCGCCTGCCGTACACTGCACGCCGGCTGCCGATCGCCTGGTCGGCGTGCGGCGGCAGGGATGCGGGCGTGCTGGTGGGCTGCGCCAGGACGAGGCGGGCCGCTGTCGAGGTCGAGCGGGTAGCCTGTGTCCCCGGCGTGCCCCCAAACAAAAAAGGCCGGAGCCTTTCGGCTCCGACCCTTGCATAAGCGCTTGAATTCCTGAAATCTTTCCGTCGGGCAGAGAGGATTTGAACCTCCGACCCCTAGTCCCCCAGACTAGTGCGCTAACCAGGCTGCGCTACTGCCCGATGGAAAGATCTCCGGCCGCCCGCGGGCGGCTTGCGCGGACCGCGAACACCGGGTGTTTAGCGCCTGTCGCCTGTCCCGACAAGGGGAAATCGCCCGCGCGAACCGGCCGCGGTCGGCCCGGCCGCGACCTCGTCGGCGGTCCCGCCGCCCGGCCGGTCACCGGGTCTGGTCGAGCAGCCGCTTGCACTCGAGGAGCTCGAACAGGGTCGATTGCAGGCGGCGGACGTCCTCGCGGGAGAGGGCGTGGTTGCCGTGCGCCTCGCCCCCGCGCAGGCGGTCGATCAGCCGCAGCCCGGAGCGGGCCGGCTGGCCCTCGGGCAGGATCCCCGCCGGCAGCGGCCCCTCGGGCTCGGGGGCGAGCGTCACCGCCTCCGCCTCCTCCGGCCCGGGCGCCTCGGCGGGCCGGGGCGGCGGGGCCTCTGCGGCGGGCCGGGCGGCCGCCGGGGCGGGCCGCGCCGTGCCGGCGCCGCGCGCGTCGGGGATCGGCGCGCCGGGATTGCGCCAGATCTCCATGACGAAGCGCACCCCCTGCTCCTTCAGGATCCGCTGCACGCCCTTGATCGTGTAGCCCTCGCCGTAGAGCAGGTGGCGGATGCCGCGCAGCAGCTCGACGTCGTCCGGCCGGTAGTAGCGCCGGCCGCCGCCGCGCTTCATCGGCCGGATCTGGCTGAAGCGGGTCTCCCAGAAGCGCAGCACGTGCTGCGGCAGGTCGAGCTCCTCGGCGACCTCGCTGATGGTTCGGAAGGCGTCCGGTGATTTGTCCACGCTTCGACGCTCGCCCTTATCGGCCGCCGCGCCAGGGGGATACCCCGGCGAAGCGGCTCGGAACCGCAAGATCCCGGTGGGAGGCCCCCGCGGGCTCAGTCTTCGTCAGCGCCGTCGCCCGAATGGCCGTTGATCCGCTGCTTCAGCACGTTGCTCGGCTTGAACACCAGGACACGCCTCGGCAGGATCGGCACCTCCTCGCCAGTCTTCGGATTTCGCCCCACCCTCTCCGTCTTCGAGCGGACGGTGAACGTACCGAAGGACGACAATTTGACCGACTCGCCGGTGACGAGGCAATCGGCAATCTCGTGGAGGACGGATTCGACGAGTTCGGCGGACTCGCTGCGCGACAGTCCCACCTTCTGGTAGACGGCCTCGCAGAGATCCGCACGCGTAACGGTCTTGCCTCCCATGGATCGTCCACCCCCGTGGTCGTTGATCCGCGGTGCGCATTCTTGAGCGGGCGCGACCGCGCCCTCAAGGCGGAACGCCTCGCGGGAAGGTTCAATCTGACAACACGCAGCGCTGATCGGCAAGGAGAAAGACGATCCGGCCTACCAGCGCAGGACGATGGAGCCCCAGGTGAAGCCGCCGCCCATGGCCTCGAGCAGCAGAATGTCGCCCCGCTTCACCCGCCCGTCGCTGACCGCGGCGTCGAGGGCCAGCGGGATCGACGCAGCCGAGGTGTTGCCGTGCCGGTCGACGGTGATCACCGTCTTCTCCGGCGCGATGCCGAGCTTCCTCGCCGAGCCCTCAATGATCCGGCGGTTGGCCTGGTGCGGGATGAACCAGTCGATCGTGTCGCCGTTGAAGCCGGTCGCCGCGAAGGCGGCCTCGATCACGTCCGTGACGGCGCCGACGGCGAACTTGAACACCTCCTTGCCCTCCATCCGGAGGTGGCCGACGGTGCCGGTCGAGGACACGCCGCCGTCGACGTAGAGCTTCTCCTTGTGCCGGCCGTCCGAGCGCAGGTGGGCGGTCAGGATGCCGCGGTCGGCCATGGTGCCCTCCCCGGGCTGCGCCTCGACCACCACAGCGCCGGCGCCGTCGCCGAACAGCACGCAGGTGGTGCGGTCGGTCCAGTCGAGGATGCGCGAGAAGGTCTCCGCCCCGATCACCAGCGCGCGCGTCGCAAGGCCCGTGCGCAGCATGCTGTCGGCGGTGGAGAGGGCGAAGACGAAGCCGGAGCAGACCGCCTGTACGTCGAAGGCGGCGCCCTGGACGATGCCGAGCCGGGCCTGGACGTCCACGGCGGTCGCCGGGAAGGTGTTGTCCGGGGTCGAGGTGGCGACGATGACGAGGTCGATGTCCCCGGGGCCGTATCCGGCCCGCTCCAGCGCCTGCCGGGCGGCGGCCACGGCGAGCGTGGAGGTGGTCTCGCCCTCGGCGGCCACATGGCGCTCGCGGATGCCGGTGCGCTGGACGATCCACTCGTCGGAGGTGTCGACCATCCGCTCCAGGTCCGCGTTGGTGAGGACCTTCTCCGGGAGGCGGCTGCCGGTGGCGACGACGACGCTGCGGGTGACGGTCACGTAGTCCCTTTCCCGGAGCGCGCCGGCGGCCGGCGGCTCCATCTTCCGTGCGTGGGCCCGGGCGGCGCGCGCCCGGACCGGCTTAGTCCGCCGCCGCCTCGTCGGCCGCGCGGTCCCTGTGGTAGCTCGCCAGGTCCTCGCGGATCTTGGCGAGAAGATCGTTGCGGACCATGTCGTAGCCGAGGTCGAGGGCGCTCGCGAATCCCTCCGCGTCGGTGCCCCCGTGGCTCTTGATCACGATCCCGTTGAGGCCGAGGAACACGCCGCCGTTGAGCTTGCGCGGGTCCATCTTCTCGCGCAGCCGCTCGAAGGCGGAGCGCGCGAACAGGTAACCGATCCGGGCCATCAGGGTTCTGTTCATCGCCGCGCGGAGGTAGCTGCCGACCTGCCGTGCGGTTCCCTCCGCCGTCTTCAGCGCGATGTTGCCGGCGAAGCCCTCGGTGACGATCACGTCCACCCGGCCCTGGCCGATGTCGTCGCCCTCGACGAAGCCCCTGTAGTCGATGTTGGCGAAGTTCGCCTCGCGCAGGAGCTGGCCGGCGGTGCGGACCTCCTCGTTGCCCTTGACGTCCTCGACCCCGATGTTGAGGAGACCGACGGTGGCCGTGTCCACCTGGAACAGCGCCCGCGCCATCGCCCCGCCCATCACGGCGAAATCGATCAGCTGCTGGGCGTCGGCTCCGACCGTGGCGCCGACGTCGAGCACGATCGACTCCGAGCGCAGCGTCGGCCAGATCGCGGCGATCGCCGGGCGCTCGATGTTCGGCAGCGTGCGCAGGCAGAACTTCGACATGGCCATCAGCGCGCCGGTGTTGCCGGCCGAGACGCAGACGCTGGCCTCGCCCTGCTTCACCGACTCGATCGCTCGCCACATGGATGACTTCCAGCGGCCATGGCGGAGCGCCTGGCTCGGCTTCTCGTCCATGCCGACGGTGACGTCGCAGTGATGGAAGACCGACGCCGCCTTGAGCCTCGGCAGCGTTTCGAGGACGGGCAGCGCCTTTCCCTCGTCGCCGTAGAGGGCGAAGCGGATCTCCGGCCGACGCGTCAGGGCGAGTTGCGCCCCCGGCAGCACCACGGAGGGGCCGTGGTCGCCACCCATGACGTCGACGGCGATGATCATCTGGTCAGGCATTCCGTTCGGTCGGGACAGCGCGGGCGGGCACGAGCGGGTTCAGTCGAATGCGGCGGGACTGTACCCGTTTGACCGCCGGAAACAACTGGAAAAGGGCCGGCGCCGGCCGCTGTTCACCAAGGATCGGGCCGATCACTCGCCGCCGCCCTTCAGCCTTGAAAGGCCCGCGAAAGGCGATCCCGGCGCATCCTCCGACCCGTCGTCCTCGATGATGTCCTCGAACACCGCGCCGGGCGCGCGCGGGTAGGGATCGAGGCCGAGCGCCATGTGCTCGGCGGCGATCGCCCCGAGGTCGATCCTGCCGTGCTCGAGGGGCTCCGGGAGGTCGGGGGCGTCGACGTCGATCTCGATCTCGGTGTCCGGGTCGATCGGCTGTGCGTCGGGGTGGAAGGCGACGCCCACCTCCTCGCGCACGTGCTGGGCGACCGGCTCGAGGGTCACGACGCAGGCCTGGCGGACGTCCGCCTCGACCACGCCGGTCACCTTCACGCCCTCGCGGCGCCAGGGCCTGACCTCGAACCGGGCGGTGAGCGCGTCGATGCCGAGGATGTCGAGCACCTCGGCGAGCGCCGCGCGCTCCTCGGCGGTCGCCTCGATCGAGACCTCGACGCCCTTGGCGGGCAGCGCGTCCACCTGCTGGGGGCGCGACAGCGGAAAGGGAGCGTCGTCGCTCATGGCTGGTCCCTCCTGGGAAGAAATGCGTCGGGGTCCGGCCAGGCGATGCGGCCCGCGGCGAGATCGTTCATGTCGGTCTCCCGGAGCGTCGCCGCAAGGGTGCGGACGTAGGCGGCGAGCGGACGGGCGTCGGCCGGCCCCTCCCCGGCCACGTTCCGCTTCAGCGCCTCGGCGAGCGCGGCCTCGTCCTCGGCCTCCTCGTAGGCCTTGAGCCGGCCGTAGAAGGCGGAGGCGATCTTCTTCATCTTCTTCGGCACGCCGAGGTCGCTGGTGCCGATCTCGCGCAGGCTCGCCTCCATGTCGGAGAAGAAGGCCTCCGAGACGGCGCGGGCAAGGTCCCGGTCCCCGTCCGCGGCGGAAAGGCGGGAGACGGCGAGGCCGGTGTGCAGCATCACCATCTCCATGCGCCCCTCGACGCTGTCCGGGACGCCGAAGCTCTCGTAGAACACCGGCCGGCGCGCCGCCGCGACCGCGGCTGCGTAGATCCGCCGGGGCCGGTCGTCGACCTTCGACCTGAACAGTCCGAACACCATGGTCCTGCCGCCTCGCGCTGACCCGCGGCCGCCGGCCGGCCGTGGTCGGGGCGACGGGATGGGAGTTGCTTCGTGACCTAACGCACGATAACCAGATTGCCAAGCGACAGGGGCTGGCAAGGGGTCAGGAGGCCATGGTGACGTTTGGACGGGAGATGCGGATCAAGCCCGGTCGGCTGGCGGCCGGCCTCCTGATGGCGGCCATAGCGGGTGGCCTTGCCTCCTGCGGGCCTCCACCCCTGCAGCACGGCTACGTGCTCGCCGAGAATGCGCTGGAACAGGTGCCGGTCGGCTCGTCGCGCGAGCAGGTGCTGCTCGTCCTCGGCAGCCCGTCGGCCACCTCGACCCTCGGGGGCGACGCCTACTACTACATTTCGCAGACCGTGCAGCGGACCCCGGTGTTCGGCGACGAGATCACCGACCAGCGGGTGCTCGCCGTCTACTTCAACGAGGACGGCACCGTCCGCGAGATCGCCAACTACGGCCTCCAGGACGGCAAGGTGTTCGACTTCATCAGCCGCCGCACCCGCACGGGCGGCGCGGAGGTGAGCCTGATCACCCAGCTGCTCGGCGCCGTCGGCGGCAGCGGCCCCTTCGGCAGCAACATCTAGAGCGCCGGCGGCCGGGCGCACCGCCCGGCGGAGCGGACCGGAACGAGAAAACGGCCGGGGCGTCGCCGCCCCGGCCGTTTCGTTTGTCCGCCTCGATGCCGTCAGGCGCTGTGCGCGAGCACGGCGAGCAGCAGCAGGGCGACGATGTTGGTGATCTTGATGGCCGGATTCACGGCCGGGCCGGCGGTGTCCTTGTAGGGATCGCCGACGGTGTCGCCGGTGACGGACGCCTTGTGCGCCTCGGAGCCCTTGAAGTGCTTCTGGCCCGACGCGTCGGTGAAGCCGTCCTCGAAGGACTTCTTGGCGTTGTCCCAGGCGCCGCCGCCCGAGGTCATCGAGATGGCGACGAACAGGCCGGTGACGATCACGCCGAGCAGCATCGCGCCGACGGTCGAGAAGGCCTGGCTCTTGCCGGCGATCAGGTTCACCAGGAAGAAGATCACCACCGGCGCCAGCACCGGCAGCAGCGACGGGACGATCATCTCCTTGATCGCCGCGCGGGTCAGGATGTCCACGGCCCGGCCGTAGTCCGGACGGTCCGTGCCCTCCATAATGCCCGGCTTCTCGCGGAACTGCCGGCGCACCTCCTGCACGATCGAGCCGGCGGCGCGGCCGACGGCGGTCATCGCGATGCCGCCGAACAGGAAGGGGATGAGGCCGCCGAGCAGGAGGCCCACCACGACGTAGGGATTCGAGAGCTGGAAGTCGGTCTCGACGCCCCGGAAGTAGGTGTAGGTGGTCGACCCCTCGGCGTTGGCCTGGGCGATGAAATACTGCAGGTCGTAGTTGTAGGCGGCGAACAGCACCAGCGCGCCGAGGCCGGCGGAGCCGATCGCGTAGCCCTTGGTGACCGCCTTGGTGGTGTTGCCGACCGCGTCGAGGGCGTCGGTGGTCTGGCGCACCTCCTTCGGCAGGCCGGCCATCTCCGCGATGCCGCCGGCGTTGTCGGTCACCGGGCCGAAGGCGTCGAGGGCGACGATCATGCCGGCGAGGCCGAGCATGGTGGTCACCGCGATGGCGGTGCCGAACAGGCCGGCCAGCTGGAAGGTGCCGATGATGCCGACGACGATCACGATCGTCGGCAGCGCCGTCGACTCCAGCGACACGGCGAGGCCCTGGATGACATTGGTGCCGTGGCCGGTCACCGAGGCCTGGCTGATCGAGGTCACCGGCCGGTAGCCGATGCCGGTGTAGTACTCGGTGATCCAGACGATGGCGCCGGTGACGCCAAGGCCGATCAGGCCGCAGATGAACAGCGCCCAGCCGGTCACGGTGACGCCGGTCACCGGCTCGCCGATCTGGCCCCAGCCGATGGTCAGCGACGTGGCAGCGCCGACGCCGATGGCGGCGAGGATGGTGGTCGCCCAGAGGCCCTTGTAGAGGGCGCCCATGATCGAGTTGTTGGCGCCGAGGCGGACGAAGAAGGTGCCGATCACCGAGGCGAGGATGCAGACGCCGCCGATCATCAGCGGATAGACCATCACGTCGGCGACCACGTCCTGGCCGATCCAGAAGATGGCCGCGAGCACCATGGTCGCGACCACCGTCACGGCGTAGGTCTCGAACAGGTCGGCGGCCATGCCGGCGCAGTCGCCGACGTTGTCGCCGACGTTGTCGGCGATGGTGGCCGGGTTGCGCGGGTCGTCCTCGGGAATGCCGGCCTCCACCTTGCCGACGAGGTCGCCGCCGACGTCCGCGCCCTTGGTGAAGATGCCGCCGCCGAGGCGGGCGAAGATGGAGATCAGCGACGCGCCGAACCCGAGCGCGACGAGCGAGTCGATCACGACGCGGTCGGTGGTGACGAAGCCCATGTACTCGGTGAGGATGAGGTAGTAGACGGCCACCCCGAGCAGAGCCAGGCCCGCCACCAGCATGCCGGTCACCGCGCCCGCCTTGAAGGCGATGTCGAGGCCGCCGGCGAGGGAGTGGATCGAGGCCTGTGCGGTCCGCACGTTGGCGCGCACCGAGACGTTCATGCCGATGAAGCCGGCGACGGCGGAGAGCACGGCGCCGATGGCGAAGCCCACGGCCACCAGCCAGCCGAGCAGGATTCCGACCACCACGAAGATGATGACGCCGACGATTCCGATGGTGGTGTACTGGCGCCGCAGGTAGGCCTGCGCGCCTTCGGCCACGTAGCCGGCGATCTCCTGCATGCGCGCAGACCCGGCGTCGGCCGCCATGACCGAGCGGATGGCCCATACGCCATAGACGATCGAAATCAGCCCGAGGGCAATGATCAGATAGAGAGCCATGGTTCCTCCCGAAAGCCCGGTCGGGCGCGATCGCCGGCCGGTCCACCCCGTCCACCGCCATTCCGTCCGGGTCCCTTCCCTGGACCCGCGCGAATCCGTGCGGCGGCGCACCGGTGAGAGAGCTCGCACCGGGCGCCATACCGTATCGGGTCGCCGCCCTTCGTCAAGAGTGCGGAGGGGCGATAACCATAAGGATTCAGCCGATTTCCCCGCCGGTGTTGCCCGATGTCGCAACCCTGCCCCGCCGCTCGGACACGGCCTGGAGGGCGATCAGGGCGAGGCAGACCGCCACCACCGGGAACACGATCCAGTTGACCGTCTCCCAGCCGGCGCCGGCGAGCACCCGGCCGGAGGAGAAGGAGGCGAGCGCGACGGTGCCGAACAGCAGGAACTCGTTCACCGCCTGCAGCCGGAACGCCTCCTCCGGTCGGTAGAGCTCGGCCACCATCGCCGTCGAGGCGATGAAGCCGAAGTTCCAGCCGACGCCGAGCAGCACCAGCGCGATCCAGAAATGGGGGATGGCGGTTCCGGAGAGCGCGACCGTGGCGGCGAGTGCGATCAGCACCAGCCCGCTGGCGGCGATCGCCGGCTTGCCGAAGCGGGCGATCAGCGACCCGGTGACGAAGCTCGGCCCGAACATCGCGATCACGTGCCACTGGATGGCGAGCTGCGCGTCGGTGTGGTGGTGGTGATGCTCGACCATGGCGATCGGCGTCGCCGTCATGACGAAGCTCATCAGCGCGTAGGAGGAGATCGCCGACATCAGCGCCACCAGGAACTTCGGCCTGAGCAGGATCTCGGCGAGCGGCCGCCCGCGGTCCATGCCCGCGACGATCGGCGGGGGCGCCGGAACCCTGAGGCGCGACAGGATGACCGCCGTCAAGGCGAAGAGGCCGACCAGCAGCAGGTAGGGCCCGCCGAGCGGCGCCGAGGGCATCGCCGCCTGGCCGTGGATCGAGATCTGCGGCCCGAGCACGCCGGTGACCACGCCCCCCGCCAGCACCCAGGAGATCGCCTTCGGCTTGAACGCCGGGTCGGCGGCGTCGGCGGCGGCGAAGCGGTACTGCTGGGCGAAGGCGTTGGCGGCGCCGAGCAGGATCATCGCCAGCGAGAAGAACACGAAGGAGCCGGCATTGATGGCCGCCGCCGCGGCCGCGGCGCCCGCAGCGCCGATGGTGGCGCCGGCCATGAAGCCGGCGCGCCGGCCGATCCGCCGCATCGACAGCGCCGCCGGGATGGACGCGACCGCGGAGCCGACCACGAAGGCCGTCACCGGCACCGTCGCCAGCGCATGGTCGCCCTCCGGGAGCAGCGCGATGCCGACGAGCCCGCCGGTGCCGATCGCGATCGGCCCGACCGAGCCGCCGACCGCCTGCGCCGAGGCGAGCAGAAGGGCGGCGCGCTTGGCCTCCCGGGGCGTCAGGTGGCGGTCGTGGGCGATGGCGGACATGGCGACTTGGTCCTTGGCGGCGGTTCGGCGGACGGGCCCGCCGGTCGGTCAGAAATGGGCGAAGCTCCCGGCCCCGAGGTCGAGCGTCCGTCCGGGCGGCGGCGCTACGCGGATCCCGTCCCCGGCGCTCACCCCGCCGATCACCCGGGCGGAAAGGCCGGCGGCCGAGAGCGCGTCGAGGAAGCGCGGGACCGCGGCGGCGGGAACGGCGGCGGCGATCTCGTAATCATCGCCCCCGGTGAGCGCGGTCGCAAGCAGCGCTTGGTCCGCGTCGATCGCGGCCCGCGCGGCGGGCGACAGCGGCACCGCGCCGGCCTCGATCTCGACGCCGACGCCGGAGGCCGCGGCCATCTTGGCGAGGTCGCCGACGAGGCCGTCGGATATGTCCATCGCCGCCGAGGCGTGCTCGACCAGCGCGGCCGCGGCGGCGAGGCGCGGCTCGGGGAGCAGGTAGCGGCGAAGCAGGTGCCCGCGGGCCCCCTCGTCGAGGCCGAGCCGGTCGGCGAGGCCCGGGTCGAGCCGGAGCCGCAGGCCAAGGGCGGCGTCGCCGATGGTGCCGGTGACCACGATCCGGTCGCCGGGCATCGCGCCGCCGCGGCGGACCATCCGGCCCTCGGGCACCGCGCCGACGGCGGTGACGGAGATGACGAGCCGCTCGATGGAGCGGATGGTGTCGCCGCCGATCAGCCGGATCGAGAAGGCCCGCTGGTCCTCCGCGAGGCCGCGTCCGAAGGCGTCGAGGTCCTCCAGCCGCCAGTCGTCCGGCAGGCCGAGGCCGATCATGTAGCCGAGCGGCGCGGCGCCCTTGGCGGCGAGGTCGGAGAGGTTGACGCGGAGCGCCTTGCGGGCCACCGCGTCCCAGGGGTCCTCGGCGAAGAAGTGGACGCCGGCGGCCAGCGCGTCCTTGGTGAGGACGAGGTCGGCGCCGGCCGGCGGGGTCAGCGAGGCGGCGTCGTCCTCCAGCCCGTAGCTGCCCTCGCCGGCGAGCGGCGCGAAGACGCGCGCGATGAGTTCGAACTCCGTCAGGCGGCCGGCGCCGCTCACCCCCGTTCCCCCTCGGCCGGGAACTCGTCCGGGCGCAGGTCGCGGGCGATGCGGTCGAGCACGCCGTTGACGATCTTCGGCTCGTCCTCCTCGAAGAAGGCGCGGGCGACGTCGATGTACTCGGTGATGATCACCCGGCCGGGCACGTCCGGCCGCTTCATCAGCTCATAGGTGCCGCAGCGCAGGATCGCGCGCAGCGTCGCGTCGACCCGCTTCAGCGGCCAGTCCTCGACCAGGGCGGTGTGGACCAGCGGGTCGAGCCGGCGCTGCTCGGCGACGACGCCGGCGACGATGTCGCGGAACCAGGCCGCGTCGGCCTGCCGGTACTCGATCCCGTCGATCTCCTTGCCGAGGCGGAAGGCCTCGAACTCGCTCACCACGGAGAGGATGTCGCCGCCGCCGATCTCCATCTGGTAGAGCGCCTGCACGGCGGCGAGCCGCGCCGCCCCCCGCGGGGTGGGGGGGCGCGGGGCCAGGCGCGGCGCGGGGGGTCGGCGGTCGTCGGCCATCAGCGTCGCGGTCCTCATGCGCCGAAGGCGTCGCGCAGGCGGATCATGGCGAGCGCGGCGTTGGCGGCGTCGGCGCCCTTGTTCTTCTCGCCGCGGCGCGCCCGCGCCCAGGCCTGGTCGTCGTTCTCGACGGTCAGGATGCCGTTGCCGAGGGCCAGGCTCTCGGCCACGACCAGTTCCATGATCACCCGCGCGGACTCGTTGGCGACGATGTCGTAGTGGCTCGTCTCACCGCGGATCACGCAGCCGAGCAGCACGTAGCCGTGGTAGTCGACGAGGCCGTCCTCGACGGCGTCGAGCGCCATGGCGAGCGCCGCCGGGATCTCCAGCACGCCCGGCACCGAGATCCGGTCGAAGGTGGCGCCGGCCGCTGCGATGGCCTCGCTCGCGCCGGCGACGAGCTCGTCGGCGATGTCCTGGTAGAACCGCGCGTCGATGACGAGCAGATGCGGAGCCCTGGCGGCCATGGCTGATCCTTTCAGAGTACAGGCCGGGCAGAGACCACGAAGGCCCTCGGCCGGTCAAGCGGAATAGGCGGCTCCGCCCGGAACCCCCGGCGCGGGCGCCGCGGCGGCCTCGGTCAGGCGGGCGACATAGCGCGCCATCATGTCGACTTCGAGGTTGACGCGGTCGCCCGCGCTGGCGGCGGCCCAGGTGGTGACCGCCAGCGTATGCGGGATCAGCATCACCTCGAAGCGGTCGCCGTCGACGGCGTTCACGGTGAGCGAGGTGCCGTCGAGCGTCACCGACCCCTTGCCGGCGATGAAGCGGGCACACGCCTGCGGCGCCTCGAAGACGAGCCGCGCCATGCCGCCGACCTCCTCGCGCCGGACCAGGCGGGCGACGCCGTCGACGTGGCCGGTGACGATGTGGCCGCCGAGTTCGTCGCCGATCCGCAGCGCGCGCTCGAGGTTGACGCGGGTGCCGGCGGTCCACTCGGAAAGCGTGGTCTTCGCCAGCGTCTCGACCGAGGCCTCCACCTCGAACCAGTTGCGCTCGCCGCGGCCGCCGCTGCCGACCTCGACCGCGGTGAGGCAGGCGCCGGCGCAGGCGATCGAGGCGCCGAGGGCGATGGTGTCCGGATCGTAGGAGGTCAGGAGGCGCAGCCGCACGCCGGAGGCGAGCCGCCGGACCTCGGCGACCTCGCCGACGTCGGTGATGATGCCGGTGAACATCAGCCGATGCTCCTTCGCCAGAGGTGGACCAGGCGATCGCCGCCGAGCGGGCGGTTCTCGACGGTGACGAAACGCGGCGAGGCCAGCACCTCCCCGACCGGCAGTCCGGCGAGCGCGGGGACACCGCCCTCGCCCACGGTCACCGCCGAGCGGACGAACTGCACCTCGTCGACGAGGTCCTGGTCGAGCAGAGAGCGGGCGACGCGCGCGCCACCCTCGATCATCACCCGCGTGACCCCGTCGCGGGCGATCTGGAACAGCACGTCCTCGATGTCCATGCGCCCGTCCGGCCCGCGCTCGGCGACCAGCATGGTGGCGCCGGCGATGGAGAGCGCCTCGCGCCGGTCGGCGGGCGCGTCCGGCGCGGTGAAGATCCAGGTCGGCACCGTCCGCGCGCCGGCCACCACCCGGGAGCCCGGCGGGGTGCGGGCGGCCGAGTCGAGCACGATGCGGATCGGCGAGCGATCCTCAAGGCCCGGCAGGCGGCAGGTGAGCTGCGGATCGTCCTCGAGCACGGTCCCGACGCCGACGAGGATGGCGTCGCTCTCGGCGCGCAGCGCATGGGCATGCGCCCTGGCGACCGGGCCGGAGATCGCCACCTGCCCGGCGCCGCGGCGGCCGATGCATCCGTCCGCCGAGATCGCCATCTTGAGGCTGACCAGCGGCCGGCCCAGGCGGATCCTGGCGATGTGGCCGGCGTGATGGCGCGCAGCGTCGCGCGCCAGCACGCCGCGCGCCACCTCGACGCCGCTCGCCTCGAGCATGGCGTGGCCGCGCCCGGCCACCCGCGGATCGGGATCCTCGATGCCGGTGACGACGCGGGCGACGCCGTGGGTGATCAGGCTGTCGACGCAGGGCGGCGTGCGGCCGTGGTGGGCGCAGGGCTCCAGCGTCACATAGGCGGTGGCGCCGCGGGCCGCCTCCCCCGCCTGGCGGAGCGCCAGCACCTCGGCGTGCGGGCGCCCGCCCGCGGCGGTGACGCCGCGCCCCACCACCTCGGGGAAGCCCCGGTCCATCCGCACCAGGATGCAGCCGACCGAGGGGTTCGGCCAGGCGCGGCCGGCGTTGCGGCGCGCAAAGGTGATCGCCGCCGCCATGAAGCGTCGATCGAGGTCCGGGTCGATGGTGCGCGTCGGCGCGAGGGGGGCCGCCGCGGTGGTCGGCGATTGAATGGTCATGGCGTCTTCGGATCGGCGCGGGTCACATGCCACGTCGGCGCCGGCCGATCCAGTCCCGATTTCGCGAGCGGCGATCAGTCGCTCTCGCTGCTGAGTTCGCCGAGGACGGCCTCGAAGTCCTTGGCCTCGCGGAAATCCCGGTACACGGAGGCGAAGCGGACGTAGGCGACGTCGTCGAGGCTCTTCAGCCCCTCCATCACCAGCCGGCCGATGTCGCCGGCCGGAATGTCGCTCTCCCCGGCGCTTTCGAGCTGGCGGACGATGCCGTTCACCATCCGCTCCACCCGCTCGGGGTCGACCGGCCGCTTGCGCAGCGCGACCTGCACCGAGCGCATCAGCTTGTCGCGGTCGAACGGCACCCGCCGGCCGCTGCGCTTGACCACCGTGAGTTCGCGGAGCTGCACCCGCTCGAAGGTGGTGAAGCGCCCGCCGCAGGTGCCGCAGACCCGGCGCCGGCGGATGGCGTTGCCGTCCTCGGTGGGACGGCTGTCCTTCACCTGGGTGTCGTCATTGCCGCAATAGGGGCAGCGCATCGATCGGAATCTCCGGTCGGCGGGAATCGCCGCGGCGGCAAGTCTAGCGGCAATGCGGCGGCGACGTCAGCGGCGGGGGCGGCGGGACGGGTCGGACCCGCCCCGCCGGTCCGGGTCAGTAGATCGGGAAGCGGGCGGTCAGCTGGCGCACGCGCTGCTTCACCGCCGCCTCGCAGGCGCCGTTGTTCTCCTCGCCATTGGCGGCGAGACCGTCGAGCACCTCGAGGATCAGCCGGCCGACCTCCCGGAACTCGGCGACGCCGAAGCCGCGCGAGGTGGCGGCCGGGGTGCCGAGGCGGACGCCGGAGGTGATCGCCGGCTTCTCCGGGTCGAACGGCACGCCGTTCTTGTTGCAGGTGATGTCGGCGCGCCCGAGCGCGGCCTCGACCACCTTGCCGGTCAGCTTCTTCGGCCGAAGGTCCACCAGCATCAGGTGGTTGTCGGTGCCGCCGGAGACGATGTCGACGCCGCCGAGGCGGAGCGTTTCGGCAAGCGTCTTCGCATTCTCGACGACATTCCTGATGTAGACGTTGAACTCGGGCGTCAGCGCCTCGCCGAAGGCGACCGCCTTGGCCGCGATGACGTGCATCAGCGGCCCGCCCTGCAGGCCGGGGAACACCGCAGAGTTGATCTTCCTTGCGATCTCCTCGTCGTCGGTGAGGATCAGGCCGCCGCGCGGGCCCCGCAGCGTCTTGTGGGTGGTCGAGGTCGCCACATGGGCGTGCGGGAACGGCGAGGGATGCTGCCCGGCGGCGACGAGGCCGGCGAAGTGGGCCATGTCGACGAGGAGGTAGGCGCCCACCTCGTCGGCGATCCGGCGGAAGCCCTCGAAGTCCCAGACCCGGCTGTAGGCGGAGCCGCCGGCGATGATCAGCTTCGGCTTGTGCTCGCGCGCCATCGCGGCGACCTCGTCCATGTCGACGCGGCCGTCCTGCTTGCGCACGCCGTAGTGGACGGCGTTGAACCACTTGCCCGAGAGGTTCGGCTTCGCCCCGTGGGTGAGATGCCCGCCGGAGGCGAGGTCGAGGCCGAGGATGGTGTCGCCGGGCCTGGCGAGCGCCAGGAACACCGCCTGGTTGGCCTGGCTGCCCGAGTTCGGCTGCACGTTGGCGAAGCCGCAGCCGAACAGGCGCGTCGCCCGCTCGATGGCGAGCGTCTCGGCGATGTCGACGAACTGGCAGCCGCCGTAGTAGCGCCGGCCGGGGTAGCCCTCGGCGTACTTGTTGGTGAGCACGGAGCCCTGCGCCTCGAGCACGGCGCGGGAGACGATGTTCTCCGAGGCGATCAGTTCGATCTCGTGGCGCTGGCGGCCGAGTTCCTTCTCCACGGCGTCGAATATCGCCGGGTCGGTCTCGGCCAGCGAGCGATGGAAGAAGCCTTCGGTGGCGCCCGCCGGACGGGCGCTCTCGGTGATCGACATGGCGTGTTCCGTATCAAGGGGCCAGGGAACGCGGGGCCGCGGCGGCGATCTCGCCGGCGCGCGGCCGATCGCCCGGGCGGTTTCACGGGGGCGGCCCGGCGGACAATCGCGAATCCGTCACCCCGGCGCGTGCAAGCGTCACACCAGGCGGCCGCCGGAGCGGGACGGGGACGGGGCGGGCTTTTCCGCAGCGGCGGGCGAGGCGCCGAGACGGGCCTCGAGCTTGCGCAGCGCCAGTTGCTCGAGGTCGCGCGGGCTGGCGCCGGCCGGCCCGACCACGGTCACCTCGGTCATGGTCTCCGGGTCGATCGCGGAGACCCTGGCGGTGCGCCCGACGATCACATGCTCGAAGTAGATCTCCCGCGCCATGCTCTCGCGAAGGCTCCGAAGCGGGGCCGGCCGGCGGAAGCGCCGCCGGCCGCGCCGGTCACTGGAAGGCGACGTCGAGGCCGTCGCGCTGGTAGATGTCGTCGCGGAACTGGACGATGCCGTCCGCGGTGGCCCAGCCGGTCACGTACTTGAAGTAGAGCGGCACGGGGTCAGCCACCTTGGCGTCGATCCGCTCGCCGTTGTTCATCACCTGCATGATCGCCTCCGGCGGCCATTCCGGCGTGTTCTTCAGGAGCCAGAACACATATTCGCGGACATTCTGCACGCGCACGCAGCCGGACGAGTGAAAGCGGTTGTCGCCGCCGAACAGTCCCTTCTGCGGCGTGTCGTGCATGTAGACGCCGTCCGGCGACGGGAAGTTGATCTTCACCGAGCCCATGGAGTTGAGGTCGCCGGGATCCTGGCGGAACAGGTAGTTGGCCGCCTCGTCCGTGCTCCAGTCGATCGTCCGCCAGTCGAGCGGATTGCCCTTCTGGTCGTAGATGCGGATCTTCTGCCGGTCGAGGTAGCCCGGATCCTCCTGCATCTTGGGGATCAGGTCCTTGATGATGATGCTCTTCGGCACCGTCCAGAAGGGATTGAAGTTGATCTCCGTCACCTTGGTGGTGAGGAGCGGCGTCTGCCGATCGATCTTGCCGACCACGGCGTGGTGGCGCGAATGGACGATGCCGACCTCCACCGTCTCGATCTCGGCGCCGGGGATGTTGACCATCACGTAGCGCGCGCCGAGGTCCGGCTCGACCTCGCGCAGGCGCACGAGGTTGGTCTCGAGCTGGCGCAGCCGCGTCTCCACCGGCACGTTCATGCGCCGCAGCGTCTCGTTGGCGACGATGCCGTCGGCCATCAGTCCGTGCCGCTGCTGGAAGCGCTTGACGGCCGTGTCGACGAAGCTGTCGAAGCTGTCGCTCGCCCCGCCGGTGGTCTGCAGGTCGCCGGTCATCATCAGCCGCTGGCGAAGCGGCACCACTGCCGGGTCCCGCACGCCGATCCGCAGCGCCCCGCCGGCCTGCACCATGGGCCAGCCCCCCTGCTGCGCCATCCAGGCGTACTGGGCGATCGCCTGCTCGGTGTAGAGCGCGGTCTCCGCCGACAGGGTCGGCCGGGCGGAGTGCACCGGCGTCTGGAACGGGGCGGAGGTGTCGAAGCCCTCGGTCCATTCGGTCTGCGCCGCGGCGAAGGCGCCGCGGGCGCCGACGGCAAGGGCGCCGGCCGACAGGCCGGCGGCGAGGCCGCCGCGCAGCATGTCGCGGCGGGTGAATCCTGATCCGGTTCCTTCAGCTTTCCGTACAGTCACGGCAAAGACGCTCCCGTGTTCTCCAGGCAACGGCCCGGCCGGACTGGCGTACCCGAAAAGGCATTCTCCAGCCCGCCGCGCGGCGGTGTCGAGGCTTGAACGCCGACCCGATCAACTCCGGCTCGACCGATGTCTCCGCCGCCGACGCGTCCCGACCTCATGGTGAACGAAGTGGACACGAAATTGGCTAACGAACTGATACCGGTCTCCGGATTCGAGTGGGCGGCGTCATCCGTGATCGCCGCCACCCTGCTGGCCGCATTCGCACTGTTCACGCTGGTATGGCTCATTCATGTCAAAATAGAGGACGCGGGCATCGTCGACTTCGCCTGGGGTGGTAGTTTTTTCGTGACCGGATGGCTGGCCCTCTGGCTCGCCGGCGGGGCGACCGCGACCACGTTCCTGCTGATGTCGCTGGTGACGGTGTGGGCCGCGCGCCTGACCGCGCACATGGCCTGGCGGCACGGCTTCATGGACGGGGAGGACGCCCGCTATCGCGCCATGCGCGAGGCGACCGGCCCCGGGTTCTGGTGGAAGTCGCTGTTCAAGGTCTACTGGATCCAGGCGCTGGTGCAGTGGCTGGTCGCCAGCCCCCTCCTCGCGGCGGCGCTGCTGCGGGCGGAGACGGCGCCGATCGCGCTGGTCGCGGTGGGCGCCGTCATGTTCCTCGTCGGCTTCGTGATCGAATCGGTCGCGGACCGCCAGCTGTGGGCGTTCAAGGCCAAGCCGGAAAACCGCGGACTGCTGATGACCGGGGGCCTCTTCGCCTGGAGCCGCCACCCGAACTACTTCGGCGAGGTGGTGCTCTGGTGGGGGCTCGGCCTCATCGCCTTCGCAAGCTCCGGCTCGTTGTTTTCCTTCCTCGGCCCCGTCCTGCTCACCGGCCTGCTCCTCAAGGTGTCGGGGGTCGAGCTTCTCGACGCGCACCTCGCCCGCACCAAGCCGGGCTTCGAGGACTGGGCGGCCCGCACCAGCGCCTTCATCCCCCGCGCGCCGCGTCCCGCCGGCGGCCCCTCCGGGGATCGCCCGCAGCCGGGCTGACGGCCGCCCCCGGGCCGAACCGTTTCCACGGAACGCCCCGCGGCCCGGGGTGTTGATGGGAGGACGCGCCCCGTCTTGAGGCGGGGATCCGCGGCAGTCCGACGGTGAGCGAAGGGGGACAGCCATGCTCAGCTACGACGAGGCGAAGGAAGTCCTGGGTCCCGTGGACGACACGGTGATCGCCGACGTGGTCCGCGTCGGGGCGACCCGGGAGGAACTGGCCGAGGCGCTCGCCTGGATCGGCAGCGACGACATGCTGATGCGGGAGGGCAAGCCGCCCCCGAGCGGCAGGGTCGCCACGCTCGTCGAGATCCTGGAGGCCGACCAGCTGGAGGACGACGGCGCCGGCCCCGGCGCGGACGCCTCGCCCTACCCGGCCTCCTTCCCGGAGTGACCGACGGCCGCCGCTCCCTCGCGAGGAGGAGATCCGAGCGATGAACCCGATTGTCATCAGCGCCAGCGTGCCGGTGCCGGACCCGACACCGCCGAACCCGAACCCCAACCCTATGCCGCCCTCGCCGGCGCCGGACCCGGTGCCGCCCGACCCCGTCCGGGAGCCGCCGCCGGATCGCCTCCCGGACGAGAGCCCGGATCCGAATCCCGACGAGGAGCGGCATCCGCCGATCCGGCTGTCGCGGCGGAGGTGACCGCATGGCCGGCTTCGACCTCCTCGACCGGCGGAGGGCCGCCAGCGCGGCGGACCTCGCCCCGCTCGCCCGCGCCGCCGCCCGGCCGCTGCCGCCGCTCGCGGACGCGGAGGCCTTCGCCGCCGCCTTCGACCGCTTCGGGGAGGCCCGGGTGGTGCTCCTCGGCGAGGCGAGCCACGGCACCTCGGAGTTCTACCGCGCCCGCGCGGCGGTCACCCGGCGGCTCGTGGAGCGGCACGGCTTCCGGATCCTCGCCCTGGAGGCGGACTGGCCCGAGGCGGCGCGGATCGACCGCCACGTCCGCGGCCTGCCGGCGCGGCCGGACGGCGAGCCCTTCGCCCGCTTCCCCACCTGGATGTGGCGCAACCGCGAGGTCGCCGATTTCGTCGAGCGCCTCGCCGGCTTCAACGCCGGCCGTCCCGCGGACGACCGGGTGGAGGTGCGCGGCCTCGACGTCTACAGCATGGGCAGTTCGATCGAGGCCGTCCTCGACTACCTCGACCGCCACGATCCCGAGGCGGCGGTCCGGGCGCGCCAGCGCTACGGCTGCCTGACGCCCTGGCAGTCGGACCCGGCCGCCTACGGCCACGCCGTCCTCTCCGGCCGCCGCGAGCCCTGCGAGGACGAGGTGGTGCGCCAGCTCGGCGAGATTCTGGCAAAGCGGGTGGAGGACGGGCGCGCGGCCGAGGAGGACTGGTTCGACGCGGCGCAGAACGCCCGGATCGTCCGCTCGGCCGAGCAGTACTACCGGCTGATGTACCGCGGCTCGACCGAGTCCTGGAACCTGCGCGACCGCCACATGTACGAGACCCTCCGCGCGGTGATGCAGGCGCGCGGGCCCGGCTCCAAGGCGATCGTCTGGGCGCACAACTCCCACATCGGCAACGCCGCGGCGACGCAGATGGGCTGGCAGGGCGAGTTCAACATCGGCGAGCTCTGCCGCACCGCCTTCGCCGACGGCGCCGTGCTGATCGGCTTCGGCACCGACCGGGGCACCGTCGCGGCGGCCTCCGACTGGGGCGGCCCGATGGAGGTCAAGACGGTGCTGCCCTCGCGCGCCGACTCGGTGGAGCGGGTGTTCCGCGAGGCCGGCGTGTCCTCCAGCCTGACGCTGCTCGATTCCTCCGCGCCGGAGCTCGTCGAGGCGCTGGCGACGCCGCGGCTGGAACGGGCGATCGGGGTGATCTATCGTCCGGAGACGGAGCGGGCGAGCCACTACTTCGACGTCGTCCTTCCGGAACAGTTCGATGCCTGGGTCTGGTTCGAGGAGACCTCGGCGGTGACGCCGCTGCCCGCCGGACGGCCGCAGGGCGCGCCCGACACATGGCCGTTCGGGGTGTGAGGGATCCGATGGCCTACGCGATCTTCTCCGACAGGCGCGAGGCGGGACGGCGGCTCGCGGGCACGCTCGCCGCGCTCGGGCTCGAGGACCCGGTGGTCCTCGCCCTCCCCCGCGGCGGCGTGCCCGTCGCCTACGAGGTCGCCCGCGGCCTCGGCGCGGAGCTCGACCTCCTGATGGTCCGCAAGATCGGCGCGCCGGGCCACGAGGAGTTCGGCATCGGCGCGGTGGTCGACGGCGCCGACCCGCAGGTGGTGATGAACCGGGAGGCTGCCGGGCTGCCGATCCCGCCCGGATACGTCGAGGCGGAGACCAGGCGCCAGCTCGCCGAGATCGAGCGCCGGCGGGCGATCTACCTGAAGGGCCACCCGCCCGTGCCCCTCGCCGGGCGGACGGTGGTGGTCGTCGACGACGGCATCGCGACCGGCGGCACCGTGCGGGCGGCGCTGGCCGCGTTGCGCAAGGCCGGGGCGGCGCGGATCGTGCTCGCCGTGCCGGTGGCGCCGCCGGAGGCGATCGCGGCGCTGTCGCCGCTCGCCGACGACGTGGTGTGCCTGGAGCAGCCGGCGTTCTTCCGCGCCGTGGGCCTGCACTACCAGGACTTCGACCAGACCACCGACGAGGAGGTGGTCGCGCTGCTCGACGAGGCCAGGCGCAGCCGCGGCGAGCCCGCCAGGGGAATCGCATTTGGAGAATGACTCTAGCGCTTTGAGGTGAGATGGATTCTGTCAGCGGTTCCGAAGGAGGGACCGATGGCGTCGTTGATGA
>JAWLBM010000011.1:0-105329 GCA_041687675.1 Pleomorphomonas sp. | reverse complement strand
AGCCGGTATCCCGGGCGACGCCAACGATTTGATTTCGGTAGGTTTCTGGTTCCCGGATTTCGCCGGGATGACGGCTGGGGGCTGACCAATGGCCCCGTCCGGACGGCTCCCGATCCGCATCCCACCACCTCACCGTCATCCCGGCGACAGCCGGGATCCAGTGCGACGTCAAAGCATTGACTCCGCTAGGTTTTCTGGATCCCGGCTTTCGCCGGGATGACGGCCGGGGGAGTTACCGCAATGACGGCCGGGGGCCTACCGCGGAGGCCTCCTCCGGACTTCATCCGCATCCCACACCCGGCAAACACCACATACCGGCGAGAACCGGCAACGCCCACAATCCTGACCGAATCTGACAGCAGCGGGGAACAGTGAGAGCACCCGATGGTTGAAGCGCGGGGCGAAATGGGAGAGTGTGCGCGCCTTCCGGATGGACGCACCATGCAGCCGATCCTCGAAATCTCCGGCCTGTCGAAGACCTACGACAACGGCTTCGCGGCCCTCAAGGACATCAGCCTGACGATCCGGAAGGGCGAGATCTTCGCCCTTCTCGGCCCGAACGGCGCGGGCAAGACGACCCTGATCAGCATCGTCTGCGGCATCGCCCGCAAGAGCGGCGGCAGCGTGACGGTGGCCGGCCACGACACCATCTCGGACTACCGGGCCGCGCGCGGGATGATCGGCCTCGTGCCGCAGGAGATCGCCGCCGACGCCTTCGAGACGGTGTTCGCGTCCGTCTCCTTCAGCCGCGGCCTGTTCGGCAAGCCGAAGGATCCCGCCGTCGTCGAGCGCGTGTTGCGCGACCTCTCGCTCTGGGACAAGCGCGATGCGAAGATCATGACGCTCTCCGGCGGCATGAAGCGGCGGGTGCTCATCGCCAAGGCGCTGGCGCACGAGCCGGAGGTGCTGTTCCTCGACGAGCCGACCGCCGGCGTCGACGTGGAGCTCCGGCGGGACATGTGGCAGGTGATCGGCCGCCTGCGCGAGGCCGGGACCACGATCATCCTCACCACCCACTACATCGAGGAGGCCGAGGCGATGGCGGACCGCATCGGCGTCATCCACCGCGGCGAGCTGATCCTCGTCGAGGACAAGGCGGAGCTGATGAGGAAGCTCGGCCGCAAGAAGCTGACCATCCAGCTCGCCGAGCCGCTGGGCGCGGTGCCCCCCTCGCTGGCGGCCTTCGGGCTGGAGCTCGCCGAGGGCGGCCGCGGGCTCGTCTACGGCTACGACACCCGGGCCGAGCGCACCGGCATCACCGCCCTCCTCCAGGCGGTGCGGGACGCGGGCCTGCAGCTGCGGGACCTGCGCACCGAGGAGAGCACGCTGGAGGAGATCTTCGTCGAACTGGTGAGGGACAGGCCATGAACCCGAGGGCCGTCGCGGCGATCTACCATTTCGAGATGGCGCGGACCTTCCGCACCCTCCTGCAGAGCATCGTCTCCCCGGTGATCTCCACGTCGCTCTACTTCGTGGTGTTCGGCGCCGCGATCGGGTCGAACATCGGCGCCATCGACGGCATCGACTACGGCGCCTTCATCGTGCCGGGGCTGATCATGCTGACGCTGCTCACCCAGAGCCTCGGCAACGCCTCCTTCGGCATCTACTTCCCGCGCTTCACCGGCACCATCTTCGAGGTGCTGTCGGCGCCGATCTCCTACATCGAGCTCGTCGCCGCCTATGTCGGCGCGGCGGCGACCAAGTCGGTGATGATCGGCCTCATCATCCTCGCCACCTCGGCCCTGTTCGTGCCGCTGAGAATCGAGCACCCGGCGGTGATGCTGCTGTTCCTGGTGCTGACGGCGGTGACCTTCAGCCTGTTCGGCTTCATCATCGGCATCTGGGCGGAGAGCTTCGAGCAGCTGCAGCTGGTTCCGCTGCTGATCGTGACGCCGCTCGCCTTCCTCGGCGGCAGCTTCTACTCGATCGAGATGCTGCCGCCGTTCTGGCGGACGGTGTCGCTGTTCAACCCGGTGGTCTATCTCGTCAGCGGCTTCCGCTGGAGCTTCTTCGGAGTGTCGGACGTGAACGTGTGGGTCAGCCTCGGCATGACCGTGCTGTTCCTCGCCCTCTGCCTCGGCATCGTCCACTGGATGTTCGCCACCGGCTACAAGCTGCGCAAGTGAGCGTCAGTCGCCGTCGTCGAGCGTGAAGCCCGCCTTGATAACCACCTGGAAGTGGCGGACCTCGCCGTTCTCCACGTGGCCGCGGGTCTGGATCACCTCGAACCAGCGCAGGTTCCGGAGGGTCTTGCCGGCCCGGCGGACGGCGTTGCGGATGGCGTCGTCGGTGCTCGTCTCGGACGAGCCGACCAGTTCGACGATCTTGTAGACGTGGTCGCTCACGGCTGGCGTCTCCCTTCATCGCGGCCCGGCTTCCGCCGGGTCCGGTCCCATCCTGCGTCGATTTCGCGGGCTTGTCGCCCCCGGGCCCGCATCCCGCCGGAATCGGGGCGGCCCCGCCCGCCGCCGGCGGGACGCCGGGGCGGGACGGGGCCGTGCTTCCGTCGGCGGTAACGTCGGCCGCCGGTCAGTGCCGGCTCGCCGCCGTCGCCGGGTTGGGCGATGCGGACGAGCCGGAGGCGCCCTCCTTGCGCTCGCCGCCGTTGTGACGGCCCTCGCCCTCGCGGCGCTCCTCCGGGTCGATCGCTTCCCGCACGTCTTCGCCCACGTCATGGACGGTATCGGCGAGGTTGCGGGTCGACCAGCCGTGCTCGTCGAGGGTCCGCCCCACCTCGTGGACCGCCTCGCTGGCCGCGTTGCCGGCCTCGCGAACGCCGTCGCGGGCCATGTCGCGGGCGCCGCGCTTCACCCGGTCGGCGGTGGAGCCGAACAGGCGGTTCTCGGTGCGGCTGGAGGGAAGCGCGGCGCCGATCACCGCGCCGATGACAAAGCCGACGGCGCCGAGGATCAAGGGCTGCTCCTCGACCACCCGGGCGACCTGGTCGCGGGCGTCGTAGGCGCCGTCGCGCAGGCGCGCGCTGCCGCTTCGCACCCGCCGGCCGGCGTAGCCGCCGTACTCGCGCACCCGCTCGCCCGCCTCGTAGACGCCCTCGCGGATCTCCTCGCCGTAGTGGCGCGTCCGCTCGCCGGCGGAGCGGGCATAGCCGCGAGCGGCCGAAACGCTCTCGGAAACCTGGTCTCTGGTGTCATGGCTCATCCGACGTGCTCCTTCTCGAAAGGACGAAGCGCTCTCCCCGGCCCTTTCGCGGGCCGTGCGCGCTGCGTCGGAGGCGGACCTCGCCGACCCGTGCAACCGGTCGGAGGTCGAGTGCACGGCACCGCTCGCGCGGTCGGAGGCCGAGTGCATGGCCCCGCTCGCGCGGTCGGAGGCCGAGTGCATGGCCCCGCTCGCCCGCTCCGTGGCGGAGTGGACCGCCCCGCTGGCACGCTCGGCGGCGCCGCGCACGCTGGCCCTGGTCCGCCCCTCCCCGTCCACGTGGACGTGGTGGGTGTCCGGGTCGGTGTAGAGTTCGTCCGCCGTGTGGCGCGGCCGCTGGCGACCGAACATTCCGCCGCCGCCGCCGAAGCGGTCGGACAGCATCAGCCAGCCGACGCCGGCGCCGATCAGGGCGACCGGGACGGGATTGTCCCGGACGCTGCGGCCGAAGTTGCGGGTGAATTCCGCCCCGCCGGACCCGCGCACGTATTCGAGCGCGTGGTCCAGCATCTGGCCCGGAGAAAGACTCTCGCGGATGTCGTCGAGGGTGTGGCGGACGTTCTCCCGCACCTCCTCGACCTCCCGCTCGAGCTCCTCCGGGGACTTGTGTTCGTTCATGCTGCTCATCTGACCTGCTCCTTCGCGACTTCTGCGTCACGACGCAGCTGGGTCGTGGTGCGTCGCGGATTGAGGTTGGTCGTCTTGGTGGCGTTGATGCCCGACTGGATCAGGCCGTAGCCGATCAGCGCGGCGATTACGCCGACGATCAGGAAGCCCCAGCGCGGTTCCAGTCCCCAGACCTCGATCCACGCGACGGCGGCCGTGAGCAGGATCACCAGCGCCGGGATCATCAGGACGGCGCCGGCGACCAGCTTCACCATCCCCGAGGTGATCTGGCTCACCTTCTCGGAGGCTTCCGCCTTGGCCAGCTCGACCTCCTTGCGGAACAGCATCGACATCTGGTCGATCAGCCGCGTGAAGTTGTCGATCATCGACCGCTGGTTGGCGGGGTGGGCTTCGTAGCCGGGCGCACCATGGCGAGCCTCGGCGTGGCCGTTGTCGGCACGGGTTTCCATGGTTCACCTCACGTCTTGGAACTCGGGCTGTTCGGGTTCGGCGGCGTCGCCGGGCGGGCGGGGGTGGCGGGACCGCCGGAGGTCGTGCCGCTGGGCGGCGTCGGGTTGATCTTCGGCGTCGAGGCGCTGCCGCCCGGCGAGGACGACGCGGCGGACCCCTGCGTATCGGACGAGAAGGTCGGCATTGCCTCCTTGCTGTCCTCGAGACCGGAGGCCGTGGGCTTCGCCCGCGTGCCCGTGGTCGAGGTCGAGGAGGAGCCGCCGGCCGCGCCCTGGCCGCTGGTCGGCCCGGGGCCGGCGCTGCCGCCCGAGCCGAGCTGCGAGCCGGCGATGCCGGACGAGCCGGACCCCGGCGTGGTCGAGCCGGAGGAGGCGTGCGTTCCGGTGGACACCGACGGCGTCGGCGAGGATCCGCCGGAGGTGGACCCGCCCGGCGCAGTCGCATTGCCCGGCACCGGCGAACGGCCACTCGTGGCGGCGGCCCCGCTGCCCGTGGTGCCCGCGCCGGTCATCGCCGCGCCCATGCCGGCGCCGGCCTGGTGGCGGGCGTATTCCGTCGAGCCCGGCGAGGCGGGGGAGCCCGGCCGGCCGGAGCTGCGGTAGCGCTCGGCGGCCGCCATCCGGTCCTCCTCCAGCATGTCGTCGTAGTCCGGCTCCTCGTACTCGGCGTAGTCGGACCGGTAGGCGCGCGAGCGCGACGGCCGGGCGGAGCTTCCGAGGAAGCGCGACACGGCAAAGCCCGCGATCAGCGCCGTGCCGAAGAAGGCGACCGGCTCTCGCCGGGCAAAGTCGTCGATCGAGCGCAGGATGTCGCCATAGCTGCGGCGCTCGACCTGGTCGGAGAAGTCGTCGACGTAGCCGGCGGCCTCGCGGGCGTAGCGCGCCAACTCCGGCGAGGTCCGCTCGAGGTCCTCGGCCGCGGAGCGGGCCGCGTCGGCCACGTTGTGGACGGCATCCGCGCCGTACTGACGCTGCTCGTCGGCGAGGCGCCGCGCCCGCTCGGTGGCGGCGTCACGGATCTCGGAGGCTTCGCGCCGTGCGGCTTCGGAGAGGCCCTCCGCTTCCTCGCGGGCCGCCTGCCCGACGCTTTCCGCCTTGCGCTTGGCCTTCTCGGCCGCCGCTTCGGCCTCGCGGCGCGGATCCGTGCCCGGGCCCCGGCGTTCGGTGTCGCTGGTGATCATCGGAACACTCCATGGTTGTCGCCGGCGGATTCCGCCGACTGATAAGCGATCGCCGACCGGTCGCGCCCGGTGACCGGCGTCGGCGCAAGTCCATTCGTTCACCCGGTGATTAACTGGCACGCCCTCACAATGTTCCGCTTTGCAAAGCACGCGTCCCGCAGCGCCGGAGTGCCTGCCCATCAATGATTTTCGCGACCGCGGCCGCTTGCGCGCAGGACGGGGCGGGCGTAAACCCCGACGAGCATGTCTCTCCCCGACTTCGGCCTGCTCCTGGTCGTCTGCCTCGTCTGGGCCGTCCACACCATCATCGCGAAGATCGCGGTCGCGGATATGGCCGTGCCGCCGCTGTTCTACGCGGCCGTGCGCTACTGCGTCGTCGCGCTGGTGGCGGCCTGGTGGCTGTGGCCGGTGCCGCGCCCGCTGTGGCGGGTGGCGCTGGTGGGGTTCCTGCTCGGCGGCGGCAGCTTCGCGCTGTTCTTCATCGGCATGCGCACCGCCTCGCCCTCCTCGGCGGCCATCGTCCTGCAGCTCGGGCTGCCGATGACCACCATCCTCTCGGTGCTGATCCTCGGCGAGACGATCGGCTGGCGGCGGCGGCTCGGCATCCTGCTCACCTTCGCCGGCGCCGTGCTGGTGATGTGGGACCCGGACGCCTTCCTCCTCTCGCCCGGCCTGATGTTCATCGTCCTGTCGGCCTTCTGCGGGTCGCTCGGGGCGGTGCTGATGAAGCGGACCAGCGGGGTGGCGCCGATGCAGTTCCAGGCCTGGGTGGGCCTCACCTCGGCGGTGCCGCTGATCGTGCTGACCGCCCTCTTGGAGACCAACCAGGTCGACAGGGCGCTGGCGGGCGGCTGGGGCTTCGTCGGCGCGGTGATGTTCTCCGCGCTGGTGGTTTCGGTCTTCGCCCACACGCTCTATTATCGGATCATCCTGCACAACGAGGCGAACGTGGTGGCGCCGCTGATGCTGCTCAGCCCGCTGATGACCGTCGCGCTCGGCATCGCCATCACCGGCGACCGGTTCGACCTCAGGATGGCGGTCGGCACCCTGGTGGCCCTCGCCGGCCTGCTGATCATCACCCTCCGGCAGGGCCGGCGACCGTCGCTGGGCCCCGCCGTGCCGCCCGAGCCCCGTTGACCCGGAGAGATGCCTTGGACGCCCGCCCGAACGCCCCCCGGATCCGAACCCCCGCCGGCCCGGCCAGGGCCGTCCTCTTCGACGTCGACGGCACGCTCGTCGACAGCGAGCGGGCGCATGCGCTGGCCATGGTGGACGTGCTGACCGCACACGGCCACGCCCTCCCCGAGGGCTTCGACGAGCAGGCGACCGGCCAGCCGATGCAACTTCTCTACGAGTGGCTGATGGCCGAACTCGGGCTCGCGCTCTCCTACCGCGAGTTCCTCGACGCGAACCACGCCGCCTACCGCGTCCGCACCGCCGAACTCGCCATGCGCCGCGGCGCCGCCGAGGCGATCGACGCGGTGCGTCGGGCCGGCGCCCGGATGGCGGTCGTCTCGAATGCCGAGCGCATCGTGCTCGAAGGCAACCTCAACGCCGTCGGGCTGAACGCAATCGACCTCGTCTCGGTGAGCCGCAACGACGTGCTGAGGCCCAAGCCGGACCCCGAGCCCTACCTGCGCGCCGCCTACCTGCTCGAGGTCGAGCCCGCGGAGTGCGTGGTCGTCGAGGACAGCGTGCCGGGCGCGATGGCCGGGCTCGCCGCCGGCATGCGCGTGGTCGCCTGGCCGGAGCCGCACCGGCTCGAACTCGCCTTCCCGGACGGCTGCCTCGCCGGCGACCCGCATGACGTCTCGGCCCTCCTCCTCGAACTGGTCTCGAAGGGCTGAACGCAGCGTTCACCCGCGGCGGATCGGAGCACCCTTCCCGCGGCGGCGCCGATCCCGTATGGTTCCGGCTAAATCGGTTCAGGCGACCGGCCGCGACGCCGGCCGCGCAGGTGCGCCTCCGGCCGGGAGAACGGCTTTGGCTGGCTTCGGCATCGACGAGACCCACGGCATCCTCCGCCGGCCGTCCAGCGACGTGATCGCCGCCAGCGACCGGCTGGGCTGGTCGAGCGCCTTCGCCTCCCTGCAGCGGGAGAGCCCCTACGAGGACGGCTTCGGCGCCCGGCCGGACCACCTGATCATCCTGCACCTCGATTCCTACGTGAAGGTCGACCGCTGGGTGGGCGTCAGCCGGGAAAGCCGGATGATCCCGCCGGGCGGCACCTTCATGGTGCCGGGCGGCATGGACTTCCGCGTCCGCCTCGGCGACCCGCTCTCCACCGTGCACTTCTACTTGCGCCGGGCTGTGATCGAGGAGGTCGCCCGCGACCTCTGGCGGGGCGACCCGGAGCGGGTCGAGTTCGTGCCGCGGATCGGCGAGAGCGACCCGCTGATCGAGCGGATCATCCTGGAGCTCAGGGGCGAACTGCTCGACCCGGGGATGATGGGCGAGGCCTATGTCGACCACCTCGCCCGCGCGGCCGCGGCGCGGCTCCTCCGGGCCCATACGGCGAGGCCCGAGCGGGCCTCTCCCCTGGCGCCGGCGGGGCCCGGCGACGGTCGCCGCAAGCTCGTCGAGGCGACCGACTACGTGCACGCCCACCTCCACCGGACCATCCGGCTGGAGGAACTCGCGGGGGCGCTCGGCCTCTCGGTTCCGCAGCTCGCCGCGCTGTTCAAGCGCACCCTCGGCCAGCCGCCGCACCGCTTCATCATGAACCTGCGCGTCGCCCGCGCCCGCGAGATGCTGGTGACCGGCACGCTGCCGCTGCCGGAGATCGCGCTCGCCTGCGGCTTCTCCCACCAGGAGCACATGACCCGCATCTTCAAGCGCGAGACCGGCCTCACCCCCGCCGCCTACCGCCGCGACGCGGGCTGAGCCGCGTCAGTCCTCGCCGAGCGGCGCCGCCCGGAGCCCCTCGGCCAGCCGGTCGGCGACGATGCGCAGGCGGCGCGACGTCACCACCTCGCGGTGGCTGGCGAGCCAGACCTCCAGCCAGGGCGCGACGTCCGGCAGCACCCGCTCGAGCCACGGCCGCACGCGGCCGAGGAACACCGGCCCGAAGCCGATGCCGAGGCCGGCCTCCACCATCGCCCAGCCGACCGCATGGTCGTCGGCGCGCACGGCGAAATCCTCCCGCCGCAGCGCAAGGCCGCCCGCCGCGAGGCCGCGGAGCACGGAATCGTCCCGGTCGAGGCCGACGAGGTGGTGATCGCGGAGGTCCTGGAGGGCGGCGGGGCGGCCGTGCCGGTCGAGGTAGTCGCGCGCGGCGAAGAGGCCGACCGCCATCCGATTGACCCGGCGGGCGACGAGGTCCGGCTGGTCCGGCCGGACCATCCGCACGGCGAGGTCGGCGTCGCGGCGGGTGAGATTGCCGATGGCGTTGGTCGCGACCACCTCCAGCTGGATCTCGGGATGGTCGCTGCGGATCGGGGCGAGCAGCGCCGGCAGGACGTGGGTCGCCACCATCTCGCTCGCCGTGATCCTGACCGTGCCGGCCACCGCCTCGGCGCGGCCCGAGGCGATCCGCTCGAGGCCGTCCGCCGCCTCGCGCATCGCCCGGGCGGCGTCGAGCAGCTGCTCGGCGGCCTCGGTCGGCTCGAGCCCCTGGGATGTGCGGGTGAACAGCACGACCCCGAGGGTCTGCTCCAGCTCCTGGACATGGCGCCCGATCGTGGGCTGGGTCAGGCCGAGCTGCCGGGCGGCGGCCGAGAGGCTGCCCAGTTCGGCCGTGAGCAGGAAGGATCTCACCAGCGTCCAGTCCATGCCGCTTCCTCGCGTCGGCGCCCCCGGAAAGATGGATAGAGTCCCTTCGTCACCGGGTCCACCTCTCCCGCAGCGTGTGGCGGACGTGGTATCCATTGAGAAAGAGGAGTCCCACATGCAGACGGCGCTGGTTCTCGGGGCGGCCGGGCGGTTCGGGGCGGCCACGGCCGAGGCCTTCGTGGCGGCGGGATGGCGGGTGAAGGGTCAGGTGCGGCCGGACACGTCCGGCCGGCTGCCGTCCGGGGTGGAGCCGGTGGAGGTCGACGCCCGCGACATCGCCGCCATGGGGCTCGCCGGGATCGGCGCGGACGTGGTGGTGCATGCCCTCAACCCGGTCTACACCCGCTGGAACAAGGAGGTGATGCGGCTCGGCGAGGGAGCCGTCGCTGCCGCCGCGGCGAACCGGGCGCAGCTGATGCTGCCCGGCAACGTCTACAACTTCGGCGCCGGCATGCCGGACCGGCTCACCCCGAAGACGCGCTTCCACCCGACCACCGAGAAGGGCCGGCTGCGGGTCAGGCTGGAGACCATGCTCGCCGAGGCCGCCAGGCGGCACGGCTTCCAGTTCACCATCCTCAGGACCGGCGACGTCTTCGGCAGCGGCACCGGGTCCTGGTTCGACCTTGTTCTCGCCAAGGAGCTGAAGGACGGGGTTTTCACCACGCCCGCGGGACACGCGGTGCCGCACGCCTGGGCCTACCTGCCCGACGTCGCCGCCACCCTGGTGAAGCTCGCCGAAACCCGGACCCACTATGGGCAGGTCGAGACCTTCCACTTCCCGGGGCACACGGTCAGCATGGACGACTGGGTCGCCGCCGTGGAGCAGGCGCTGGGAGAGCCGGTGGAGGTGAAGCCGATGCCCTGGCGGATGATGCGGCTCCTCGGGCTGTTCTCCCCGATGATGCGGGCGCTCGTCGAGATGAAGTACCTCTGGGACGTGCCGCACGGCATCGTCGACGAGAGCCTCGAGCCGCTGATCGGCGAGGTGCCGCACACGCCCTTCGACACGGCGGTGGCGCGGAGCCTCTCCGAGCTCGGCTACACGGTGGTCAGGCGTTGAGGGCGAGGATCGACGCGTTGAGGACGCCGGCGAAGCCGACCCAGGCGAGGTAGGGCGCCAGCCACCAGGCCGCGGCCCCGATCACCGGCCGGGCGGCGAGGATCGTCCACAGCACCGAGCCGAACAGCAGCACGACGACGAACATCCCGCCGGCGATCGAGGTGAGCCCGAAGAACACCGCGGACCAGCCGACATTGAGGACCAGCTGCACGCCGAAGGCGGTGAGCGCCGTCCGCTTCTGCGTCCGCTCCCGGCCCTCGGCCGCCGGCGTTCGCCAGATCTGCCAGAGCACCACAGCCATGATGACGAAGAGCACCGTCCACACCGGTCCGAACACCCAGTCGGGCGGGTTGAAGGCCGGCTTCTCGATGGTGCGGTACCAGCCGTCGATCCGCGGCCTGGTCACCGCCCCGCCGAGCCCGGCGGCGACGAAACAGACCAGCCCGGCGACGGCGAGCTTGCCGGGCGCCCGCGGTCGGGCGCGCGCCGGCATCGGTCTCGTCTCGACACGTCCGTGCATCGGCTCTCCCTTGCTCCCCCGACGCGGGATAGATGGGCCGGATCGCGGATCCGTCGAGCCGGCGCCGGCCCGGGCGGAACGTCGCGGCCGCCGGGGAGCGGCGCGTCCCCCGGCCCGGTCAGGCGACCAGCTGGGCGTGCAGCGCCGACCAGCTCGCCGGGTCGGGGGCCATCAGCAGGCCACCGGAGCGGTGCTCGGGCCTGTAGGGGCTGCCGTCGAGCCGGGCGACGTGGCCGCCGGCCTCGCGGACGATCAGCTCGCCGGCCGCGTGGTCCCAGGGCGTGAGCTTGTGGTAAATGGCGAAGTGGGCGCCCCCGGCGGCGATCAGCCGCATCTCCTGGCCGCCGCACCGGTAGTTGCAGGCGCCCCAGACGCCGGCGAGCCCGGCGAGCACGCGGCTGCGCAGCGGCTCGTCCATGTAGGCCCAGGAGGCCGCCCCGTGCATCTCCGCGAGGGGTGCGGCCGGCGCGACCGAGAGGGGCCGCCGGGCGCCGTCCGCGTCCACCCCGAAGGCGCCGCCGCCGGAGAGCGCCACCACGGCGTCGTCGCGGACCGGGTCGAGGATGATCCCGGCCACCGTGCGGCCGCGCTCCACCGCGGCGGCGATCACCGCGAAGGCGGGGATGCCGTTGGCGTAGTTGAAGGTACCGTCGATCGGATCGACGACGATGGTGAGCGGCGCGTCCGGCAGCCGGTCGATCACCGTCGGGTCGCGCTCCATCACCTCCTCGCCGACGAAGGCGACGTCGCCGAAGGCGTCGCGCGCCGCGGCCTCGATCGCCCGCTCGGCCGCCTCGTCGGCGACGGTGACGAAGTCCGAGGCGTGCGACTTCACCTTCACGTCCCCCGCCGCGAGGCGGGCGAAGCGCGGCAGGATCTCGGCGCGCGCGGCGTCGCGCAGGATGGCGAGAAGGCGGTCGAGGTCGGCGGCGGAGAAGCTCATGATGCGGCGGCCCGTGGCTCGGAAGGCGGAAGCGACCGCCTGCCTAGCACGGCGCCGCGCGCGGGGTAAGCGGGCGGCTCACCGGGGATCGACCAGCCGCCGCGCGATCACTTGCGCCTGGATCTCCGCCGCCCCCTCGAAGATGTTGAGGATGCGGGCGTCGCAGAGGATGCGGCTCACCGCGTACTCCAGCGCGAAGCCGTTGCCGCCGTGGATCTGCAGGGCGTTGTCCGCCGCGGCCCAGGCGACCCGGGCGCCGAGCAGCTTGGCCATGCCGGCCTCGAGGTCGCAGCGCCGGCCGGCGTCCTTCTGGCGGGCGGAGAAATAGGTGAGCTGACGCGCGATGGCGATCTCGACGGCCATCATCGACAGCTTGTCGGCGACGCGGGGGAAGGCGATCAGCGGCTTGCCGAACTGAACCCGGGCCTTCGCATAGTCGAGGCCCACGTCGAGCGCCGACTGGGCGACGCCGACCGCGCGGGCGGCGGTCTGGATGCGGGCGCTCTCGAAGGTCTGCATCAGCTGCTTGAAGCCCTGGCCCTCGACGCCGCCGAGCAGGGCCTCCGGGGCCAGGCGGAAGCGGTCGAAAGCGAGCTCGTACTCCTTCATGCCCCGATAGCCGAGCACCTCGATCTCGCCGCCGGTCATCCCCTCGGCCGGGAACGGGTCCTCGTCGGTGCCGCGCGGCTTCGGCGCGAGGAACATCGACAGGCCCCGGTAGTCGGTGGTCTCCGGGTCGGTGCGGGCGAGCAGCGTCATCAGGTCGGCGCGGACCGGGTGGGTGATCCAGGTCTTGTTGCCGGTGATCGCCCAGCCGTCGCCCTCGCGCACCGCGCGGGTGCGCAGCGCGCCGAGGTCGGAGCCGGTGTTCGGCTCGGTGAACACCGCCGTCGGAAGCACCTCGCCCGAGGCGATCCGCGGCAGCCAGTCGGCCTTCTGCGCCTCGGTGCCGCCGCCGAGGATCAGCTCCGCGGCGATCTCGGAACGGGTGCCGAGCGAGCCGACCCCGATGTAGGCGCGCGACAGCTCCTCGGAGACGACGCACATCGATTCCTTGCCGAGTCCGAGGCCGCCGAACGCCTCCGGGATGGTGAGGCCGAAGACCCCGAGCTCCGCGAGGCCATCGACGACCTCGAGCGGGATGTAGGCGTTCCGGAGGTGCCACTCGTGGGCGTGCGGCAGCACCTTCTCCTCGGCGAAGCGGCGCATCTCGGCGCGGAAGGCCTCGAGCGTCTCGTCAAGGCCGGAGCGGCCGACGATCTCCGCCGGCGTCTTCTGCGCCATGTGGGCGACGAGCCGGGTGCGAAGCTCCGGCGCGGCGCCGCTGGCGACCAGGCTGCGCACCGCCTCGGTGCGGGCCCGCTCGACCGCGCGCTCGTCGAGGCCGAGGTCGGCGGGGCGGACGAACTCGCCCTGGTTCATCGGGATGCCACCGAAGACCTGGGCGAGATACTCGCCGGCGCCGATCTCGACGATCAGCCGCTCGGCGTCGCCGAGGGCCCCCTCCGCCTCCAGCCGCTCCGCCCAGGCGGCGAGCTGGCGCAGGCTCTCGGCGTAGGTGGCGAGCCAGGCGAGGCCGTGCGCCGCCTTCTGCTCCCGCTCGAGCGCCTCCGCCGAGACCCGGCCGGAGGCGGAGACCTTGCGGCGGACCGCCTCGGTCGCCGCGGCGAGGAGATCGTCGACGGCCGGCAGGGCGGCGGCGAGCCGCTCGTGGGCGGCGGGCATCCCGGGGGTCTCGGCCATGGCGCTCATCTCGTCCGTCCTTCCGCCGGGCCCGGCGAGCGCGGGGACTCCCGTCGCGGCGCCTCGGCCATATCTTTTCGGCAGTGCAAAATGGGGCGAACGGTTTCCGCTCTCAATGCACCTTTGGTACGGTCGGCCGGGCCGACCACGGACCCGGGGAGCGGAACGGATGGATTCATGACGTCGCCCAAGCGGATCTACGCGATCGCCCTGCGCGCCTACGAGCTGTTCGACGGCACCGACGGCTGGGCGATCGCGAGCCACGTCGCGCTGTCGGCGATCCTCGCCCTGTTCCCGTTCCTGATCTTCCTCACCGCCGTCGCCGCCTTCTTCGACCTCTCCGAACTCGCCGACACGGTGGTGACGCTGATCTTCCAGTCGGTGCCGGAGCCCATCGCCAAGCCGATCGCCGGCGAGGTGGAGAGCGTGCTCACCGTGCCGCGCGGCGACATCCTGACCATCGGCGTCGCCGGCGCGATCTGGTTCGCCTCCTCGGGCGTGGAGGCGCTCAGGGTCGGGCTCAACCGCGCCTACGGCTGCGTCGAGAACCGCTCCTTCCTGCTCCTGCGCCTGGAGAGTATCGTCTTCGTGCTGCTCGGGACGCTGGTGCTGCTGACCCTCGGCTTCCTGGTGGTGCTGACGCCGGTGGTGTGGAACTTCGCCGCCGACCGGCTGCCGGTGCTGCACGAGTTCGAGCGATCCTTCACCCTGGTCCGCTGGGGGGTGACCTTCCTGATCCTCGCCGCGGCGCTGGTGATCGCCCATCTCTGGCTGCCGGCGGGCGACCGGCGGATCCTGGAGGTGCTGCCGGGCGTCGGCGTGACCATCGCGGCCTGGCTGGTCGGCGGCATCGGCTTTGCGAACTACCTCACCAACTTCGCCACCTACGCCACCACCTACGCCGGGCTCGGCGGCGTGATGGCGGCGCTGGTGTTCCTCTACCTGGTGGCGTTGATCATGCTGTTCGGCGCCTCGATCAACGCCGCCGCGATCGGCCTCAGGGCCGAGCGGCGGCAGGTGGCGAGCGCCGACGAGGCGCCGTGAGTGGTCAGCGCGCCGCGGGGCCCTTCTGCGCCACCAGCACCGCCGCGACCACCGCCGCGGTGCCGAGGAGCTGCACCACCGTCAGCGTCTCGCCGAACAGCAGCCAGGCGAAGGCCGCCGTCATCGGCGGCACCAGGTAGAACAGCGTCGCCACCCTGGAGACGGCGCCGTGGCGCACCATCAGCAGCAGCAGCATCACCGCGCCGATGGAGAGCACCAGCACCAGCCAGGCCAGCACCAGCGCGAGCTGCAGCGAGGGCACGTAGGAGAAGCCCTCCGCCGCCGCCGCCGGCGCCAGCACCAGCGCCGCCCCGACGAACTGCAGAGCCGTGGCGGTGACGAGGTCGGTGCCGCCGCCGGTACGCTTCGACCAGACCGTCCCGAGCGCGATCGAGGCGACGGCGGCGAGCGCGATGGCGGCGACCGGCGCGGAGAAGCCGTCCACCGCCCCGAGCTTCGGCCAGAGGATCGCCGCGACCCCGCCGACGCCGAGGACGAGGCCGGCGAGATGGGCCGGGCCGATCCGCTCGCCGAGGATCACCCGGGCGAACAGGGCCGTCAGGATGGGCTGCAGGCCGACCATCATGCCCGACACGCCGGCGGGAAGCCCGTGCTGGATGGCGTAGAACATGCCGCCGAGATAGGCGCCGTGGATCAGCGCGCCGGCCACCATGGTGTCGATCGCCGGCCGGAGCCCCGGCCAGGGCCGCGACAGCAGCACCGCGGCGAGGCCGAGGATCGGCAGCACGAAGGCGAAGCGCAGGAACAGCAGCGAGAACGGACCGCCCACCGGCGCCCCGTACTTCGCGGCGATGAAGCCGGTCGACCACATCACCACGAAGAGAAGCGGCGCGACCTTCAGGATCGGCGGCTCGGCGTGGGCGGCGATGGCCGGGGCGGCGGGCATGGAAGGGATCCGGGCGGCTTCTGGACGCCCCCCATACGCCCGGCCGGCCGTCCCGGCAAGGGGAAGGCGAGCCCCGGGCCGCGGCCCGTGCGCACCGCCCCCGGATCAGCCCCCGCTCGCCTCCAGCACGTCCTCGAAGGTCCTGAGGCCCGGGCGCGGGGCGTTGACCAGCACCGCCATGTTGCCCGGCGCGTGCTCGTTGCGCCACATCTTCATGTGGGCGAGCGGCACCTGGTCCCAGCCGAACACCTCGGACATGCAGGGATCGACCCGCCGGTCGAGAAGGAAGCGGTTGGCCTCGCTCGCCTGCTTGAGGTGGGCGAAGTGGGAGCCCTGGATGCGCTTCTGGTGCATCCACACGTAGCGGGCGTCCATGGTGAGGTTGAAGCCGGTGGTGCCGGCGCAGAACACCACCATGCCGCCGCGCTTCACCACCAGGCAGGAGACCGGGAAGGTCGATTCGCCCGGGTGTTCGAAGACGATATCGACGCTGACACCCTTGCCGGTGACGTCCCAGATCGCCTTGCCGAAGCGCCGCGCCTCCTTGTTCCAGGCCTCGTACTCCGGGGTACCCACCTTGGGCATCTGGCCCCAGCAGTCGAAGTCCTTGCGGTTGACGACGCCCTTGGCGCCGAGCGAGAGCACGTAGTCGCGCTTGCCCTCGTCGGAGATGACGCCGATGGCGTTGGCGCCGACCGCGGCGCAGATCTGCACCGCGAAGACTCCGAGGCCGCCGGAGGCGCCCCAGACCAGCACGTTCTGCCCCGGCTTCAGGGTGTGCGGCGCGTGGCCGTAGAGCATGCGGTAGGCAGTCGCCAGCGTCAGCATGTAGGAGGCGCTCTCCTCCCAGGTGAGGTGTCGCGGGCGCGGCAGCAGCTGGCGGCTCTGGACGCGGGCGAACTGGGCGAAGGAGCCGTCGTTGGTCTCGTAGCCCCAGATCCGCTGGGTCGGCGACAGCATCGGGTCGCCGCCGTTGCACTCCTCGTCGTCGCCGGCATCCTGGTTGCAGTGGACCACCACCTCGTCGCCCACCTTCCAGCGGGTGACCCTGGAGCCCACCGCCCAGACGATGCCGGAGGCGTCGGATCCGGCGATGTGGTAGGGCTGCTTGTGGCCGTCGAAGGGCGAGATCGGCTGGCCCAGCGCGGCCCAGACGCCGTTGTAGTTGACGCCGGCGGCCATCACCAGCACCAGCACCTCGTCGCTGTCCAGCGCCCAGGTCGGCACCGCCTCGAGCTGCATCGCCGTGTCCGGCGGGCCGTGGCGCTCGCGGCGGATGGTCCAGGCCCACATCTTCTCCGGCACGTGGCCGAGCGGCGGGATCTCGCCGATGTCGTAGAGATCCTTTCGGGCCGGTTCCCCGGCGGCGGATGCAAGTGCGCTCATCGACCGACCTTTCCCTCGCCCCGCGCCGCGGCCTTTCGGACCGCCCCGGCGGGTCGTTGTGCATTGCGGCGATTATCCGGACGACGGCGGCCGCCACCAATACGACCTTCAGACATGCCGGCGCGGGGAACCTTAGACCTTCGGCCGATCCGCCGGCGGCGGCTCGGCGCCCTGGGCACGACCATTGACGGACTTCCGCCTGCTGCACCGCAGCGCCTATCATCCGCGCGCCGGCGACGGGCCGGGCGGACGGAGGACGGGTGGATGGCCGAGGCACAGGACGGCGGGGCGCGGCGCGACCAGCCCTGGATCTTCCGCACCTATGCGGGCCACTCCACCGCGGCCGCCTCCAATGCGCTCTACCGGTCCAACCTCGCCAAGGGGCAGACCGGGCTCTCGGTCGCCTTCGACCTGCCGACCCAGACCGGCTATGACCCGGACGACGCCCTCGCCCGCGGCGAGGTGGGCAAGGTCGGCGTGCCGGTCGCCCATCTCGGCGACATGCGGCGGCTGTTCGACGGCATCCCGCTCGAGCGGATGAACACGTCGATGACCATCAACGCCACCGCCCCCTGGCTGCTCGCCCTCTACGTGGCGGCGGCGGACGAGCAGGGCGCCGACCGGGCCAAACTCTCCGGCACCACGCAGAACGACATCGTCAAGGAGTACCTCTCCCGCGGCACCTACGTCTTCGCGCCGGCGCCGTCGATGCGGCTCACCACCGACGTGATCGCCTGGACCTTCCGGGCGATGCCGAAGTGGAACCCGATGAACGTCTGCAGCTATCACCTCCAGGAGGCCGGCGCGACGCCGGTGCAGGAGCTCGCCTACGCCCTTGCCACCGCCATGGCCGTGCTCGACGGCATGCGTGGGGCGATCCCGCCGGAGGACTTCCCGGCGGCGGTCGGGCGGCTCTCCTTCTTCGTCAACGCGGGGCTGCGCTTCATCACCGAGATCGCCAAGATGCGGGCCTTCACCGAACTCTGGGACGAGATCCTGGCGAGCCGCTACGGCGTCGACGACCCGCGCCACCGGCGCTTCCGCTACGGCGTGCAGGTGAATTCGCTCGGCCTCACCGAGCAGCAGCCGGAGAACAACGTCACCCGCATCCTGATCGAGATGCTGGCGGTGGTGCTGTCCAAGTCGGCCCGCGCCCGCGCCGTGCAGCTTCCCGCCTGGAACGAGGCGCTCGGCCTGCCGCGCCCCTTCGACCAGCAGTGGTCGCTGCGGATGCAGCAGATCATGGCCTTCGAGACCGACCTCCTCGAGCATGAGGACATCTTCGACGGCTCGACGGTGATGGCCGCCAAGGTGGAGGCGCTGAAGGCCGAGGCGCGCGAGGAACTCGCCCGCATCGACGCCATGGGCGGCGCCGTCGCCGCGGTGGAGAGCGGCTACATGAAGCGGGCGCTGGTGGACTCGAACGCCCGCCGGCTCGCCGCCATCGAGAGCGGCGCGCAGGTGGTGGTCGGCGTCAACCGCTTCACCGAGACCGAGCCCTCGCCGCTCGCCGCCGGCGCCGACGGCGGCATCCTCACCGTGCCGGAGCATGTGGAGGCCGAGGCGGTGGCGGCGATCGCCGCCTGGCGGGCGGCCCGCGACGAGGCCGCCGTGGCGAGGGCCCTCGACGACCTCGCCGCGGCCGCCGCGGAGGGGCGGAACATCATGGAGCCGTCGATCGCGGCGGCGAAGGCGGGCGCGACCACCGGCGAATGGGGCCGGACGCTGCGCCGGGTGTTCGGCGAGTACCGGGCGCCGACCGGCGTCGGGGTCGCCGCCGCGGCGCCGGCGGGCGAGATCGAGGGCGTGCGCGCCGAGGTCGAGCGCGTCTCCCGGCGGCTCGGCCGGCGCCTGAAGTTCCTCGTCGGCAAGCCGGGCCTCGACGGCCACTCCAACGGCGCCGAGCAGATCGCCGTGCGCGCCCGCGACTGCGGCATGGAGGTGGTCTACGAGGGGATCCGCCTCACCCCGGCGGAAATCGTCAACGCGGCGCTGGAGGAGAGCGTCCACGTGGTCGGCCTGTCGATCCTCTCCGGCAGCCACGTGCCGCTGGTGCGCGAGGTGATGGGCCGCATGCGCGAGAGCGGCCTTTCCGACGTGCCGGTCGTCGTCGGCGGCATCATCCCGCCCGAGGACGCCGCCACCCTCAAGGCCCTTGGCGTCGCCGCCGTCTACACCCCGAAGGACTTCCAGCTCACCGCCATCCTCGCCGACGTGGTCCGGATCGTCGACCGCACGGCCGACGCGGCGTGAGGGTCAGGCCCCGATCTCTGCTGGGTTCACGGCAGGGTATTTGAGAAGAAGCCCTTGGACGGAAGCTTTTAGACCACACGAGCCGAACTTGTGTTGGATCAAATAACTAAGAACCTCACACAGGGCAAACACGCGAGTTTTGTCATGCACAGACGGCACGTTGTGGCGCCGAAGCGTGATAGGATGTTTTTGAAACACGCGATTGAAAACTCTGTCATGATGGGCACATGCATTCCTTAGATCCACAATGCAGTCCATCCACTGCTTGAGAATCTGAGGATCCGGAACTCCCATGTAAGCCGAAATACGCTTCCTAATCCGCGTGCTGAGATGTGCATGATAACGATTGATCTGCCCAAACGTCATGAACTCTCTCATGGTCCAAAACGGTGGAAACGGCGGATCATCATATCGCGAGAAGTAATGCTTTGCGCGCCGGTCTTCTTGGGATCTTTTTCGATTCAGAATTGATATTATTTCAATCGCCTGGCATTTTCTGTCGTTATCGGCATACAAATCTTTTATAAAATAAGGGTGACAACCAAATGCTGCCGAAACCGTTTCAGTGACAGCTGTCTTAAATAAAATTTCAACCTTTCCAGTACTGGCGAAAAGTATATTCCGCAACTCCTCATCGAACTCATAAAGAGATTTGATATCATTAAAAGCGGTGCCGGGGAGGAAAGGACGGCCGTTATTCCCATAGTCTCTTCGACTCAGGAAGTAAACACGAAGGCGGTCAAATCCAACTGCATCGATATACCGGCAAGCCTCATCAACATCACTGATTATGAGACCGCGGGCTTTCAAATGAGACACGAGATCCGAGGAGCTAAGATGCGGCTTCTGATAACTTGCCACGGAACGCCCCAAAAAAAAGGACCGCCCTTTTGCACCAGCTTTCGCAGGTGTGGCGGCCCATGACACACCCAATGTGTCGCGGACGCATCGACAGTCAAGAACCTCTTGTTTCAGATGCCAGGGTTCCTCGTACAACGGCCAACAACGTGGCCGTTGTACGAGGAACCCTGATCGCTGTCAAGTGCCGTGAGTCATGGCCCTAAGCCCTTGTTTTTTTTCGGCTCTCGCCGCAACATGAATCTGCTCTCCGTTTCATAAAAGGCAACTGAAACAAATGTCGCCTCCGATCTCTCCCCCAAAGACGCCTCTTCAGAATGCCATCATTAAGCAGATTGGCGTTCTGGAGGCTCGAATTCAAGACCTACAGCGAGAGAAGTTGGCTCTGCAGAAGGCGCTTGTGCGTGTCCGTCGAGACGAAATGAAGGAGGATGTCACCCGGATCAACAGTATCGATCGGGTAATTGCAGAAAATTACATATTAGAAATTTTAACGACATCAGAAAAGTATCTAAATTGGCGAGAAATACTAAATTCGATCCGAGAATCCGGGTTAGAAATTAACGAGAATACATTAAGGACGCACCTGCATCGACTAAAGCTACGGGGGGAACTGCAGTACGATCGAAACAAAAACGGCTGGGCCAGGAGCCGCTAGTTAGGTTGCCCCCACCGCCGCCGACACCCCCTCCCACATCAGGTTCACCGCGAAGAACAGCATCACCGCCTTGAAGCCGGTGACGAACCAGCGGTCGGGCATGCGGTCGAGCATGCGGCTGCCGAAAATGGTTCCGAGGAGGCCGGAGAGGATCATGGCGGCAAGGAGCGGGATCCACGGGCGGTAGTCGAACCCGAGGGTGCCGAAGGCGATGATCTTGAAGAGGTGCTGCATCACCATCGCCGAGGCGAAGGTGGCGATGAGGGCGTGCTTGACGAGGCCGCGGGTGGCGAGGAAGGCCATGGTGATCGGGCCGGTCGCGCCGAAGAACATCGAGGCGAAGGAGGCGAAGACGCCGCCGCCGAGCATCAGCGCGTCGGAGCCGCGGGCGGAGAAGCGCGGCTTCGGCGCGAACACCGCCCAGGCGATGAACAGCGACAGGCCGATCTTCAGCACCGGCTCGGGCAGGCTCACCACCATCAGCGCGCCGATCCCGGCGCCGACCAGGCTTCCGGCGGCGAGCAGAGCCATGGTCTGCCAGTGGATGTGCCGGCGCTGGGTCGCCGCGCGGCCGACGTTGGAGCCGAGCTGGACGACGCCATGGATCGGGATCAGCGCGGCGACCGGCATGCCGGAGGACATCACCGCCAGCATGGCGAGCCCGCCGCCGAGCCCGAAGGCGGCGCTGATCGCCGAGGTGAAGGCTGCTGCGACGACGAGGAGGAGGGCGAAGGCGACGGAGAGGTCCGGCGGGATCAGGGATGCGATCATGTGGCGGGCGTTGCGCGTCCCCTCGCGATGAACGCGTCGGCGAGGCCGCCGCCCGACGCCCAGGCGCTCTCGACCCGGGGGGCGATCAGCCAGTCGCCGCAGGCGCCGAGCCGGCCGTCGGCGGACATCAGGAAGGCGACGCCGAGCGGTTTCTCGACCAGCGCGTAGCGCCAGCGGTGGACGGCGGAAAAGCTGCGCCCGGGCAGCGGACCGATCGCCTCGGCGAGCATCTCGAGGAGCTGCGGCTCCACGTCGTCGGCGGTCTCCTCAAGGTGCTCGGCCGACCATGTGGGGTTCGCCTGCGCGACCCAGTAGGTCCCGGTGCGGCCGGGCTTGGAGGCCGAGGCGGCGACCCAGGCGAGCGCCCCGACGTTGCGGCGGACGTCGAAGCCGGGGTCGACCGGCTGGTCGAAGCCGACCAGCAGCGCCCAGCACGGGCCGAAGCGCACCTCCGGGATGCGGTCGAACGGCGCGCCATGGGGCTCTAGCAGGGCGAAGGCCTGCGGTCCCGGTATCGCCACCACCACCCGGTTGAAGCCTCCGACCTCCGATCCGTCCGACAGCGACAGGGTGAAGGCCGCGCCGTCGTCGCGGACGGCCGTGACCGTCTTCTCGTGCTGGACGTCGAAGGCGTCGATGAGGGCGGCGACGAAGCTGGACATGCGCGGCATGCCGACCAGCCACTCGTCGTCGCCGTCCTTGCCGCGCGGGGTCCAGGCGGCCAGCGAGCCCTCGGCCTTGGCCCGGGCGGCGAAGGCCTTGAAGGCCGGCTCGCGGGCCGTGACATACTGGGCGCCATGGTCGATGCCGGCGTCCTCGACCCGGCGGGTGGCCAGCCGCCCGCCGACGCCGCGGCTCTTCTCGAACACGGTGACCTTGGCCCCCGCCTTGGCGAGCTTGCGCGCGGCCGTGAGGCCGGCGATGCCGGCGCCGACGACGGCGATCCTCTGGCCTTCCAGCGGCGGCAGGTCGGGGTCGGTCATGCGATGCGGTTCCCGTGGCAGGCGGCAGCGGCGCATCCCGATTCGCCACTCAGGCGCCACTATAGTGCCCGCGGCGGCGATTTCGAGAGCCGAGTGCCTGCCGCCGTTCAGCCGGCGTAGACGACCAGCAGGTCCTTGGCGTCGACCTGGGCGCCGGCGGCGACCGCCACCTCGGCCACCGTGCCGTCCCGCTCGGCGTGGATCGAGGTCTCCATCTTCATCGCCTCGATGGACAGGAGGACGTCTCCGGACTTCACCGCCTGGCCCGGCTTCACCGCGAGGGTCGAGACCACGCCCGGCATCGGCGCCGCGACATGCAGCGGGTTGCCCTCCTCGGCCTTGCGGCGGGCCCCGGCGGCGACCCCCGCGCGGGCGCGGTCCGGCACCTTGATCATCCGCGGCTGGCCGTTCAGCTCGAAGAAGACCCGGACCATGCCGTCGTCGTCGGCCTCGCCGATCGCCTGGCAGATGATCACCAGCGACTTTCCCTTCTCCAGCTCCACCGCGAGCTCGTCGCCCTGGGCCATGCCGTAGAAGTAGACCGGCGTCGGCAGCACGGAGGTGGGGCCGTAGGTCTCGCGCGCGCGGGCGTAGTCGGCGAACACCTTCGGATACATCAGGTAGGAGGCGAGGTCGCGGTCGTCGATCGCCTCGCCCGCCTTCTCCTCCGCCTCGGCGCGCAGCGCCTCGAGGTCGGCCTCGGGGAGCAGCGACCCCGGGCGCAGGGTGATCGGCGCCTCGCCCTTGAGGATCTTGCGCTGCAGCTCCTCGGGCCAGCCGCCGGGCGGCTGGCCGAGGTCGCCGTGGAACATCTGCACGACGCTCTCCGGGAAGGCGACGTCCTTGTCCGGGTCGAGGACGTCGGCCGGGGCGAGGCCGGAGGAGACCATCAGCAGCGCCATGTCGCCGACCACCTTGGAGGACGGCGTCACCTTGACGATGTCGCCGAACATCCGGTTCACGTCGGCGTACATCTGCGCCACCTCGTGCCAGCGGGTCTCCAGGCCGAGGGCGCGGGCCTGCTCCTTGAGGTTGGTGAACTGGCCGCCGGGCATCTCGTGGAGGTAGACCTCCGAGGCCGGCCCCTCGAGGTCGCTCTCGAAGGCGGCGTAGCGGGCGCGCACGGCCTCCCAGTAGAAGGAGATCCGCCGGATCGCCTCCTGGTCGAGCCCCGTCTCGCGGGCCGAGCCGGCGAGCGCCGCCACGATCGAGCCGAGGCAGGGCTGCGAGGTGTTGCCGGAGAAGGCGTCCATCGCCGCGTCCACGGCGTCGACCCCCTCCTCCACGGCGGCGAGCACGCTCGCCGCGGCGATGCCGGAGGTGTCGTGGGTGTGGAAGTGGAGCGGCAGGTCGGTCGCCTCGCGCAGCGCCCTGAACAGCACCCGCGCCGCGTTGGGCTTCAGCAGTCCCGCCATGTCCTTGATGGCGATGATGTGGGCGCCGGCCGCCTCCAGCTCGCGGGCGAGCGCGACGTAGTAGCCGAGGTCATACTTGGCGCGGTCCGGGTCGAGGATGTCGCCGGTGTAGCAGATCGCCGCCTCGCAGACCTTGCCGCTCTCCACCACCGCGTCCATGGCGACGCGCATGTTCTCCACCCAGTTGAGGCAGTCGAACACGCGGAAGACGTCGACGCCGCGCCGCGCCGCCTCGGCGACGAAGAAGCGGACGACGTTGTCCGGGTAGTTGGTGTAGCCGACGCCGTTGGAGCCGCGCAGCAGCATCTGCAGCAGGATGTTCGGCGCCCGGTCGCGGACGAGCTCGAGCCGCTCCCAGGGATCCTCGGTGAGGAAGCGCATGGCGACGTCGAAGGTGGCGCCGCCCCAGCACTCGAGGCTGAACAGGCCCGGCAGGGCGTGGGCGTAGCTCTCGGCGATCGCGGCGATGTCGAAGGTGCGCATGCGCGTGGCGAGCAGCGACTGGTGGCCGTCGCGCATGGTGGTGTCGGTGACCAGCACCCGCCGCTGGTCGCGCATCCAGCGGGCGAGCGCGACCGGCCCCTCGGCGGCGAGCAGGTCGCGGCTGCCGGGCTGCGGCCGTCCGGGCGGATGCGGCGGCACCTGGGGCTTCGCCGAGGCGGGCGGGCGGGCGCGCTTGCGCGTCTCGGGGTGCCCGTTGACGGTGACGTCGGCGATATAGGTGAGCAGCTTGGTGGCGCGGTCGCGGCGCTTCACCTGGGCGAACAGCTCGGGCGTCTCGTCGATGAAGCGGGTGGTGTAGCTGTTGTTCTGGAAGTTCGGGTGGCCGATGATGTTTTCCAGGAACGTCAGGTTGGTCGCGACGCCGCGGATGCGGAACTCGCGCAGCGCCCGGTCCATCCGGCGGATCGCCTCCTCCGCGGTCGGCGCCCAGGCGGTGACCTTCTCCAGCAGCGGGTCGTAGAAGCGGGTGATCACCGCGCCGGCGTAGGCGGTGCCGCCGTCGAGGCGGATGCCGAAGCCGGTGGCGCCGCGGTAGGCGGTGATCCGGCCGTAGTCCGGGATGAAGTTCTGCTCCGGATCCTCGGTGGTGATCCGGCACTGCAGCGCATGTCCGTTGAGGAAGATGTCCTGCTGCGCCGGCACCCCGGACGCCGGGTCGCCGATCCGCGCGCCCTCGAGCAGGCGGATCTGCGCCTTGACGATGTCGATGCCGGTCACCTCCTCGGTCACCGTGTGCTCGACCTGGATGCGCGGGTTGACCTCGATGAAGTAGAAGGCGCCGGTGTCCGCGTCCATCAGGAACTCCACCGTGCCGGCGCCGGCGTAGTCGGTGGCGCGGCCGATGGCGAGGCCGTATCCGGTGAGTTCGTCCCGCTGGGAGTCGGTGAGATACGGCGCCGGCGCGCGCTCGACCACCTTCTGGTGCCGGCGCTGGACGGAGCAGTCGCGCTCGAACAGGTGGACGACGTTGCCATGCCGGTCGCCGAGGATCTGCACCTCGACGTGGCGGGCGCGCTCCACCAGCTTCTCGAGGTAGACCTCGTCCTTGCCGAAGGCGGCCTTGGCCTCGCGCCGGGCGGTGGTGACCTCCCGGAGCAGCGTGGCCTCGTCGCGGATCACCCGCATGCCGCGCCCGCCGCCGCCCCAGGACGCCTTCAGCATCAGCGGATAGCCGATCCGCCCCGCCTCGGCCTTCACCGCCTCGATGTCGTCCGGCAGCGGGTCGGTCGCCGGCATCACCGGCACGCCCGCCTCGATGGCAAGGTTGCGCGCGGCCACCTTGTTGCCGAGCCGGCGCATGGTGTCCGGCGAGGGACCGATGAAGAGGATACCCGCCTCGGCGCAGGCGTCGGCGAACTCCGGGCTTTCCGAGAGGAGCCCATAGCCCGGGTGGATCGCGTCGGCGCCGCTCTCCCGGGCGACGCGCAGGATCTCCGGGATCGACAAATAGGCCTCGATGGGGCCGAGGCCCCGGCCGATCTGGTAGGCCTCGTCGGCCTTGAAGCGGTGCAGCGCGAGCTTGTCCTCCTCGGCGAAGACGGCGACCGTCTTCAGCCCCAGTTCGTTCGCGCCGCGGAAGACGCGGATGGCGATCTCGGACCGGTTGGCGACGAGGAGCTTGGTGATCTGCACGGAGCGGCCTCCCGAACGTTCTGCGCTGCAACATGCCGCTCTTACATCATGCGCCGCTGCCCTGAAAGGCGGCATGCCGAAAAATGCTGCGTCGGAAGCCGGTCGGCTGGATGCTGGCGCCGGAGCCATGCGTCTCGCGCATGGCGCGGTCACCCTTCGCGGTCACTCCGCCGCGGCGACGGCGGGTCGGCTGCCCTCGCGCGGCAGGCGGGCGAGCATCTCGATGAGCCGCGGGGTGGCGATGAGCGCCGCCGTCTCGCGGTCGTCGAGGAAGCCGACCGCCTCCTCGACCGTCTCCGCCTCGCCGATCTTCGATTCCACCAGGGCGACGGTCGGGTTGACCTGGCCGCGCGGGCGCGGCGGCACCCGGTCGACCAGCGCGAGGTGCTGGCGCCGCAGCACCGGGTCGGTGGCGATCGCGACGACGTCGGGCACCTTCGCCAGCGCCTCGCGGTAGGCCGGCAGCGCCGCCTCCATGGCGAGGCGGACCGCCGGAGGCTCGCTCTCCTCGGGCGTCGACAGCAGCCCGGCCCGGCGCACCGCCCGGCCCACCGCGGCGGAGCCGGTCAGCGCCGAGATCGGCACCGCGAGGACGAGCCCGAGCGCGGCGGGCGAGAGCCAGGCGAGCAGCACCCAGCTGTCGGCGAGGGCGGCGGCGACGAGGGCGATGCCGGCGATGACGTGCCAGCGGTGGCGGTGGACGAGGTCGCGCAGCGGCAGGCCGCCGTCGTCCCGGCGCTGCGGCTTCCAGCCGGCGTCGCGCCGCATCAGGATCTCCGACACGGCGCCGGTCTGGATCAGCATCATGATCGGCGCGATCAGCGCCGAGGCGACCACTTCGAACAGGAAGCTCGCCGTTACCCGCGCCGCGCCGCCGGCGGCGCGCCGGGCGCGCCCGTCGGCGAGGAAGGCGGCAAGGCCCATCAGCTTCGGCCCGAACAGCACGGCCATGGTGAGCGCGAACAGCGCCAGCGCGCGCTCCGGGTCGATCCGCGGCCAGGACGGGAACAGCTGGAACTCGTCCTTGAAGTACTCGGGCCGGATGAAGTGCGCCTGCAGCGAGAGCGCGAGGCCGGCAAGGATCAGCATCAGCCAGAGCGGCGAGGCGAGGTAGGACATGATGCCGGTGAGAAGGTGCGAGCGGCTCACCCAGTGCAGCCCCCGCGCGCCGATCACCTTCAGGTGCTGCAGGTTGCCCTGGCACCAGCGCCGGTCGCGGATCGCCATGTCGACCAGCGACGGCGGGCTCTCCTCGAAGGAGCCGGAGAGGTCGTCGGCGATGATCACCGTCCAGCCGGCGCGGCGGATCAGCGCCGCCTCGACGAAGTCGTGGCTGAGGATGTGCCCGCCGAACGGCGCCTTGCCGGGCAGGTCCGGCAGGCCGGCGGCGGACATGAAGGCCTCGGTGCGGATGACCGCGTTGTGGCCCCAGAAGTTGCCCTCCTTCTGCACCCACCAGGCGAGGCCCGTGCCGACCACCGGGCCGTAGACGCGGCCGGCGAACTGCTGCAGGCGGGCGACGATGGTGCTGCCGTTGACCAGCATCGGGATGGTCTGGATCAGCCCGGCGTCGGGATCGGCCTCCATGCGGGCGGCGAGTTCCACCACCGTGTCGCCGTCCATCAGGCTGTCGGCGTCGAGCACCAGCAGGTGGTCGAAGGAGCGGCCCCAGCGGCGGCAGAAGTCGGCGACGTTGCCGGCCTTCTTGGCGGTGTTGTAGCGGCGGCGCCGGTACCAGACGCGGGCGCGGGCGCCGAGCCGCCGGCGGGCGGCCACCAGCGCCGCCTCCTCGGCGAGGGCGACGGCGGGGTCGGTGGTGTCGGAGAGAACGATCCAGTCGAAGGCGTGGCCCTGGCCGCGCCCGTGCACGGCGAGGGCCATCGCCTCCACCGCGGCGAAGATGCGGGCGGGATCCTCGTTGTAGGTCGGCATGAGCACGGCCGTGCGGCCGCCGAGCGGGCCGCGGGCCGCCGCCGGGCGCGGCCGCACGCGGCGGGCGAGGAGCGAGGCGAAGCCGGCGATCGAGGCGACGAAGGAGATCGCGATCCAGGCGAAGGTGAGCGCGAACAGCACCAGCACCAGCACCTCGACCGGCGTCAGGTCGCCGATCGCCAGCACGTTGTACATCTCGTAGACGGCAAAGCCGCAGAGCGCCGCCGAGCCGAGCATCACGGCGGCGCGGCGCAGCCGGCTGGACCGGGACGCCAGGTCGGCGAGGGGGCGCCGGGTCCGCGGGTCGAAGCTGTCCAGCCGCTGCGGCGGCATCTCGCCGGGCGTCTCGGCCGGCATGCCGCGGATCGCCGGCCCGAACGGGTCGGCGGCGGCGTCGGCCGGGTCGAGCGGCGAGGTCAGGCCGTCCATCGGTACACCCAGGTCTCGGCGGCAAGGCCGCTCTCGAAGGTGAGGACGGCGCGGATCTCGATCAGCGTCTCGACCCCGGGGTCGAGCTGGAAGGAGACGCGGACCCCGCCGGCGGGGCCGTTCTCCTGCACCACCACATGGCCGACGGCGCCCTTGTCGGCGGTCACCGTGGCCTTGGCGATGCCGAGTGTGGACCGCTCGACGCCCTCGGGAAAGGCGTAGTCGATCACGAAGAGGCGAACCGGCGTGTCCTCGGCGATCGACGCCCGGCCGGACCGGGTCGCCCGCACCACCGCGGTCGGCTGGTCCGCCGACGGCTCGCCGCCCCATTCGAGGCGGTAGGCGAAGGCGTACTCCCCGCCGGCCGGGATCGGCTCCCTCGGCGACCAGAAGGCGACGATGTTGTCGTGGATCTCGGAGTCGGTCGGTATCTCGACCAACGTCACCGCGCCGGCGCCCCAGTCGCCGACCGGCTCGACCCAGAGGCTCGGCCGGCGCTCGTAGGCCGCCTCGAGGTCCTGGTAGCGGGCGAAGTCGCGCTCGCGCTGCACGAGGCCGAAGCCGCGCGGGCTGCGGTCGACGAAGGCGGAGATCTGCAGCTCCTCCGGGTTCGCGAGCGGGCGCCACAGCCGCTCGCCGGCGCCGGTGAGCATCAGCAGGCCGTCGCTGTCGTGCACCTCGGGGCGGAAGTCGTCGACGTCGTGCCGCCCGTTCGAGGAGAAGAAGAACATCGAGGTGCCCGGCGCGAGGCCGACCCTGTCGAGGTCGACGCGAGGGAACAGCTCGGCCTCGACGTCCATGCGCGTCGGCAGCCCGGGGCGAAGGGTGAAGCGGTAGGCGCCGGTTGTGGACGGGCTGTCGAGGAGGGCGCTGACCACGACGGTATCGGATCCGGGCGCCGGGGTCTCCACCCAGAAGGCGCGGAAGAGGGGGAACTCCTCGCCCTCGGGATCCGCCGTCTTGATGGCGAGGCCGCGGGCGGAAAGGCCGTAGACCTGGCCCTCGCCGAGCGAGCGGAAGTAGCTCGCCCCCTGGAATACCGCGACCTCGTCGAAGTAGTCGGGACGGTTGATCGGCCCGTGCAGGCGCAGGCCCGAGAAGCCGATGTCCTCCTCCGGCAGCGGCTGCGGCACGAGCGGGCCGAAGGAGAACATCTCCCGGTCGTAGGCGAGGTGCTTGGCCCGCCCGTCGGCGACGAGGGCGATCTCCACCGGATCCTTGAAGTAGAAGCCCCGGTGGAACATCTGCATCTGGAAGGGCAGGTCGGTGCCGGACCAGATCGCCGCCTCGGGGCGGAAGCGGATGTCGCGGTACTGGTCGTAGCTGAGGTCGTCGAGCACCGGCGGCAGCGACGCGTCCGGGGCCTCGTAGGGCTCGGCGGCGAGGCGGCGGGCGATCCCGGCCACCGTCGCCCGGGTGAAGGGCCCGTCGACGGCGAAGTTCGCCTGGGCCGCGGCCCGGGCCGGCATCACGCCGCTGGCGCCGGCGACGGCGGCGATGGCGCCAGCCGCCGTGAGGAGCAGGGTCCGTCGGTCGATCTCGAAGGGCGTCCTGTGCACGTTCGCTCCAGCAACTTGCCCGGCGCACCACCGGCTCCCGGGCGGAGGGATGCCGCAGGCATCCGCATCATCCACACTCACGCACCCGCCAGCGGTCCGGAACGGCCGATCCATGGCGCAGTGCAACATTCAGGGTCTGGTCGGAGATCCGGCAGCCGCGCGCCGCTCCGGTTACCCAGGGCCGGGCCCGGCGAAGGCCATCCCGCAAGCCTGCCGGGCCGGCGACGGATGGCGCTCGCGATCGGGCCGAAGCGCAGGAAATCGGCGTGATGCGGCGGAATGATGACCTTAGACGCTTGAAAAGATAGCGGAGTTCCAAACTCTCTTAAAGGGGGCCGGCAGCATTCCCGCCGCCGATTTTTCGAGGCCGCCGCGATCCCGCCCGCAGGCCTTTGCCCGTCGCTGCCTTCGCAGGTGCGGCAGGCCCGGCGGAGGCGGCGCCTCAGTCCTCCTCGGCGCGCGCCGGCATGGCCTCGAGGAGGTCCACCTCGGCGGCGGCGAGGTGCTCGCGCAGCCGCTCGCTCGGCAGCCGGTCGGTGACGAAGACGTCGACCTGGTCGATGGTGCCGATCCGCACCGGCGCGGTCCGGTCGAACTTGGTCGAATCGGCGACCAGGATCACCCGGCGGGCGTTGGCCATGATCGCCTGGGCGACCTTGACCTCCCGGTAGTCGTAGTCGAGCAGCGAGCCGTCCTCGTCGATGGCGGAGACGCCGACCACCGCGAAGTCCACCTTGAACTGGCGGATGAAGTCCACCGCCGCCTCCCCGACGATGCCGCCGTCCGAGCGGCGCACCACGCCGCCGGCGATCACCACCTCGACCTGCGGATAGGCCCGCATCACATGGGCGACGTTGATGTTGTTGGTGATCACCATCAGCCCGGAGTGCTGCAGCAGCGCCTGGGCGACGGCCTCGGTGGTGGTGCCGATGTTGATGAACAGCGAGGCGTCGTTGGGGATCAGCTCCGCCGCCGCCTTGCCGATCGCCATCTTCTCCCGCGCGGCGATCTGGCGGCGGGCGTCGTAGCCGACGTTCTCCACCGAGGAGGCGAGGATGGCGCCGCCGTGCACCCGGGTGAGCAGGCGCTGGTCGCAGAGCTCGTTGAGGTCCTTGCGGATGGTCTGGGGCGTCACCTCGAAGCGGCCGGCGAGGTCCTCCACGGTGACCCGGCCGACCTGCTTGGCGAGGTCGAGGATGGCGTGCTGGCGGGGAATCAGCATCTGGCGACGGCATGGCTCCGGCTGCCCGCGACCGCGCGGGCGCTCCTCTCGTTTAGTCCATCCGGCCCGCGGAGGCCAGACGCTCCGCCGCCCGCCGGGCGTGGCGCGCCGGCGCCGATCGGCGGCATTTGATCGAACAACTTCACGCCGGCACAATCCTCGCCGGCGTAAGCTTCCGGACCCGACATCCGGATCCCGAGGAACATTCGCATGGGCACCAGTCGTCACCGGAAGCTCGCCGTGCTGTTCGTCGGCGCAGCGGCGCTGACCTTCTCCCCCGTAGCCGTCCCGAACTGGTCCGGCGACCTCTCCGGCATCGCCGGCGCCGAAGCCAAGGAAGGGCGCGGCGGCGGCGGCGACCGGGGCGGCGGCAACGGTCGCGGCGGCGGCAGCGAGAACCGCGGCGGCGGCAAGGACCGCTCCGACCACGGCGGTCGCGGCGGCGGCAAGGCGGAGGCCGAGCAGGGCGGCCCGGCCAAGTCCTGGCAGTTCTGGCGCAAGGAGGAGCGCAAGCCGGTGAAGCCGGCCCGGGCTCCGGCGACGAAGCCCGCGAAGCCCGCGAAGGCCGTGCCGCTGCCCGTGGCCAGGACCGCCCCGGAGGAGCCGCCGGCCCCCAGGGCGAAGCCGGAGAAGCCGCTGGCGGCGAAGCTCGGCGGACTCAACTCGCTGAAGCGCAACCCCACCGCGATCCTGAACTCCGCCGATCCGCGCATGGCCGCCTTCCGCGAGATCCTGCTCGCCGACGAGGCGCTGAAGGCCGCCGACCAGGCGGTTCAGGAGGCGATCGACGGCTGGAAGGAGGGCGCCACCGTCGAGGAGGTGGAGGCGCGGATCGCCGAACTGGAGGGCATGAATGCTCTGACCGCGGAAGAAGACGCGGAACTGCAGCAGCTCAAGGAGATCGCCGCCCTGGCGGACGAGGCGGAAAAGGCCCAAGAGGATCTTGCCGACGCGGTCTCCGACGAGGCGCTGACCGAGGCGCTCCTCGCCGGCGCCAACCCGAACAAGGTGGCGGCCTACGGCGGCGAGGAGGCCTACGTCGACCAGGAGATGCTGGACTGGACCCGCGAGACGCTCGGCCTCTCCGAGCCGGAGGTCGCCGTCGACCCGGACCCCGAGCCCGACCCCGAGGTGGCCGACGAGCCGGACACCGAGTCCGAGCCAGACCCCGACGTGGCCGACGAGACGGACCCGGACTCCGGCTCCGACCCCGAGCCCGAGGTGGCCGGCGAGCCGGAACCCGATCCGATCCTGGAGCCGGAGCCCGCCGGCTGACCACCAGGGGCTCGGGCGACCGCGGGGACGTTCTCCGCGGCCGCCTTGGCCCGCACGTGCTCGCGGAACCACTCCAGCGTCAGCCGCACGCCGGCCTCGTAGTCCACCCGGCAGGACCAGCCGGGCAGGATGCGGTTGCACAGGTTGAGGTCCGGCCGGCGGTTGGTCGGATCCTGCGGCGTCGGCGGCGCGAACTCGATCGTCGCGCCCGGCACGAGGCCGCAGACGTGGCGGGCCACGTCGAGCACCGGCACCTCGCGGTCGTTGCCGATGTTGAGCGGGCCGGCGAAGTCGATCGGGTCCCGCCAGAAGTAGCGCTCCAGCGCTTCGGCGATGTCGTCCACGTACCCCCAGCTGCGCGACTGCTCGCCGGTGCCGTAGACGGTGATCGGCTTGCCCGCGAGCGCCTGGGTGATGAAGTTGGAGACGGCGCGGCCGTCGTCGGGCTGCGTCCGGGGTCCGTAGACGTTGAACAGCCGCACCACCCGCACGTGGATGCCGTAGACCCGGTGGCACTCGAACAGGAACGCCTCGGTGCAGCGCTTGGCCTCGTCATAGGAGGAGCGCGGCCCGGTGCAGTCGACCGACCCGCGGTAGCTCTCCGGCTGCGGCGACACCAGCGGGTCGCCGTAGACCTCCGAGGTTGAGGCGAAGGCGATGCGGCCGCCCGGCGCCAGCAGTTCGCGCAGGCGGAAGGCCCCGATCAGGTTGGCCGAGATGGTCCGGTCCGGCTGGGCCATGTACCACGGCGGCGAGGCCGGGGAAGCGAAATGGTAGATCTCGTCGAACCGCAGGTCCGACAGGAACGCCTCCACGTCGGACTCGACGAAGACGAAGCGGGGATCGGAGATGTGCGCGAGGTTCTCCCGCCGGCCGGTCCAGAGATTGTCAACGACGACCAGCCGGCCGACATCCGCCCGGGCGAGCAGCCGCTCGACCAGGTGCGAGCCGATGAAACCGGCGCCGCCGGCGAAAAGCACGTTCCTTGCCATTCAAGATCTCCGGTAAAGATCCGCGGCGCCCGACGCGTTCATGTATCGATATCCTGCTATTCTGCCACCGGACCGGTTCAACTCGTCTTAAGCGTTGCTAGTTTTGGACTGGGACCGTCCCGGTCGGGCGGCCGGATCGGCTGACCCGACCCGCGGTCCAGCCATTCCATCCTCATCATATCGATTCCGCGCGTCCATGGCCGGCCGTAGCGACCGGACTCGCGCGGATCGAGGCTCTCGAAGGGCGCCCGCGCGGCGCGCCCCGATCTCACGCGGTTGAAGAAGTCGCGCAGCTTCTGCACTGCCAGCTCCAGGAAGCGGACGGGCCCGTAGACCGGCGCCGACGCCGAGGCGGAAAGGAACACGGCGAGCCCGTCCGCGATCTCTCCGCGCGACAGGGATCCGACCGCATAGGTCAGCCGCCGGTTGATCCTGGCCTCGCGGATCCACCGGGCCGCCCGTGGGACGTCCTCCTCGATCAGGTCCAGCGCGAGCAGCGCCGAGGCGAGCATGCGGTCGCGATCCTGGGACATGCGTCCGGGCAGGTTGCGGTAGCCGACCAGGTATTCCGGGACGGCCATGAAGCGGCCGCGGGCCGCCAGCCGAAGCTGCAGCAGCATGTCCTCGCAGCCCATCGCCCCGGCCTCGGCGAGCCGGACGTCATAGCCTCCGACCGCCCGCACCGCGTCCATCCGCGCCAGGAAGGCGCTGCCGTTGCCGACGAGGTTCACCTTGAGGTGGCGATGAAACACGCACCCGGCCTGACGGTGAAGCGGGCCGTTGGCGATCACCCTGCCCTCGGCGTCGATCCGGCGGGACGCCGAATAGGCGAGCAGCACGTCCGACGGCGCCGCGGCGAACGCCCGGTGAAGCCGGTCGAGCTTGGTCGGATGCCAGACGTCGTCGGCGTCGCAGGGGGCGAGGTAGAGGCCGCGGGCGTCCGCAATGCCACTGTTGCGGGCCGCGGCGACGCCCGCGTTCGGCTGCCGCAGCAGCCGGACCCGGGGATCGGCGCGCACGAACTCCTCCACCACGGCCGGGGTGCCGTCGGTGGAGCCATCGTCGACGACGATGACCTCGAAGTGCTGGAGGGTCTGGGCGAGGATGGACCGGAGCGTCTCGCCCACCGTCTCCTCGGCGTTGAACGCCGGCACGACAACGGAAACGAGGGGCACGGCCACCGGCGTCCGGGCCGTCTCGGGAGTATGCGTGTCCAACCGAACCGCCTCCGGCAGATTGAAACCGATGTCGTTCGAAATCCCCCCGGCCGCGCGGCTGCCGCCGGCCGGACCACATAATATTTACAGTTGTACATCAAATCTGAACGTCCAGACATAGAACTGGAATGATTTGCGGCTTTTTCAATCTCTCGCCGGCGCCACCGGGTCAGGCATCGTCCGGACGCTCCCGGAGCGCGCCTGCGGCATCGATGCGGGCCCGGCGAAGGTCCTGCGGCTCAGGTTCCGCAGCGATCCGCGAGGCGGTGATCCTGCCGTCCGACGGCCGGGTCGGCGGCAAGGGCCAGGCTTCGGTCCTCGGTCCGGAGATCGCCGCGGCGAGCCACTCCTGCCGGTGGTTCTCCCGCTCGATCTCGATCACCTCCTCGATGTCGCGGATCCGCGGCGCCCCCGGCCGGCGCAGGTGCTGCAGGAAGATGTGGCTGTGGAAGATGGTCGGAATGGCGTCCAGCGGCTCCCAGGCGTCGAGCATCGTCATCCGCCTGAGGTTGAACTCGGGCGGCAGAACATAGTACCGCAGGTCCGACGACCAGAGCAGGTCACGGAGGGTGACCTGGTCGCGGTCGGCGCCGGCTTCCCGGAACGCCGCGAGCCAGGCCTTGAGGAAGGCCGACATCGCCGGCGAGCGGCGGTAGAGCAACACACCCGAGTTGTGCTGCGGGAAGGCATAGGGCGTCTCCACGCGCCAGCCCGAGCGGATCAGGCCGGAGGCGCGCCGCACGTCATGGGCGAGGGCGAGGTCGAAGCGGTCGAGGATGCGGAAGACCTCGTCCACGGCGCGCACCACCCGGGTGTCGCAGTCGAGGAACAGGGTCCGCTCGAACCGCGAGGCGGCGAGCGAGGCGATCTTCGCCGCCTTCGGATCGCCGGCGGCGGGCCTCACCCGGTCGAAGGGGTCGCCGGGCGCATGGGGTTGGTCGGTGAAGAGGTCGATCGGCAGCGCCGGGTTCGACGCCCGCACGCTGGCCGCCGCGTCCCGCGCGAGGTCGAGGTAGTCGGCGCCGATCGCGACGAAGAGAACGCCCTGTCTGCCCTGCCTCATGCCGGCCCCCACCAACAGAAAGACGTGGCAAGCAAGGTAGCGGAGCGGCGCGCCGGGACAAGGCATGCGGGCGCCGGCACTCACTTGCCCTTGCGGCGGTACTCCCAGGGGCGGGTGAAGCGGCCGCGCCAGAGGCCACGCCGGGCAGCCCTCGCCTCCGCCTCGGCGGCGGCGAAGGCGCCGTCGCTGTACTTCGGCCAGTCGAGCGCATGGCCGCTCCGCACCATGTGCCCGGCGACGTCGATGCCGTCGTCCCGGACGCAGTCGGCGACGTCGCGGCCGTAGCGGTCCCGGTAGAGTGGCCGACAGGCGACGTCATGGCCGCGCAGGAAGAGGGCGAGCGCCTCGCGCGCCTCCCGCCCGCAGGGATAGGGCCGGCCCGAGGCCTCCTGGCAGGACTGCGCCGTCTCCGGCGCGTCGATGCCCCTGAGGCGGATCCGGCGGCCGTCCACCTCGATCGTATCGCCGTCGGTGACGAGGGCCCGCCCGGCGATCTCGCCGGCCTTCGCCTCCAGCGCGGGCGCAAGGAGGGAGCCGCCCGCCAGGGCGCCGGCCGTGAGGGCGAGCCCCAGCGCGAGGCCGATGCGGCGCCCGGACCGCCGGCTCCGGCCGGTCCGCTCCGCGTGCGGCGGCGTCCGGCGGCCGGAGCGGCCGCCCGCGGACTTCCCCCTGAATTCGACGATGCGGCCCACGCGCGCCAGCCTCCCGCGCGCGAGCATGCATCTATTCGAATGCGAGAGTCGACCCGGCGCCGCGCGCCATGGTTGACGGAGGGTGGCGGCCCGGGCTGCGTCAGGTCGGCCGGCGGTGGGTGGCCGCGACGCGGGCGGCGTCCTCGTAGATGCCGGCGAGGAGGTTCAGGGTGCGGGTCGCGTCGGCGAGCCGCTCGCGAAAGCCGGGCACCGACTCGATGGCGGCGATCAGCAGCGCCCGCCGGACGGCGGCATAGCGCCCGGTCACCTCGCGGCCGCGCTCCGTCACCGTATAGGTGACGCCGGAGCGGGCGGATCCCGACCGCTCGACCAGGCCGGCGCCGATCAGCTTCCTCAGGCTGTACTGGATGTTCGGAATGTCGTCGCGGTTCACCAGCCGGGCGAGTTCCTTCACGCTCTTCGGCCGATCGTTCATGCGGATGACGTGGAGGAGCGCGTTCTCCGGCCCGCTGGCGGAAAGGTCGAGCACCGCGGCGAGGCACTCGGACTGCCAGCGGCCGAAGGACTCGAAGGTCCGCATCAGCGAGAACTCGAGCTCGGTGAAGTCCACCTCGGTCGGCGTCGCGGCGAGATGCCAGCGCCGGTCCAGCGCTTCCGGATCGGTCGGCTCGTCCTTGCGTACCCGCGGCATTCCCGAACTCCCCGCATTCAGCCGGACCGACCATAGCCGCGGCGCCGCTTGCGTCCAAATCGATTTTCAAATAGAGTTTCAATCATAAAATAAGTCCGAAAATCGGAGGGGAAATCCATGGCTGCCACGCACAACCCGATGCTCGACGAAGGCCGCTTCCTGCTCGGCACCTTCTCGTCCAACTGCTCCAGCGGCATGACCGTCACCAAGGTGCCGGAGCGCTGGGTGAATTCCTTCGAGAACAACCTGAAGCTCGCCCGCCTGCTCGACGACGCCGGCATCGACTTCATGCTGCCGATCGCCCGCTGGATCGGCTACGGCGGCGAGACCGACTTCCACGGCTCGGTGCTGGAGACCATCACCTGGGCCGCCGGCCTGCTCGCCCAGACGAAGAAAATCGCCGTCTTCGCCACCGTGCACACGGCGGCGAACAACCCGGTGGTCGTCGCCAAGCAGATCGCCACCATCGACCAGATCGGCAACGGCCGCGCCGGCCTCAATATCGTCGCCGGCTGGAACAAGCCGGAATACGAGGCGCTCGGCCTCACCCTGCCGAACGACCACGAGAGCCGCTACGCCTACGCGCAGGAGTGGTTCGACGTGGTCCGAAAGCTCTGGTCCTCGACCGAGCACTTCGACTGGGACGGCACCTACTTCAACCTGAAGGCCGTCAAGGGCGACCCGCGCCCGGTGAACGGCGTGCCGATCATCAACGCCGCCGGCTCGCCGCAGGGCCGCGAGTTCGCCACCCGCAACGCCAACTTCCTGTTCACGCCGGCGATCGACCTCGAGCGCTCGAAGGCGGAGATCGGCGACCTGAAGAACCAGGCGAAGGGGAAGGGCCGCGCGGTGGACGTGCTCACCTTCAGCCATGTGATCTGCCGGCCGACCGAGGAGGAGGCGAAGAACTTCCTCGAGTACACCGCCCGCGACAACGCCGACTGGGAGGCGGTCGACAACCTCGTCCGCCTGCAGTTCGCCCACGCGCACTCCTTCCCGCACGACCTCCTGGCGCTGATCCGCGACCGCATGGCCGCCGGACACGGCGGATTCCCGCTGGTCGGCACGCCGGAGCAGGTGGCGGACGGCATCGTCTCGCTCGCCGAGGCGGGCTTCCGCGGCACCACCCTCTCCTTTGTGGACTATGTCGAGGAATTCCCCTACTTCCGCGACACGGTGCTGCCGATCCTGGCGGCCAAGGGCCTTCGCTGACCGGCGGCCGGCGGGGCGGCGCACCCCGTGCCGCCGGCGTAATTCCCATCGATGCGACGAGGAGACGGGTCCCGATGCGCACGATTTCCTCCCAGTCCGGCGGCCTGGCGACGCAACGGCCGGAGGCCGGCCCGCTCGAGGAGGCGTTCCGCCTCGCCATGCGGCAGCTGACCTCCCAAGTCTCGATCATCGCCGCCGGCAGCGGCCCGGACCTCACCGGCATGACGGTGACCTCGGTCGCCTCGCTGTCGCTGGAGCCGCCGGCGATCTCGCTCGCAGTGGCGAAGTCGGCCTCGATCCACCCGGTGCTGATGCGCAGCCGGAGGTTCGGCCTCAGCGGGCTCGCCGCCGGCCACCGCCTCCTCGCCGACCGCTTCGCCGGCCGCGACGGCTCGAAGGGCGCGGCCCGCTTCACCGCCGGCGCCTGGACCGGCCTCGACGGCGGCGCCCCGCTGCTCGAGGACGCCGTCTACCGGCTCGTCTGCGAGATCGCCGAGACCGTCGACTGGCACAGCCACACGGTGGTGCTGGCCCGCGTCGTCGCCGCCGAGGCGGAACCCGGCAAGGCGCTCGCCTACCGGGATGGCGGCTACGCGATCCCGGCCGCCGCCCCGTGAGGCTGTTCGAGCCGGTGACGCTCGGGGCGGTCAGGCTCCCGAGCCGGATCGTGATGGCGCCGATGACGCGCAACCGCGCTGGCCCCGGCAACGTGCCGGGCCCGCTCACCGCCACCTACTACGCCCAGCGCGCCTCCGCCGGCCTCATCGTCACGGAATCGATCCAGGTCTCGCCGGAGGGCCAGGGCTACCCGACGACGCCGGGCCTTAACGACGACGCGCAGCAGGCGGGCTGGGCGGCGGTGGTTGAGGCCGTCCACGCCGCCGGCGGGCGGATCGCGGCGCAGCTGGTCCACGCCGGCCGCATCTCCCACCCGGTGTTCCAGCCGGACGGCGGCCTGCCGGTGGCCCCCTCGGCGATCGCGCCGGCGGGCTTCGCCTACGGGCCGGACTGGCGGAAGATCCCCTTCGAGACGCCGCGGGCGCTGGACGCGGCGGGCATTGCCGCGGTGGTGGACGCCTACGGGGCCGCCGCCGCCCGGGCCCGGGCCGCCGGCTTCGATGCCGTGGAGGTCCACGCCGGCAACGGCTACCTCGTCGACCAGTTCCTGCGCGACGGCAGCAACCGCCGGAGCGATCGCTGGGGCGGAACGGCGGAGAACCGCGCGCGCATCCTCTGCGACATCGCCGGGGCGGTGGTCGCCGGCTTCGGCGCGGCCGACCGGGTCGGCGTCCGCTTCTCGCCCTGGAACACCTACAACGACATGACCGATTCCGACCCGGCCCGGACCTTTCCGGTCGCCGCGGGGGTGCTCGGGGGCCTGGGGCTCGCCTGGGTCCACGTGGTCGAGCCCGCCGGGACGGCCGAGCCGATCGCGCGGGCGATGGCCGCGGCGGCCGGGGCGCCGCTGATCCTCAACGGCGGCTATCTCGCCGAGGCGGCGGAGGCGGCGATCCGCGGCGGCGCCGCCGACGCGGTCTCCTTCGGCAAGCCCTTCATCGCCAACCCGGACCTGCCGGCCCGCTTCCGCGCCGGCCTGCCGCTCGCCGAGGCCGACCGCGCCACCATCTACGGCGGCGGGGCGAAGGGCTACACGGACTACCCGCCGGCCGGCGGCTGAGCCGGCCGGCGGGTCCCTTCCCGTCAGTAGGTGGCGCGGCCGCCGGAGAGGTCGAACACGGCGGCGGTGGTGAAGCTGTTCTCCTTGGAGACCAGCCAGGCGACCATGCTCGCAGCCTCGTCCACCTCGAGGAAGCGGCCGCGCGGGATCTTCGACAGCATGTAGTCGATGTGCTGCTGGCTGATCTGGTCGAAGATGCGGGTGCGCGCCGCCGCCGGGGTGATGCAGTTCACCGCGATGTCGAAGCCGGCGAGTTCCTTGCCGAGCGTCTTGGTGAGGCCGATCACGCCCGCCTTGGAGGCCGAGTAGGGCCCGGCGTTGGGGTTGCCCTCCTTGCCGGCGATGGAGGCGATGTTGACGATGCGGCCGTAGTTGCGCGCCTTCATGCCGGGGATCACCACCCGGTTCACGTAGAAGGTGCCGTTGAGGTTGATGTCGATCACCCGCCGCCAGGCGTCGAGCGGGTAGTCCTCGACCGTGTAGGTCGGCCCGGCGACGCCGGCGGAATTGACGAGGATCGACACCGGGCCGCTCTCGCCCTCGGTGCGCTTCAGCGCGTCGGCGACCGCCTCGGCGTCGGTGATGTCGACGGAGACGGCGCGCGCGGCTTCGCCGAGCCGGCCGACGGCCTGGTTCAGCGCGTCGGAGTCCATGTCCCAGAGGCTGACGCTCGCGCCCGAGGCGACGAGGCGGGCGGCGATGGCGTAGCCGAGGCCCTGGGCGCCGCCCGTGACGACGGCGGTCTGGCCGGCGAGATCGATCCTGTTCATGTGTCTTGAATGCCCGATGCTGGAGGGATGCGAAGGCCGGCAGCATAGCGCATCCCCGAGGGTGGGATGCAACCGTCGCGCCGGCCCTGGCAAGCACCGGGAAAGGTCAGATCGAGGACAGCACCTCGATGGTCACGGGGGCGACGCCCGCGCCGATCATGTCCACCACGTTCGCGGCGCCGCGGGAGAGGTCGATCACCCGCTTGCCGACGAAGGGGCCGCGATCGTTGATGCGCACCACCACCGACTTGCCGTTTCGCTTGTTGGTGACGCGCACCTTGGTGTTGAACGGAAGGCTCTTGTGGGCCGCGGTGAGCTGGTTCTGGTCGTAGCGCTCGCCGTTGGCCGTCTTGCGGCCGTGGAAGCGCGGGCCGTACCAGGAGGCGATGCCGTCGATGGTCCGGACGACGCCGGCCTTCGTCTCTCGAGCGGTCGAGATGTCGGCGCCGGCGAACAGCACGGACACGGCGAACGCCGCGGCCAGGGCGGTGGTCAGCGTTGTCTTCATTCGAGGTCCCGCAATCGTTTGAGGCAATGTTGCCCGGAGGCGGGGGTCCTTTGACCGCTGTATGTGTCCGGATCGGGGATCAACGATGGTGATTTCTGGATCCTCGGGGCCATTTCGGGGCGGTTCCCTTCCGCGGCCGGAAAATGTTTCGACTCGGCCGCGGCTCGCCAGAGCGGTTAATCCGGCGATTTCTCGCCGATCGGAGGACATCTCAGACGATCGGCGCGCCGCCTCTCAGCACATGCAGGGCCGCGACGGCAAGGTGGAGGACGCCCATCGCCGCTGAAAGCGGAAGCCGCAGGCTGAGCCACCAGGGCGGGGCGAAACCCTCCGCCAGGAGCAGCCGGTCGACCGCCGGCGCGCCCAGGAAGGCGAGGCCGAGCACCGCGACGGCGAGCGGCGACAGCGCCCAGAGCGCTCCGGCGGCGAGCAGCGACGGCAGCACGGCGACGGCAAGGAGCGCGCCGAGGCGATGCTCGGGCGCCCGCGCGGCGGCGATGCCCCACCAGGCCCCGCCGAGGAAGCTCAGGATCGCCGCCCCGTAGATCGCCGCGATCGCGAAGCCGGCGGCCGCGAGCGCGGGTCCGCCGAAGGCGACGGCGGCGAGGGCCGCGAGGGTGGGCAGCAGGCCGGCGGCGCCGAGGCTGCGGGCGGCGGAGGGAACGGGGACCGGTGTCGACATCGCCCGCTGTTACGGCCGCCGGCGACGGCGGGATCACCTCACCCGGCCGTCGGGGAGGAGAGCAGCCAGAGGCCGAAGGCGGTGTAGGCGACCATCACCGCCGCGAGCGGCACCTCCGCCGCGCCGACCCGCCGGAGCTCGCGCCGCCAGCCCGCCAGCAGCGCATGCGCCACTCCCACCGCCAGAACGTGCCCGGCGACGATCGCCGCCGTCTGGACGGTCCAGATCGCCAGCGTTCCCGCGCGGGTGGCGAGCAGGGAGACGGTGACGTCGTGGTCGTCGAGGCCGAGGAGGTTGTGGCCCGTCCCGAACGGGTCGCCGAAGGCCACCAGCGCGTATTGCCCGTTGACGAGCAACAGGACCAGGTAGTGGGAGAGGTGGAAGGCGACCGAGATCGGCACGATGGAGAGCACCAGCCGTCCCGCCAGCATCCGCAGCGGCGGCCCGCCGCCGGCGAGCGTCCGGCCCAGCGCGACGGCCGCGACGAAGACGCCGGCGAGCAGGGCCGCGGCGAGGAGGAGGCCCGCGGTGTTCGCCGCCATCACAGCCGAGCGGCCCGGGAACTCCAGCGGGTTGACGCCGATGAGCCCGAGGTAGGCGAAGGTCTTCGACAGCGCGTCGAAGGAGACGGTCGAGAGCGTCACCAGCAGGAACAGCGTCCCCGGCCAGGGAAGCGGCGGTTCCTCGGCAAGCCGCGCGCCGGGGAGCGCGAGCACCAGGCGCCGGCCGTCGGGCCCATCCTCCGTCCCGAGCGGCGCGACCCGGGAGACGAGGCGGAAGAACACGGCGAAGGGATCGGCGCGCCGGAGCCAGGCCTCGCCGAACAGCGCCATCATCGCGAAGGTGAAGGCGACGTAGACCGCGACGGCGAGGGCGAGGCGGTCCGGGTCGTCCGGCGCCGGGTCGACGAGCTCGAACCAGGCGAAGGCGAGGAAGAGGAGGATCGCCGCGACGTAGCCGGCGCTTTCCGGCAGCGGCCGGGCGCGCGCGGAGAGGCGGCCGCCCGAGGCGCGGTCCGCCAGCCGGAAGGGCCCGGCGAAGGGATTGAGCACCGCCCAGACGTTGCCGAAAAGGGCGCTGGCGATCGGGATCCCGACCCACCAGAGCGTCCAGATCGACAGCGGCAGCGGGTTTCCGAGCGGATCGCGGCTGCCGAGAAAGCCGGCGGCGACCAGCAGCAGCAGCAGGAGGAAGCTCACTGTTCCGACCGCCGCCACCGGCAGGTCCGGCGCCCGGCCGAGCCGAAGGCGGGCGGCGAGGAGGCCCGCCGCCAGCCGGTCCGGCAGGGCGAGGACCGCCAGGAACGAGACGGCCACCGCCGCCGTGCCGCCGGCGACGACGAAGCCCGTCGGCATCGTCAGCACCCAGCCGCGCTCGGCCCCGTGGGCGAGCGCCGGCCCGGCGTCGGCGAGGGCGACGGCCGCCCCGAGACCGGCGGCCCCAAGGCGACGGATCATGGCCCGAGCCCCACGTAGTGGTCGATGAGCCGGCGGTCCTTCCGCAGCACCTCGACCGGCACCGTGTCGCGGACCCGCCCGCCCTCGACGAAGGCGACCCGGTCGGCGACCGGCAGCACCGCGTCCACCCGCTGCTCGACCAGGATGACGGTGACGCCGTGCTCCTTGAGCTCGAGAACGGCGTCGCGGATGCGGGCGATCATCGACGGCATCAGCCCCTCGGTGGGCTCGTCGAGGAGCAGCACCTTCGGGTCGAGGCAGAGCGCCCGCGCCATCGCCAGCATCTGCTGCTCGCCGCCGGAGAGCGTGCCGGAGCGCTGGGAGAAGCGCTCCCTGAGGACGGGGAAGAAGGTGAGCACGTGGTCCAGCGTCGCCTCGCTGGTGCGCCGGGTCATCAGACCGATCTCGAGGTTCTCGCGCACGGTGAGCTCGGCGAAGAGCCGCCGGCCCTGCGGCACGTAGCCGATGCCGAGGCCCGGGATCCGGTGGGCGGGGAGGCGGGCGAGGTCCGTCCCGTCGAAGACGATCGAGCCCGAGGTCACCTTCACTTGGCCCATGATCGCCTTCAGCGCCGTGGTCTTGCCCGCCCCGTTGCGGCCGAGCAGGCAGAGGATCTCGCCCGCCTCCAGCCGGAGCTGGAAGCCGCGCAGCACCTGCACGTCGCCGTAGGAGCAGTCGATGGCGTGGAGGTCGAGCATCAGGTCCCCAGGTAGGCGCTCTGGACGGCGGGATCGGCGCGCACCTCCGCCGGGGTGCCCTCGGCGAGAATGGCGCCGCGGTCGAACACGGTGATGCGGTCGGCAAGCTGCATGACGACCCCCATGTTGTGCTCGATGAGGAGCACCGTGGCCTCGGCGGCGATCGAGCGGACGAGGGCGCAGAAGCCCTCGATCTCGGCGTCCGACAGGCCCTGCGTCGGCTCGTCGAGGATGAGCAGCTTGGGCTCCAGCGCCAGCCCCATCGCCACCTCGAGCAGGCGCTGGTGGCCGTAGGCGAGGGAGCCGGCGGGCTGGCCGGCCCGGTCGGCGAGGCCGACGCGCTCGAGCGCGCGGGCGACCCGCGCGCGGAGCCCCGCCGCCGCGTCGCCGCGGCCGGAGGCCATGCCGGAATGGGCGGCGAGGGCGACGTTCTCGGCGACCTTGAGCCGCTGGTAGACGCTGGTGATCTGGAAGGTGTAGGCGATGCCCCGCCGCACCCGCCGGTGCGCCGCCAGCGCGGTGATGTCCTCGCCCTCGAAGTGGATGCGCCCGGCGCTCGGCGGCACGCGCCCCGAGACCAGGCTGACGAAGGTGGTCTTGCCGGCGCCGTTCGGGCCGATCACCGCGCGGATCTCGCCGGCCCGGAGCGAGAAGTCCACCCCGGCGACGGCGACGAGGCCGCCGAAGCGCTTGGCAAGGCCCGAGGTCGCGAGCAGCGTCACGGCAGCCACGGCGCCCACCTCTCGCGGATGGTCCCGACGATCCCGCGCGGGAAGAAGAGGACGATGACGATCAGCACCACGCCGACGGCGAGCAGGCTCGCGGTGGTGTAGCCGCTGGCGAGGTCGATCACGGTGAACATGATGGCGGTGCCGACCAGCGGCCCGAGCACCGTCGCCGCGCCGCCGACCAGCGTCCAGAGCAGCGCGTGGATCGAGTACTGGATCGAGGCGAAGGTGGCGCCGGCGTAGGCGAACATCAGCGCATAGGCGGCCCCCGCGGTCGCCGCGATGGTGCCGGAGAGGACGAGGGCGGCGAGCTTGTGGCGGTGCACGTCATAGCCGAGCATCACCGTCCGCGGCTCGTTCTCGCGGATCGCCACCAGCGTCCGCCCGAAGGGCGAGCGGACCACGGCGAGCGACACCGCCATGGTGACCGCGAGGAGGAGCAGCGCGAGGTTGTAGCGGGTGGAGAGGTCGGTGAGGTCGAAGCCGAGGCCGAGGAGGTCGAAGCCGCGCGCCTCCGGCGGCAGCACCAGCCCCTCGTCGCCGCGGGTGACGTTGCCGAAGTAGAGGACGGTCAGGTAGGCCGCCTGTGCGAACATCAGCGTCACGATCATGAAGGCGACGCCGGTCGTGCGGAGCGCGAGGACGCCCACAACGGCCGAGACGGCGAGGCCCGCGGCGATGCCGGCGAGGAAGGCCGCGGGAGGCGCGAGGCCGAACTCGGTCACGCCCAGCGCCGCCCCGTAGAGCCCGGCGCCGAAGAACATCGCGTGGCCGAGGCTGAGGAGGCCCGTGTAGCCGAACAGGATGTTGTAGCCCATGGCGTAGACGGCGAGCACCATCACCCGGGTGAGCTGCAGGCGGAAATACTCGGGCAGCACGAACTGGAGCAGGGCGAGGAGGACGATCACGCCGGCGTGCAGGAGAAGGGCGCGCCCGCTCATCGCTCGGCGCTCCCGAACAGGCCGCGCGGGCGGACGACCAGCACCAGCGCCACCAGCACGGTGCCGAGGATCTTCGCCAGCGTCGGCGAGAAGAACACCGAGATGATGCCGTCGCTGAGGCCGACGATCAGCGCCGCCACCACGCTCCCCTTGAGGCTGCCGAGCCCGCCGATGATGACGACGATGAAGGACAGCAGCAGCGGGTCGACCCCCATCAGGTAGTGCGCCTGGCGGATCGGCACGATCAGCACGGCCGCGACCGCGGCGAGCGCCGCGCCGAGCGCGAATACGCCGGCATAGACCCGGTCGACCGGGATGCCGAACGCCTCGGCGGTCTCGCGGTCATACTGGGTCGCGCGCATGACGAGGCCGATGCGGGTGCGCGTCAGTCCCCACCAGACGGCGAGCATCAGCGCCAGCGCGGCGACCACCACGAACAGCTTGTAGCCGGAGAAGCCGAACCACGGCAGCGGCACGCGGATGTTGAAGGGGGCGGCGACGGGCCTTGCGTCCGGCCCGAAGAAGGTCAGCGCCAGCTGCTGGAGGATGAACAGGAGGCCGATGGTGGCGACGATCGTCGCCTCCGGGTCGTAGTCGAGCCGCCTCAGCACCAGCCGCTCCGAGGCGAGCGCGACGGCGCCGACCACCAGCGGCGCGCCGACGAGCGCGAGCACGAACCCCGCCGCCGGCTGCCCGGGCAGGAGCTGGGAGAACCAGAAGGCGACCACCGCGCCCAGCATGAAGAACTCGCCGTGCGCCACGTTGACGATGCGCATGACGCCGAACTGCAGCGACAGCCCGAGCGCCGTCAGCGCCAGCACGGCGGCGATGACCGTGCCTTCGAGCACGGCGAGGAGGAGATGGGGACCGAAGGACACCGAGGGTTCCGGACCGTGGGCGCGAGGGCGGAGGGGAGGCGTCGCGGCGGGCGCCGGCAGGCGTCCGCCGCAGCCCGGCGACGGGCGGGACCCCGGATCCCGGAGCCCCCGCCCGCGACGCCGGCCGTCAGAGCGGCATGGTGGTGTAGTCCGCCTCCGGCTCGTAGAGCCCGTCCTCGATCGAGGTGCGGTGCACGAGGACGCCCTTGCCGCCCTCCACCCGGGTGATGTTCTGGTGGCCGAACACCTGGTGGAGCTTGCCGTTGAAGACCTTGTCGCCCTGCGGATGCTCGTTGCCCTCGGCGAAGCTCTCCAGCGCCTCGGTGGCCTCGATCAGCTTCTTGCGGTCCGCGTCCGTGGCCGACTGGTAGCCGCTCGCCTCGATCGCCTGCTTGAGGATGTAGAGGGTCTCCCAGCAGCCGAACATGTGCGAGAAGGTCGAGACCTCGGTCGGATCGGACAGGCTGGCGCCGTTGAGGTCCACGCCGACCGTCTCGCGGTAGAACAGGTCGTGCGCGGACGGGTTCTCGCCGGCGTAGCGCGGGTAGGCCTCCCAGAAGTGGGAGCCCTCGAGGAACTCGAGGCCGGGGCTGGCGAGGTCGACCGCCTCGAGGCTGTCGATGAAGCCGAACAGCGCCGGATGGTCGCTGCCGTAGTATTCCCCGAGTTCCTTGACGAAGGTCAGCACCGCCGGCCCGACCATCACGTGGTAGAGCACCTCCGTGTCCATCGGGATGTTCGGGAAGTAGCGGGTGAACGAGGTCTCCGTCGGCGGGATCGGCACCAGCGCGGCGATCTCGCCGCCCTGCGCCTTGATCGCGGCGGAGAAAAAATCGCGGTGGTCGTGGCCGAAGGCGTAGTCCGGGTAGACCATCGTCACCTTCTTGCCGAGGTTGCCGGCGATCCACGGCGCCATCGAGGTCACCTGGCTGCGCACGTCGGTGATGCCGGGTTGGAAGGTGTAGCGGTTCAGCTTGCCGGAGGCGACGTGGTAGCCCTCGGACACCACGTAGTAGGGCAGCTTCAGCTCGCCCGCGCGCGGCGCCGAGCCCATCACCACATGGCTGAACAGGGTGCCGAAGGCGACGTCGCAGCGGTGCTGGGTGGCGAACTTCTCGACCACCTCCGCGCCGCGGCCCGGGTCGGTGCCGTCGTCCTCGGCGATGATCTCGATCGGCCGCCCGGCGATGCCGCCGGCGGCGTTGATCAGCTCCACCGCCGCGTTGGTGGTGCGCTCGTACCAGCGGCCGTAGGCGGCGCCGATGCCGGTGCGGTGGACCTGGAATCCGATGCGGATCGGCTCGGAGGTCTGCGCCTGGGCATAGCGCACGAAACCCGGGCCGAGCGTCAGGCCGGCGGCGGCGCCGGCCGCGGCGCCGAGCGTCTTCAGGGCGTCGCGCCGGGTCGGCGCAGCGGCGGCCGGGGTGGTTGTGGTGGTGTCGGTCATGGCGTGTCGAACCCCCTCTCGTTGGCCCGGCGGCTTCTGTAGCGCCGCCTGGGGCGGTCCCCTCTCGGATCGGGCCGGCCGGAGGACCCGGTCGGCCGCGGGTCTCGTCGGCCGCTCAGCGCTGGCCGTCCCACTTGGAGATCCCGGACGCCTCAAGGCCGCCGACGCGCGCATGCGGCCGCCCGCCCGAGGCCATCGCCAGGATGAACACCAGTTCGTCCGCCCGGGGGGCGTCCGGCACCTGGACCGTGATCGCGTCGAAATGGCTGCGCACGTAAGCGGCGTCCTTGTGGTGCAGCGGAATGTCGATCGCCGCGCCGAGGGCGCCCATCTTCGCCGTCGAGGGCACGATGGCGAGCGCCTGGCCGAGTCGCTCGCGCATGGCGTAGCCGCCCGGAACGTGCCAGAGCGCCCCGTGCTCGATCTCGCCGGCCGCGCCGACAATGGCGCCCTTGCCGTAGGCCTCGACGACCGCGACGCCGCCGATCGCCTCGATCAGCCTGCCGGAGCACTCGACGCCGAGCGGCTTCAGCGCCTCCATCATCGGCAGGATGTCCGGCTCGTAGCGGCCGGCGTAGGGATTGCGGATCACCGCCGCCACCCAGCCCTTCCTCACCGGCACGTCGCGCGGCGGCCCGCCGTCGTGGCGGATCTCCTCGACCATGACCGCGATCTTGCGGATCTCCACCGTCACGACGCCTTCCTTTCGATCATCCCGGCGAACGGCGCGCCCGCCGTCGCCACCTCCCCCTGCAGCATCAGCGCCGCGCCGCGGACGAGGCCCCGGCCGGCGTATTCAAGCGCGCGCGCACGCCCCGCGTCGAGGGCCTTGTTGATCGAGGCGAAGTCGAGCGGCCCGACCGCGGTCACCACCGACCGGTGGCCGAGGTCGCTGTCCGGGTCGAGCGAAGCGGCGGGGGCGCGGCGGATCGCCGGGTGGTCGAGGTCGACCGCGTTGGCGACCAGCGTCGCCGCCACGTCCGCGGTGGCGGCATCGGCGGCGATCAAGGTCACGCTGTCGGCGACGCCGAGCGAGAAGGACCGCCCGCGCGCCCCGGAGGTGGCGACGCCGCCGATCCCGTCGCCGCCGGCGATCCGCAGGGATCCGTTCAGCGCCGGCAGCGGCCCGGGCCCGAAGCCGCCGGCGACGGCGATCTCCAGCGTCTCGCCGGGCGCGCAGAACACCGCGACATCGCCGCCATCGTTGACGAAGGCCTTCGTGAGCGGCGCGGCGGCGCGCATCGTGGCGAGGAGTTCGTCGGCGACCGCGCCGGCGACCGCCGCCATCGGCGTCACGAAGCGGTCCGCGAAGGGCAGGCACGCCGCATGCATCCGCCGGCCGACGGGCGAGGCGGGGCGGCGGCCGCCGGGCGAGACCGGGCTGCGCAGGAGCGGCAGCTCGGCGCAGAGTTCGGAAAGGATGCTGGCAAAGCGCAGGGCGGCGGCGCGGTGGGCCGCTGCCACGGCCTCCGGCACGCCGAAGGCCTTCAGCACCACGTCGATCGGCCCCTCCGAGAGGTGCAGCCGGTCGCCGGAGAGGAGCTGGACGGTGGCGGCCATGGCTCTCACCCGATCCTGCCGAGCAGCTGCAGCAGCGCCGTCGCCTCGTCGGGGGAGAGGTCCTCCAGCGTCTGCCGCGACACCTCTGGCGCCTTCTGCTTCATCGCCCGGACCGCCGCCGCGCCCGCGTTGGTGAGCTCCAGGATCACCAGACGGCCGTCGTCCGGGTCGGCGGACTGGGCGACGTAGCCACGCTTGATGAGCCGGCTCACCACTCCCCAGATCGTCGCCGGGTCCATGGCGGTGAGCCGGCCCAGCTCGTTCTGCGACACCCGACCGAGGTCGTCGAGCCTGGCGAGGGCGGCGAACTGGGTGGGGGTCACCTCGAACTCGCCCATCACGGAGTTGAAGATCACCGTGGCCCGCTGGTGGGCGCGGCGGATCAGGAAGCCAACCTGGTCCTCGAGGTGGTAGCCAGCAGGGGCCGTGTCGCGGTCGGGCAGGGGCGCGGTCATCGCCGTCCCCCCGGGCCGAACGGCCAGTCCGCCGCCTCGCGCTGGCGCTCGACGCGCGCGGCCGGGCCGAGGGCGGCGAGAAGGTCCGCGACCGGCACGATCTCGTCGCCATGGCCGCCGAGCCGTTCGTAGAGCGCGCGCGGCAGGGTGAACTCGATCGGCGCCACCAGCGCCGGCGTCGGCACGTAGCCGAAGGCGTTCGCCGGCAGCCGGGTGACGTCCGCCATGATGGTGATGCCGCCGCCCGGCCAGACGTAGACCGGCGCGCCGCCCATGGTGACCCGCGTCTCGCCGCTTGCGACGGAACGGGTGAGCAGGACCGGGTTCTCGGTCACCCCGGCGCGCAGCGAGCCGCCGGCGCCGGCCATGAACAGCACGGTGGAGAGCGAGGGCTCGCAGTTCTCGCCGATCCGGTCCACCACCTTGCGCACCGCCGGCGGCATCTCGGCCGGGACCGGCCTCAGCTCCTCGTCGAGCACGCACCAGAGCGCGTCCTCGCCGGTGGTCGAGGTGATCAGCAGCCGGAGCCCGGGCCAGGCGACGGCCGGGTCGATCCGCTGGATCACCGACAGCGGGTCGGTGACGTCCGTGCCGCCCCAGCCGAGCCCCGGCGCGGCCACCTGGAAGTAGCGTCCCGGCGTCGACCTGCGGCCGCGGACGCGAATCCCGGCCGGCGGCATGCCGAGTACTTTGCCGGCTTGGTGTTCGCTAAGCACGCCGGTGATGTGGTCGTCGAGCACGATCACCTCGTCGGCCTCGCCGAACCACTGGCGGGCGAAGATGCCGACCGTGGCGGAGCCGCAGCCGACGCGCATCCGCTCCTCCTCGTGGCCGTCGACCACGGGCGGCGCGCCGGCCTTCACCACCACGGTGTGGCCGCCGTCGATCGACAGTTCCACCGCCTCGCCCGAGCAGAGCTTCAGCAGCGCGTCGCAGGTGACGGCGCCCTCCTTCTTCGACCCGCCGGTGAGGTGCCGGACGCCGCCGAGGGAGAGCATCTGCGAGCCGTATTCGGCCGTCGTCACATGGCCGACCGGCTCGCCCTCCACCCGCACCGTCGCCGTCTCCGGGCCGAGGTGGCGGTCGGTGTCGATCTTCACCTTGACGCCGCAGTAGCTGAAGATGCCCTCGGTCACCACGGTCACCGTATCGACGCCGTCGTGCTCGGCCGAGACGATCAGGGGCGCCGGCTTGTAGTCCGGGTAGGTGGTGCCCGCGCCGATGCCGGTGACGAAGGTGCGGCCGGGATCGAGCATGCGGCCGTCCCAGTCGTCGCCGCCGGCGAAGGGCACCAGCGGCGCGCCCTCCTTCACCGCCTTGTCCAAGAGCACCACCGGGTCGACCCGGACGAGGCGGCCGTCGTCGTTGGCGTAGCGGGCGCAGGCCCCGGCCCGCCCCGGGCGGATCCGGCAGAGCACCGGGCAAGCGTCGCAGCGGATGATGCCGCCCTCCTCCGCCGCCCCGAACTTCGCCGATCGCGCCTCCGGGCTCAGCCGGTCCGCCGTGGTCATGAGGCCCTCCCCGCAAGCTGCTCCCACAGGCGGTGCGGCAGCACCGGCACCCGGGTGACGCGGACGCCGGTCGCGTGGCGGATCGCCCCGAGGATCGCCGGCGCGGTGGCGACCAGCGCCGGCTCGCCGACCCCCTTGGCGCCGAACGGACCCTCCGGCTCCGGGTCCTCGACGAGGTGCACGGTGATCTCCGGCATGTCGCCGACGGTGGGGATCAGGTAGTCGTGCAGGTTCTCGGTGCGGCCGGGAAGGTATTCCTCCATCAGCGCGAGGCCGAGGCCCTGTGCGATGCCGCCGTGCACCTGGCCCTCCGTGAGCGTCGGGTTGACCGCCCGGCCGACGTCGTGCGCCGCGTGGATTGCGACCACCTTCACCGTGGCGAGAACCATGTCGACCTCCACCTCGGCCATCTGGGCGGCGAAGCCGTACGAGACATAAGGAATCCCCTGCCCGTTCGCGTCGAGGGCGGTGGTCGGCGGGTCCCAGGTGGCGAGGCCCTCCAGCACCGCCCCCTCGCCGTCCGCCTCCAGGGTGGCGAGGTCGATGGTGCGGCTCGCCTCGCCGTCGTCGATGGTAAGCCGCCCGCCCTGGAGGGCGAGCCGGGCGGACGGGCCGGCATTGGCGAGCGCGAGAATCTTCGCCCTCAGCGCCTCCGCCGCGAGCAGGGCGGCGTTGCCCGAGACCAGCGTCTGCCGCGAGGCGGAGGTCTTGCCCGCGTCGGCGGTGAGCGCGGTGTCGCCGACGACGAGGTCGAAGGCCGAGACCGGCAGCCCGAGCGCCTCGGCGGCGATCTGGGTCAGCACCGTGCTCGACCCCTGGCCGATGTCCACGGCGCCGTTGAAGAAGGTGAGCCGGCCGTCGCGGCCGAGCGTGATCCGCATGGTCGACGGGTTCGGCAGCGAGGTGTTGCCGCAGCCGTACCACATGCAGGCGACGCCGACGCCGCGGCGATGGCGGGGATCGCCGGCGTTGTGCGCCTCGATCCGGGCCGTCGCCTCGTCCCAGGCCGGCTTCAGCGCGTCGAGGCACTGCGGCAGGCCGCCGGAGGCGAGCACCTGGCCGGTGGCGGTGGCGTCCCCCCGGCCGATGGCGTTCAGCCGGCGGATCGCCAGCCGGTCGAGACCGAGCCTCGCGGCGAGGTCGTCGATCAGCGTCTCGTGGGCGATCGCCGCCTGCGGGACGCCGAAGCCGCGGAAGGCGCCGGCCGGCACCTCGTGGGTGTGCACCGCCCGGGCGGAGGTCTCGATGTGCGGCACGCGGTAGGGGCCGGTCGCATGCACCGGCACCCGGTTGGCGACGGTGGGGCCCCAGGAGGCGTAGGCGCCGGTGTTGAAGTCGGCCTCCATGTCGAAGGCGAGGAAGCGTCCGTCGGCGTCGGCGGAGTAGCGGGCGCGGATCTCCGCGGGGTGGCGCTTGGTCGTGGTCGCCATGCTCTCGGTGCGGCTGTAGACCATCCGCACCGGCTGCCCGGTCACCCGCGCGGCCACCGCGAGATAGGGCTGAACCGACATGTCGAGCTTGCCGCCGAAGCCGCCGCCGCAGGCGGTCGGGCGGATCCGCACCTTGTCCGGCTCGACGCCCAGCACCACCGCGGTCTCGTCGCGGTCGAGATAGGGGGCCTGGGTGCAGGCGGCGATCTCCATCGCGCCATCCTCGCCGGGATTTGCATAGCCGGCTTCGGGTTCAATGTAGGCGTGCTCGACGAAGGCGGTGCGGAACTCGCCCTCCGCCGTCGCCGCCGCTCCGGCATGGCCCGCCCGACCGCTGCCCGCGAGCAGCCGGCCGCGGGCGAGCACGTTGCCCGGCCGGTGGGCGTGCAGCACCGGCGCGTCCGCCGCCAGCGCCGCGGCGACACCCTTCAGCGCCGGCAGCGGCTCCCATGCGATGCCGAGGTCGGCGTCCGAGACGGCGTCCAGCGCCTCGCGGGTGCCGACCAGCGCCGCCACCGCCTCGCCGCGGAAGCGGGTCTCGGCCTCGGCGAACACCGGCTGGTCGCGCACGGCCGGGAACACGCCGTAGCAGTTGTCGCCGGGCACGTCCCTGGCCGTCAGGACGGCGACGAGGCCCGGCGTCGCCGCCCGCACCGCCTCGAGGTCGCCGAAGGCGAAGCGGGCGCGGTCGTGCGGGCAACGGACGAGGCGCAGCCACAGCGCGCCGTCGGGGGCGGCGTCGGCGCCGAAGACCTCGCTGCCGTCCACCTTTGCCCGGCCGTCGATGCGGGCGATGCGGGCGCCGACGCCGCCCTCCGGGGCGATGTCGTTGCGCCTCTCCGCCACCGCCATGACGGCGTCGAGGATCTTGACATAGCCGGTGCAGCGGCAGAGCACCCCGCCGAGGGCGGCCTCCACCTCGGCCCGCGACGGGGCGGGCGTGTGCGCGAGGCAGTCGGCGGCGGCCATCAGCATGCCCGGCGTGCAGATGCCGCACTGGGCCGCGCCGTGGGCGAGGAAGGCCTCGCGCAGCCGGTCGGTGATCTCGCCCGGGCCGGATCCCTCGACGGTGTGCACCGTGGCGCCGGCGACCTGGCCGGTCGGCACCAGGCAGGCGCAGACCTGGACGCCGTCGAGGAGGACGGTGCAGGCGCCGCAGTCCCCCGCCTCGCAGCCGACCTTGGTGCCGGTGAGGCCGAGGTCGTCGCGCAGCGCCGCCGACAGCGGGCGGAACGGATCGCCGGAGAGCGAGACCTCGCGGCCGTTGACGGTGAGGCGGGTGGCGGGGAGCGTCGAGCCGTCGGCCATCACGCGGCCCTCCTCGCGTCAGTGCCGGAGAGGCCGGCGAGGGCGTCGCGCACCAGCGCCAGCGCCGCCGCGCGGCGGTAGGCGGCGGAGGCGCGGACGTCGTCGATCGGCGCGAGCACGTCGAGGTCCGCCTCGGCGACCGCCGCCGCGGCGGCCCCGGGCTCGAGCCCGGCGAGCCGGTCCTCGAGCGCGGCGAGCCGCTTCGCCGCGGGCGCGCAGGCGCCGACGGCGACGCGGGCGCGGGCGATCCGGCCGTCCGCGCCGACCGCCATCGTCGCGGCGACCATGGCGATGGAGATGACGAGGTAGCGCCGCGCGCCGAGCTTCAGGAACCCGCCGCGCTCGCCGTCGAGGCCCGCCGGCACGCGGATCGCCACGGCCAGTTCGTCCGGCTCGAGCGCCGTTTGCCGGTAGTCGTGGTTGAACCCGGCCACCGGCACGCGCCGCCGGCCGCGGACCGAGGCGAGTTCCACCTCGGCGTCGAGACTCATGAGGCAGGGAATGCCGTCGCCCGCGGGCGAGGCGGTGCAGAGGTTGCCGGCGAGGGTGCCGCGGTTCTGGATCTGCGCCCCGCCCACCTCGCGGGCGGCGGCCTTCAGCCCGTCGAACAGCGACGGCAGGTCGGCCCGGGCGATCTCGCTCCAGGTCGCCAGCGCGCCGATGTGGAGGTCGGCGCCGTCGCGGCAGAACCCCTTCAGCTCGGCAAGGCCGCCGATGTCGAGGATGTCCGGGCGGGAGCGGTCGCCCCACGCGGCCCGGCCGGCCGCGGCCGGGTAGACGTCGGTGCCGCCGGCCAGCACCGTCACCGTCCGCGCCGCCCTGATCTCCAGCGCCTCATGGAGGCTGCCCGCCCGCGTGTATCCGCTCACCGTTCCTCTCCCATGCTGGCCCGAAGCCGTTCCGTCGCCGCGCGGTCGACCGTGCCGTCTTCCGCGAACACCACCGCGAAGAGCCGCCCGGCCTCCTCGCGCCCATAATAGCCCCGCCGGACGTCCCGCTGCACGAGATCCGGGTCGCGGCGCGAGGCCGGCCCGTAGCCGCCGCCGCCGGGCGTCATCACCTCGACCCGGTCGCCGGCCGCGAGGGGAATGTCCTGGTCCTTGGAGAGATGCACCGGCACGAAGGTCTCGCCGCCCCGGTGGACCCGCACCACGTTCGGCGCTCCCGGCGCGCCGCCGAGCACCCCGGGCGGGCCGAAGCGGCCGTGGTCCATGACGAAGGAGGCCCGCGCCTCGCCGGAGCGGAGCTCCACCTCGTAGGAGACGCCGAAGCCGCCGCGGTGCCGGCCGGCGCCGCCGGACCCCTCGCGCAGCGCGAAGCGCCGGAACAGCACCGGATAGGCCTGCTCCATCACCTCCACCGGCGCCGTCTTGGAGATGCCGATGGTCGAGCAGCCGTTGGTCAGCCCGTCGTGCAGCAGGTTGCCGCCGTAGCCGCCGCCGGTGATCTGGTACATGACGTAGCCGGCCCCGCGCGCCGGGTCGACGCCGCCGAGGGCGAAGTTGCCCGAGGTGCCGGCCGGCGCCGCCGTCACCTTGTCCGGCGCGGCCTGGACGAGCGCGAGGAACACCGCCTCGGCGATCCGCTGCGACACCTCCGCCGCGCAGCCGGACACCGGCCGCGGGTATCGGGCGTCGAGGAAGGTGCCCTCGGGCCGGGCGATCCGCAGCGGCTCGAAGGCGCCGGCGTTCAGCGGGATGTCCGGGAAGACGTGGCGGACGGCGAGGTAGACCGCGGAGGCGGTCGTCGCCCAGACCGAGTTCATCGGCCCGCGGCAGGGCGGCGACGAGCCGGTGAAATCGAAGGAGAGGGTGTCGCCGGACTTCTCCAGCCGGAGCGCGATCCGCAGCGGCGCGTCGACCACCCCGTCGGAATCGACGAAGGCCTCCGACGTCCAGCTGCCGTCCGGCAGCGCGGCGATGTGGGCGCGCATCAGGGCGCTGGCGCGCAGGCGGATCTCGCCGATCGCCTCGCGGACCGTCTCCGCGCCATAGCGCCCGAGCAACCCCGACAGCCGGCGCTCGCCGACCTTCAGCGCCGCCGCCTGGGCGCGGATGTCGCCGATCCGCTGGTCGGCGATGCGGATGTTGGAGGTGATGATGGCCCAGATCTCCGGGTCCATGGCGCCGCGCTTGAACAGCTTCACCGGCGGCAGCCGCAGCCCCTCCTGCTCCACCTCGGTCGCCCGGGCGGAGAAGCCGCCGGGCACCATGCCGCCGATGTCCGGCCAGTGGCCGGTGTTCTGCAGCCAGCACCAGAGCTCGCCGTCGTGGAAGAAGGGCAGCACGAAGCGAACGTCCATCAGGTGCGTGCCGCCGAGGTAGGGGTCATTGACGATGTAGACGTCGCCCGGCTCCGGGGGGCCGGCGCGGCCCTCGGCGATCAGGCGGACGAGTTCCGCCGTCGAGTGCTGCATGGTGCCGACGAAGACCGGCAGCCCGAACTCGCCCTGGGCGACCAGGTCGCCCGTGTCGCGGTCGTAGATCCCCGAGGAGCGGTCGTCCGCCTCCGCGATCACCGGCGAGAAGGCCGAGCGGGAAAAGGCGAGGTCCATCTCGTTGCAGACCTGGCCGAGGCCCGCCTGGATCACGGCGAGGGTGAGCGGGTCGACGCGGCTCATGGCGCGGCCCCCACGGCGATCCGGAGGTTGCCGAGGCGGTCGAGCCGGGCGCTGGCGCCCGCGTCGACGAAGGTGGTGGCGTCCATCTGGCGGATGACGGCGGGGCCGCGCACGACCTCGTCCGGCCGCAGCCTCTCGCGGTCGCGGACCGCGGCGGTGGTCCAGCCGGCGTCGTCGGCGGCCCGCGCCGGCGCGCCGGCGGGCGAGGCGAGGGCGGCGAGCGACAGCGGCTGGCGGCGGCCGATCACCGAGGTCAGAAGATTGACGAGCACCGCCCGCACCTCCGGCAGGCGCACCTCGAAGCGGGCGAAGTAGGCCTCCTCGAACAGTCGCTGCAGCTCCTCCCTCGCCACCCGGGCGCCGGGCAGGGCGACGCGGATCAGGTGGGTCTGGCCGCGGAACTGCATGTCGGCGGCATGAACCACCACCGTGCCCACGATCTCCTCCGCCTCCGCCCCGTTGATCGCCCGTCCCTCCGCCTCCTGCGCCTCGAGCACGGCGGCGACGCGGTCCATGTCGAGGTCGCCGACGGGCGTGTTCAGCGTCTGGACGAAGTCCTGCCGCAGGTCGGCGACGAGGCAGCCGAGGGCGTTGGTGAGCCCCGGCCGGGCCGGCACCAGCACTTCGGGGATGCCGAGTTCGCGGGCGATCTCCACCGCGTGCAGCGGCCCGGCGCCGCCGAAGGCGAACAGCACGAAGTCCCGCGGGTCGAATCCGCGTGACAGCGACACCATCCGGATCGCCCCGGCCATGTGGGTGTTGGCGAGGCGGACGACGGCCGCGGCCGCCTCCTCGACCGTGAAGCCGAGCGGCCGGGCGATCTGCTTGTCCATCGCCGCGCGGACGGCCGCCATCCGCTCGGGCCCGGCGCCGAAGGTCGCCGGGTCGAGCCGGCCGAGCAGCAGGTTGGCGTCGGTGATGGTCGGGCGCCGCCCGCCGCGGCCGTAGGCGATCGGGCCGGGGTCCGCGCCGGCCGACTCCGGGCCGACCCGCAGCATGCCCGCCGCGTCGAGCCAGGCGATCGAGCCGCCGCCGGCGCCGACGGTGCGCACGTCCACCATCGGCACGTGGATCGGCAGGCCGTAGTCGATCGACAGTTCGCTCGACACCTCCGGGATGCCGCCGTGGATCAGCGCGACGTCGGTCGAGGTGCCGCCCATGTCGTAGGTGACGGCGTTGGCAAGGCCCGTCTGGGCCAGTGTCGCCGCCGCCGCCATCACCCCCGAGGCGGGGCCGGACATCACCGTCTTCGCCGCCTCGCGGGCGACCAGCGGCGCGGCGACGGTGCCGCCGTTGCCGTTCATGACGAGGAGGTCGCGGGTGAAGCCGCGGCGGGCGAGTTCCTCCGAGAGCCGGCGGATGTAGCGGTCGAGGATCGGCTGCACCGCGGCGTTGACCGAGGCGGTGGTGCCGCGCTCGTACTCCCGGTATTCCGACAGCAGCCGGTGGCCGAGGGTGACGTGGTCGTTCGGCCAGATCCGCGCGACGACCTCGCCGGCGGCGATCTCGTGCGCGGGATTGGCGTAGGCGTGCAGGAAATGGATCACCAGCGCCTCGCAGCCGGCCTCGAGCAGCGCCCGGGCGGCGGCGGCGACCTCGGACCGCTCCAGCGGGGTGACGACGGCCCCGCGGGCGTCCATCCGCTCGCTCACCTCCAGGCGGAGTTCGCGGGGCACCAGCGGCTCGAAGGTGCCAAAGAGGCCATAGGGCTTCGGCCGGGTGCGGCGGCCGAGCTCCAGGGTGTCGCGGAAGCCGCGGGTGGTGATCAGCCCGACCCGCGCGGTCTTGCGCTCGAGCACCGCGTTGGTGGTGGCGGTGGTGCCGTGGATGACGAGGTCGAGGTCGGCGGGCGAGACGCCGGCGGCGTCGATGGCGGCGAGCACGCCCTCGGCCTGGTTCGGCAGCGTGGTCGGCACCTTGGCGACGCGGATGCTGGTGGCGCCGGCCGCGGTCTCGGTCAGGACCAGGTCGGTGAAGGTGCCGCCGACGTCGATCCCGGCCACCCGCCTGACGCGGGGTCCACCGGTGCCGACGGCGGTCGCTGCCTCCATGTCCCGTCCCCTATTTCTCGGCGAAGGCCTTCTCGATGACGTATTCGCCCGGCCGGGAGACGGAGCCCTCCGAGAAGCCGAGCTCCTTCATCAGCCCGACCATGTCGGCGAGCACCGCCTCGCTGCCGCAGATCATCACCCGGTCGTCGGCGGGCGAGAGGGGCGGCAGGCCGAGGTCGGCGGGCATGCGCCCGTCGCGCAGTAGGTTGGTGACGCGGCCGTTGTGGAGGAACGGCTCGCGGGTGACGGTCGGGTAGTAGACCAGCCGGTCGCCGATGATCTCGGCGAGGAACATGTCCGCGCGGACGGCCTCGACGGCCTGCCGGCCGTACTCCAGCTCGGCGGCGAAGCGGCAGCCGTGGACGAGGACCACCGTCTCGAAGCGCTCGTAGACGACCGGGTCCTTGACGATGCTGACGAAGGGCGCGATGCCGGTGCCGGTGGAGACGAGCCACAGCCGCCGGCCGGGGACGAGGCTGTCCTGCACCAGCGTGCCGGTCGGCTTGCGGCCGACGAGGACGGTGTCCCCCTCGCGGATCTTCTGCAGCCGCGAGGTGAGCGGTCCGTCCGGCACCTTGATCGAGTAGAAGGCGAGCTCGTCCTCGTAGTTGGCGCTCGCGATCGAATAGGCGCGCACCAGCGGCTTGCCGTCGACCTCCAGGCCGATCATCACGAACTGGCCGTTCTCGAAGCGGAAGCCGCGGTCGCGCGTGGTGCGGAAGGCGAACAGCCGGTCCGTCCAGTGGCGGACCTCGGTCACCCGCTGTTGGTCGAAGGCCGCCATGGCGTCCCGCCGCTGGGATGGCCGGGGCAGGACTCCCGCGGCCGCTCGAGGAGAGATCATTGAAGGACGAATGATCTCTCCTGTCAACGGCGGCCGGCGACCCGGATCAGCCGGTGACGTCCGGGTCCGGCCGGTCGCCGCCGTCGGACATCTCTGTGTGCCAGCGGCCGTTCTCGTCCTCCCAGCTGATCTCGGTGGTCTCCCCCGGCTGCCGCTGCTCGCGCGCCACCTGCTTGGCGGCGTCGCGCGCGTCGTCGTGGGTGGGATAGGTCTCCGAGTAGACGTCGCCGAGCCGATAGGCCCAGCCCCAGTCGTGACGGACGATTTCGTAGACGATCCTGCTCATCGCTCTCCCTTCCCGCCGCGGCGGACGACCCCGCGAGCCTTGCCGCAACGCCCGCGGCGGCACAGTTCTGACACGCGGAGCATACGCCACGCGGCGGGTACATTGAACGATTCCGCTCCGGCCGTGTTCTTTCGTCATCGACAACCGAACGGAGGTTCTGCCGTGAACTCGATCATCTACATCGTCGGCCTCGTGGTCGTGGTGCTCGCCGTGCTCTGGTTCCTCGGCGTCATCTTCTGACCGTCGATCTCTGCTCCACCCCGACCGGAGGACGCTCCGATGGTCCGCAGCGTGATCAAGGCCCTGTTCCTGGGCTGGCTCCTGAAGAAGGCGCGCCGGGGCTTCCGGCGCTGACGGCGCCGGACGCCGGGCGTCGGGGTCAGCCGCGCACGCCGGTCGTCAGGTAGGCCGACAGAACGTCGGCGAGATCCTCCGCGCGCCGGACGCTGTCCGGGTTCGACACCATCGCCGCCGCCACCAGCGCCTCCACCACCAGAACCGCCGCGCCCGTCGCCGTGGGCAGCACCGGATGCGCCACCGGCGCCGCCAGCAGCACGTCCGCGAGCGGGGCCAGCGGCGAGGTGGGCGCGTCGGTGACGGCGATCACCGTCGCCCGGCGGGAGCGCGCGAAGGCCGTCAGGTCCACCGCGTCGCGGGCGTAGCGCGGCAGCGAGATCGCCACCAGCACGTCCCCCTCGCCGACGCCGGCGAGGCGGGCGGCCGCCACCTCGGTCCCCCCGTAGTCGACCACGCCGACCACGTTCTCCCGGAAGGGCTGCAGGCCCAGGGTGAGAATGCCGGCGACATGGGACGACAGGCCGAAGCCCATCACATAGACGCAGCGCGCCGCGTCGATGCGCTCCACCGCGGCGCCGAGCAGCCCGCCGGCGAGGCCGTCGGCGGCGGCGCGGGCGTTGGAGAGCGAGGCCTCCAGCGCCTCCGCCTGCAGCGCCCCCTCCGGCCCCGACCGCGCCAGCGATCCCCTCAGCTTCTCGACCGGCTGCATCACCTCCTCGACCGCGCCGGCGACGGCGGCGCGCAGCTCGGCGTAGCCGGCGAAGCCGAGGCCGCGGGCAAAGCGGCTCAGCGTCGCCGTCGAGGTGCCCGCCGCGGCCGCAAGCTCCTCGATGCCGGCCGCCGCGGCCCGCACCGGGTTGCGCAGCAGGTGCTCGGCGATGCGCTGCTGCGTCGCCGGCCCCTCGCGGTGGAGCAGCAGCAGCTTCTGCCCGATCTCCGAGGCGGAGAAGGCGAAGGACGGCGTCGCGGCCGATGCGGGCTTTTGAACGCTTTTTTTCATCACTTGATTCCGTGAAAATAGTCGTACATGATCTGCGCCGGGTCAAGAACCGACCGCCGGAGGACAATCGTCATGGTGAGGACTCTTATCGCATCCATCGCATTGGGACTCGCTCTCGTCGGCACCGCGCCCGCCGAGGAGGTTCGCGTCGGCGTCGAGGGCAACTACCCGCCCTTCTCGCAGATCGCCCCGGACGGCACGCTGGGCGGCTTCGACATCGACATCGCCAACGCCGTCTGCGCCGAGATGAAGGTCGAGTGCACCTTCGTCCAGCAGGAATGGGACGGCATGCTGCCGGCGCTCAACGCCCGCAAGTTCGACATGATCGTCGCCTCGATGTCGATCACCGAGGAGCGGCTGAAGGCGGTGGACTTCTCCGATCCCTACTACGACATCCCCTCGCGCTTCATCGCCAGGGAAGGCGCCTTCGCCGACCACGAGCCGGCGACGCTGGCCGGCAAGACCATCGTCGTGCTGCGCAATTCGCCGCGCGCCAAGCACCTCGCCGAGACCTACCCGGACAGCCCGCTGCTCGAGGTCGAGAAGGAGACGCTGGTCTACATGGAACTCGCCGCCGGCCGCGGCGACGTCGCCTTCGGCTCCTCGGTGGTGTCCGGCGAGGCCTTCCTGAAGAAGCCGGAAGGCGCGGGCTACGCCCAGCTCGGCGAGCCGGTCCGCATCGGCGGCGGTGGCGGCGGCGTCGGCATCGCCATCCGCAAGAGCGACGGCGACCTCAAGACCCGCGTCAACGCGGCCCTCGCCGCGATCAAGGCGAACGGCACCTACGACACGCTGCAGAAGAAGTACTTCGACTTCGACATCTCCGGCAGCTGAGCCCGACCGGCGGCCGCGGGCGCGGCCGCCGACCCGTCCGCCGCCGGCCCGCCCGGCGGCGGTCCCCCGTGCGACGGAGGGCCGCCCGATGTTCCTCTACGGATACCTCCCCGCGATCCTCGAAGGCCTCGCCTCGACGCTCGCCGTGGCCGCGACCTCGCTCGCCGCCGCCTGCGTCTTCGGCGGCCTCGGCGCCGCGGCGAAGCTGTCGGAGAGCCCGCTCGCGCGCGGCCTCGCCGACGGCTACACCACGCTGATCCGCGGCGTCCCCGACCTCATCCTGATGCTGCTGATCTTCTACGGCGGCCAGATCGCCCTCAACACCCTCGGCGACCGCTTTGGCTGGGGCTACATCGACGTCGATCCCTTCATCGCCGGCACGCTGACGCTCGGCTTCGTCTTCGGGGCCTATCTCACCGAGACCTTCCGCGGCGCGGTGCTGGCGATCCCGCGCGGCCAGTTCGACGCGGCGCGCGCCTTCGGCATGGGCCGGTGGCTGATGATCCGGCGCATCGTGCTGCCGCAGATGATCCGCCACGCCGTGCCCGGCTTCGCCAACAACTGGCTGGTGATGGTGAAGGCGACCGCGATCATCTCCATCATCGGGCTCGACGACATGGTCCACCGCGCCGGCCTCGCCGCGGCGGCGACCCGCGAGCCCTTCACCTTCTACGCGGTGATCGCCGGGCTCTACCTCGCCGTCACCACCGTCTCGGTGATCGCGCTCGCCGCGGTGCAGAGGCGCTTCTCCGTCGGCGTCCGGAAGGCGGACCTTTCATGATCGACCTCGCCCTCGTCGCCGAGACGACGCCCGCCTTCATCCGCGGCCTCGGCATCACGCTGCTGCTGCTCGCCCTGACGCTGGTCACCGGCTTCCTCGCCTCGCTGCCGCTCGCGATGGCGCGGGTGTCGAGGAACCCGGTCCTCCGCACGCCGGTGTTCCTGTTCACCTTCGTGATCCGCGGCACCCCGCTGCTCGTCCAGCTGTTCCTCGTCTACCACGGCCTCGCCCAGTTCGAATGGATGCGCGAGAGCGCGCTCTGGCCCCTGTTCCGCGACGCCTGGTTCTGCACCTGGCTGGTGTTCTCGATCTCCACCACCGCCTACACCACCGAGATCTTCGCCGGCGCCCTGCGCGAGACGCCGCACGGCGAGATCGAGGCGGCGCAGAGCGTCGGCCTCACCAGCTTCCAGATCTACACCCGCATCATCTGGCCGGGCGCGCTGCGACGGGCGCTGCCGCAGTACGGCAACGAGGTGGTCGGGCTGATGCACGCCACCGCCATCGCCAGCACGGCGACGCTGGTCGAGATCACCCGCGTCGCCCGCGACGTCTACTACAACCACCTGGTCGTGGTGGAATCCTTCGGCACGGCGGCGGTCTACTACTTCGTCCTCACCTTCACCATCGCCGGCATCTTCAAGCTCCTCGAGCGCCGGTACCTCAGCCACCTGAGGCCGGCCCGGACCAAGGCCGCGCCCGCCGCGGAGCCCGTTCCCGCATGACCCTCCACGTCACCCCGATCGACGGCGCCTTCACCGGCACGCGCCACGAACTCGTGGTCGAGAGCTTCGGCGGGACCCGGCCGGGACCGGTGGTCCACGTCCAGGCGGGCCTCCACGCCGACGAGGTGCCGGGGATGCTCTGCGCCGTCCATCTCGCGCGCCACCTGCGCGACCTCGAGGCGGAAGACCGGATCGTCGGCCGGGTCGACGTCATCCGCGTCGCCAACCCGATCGGCCTTGCCCAGTTCCTGCTCGGCCAGCCGCTCGGCCGCTTCGCCTTCGAGGACGGCGGCAACTTCAACCGCGGCTTCCCCGACCCGGTGGACGCGGTGGCGGAGGCCGTGGCCGGCCGGCTCACCGACGATGCGGACGAGAACGTCCGGCAGATCCGCGCCGCCCTGGTCGGCGCCATCGCCGCGGTGCCGGCGCTGCGCCCGGTGGACCGGCTGAAGCGGGAGCTGGCGCTGCGCGCCGTCGCCGCCGACCTGGTGCTCGACCTCCACTGCGACGCCGAGGCGGTGGTCCACCTCTACACGCTGACCCAGCTCGCCGACGTCTTCCGCCCGCTCGGCGCCGAGCTCGGCGCGCGGGCGATCCTCACCGCCGAGCTCTCCGGCGGCGATCCCTTCGACGAGCTGGTGAGCCGGCCTTTCCTGGAGCTCGCCCGTCGCTTTCCCGAGCGACCGATCCCGCTCGCCGGCCGCTCGGTGACGGTGGAGCTGCGCGGCCAGGCCGACGTCTCCCCCGCGCTAGCCGAGGCCGACGCTGCGGCGATCGTCCGCTTCCTCACCCGCTTCGGCGCGCTCGAAGGCGAGCTGCTGCCGCCGCCGCCGGAGCTCTGCGAGCCGACGCCGCTCGCCTGCTCCGAGCCGCTGACCGCCGACCGCGCCGGCATCCTCAGCTACCGGGCCGAGGTGGGCGACGTGCTCGACGTCGGCGACCCGGTCGCCGAGATCACCGACCCGTCGGACGGCTCGGTCACCGTCGTCCGCTCGTCGTCGAGGGGCGTGTTCTACGCCCGCGCCGCCACGCGCTTCGCCCATCCCGGCAAGCGCCTCGGCAAGATCGCCGGCCGCGAGGTGCGCCGCACCGGCCGCCTGCTCAGCCCGTGAGGGAGGGACCCATGACCGTCAAGCTGCGCGCCGAGGGGATCGCCAAGCGCTTCGGCGACGTCGAGGTGCTGAAGGGCATCTCGCTGACCGCCCGGGCCGGCGACGTGATCGCCATGATCGGCGCCTCGGGTTCCGGCAAGAGCACCTTCCTGCGCTGCCTGAACCTGCTCGAGCGGCCGTCCGCCGGCCGCATCGAGGTGGCCGGCGAGGAGCTCGCGCTCGTGCCCGGCCGCGGCGGCCAGCTCGGCGCCCGCGACCCGCGCCAGCTGCAGCGGATGCGCGCCCGCCTCGGCATGGTGTTCCAGCAGTTCAACCTCTGGGCCCACATGACGGCGCTGGAGAACGTGGTCGAGGCGCCGACCCGGGTGCTCGGCCTCACAAGGGCGGAGGCGAGGGAGCGGGCCGAAGCCCATCTCTCCCGCGTCGGCGTCGCCCACCGGGCGCACGCCTACCCGGCCCATCTCTCCGGCGGCGAGCAGCAGCGGGTCGCCATCGCCCGCGCGCTCGCCATGGAGCCGGAGGTGATGCTGTTCGACGAGCCGACCTCTGCGCTCGACCCGGAACTCGTCGGCGAGGTGCTGCGGGTGATGCGCGGCCTCGCCGAGGAGGGCCGGACGATGGTCGTCGTCACCCACGAGATGGGCTTCGCCCGCGAGGTGGCGAACCGGGTGATGTTCCTCGCCTCCGGCGTCGTCGAGGAGGAGGGCCCGGCCCGCGAGGTGCTCACCGCGCCGCAGTCCGAGCGCCTTCGGTCATTCCTCGCGCGCACGCTCGCCTGAGCCTGGAAGGGATCGACGACGGCCGCGGCCGTGCTAACCTCCGCCCGCCGAAAGGGAATCGCGGGGAGGACGGCATGGGACTGCGTTCGGTGACGGTGGACGACATCCGGGGCGTGCTCGGCATGATCCCCACCCCCTCCACGCCGGACGCGGACCGCTGGTCCTGCGAGCAGTCGGTCGACCTGGAGTCCACCGCCGCGATGGTGGAGCGGGTGGTGGCCGGCGGCGTCTCCATCCTGCTCACCAACGGCAGCCTCGGCGAGGGGGCGACGCTGACGGCCGCGGAGCACCGCCTCTTCAACGGCTGCTGCGCCGAGGCGCTCGCCGGGCGCGGCCTGCTGTTCGCCGGCGTCACCACCCTCAACACCCGCGAGACGATCGCCCGGGCGCGCGCCGCCCTCGACGTCGGCGCCGACGGCCTGTTCCTCGGCCGGCCGATGTGGATGGCGCTCGATGCGGCGGGGATCCTCCGCTACTACGCCGACCTTGCCGAGGCGCTGCCGGGCGTTCCCTTCGTCGTCTACGACAACCAGTTCGCCTTCAAGGGCAAGATCGACACCGCGACCTACGCGGCGCTGTCGCGGATCCCGAACATCGTCGCCACCAAGCACATCGGCGGGCCGTCGATCGCCGACGACCTTCTCGCCGTCGAGGGCCGGATGCGGGTGCTGCCGCTCGACTGCCAGTGGGCCCCGCTCGCGCAGCGCTTTCCCGACGAGGCGGTCGCCTGCTGGTCGGGCAACGCGGCGGACGGGACCGAGCCGCTGGTCGCCCTCGCCGGGGCCGTCGCCGCCGGCGACTTCGACCGGGCGGAGGCGATCGGGGCGCGGATGGCCTGGGCGCAGGCGCCGATGTTCCCGGACGGGCGGCTCGAGGTGTTCGTGGAGTACAACGTCCCGATCGCCCACGCCCGGCTGGAGGGCTCGGGGCTGGTCCGCTCGGGGCCGCCCCGGCCGCCCTATGTGGTCTGCCCCGAGGCCTACCTCGAGGGCGGCCGCGAGACCGGCCGGCGCTGGGCGAGCCTCAGGACCGAGTTCGCCACCCCCTGAGCGGCACCCTCCGGCGAACCGCGGATGACGGGTCAGCCGATCCGCGGCAGGACACGGCGGCGACGGGAGCCTCAGCCCTTGGCGAGGAAGGCCTTGAAGGCGTCGCCGAAGTCGGGGTGCCAGCGCGACAGCGGCGGCCGGTTCTCGATGATGTCGCCGATCGCCCAGGCCATCCGCTTCTCGTCGGTGCGGCGGTCCACCTCGTTGTCCGGGCAGAGGATGTAGAAGTCGCCGCGCTCGAGCGAGGCCAGCATGAAGTCCACCGTCTGCTCCGGCGTCCAGGCGCCGGCCGGCTTCTCGGTGCGGCCCTGGGCGGTGAGCGGGGTGAAGACGAAGCCGGGGATCAGGAGGTGCGCGCTCACCCGGCAGCCCTCGCGGTTGCGCAGCTCGTGCTGCAGCGCCTCGGTGAAGGCCTTCACCCCCGCCTTGGAGACGTTGTAGGCGGGATCGCCCGGCGGCGTGGTGATGCCCTGCTTGGAGCCGGTGTTGACGATCAGCCCCGGTTGCCCCGAGGCCGCCATCCGCGGGCCGAACACCCGGCTGCCGTGGATGACGCCCCAGAGGTTCACCGCGATCACCTTTTCCCAGTTCCCGAGCGGGCCGAACATCGCGCTGCCCGGCTGCACGCCGGCGTTGTTCATCACCACCCGGGGCTCGCCGAGGCCGGTGCGCACCCGCTCCTCCAGCGCCTCCACCTCGTCGAGCCGCGACACGTCGGTCGGCACGCCCATCACCGCGTTGGCGCCGCCGGGGGCGACCTCCGCCACCTGGCGGACCGCGGCCTCCAGCGTCGGGCCGGCGAGATCGGCGATGGCGACCTTGAGGCCCATCGAGGCGAAGCGGCGGGCGGCCGCGAGGCCGATGCCGGAGGCGCCGCCGGTGACGACGGCCACGGAACCGGCTTCGAGGGCGGGATGTTGGGACACGGGCGATCTCCTCGGTCATGCTTCGGACGGGTCGCCAACCTGCCGCCGGCGGGCCGCGGACACAACCCCCGGCGATTGCGGACGGCCATGCATCCGCCCTTTTCACGGATTAGCCCGCAACCTCCATGAACCGCCGCAGCCTCTTCGCCGCCCTCGCCAGCCTCGCCCTTTTCGCCGGCCCCGCGGCCGCCGAGCCGACGGGCGCGCCCGCACAGCTCCCCTCCCGGCTGGCCGAGGTGCTCGACGAGGCCGCCGCGATCGAGGCGCTGGAGACCGTGGTGGTCGCCGTGGACGGGCGGACCCTGGCCGAGCGGGGCTACAACGGCCATTCGCCCGCCGATCCGACCAACATCAAGTCGGCCTCCAAGGCGGTCGTCTCGGCGCTGGTCGGCATCGCCATCGACCGCGGGCTCCTCGCCGGGACGGACCAGCGGATCGCGCCGCTGCTGGCCGACCGCCTGCCGGAGGACCCGGACCCGCGGCTTTCCCGGGTGACGATCGGCCATCTCCTGTCCATGCAGGCCGGCCTGCAGCCGGTGTCCGGCCCCGAATACGGGTCCTGGGTGGCGAGCCGGGACTGGGTGCGCGACGCGCTCCGCCGCCCCTTCGTCGCCGAGCCGGGCGGCCGGATGCTCTATTCGACCGGCAGCAGCCACCTCCTCTCGGCGATCCTGACCAAGCTCGGCGGCCGGCCGACGCTCGCGCTCGCCCGCGACTGGCTGGCCCCCCTCGACGGCTTTCGCATCGCCAGCTGGGACAGGGACCCGCAGGGGATCCATTTCGGCGGCAACCAGATGGCGATGAGCCCACGCTCGCTGCTGGCCTTCGGGGAACTCTACCGCCGCGGCGGCAGGACCGCGGACGGCCGCCAGCTGCTGCCGCAGACATGGGTCGACCGGTCCTTCGCGCCGCGGACCACCTCGCGCTGGACCGGCGACGGCTACGGCTACGGCTGGTTCCTGCGCCGGATCGCCGGCCGCGAGGTCCACTACGCCTGGGGCTACGGCGGGCAGATGCTCTACCTCGTCCCCTCGCTCGACCTCACCGTGGTGATGACCTCGGACGAGACGCGGCCCTCCGCCCGCACCGGCCACCGCGACCGCCTCCACGGCCTGCTCGGCGAGATCATCGCCGCCGTCGAGGCGAGCCCGGCGGCGCCTTCCGGGGACGGCGATCAGCGGACGCGGGCGGATCTTTCCGGAGCGAGCGGCGACAGCGAGGCCCGGCGCAGCTCGCCGTAGCCCGACCCGCGCACCGGCGGGCGGGCGTCGACCATCCGCCAGCGGGCGGCGGCGAAGCTGAACAGGGCGAAGGCGATGAAGCCGATCCCCATGGCGAACAGCAGAACGGTGCTCCCGGGCATGGCCTCGACGGCCTTGAGCACCTGCTCCATTCCCGGCGACTGCGCGTCGGTGCCGGCGTTGAGGGCGCGCCAGCCCATCAGCCAGGCGAGAATGAGGAAACCACCGGCCCGGGCGAGGATGCCGATGCGGCCGAGGATGCGCACCAGCCGCCGGCGTTCGGCGCTCCCGGAAAAATAGCGCATGAAGGTGCCGCGGATTGCCCGCACCGCCTGGCCCGCCGCGATGGCGAGGAACAGGGCGGCGAGGATCGCCGCCGTCCACCGGGCGCCGACGAAGCCGATCGCGTTCGCCATCAGCGCCGACCGGTCGGACCGGTCCTCCAGCCCGAGGCTCGCCAGCAGGGCGGCGGCCGACAGGGCGAGGCCGAGGTAGGCGAGGCCGCTCCCTGCCTTGGCGGCACGGATCGCGAGGCCCTTGGGGCCGGACCCGTGGTCGTCGGTGTCGCGGACGGCCTGGACCAGCCGCCAGACGGCATAGGCGAGAAGGCCCAGGGCCAAGAGGCCGACGAGCACCCGCCCGAAGGGCTGGCCGAGCAGCACCGGCGCCGCCTCGTCGGCGCCGCGGGTCTCGCCGCCGACCACGGCGGCCTGGACGGCAAAGCCGCCAACGATGGCATAGACGACGCCACGGGCCGCATAGCCGGACCGGGCCGTGATGGCGAGTGGACTCACGGGTTCCTCCCCGCCCCCGCGAGGGTCGCCGGCGGCGGACCCTCTCCCGAAAGGTTGACGTGCGGGGATCAACGTGTCGACGCTCGGCACGTTCCGGACACGGCCGGCGGGATCGATCCTGCCGGGCCGGCGTTCCTTTCCCATGAAGAAGGCCGGCGGCGCCGGCCTGCCACCCCGAGATGGAGACCCGCCGTGCCCTTTCTTCTCTTCGTGCTCATCGTCATCCTGATCGCCCAGATCGGCTTCTGGGACACCCTCGGCGCGATTTTCGGCGCCGTCGGCGTCGTCGTGCTCTTCGTGGTGATCCTCGCCGCCGTCGTCGCCCTGGCGGGCTGGCTCGCCGTGCAGCGGATGCGCGGTCCGGGCCCGAGGCCCTGACAGGGATCCGCGCCGGGGTCGCCTCCCCGCCAACGCCGTGCTTTAAAGGAGAGCCGGCCCGCAGCGGGGAGTCGCGATGGAATTTTCGCAGTTCGCAACCGAGTACCTCGACAGCGCCGCCGCCCTGTTCGAGCGCATCACCGCGACCTGGGTGCTGGCGCAGATCGCCGGCATCGCGCTGGCGGCCGGTTGCGCCTGGCTGCTGACGCGGCGGGTCTCGGCCCTCGTCGGCAACCTTCTCGACGAGTCCGGCTCCAACTGGCTCAGCCTGTCGCGTCGCGAGGTGCTGGAGCGGGTGGCGCCGGTGATCTTCCTTGCGGTGCTCTGGCTCGAGGTGCTCGTCTTCCGCCAGGTCACCTGGACCAGCAACACCTTCATCCTCTCCACCACGGCCAAGCTCACCACGGCGTGGATCGTCGTCAACATCCTCGCCTCGGTGATCCGGAACCGGTTCGTCTTCCGGGTGGTCTCGATCTCGCTGTGGGTGATCGCGGCGCTCTCCATCCTGCGCCTGCTGCCGGCCGTGACCGCCTGGATGGACGGCGTGCGCATCGACGCCGGCGAGACCAGTTTCTCGCTGCTCAACGCGTTGACGGCGATCGCCCTCTTCGGCGTGCTCGTCTGGGGCGTCGGCTTCCTGTCGCGGCTGACCGACCGGGGCCTCAGGGGCACCGCCGACATCTCGCCGTCGATCAAGGTGCTGCTCGGCAAGCTGGTCCGGATCGTCCTCACCATCGTCGCGATCGTGGTCGCCATGTCGGCGGTCGGCATCGACCTCACCGCCTTCGCCGTGTTCTCCGGCGCGGTCGGCGTCGGCATCGGCTTCGGCCTGCAGAAGAGCGTCTCCAACTTCGTCAGCGGCATCAGCCTCCTGATGGACAAGTCGATCAAGCCCGGCGACGTCATCACGGTCGGCGACACCTTCGGGCGGATCACCCAGATCAACACCCGCTACACCTCGGTGATCACCGCCGACGGGCGGGAGTACCTGATCCCCAACGAGACGATGATCACCGAGCAGGTGGTCAACTGGTCCTACACAGACGACAAGGTCCGCATCGACGTGCCCTTCGGTGTCAGCTACGAGGCGGACCCGCACCGGGTGAAGGCCCTCGTGGAGGGCGTGCTGCCGCAGATCCGTCGGATCCAGACCCTTCCGGCGCCGGTCGTCCATTTCGAGGGCTTCGGCGAATCCTCGCTCGACTTCGTGGTCCGCTTCTGGCTCTCCGAGCCCTCCCGCGGCCTCGTCGACGTGAAGAGCGAGGTGATGTTCGCGGTCTGGGACGTCCTCAAGCAGAACGGGATCGAGATTCCCTACCCCAAGCGCGACATCTACGCCCCGAAGGGACTGACGCTGCGGATCGAGCGGGACGACCGGACCGGGGCGGCGGGGGATGCGGCTCAGTCGGTGCGGACGAGCAGGTAGTCGAGCCCGCCGATGCGGTACCAGCGGTAGCCGTAGGGCTCCAGCTTGATGGTGTGGCAGCCGGTCGGGTCCGCGTCGCTGTGGTTGTGGCCGAGGACGTCGACGAGGTGCGCCGGGTCGCAGTTGCCGTCATCGACCCGGAAGCAGATCTCGCAGGGACCCGGCGCCAGGTTGTGGATGAACAGCACCCCGTTGCCGCGCCAGTCGTAGCGGAGCGCGAAGACGCTGTCGTGGCCGACGTCGACGGCACGGTGCTCGCCCCAGCCGACCTCCGGGATCTCCTTGCGCATCCGGATGCAGCGTTCGATCCAGTTGAGCAGCGAATCCGGGTCGCGGCGCTGGTCGGCGACGTTGACGTGGCGATAGCCGTAGGGGCTGTCGTCGATCACCCGCTGGACGGGGTCGTCGCACCTGGTGAAGCCGCCCTGGGGTTCGACCGACCACTGCATCGGCGTGCGCGCCGCATAGCGCTCGGGAAGCGACAGGTCGTCGCCCATCCCGATCTCGTCGCCGTAGCGCATCACCGGCGTGCCGGGCAGGGTGAAGAGCAGGCTGTAGGCGAGTTCGAGCCGCCGCTGGTCCCCGTTGAACATGGTGGCGAGCCGCCGGCGGATTCCGCGGCCATAGAGCTGCATCTCCGGCTCGGGGCCGAAGGCCTCGAACACCGCCTGCCGATCCTCATGCGACAGCCGCCCGAGGTCGAGTTCGTCGTGGTTGCGCAGGTGCAGCGCCCATTGCGTCCGCTCGGGGTGGCCGCGCGTCGCCTCCAGCGCCTCGGCGATCGGGGTCGCGCGGTGCCTGGCGAGGGCCAGGAACAGCTTCTGGTTCAGGTGAAAGTTGAACATCATCTGCAGCCGGTCGCCCTGCGGCCCGTAGTACCGGACCGCCTGCTCCGGCGGCACGTTGGCCTCGGCGAGGAGCACGCTCTCGCCGAGCCGCCACTGCACGAAGGAGCGCATGCGGTGGAGGAGGTCGAAGCCGGGCTCGGCGTAGGAGGCGTCCCCGCGCATGTCGCCGATGACGTAGGGCACGGCGTCCATCCGGAAGCCGGACACGCCGAGCTGGATCCAGAAGCCCATGATTTTCAGGATCTCCGCCTGCACCTCCGGGTTGGCGGTGTTGAGGTCCGGCTGGAACTCGTAGAAATGATGGAAGTAGTAGGCCTCGGCCGCGTCGTCCCACGTCCATGTGGTCTCCTGGACCCCGGGGAAGGCCATCCCCCGGTCGGCGTGCTCCGGCTTCTCCCGCGACCAGACGTACCAGTCGCGATAGGGCGAGCGGGGATCGCAGCGCGCCGACTGGAACCAGGGATGCTCCCGCGAGGTGTGGTTGACGACGAGGTCCATGATCAGCCGGATGCCGCGCTGCCGGGCGCCATGGGCGAACTCGACGAAGTCGCCGAGGGTGCCGTAGCGCGGGTCGACGCCGTAGAAGTCGCTGATGTCGTAGCCGTCGTCGCGCTGCGGCGAGGGGTGGAACGGGGTCAGCCAGATCGCCCCGACGCCGATGCCGTGGAGGTAGTCAAGCCGGCGGGTGAGCCCCTTGAAGTCGCCGATGCCGTCCCCGGTGGCGTCCATGAAGGTCTCCACCGAGAGCTGGTAGATCACCGTGTTCTTGTACCAGAGGTCGTTGATCATGGGTGTCGTTCCGGCATCCGGGTCTGAACGCCCCGGGTGGCCCATCGGTTCGACGTCGGGCGGGCATGCCGGCTTGACCGGCGCACGCGGCGCTGGTCTCCTTTCCGCGCGGGCGAACGGGTGGAGGGCAGGATGACGACCATCGAGGGAGACACCGGACGGGGCGGCCTCGGCGCGGCGGTGGTGGCGGGCGCGGCCTATTTCGGCGTCGTGTTCACCGTCGGATTCGTCTTCGGCATCGTCCGCGAACTGGTGCTGGTCGACGCCCTGGCGCTGCCACAGTGGCTGGCGGTGCTGATCGAGATCCCGTTCATGCTGGCGGTGGCCTTCTGGGCCTGCCGCGGCCTCGTCCGGCACCTGGAGGTTCCCGCCGGAACCGGGCCGCGGCTGACCATGGGCCTGGTCGCCTTCGCTCTCCTGATGGGCGCGGAGGCGGCGCTCTCGGTATTGCTCCTCGAGCGGTCCGTACCGGACCATCTGGCGTCCTTCGCGGCCCCGGCGGCGGCGATCGGCCTTGCCGGCCAGGTCGCCTTCGCGCTGCTGCCGCTCGCGGTCTCCCGGCGGGGCTGAGGGTCAGGTCTGGGCGAAGCCCGAGCGGTGGGCCCAGCCGGTCATCCGCTTCTCGACCCAGGCCATCGCCGCATAGGCGACGATCCCCTCGATGGCGAGCACGAACAGCCCGGCGAACACCAGCGGCACCTGGAAGTTGGACTGGGCGGTCAGCATCATGTGGCCGACCCCGCGGTTGGCGGCCACCGTCTCGGCGACCACCGAGCCGACGAAGGCGAGGGTGATGGCGACCTTCAGCGAGCCGAAGAAGTAGGGCAGCGCCCGCGGGATGCCAACCTTCAGCATGATGTCCAGCTTCCTGGCGCCGAGCGCCTTGAGGACGTCCTCCATCTCCGGCTCGATGGTGGCGAGCCCCGTGGCGACGTTCACCACCACCGGGAAGAAGGAGATCAGGAAGGCGGTGATGATCGCCGGCACCGTACCGATGCCGAACCACAGCACCAGGATCGGCACCACCGCCACCTTCGGCACCGAGTTGAAGCCGATCATCAGCGGGTAGAGGCCGGCGTAGATGGTCCTCGACCAGCCGACCAGGAGCCCGAGCGCGAGCCCGCCGACCACGGCGAGCGCGAAACCGGCGAGCGTGGTGAAGAGGGTCTGCAGCCCGTTGCGCCAGAGCGCGCCGGAGAACTCCACGGCGGCGGCGAGGATCGCCGTCGGGGCCGGCAGCACATAGGGCGGCACGCCGAGGAGCCGGACCGCGATCTCCCAGACCAGGAACAGGCCGACGGTGTAGAGCCAGGGCGACAGGCGGACCCAGTCGATCCCCGGCCGCGCGTCGGGCGCCATCGTCATGCCGCCTCCCGCGCCTGCCGGATGTGGCCGCGCAGCTCGTGGACCACGTCGACGAAGCCTTGCGTGTAGGTGATCTCGAGGTCGCGCGGGCGGGGGAAGCCGACCTCCCGCTCGGCGACGATGCGGCCGGGCCGGGCGCTCATCACGAAGACGCGGTCGGCGAGGAACACCGCCTCGCGCAGGTCGTGGGTGACCAGCACCACGGTGAAGCCGCGCGCCGCGTGGAGGTCGCGGATCACGCACCAGAGCTCCTCGCGGGTGAAGGCGTCGAGCGCCCCGAAGGGCTCGTCCAGCATCAGGAGGTCCGGCTCGTGGATCAGCGCCCGGCAGAGGCTGGCGCGCTGCTGCATGCCGCCCGAGAGCTCCCAGGGGTACTTCGAGCCGAAGCCGGCGAGGCCGACGGTGGCGAGCAGGGCCTCCGCCGTCTCCTCGTAGGCCTTGCGCCCGGACCGCAGGCGCGAGCGGTGCGGCTGCACGATCTCGAGCGGCAGCATGACGTTGTCGAGCGTCGTCCGCCAGGGCAGCATCGTCGGGTTCTGGAAGGCCATGCCGGCCATGGTGACGGGCTTCGTCACCCGCTCGCCGGCGACCGTCACCGTCCCGGCGAAGGGAAACTGCAGCCCTGTGGCGAGCTTCATCAGCGTGGACTTGCCACAGCCGGAGGGACCCACCACGGCGGCGAACGCGCCGGCGCGGACCTCGAGGCTGCAGCCGTCGAGGGCGAGCGTGCCGCCGGCGCCGCCGTAGCGGTGCGAGACGCCGGTGAGGCTGACGGGTACGGACATGCGGGCGACCTGCTCCGGAGGCTCGGGCCGGCGCGCCGGCCCGGGCTCCGGGATCCGCGCGCCGGCCGGTGGTCGGGCGTCAGGGGATCATCCGCTCCGCGGCCGGCGGCAGGTAGGTGTCGACGAACACGTCCTCCGCCCTCACCTCCGACCGGAAGTCGTAGCCGTAGCCGATCTGCTCGATCGAGCGGGCGAGGCGGCCGTAGTCGACGCCGCCGAAGCCGTTCGCCTTCACCGCGTCGGTGACGATGTTGTCGGCGATGGCGAGCTTCAGCCGCTCCAGTTCGACCTCCTCCCGGGCGACGTCGTTGCGGGCGAGCACCAGCTTCACCGCCGAGGCCGGGTCGGCGACGGTGTCCATCACGCCCTTGATCGTCGCGCGCACGAAGCCCTTCACCGCCTCCGGGTTTTCCGCGGCGAAGGCCGGGTTGACCAGGATGGCGTTGCCGTAGAGGTCGAGCCCGTTCCTCGACATCAGGATCACCGAGATGTCGTCGTCCGGCACGCCGGCGGCCTTGAGGTTCATGGTGACCGAGAAGGAGAAGCCGAACACCGCGTCGACGGCCCCCTGCGCAAGCATCGGCTCGCGCACCGGGAAGCCGATGCTCTCGATGGTGATCGAGGAGGTGTCGATGCCGTTCACCTCGACGAAGGCCGGCCACTGGGCGAAGGCGCCGTCCGGCGGCGGGGCGCCGAGCTTCTTGCCGGCGAGGTCCTGCCAGCCGGTGATGCCGAGGCTCTTGCGGCCGACGATGGCGAAGGGCGGGACGTCGTACATCATCATCACCGCCTTGACGTCGAGGTCCGGGTTCTGGTCCCGGAACTTGACCAGCGAGTTGATGTCGCCGAATCCCATCTGGTAGGCCCCGCTCGCCACCCGCGGCAAGGCCTCGGTGGAGCCGGCGCCGGTGTCGATGGTGACGTCGAGGCCCTCGGCCGCGTAGTAGCCCTTCTCCAGCGCCACGAGGAAGGGCGCGGACGGACCCTCGAACTTCCAGTCCAGCGTGAACTTGACCGCGGTCTCGGCCATGGCCGACCCCGCCGCCGCCAGCGAGGCGACCAGCGCCGCCACGCCCGCGCAGAGCCACGAACCCGTTCTCGTCGACATGCTTCCCTCCGGATCAGGACCACCGACCTTCGCGATCATACCAACAAGAAGCATGCCAGTCGCCGGCGATCGCGCACCCGCGCAGCATGGCTGCGGGGTTCGGCAAGGGGCCTGCCCGCCGGGGCGCCAGTTGCCCAGGCAATGGGCAGCGGCGGGGGCGCGGCGGGCCGAAGATGGCGGATCCCTCACCCGGCCGTGTCGCCTTCGGCGCCGCCCCGCGGTTCCCCGGGGGTTGGCAGGAGCGCTCGGATCGTCCGACACTCGGGGCGGCCAGCGGGAGGGGGGCGGATGCGGATCACGGACTTCGAGACCTTCGTCGTCGGCAACCCGCCGCCCTATGCCGGCGGCCGCTACTTCGTCTTCGTCAAGCTGGTCGCCGGTGGCGTCACCGGCTGGGGCGAGGTCTACGGCGCCACCTTCGGGCCGAAGGTCGTGGCGGCGATGGTGGCCGACGTCTGCGAGCGGCACGTGGTCGGCGCCGACCCCTTCCGCGTCACCGCGCTCTGGCGCGACGTCTACGGCCGCGGCTACTCCGGCCGGCCGGACATCTCCCTCTCCGGCGTGCTCTCCGGCATCGAGATGGCGCTCCTCGACATCGCCGGCAAGGCGACCGGGCGGTCGGTGGTGGACCTCATCGGCGGGCGCGTGCGCGAGCGGCTGAGGACCTACACCTACCTCTACCCGCGCTTCGAGGCCGGCGAGCACGCCTATTCCGCCTCCCCGGTCTACGACGACCCGGACGCCGCCGCCGAGCGGGCGCTGGAGTATCTCGCCCAGGGCTTCACGGCGGTGAAGTTCGACCCGGCCGGGGCCTATTCCACCCTCGACCCGCGGATGCCCTCGCTGGAGCGGCTCGACCTCTCCGAGGCCTTCTGCCGGCGGATCCGCGAGGCGGTGGGGCCGCGCTGCGACCTCCTGTTCGGCACCCACGGCCAGTTCACCACCGCCGGCGCGATCCGCCTCGCCCGCCGGCTCGAGCCCTACGACCCGCTCTGGTTCGAGGAGCCGGTGCCGCCGGAGATGCCGGAGCGGATGGCCGAGGTGGCCCGGGCGACCTCCATCCCGGTCTCCACCGGCGAGCGGCTGACGACCCGCTTCGAGTTCGCCCGCGTGCTGGAGACCGGCGCCGCGGCGATCCTGCAGCCGAACCTCGGCCGGGTCGGCGGCATCCTCGAGGCCCGGGCGATCGCGGCGATGGCCGAGGCGCACTACGCCCAGGTGGCGCCGCACCTCTACTGCGGCCCGGTGGTCGGCGCCGCCAACATCGCGCTGGCCGCGGCGATCCCCAACTTCCTCATCCTCGAGAGCATCGAGCGCTGGGACGGCTTCCACGCCAGGATCCTGAAGCGGCCCATCCGCTGGGAGGACGGCCATGTGATCCCGCCCACGGAACCGGGCCTCGGCGTCGAGGTCGACGAGGAGGTCGCCCGCGCCCACCCCTACGAGGGCGACGAACTCCACCTCGTACCCACCTACGGCCCGGTCGGGCCGGGACACTGACCCCGGGAGACACCCCACGTGATCCGCTACGGCTTCATCGGCCTCGGCCACCTCGGCCGCCACCTCGCCTCCAGCCTCGTCCGCGCCGGCTTCGACGTCACCGTCCACGACCGCGACCCGGCGGCGGTGGAGCGCCTCACCGCGCTCGGCGCCCGGTCGGCCCCGGATGCGGCGGCGGTCGCCGCCGCCAGCGACGCGGTGATCACCTGCCTGCCCTCGCCGGCCGTCTCGGCGGCCGTGGTGCGCGGCCCGCGCGGCGTGCTCGAGGGGCTCCGCCCGGGCGGCACCTGGATCGAGATGAGCACCACCGACGAGGCGGAGATCGCCCGGGTGACCGAGATCGCCGCGGGCCGCGGCATCGCCGTGCTGGAGGCGCCGGTCACCGGCGGCGTCCACCTGGCGGCGGCGGGGAAGATCACCATCCTCGTCGGCGGCGACGAGGCGGCGTTCGAGGCGCACCGGCCGGCCTTCGCGGCGATGGGCGGCGAGATCATCCACATGGGCCCGCTCGGCAGCGCCATGCTGATCAAGGTGATCACCAACATGCTCGCCTTCATCCATCTCGTCGCCGCCGGCGAGGCGCTGATGCTGGCGCGGGCCGGCGGGCTCGACCTCGGCAAGGCCTTCCGGGCGATCAAGGCGAGTTCCGGCAACAGCTTCGTCCACGAGACCGAGAGCCAGGTGATCCTCAACGGCAGCTACAACATCAACTTCACCATGGACCTCGCGGTGAAGGACCTCGGCTTCGCGCTCGGCTACGGCCAGCGGCTGGGGGTCCCGCTGGCGCTGGCGAGCCGCACGGCGGAGAGCTTCGACCAGGCCCGCGCGGCCTACGGCGGCTTCGCCTGGTCGTCGATGGTGGTCAAGCTGCTCGAGGACGAGGTCGGCCTCGACCTTCGCGCGCCCGGCTTCCCGGCGGAGCTCTGAGCATGTTCCGTTCAGATCGAACCGATCTGAACGACATGAATATGCTCAAGCTTCGAATCTGGAGCGGTTTCTCGTCGATCAGGTGAGTCCACCTGATCGGAAAGCGCTCTAGCCGATCCTTCCTTGATCTTGCCGCTCCTTCTCTGGGATTGTCGGGCCGGAGGACGGGGATGCGCATCCTGCTGGTCGAGGACTCGGAGGATCTCGGAGACGCGCTCGCCGCGCGGCTGCGCTCGGCCGGCTACGCCGTCGAGTGGCTGCGCGCCGGCGACGCCGCGGCGGACCGCCTCGCCGAGGAGGCCTTCGACGCGGTGGTGCTCGACATCCAGCTGCCCGGCCGCGACGGCTTCTCGCTGCTCCGCGAGATCCGCCGCGGCGGCGGCGGCACGCCGGTGCTGGTGATCACCGCCCGCTCGGAGATCGACGACCGGGTCTCGCTGCTCGACCTCGGCGCCGACGACTACCTGGTGAAGCCCTTCGACCTCAGGGAGTTCGAGGCCCGCCTGCGGGCGGTGATGCGCCGCCCCGCGGGCCTCACCTCCAGCGTCGCCGTGGTCGGCCGGCTGTCGATCGACCTCGCCAGCCGCACCGTCGCCATCGCCGGACAGCCGGTCGACTGCGGCCGGCGCGAATTCCGCCTGCTCGAGGTGCTGGTCGGCCGGCTTGGCCAGGTGGTGCTGAAGGAGCGGCTGATGACCCAGGTGTTCGACCTCTCGGACGACGTCTCGGTGAACGCGCTGGAGCTGCAGGTCTCGCGCCTGCGCCGCAAGCTGAAGGGCGGCGGCGTCGGGATCGTCACGGTGCGCGGCACCGGCTACATGGCCCGGCTCGATGACGGCGCCTGAGTCCCCCGCCCTCCGGCCACGGCCGGAGTCGATCCAGCGGCGCGTGCTGCTGGCCGCGCTCGCCGTGCTGCTGCCGACGGCGGCGCTCACCGTGGCGGTGATCTGGCTCTGGGCGGAGCAGGCCGCGGACCGCGCCTTCGACCGGCTGATCACCGCGTCGGCGCTCACCATCGCCGGCGCGGTGCAGGTCGAGGACGACCGGGTGACGGTGGAGCTGCCCTTCGCCGCCTTCGCCATGCTGGAGCCCGGCGGCGACCGGGTCTACTACCAGGTGCTCGCTCCCGACGGCGCGCTGGTCGCGGGCTACGACGACCTCGCCCCCGAGGCGCCGCCCGCCGCCGGGCCGGAACCGGCCTACGCCGACCTCGTCTACAAGGAAGAGCCGATCCGCCTCGTCACCGTCGGCAGGCTGATCTCGCGCACCCGCAACGCCGGCTGGGTCACCATCCGCGTCGCCGAGACGCGCGACGCCCGGGGCGCGCTCGCCGCCGAGATCGTCAGCCGGGCGGTGGTGCCGGTGCTGGCGGTGCTCGCGGTCGCGCTCCTGCTCGTCCGGCTGGTGGTCCGCCGCGCCTTCGCCCCGCTCGCCGGAATCGAGCGCGAGCTTCGCCGGCGGGCGCCGAACGACGTCTCGCCGCTGCTGCTGCCGGTGCCGGTGGAGGTCGGCGGCCTCGTCGCCAGCCTCAACGACTTCATGCGACGGCTGCAGTCGGCGATGGACGCGCTGTCCGGCGTGGTGGTCGACGCCGCGCACCAGGTGCGCACGCCGCTCGCCGCCCTGCGCGCCCAGGCCGAGGTCGCCCTCGACGAGCCGGACGAGCAGGCGCTGAGGGCGCGCGTCAGCCGCATCCACGCCAACGCGGTGCAGGCGAGCGAACTCGTCGGCCAGCTGCTCATGGAGGCGACCGTGGCGCATCGGCTCGGCACCCGCGAGACCGAGGCGGTGCCGCTGGCGGCGATCCTCGACGGCGTCCCCCGCCGCCTCGAGCGGGAGGAGGCCGACCGGCTGTCGATACGCATCGATCCCTCGGCCGCGGCGGCGACCGTCACCGGCGACCGGCTGACGCTGCGCGAGATGCTCCTCAACCTCGTCGCCAACGCCCTCGCCTACGGCGGCGACGGGCCGGTGGAGGTGGCGGCGGAGGCCGCCGGCGGACGGGTCCGGATCACCGTCGCCGACCGCGGGCCGGGGCTCGGCGCCGAGGACAAGCTGCGGGTCCTCGAACGCTTCGCCCGCGGGCCGACCGGCGCCGGCCGGCCGGGCTCCGGCCTCGGCCTGTCGATCGCCCGGACCGTCGCCGAGGCCCATGGCGGCACGCTGGCGCTCTGCGACCGCGACGGCGGCGGGCTCGCCGCCGTGGTCGAGCTGCCGGTGGCCGCGCAAGCCGCCGCGCCGGCCTCGACGCCGTCCCGGGCGGCGGCGGCGCTCGGCCTCGCGCTCCTCGCGGCGCTCGCCTGGCCGGGGCCCGAGGCGCGCGCCGCCGGAACGCTCTACCCCGCGGCCGAGCCGGGCGGGCCGACGCTCACCATCCTCGGCACCACCGACCTGCCGATCTTCGAGTACCTCATCCGGGATTTCCAGGCGGTCCGGCCGGACGTGGCGGTGCATTACGTCGAGACCGACACCCTGCCGCTCTACCGCAGCGTCGTGGACGGCACCGTCGACCCGGGCGTCGACCTCCTCGTCTCCTCGGCGGCGGACCTGCAGGTGAAGCTCGCCAACGACGGCTTCGCGCTCGCCCACGACAGCCCGGCCGCCGACGCCCTGCCCCGCTGGGCCGGCTGGCGCTCGGAGGTGTTCGGCTTCACCTTCGAGCCGGCGGTGATCGTCTACAACCGCGACCTCATACCCGACGACGAGGCGCCCCGCTCGCACCTCGCCCTCACCGAGTATCTCGAGACCAACGCCGCCCGGCTCGCCGGTCGCGTCGCAACCTACGACATCGCCGCCTCCGGCGTCGGCTACATGCTGGCGAGCCTCGACAGCCAGATCTCGTCCAACTTCTGGCGCCTCGCCCGCGCCTTCGGCCTGGTCGACGCGGTGCTGTCCGGCTCCAGCCCCGGCATCCTCGACCGGATCGAGGCGGGCGAGCTCGCCCTCGGCTACAACGTCCTCGGCTCCTACGCACTGGCGCGGGCGGGCGACGACAGCCGCCTCGGCGTGGTGATGCCGGACGACTACACCCTGGTTCTCTCGCGGGTGATGCTGATCCGCCGGGAAGCGGACGACGCGGACGCCGCGCGCGCCTTCGTCGACTACGCCCTGTCGCCGCGCGGCCAGGCGATCGTCGCGGGGCCGGCCGCCCTCGGCTCGGTGGTGCGCGGCGCCGCCGGAACGCCGCCCGGCGGCGACGGCCCGCCGGCGACGGAGGGCGTGCTGCAGCCGATCCCGCTCGGCCCGGGTCTCCTCGTCGGCCTCGACCCGATCCGCAGGGATCGCTTCCTCCAGACCTGGCGGCGGCTCGTCACCGAGTGAGCGGCGGGCGCGGGCGAGAACGGCGTCCGACAGGACCGTGACAGCATGATGCTGTAGACTGGGCCCTGCGCGGATGGCCAAGGCCGTCCCGCGGAGGCGCGCGGGAGGGGGACCGGGCTTTCCGGACCCGCGCCGAGAGAACCGACAGCGGGCGCCATGTCGCGCCCTGGGAGGAACCACATGAAGAAGACCCTGATCGCCCTTCTGGCGGCGGGCGCGCTCGCCCTGCCGGCAATGGCCACGGCGGCCGAATACACCATCATGGCCCCGGCTTCGCCCGGCGGCGGCTGGGACCAGACCGCCCGCACCATGCAGACCGTCCTCCAGGAGCAGGGCATCGCCGAAAACGTGCAGGTGGTCAACGTTCCGGGCGCCGGCGGCACGATCGGCCTCGCCCAGCTCGTCAACCAGTCGGCGGGCAATCCGAACGACCTGATCGTCGGCGGCTATGTGATGGTGGGCGCCATCCTGACCAATAAGTCGCCGGTGACCCTCGACGACATCACCCCGATCGCCCGCCTCACCGGCGAGGACGAGGCCATCGTGGTGCCGGCCGCCTCCGACATCCAGACCATCGACGACCTCGTGGCGAAGCTGAAGGAGGACCCAGGCGCGGTGTCCTGGGCCGGCGGCTCGGCCGGCGGCACCGACCACATCGCGGTCGGCCTGCTCGCCAAGGCGGTCGGCGTCGACCCGACCAAGATCAACTACATCGCCTTCTCCGGCGGCGGCGAGGCGCTGGCGGCGATCCTCGGCGGCCAGGTGACCGCGGGCATCTCCGGCTACGGCGAGTTCGCCGGCCAGATCCAGTCGGGTGACTTGCGCCTCCTCGCCACCACCGGCGACGAGCGCATCCCCGGCGTCGACGCGCCGACGCTCAAGGAGGCCGGCATCGACATGTCGCTGCAGAACTGGCGCATGGTCTCGGCCGCCCCGGGCATCTCGGAGGAAGAGAAGGCCGCCATCACCGCCGACATCGAGGCGATGGCGAAGTCCGAGGCCTGGCAGGAGGCCCTCGCCTCGAAGGGCTGGGTCGACACCTTCCTCGCCGGCGAGGCCTTCGAGCAGCAGCTCCAGAAGGACATCGCCGCGACCCGCGAGGTGCTCCAGGACATCGGCCTCGTGGAATGACCACGGGCGACCGCCCCGCGACCACCAGGCGCCGCCCCGACCGGGCGGCGCTCCTCATCGCCCTGGCGCTCGGCGCGGCGGGCGTGGTGGTCATCGAGGACGCCGCGCAGCTGGGCGGCGCGGCGACCTACGCCCGCGTCGGCCCGAAGGCCTTCCCCTATGCCGTCGGCGCCGGGCTGCTGCTGCTTGCGGCGGGCACCGCCGTGAAGGCCTGGCGCGGCAACTTCCCGCCCCGCGACCGCGACCTGCCCGCGCCGATCCTCTGGATCGTCGGCGGGCTGCTGGTGCAGATGCTGGCGATCTCATGGGTCGGCTTCGCGGTGGCGACCGGCCTGATGTTCGCCGCCGTCGCCCGCGGCTTCGGCCGCGGCCCGCTGTGGATGACCGTGCCGCTCGGCATCGCCATCTCGCTCGCGATCTACCTCGTCTTCGCCCTCGTCCTGCAGCTCTCGCTGCCCGCCGGGCCGATCGAACGCATCTTCGTCTGAAGGCGGCGCCATGGACACGTTCCAGCTTCTCGCCGGCGGCCTGTGGGTCGCGGTCCAGCCGATGAGCCTCGTCTACGCCTTCGTCGGCGTGCTGCTCGGCACCGCCGTCGGCGTGCTGCCGGGCATCGGCCCGGCGCTGACGGTCGCGCTGCTGCTGCCGGTCACCTACAAGCTCGATCCCGCCGGCTCGCTGATCATGTTCGCCGGCATCTACTACGGCGGCATGTACGGCGGCTCGACCACGTCGATCCTGCTCAACACGCCGGGCGAGAGCGCCTCGATCGTGACGGCGCTCGAAGGGAACAAGATGGCCAAGGCCGGCCGCGGCGGCCCGGCGCTCGCCACGGCGGCGATCGGCTCCTTCGTCGCCGGGCTGATCGCCACCCTCGCCCTCGCCTTCCTCGCGCCCTGGGTGGTGAAGTTCGCGCTGCGCTTCGGCCCGGCCGACTATTTCGCGCTGATGGTGCTCGCCTTCGTCACCGTCTCGGCGGCCTTCGGCTCCTCGGCGCTGATGGGCCTCACCTCGCTCGCCCTCGGCCTCACCCTCGGCCTGGTCGGCATCGACCTGCAGACCGGGCAGGCCCGCCTCACCTTCGGCGTCCCGGATCTCCTCGACGGCATCGAGGTGACCACGCTCGCCGTCGCCATGTTCGCCATCGGCGAGACGCTGAGCGTGGCGGGGGCCGGCTCCAGGGGGCCGGACAGCATCGAGCCGGTGAAGGGGTCGATCTGGATGACCGCGCGCGACTGGGCGCGCTCGTGGAAGCCCTGGCTGCGCGGCGCGGCGATCGGCTTTCCGATCGGCGCCATGCCGGCCGGCGGCGCCGAGATCGGCACCTTCCTCTCCTACGCGGCGGAACGGCGGCTGACCAGGCATCCCGAGGAGTTCGGCAACGGCGCCATCGAGGGCGTCGCCGGCCCGGAGGCGGCGAACAACGCCTCGGCCGCCGGCACGCTGGTGCCGCTCCTCACCCTCGGCCTGCCGACCTCGGCGACGGCGGCGATCATGCTCGCCGGCTTCCAGCAGTTCGGCCTGCAGCCGGGCCCGCTGCTGTTCGCCAACAGCCCGGACCTCGTCTGGGGCCTGATCGCCAGCCTTCTCGTCGCCAACCTGATGCTGCTGGTGCTGAACCTGCCGCTGATCGGCCTCTGGGTGCGGCTGCTGGCGATCCCGAGGCCCTGGCTCTACGCCGGCATCCTCACCTTCTCCACCCTCGGCACCATCGGGGCGAACCCCTCGCCGGTGGAGCTCGGCATGCTGCTCGCCTTCGGCCTGCTCGGCTACGGGCTGCGCCGCTTCGGCTATCCCATCGCGCCGGTGGTCGTCGGCCTCATCCTCGGGCCGCTCGCCGAGCAGCAGCTGCGCCGGGCGCTGGCGATCAGCCAGGGCGACCCGATCGTCCTGGTCTCCTCGCCGATCGCGGTGGTGCTGTTCACGGTCGCGGCGCTGGCGCTGATCCTGCCGATCGTCATGCGCGCCCGCGGCCGCGGCGACACGCTGCGCCAGCTCGCCGCCGACGAGGACTGAGCGGGTCGGGACGGGACGGCGTCGCCGGCCCCGTCGTCTCAGCCACCAAACTCGCGGCGCCGCCCGTCGGCCCCGAAGAGGTGCATCGCCGAGACGGGGGCGGCGACCTCCACCCGCTCGCCCGCCTCGATCCGGGTGCGGCCGGAGACGCGGAAGACGAGTTCGCCGCCGCCGCCGGCGATGTCGCCGTGGACGTAGCTCTCCGCGCCGACCAGCTCCACGCCGCTCACCTCGACGCTCGCCCGGAAGCCGGCGCCGGACGCCTCGCCCCCGGCCGGCGCGAGGTCCTCCGGCCGGATGCCCAGCGTCGCCTCGCCCTCGGGCAGCGGCACCGACACCTCGATGCCGCCGGCGTCAGCCGCCCGCTTCACCGGCACGAGGTTCATCCCGGGGGAGCCGATGAAGCCCGCCACGAACAGCGTCGCCGGCTTCTCGTATAGGTCGATGGCCGTGCCCTTCTGCTCGATCCGCCCGGCGTTCAGCACCACCAGCGTGTCGGCGAGGGTCATCGCCTCGAGCTGGTCGTGGGTGACATAGACGCTGGTGGTGGCGAAGGCGCGCTGCAGGCGGCGGATCTCGATGCGCATCTGCACCCGCAGCTTGGCGTCGAGGTTGGAGAGCGGCTCGTCGAACAGGAAGGCCGCCGGCTCGCGGACGATCGCCCGGCCCATGGCGACGCGCTGGCGCTGGCCGCCGGAGAGCTGGCGCGGCTTGCGGTCGAGAAGCTGCCCGATCTCCAGCGCCCGCGCCGCCTCGGCCACCCGGCGGTCGATCTCCTCGCGGGGGGTGCGGCGGTTCTTCAGGCCGTATTCCAGGTTCTGCCGCACCGTCATGTGCGGATAGAGCGCGTAGTTCTGGAACACCATGGCGATGTCGCGGTCGGCCGGCTCGAGGTCGTTGACCCGCCGGCCGCCGATCATGACGTCGCCGGAGGTGATCGCCTCGAGCCCCGCGATCATCCGCAGCAGCGTGGACTTGCCGCAACCGGACGGGCCGACCAGCACCACCATCTCGCCGTCGGCGATCTCCAGCGAGACCCCGCGCACCGCCTCCACCCCGCCGGGGTAGACTTTCCTGACATCGTTGAGGACGATCCCGGCCACGTGCCTATTTCTCCGTTTCGACCAGGCCCTTGACGAACCAGCGCTGCATCAGCACGACGACCAGGATCGGCGGCAGGATGGCGAGCACCGAGGTCACCATGACCATGTGCCAGGGCGTGTCGGCGTCGGCGAAGGAGACCATCTTCTTCAGGGCGATGATGATGGTCGTCATCTGGTTGTCGTTGGTGACGAGAAGCGGCCAGAGGTACTGCGTCCAGCCGTAGATGAATAGGATGACGAACAGCGCGGCGATGTTGGTCTTCGACAGCGGCAGCAGGATGTCGCGGAAGAAGCGCAGCGGCCCGGCCGCGTCGATGCGGGCGGCCTCGACCAGCTCGGGCGGGATGGTCAGGAAGAACTGCCGGAACAGGAAGGTGGCCGTCGCGGAGGCCATCAGCGGCAGGGTGAGCCCGGTGTAGGTGTCGATCAGCCCGAGGTTCACGATCACCGCGTAGGTCGGCAGAATGCGCACCTCGACCGGCAGCATCAGGGTGATGAAGATCATCCAGAAGAAGATCATCCGGCCGGGGAAGCGGAAGAACACGATGGCGAAGGCCGACAGCATCGAGATCACGATCTTGCCGGTCGCGATGGCGAGGGCCACCACCGTGGTGTTGAACAGGAGCCGCGTCAGGTCCACCCCGCCGATCCGGCCGACGCCGCCGAACAGCGCCTCGGAATAGTTCTCGGCGAACTGGTCGCCCGGGGTCAGCGGCAGCGGCGGGTTGAGGATCGTCCGCAGCGTCTGGGTGGAGGCGGAGAAGGTGTACCAGATGGGAAAGGCCACCACGAGCACGCCGATGGCGAGCCAGAAGTAGGCCATCGACTTGGCGAGCGGTCGGTTCTCGATCATGGCTCGCCTCCTCAGCCGTAGTGGACGCGGCGGTCGATGTAGCGGAACTGAACCGCCGTGAGCGCGATCACGATGGCCATCAGGATCACCGACTGCGCCGCCGAGGAGCCGAAGTTCAGGTTCACGAAGCCGTCGTTGTAGACCTTGTAGACCAGCGTCTCGGTCGCCCGGGCCGGACCGCCGCCGGTCACCGCGTGGATGATGCCGAAGGTGTCGAAGAAGGCGTAGACGGTGTTGACGACGAGCAGGAAGAAGCTGGTCGGCGCCAGTAGCGGGAACTCCACGGTCCAGAAGCGCTTGGCGCCTTGCGCGCCGTCGATCGCCGCCGCCTCGATCAGCGACTTCGGGATCGCCTGCAGGCCGGCGACGAAGAACAGGAAGTTGTAGGAGATCTGCTTCCAGGCCGCGGCCACGATGACCAGCGCCATGGCCTGGTCGCCGTCGAGCAGCGGGTCCCAGTTCCACCCGGCGCGCCTCAGCATGTAGGCGAAGGAGCCCATCGTCGGGTTGAACATGAACAGCCACAGCATGCCGGCGACCGCCGGGGCGACCGCATAGGGCCAGATCAGCAGGGTCCGGAAGAAGGTCTTGCCGCGGATCACCCGCTCCGCCGCGGTGGCGAGCAGCAGCGCCGAGGACATCGCCAGCGCCGCCGTGAGGAGGCTGAACACGGCCGTCACCTGCACCGAGTGCAGGTAGTTGGGGTCGCTCAGCACCGCATCGAAGTTGGCGAGGCCGACGAAGGTCGTCTTCAGGCCGAAGGCGTCCTCGCGCAGCGTCGACTGGTAGAGCGCCTGGCTCGCCGGCCAGAAGAAGAACACCAGCGTGATCGCGATCTGCGGCGCCAGCAGCAGATAGGGCAGCACGCGGTTGGGGAAGACGACGCGGGCGACGGACACGGGCTTCAGGCTCTCCGGACGCGGTCGGGGGGCAGGCCGCGCCGGCGGCCCGCCCCCGTGCCGATGCTCAAGGCTGTTTGGCGGATCAGTTGTTCACTGCGTCGGCGATGGCCTCGTTGGCGCGGCGGACGGCGTTGTCGAGCGCCGTCTGGGCATCCTGGTTGCCGGCGAAAAGGGCCTCGAACTCCTCGTTCTGGATGTCGCGCACCTGCGGCAGGTTCGGAAGGCGGACGCCGCGGGAGTTCTCGGTCGGCTCCTTGCCCATCATCTGGGAGATGGGGATCTCGCGGCCCGGGTTCTCCTCGTAGAAGCCCGACTCCTTGGTCGCCTCATAGGCGGCCATGGTGACCGGCAGGTAGCCGGAGACCTGGTGCAGCCGCGACTGGATGTCGGTCTGCGACAGGAAGTTGAAGAACTCCGCGACACCCTTGTAGGTCTCGTCCTCGAGGCCGCCGAACACCCAGAGGCTGGCGCCGCCCGGGATGGTGTTCTGCGGGCCGCTGCCCTCGTAGTAGGGCAGCTGGCCGAGGCCATAGTTGAGGCCCGACTTGATCACGTCGCCGAGGCCGCCCGACGATTCCGTCATGATCGCGCACTCGCCGGAAAGGAACAGCTGCTTGGCCTCGGAGGTGCGGCCGCCGTAGCGGAACACGTTCTCCTTGGCGAGGTCGGCGAGTGACTGGAAGTGGTCGACGAAGATGCCCTCGTTGATCTTCAGCTCGGGCGTGCCGCCGGCGAGGCCGTTCTCGTTGGTGGCGTAGGGCACGTTGTTCCAGGCCGAGAAGTTCTCCAGGTGGATCCAGGTCGGCCAGGTGGTGGTGAAGCCGCAGGGCGCGGCGCCGCTCTCGGCGATCTTGCGGGCGGCGTCGAACACTTCCGGCCAGGTCGTCGGCGGGTTGGCGGCGTCGAGGCCCGCCTTCTCGAAGGCGTCCTTGTTGTAGTAGAGGATCGGCGAGGACGAGTTGTAGGGGAACGACAGCATGGTGCCGTCCGGCCTTGAGTAATAGGCGACGATGCCCGGCAGGTACTCGGACTTGTCGAAGTCGTAGCCGCCCTCCTGGAGCACCTCGGCCACCGGCTTCACGGCGCCCTCGGCGCCCATCATCACGCCGGTGCCGACGTCGAACACCTGCATGATCGCGGGCTGGCTGCCGGCGCGGAAGGCGGCGATGCCGGCGTTCAGCGTCTCCGGATAGGTGCCCTTGAACACCGGCACCACCTTGTAGTCGGCCTGGCCCTCGTTGAACTCCTTGGCGAGGGTCTCGACCACCTCGTTGTTGGCGCCGGTCATGGCGTGCCACCACTGGAACTCGGTCTGCGCCGAGGCGAGGGCGGTCTGTCCGGCGAGGATGGCCAGCGCGGCGGCGCCGGCGGAAAGGTGACGAAGCATGGGGGCTCTCCCGGTGTGGTTATCCCGTGCCGCCCGAAGGCGGACGGTTCGCTCTATCAAGGGCATGCGACGGATCGGCGACAGTACCGGCCGGGCCGCGCAATCCCCGTGAGCAGGTTCATATTAGTCGGGGAAGCGAACCGATTTCCATACCCCATCGAAATTTCCTTGAAGCATGAAGGATTTGTCATGCGAGAGGGATCCGGGCGAGCCGCCGAGGCCGGCGGAGCCATCAACTCACCGCCAGGGCGGAAGTTCCGCGTAGAAGGCGGCGAGGGCCGAAATGGTGTCGTCGTCGAGGTCGGACGACATGTAGGCCATCTCCGGGTGGATCCGCTCGCCGGAGCGGAAGGCACGCAGCTGGTTGGCGAGGTAGAGCTCGTTCTGGCCGGCGAGATGCGGCACTTCGGAGTCCCGCGCGACACCGTCCGCGCCATGGCAGGGCACGCAGCCCTCCAGCACGGACTGGAGGCTCGCGCCGGCGGCCGGCGCCGCCGCGGTGAGGATGGCGGCGAGCGCCGCCGCGATGGACCCTGCCCGCATGGTGATTCTCCCCTTGCGCCGGGCGGCGCCCCTTGTCTCGGCATCGCCCGGCCACTACCGTCGCGCCGACTCCACGATGCCGCAAAGAGACGCTCCCCATGATGTTCGCCGTCACCTGCCTCGACAAGCCCGGGCACGCCGCCGTGCGCGCCGCCAACCGGGAGGCCCACCTCGCCTTCCTGAAGTCCCACCCGGAAAGCATCCGCGCCGCCGGCCCGTTCCTCACCGAGGACGGCTCGGGCATGGTCGGCTCGCTGCTGATCGTCGAGGGCGAGGACCGGGCGGCCGTCGAGCGGCTGCTGGCTCAGGATCCCTACGCCGAGGCCGGCCTCTTCGCCTCCACCGAGATCCGGCCCTGGCGCTGGGTCATCGGCGCCCCGGCCTGATCCGGCCGGAGGGCGCGCCGCCATGGCCCATTGGCTGTTCAAGTCCGAGCCGTTCAAGTTCTCATTCGACGACCTCAAGGCCCGCGGCGACGCCGGCACCGAGTGGGACGGCGTGCGAAACTACCAGGCCCGCAACAACATGCGGGCGATGCAGATCGGCGACCGGGGCTTCTTCTACCACTCCAACGAGGGCCTCGCCGTGGTCGGCATCTGCGAGGTCGTCGCCCTCAGCCACCCGGATTCCACCACCGACGATCCGCGCTGGGACTGCGTCGACGTCAAGGCGGTGCGCGACATGCCCCGCCCGGTGACGCTGGCGGAGATCAAGGCAGAGCCGCGGCTCGCCGGCATGAGCCTCGTCACCTCGATGCGCCTCTCGGTGCAGCCGGTGACCGACGAGGAGTGGGCGATCGTCTGCCGCATGGGCGGCCTTTGAGCGAGCCGCCCGCCCACGTTCCCGACCCGGTCCGCTTCATCCGCGCCGAGACGCGCCTCCAGGCGCCGCCGCATGTGCCGGAGATCCGCCTCCACCTCGCCGACGAGGCGCTGGAGCTCTGGTCGCGCACCGAGGAGGAACTCGGCGCGATGGGGCTGCCGCCGCCCTTCTGGGCCTTCGCCTGGGCGGGCGGCCAGGCCCTCGCCCGCCATGTCCTCGACCACCCGCAGATCGTCCGCGGCCGCAGCGTGCTCGACTTCGCCTCGGGATCCGGCATCGTCGCGATCGCGGCGGCGCTGGCGGGCGCCACGCGGGTCGTCGCCTCCGAGATCGACCCCTTCGCGCTTGCCGCCATCGCCCTCAACGCGGCGGAGAACGGCGTCGCGGTCGAGCCCGACGGCCGCGACCTTCTCGGCGCCGGCGCCGTCGGCTTCGACGTGGTGCTCGCCGGCGACGTCTTTTACGAGAGGCCGATGGCCGATCGCGTGCTCCCCTTCCTGCAGGCCGCCGACGCGGCCGGCGCCACCGTGCTCTTCGGCGACCCGGGGCGCAGCTACATCCCCCGCAACGGCGTCGAGCCGATCGCCACCTACGAGGTGCCGGTGACCCGGGCGCTGGAGGACAGCGAGGTCAAGCGCACCAGGGTCTGGCGCTTCGCCCGGAGCCCGGCTCAGACGAAGTGATGAGCCCGACCGGGCCCTAAGGGGTTTTGCGCGCGACCAAAGTTCGACGGCTCGGGCGTTTACGCTGCGGTGCACGATCAGCATAATGCGCCCCGATGACGAGGGTGCCGCGAGGAGGCTCGGCGGCCCCTCCCAAGGGAGGCGAACATGTCGGTCGAACTCTTCAAGGTCCCCGAGGCCGTCGCCAGCTCGGCGTTCGTGGACAAGGCCACCTACCAGGCGATGTACGATCGCTCGGTCAACGATCCCGAGGGCTTCTGGGGCGAGATGGGCAAGCGGCTCCACTGGATCGAGCCCTATGCCCGGGTGAAGAACACCCGCTTCGCCCCCGACGTGTCGATCCGCTGGTTCGAGGACGGCGTCCTCAACGTCTCGGCCAACTGCATCGACCGCCACCTCGCCACGCGCGGCGACCAGACGGCGATCATCTTCGAGGGGGACGACCCCGCCGACAGCCGGCACATCAGCTACCGCGAGCTGCACGAGGAGGTCTGCCGCTTCGCCAACGTGCTGAAGGCGCATGGCGTCAAGCGCGGCGACCGGGTGACCATCTACCTGCCGATGATCCCCGAGGCGGCCTATGCGATGCTCGCCTGCACCCGCGTCGGCGCGATCCACTCGGTGGTGTTCGCCGGCTTCTCGCCCGACAGCCTCGCCGGCCGCATCGAGGACTGCGATTCCAAGATCGTGCTCACCGCCGACGAGGGCCTGCGCGGCGGCCGCAAGGTGGCGCTGAAGGCCAACGTCGACGCCGCCCTCGCCAAGTGCAAGGGCGACGAGACGGTGATCGTGGTGAAGCGCACCGGCGGCGCCGTGCCGATGACCGCCGGCCGCGACTTCTGGTACGCCGAGGAGGCCGCCAAGGTCTCCGCCGACTGCCCGCCGGAGCCGATGAACGCGGAGGACCCGCTGTTCATCCTCTACACCTCGGGCTCGACCGGAAAGCCGAAGGGCGTGCTGCACACCACCGGCGGCTACCTCGTCTACGCCTCGATGACGCACCAGTACGTGTTCGACTACCACGACGGCGACGTCTACTGGTGCACCGCCGACGTCGGCTGGGTCACCGGGCACAGCTATATCGTCTACGGCCCGCTCGCCAACGGCGCCACCACGCTGATGTTCGAGGGCGTGCCGACCTATCCCGACGCGGGCCGCTTCTGGGACGTCGTCGACAAGCACAAGGTCAACATCTTCTACACCGCGCCGACCGCCATCCGCTCGCTGATGGGCGCCGGCAACGACTTCGTGACCCGCTCGAAGCGCAGCAGCCTCCGGATCCTCGGCTCGGTCGGCGAGCCGATCAACCCTGAGGCCTGGCTCTGGTACTACAACGTGGTCGGCGACAAGCGCTGCCCGATCGTCGATACCTGGTGGCAGACCGAGACCGGCGGCATCCTGATCACGCCGCTGCCGGGCGCCACGGACCTCAAGCCCGGCTCGGCGACCAAGCCATTCTTCGGGGTGCAGCCGGCGGTGGTCGATGCCGAGGGCCGCTTCCTCGAGGGCGCGGCCGAGGGGAACCTCGTGATCACCGACAGCTGGCCCGGCCAGATGCGGACGATCTACGGCGACCACGAGCGCTTCGAGCAGACCTACTTCTCCACCTACAAGGGCCTCTATTTCACCGGCGACGGCTGCCGCCGGGACGCGGACGGCTACTACTGGATCACCGGCCGCGTCGACGACGTCATCAACGTCTCCGGCCACCGGATGGGCACCGCCGAGGTCGAGAGCGCCCTCGTCGCCCATCCGAAGGTGTCCGAGGCCGCGGTGGTGGGCTACCCGCACGACATCAAGGGCCAGGGCATCTACTGCTACGTCAGCCTGATGGCCGGCGAGGAGCCGACCGAGGCCCTGAAGAAGGAGCTGCGCGACTGGGTCCGCCGCGAGATCGGCCCGATCGCCACGCCGGACCTGATCCAGTTCGCCCCCGGCCTGCCGAAGACCCGCTCCGGCAAGATCATGCGCCGCATCCTGCGCAAGATCGCCGAGGACGACTTCGGCGCGCTCGGCGACACCTCGACGCTGGCCGACCCCGGCGTCGTCGGCGACCTCATCGAGCACCGGCAGAACCGCAAGGCCGGCTGACCGGCCTTCAGGCCCCGATCCGAAAGGCCCCGCCGCAACCGCGGCGGGGCTTTTTCGTTTGCATGGAGGCCGCCTCGGGGCGATCATGACGCGAAGGTGACAGGACGGGAGGGTCGCATTGAGCGACGAACTTGATCCAACAACGACCGGCCGGGGGGGCGGCCCGTCGAAACCGGCACTGAGGACCGTCTCAGAAGAGGTCCCGGCCGCCGCAGCCCCCGCAGGCGCCGAACGCGAGAAGCCCTACACCGCCTTCGACCGCCAGGAACTCTCCGAAATCCTCAAGATCTACGGCCGCAACGTCGCGGCGGGCGAATGGCGGGACTACGCCATCGACCACCTGTCGGACCGCGCCGTCTTCTCGATCTTCCGCCGCTCCAGCGAGGTGCCGCTGTACCGGATCGAGAAGAACCCGAGGCTCGCCCGCCGCCAGGGCGCCTATGCGGTGATCACCCAGACCGGCATGATCCTGAAGCGCGGCCCCGACCTTTCCCGTGTGCTGCGGGCGATCGACAAGTCGCTGAAGCTGGTCGAGGCCTGAGGGTGCTGGCTGGAGAAGCCCGGTCGAAGGCGAGCCAGATGGCCCGCTGGGGTCGGACTTGCACGGCGTTGCTCGAAGCGGACCGTCCCCGACTCTCGTTCGGGGATGTCTAGTGCTTTCGCGCGCCAACGAAAACACCCGTCAATACCATCCCTACCAGCCCGATGACAGTAGCGGCGGTGCTTCCTACGATGACCTGGACGACACTGTCGGTCACGTGAAAACCGCCCCACTGAAAGCCATCGGCAACAAGGACGAATCCGACGAACAAGCAGTATACGCACATGAAGGCGAATACCCGCCACGCATAGGGCTCTATCAGGCTGTCCAATATCTCTCGTGTTTGCGCCTTTTTCCGGAGGTCATCGTTGTCGATCCGGAGCCTTTCATTGGCTTCCGCGACCTCACGGTGTCTTGTATTCAAAATATTGTATTCTTCGCGCCAGTCGAGTCCATTGGCCGGCGGGAGTTGCGCCGGAGCGGTGTCGATATCATCGATGCTGACGGGAGGTGTCGTCGCTTTGCTCACGACCGGCCATCGCCAGCTTGACATAGTGTTCGCGAATATCGGTTGGGTCCAATCGGCTGTTTCGACCCCGCTCCAGGTACGCTTTTGTCCATGGCGTGCCCGGCTGGTGCGTCAACTCGGAAAGCTTCACCGCTCCCATGGGCGCATATTTCCGCCATACGCGATCAATGATGGATCGTTCGGTCGGAGCAAGGTCGGCCTTGTATGGAATCCCGCGTTCGGGATCCACAAGCATCGAGTGGTGACTTCCATATCCGTGATCGCGGACGTGGTTCCACAGGCTCCGGTATACGGGGCCATTGTCCCAGGCCTCGGCGTCCTCTCCGATCAACGGCTGGCCGGAAATCGCGAGCATCCATCCGTTGGCGATATGCGCCAGCTTATGGATCAGCATCTGCTGCGGCCAGGCGCCATTGGCGCGGCGCTCAAGAAACTCGTTGGCGATCGCTACAGCCCTATGATCCGGCATGGCGTCACCCCTGTCGCGACGTTAGAGATAAGTGACAATACTGCAGGCCAAAGTCAACGACGAAAAAAGGCGCGGATCGCTCCGCGCCCTTCTTTTCGTTGCCTTGCGGCCCGACCGTCACTCGCGGGACTGGCCGAACAGCTGCAGCAGCATGATGAAGAGGTTGATGAAGTCGAGGTACAGCGCCAGTGCGCCCATGATCGCCTTGCGGCCCATCACGGTGGCGTCGTCGCCCGCGAAGTACATCTCCTTGATGCGCTGGGTGTCGTAGGCGGTGAGGCCGGAGAACACCAGCACGCCGATCACCGAAATGGCGAACTGCAGTGCGCTCGACGCAAGGAAGATGTTGACGATCGCGGCGATGATGATGCCGAACAGGCCCATGATCAGGAACGAGCCCATCGCCGACAGGTCGCGTTTCGTCGTGTAGCCGTAGAGGCTCAGCGCGCCGAAGGCGGCGGCCGTGACGAAGAACACCTGCGTGATCGACTGGCCGGTGAAGACCAGGAAGATCGACGATAGCGACAGGCCCATGATCGCCGCGTAGGCCCAGAAGGTGATCTGGGCGGCGCCGAGGCTCATCGACTGGATCCTGAACGACAGGAAGAACACCGCCCCGAGCGGCGCCAGCATGATCACCCAGCGCAGCGGGCTGGCGTAGATCGCCGTGCCGAAGGCGGTCAGCTGCCCCGAGGCGTCGATCGCGGCGTTCGCGGTCGCGAAGGCGACCACGCCCGTCACGGCGAGTCCGATCGCCATGTAGTTGTAGACTTTGAGCATATACGCCCGGAGACCCTCATCGATCTCACCGGCGTAGCCGCGCGACACCGATCCGTAGCGCGCTGCGGCGTTGCGTTCGGGGTTCACCATGGACGAAGACCCTTTCGACTGTCCCCATGAAAGCGGGGGCGGTTGAAGGCCGCGCGCCGGAAGCGCACGCCTTTGCAGCAATATGGACATCGCCCGTTTCCCCCACAAGGGGGGCAGCTACGTGAAAATACGCGGTTCTGGTCAATTTTCGCTTGATCGCGCCGGCCGTCAGAGGTTGCGGAGCACCGGCGCCGCCTTCTGACCAAGCACGCGCCAGGTGCCGGCGAGGCCGAAGCCCACCGTCAGCACCAGTGCGACCCCGGCCGCGGCCAGCGCCACCACCGGGTCGATGCTGGCGTCGAGCTCCATGATCCCTTCCAGCACGCCGACGGCCGCGATCGAGCCGGCCACCACGCCGAACACCGCCGCGGCGAGGCCGAGGATCATGTATTCGGCGATGAAAGCCCCGAGCACGCGCCGCCGGCTGGCGCCGAAGGTCTTGAGCAGAACCGCGTCGTAGATCCGCTGCCGGTGGCCGGAGGCGAGCGCGCCGGCGAGCACCAGGACGCTCGCCACCAGCGCCACCGAGGCCGCGACGCGGACCGCCACCGCGAGGTCGGCGACGATGTCGTTCACCGCCGCGAGCACGTCCTTGACGCGGACCGCGGTGACCGTCGGGAAGGCGTCGACGACCGCCTTCAGCACCGCGAGTTCCTCCTCGCGGGTCCCGCCGTCGGGCAGCGCCGCGGTGGCGAGCACGGTGTGCGGGGCCCCGGCGAAGGTGGAGGGCGAGAACACCATCACGAAGTTGATCGAGAGCGACTCCCACTCGACCCGGCGGAGGTTGGCGACCCGCGCGGTGATGTCCCGCCCGAGCACGTTCACCGTGACCGTGTCGCCGATCCCAAGGCCGAGCGCCTCGGCGAGTTCGGCGTCGTAGGAGACCAGCGGCTCGCCGGCATGGTCCTCCGGCCACCACTCGCCCGCGACCAGCCGCGAGCCCTCCGGCAGGCTCGCCGCATAGGTGACGCCCCGGTCGCCGCGCAGCGCCCATTCCGCGTCCGACGGCGCCTCGACCTGGTCGACCGGCACGCCGTCCAGCGCCACCATCCGGCCGCGCAGCATGGGCACGCGCTGGATCGTCGCCTCCGGCGCCGCCGCCTTCAGCGTCGTCTCGAAGGCGTCCGCCTCGCCGGACTGGATGTCGAGGAAGAAGAAGCTCGGCGCCCGCTCCGGCAGGGACCCGGTGAGCTGGTTGCGCAGGTTGACGTCGATCAGCGCCAGGGTGACGAGCAGGGCGAGCCCGAGGCCGAGCGACAGCACCACCGAGACGGTGAGCCCGCCCGGCCGATGGATGTTGCGGATGGCGAGCCTGAGGCCGGTGGAGCGCACCTGCGGCGCGCGCCTCGCCAGAGCCATCACCCCGACGGCGACGAGGCCAAGCAGCAGGAAGGCTCCGGCGGTCGCGCCGACGAAGACGGCGGCGACGAAGCGGTCGTAGGCGAGCAGCACGGCGAGGCCGCCGAGCACCGCCACCGACAGGCCGGTGCCGACCATGTAGCGCCGCCGCGGCCAGCGCTTCTCCGGCGCCACGCGGTCGCGGAAGAGGGCGCTGACCGGCACGTCGTGCGCCCGGCCGAGCGCCCAGAGCGCGAAGGCGAGGGCGGTGAGCGTGCCATAGAGCGCGGCGAGGGCGAGTTCGGCCGGATAGACGCCGATCCGGATCGGCACCGACAGGGCGTCCGCCAGCGACGGACCGCCGAGCCAGGGCACGGCGACGCCGATCGCCAGGCCGATCGCGACGCCGACGAGCGTGATCGCGCCGATCTGGAGGAGATAGAGCCCGACCACGTATCCGCCGGGCGCCCCCAGCGACTTGAAGGTGGCGATCGAGTCGCGCTTGCGGTCGACATAGGCCTTCACCGCGTTGGTGACGCCGACGCCGCCGACGACGAGGGCGGTGAGGCCCACCAGCGTCAGGAACTGGGCGAAGCGCTCGACGTTGCGGCGCAGCCCGGGCGAGGCGTTGTCGCGGGTGGCGATGCGCCAGCCGGCTTCCGGAAAGCTGCGTTCCGCCTCGGCCTTCACCGCCGCGACCCGGTCGTCGGTGACGACGCCGGGCAGGGCGATCCGGGTCGAGTAGCGCACCAGGCTGCCCGGCTGGACGAGGTCGGTCGCGGCGAGCGCCTCGCGGGTCATCATCACCCGAGGCCCGAAGTCGATGCCGGAGCCGACCTTGTCCGGCTCGGAGGCGATCGTGGCGGTGACGAGGAGGTCGGCGCGGCCGATCTTCAGCCGGTCGCCGACGTCGACGTCGAGCCGGGCGGCGAGCAGCGGGTCCACCGCGATGCCGAAGACGCCGTCGCCGCGGGCGGCGAGCGCCTCGTCGCGGCCGACCGGCTGGTCGAAGCGGAGTTCGCCGAGCAGCGGATAGGCCGCGTCCACCGCCTTGATCTCCACCAGCGCCTGGTTGGAGCCGTCCATCGTGCGCGCCATCGAGCGCAGCGTGGCGATCCCGGAGGTGCGGCCGAGGCCGGCGAGGAAGGCCGCCTCCTCCGGCGAAGGCTCGCGATGGATCAGCGAGAAGGCGAGGTCGCCGCCGAGGATCGTCCCGCCCTCGGCGGAGATCCCCTCGGTGATCGCCCGGGTGGTCGAGCCGACGCTGGCGATCGCCGCGACGCCGAGCGCGATGCAGGCGACGAAGATGCGGAAGCCCGACAGCCCGCCCCGCAGCTCCCGGCGGGCGAAGCGCAAGGCCGAGGCGAAGCTCGGCCCCGACCCGGCGGAGACGAAGCCCGCCGTCATTGCGCCGCCTCGGAGACGGTCGTCCCGGCCCCGCCGCGAAGCACGGCGTCCTCGACGATCTCGCCGGAGCGCATGGCGATGCGGCGGTCGCAGCGGGCGGCGAGCTCGCGGTCGTGGGTGACGAGCACCAGGTTGGCGCCGCGGCGGCGGACCGCGTCGAACATCAGCCGGATGATCTCCGACCCGGTGTCGGCGTCGAGGTTGCCGGTCGGCTCGTCGGCGATGAGGATGGACGGCTCCGGCGCCAGCGCCCGGGCGATCGCCACCCGCTGCTGCTCGCCGCCGGACATCTCGGCCGGATGGTGGCCGAGCCGGTGGCCGAGCCCGACGGCCGCCAGCTCCTCGCGGGCGCGGTCGAAGGCGTCGCCGCGGCCGGCGAGCTCCAGCGGCACCGCCACGTTCTCCAGCGCCGTCATCGTCGGCATCAGGTGGAAGGACTGGAAGACGATCCCGATCGAGCGGCCGCGGAAGCGGGCGAGCCCGTCCTCGTCGAGCCGCTCGAGCCGCTCGCCGGCGACCTCGACGGAGCCGGAGTCGGCCCGCTCCAGCCCGGCCATCACCATCAGCAGCGTCGACTTGCCCGAGCCCGAGGGACCGACGATGCCGACGCTCTGGCCGGCGGGAATGGAAAAGGAGAGCTCCTTGAGGATGTGGACGCGGGACGCACCCGATCCGAGGCTCAAATCGACGTTATCGAGTTGGATCGCTGGTTTCGCCACGCCTCGTCGCCCTATATCCAGTTGCAATGCCGGTGTCCTGATATGGGTATCCCGAAAGTCCGGTCCAGAGAGCGTCACGTCCCCGTGAAAAGTGTAACCGGTCGTATCGCCGCCGTCGCGGCCGCCCTGATCGTCCTCGCCTCGGCCGTCGCGGCCGGCGCCGAGCCGATGCGCATCGTCGCGTTCGGCGACAGCCTCACCGCGGGATACGGTCTCGCCGACCGTTCGGATGCATTTCCGGCGAAACTCGAGGCGGCGCTGAAGGCGCGCGGCCACGACGTCGAGATCGTCGACGCCGGCGTCTCCGGCGACACCGCCACCGGCGGGCTCGCCCGCGTCGACTGGTCGGTCGGGGAGGAGGCGGACGGCGTGATCGTCGAACTCGGCGCCAACGACATGCTGCGCGGCATCGACCCGGAGAGGACGGCGGAGGCGATCGACGCCCTGGTCGGGCGGCTCGCCGAGCGGGACAAGGACGTCCTCCTCGCCGGCATGGTCGCCGCCCCCAACCTCGGCCCGGACTACGCCGACGAGTTCAACGCCATCTTTCCCGCCGTGGCCGAGAAATACGACATTCTCTTCTACCCCTTCTTCCTCGAGGGCGTCGCGGCCGAACCCGGGCTCAACCAGCCGGACGGGATCCACCCCAACGCCGAGGGCGTCGAGGCGATCGTCGAGAACATCCTGCCGTCGGTGGAACAGCTGATCGACCGCATAAAGAACTCCGATTGATCCTCGCTAGCGATACCGGCCCGCAGGCCGCGCTTCCCTCGGAGCCTGGGAAGGGTTGACAGGCCGCCCCTTCGCGGTGCCAGACTTGCCGCAGCGAACGCCCGGGACCTAAGTCCCGACCGGGAATAGGGGCAACCATGGTCGACGCCGGATCGGCGCCAAATCCCGTCCTTGGGTGGTCCGGCTTCGCCATCGGGGCGGCGGCACTCATCCTGACGATCGTCGTGTTCTGGGCCGGGCCGTTCGCCCCGCAGCAGAGCGCGGGAGTGAGCATCGGTGAACTGGCCGCCGACATCGCGAAGTCCGCGGCCCGGTCGGTCGCCGGGCAGCCCCAGCCCGAGCCGGTGTCTCCGCCACGCGACATCGACGACTACCTCGAGATCGTGGTCGGAGTGCTGGCCGGTCTCGCCATCGTCGTCGGCGTCGCGGCGCTCATCCGTTACGAGTCGAGGCGCGTGGCGCTCTCGGGCATCGCGCTGGGCGGTCTTGCCGTGGGCTTCCAGCTCTTCACCTGGACGATCATGCTGATCGTGGGCGTTCTGGCCATTTCGGCGATCATCTACGCGCTCCGGGACGCGTTCGGCGATATCTTCGGCGGACTTTCCGGCGGCTGAGAGCGTCCCCTGCCCGCCCCATTGGACCTTGCCGGCCGATCGGGATAGCGTCGCGCCCCATACCCGACGGAGACGTCCCCATGACCGTCCTCGACCATGTCCGCCTGATGGCGCGCTACAACGCGTGGATGAACGAGAAGGCCTATGAGGCCGCCGCCCGGCTCGACCCGGCGGCGCTCGCGGCGGACCGCGGCGCCTTCTTCGGCTCGATCCTCGGCACCCTCAACCACCTCGTCGTGACCGACATCATCTGGCTGCAGCGCCTCGCCCCGCTTCCCGCCGGCCGGCCGGCGCTCGACGCTGTGCGGGCGATGGATCCGCCGCGGGCGCTGGACCAGATCCTCTTTTCCGACCTCGCGCCGATGCGCGCGGTGCGCGCCGACCTCGACCGGGCGATCCTCGCCTTCGCCGAGGCGCTCGACGAGGAGACCCTTTCGGCCACGATCTCCTACGCCCGGAGCAACGGCGAGCGACAGGTGAAGCCCGTCGGCCCGGTGCTCAGCCACTTTTTCAACCACCAGACCCATCATCGCGGCCAGCTCTCGACGCTGTTGAGCCAGGCCGGCGTCGACATCGGCGTCACCGATCTCAACGCCCTCATCCCGAGCCTCGCCTGACGGCGGGCGCACCCTCACCACGGAGACCCTTCCATGCAGCAGCGGCGCCTCGGCCGGACCGACATCCACGTCTCGCAGATCTGCCTCGGCACGATGACCTTCGGCCAGCAGAACACCGAGGCCGAAGGCCATGCGCAGATGGACCGGGCCTTCGAGCGCGGCGTCAACTTCCTCGACGCGGCCGAGCTCTACCCGATCCCGCCGCGGGCGGAGACGCAGGGGCGCACCGAGGAGATCATCGGCTCGTGGATGAAGGCGCGCGGCAACCGTGACAGGGTGGTGCTCGCCACCAAGGTGGTCGGCCGCACAGCGATGAGCTGGTTCCGCGACGACGGCTCGCCGGGCCGGCTCGTCCGCCGGCAGATCGAGGAGGCGGTCGACAAGTCGCTGAGGCGGCTCGGGACCGACGTCATCGACCTCTACCAGATCCACTGGCCGGAGCGCGAGGTGAGCGGCTTCGGCAGCAACCCGACCCGCTGGGCGAACCCGCCGGCGGCCGACGACGAGACGCCGATCCTCGAGCAGATCGCGGTGTTTGCCGACCTGGTGAAGGCCGGCAAGATCCGCTGGCTCGGCCTTTCCAACGAGAGCGCCTGGGGCGCCATGCGCTGGGTCGCCACAGCCGAGGCCACCGGCGGCCCGCGGGTGCAGTCGATCCAGAACGCCTACAACCTCGTCAACCGCACCTTCGAGGTGGGCCTTGCCGAGGTGGCGCTGCGCGAGGACGTCGGCCTGCTCGCCTATTCGCCGCTGGCGCAGGGCTACCTGACCGGCAAGTACCAGGACGGCCGGCTGCCGCCGGGCAGCCGCAAGCAGCTGTTCGACCGGCTGCAGCGCTACGAGAAGCCCGGCGCCGCCGAGGCCTTCGACCGCTACCTCGCCGTCGCCCGCGACTTCGGCATCGACCCGGCCACCTTCGCGGTCGCCTTCACCCTGTCGAAGCCCTTCCTGACCTCGTCGATCATCGGCGCCACCAGCCTCGCGCAGCTGGACAAGGCCCTCGCAGCCGCGGACGTCGCCTGGACGGCGGAGATGGACGCGGCGGTCGACGCTGCGCACCAGCTCGTCGGCAATCCCTGCCCCTAGACCGTAATCAGGCCCACGTGGAGCACGCGTCCACGGAGGCCGCCCATGACGACAACGCGGGTCATCGATCACGAACCGACGGCGAGCCGGAGCCGGGCGCGCTTCGCCGTCGCGCTCCTGTCTTTTGCGGCGATCCCCGCCGGCGGGTTGCTGCTGGCCGACCACCGCGAGGCGGTCGCCGAGCGCCGGGCCGCGCTCGAACTGGCCCTCGGGGAAGGCCGCGACCTGCTGCTCGCCCTGCCGATGCCCGCGTCCGGCGCGCCGATGAGCCCGGCCGACGGCTTCGGCATCGGCCGCGACGGCGTCGGCGGCGAGGCGACGCTGGCGATCCGCGCCGACGGCGTCTTCGCCGAAACGCTCTCCTTCTATCGCGACCTGCTGCCGGGGGAGGGCTGGACGGCGGTGGCCAGCGCGGTGCCGTCCGAGCTGTCAGAGGCCTGGTGCCGCGGCGACCGGTTGCTGCAGGTCGAGGCCCGCGACCGCTTCGGCGGCGATGAGCCGGGCCACGGCTATCGCCTGCGGCTTGCCTGGCCGTCGAGCCTTGCGGAGGAGGCATGCGGCGGCCGGTGAGCGCCGCTGCGGCTCGCCTGCGCCTGGGGATCACCGCCGCCCAGCACCGCGGCTGTCCCGCTAGGGCGAAACGGAAAGCGGCCGGGATCGCTCCCGGCCGTCCGCGTCGTTGCGCCTCAGGCCGTTCAGGCGGCCGCGCGCTGCTTCAGCAGCTTGCGGTTGACCAGCACCTCCGCGATCTGCACCGCGTTCAGCGCCGCGCCCTTGCGCAGGTTGTCGGAGACCACCCACATCGACAGGCCGTTCTCGACGGTGATGTCCTCGCGGATGCGGGAGATATAGGTGGCGTCCTCGCCGGTCGCCTCGTAGGGGGTGATGTAGCCGCCGGGCTCGCGCTTGTCGATGACGAGGCAGCCGGGCGCCTCGCGCAGGATGGACCGGGCCTCGTCGGCGCTGATCGGCTGCTCGAACTCGATGTTCACCGCCTCGGAGTGGGAGACGAACACCGGCACGCGCACGCAGGTGGCGGTGAGCTTGATCTTCGGGTCGAGGATCTTCTTGGTCTCGGCCGTCATCTTCCACTCTTCCTTCGTGTACCCGTCCTCCATGAACACGTCGATGTGGGGGATCAGGTTGAAGGCGATGCGCTTGGGGAACGTCTTCGCCTCAATCGGGTCACTGACGAAGACCGCCCGGGTCTGCGAGAACAGCTCGTCCATGGCGTCCTTGCCGGCGCCGGAGACGGACTGGTATGTCGCCACCACGACGCGCTTGATCTTCGCCCGGTCGTGCAGCGGCTTCAGCGCCACGACGAGCTGGGCGGTCGAGCAGTTCGGGTTGGCAATGATGTTCTTCCTGGTATAGCCGGCGACCGCGTCGGCGTTCACCTCCGGCACCACCAGCGGCACGTCCGGGTCCATCCGGAAGGCCGAGGAGTTGTCGATGACGACGCAGCCCGCCGCGCCGATCTTCGGCGACCACTCCTTGGAGATCGTCCCGCCGGCCGACATCAGGCAGATGTCGACCTTGGAGAAATCGACCGTCTCCAGCGCCTGCACCTTCAGCGTCCGGTCGCCGAAGGACACCTCGGTGCCCTGGCTGCGCCGGGAGGCGACGGCGATCACCTCGTCGGCGGGGAAGCCCCGCTCGTCGAGGATGGAAAGCATTTCACGGCCCACGTTGCCCGTGGCGCCCACGACGGCGACCCTGTAACCCATGGTGGCTGAATTCCCTTGAAACCGGTCTCGTCCCCGCTTCGGCGCTGCCGGCGGTCCGCCCGGGTGGCCCGTCAGGGAGAGCCGGATCCGAGGAGCGCCGCCGCCGCCCCCTCGAACCCGAGGAGGACCTGCCGGGGCGAGAGAGCGTCGATCACGTCGTCGTCGTTTTCGCCGTCGTCGCGCCCACGGCTCCGCCCTCCCGGCGAAGCGCCGGCGGGACGGACGGGAAAAGCGCGGCGATACGGCTCATCGACCTCGGACACCTCTCGAATGGCGGAGGTGATGCGGGAGGACGGGGGAAGAGTCAAGGGTCGGCGGACTTCGACTATAGGCGCCCGTACCAGGCACGATCCACGACGACCCTTGGGGCGTCGTGATTCCGGTGATGCACGATCAATCCCGGTCGCCGCCTTCGAAAGCCTCGCGGATCGCCTCGTCTCCGAGCCGATCGAAGTCGTCGGGTATCGTCAGGCCATGCGTCAGGAAGCCGAGCCTTGGGGGAGACCGGCGGCCGCTCACCGGGACAAGCCTCGCGACAGGTCGTCCCGCAATGGCAACGGCCACCTCTTCCCCTTTCGCGACCCGGGTAAGCAGTTTCTCGAAGTCGGCCAGGGCTTCTCGCATGTCGATAACGGTCATCTGACGAAATCGCTTTCAGACGGGCGATATCAGCTACCCTCATCTCAAAGGATTGTCAAACATGCGAAGGTCCTGCCCAGGGCTCCGAACTCATGTGACAGAGGGTGACGCGTTGCGGATTGGCTTTGTTCCGTGTGCCGAGCTGATTCGCAGGCGGGGCATGAGCTGGATGGATGCGGACGACCTTGGATCGAAGTCCTGGCCTCGGGTGCTTCTGGAGCATTTCGGGCGCATCGAGGACCCTCGGGGCGTGCGTCGGATCCTCCATCCGCTGCCGGAGGTGCTGCTGCTGGTGGTCTGCGGGACGATGGCCGACTGCGACGACGAGGAGAGCATCGCGCCAGGGTTCGCCCGGACGGAGGGGTTCACCCCCTCATCCGCCCCTTCGGGGCACCTTCTCCCCCTAACGGGGAGAAGGAATGCTCGCCGGCCACTGAGGCCGCCCGACGGCCGAAGACTGGTGCCGCGGGCGGGGCACGCTCCCCTTCTCCCCTCCCGGGGAGAAGGTGCCGGCGAATGCCGGCGGATGAGGGGCGCGCGGCCGGAGGGTTCGCCCGGCTGGAG
>JAWLBM010000010.1:0-114079 GCA_041687675.1 Pleomorphomonas sp. | reverse complement strand
GAGGAAGCTCCTGACCATGCTCAACGCCATCCTCAGAGACCAGAAAACCTTCGCAGCCTGACCCAGCAGACACAGTTGCCGACTTTCGTCGGGATGACGTGGAGGGGGACGCGCACAGGCACCCGCCTGCCCCGCGCCGGGGTCGCGCGCCGCGGAGGATCTCCGCCGCTTGAGCGGAACGGACGTTTTGGCCATAGTCCCGGTCGGATCAGGCGTTCCGTTCCGGCGGGCGGGACAGCGGCGCGCAGGCGTGCTAGTCCGGCGGGCGGACGCCCGGTCGGCGTCATCGCGAAGGAATCACTGGATGCTCAAGGTAGGACTCCTCGGGGCCGGTCGCATCGGCAACGTCCATGCGAAGGCGATCGCCGCCCATCGCGGCAGCCGGCTCGTCGCCGTCTCCGACGTCAACGCCGAGGCCGCCCGCCGGCTGGCCGGCGAGCATGACGCCCTGGCGCGGTCGAGCGAGGAGATCCTCGCCGACGGCGGCATCGACGCGGTGCTGGTCGCCACCTCCACCGACACCCACTCCGACCTGATCGAGGCGGCGACGGCGGCCGGCAAGGCGGTGCTCTGCGAAAAGCCGGTGGACCTCTCGCTCGAGCGCGCGCTCGCCTGCCGCAAGGCCGCGGCGGCGACCGGCCGGCCGGTGATGATCGGCTTCAACCGCCGCTTCGACCCGAACTTCGCCGCCCTGAAGGCCGCCGCCGACCGCGGCGAGATCGGCAAGGCCGAACTCCTCTCGGTCACCTCCTTCGATCCGGCGCCGCCGCCGCTCGCCTATGTGAAGGTGTCCGGCGGGCTCTTCCGGGACATGATGATCCACGACTTCGACATGGCCTCCTGGCTGATGGGCGGCCTGCCGGAGCGGGTGACGGCGGTCGGCTCGTCGATCGTCGACCCGGCGATCGCCGAGGCGGGCGACGTCGACACGGCGGTGGTGACGCTGCACTACGCCGACGGGCGGATCGCGGTGATCAAGAACAGCCGCCGGGCCGTCTACGGATACGACCAGCGGCTCGAGCTTCTCGGGTCCGAGGGCCTGCTGTCGGCCGGCAACGTGCTCGAGAACACCGTCACCCGGTCGACCGCGGCCGGAGTCACCGGCGCCAAGCCGGAGTATTTCTTCCTGGAGCGCTACATGCGTGCCTATGCCGCCGAATGGGACGCGTTCGTGTCGGCGGTGACGTCCGGGGCGGCGATGCCGGTGACGCTCGACGACGGCGTCAACGCGCTCGCGCTCGCCGAGGCGGCGACCCGCTCCGCAAGGTCCGGCGCCAGCGTGCCGATGGCGAGCATTCTCGGCTGAACCCGGTCGGCGGCGGGGAGGGGTCCCGGCCGCCGCGCCCTGCCAACCCGAACCCTTCCGGTGGGATCCTCCATGACCAGCTTCGCGCTTCGCGTCCGCTGCGCCTCCACCCGCGGCATCGTCGCGGCGATCTCGACCTACCTCGCCGAGGCGGAGTGCAACATCACGGACAGCGCCCAGTTCGACGACATGGACACCGGCAACTTCTTCATGCGGGTGGCCTTCCGCTCCGAGGGGGGCCGTCCGCTGGAGGCGCTGCGGCGGGGCTTCGAGCCGATCGCCGGACGGTTCGGGATGGAGGCCGAGTTCTTCGACGAGGCGGTAAAGCGCAAGGTCGTCATCATGGTCTCGCGCTTCGGCCACTGCCTCAACGACCTGCTCTACCGCTGGCGCATCGGTGCGCTGCCGATCGACATCGCCGGGGTGATCTCCAACCACCTCGACTACCAGAAGCTGGTCGTGAACCACGACATCCCGTTCCACTGGATCCGGGTGACCCGGGAGAACAAGGCCGAGGCCGAGGCCGCGCAGATGCGCCTTGTCGGCGAGACGGGGGCGGAACTCGTGGTGCTCGCCCGCTACATGCAGGTGCTCTCCGACGAGATGTGCACGGCGATGTCCGGGCGGATCATCAACATCCACCACTCGTTCCTGCCGAGCTTCAAGGGGGCGAACCCCTACCGCCAGGCCTTCGAGCGCGGCGTGAAGCTGATCGGCGCCACTTCGCACTACGTCACCGCGGACCTCGACGAGGGCCCGATCATCGAGCAGGACACCATCCGCGTCACCCACGCCCAGAGCGCGGACGACTACGTCAGCCTCGGCCGCGACGTGGAGGCGCAGGTGCTGGCCCGCGCCGTCCACGCCCACATCCACGGCCGGGTCTTTCTTAACGGCAACAAGACGGTGGTCTTCCCGCCATCGCCGGGATCCTTCGCCTCCGAGCGAATGGGGTGAGGGCGTCCGCGGCAGCGGCCGCGCGAGTCGATCCGCACGGGCGGGCAGACAAGGGGGAGCAGGGCATGTCGATCCGGGTGGCGGTGATCGGGGCGGGGGTGATGGGGGCGGATCATGCGCGGATCATCGCGGAGGACCTGCCGGGGGCGGTCCTGCAGGTGGTCTGCGACGCCTCGCCCGAGCGGGCGCGGGCGGTCGCCGACGCGCTCGGCGCGGCGGACGTGGCGAGCGACGCGGAGGCGGTGATCGCCCGCGCGGACGTGGACGCGGTGCTGGTCGCCAGCCCCGACGCGACCCATGCGCGGCTGTCGCTCGCCTGCCTCGCCGCCGGCAAGCCGGTGCTCTGCGAAAAGCCGCTGTCGCAGTCCTCCGAGGAGTGCCTCGAGGTGGTGGCGGCGGAAGCGAGGGGCGGCCGCAAGCTGATCCAGGTCGGCTTCATGCGCCGCTACGACCGCTCCTACGGGGAGTTGCGCGCGGCGCTGCTCGACGGCTCGATCGGCCGGGCGCTGATGATGCACAACTTCCACCGCAACGTGGAGACGCCGAACCCCGCCTTCACCGCGGACATGGCGATCACCAACTCCGCCCCGCACGAGTTCGACGTCGCGCGCTTCGTCCTCGGCTGCGACTACGCCCGCATCTCCGCCTTCGAGGCCGTTCGCGGCGACAACCTCGTCGCCCCGGTGGCGATGGTGCTGGAAACGGCGACGGGCCAGCTGGTGACGATCGAGATCAACAACAACGCGGCCTACGGATACGACGTGCGCGGCGAACTCGTCGGCGAGGCGGGGTCGATCTCGATCGCCGAGCCGGTCCATACCCGGCGCGACGCCGGGCTGCGCAGCTTCTCCGCCTACGCCGCCGACTGGCGCCTGCGGTACGCCGACGCCTACCTCCGGCAGAACCGGGCGTTCCTGCGCTTCGTCGAGACCGGCGTGTTCCCGGAGATCGCCGCTGACGCCTGGGACGGATACGCCGCCGCGCTGGTCGCGGAGGCGGGCGTCCGGGCGCTGAGGGAGGGCGCGCGCGTGGATGTCGAGATGGCCCCGCGCCCGGCCTTCTACGAGCGCCCCGGCGCCCGCTAGGCGGAGTGCCCGGAAATCCCGTGTTCATCGGAACTCCCCCGCCGGCGCCCGGTTGCGTCCCCTGGCGGAGGGCCTCCCGCCGTCGGTCCCGACCGCACGGAGAGCCCTTTCGTCAGCCCAACGCAACGATACGGGAGCACGACATGAGGACTCCATTCGCGATCGCCGCGGCCCTGCTTCTGGGCGGCGCCTCCACTGCGGCCATGGCCCAGACCGTCCTGGTGGTTCCGACGCCCGGGGCGCAGGACGTCCGTCCGCCCGCCCCGATCACGCAGATGAACGACATCGGCGAGCGGAGCATGGGGCAGTTCCCCGCCACGACCCGCGCCGACCAGCGCGCCACCCTGCGCCGCCAGATGGCCATGGAAGGCTTCCAGGACATCCGCATCTCCGACGCCACCTTCTTCGTCCAGGCCCGGACGCCGGACGGACGCGACGTGCTGATGGTGGTCCGCCCGACCGGCCAGGAGCAGCAGGTCGGAAGGATGACGCGCCCCGAGCGGCAGCGGGACAGGGCCTATGGCTACTACCCGAACGCCCTGGCGATCCCCGATTTCGACAGCCAGAATCGCGAGACCGCGTCGGCGGACCGGTCCGCGACCTCCGGCACCGGAACCGAGGAGATGGACACCACCGGGGCGGTCTCGGGGACGGACATGCTCGGCGCCGCCCGGGTCAGGTCGGAACTTCGCACGCGCGGCTTCTCCAACATCTCCGACTGGGCCGAGGAGAACGGCACCTACACCGCCACCGCCGACTGGTACGGCGAGCAGGTCGACGTCAAGGTGGACGCGCGCACCGGCGACGTGCTGCAGCCGTCGACCATGCAGCCGGGGCAGGTTCGCGCCTTCCTCGACGAGCGGGGCTTCGGCAACGTCCGTGACATCCGCCAGGGCGACGGGATGATCGAGGCGCGGGCCGACCGTGGCGGGACCAGCTTCCAGGTCCAGATCGACCCGCGGCAGGCCCGGATCGAGGACTTCTCGACCGGCGGCCAGGGCCAGGGTGGCCAGGGCGGCGGCCAGTCCGGCTGACGGACCGGCTTCAGGCGCCCTGCAACGAAAGCGGCCGCCTCCCGTCCAGGGGAGGCGGCCGTTTTCCGTCGCCAACTCGGCGGCTGGATCAGCGCGTCGGGCGTCCGCGGAAGGTGGTGAGCTTCTCCAGGTGGCCGCGGACGGAGGCGGCGGAGGGGCCGGCCTTCACCTCGCTCCAGCGGGTGGACTTCACAGGGGCGTCGAATCCGAAGTTTCCGTGCATCGTCTCTCTCCTTGTCCGTTTGCCGCGGTACGTCCCGCGATGACGGACCATCGCCCGCCGGAGTTGGTCCGAGAGTGGGAGAGAGCGTGTGAATTCGCCCGCCGGGCGGGTTTACACGCGAGCAGGCATTAAAAAAGGGGCGCCCGCGGGCGCCCCTCGGATCGATGCGATCGTCCGCGGACGGGCGGCCGGGGATCACTCCTCGCTGTCGCCGCCCTCCTCGTCGAGCACCGAGCCCACCTCGCGCACGAAGGTCTCCTCGCGGGCGCCGGCGGTCAGGTCCTCGCCGCGGGCCTGCCGGCTCGCCTCGTCCTCGGAGCGGGCGACGTTGAGGGTGATCGACGCGGTCACCTCCGGGTGGAGCAGGATCTCGATCTGGTGCAGGCCGATGGCCTTGATCGGGTCGTTGAGGCTGACCTGCGGGCGGCCGATCTGGAAGCCGGCCTCGGCCAGCACGTCGACGATGTCGCGGGTCGACACGGAGCCGTAGAGCTGGCCGGTCTCGGCCGCCTGGCGGATGAACACGAAGGAGCGCTGGTCGAGGCCGACCTTGATCTGGTCGGCGGCGGAGCGACGCTCGGCGTTGCGGGCCTCCAGGGCCGAGCGCTCGCGCTCGAAGCGGGCCTGGTTCTCCTTGGTGGCGCGCAGCGCCTTGCCCTGCGGCAGCAGGAAGTTGCGGGCGAAGCCGTCGCGGACGCGGACGGTCTCGCCCATGTTGCCGAGCTTGGAGATGCGCTCGAGAAGGATGACGTGCATGGCAGTGGTTCCGTCTTGCTGGGGTTGAGCTCTCGGTTGGGTCATGTCCCGCCGAGCCGCCGTCGGCGCATGCCGAAGGCGGCGTCCGCCGCCCCGAGGGCGGCGACGGGGAAGAGGAGGAAGGAGAAGACGAAGGTGGCGGCGTAGAGCGTGCCGAGAAGGAAGCCGCGCGCGGGGTTTCCGACGGTCAGCACGTGCAGAGTCGCGAGGCCCTGCAGGGCGAAGCCCATGATCAGGCCGCCGGTGACGACGCCGGCGGCGAGCGCGAGCGAGCCCCCCATTGTCGCCAGCAGCGCGGTGGCCAGCAGCACGGCGACCAGCCACACGGGCAGCGCCGGTACGGCCGGGATCGGCTCCCACGGCCGGCGCAGCCGGTCGGACTTGCGGACGATCCGGCCGGCGAGCCAGAGGTTGAACACCATCAGTGACAGCCAGACCATGGCCATGATGAGCGGCATCAGCCGCACGTAGACCTCGGCGGCGACCATCACGTCCTCGCGGGGGAGCACCGCGCCCTGCGGGCCCTCGATGCCCGCCTCGACCAGCATGTCGGCCAGCTCGCCGGCGATGCCCTCGACGTCGAAGCCGAGGATGAGGCCGACGGCGACCAGGCTCGCGGGCGTCAGGACGACCATGGCGGTGAAGATCCGCGACAGCGGGTACCACTCGAGGTCGCCGCCGTCGTCCGGGCGGGCGAGGCCCGCGAGGTGGCCGTACCAGGCCATCGGCGCCAGCGCGCCGACGAGGAAGGCGACGCCGACCATCGGGGCGAAGGTGCCGGCGAGGATGCCGGCCGCGACCGCCGCGGCGACGGCGCCGGCGGCGGTGCCCCAGCCCAGCGAGGCGATGGCGATCGGCAGCGGGGAGAGGAAGAAGAGCGGCGTGCCGAGGAACCCGCCGCCGAGGATGGCGGCGAAGAGCAGGGCCGAGGCGACGCCACCGGCGATGCCGATCAGGAGGGCGGTCGGGTTCATCTGGTTCGCTGTCCCGCGCGTTGCGGTTAGAGGCGCCGGGCCGTCACGGCCGCGCCCCAGCTTGCGGAGGGGGCGACGCGGAAGGCCGCGTCGCCCGGGCGTCGAAGGCCAGGCCGCAGGTCGCGGCCGGGACGGTCACTTGATCACGAAGGGGATCAGGCCGAGGATGCGGGCGCGCTTGATCGCCTTGGCGAGCTCGCGCTGCTTCTTGGCCGACACCGCGGTGATGCGGGACGGGACGATCTTGCCGCGCTCGGAAATGTAGCGCTGCAGCAGCCGCACGTCCTTGTAGTCGATCTTCGGGGCGTTGGCGCCGGAGAACGGGCAGGTCTTGCGACGGCGGAAGAACGGGCGGCGGGTCGGCAGCTGGTTGATGTCGATCATCACTCGTTCCCTCCGAACTCGGCGTCACGGCGCGGGCCGCGCTCGAAGCGGTCGCGACGCGGGCCACGGTCGCCGCGATCGCCGCGCGGGCCACGGTCGCCGCGGGGGCCGCGGTCGTCGTCGCGGTCGCGCTTCTGCAGCATCGCCGACGGGCCTTCCTCGAGTTCCTCGACGCGGATCGTCATGTAGCGGAGGATGTCCTCGCTGAGGCTCATCTGCCGCTCCATCTCCGCGATGGCCGCCGGGGGGGCGTCGAGGTTGAACAGCACGTAATGCGCCTTGCGGTTCTTCTTGACGCGGTAGGCGAGGGCGCGCAGGCCCCAGTTCTCGACCTTCTTGACCGAGCCGCCATTGCCTTCGATGACGGATTTGAACTGATCGACGAACCCGTCGACCTGCTGGGCCGACACGTCCTGTCGGGCCAGGAACACGTGCTCGTAGAGCGCCATGTTGGTAAAGCCTTTCACACGTTGCTTCGGAACCCGGCGCCAAGCCTCTGCGAACCCACTGGAAAGGCTCGACAGATTCGAGATCGAGAGCGGAGACACGGGAGGCCGGCCCCCTGCCGAGGGCCACATCGCGGCACGTCCGGAGACGACCACGACCCTCCGTTCAGCCCCCAGCCGGGAGCCGCCCGGTTAGGACGACGGAGGGTCCATACAGGAGGAGACCCCTCCGCGCAAGGGAAAACGGGCGGATCGGCGGCCTCCGGGGCTCCCGCCGACGGGCGCCGCGGTCGCCCGCGAGCCGGTCCGGATCGGCGGCGGATGGACGCCCGGGCGGCGATCGGACAGACTTCGCCCCCGACCCGGAGAGAGCCGACCGCCATGACCGCCGCCCTCGTCGACCGACTGGAACCGGAAGCCGCCCGGCTGGTCTCGTCCCGCTGCGCCACCGTGCGCCTCGGCCGCGGCGAGCGGGCCTTCCGCTCCGGCGAGGACTGCGCCGCCTATCTCTGGGTGACGGCGGGAACGGTGCGGGTCCAGGTGGTGAGCGAGAGGGGCCGCGAGCGGGTGCTCTACCGGGTCTCGCCGGGGGACTCCTGCGTGCTCACCACCTCCTGCCTGTTCGACCACGAGCCCTATGCCGCCGAGGGTGTCTGCGAGACCGACGTGACGGCGACCGCGATCCCGGCCGGCGCCTTCCGCGATCTCCTCGGCCTGTCGGCGAGCTTCCGCGACCTCGTGCTCGCCGACTACGCCCGCCGGGTCGGCGACATGCTGGTGATGCTGGACGCGGCGACGTCGCGCAACCTCGGGGCGCGCCTCGCGGGACTGCTGGCGGAGAGGTCGGCCGGGCCGGTGACGGCCACCCACCAGGAGATCGCGGCGGAACTCGGCACCGCCCGGGAGGTGGTGAGCCGGGCGCTCAAGGACTTCGAACGGCGCGGCCTCGTCGCGCTGTCGCGCGGGCGGATCGACGTGCTCGACGCCGCCGGCCTCGGCAGGCTCGCCGGCGGCTAGGTCGCGGCGCGCATTCTTCTTTCCATTGTGATCCAGGTCACAGACGGGAGGCCGCGTCCCATGCTGATCTTCATCCCACGGCGAGGCGGTCCGCGATCCCGCGGCGGCCGCGCCGGGCACACCGCCCGTTGCGCGGGAGTGCGGCATCTGAACGGCCGAAGTGACGGAGACCGATCATGACGAAGAACATGGGCACCCTCGACCGCGGCATCCGCGCGGTGCTCGGCATCGCGCTGCTCGTCTGGGCGTTCACCGGGACGGGCGACTGGAACTGGATCGGCTGGATCGGCATCATCCCGCTCGCCACCGCGGCGATCGGCTGGTGCCCGCTCTACGTGCCCTTCGGCATCCGGACCTGCAAGCCGGCCTGACCCGCGGCCCTTCCGCGGGAGGACGCCCGGCGCTCAGGCGCCGCGCCGGCGGACCGTGATCGTCTGCCGGTTGCGGATGCGGCGCTCGCCGTCCGCCTCGGCGATGCGCACATCGCGATCGACGTCGACCTCGCGCGCCCAGCCGGTGGCGAGGTCGAGGGTGAACAGCGTGCGCTCAAACACGATCATCATGGTGGACTCGTCGTCGCCGAGGCGGGGATCGAGCCCCATGCGCTCCAGCATCCGCCCGGTCACCCGCGCCGGCCGGTAGGGTCCGACGACTTCGACGCGCGCGCTGCCGCCGGTCGCGTCCAGCACCCGGGTGGTGAACTCGACGTCGATCTTCCACTGGTCGCGCGAGGCGGGGAGTTCGACCCGCCGGACCTCGGGCCGTCCGATCTCCAGGTCGAAGGCCTGTCCGCGCCCGATCAGGTTCGCCTCTCCGAGCAGGAGCGCCGCGGCGACACGGCGCTGGTCGCGCAGGATCCCGGCCGCCAGGTCCAGCGCCGGTCGATGCGCCGGGGGCGTGCCCGCCGCCGCGGCGGCGGCCTCGACCCGGGCGAGCCAGTCGTCGCCGCCCTCGATCTCCACCGGCCGGCCCTGCGGGTCGGCGAGGAAGGTGATCGGACGGCCGAGGAGGCCGAGGGCGCCGCTCCACTGGCCGGGAAGGGGCGGGTCGACCCGCCCGGCCGGCGTCCAGGTGAGGACCATGCCCCGGGGGGCGACCACGGCGACGACCCCGTCGTAGCGGGCCTCGGAGCGGATCGTCCCGCCGTCTCCGGCCCCGTCCCGCGTCGACAGCACCTCGACGGTGAAGCGGTCGCCGGGCATGGCCCGGAACGGGACCGCCAGCCGCTCGCCGGCGCGGACGGACCCTATCATCGACGCCGCCAGCGCCCATCCCGCCCCGGCGATCATCAGCCGCCGCGAAATCCCGGGCACCAGCATCGCGCTCGCCTCCTCGTTCGACATCGGGCCGCGGCGGCCCGGCGGGCCGGTCCGCGTCCGCCGGACCACCCGGAGGCTATGCCTGTCCGTTCATACTGTCAATTATGCGCATGGCACCCGGGCGCTTCTTGACAATGCGGTCCCCGTCGTGGTGACAGGCGCAGCCGACGCCAGACGCGAGGAGGCCGATCATGCCGAACGCTTTCGTATTTCCCGGGCAGGGCAGCCAGGCCGTGGGCATGGGCAAGCTCCTCGCCGAGACCTGGCCGGCCGCCCGCGCCGTCTTCGAGGAGGTCGACGAGACGCTCGGCGAGAAGCTGTCCGGGCTGATGTTCGAGGGCCCGGAGGACCGGCTGACCCTCACCGCCAACGCGCAGCCGGCGCTGATGGCCGTCAGCCTCGCCGCCCTGCGTGCGCTCGAGGCCGAGGGCGTCTCGATCGAGAGCCACGCGGCCTATGTGGCCGGCCACTCCCTCGGGGAATATTCGGCGCTGGCCGCCGCGGGCAGCCTTTCGGTCGCGGACGCGGCGCGGCTGCTGCGCATCCGCGGCAACGCCATGCAGAAGGCGGTGCCGGCGGGCGAGGGGGCGATGGCGGCGCTGCTCGGCCTCGACCTCGACGCGGCCCGCGCCATCGCCGCGGAGGCCGCCGGGGGCGAGGTCTGCGAGGCGGCGAACGACAACGCTCCGGGCCAGGTGGTCGTCTCCGGCCACAAGGCGGCGGTCGAGCGGGCGGTGGAGATCGCCAAGGGGCGCGGCGCCCGGCGTGCGATGCTGCTGCAGGTGAGCGCTCCCTTCCATTGCGCCCTGATGGCCCCGGCGGCCGGGGCGATGCGCGAGGCCTTGGCCGCGGCGACGATCCGCGCGCCGAAGGTGCCGCTCGTCGCCAACGTCACCGCCGCGCCGGTCACCGACCCGGACGAGATCCGCCGCCGCCTGGTCGAGCAGGTCACCGGCACCGTGCGCTGGCGTGAGTCGGTCGGGGCGCTGGTCGGGCTCGGCGTCGACCGCTTCGTCGAGGTGGGCTCGGGCAAGGTGCTCGCCGGCCTCGTCAAGCGCATCGCCGGCGAGACGGCGCAGATGTCGGTCGGCACGCCCGACGACGTGCGGGCGGCGGCCGCGGTCCTCACCGGCCGGGGCGGCTGACGGCCCGTCCTTGACAACCGCCCTCCCGCGGTGATCGTGACCCGACGCGGGCGGGAGGCGAGGGGGCACCGCCCCGCGACGATACGAAAGGATCCGGCATGTTCGATCTCGGAGGGCTCACCGCCCTGGTCACCGGCGCCAGCGGCGGCATCGGCGGGGCGATCGCCCGCGGTCTGCACGCCCAGGGCGCCACCGTCGCCCTGTCCGGCACCCGCGCCGAGGCGCTCGAGGCGCTCGCCTCCGAACTCGGCGAGCGGGTCCACGTGGTGACGGCGAACCTCGGCGACCGCGCGGCCGTGGAGAGCCTGGTGCCGCGGGCCGAGGAGGCGATGGGCGGGCTCGACATCCTCGTCAACAACGCCGGCATCACCCGCGACGGCCTGTTCATGCGGATGAAGGACGAGGACTGGGACCAGGTGATCGAGGTCAACCTCGGCTCCGCCTTCCGCCTCAGCCGGGCGGCGGTGAAGGGCATGATGAAGCGCCGCTTCGGCCGCATCATCGGCATCACCTCGGTGGTCGGCGTCACCGGCAACCCGGGGCAGGGCAACTACGCGGCCGCCAAGGCGGGCATGATCGGCATGACCAAGGCGCTCGCCCAGGAGGTCGCCACCCGCAGCATCACCGCCAACTGCGTCGCTCCCGGCTTCATCGAGACGGCGATGACGGACGTCCTCAACGACAAGCAGCGCGAGGCGGTGCTCGCGACGGTTCCGATGGGACGGCTCGGCACCGCCGGCGAAACGGCGGCGGCCTGCGTCTTCCTCGCCAGCCGCGAGGCCGCCTACATCACCGGCCAGACGATCCATGTGAATGGCGGCATGGCCATGATCTGAAAGCGCTTTTTCCGCAGACCCGGACGCCGCCGGACGGGTCCGGCGGCTCTCTGGTCAATGCGGAGGAAGTGTGTTACCAAGCGCCCGATCTGGACGGGAATCGACAGCGGATCCGCGACTGCAACGGCGCGTCCCCGAGGGGGCGGCCAGGCCCCACGAGCGGCGGCGACGGTCGCCGCCGGCGCCTCCCCGGCCCGGTTGACTTCCCCCGACGTCAAAGAGTTGAGCAACGCAAGGAACGGTTGAGATGAGCGATATCGCTGACCGCGTGAAGAAGATCGTGATCGAGCACCTGGGCGTCGATGCCGACAAGGTGACCATGGACGCCTCGTTCATCGAGGACCTCGGCGCCGACTCGCTCGACACGGTCGAGCTGGTGATGGCCTTCGAGGAGGAGTTCGGCTGCGAGATCCCGGACGACGCGGCGGAGACCATCCTGACGGTCGGCGACGCCGTCCGCTTCCTGGAGAAGGCCACCGCGTGATCGCGGCCCCGGCGTCTCGCCGGGGCGCGCGAGCGTGCCGGAGCGATGCGCGTGACTGTTCCCGCACGGGGACGGGCGACGGTCGGCCCGAGGCCGACTCGATTGCCCGTCCCCGTTTCCATTCGAATCTGCTAGCTTTCGGCACTTTCGCGGAAAGCGCGTTCCTGTTATCGCCCCGGGTGCGGCCCGGGACCGGCAGGTTCGGATGATCCAGGATCTGGAGGCTCTCAGCTGATGAGGCGAGTCGTCATCACCGGTCTCGGCATGGTCACCCCGCTCGCCTGCGGCGTGGAGGCGACTTGGACCCGCCTGCTCGCCGGCAAGAGCGGCGCCCGCCGGATCACCGAATTCGAGGTCGACGACCTTCCCTGCCAGATCGCCTGCATCATCCCGCGCGGCGACGGCTCCGACGGCACCTTCAACCCGGACGACTGGATGGAGCCGAAGGAGCAGCGCAAGGTCGACGACTTCATCATCTTCGCCATGTCGGCGGCAGACCAGGCCGTCTCCGATTCCGGCTGGAAGCCGGCGACCCACGAGGAGCAGTGCCGCACAGGGGTGCTGATCGGCTCCGGCATCGGCGGCATCGCCGGGATCGTCGAGGCCGGCTACACGCTCCGCGACAAGGGTCCGCGGCGCGTCTCGCCCTTCTTCATCCCCGGCCGGCTGATCAACCTCGCCTCGGGGCACGTGTCGATCCGCTACGGCTTCAAGGGCCCGAACCACTCGGTGGTGACCGCCTGCTCGACCGGCGCCCACGCGATCGGCGACGCGGCCCGCCTGATCGCCCTCGACGACGCCGACGTGATGATCGCCGGCGGCACCGAGAGCCCGGTCTGCCGCATTGCCGTCGCCGGCTTCTCGGCCGCCCGTGCGCTCTCGACCGGCTTCAACGACGCTCCGGAGAAGGCCTCACGGCCCTACGACCGCGACCGCGACGGCTTCGTCATGGGCGAGGGCGCCGGCATCGTGGTGCTCGAGGAACTCGAGCACGCCCGCCGCCGCGGCGCCGCCATCTACGCCGAGGTGATCGGCTACGGCCTCTCCGGCGACGCCTACCACATCACCGCCCCCTCGGAGGACGGCGACGGCGCCTTCCGCTGCATGACGATGGCGCTGAAGCGCGCCGGCATCGCTCCGGGAGAGGTCGACTACGTCAACGCGCACGGCACCTCGACGCCGCTCGGCGACGAGATCGAGCTCGGCGCGGTGACACGGCTCGTCGGCGACGCGGCCTCGAGGATCTCGATGTCCTCGACCAAGTCGGCGACCGGCCACCTTCTCGGCGCCGCCGGCGCCATCGAGGCGATCTTCTCCACGCTGGCCGTCCGCAAGGGCATGCTGCCGCCGACGATCAACCTCGACAATCCCTCGGTCGAGACCGAGATCGATCTCGTCCCGCACACCGCGAAGGCCAAGCCTGTCAGGGTGGCCCTGTCGAACTCCTTCGGCTTCGGCGGCACCAACGCCTCGCTGGTGCTGCGGGCCGTCGACGACGCGGGCTGAAACGGGCGTCCCCCGTTTCGCCTCATTGATGGATAGGCTCCGGCCGGTCCCGTGGAGGTGCGGGGGCCGGTCCGGACCGGCATACCCGAATGCGGCGGCGCGGCGTGACGGCTGCGACCCGCCGCGGCATGTGGATTGAACGGTCATGGACCAGACGACCGACCCGAAGGCCGACCCGTCCAGCGCCGGACGCGCGCGACCCAATCCGAAGAGCCCGCGGGAGGCCATCGCGCCCGACATTGCCCCGGCGCCGCCGCGCTCGCGGTCGGTCCGCAACCCCTTCGTCGTGGTACTGAACGGGCTGATCACGCTGGCGATGATCGGCATCATCCTGGCCGGCGCGATCCTCTACTACGGCAAGTCCGAGTTCGACGCCCCCGGTCCGCTGACCGAGCCGAAGGAGATCCTCGTCCCCAGCAACTCCGGGCTCGGCGCGATCGCGCAGAACCTCGAGCGGGAGGGGGTGATCGAGGATCGCTACGTCTTCATGGGCGGCGTCACCGCCTATCGCCAGGGCCATCGGCTGAAGGCGGGCGAGTACGCCTTCGCGCCGGGCATGTCGATGCGCGAGGTGATGGACCTGCTCGTCTCCGGCAAGGCCATCCTGCACACCGTCACCCTCCCCGAGGGGCTGACGTCGCAGCAGATCGTCGACCGTCTTCTGCGGGAGGAGCGCCTGATCGGCGAGATCGAGGCGATCCCGCCGGAAGGCTCGCTCCTGCCGGAGACCTACAGCTACTCGCGCGGCACCACCCGCCAGCAGATCCTCGACCAGATGGCCACTGCGCACGACAAGGCGCTCGCGGCGGTGTGGGAGACGCGGCGGGCGGACCTGCCGATCCGCTCCCCCCGGGAACTGGTGACGCTGGCCTCCATCGTCGAGAAGGAGACCGGCAAGGCCGACGAGCGGCCGCGCGTCGCCGGCGTCTTCGTCAACCGGCTCGAGCGCGGCATGCGCCTGCAGTCGGATCCGACCGTGATCTACGGGGTCGTCGGCGGCCAGGGCACGCTCGGCCGGCCGATCCGCCGCTCGGACCTCGACGCGGAGAACGCCTACAACACCTACCGCATCGACGGGCTGCCGCCGGGCCCGATCGCCAATCCGGGCCGCGCCGCGCTGGAGGCGGTGGCGACGCCGTCGGACACGGACGAGCTCTACTTCGTCGCCGACGGCTCCGGCGGGCACGCCTTCGCCAAGACGCTCGAAGAGCACAACCGGAACGTCGCCGCCTGGCGGCGGATCGAGCGCGAGCGCGTCGCCGCCGGACAGTCGATCACCGACGAGCGGGCTCCGGAGACGCTGGACGTGCCCGAGGAGGCGGAAGCCGCCGCGGCGGCAGCAGCGCCGGCGTCCCCGGCCGATCCGAACGACCTGCTCGACGGCATGCCGCCGCGCGATCCCGACGCCCCCGTCCTCCCGGTCCCCAAGCCGCCGGTTCCGTGAGCCGGCCGTCGCTCGGGGACACCCCGCCGGCATGCGGGTGCTCTGAGACAATTGTCGCAGTCCTGACCGCTCGCCCCGGTATGCTCCTGCCCGCATAGCTCACGGCGCAGCCGCGATTCCCTTGCGGCGCCGATTCGCTGGCCGGAGCGGCTTCATCGACAGGAACGGGGATCGGGAGGTCTTGATGAGAATGACTGCACTGGCGGCCTTGCTTGCCGCGACGCTGGCGGCCTGCGCCAACCAGACCCCGACGCAACAGCGCGTGACGACCGGGGCGGCCATCGGTGCGCTCGGCGGCGCCGGTGTCGGAGCCATCGCCGGCGGCAGCAAGGGTGCGGCAATCGGCGCCGTGGCGGGCGGTATCGGCGGCGCGGCGATCGCCGGGGCCACCCAGCCGCGCGACTGCTGGGGCACCGACTCCAGGGGCAACAGGGTCGCCGTCGTCTGCCCGTGAACAGGCGATCGGACCGGCGGGCCGAATCCGCCGGCAGGAGGTCGACACCCCTCAGGGCTTTCACGTGTCGTTGCCTTGCCCTCGTCGCCGTCGCCGTCTTGCTGGCGGCGGCGCCGGTGGCGGCGCAGACCGGCGCCGTAGCCGAGGGCGCACCTGCGGTGGAGGGACTCGACTACGAGCCCGCGATCCGCACGGACAGCCCGCGCCAGACCCTGGACTCGTTCCTGCGGCTGGCCCGCCGGATGGAGGCGGCGGCCGCCGCCTACACCGCGGAGCCGACCTTCGCGGGAGCGGCAAGGCTCGCGCTGCTGTCCGACGAGATGCTGTCGCTGATTGACCTGGCGTCTGTGGCGACCGCGTCCCGCCGCGAAGTGGGCGTCAGCACGTTCAGCTATCTCATGGACATCTTCGGCAGGATCGGCCCTCCCGACCCCGCGGCCTTCCCGGACACGGACGGCCTGGAGGGCCAGGGCGACAGCTTTCGCATTCCCGGAACGCCGCTTAGGCTGGTGCGGGTCGCCGAGGGGGAGCGCGAGGACGAGTTCCTGTTCAGTTCCTCGACGGTCCAGGTCGCCCCCCGGTTCTTCCAGGCGGTGCGACATCTCCCGTTCGAAAACCGGCTTGGCATCGAGAGCTTCACCGACTTCGGCCCCCAGATGACCGGGCCGCTGGTTCCGGCGAGCGTGGTCAAAGCGATCCCGCCGGGGCTGAAGGAACTCTGGCTCGACACCCCGATCTGGAAGGTGGCGACCGTCGTCGCTGTCTTCGCGCTGGCCGCCGCGGCCATCCTGCGGCTCCAGCGCCTCGTCTCGGCGCGGACGCCGTCGGGCCGGCTGCTGCCGCTCGCCATCCGCCTCGCGCTCCCGGTCGCGATGCTTTTCGCGGCAACGGTGCTCATTCCCTTCCTCCTGCACCAGGTGAACGTATCGGGGCGCTTCGCCGCAGTCTCGCTGACGATCGGGGCGATCCTCGAGTACGCGGCCTACGCCTGGCTTCTGTGGCTCGGCATCCGCATGCTCTTCGAGTGGATCATCCGCTCGCCGAAGATCCCGGACGACAGTCTCGACGCCAACCTTCTCCGGCTCGTCTCCGGGGTGATCGGGCTGCTCGGCGCCGCGGTGGTCCTGGCCTTCGGCGGCCAGGCGATCGGGCTGCCGATCCTCAGCGTGCTGGCGGGCCTCGGGATCGGCGGCCTCGCGGTGGCTCTGGCGCTTCGCCCCACGGTCGAGAACCTCGTCGGCGGCGTGATCCTCTACATCGACCGGCCGGTGCGGGTCGGCGACTTCTGCAGCTTCGGCGACCTGACCGGCACGGTGGAGGGAATCGGCATTCGCTCGACGAGGCTCCGCGCCCTCGACCGGACGCTGATCTCGGTGCCGAACGCCCAGTTCGCGGACATGCAGATCGTCAACTGGGCGGAATGCGACCAGATGCTGATCAACGAGACGATCGGCGTGCGCTACGAGACGACCTCCGACCAGCTCCGTTACCTGCTCGCAGGACTGCGCCGGATGCTCCACGCCCATCCGCGGATCGACAGCGACACGGTGCGCGTGCGCTTCTCCGGCTACGGCGACAGCGCGCTCAAGATCGACATCCGGGTCTACGCGGCGACGCGGGAGTGGAACGACTTCTTCGCGATCCGCGAGGACGTCTTCCTCCGCGTCAACGATCTCGTCTCCGAGGCGGGCACGGGCTTCGCCTTCCCGTCCCGGACCCTCTACATGGCGCGTGACCAGGGCCTCGACGGCGAGCGCGGCGAGGAGGCCGAGGCGGCGGTGGGGCGCTGGCGCAAGTCCGGGCGGCTACCGTTCCCGCGGCTGCCGCGCGACGAGATCGACCGGCTCGAGGCGACGCTCGACTACCCGCCCCGCGGCAGCGCCGAGTCGGCCGGCGAGGACCTCGACCCCGCTGTCGCCGAGCCGCTCTCCACCCGGACGGACCAGGATGCTCCGCTGCCGGCGGAGTCCGAGCCGGAGCGGCGCGGGTGAGACGCGCGGGAGGCCGCCCGCGGCAGCCGGAAGCGCCACATTTGTTGCAGTCGCGGGTGCCGCTCCGGTCCATGATCCCCGGCGACGTTCATGGTTCGGAGGCAGGGCTGATGTCGGCAGTTCACACCATCCGAATTGCCGCGGCCGCCATCCTCGGCGCATTCGCCGCCACCGCCGCCGCGGCCCAGGACGGCGAGGACCTCGCCAAGCAGCTGGCCAATCCGATCGCTTCGCTGATCAGCGTTCCGATCCAGTGCAACTACGAGGACGGCTTCGGCCCCTTCGACGACGGCTGGCGGGCGACCTGCAACCTCCAGCCGGTGATTCCGTTCTCCGCCGGCGAGGACTGGAACGTGATCAGCCGGACGATCCTGCCGGTCACCTACCAGGGCGATTTCTTCCCCGGCGCGGGCGAGCAGTTCGGTCTCGGCGATACAGTCCAGAGCCTCTTCCTGTCGCCCAAGGCGCCGGGCCCGAACGGGCTGATCTGGGGCGTCGGGCCGGTGTTCCTGCTGCCGACGGCGACGGACGACCTTCTGGGGACGGGAAAGCTGGGCGTCGGCCCGACCGCGGTGGCGCTGCGCCAGTCCGGCCCATGGACCGTCGGCGCGCTCGCAAACCACGTCTGGTCGGTGGCCGGCGACGACGACCGCGCCGACGTCAGCGCCAGCTTCGTCCAGCCGTTCGTGTCCTACACCACGCCCGACGCCTGGACCTTCACGCTGACCAGCGAAAGCACCTACGACTGGGAGCGCAGCGACTGGGCGATCCCCGTGAACCTCAGCGTGAGCAAGCTCGTGGTGGTCGGGACGCAGCCGGTGAGCGTGTTCGGCGGCATCCGCTACTGGGCCGATCCCGCGGAAGGGGGACCGGACGGCTTCGGTGCCCGCCTCGGCGTGACTTTCCTGTTCCCGCGGTAGGCGCGGGCGGGGTGACGGGTCGGCGGGCGCGGTCCCGCCCCCCGAGCGACGATCAACTGCAACGGGAGAACAAGCTGATGGCCGAACTTGTCGTAATGGACTTCGACGGCGTGGACACGGCCGGGACCGTCCTCGAGAAGCTGCGCGAGTTGCGCAAGGAGCACCTCATCGACCTCCTCGACGCCTGCATCGTGGTGCATCCCGAGAACGGCAAGGTGGAAATCCGGCAGTCGGTCAACCAGACCGCGCTCGGGGCGAGCCAGGGACTGGCGTCCGGGGCCATGGTCGGGGCGCTGGCGGGCCTGCTGCTGCTCAACCCGCTCGCCGGCCTGACCCTCGGCGGCGTGGCCGGCGCGATGATGGGCGCCCTGGCCGGGCGGCTCTCGGACTACGGGATCAACGACGACTTCATCAAGGAGGTCGGCAGGACGATCAAGCCGGGCACCTCGGCCCTCTTCGTGCTGGTCGCGAAGGCGACGACGGACAAGGTGGTGGCCGAGATCAAGGGCTTCGAGCCGCGCATCGTGAAGACCTCGCTGTCGCAGCAGCAGGAGGACGATCTGCGCAAGGCGCTGGCCTCGGCCACGGCCTGAGCGGGAAAGGCCGGCCGGTGGCGCGACCGCCGTCGACCCGTCACGGGATCGACGGCGGCCAGGACCTTGGGGTGGTGGTTCCGGGCGGCCAAGGCTGCCCGGGAGCGTGACATCACGTTTTGCGTCCGGCCCTGCCGATCGGAAGACATCCTGGCTGCCAGCGGGTATATTCCTCGCAATCGCATGGGGGATTGCGGGAATGAACAGACCTCGCGTCACGTCGGCCGAGATCCTCGGCATTCTGTCGACAACCGGCTGGCTCTCGGAGCAGCCCGAGGACTTCCAGGCCCGCATCGCGCGCGCCGGCCGCTGGACCAGGGTTTCGAAGGGCGCGCGGCTCTACTACGCGGGCGAGGAGGCGAAGGCGATGTTCGGGCTCGGCGACGGGCTGCTGGACGTGTCCATTCCGATCAGCCCCAGCGAGGAGGTCGTGGTCCATCGCGCCCCGCCCGGCTTCTGGATCGGAGACGGCGCGCTTCTTTCCGGCATACCGCGAACGGTCTCGGTGGAGGCCGCCGTCGACTGCCGGGTGTTCGCGGTCCCCATCGATGCCATTCGACGGATCCTCACCGCTCATCCGGAAGACTGGATGTACCTTCACCGGCTCAGCAGCAGGAACGGTACGCTGGCCACCCGCGTCCTGGCCGAGACCCTCGCCTTGCCGCCGCGGGCGCGCTTCGCCCGCCTTCTCCTGCGCATCGCGACGCCCGACGGATCGGTCCGCCTGACCCAGGAGGAACTCGGCCGGATGGCGGGCATGAGCCGTGCGGCATTCCGCCGCGCCTTCGCCTCGCTGATCGACGCCGGCGTCGTGAAGACCGGCTACGGGGGCGTCCAGATCTGCGATCCCGCCGCTCTCGAGCGCGAAGCGAACTCCGTCTGAGCAAAGGCGCGGCCGGCACCCCGGGCTGCCCGGCTACGTCCCTCTCGATCGAATTGCCACATATGTTGAAACCCGCGGCGCGCGGTGGCCCTAGGATTGTCCCGTCCAAGCTTCACGACCAAGTCGCCAGCCCACGTCCGGGCTGACGCATCGTCCGAGCAGGGGATCGCGACATGACCACCCGACGCCAGTTTCTCGGCACAATTCCGGCGACCGGCGCCGCCTTCGCGCTCGGCGGCGTGCTGTTCGACGAGGGCGGGGCGCGCGCCCAGGAGCCGCGCCAGCCGCTCGAGGGCCACTTTCATCCGAGGGGCAAGGCGCCCTCGGTCCACACGATCCGCAAGCTCGAGGAGGCGAAGGGAGGGCTTCCCTTCGCCGACACCCGCGACATCGACGAGCAGGCGCGGGGCCTGATCGCGCGCCGTGCCGATCCGCGGATCATGGCCGATGCTGGAAACGTCGCCTTCGACATCTCCGACTACGACTTCCTGAACACCGACGGGGACTTCGACAGCGTCCACCCGTCGATGACCCGCATCGCGCGCCTCAACAACAACTTCGGGCTCTACGAGGTCGTCCCCGGCATCTACCAGGTGCGCGGCTTCGACCTCTCGGACATGAGCTTCGTGCGGGGCGCCACCGGCTGGATCGTCATCGACACGTTGACCACCACCGAAACCGCCCGCGCGGCCTGGACCCTGTTCCAGGAGCATGTGGGCGAGGGGCTCCCCCTCACCGCGCTGATCTACTCGCACACCCACGGCGACCATTTCGGCGGCGGCCGGGGGCTCCTGAGCGACGAGGACATCGCCTCTGGCCGGGTCGAGATCATCGCCCCAGATGGCTTCATGCAGTTCACCATCTCCGAGAATGTCTTCGCCGGCAACGCGATGAACCGGCGGCTCTTCTACCAGTACGGGCTGCTGCTCCCGTCCGGCCAGCACGGTTTCGTCACGCAGGGACTGGGGCACCGGATTCCGGCGGGCGCCACGAGCCTCGTCCCGCCCACGCGCCTCGTCTCGGATCCCATCGAGGAGTTCGAGGTCGACGGCGTGCACATGATCTTCCAGAACACGCCCAACACCGAGGCGCCGCGGGAGATGAACACCTACATCCCCGACCTCAAGGCGCTGTGGATGGCCGAGAACGTGACGGCCACGCTCCACAACATCTACACGCTGCGCGGCGCGGCGGTGCGCGACCCGCTCAACTGGTCGCGATACATCAACGAGGCGCTCTGGCTGTTCGGGCGGGAGGCCGAAGTGATGTTCGCCTCGCACCACTGGCCGCGCTGGGGCAACGAGCGGATCCGCGAGGTGCTGCGCGACCAGCGCGACCTCTACGCCAACATGAACAACCAGGTGCTGCACTACGCCAACCAGGGCGTTACGATAAACCAGATCCACAACGTCTACAAGGTGCCGGAAGGCCTGCAGGCCAAGTGGCACTGCCGCGGCTACCACGGCTCGCCGGAGCACAACGCCCGCGGCGTGGTCCAGCGCTACCTCGGCTTCTGGGACTGCAACCCGGCGACGCTGATCCCGCTGTCGCCCGAGGATTCGGCGCCGCTCTACGTCGAGATGATGGGCGGCTCCGCGGCGATCCTCGCCAAGGCGGCGGAGCTTCACGACGCGGGCGACTACCTCCGCGAGGTGGAGATCCTGAACAAGCTCGTGCAAGCCGAACCCGAGAACGGCGAGGCGAAGGACGCGCTCGCCGACGCCTTCGAGCAGATCGGCTACCAGCAGGAGAATCCGGGCCTGCGGAATTCCTTCCTCGCGGCCGCCTACGAGCTGCGCTCCGGGATCCCGCAGGGCACGATCGCGAGCTCGTCGAGCCCCGACGTGATCCGGGCGATGTCGACGGAGCTGTTCCTCAACTTCCTCGCCATCAAGATGGACAGCCGGCGGGCCGAGGGCCTCTCCTTCGTGATGAACCTCGTCACGCCCGACAACGGCGAGCGCTTCGTCGTGGAGCTTTCCAACGCCACGCTGACGAACATCGAGGGATACCAGGCGGAGGACGCCGACCTGACGCTGACGGTGAACCGCTCCGATCTCGAGGGCGTCATGGCCGGCGAGACGACGCTCGAGGCCCTGCTCGGCGCGGGCACGGCGACGGCCGAGGGCGACCTGGCGATCCTCGGGCAGCTGGCGGCCCTGATGGTCGACTTCGACCCCCGTTTCGAGATCATGCCGGGCACCAGGGCGCGCACCGAGATCGCCGCGTCGGAGGCCCTCGAGGCCGAGATCGGAGCGGTCATTCCGGAGTAGACCGGCGCGCGCCGCCGAGGGCGGCGCCGATCATCGAGAGGGCGAAGAGGGCGAAGCCGGCGGCCCAGAGGGCGCCGCCGGCGGCCACCAGCGGGAGATGGTGGGCGGGAAGCAGCGGGGCCGCCAGCCGGAGGAGGGCGCCGGCGTTGACCGCGACGAGCGCGGCTCCGGCGATCGCGCCGCCCGGCCGTGCGCCGCCGCCGCGGGTGCCGGCGAGGCGGGTCATGACCGCGAGCGTCATGCCCCCGATCGCCCCGGCGGCGAGGGCATGCAGCGCCGCGTCGACCGGCACCAGCGCGACCGGCTCGGCGGCGAGGCCGGCGAGGATCGTCCCGGCCGCGAGCCAGAGATAGCCCGCGTGCAGCGCGAGGACCCCGCCGTCGCGCAGCAGCCAGCCGCGCCAGCGGGCGAGGCGCACCAGGTGCATCGCGCCCGCGGCGAGGGCAAGGACGGCGGTCGCCGGATGCTCCGGCGCGGCGACGAAGCCGGCGAGCCCGGCGAAGGCGGCGACCAGGACGGCGACGTCGAAGCGGCCGTAGGGCTCCGGCACCCGGTCGGCGCCGCTGCCGGCGAGGGCGTTGCGGGTGAGGCTCGGCACCAGCCGCCCGCCCACCGCCGCGATCAGCAGCGCGCCGACGGCGATGCCGAGGCGGGCGAGCATCGTCTCGGCCTCGTAGTCCTCCGCCATCAGCCGGTGGGCGAGCGAGGCTGCGGCGAGCAGCGGGAACAGCATCAGCCCGTGCCGGGACATCCCCGCGGCCTTGACCCGGGCCTCGCGCATCAGCACCGCGGCCACCGCCAGCGGGAAGGCGACGTCCACCACCGCCGCCGGCAGGGCCGGCAGCAGCGGCGGCAGCAGCCTCCCGGCGAGCCAGATCGCGAAGAGGCCGGCGAGCGGCGCCCCGGCCGTCGGCAGGCGGCCCGACCAGTTCGGCGTCGCCGAGAGGAGATAGCCGGCCATCACCGCCGGGAGGTAGCCGAACACCATCTCATGGGCGTGGAAGGCCGGCCCGGGCATCCCGCCGACCGTCCCCGCGCCGGTCGCGTAGAGGTGGATCCAGAGCGGCACGCTCGCCGCGGCGAGCAGCGAGGCGCCGAGGAAGAAGGGGCGGAAGGGCGTCGCGAACAGCCATGTGCCGGAGAGGCGGTCGGGGCGGACGCGGGGGACGGCGGTCATCGGGCGGGGTCCTTTCGCCGCGGTGATGGCATGGCGAGTGATGCCGAACGTTGTCGCCGCGCAAAGAGCGCCCCGGCGTCTCGGCCTAAAGTAGAAGGCTCATCGCGAGGACGAGACCCATGCCGACCGAGATCCGCCCGTCCATCACCGGCGCCACCACCGTCGACGAACTGATGAGCGCCCACAAGGCGACAATCCGGGTGTTCATCCGGCACCGGATGATGTGCATCGGATGCCCTGTCGCCCGGATCCACGATCTCGCCGAGGCCTGCCGCGAGCACGGCGTCCCGCTGGACGGCTTCCTCGCGGAGGTGTCGGAGGCGATCGCGGGGGAGGGCGCCGCCGCCGCCGGCTGACGACCGGGTCCGCGGCTGCGCGGCCGCGGCGGACCGCGCCGCGGCTACTCCGGCTTCTCCGCGAGCACGAAGAGCCGGTGCGGATCCTTCACCACCACCTTCTTGCGGGTGCTGGCGACGAGCCCCTTCGCCTCCCAGGCGGTCATCACCCGGCTCACGGTGTGGAGCGTGGTGCCGGTCATCTCGGCGATGTCCTGGCGGGTGACGGGAAAGTCGATGAGGATGCCCTCCTCGGTCTTCCGGCCCGCCTGGTTCACCAGCCTCAAAAGCGCGTGCGCCACCCGCCGCTCCACCTCCTCGGTGGAGAGTTCGCGGATGCGCGTGTGCGCGTCCTGCAGCCGCTGGCCCACGGTCTGCAGCGCGTTCATCGCCAGCACGGGGCTGCGGGCGATGAATCCTTCCCAATGGCTGGAGGCCCAGGCGAGGGCGAGGCTCTCCACCACCGCCGTCGCCGTCGCCGGGTAGTCGGTGCGCCGCATCGCCCGCGCGATGCCGAAGATGTCGCCCGGGCTCACATGCCGGACCACCACCTGCTGCCCGTCGACCGTGGTCTGCACCACCTTCAGCCGCCCGTGCAGCAGCGCGAAGAACTCGGTCGCCGGCGCACCCTGGTCGAACACCGCGGTGCCCTCGGGCAGCTGGCGCACGCTCGCCATCTCGAGGACGGCGTCGAGGTCCTCGTCGCTCATCGACCTGAAGATGGAGAGGTCGCGGATCAGCGACCGGTCGAGTCTCTTCGGCATGTCCGTCCCCGTTCCGACCCCCGGTTCCCGCCCCTCATAGGCCATCCGGGCCCGGCCCGGAACACATCAGCTGAACCTAATTCGTTTAAGGAAACGCCGGCGGCCGGCAACCGATCCGAGTTTGCCATTTCGCAAAAAGCGGACGGGCGAGCGGGTGTTTCCTCGCGGCCATCGGATACGCAACCGATGACCGAACAAGGAGACACGCCATGAAAACCCGTCGCACTGCCCTCATCGGCGCCGCCCTGGCCGCCCTGGTGGCGGCGGGACCCGCCCTCGCCGCCGGCGAGGACCTGACCGCCGGACTGGAGCGCGTCAAGGCGACGCTCGTCGCCCCGCCGCAGGTGATGGACCACGACCAGGTCGCCGTCGGCGAGCCCAAGGTGGTACAGTTCACCATGGTGCTCGAAGAGAAGGAGATCGTCGTCGACGACGAGGGCACGACCTTCCAGGCGATGACCTTCAACGGGACGATGCCCGGCCCGACCATGGTGGTGCACGAGGGCGACTACGTCGAGCTGACGCTGGTCAACCCCGCGACCAGCGAAATGCCGCACAACATCGACTTCCACGCGGCGACCGGCGCCCTCGGCGGCGCCCAGCTCACCCTGGTCAACCCTGGCGAGCAGGCGACGCTGCGCTTCAAGGCCACCCGCCCGGGCGTGTTCGTCTACCACTGCGCGCCCGAGGGCATGGTGCCCTGGCACGTCGTCAGCGGCATGCACGGCACCATCATGGTGCTGCCGCGCGACGGCCTGAAGGACCCCGCCGGCAACCCGGTGAGCTACGACAAGGCCTATACCGTCGGCGAGTTCGACCTCTACATCCCGCAGGACGAGACCGGCGCGTTCAAGGACTACGAGGGTCCCGGCGACGCCTACGCCGACACCATGGACGTGATGCGCAAGCTCACCCCGACGCACGTGGTCTTCAACGGCGCCAAGGGAGCCCTGACCGGCGACAACGCGATGACCGCCGACGTCGGCGAGACGGTGCTGTTCATCCACAGCCAGGCGAACCGCGATACCCGCCCGCACCTCATCGGCGGCCACGGCGACTGGGTCTGGGAGACCGGCAAGTTCGCCAACCCGCCGGAGAAGGACCTCGAGACCTGGTTCATCCGCGGCGGCAGCGCCGGGGCGGCGCTCTACACCTTCCTGCAGCCCGGCGTCTACGCCTACGTGAACCACAACCTGATCGAGGCGGCCGAGCTCGGCGCCGCCGCCCACGTGAAGGTGGAGGGCGAGTGGAACGACGACCTGATGACCCAGGTCAGTCCGCCCCAGCCGATCGTCGGCCAGTAAGGCCCGACGCTGCCCGCCTGGATCCGGTCCGGGCGGGCCACTTCCGTTTCCCGATGTCCCGGAGCCGTCCGGATGCGGCGGCGGCTGGTCACAGACGCCCGCGAGGCGGCGCGGCGGATCGCCGACTATGCCGACTGGCTCTCCGACCTCGAGGACGAGGCGGCCGCGCTCTCCGAGGAGGACCTTGCCGGCGTCTCGGAGGCCTTCCGGGTGATCGCCTCGACCGCCGCGGACGGCGCCGCCGCCCTCGACCTCCTCGCCCGCCGCGGCACGGCCGACTGACCCATTTCCGGCCGAGTTTGTGCCCGGACAAAGAAGCGGGCAGGGGCTCCGGCTATGCCTCGCGGTCAGACCGGGACGCGAGGAGGACCAGGATGTACATCGAGGGCGAGAGGCGACCGGGCGGGGGCATCATGCCGGCGACGGGGCCGGGCGCCGCTGCGACGCGGCCGATGCCGCCGGCCCGGCCCGTCCCGACCTACCGGCCTCGGGGATCGAAGCCGGCCGAGCGGGTCGTCCCGCAGTCGGTGGCCGGGCGCTGGCGCAGCATCAAGTGGCGCCTGCTCCTCGCCTGCCTCGCGGTCTACTACGCGCTGCCGTTCCTGCGCTGGGACCGCGGCGAGGGACAGCCCGACCAGGCGATCCTGTTCGACCTCGCCCACGCCCGCTTCCACCTATTCGCGCTGGAGATCCGCCCGCAGGAGCTTTACTACCTCACCGGGCTCATGGTGCTCGCCACCATCGTGCTGGTGCTGATGAACGCGCTGGCCGGCCGGGTCTGGTGCGGTTTCCTCTGCCCGCAGACCGTGTGGACGGACCTCTTCCTCGCCGTCGAGCGGGCGATCGAGGGCGACCGGCGCGAGCGGCTGCGCAAGCTCGGCCAGCCGCTGACCGCCCGGCGCGTCGGCGAGATCGCGTTGAAGCACGCGGTATGGCTGGGGATCGCGGCGGGCACCGGCGGCGCCTTCGTCCTCTACTTCGCCGACGCGCCGACGCGCCGACGCTCCTGGCCGATGTCGTGACCGGCCGAGCCTCGGCGGTCGCCTATGGCATGATCCTGACGCTGACGCTGGCCACCTGGGGCCTCGCCGGCTTCGGCCGCGAGAAGGTCTGCACCTGGATGTGCCCCTGGCCGCGGCTGCAGGGCGCGATCTGGGACCCCAAGGCTCTCACCGTCGCCTATCGCGACCACCGCGGCGAGCAACGCATGTCGGCGAAGAAGGCCGCGGCGGCACGCGCCGCCGGCACACCCGCGGGCGACTGCGTCGATTGCCTGGCCTGCGTCGCCGTGTGCCCGATGGGCATCGACATCCGCGAGGGGCCGAGCATCGCCTGCATCAACTGCGGCCTCTGCGTCGACGCCTGCGACACCACCATGGCGAAGCTCGAGCGCCCGCGCGGCCTGATCGACTACGAGAGCTGGGAGAACATCGAGCGCGGCCGTCGCGGCGAGGCGCGCCGGCGGGTGCCGGTGGTGCGGCCGAAGACGGTGGCGCTCGCCGCCGCGGCGCTCGGCCTCGTCGCCGCGATGGTCCTCCAGGTGGCCGTCCGCGACCCGATCAGCCTCTCGGTGCTGCACGACCGCACGCCGCTGGCGGTGCTGCTCTCCGCCGGCGACATCCGCAACGGCTTCGAGATCCGCGCCGCCTCCACGACCGGGGAGGCGCGGGAGCTTACGCTCGCCGTCGAGGGCGCGGCGGATGCGGTCCTCGCCGTCGGCGGCGAGCCGCCGCCCGCCGACGGGGTGGTGCGCTTCTCCGTGGACGGCGACAGCACCCGCCGCCTGCGCGTCACCGTCACCGGCGGCGAGGACCTCGCCGGCGACCTGGTGTTCCGCCTCGCCGACCCGGCGACCGGGGCCGTCGTCCTCGCCGAGGACCGGTTCCACCTGCCGTGACGGGCGGTGCCCGGAGTGGCGCTGTTTGTCCGCGCGCAACGTCACCGGCCGCCTCAAGGCCACAGAGTCCAGACATGACACGCACAGATCCCATGCCCCATTGGCTCACCGGCGGCTTCCGCCCCTTCTTCCTCCTCGGCGCCCTCGCCATGGCCCTGCCGGTGCTCCTCTGGGTGCCGGTGATGACCGGCCTCGTCGAGATCCCGACCGCCTTCGCCCCGCGCGACTGGCACGTGCACGGCCTGCTGCTTGGCGCCGTCCCGGCGATCATCGCCGGCTTCGCGCTGACCGCGGTGGCGAACTGGACCGGCCGCCCGCCGGTGGCCGGCCGGCGCCTGCTCGCCCTCGTGCTGCTGTGGCTGGCCGGGAGGGTTGCGGTGACTTTCTCGGCGGTGGTCGGGCCGGTGGTCGCGGCGGCGGTGGACGTCGCCTTCCCGCTGGCGCTCGCCGGCGTCTTCGCCTTCGAGGTGGTGAAGGGCGGCAGCCTGAGGAACCTCCGGGTGGTGGCGCTGGTCGGGCTGCTCGCGCTCGTCGACGCCGCCTTCCACGCGGAGGCGCTGGCGACCGGCCTCGCCTGGTATTCGGGGCGGGCGGCGCTCGCCGTGGTGCTGGTGATGATCCTGCTGGTCGGCGGCCGGATCATCCCCGCCTTCACCCGCAACTGGCTCGCCGCCCGCAGGATCGAGCGGCTGCCGGCGCCCTTCGGCCGGGTGGACGGGATGGCGATGATCGTCTCCGCGCTGGCGCTGGCGCTCTGGGTGGCGGCGCCCGGGAGCCCCGCCACCGGAGTGGCGCTCGCCGTCGCTGGCCTCGCCAACATCGTCCGGCTCTCCCGCTGGCGGGGCCTTGCCACCCGCTCCGAGCCGCTGCTCCTCGTCCTCCACGTCGGCTACGCCTTCGTCGCCGCGGGATTCCTCGCCACGGCGGCGGCGGCCGAACTGCTCGGCCTCCTCGCTGCATCGACGGCCCAGCATGTCTGGACCGTCGGCGGGGTCGGCACCATGACGCTCGCGGTGATGACTCGCGCGAGCCGCGGCCACTCCGGCCGCCCGCTCGCCTCCGGGCCGCTGGAGATCCTGATCTTCGCCCTGGTGGCCCTGGCGGCCGTCGCGCGGGTGGCCGCGGATCTCGTCCCGGCCGCCGCATTCGGGCTCGACGCCGCCGCGCTCGGCTTCGCGCTCGCCTACCTGCTGTTCGCCGCCGGCTACGCCCGGATGCTGCTTCTTCCCCCGCGCCCGGCGCCGGCGGCGGCTGGCGCCTCGACCGGCCGGGCGTGACGGCGCGGCGGACCTGGCGCCGGCTCCGACCAGGCGCTCCCGGCGCACGAAGCCATCGGGAAAGGCGACCCGCGGTCGCGCATCGGCCATCCCCGCGCAATCGTACCGCTCCGGGCCACCGCGGCGTTGTGCGCCGGGCAGATGGACCCGATACTCGGCCGACCCGGGGGAGTACGGATCGGAACGGGAGCGGACACGATGAAGCGCGTCCTTGTCGCGACGGATTTCTCCACCCGCTCGGACCGCGCCATGCGGCGGGCGACCTTGATCGCGACGCCGCATGGCGCCGAGATCCTTCTCGTCCATGTGGTCGACGACGACCTTCCCGCAAGGCTGCTCGACATCGAGCGTCGGGCGGCGGAGGACCTTCTCTTCGACATCGCCCAGACCGTCCGCTCCACGGACAGGCTCCCCTGCCGGGCCCAGGTGATCGTGGGTGATCCGCTGGACACGATCGCGGCTACCGCGGCAGACGAGGTCGCCGACATCGTCCTGCTGGGCCCGCACCGGCGGAAGTCGCTCCGCGAGATGTTCACGGGAACGACGGCCGAGCGCACGATCTCCCGTGCCGTCGTGCCGACGCTGATGGCCAACGGCGTGCCCTCCAGGGCCTACGAACGGGTCCTGATCGCCACCGACCTGTCGGAGGGCTCCGCCGAGGCGGTGCGGTCCGCCCGCCGCCTCGGCTTCCTCGAGGCGCCCGAGTGCCGGATCGTGCACGTCGTCGAGGCTCCGGCCGAGGGGCTCGTCTCGCTGGCCGCCCCATCCTCCCGCCAGGACTACCTGGAGGAGGAGGAAGCCCGCGCGGCGGTGGCCCTCACCGGCTTCCTCGACCGGGAGGCGCCATGGATCGACCAGCGGCTGGTCCGCATCGCCGCGACTTCGACGCCGGACACCATCCTCAATGTGGCGCAGGAGACGCGGGCAGACCTGCTCGTTCTCGGAAAGGAAGGCCGCAGCGCCATGGACCGGCTTGTTCTCGGCAGCGTCGTCGGCGAAGTGCTGAAGCGGGCGGAGATCGACGTCCTCGTCGTTCCCCGCGGCCCGACGGGAAGCCCGGGACCGATCGCCTGAAAAAAGGCGCCCGGAGCGCTTTCCGACCAGGTGTAATCACCTGATCAGAGCTTTGAGCCTGTTCGTGTCGTTCGGATCGGTTCGATCCGAATGGAACATGCACTAGCGGAACAGCATCACCGGCACGAGGCAGGTACGGATCATCGCCGAGGTGGTGCTGCCGACGAGGAGGCTGCGCACTCGGGAATGGCCGTAGGCGCCCATGACGAGCAGGTCGATCCCCCGCTCTCGGACATGGTTGCCGATCACCGCTTCGGGCTCGCCTGGGATCAGCCTGGCCTCGACCGCGCCCGCCCGGTGGCGCAGGCGCGCTGCCGCCTCTTCCAGGGCGTCCCGGCTCGATGCCGTGTCGGCTCCAGCCGTGACCACATCCAGGTCGAAGCCGCCGAACAACGGCTTTGCGGCGAGATGTTCGACCGCCCGCCAGGAGCTCGGCCCACCGTCGAAGGCGAGGAGCAGGCGCCGGATATCGCGGAAGCCTCGCGAGGCGACGAGCACCGGCTTGCTGGCCGCCCGAACCACGCGTTCAAGGTTGCTGCCGAGATGGAGGCGCGCGAAGTCCGCGTTTGCGCCCCGCTTGCCGACGACGACCAGATCCGCCTCCGCTTCGGCCTCGCACACCGTCTCGACGAACGAGCCGTGGCGATGGAGGAGATCGACCCGGGTCACCCCGTGTTCCTGAAGGCGGGCACGGGCCGCCTCCAGCAGCGCGCGCCCGCGCTCCTGGGCCAGTCGCGCGTTCACCTCGTCGGCCTCCGTCAACGCCTGCAGCAGGTTGCTGTTCGCATCGACCCCGAGCGTGCCGGAAAGGTCCGAGAGACCGCCGCGGTCCTTGCGACCGATCACGTGCAGGATCGTGATGGACGCACCCATCCGCCCGGCCGCCCATGCGGCGTGATCGACGACGGATGCCGCGTAGACCGATGCGTCCACGCAGGCGAGCACCTTGGGCATGTCTCCTCCCCTTCCGAGTCACGGTGCGAACGGCGCAGCCGACGCACGGTTCAATGGCCGCCCGTCATCCTCTCGACCGCGACCGGATCATTGTGGACGGCGAAGCGGTCGACCATCGTCGCGCTTGCCTCGTTGAGGCCGAGCACCTCGACTTCGGCGCCCTCGCGGCGGAACTTGATGACGGCCTTGTCGAGGGCGGCGATCGCCGACACGTCCCAGAAGTGGGCGTGTCCCACGTCGATGACGACCTTCTCCACGACCTCACGGAAGTCGAGCGCGGCGAGGAATGTCTCGGCCGAGGCGAAGAACACCTGGCCACGGACCTCGTAGGTGCGGACGCGGCCGTCCTCCGAGAGGCGGCTGCGCACCGCGAAGAGGCGAGCCACCTTGCTGGCGAAGAAGATGCCGGAGAGGAGCACGCCGACGATCACGCCCTGGGCGAGGTCGTGCGTCCAGACCACCACCGCGACGGTGGAGAGCATCACCACCGTGGAGGACACCGGGTAGGCTCGGATGTCGCGAACCGAAGACCACGAGAAGGTGCCGATCGAGACCATGATCATCACCGCGACCAGCGCTGCCATCGGGATCATGCTGACCCATTCGCCGAGGACGACGATCAGGAAGAGAAGAAAGCTGCCGGCCACGACGCCCGACAGTCGTCCGCGTCCGCCGGACTTCACGTTGATCACCGACTGGCCGATCATGGCGCAGCCGCCCATCCCGCCGAGGAAGCCGGAGACGACGTTGGACACGCCCTGGCCGGCGCACTCGCGGTTCTTGTCGCTCGGCGTGTCGGTGAGGTCGTCGACGATGGTCGCCGTGAGAAGGCTCTCGAGCAGCCCGACCGCGGCGAGCGCGATCGAGTAGGGCAGGATGATCCGCAGCGTCTCCAGCGTGAGCGGCACGTCGGGAACGAGGAAGGTCGGCAGAGCGGAGGGAAGCTCGCCGAGGTCGCCGACCGTGCGCATGTCGAGGCCGAACCAGATCGCGGCCCCGGTCAGTGCCATGATCGCGACAAGCGGGCTGGGCACCACCCGGGTCAGCCGCGGGAACAGGTAGATGATGGCGAGTCCGGCGGCCACCATGGCGTATGTGACCGGCGTGACCCCGACGAGTTCGGGAACTTGCGCCAGGAAGATCAGGATTGCGAGCGCGTTGACGAAGCCGGTGATCACCGACTTGGAGACGAAGCGCATCAGTCGCCCGAGCTTCACGAAGCCGGCGCCGATCTGCAGTAAGCCCATCAGGATGGTGGCGGCGAGCAGGTACTCGAGGCCATGGTCGCGGACGAGGTCGACCATGAGCAGGGCCGTCGCCGCCGTCGCGGCGGAGATCATCCCCGGCCGGCCGCCGGTAATGGCGCTGGTGACCGCGATGGCGAAGGAGGCGTAGAGGCCGACCTTGGGGTCGACGCCGGCGATCACCGAGAAGCCGATCGCCTCGGGGATGAGGGCGAGGGCGACGACGATGCCGGCGAGCACGTCGCCGCGGATATTGGAGAGCCAGTCGCGTCGGACGGCCGTGAAGAGGTGCATCGAAATTCGATTCCCGGGACGAGAACAGCGACTGCGCGCCACGGAAGGGCGGCGGCTGAGGTCTTGTCCGAAAGGGATGGTCCGGCGGATCGGCGGCCGGAAGAGCCACCCGGCGCTGGCCGGGTCCGGGTGAATAGCGCCCCCACTGCCATGTTGCGCTGCAAAAGGCAAGCGCATGGCGGCCATGCCCAAGGCGCGGATCGCCGAATTCCCCTGACGAGGCGAAGCGAAGGACCCGGGTGAACCGGCGCCGGCGCGGGCGGGCAAGGAGGGCAGGTGGGGGAGCCGGAGTCCGAAGGCGACGCTGTACCGCCTTGCAGCTGAGGGCCGCATCGACCTGAAGCGGGTCCGGGGTCGAACGTTTGATCCTGCGCTCCGACCTCGATCGTCTCCTGACCGAGCGGCAGTGATGGCCGCCGGTCGGCCGCAGCCTCCCAGGTTTTCGATCGGCGAAACTGGCTCGCCCATCCGCGGGGCGGCATCGACGCCGCAGGATCCCAGTCGCCCGCCGCGCCGCAAGATATGCCGCCTTTCGGGTCGAATCCCGGAACCATCCGGCGCAACCCGAGTTTCTGGCCGGGGCAAGGGCCACGAATACTTCCTGAAGCACTTCGTCGGCTCGATGCACGGCGTGGTCGGAACCGACGAGCGGCAGTACATCCAGCGCCCGACCGAGGTCGTCTGGCGGGACGAGGCGCCGATCGGCAAGCTCGACCTGATGGTCAACATCGACTTCCGCATGTCGACCACCAGCATCTACTCCGACGTCGTGCTGCCGACCGCGACCTGGTACGAGAAGCACGACCTCAACACCACGGACATGCACCCCTTCATCCACCCGCTCACCGCGGCGGTGGACCCGGTCTGGGAGTCCCGCAGCGACTGGAACATCTTTCGCGGCATCGCCGAGAAGTTCTCCGAGCTGGCCCCCGAGGTGCTCGGCGTCGAGCACGACCTGGTGCTCTCGCCGATCCAGCACGACACGCCGGGAGAGCTGGCGCAGGCCTACGAGCCGAAGGACTGGGCCCGCGGCGAGTGCGAGCCCGTCCCGGGCCGGACGATGCCCACCGTCGCCCTGGTCGAGCGGAACTATCCCGAGGTGTTCAGGCGGTTCACCTCGCTCGGGCCCGCGCTCGAGAAGCTCGGCAACGGCGGCAAGGGGATCACCTGGAACGCGGAGCACGAGGTCGAGCTGCTGGGCATCCTCAACGGCCGTCATCCGGACAGCGGCCGGCCGCGGATCGACACCGACATCGACGCCTGCGAGACGATCCTGATGCTGGCGCCGGAGACCAACGGCGAGGTCGCGCTGAAGGCGTGGGGAGAACCAGAACCGGTGGCAGGGCGGCTGGGTCCGCAAGAAGAACGGCAAGATCATTCCGCGCCAGGGATCCAAGTGGCGGATCCTCTCGAAGATCTTCGCCAATCCGCACCTGCCGGAGATCGACGACTTCTACGAGCCCTACACCTTCGAGTACGACTGGCTGCAGACCGCGCCGGAGTTGCAGGCCCAGCCCTCCGCCAAGCCCCGCTCGCTGCTGACCGGGGAGGTGATGAACAAGATCGAATGGTCCGGCAACTGGGAGGACATGCTCGGCGGCGAGTTCTCCAGCCGCGGGCAGGAATATAACTTCGACGGCGTCGAGAAGGAGATCTACGGCGAGTTCGAAAAGACCTTCATGATGTACCTGCCGAGGCTGTGCGAGCACTGCCTCAATCCATCCTGCCTCGCCTCCTGCCCCTCCGGCGCGATCTACAAGAGGGCCGAGGACGGGATCGTCCTGATCGACCAGGAGAAGTGCCGCGGCTGGCGCATGTGCGTCTCCGGCTGTCCCTACAAGAAGATCTACTACAACTGGTCGAGCGGCAAATCCGAGAAGTGCATCTTCTGCTACCCGCGGATCGAGACCGGCCAGCCGACCGTCTGCTCCGAGACCTGCGTCGGCCGCATCCGCTACCTCGGCGTGGTGCTCTACGACGCCGACCGGATCGAGGCGGCGGCCTCGGTCGAGGACCCGAAGCAGCTCTACCCGGCGCAACTCGGCGTTTTTCTCGACCCGAACGACCCTGAGGTGCAGGCCGAGGGCAGGGCGCAGGGTATCCCCGACCAGTGGATGATGGCGGCCGTGCGCTCGCCGATCTGGAAGATGGCGATGGAGTGGAAGGTCGCCTTCCCGCTCCACCCGGAGTACCGCACCCTGCCGATGGTCTGGTACGTCCCGCCGCTGTCGCCGATCCAGTCGGCGCACGAGGCGGGCAAGATCAGCGCCAGGGACGGAATGCCCGACGTGCGCTCGCTGCGGATCCCGCTCCGCTACCTCGCCAACCTGCTCACCGCCGGCGACGAGGCGCCGGTGGCGATAGCGCTCGAGCGGATGCTGGCGATGCGCGCCTACATGCGGGCGAAGAGCGTCGAGGGGCGCATCGACCCGTCGATCCCCGAGCGGGTCGGCATGACCACCGCGCTGATCGAGGACATGTACCGGGTGATGGCGCTGGCCGCCTACGAGGACCGCTACGTCATCCCGACCGCGCACCGCGAGCTCGAGGAGGATGCCTATGCGCTCCGCGGCTCCGCCGGCTTCGGCTTCCGGGAGGACACCGGCGGCAAGACCAGGACCAACCTGTTCGGCGGCACAAAGCGGACGCCGCGCAAGCCCCACATGGACGTGCCGACATGAGACTGACGCTTCGAGCCCTCGCAGCCCTGCTCGGCTATCCCTCGGCCGAACTTGCGGCCCACATCCCGGAGATCCGCGAGGCGATCGACGCCGAGGCGGCGCTGCCGCGGGCCGCCCGGCGCCGACTGGAGCCGCTGCTCGACCGACTCGGATCGGGCGACCTCCTCGACCTGCAGGCCGACTACAGCGAGCTGTTCGACCGCTCCCGCTCGCTGTCGCTGCATCTCTTCGAGCATGTGCACGGCGACAGCCGGGAGCGCGGCCAGGCGATGATCGACCTCGGCGAGCAGTATGCCGACGCCGGCTTCCTGCTGGAGTCGGCGGAACTGCCGGACTTCGTGCCGGTGTTCGTCGAGTTCGCGTCCTGCCTCGAGCCGGCCGCCGCGCGGGAGCACCTTTCGGAGCCCGCCCATGTCTTCGCGGCGCTGGAGGAGCGCCTCGGCGGGCGCGGGTCGCCCTACGCGGCCGTCTTCGGCGCGCTGATCGCGGTGGCCCGGGCGCGACCCGACCGCGACCTCGTCGCGGAACTGGCCGCCAACGCCCCCTCCGACGATCCCGCCCGGATCGACGAGGACTGGGAGGAGAAGGCGGTCAGCTTCACCGGTTCGCACGAGATGGGCGGCCCGACCGGCGTCGTCGCCAGGATCCGGGCCGCCCGCAAGGCGGGGGCCGCCGACCCGGCCCGCAAAGCGTGAGGAGCTCCCGATGAACGACTTTCTCAACCAGCTCGCCTTCGGCTGGTATCCCTACCTGGCGCTGACGGTGCTCATCGTCGGGTCGATCCTCAGGTTCGATGCCGACCAGTACTCCTGGCGGTCGCAATCCAGCCAGTTCCTCCGCCGCAAGCAGATGATGTGGGGCTCCAACCTCCTGCACATGGGGGTGCTGATGCTCTTCGTCGGGCACTTCGTCGGCCTGCTGACGCCGATCAACGTCTTCGACTACGCCGGGATCAGCCATGGCTTCAAGCAGCTGGCGGCGCTGGTGGTGGGGGCATCGCCGGCATCGCCGCGCTGGTCGGGGCGACGCTGCTGCTGCACCGGCGGCTGTTCGAGCCGCGCATCCGCCGCAGTTCCTCCATCGGCGACATCCTCGTGCTGTTCCTGATCTGGCTGCAGCTGCTGATCGGCGTGGCCACGGTCTACTGGACCATGCAGCACCTCAGCGGCGAGGAGATGATCCAGTTCATGGGCTGGGCCAACGCCATCGTCACCTTCGACCCGACGGCGCCGAGCCTGCTTGCCGAGGTGGCCTGGATCTACAAGCTGCACATCATCCTCGGGCTGACGCTGTTCCTGATCACCCCGTTCACGCGCCTCGTCCACATCTGGAGCGCGCCGGTCTGGTTCCTGTTCCGCCCGGGCTACCAGATCGCCCGCTCCCTCGCCGCCTCGAGGCCGGGCCCCGCGACCGAGACGCGCTCGTCCAGCGCCTCGTCGGCCGGCGGGACGACCGTGCTGCGCCAGGAATCCGAAAGCGGGCAACAGACATGAGACACCGCCTCCTCGACGTCACGCAGCCGGAGCCGCGCCCTCCGGCAACCCCGGCGCTTCCCGGCGCCTGCCAGAGCGGCGGCTGCGGCGGCGCAGCGCCGCCGATGCCGCCGCCGCCCAGCTTCGGCGAGGTCCTGGTGAACGGGATCGAGATCGAGCCGGAGGCGATCGCCCGGGAGATCCAGCACCACCCGGCGCCCGACCCGGAGACCGCCTGGCGGGACGCGGCCCGGGCGCTCGCGGTGCGGGAACTGCTGCTGCAGGAGGCCCGGCGCCGCGGCATCGAGGCGGACCCGGAGGCGGACGAGGACGGTCGCCTCGAAGCCGAGGACGACGCGCTGGTCCGTGCTCTCCTCGAGGAGGCGGTCGTCCCCGACCTGCCGGGCGAGGACGAGTGCCGCCGCTACTACGAGGCGCGGCGGAGCCGCTTCCGGACGCCCGAGCTGTTCGAGCCGGCCCATGTGCTCGTCGAGCCCGAGGGCAACGGTCCGGACGCCTGGGCGGCCGCGGAGGGCCAGGTCCGCGCCATCATCGCCGCCGTCGGCGACGACCCGGCCGCCTTCGCCGAGGCGGCGCGGCAGCTCTCCGCCTGCCCGTCGGCGCAGCAGGACGGCTCGCTCGGCCAGGTGCGCCGGGGCGAACTGCTGCCGGCCATGCAGGAGGCTTTGGAGGCGACGGAGGAGGGCACCGTCCGGCGCGAGCCGGTGCGCTCCCGCTACGGCTGGCACGCCGTCCGGCTGCACCGGCGGATTCCCGGGCGCGAACTGCCGTTCGAGGTGGTCTGCGACAAGATTGCCGACATGCTCGCCGCCCGCGCGTGGCAACTGGCCGCGATGCGATACGTGACCGCCCTGGCCGGGGAGGCCGAGGTCGAGGGGGTGGCCATCGAGCCGGCCCCCGACCCGGCGGGCCTGTGATGACGATGGGCGACATCCTGGCCGCCGCCCGGCGCTCGTCCGGTGAGGTGGAGCGCCACCTTCTGGACGCCGACCCCGTCCTTGCGGCGCGTGTCGCCTCGGCCGCCGCGGACGGGGGCGGCAGCGTCGGCACGCTGGTGAGGATCGCCGTCGCCGACTTCAGCCGCTTCGCGACCGAGGACGACTGGGCGACGCTGGTCTCCCGGCTCCGCGACGATCGGGAGCCTGGAATGACCTGCCTGGTCGCCATGCTCGAATGGCGCCTCCCGGCCGCGGCGCCCGATGAAAGCCGGCCGGGACCCGACGGAGGATCCGCGCGATGACCGAACCGCCCGATGGCTCCCCCCGCTCCGACGGCCTGAACCCGGCCCTCAGGAAGCGGACCGACGAGACGCACGACACGGCCCACCGCACGCCGCCGCCCGCGGACAGCGCCTCGGTGCAGCGGGCGGAGGGCCGCGCCTGGCCGGTGGTCTGGGCCGTCGTGACCATCGTCGGGATCATTATCGCACTGTGGGTCCTCTTCTTCTGAAGGAGGCCCGGCGCGGCCCTGGTCGCGCCTATGATCCACGGGGGGCGCCGGACTGCTCGTACCCGATGCAACATGCCCGTCGCACCGGATGAGAACGACACGTCCATGCCGTCCCGATGTCCATGGCCATCGTGCTCGCCGGTACAATAAAGGAACGAAGCGATGCCGCGGTCCGGTCGATGCACCCCGGCGACCGCCGCGACGACTTCCCGAACCCCTTCCGCTTCCCCGCCGACGGCGAGACCTTCCGGGGCGCCGCTGTCCGCATCGGCCTCGCCTGAGCGGACCGGTCAGTCCACCGTCCGCATCACCCGCTCGAACCGCTCCAGGAAGAAGCCGACGTTCTCCTCCGAGAACACCAGCGGCGGGCGGATCTTGAGAATGTTGGCGCGCGGGCCGGTGGCGCTGATCAGGATGCGCTCCTCGCGCATGCGGTTGACGATCCGCGTGGTCCGCTCCGCGTCCGCCGTCTTCGCCGCCCGGTCGGAGACGATCTCGACGCCGAGGAAGAGGCCGGCGCTGCGCACGTCGCCGATCGCCGGGAACCGGCCGGCGAGGTCGTCGAGGCCTCGGCGGAAGAGGGCGCCGACACTGCGGGCGTTCTCGACCAGGCCTTCGCCCTCGATCACGTCCAGCACCGCGGCCGCGGTGGCGACCGCCACGGTGTTGCCGCCGAAGGTGTTGAAGTAGCGCGCCCGGGCGCCGAATTCGGCGACGAGGTCCGGCCGCACGACGACGCCGGCGACCGGGTAGCCGTTGCCCATCGGCTTGCCGAGGGTGACCATGTCCGGCACCACCCCGTGGCGGGCGAAGCCCCACATGCCGTCGCCCGTCCGGCCGAAGCCCGGCTGCACCTCGTCGGCGACGAAGAGCCCGCCCGCCGCCCGGATCGCCTCGACCGCCGGGGCGAGGAAGCCGGGCGGGTCGGCCATCACGCCGTCGCTGGAGAAGATGGTATCGACGATCAGCGCCGCCGGGCGAATGCCGTGGCGCCTGAGGTCCGCCGCCGCCGCCGCCACCGCCGCCGCGAAGGCCGCCCCGACGTCGCCGTCGATCCGCCAGGCGTCCGGCGCCGGCACGGTGCGCACATGGGCGCCGAGGTCGACGCCGGGGCCGAGCGAGGGGGAGAAGGCGGAGACCGCGTCGGAGACGCCGTGGTAGGCGTTCCCGGTGACGATCACCCCGCTGCCGCCGGTCGCCGCCCGGGCGATGCGGAGCGCGAGGTCGTTCGCCTCGCTGCCGGTGCAGGTGAACATCACATGGCCGAGCGCGTCTGGGAAGGTCGCGAGCAGCCGCTCGGCGTAGGCGAGGATCTCGTCGGTGAGATAGCGCGTGTTGGTGGCGAGGATGCCGGCCTGGCGCGCCATCGCCTCCACCACCTTCGGATGGCAGTGCCCGACCGAGGCGACGTTGTTGTAGACGTCGAGGTAGGCCGCACCGTCCTCGTCGTAGAGCCAGACGCCCTCGCCGCGGACGAGGTGCACCGGGCGCTCGTAGAAGAGGCGATATGCCGGGCCGAGCAGCAGCCGCCGCCGCTCGACCATCTCCGCCTCGGCGGGCGAGAGCTCGGCCTTGCCAGGCACGAAGGCATTCACCATGCCGCCCTCGATGTTCATGTCGCTCCCTCCAGTCCGCAGGCCGCCCTCAGGCGCCGCCGCGCCGCCTCCCGGTCCACTTCGGCGAGGTGCTGCAGCGCCGCCCGGGCCGGCGGGTTGTTGCGCAGGATGTACGCCGCGTTCTCCGGTTGCCGGAGGGCCCGCCAGTTGGTGATCGCCACGGTCGTCACCAGCCGGACCGAGACGAGGTCGAACAGCACGTCCAGTTCCGCCGGCTCGAGAGGCAGCACCGAATGGTACGCGGCGGCGAAGCTCGCGATCGGCTCCAGCGGGTCGCCCTCGGGCAGCACATGATAGGAGGCGGCCACGGCGACGTCGATGACCAGCGCCGTCCGGACGATGTCGCCGAAGTCGAGGATGCCGGAGACGCGGTTGTGGTCGGCCGGGTCCATCAGCAGGTTGTGCGGATTGAAGTCGTTGTGGACGACCTGCCGCCGCAATCCCTGCAGCTTCGGCCGGATCTCCCGCTCGAAGAGGTCCAGCGACCGCTCGGCGAGGGCGAGCAGGCGGGGGTCGGCGATCGCGGGCAGCAGCGGGCGGAGCCGGCGGGCGTTGGCGATGTTCCACAGCAGGTCGTGCTCGGCCGCGGGATGGTCGAAGTCCCGCAACGCCAGCGCCAGCCGCGCGAGGCAGCGGGCGATCGCCTCGCGCTGCGGGGCGCCCGAGCGCACGCGGTGGAGCGGCTCGCCCTCGAGGAAGGTCAGCATGCGCACCACCGGTTGGAGCCCGCCGCCGAGCGGAATGCGGAACTCCGTCTTCCCGTCGATGGTCCACACGACCCGGGGCACCGGCAGGGCGGGGTCCGTCCGCTCCAGGTGGAGCAGCGCCTCCGTCTGCAGGTTGGTCACCTCGGGCGGCTCCGCCGGGTTGGCGACCTTGAGGACGAAGCTCCGTCCGCCGGCCTCGGCGATGCGGAAGTTGCCGTCGCGCTCGCTGGTCAGGCGGGCCACGTCACCGCCGATGCCGAAGCGCTCCAGCGCGATCCGCGCGGCGTCCGCCTCGGACACCTCGGGCGGTGCGGACACGAGGACGTCGCCGATCTCGGGAAGGGGTTCGAGCATGGGGTCCTCGAAAGGTTCAGGCGGCGGGCACCGGCGGACCGTCGACCGGCGCAAGCGCGGCCGGAACCGCCCGCGCGTCGAGGTCGCGCCTCAGCGCCTGGGCCTCCTCGACGCCGACGGCGGTGAAGCGGAGCCGCTCGCCGGGGCGCGCCTGGCCGAGCTTCCAGAAGGCGGCGCTCGCCACCGTGAAGGGGTTGATGAAGCCGCCGGTGCTCGGCGAATCGTTGATCAGGATGATCGGCGTCTGCCCGGCGAGGTTCACCGCCCCGAGCGGGTATCCATGGTCGATGATGTTGGACGGATCCTGCCCGTGTTCCGGCCGCTTGTCGGTCGCCCGGCTCGAGAAGCGGAACTGCGGACCGGTGAGGCGCATGCCGGTCCGGCTGCTCTTCGACTGGACGATCCAGTCGGTGGACAGGAACATCTCGATGCTCTCCGGGGCGAGCCAGTCGTCGTTCGGGCCGGGCACGCATTCGATGGTCCAGACGCCCTCGGCATGGATCGGCGGGCGGGCGGCCTCGGGCACCGTCAGGGCGGCGCCGGCGGCAGGCGCCGCACCGAGCGGAAGGACGTCCTCGGCCGCGAGCGCTTGGCCGCCGATCCTCGCCATGTGGAACACCGCGCGGGAGCCGAGCACCGGCGGGGTGTCGATCGCCCCGGCGATGGCGAGGTAGGCCCGCGCCCCGGTCCGGGCGACGCCGAGTTCCAGCACCTGCCCGGGGCGAACGCCGAGGGTCCGCCACATGGCCACCGGCTCGCCGTCGAGCTTCGGCGTCATGTCGGCCCCGGTGACGGCGATCCGGGCGTCGGTTTCGAAGCGGAGGGTCGGCCCGATGATCTGGCACTCGAGCGCCGCCGCATCCCGGTCGTTTCCGACGAGGAGGTTGGCGAGGCGGAAGGACCAGGCGTCGACGGGACCGGACGGCGGGAAGCCCTGCTCCCAATGGCCGATCCGGCCGGGCAGTTCCTGCACGGTCGTCTCGAGGCCGGGCTTCAGCACGGTGACGGTTCGGCGTTGCGTCATGCGGCCCCCCGGATCTCTGCGGCCGGCTGCCGGACCGCCCGCCAAGCCTCGTAGCGGGCGACCGAGAACACCTGGTAGTCGACGATGTCGTGCTCGTAACTGCCGTCCGCGACCCGCGCCTCGATCCACTCGTACTCCGCCCGGTCGATCGGCACGAAGCGTACCCGGTCGCCGGGGCGGAACAGCGCAAGCCCGTCGCGGAACGCCCTCAGCCGCTGCTCGCGCTCGAAGGTCGGCATCGGGGTGCGCCCGAGGAGCTGGTAGCCGCCGGGGGTGTTGTCCGGGTAGATGCAGGTGAGGGCGCCGCCGATCCCGATGGTTCCCTTCGGTGTCCAGGTCCGCGGCGGGTTGTACTTGGGAGCGATCAGCCGGGCGCGATCGTCGAGCGGCATCAGCGAGCAGAGCCCGGGCCAGAAGCCGAGCGCCGCCACCCAGTACTCGGTCCCCGCGTGCAGGCGGCGGAGCGCGTCGCGGTCGGCAAGGCCGTTGAGCCGGGCGACGAGATCCGGGTCCGGCACCTTGTCGGTGACGCGGGCGCGGTAGTCGTCGATGCACTCGGTGGTCCAGGGGTCGGAATAGAGGACCGGAACCGTGATCAGCCGGCTCGGCAGGTCGCCGCCTTCGCTGTCCCTCAGTCCGGCGTGCAGCGCGGCCACCTCGGTCCGCAGGTCGTCGAATGAGATGCCGTCCGGGTCGTAGGAGACCTGCAGCGAGGCGAGCTCGGGGATCAGCTCGACCACCCCGCGGATGGCGCTCTCGCGGATGACGGCCGCCAGCGCGTGGACGAGGAAGTTGAGCCGGAAGCTCATCTCGTCCCCGAGTTCCACCTCCACGGCACGGTCGCCGCCCGGATAGAAACGCGGAGTCTCGTAGATCATCTCGGGCCTCCCCGTGCCGCAGGCCGCCCCCGCGACCCCGTGGAATTGATACATCATATAACATATAGTTCAAGACGATGACCGCCGTCCCGGCGGTTGGATTCGTACGCGACATCGGGTAACGAAGCGGGCGCTCGGAGCACGGGGCCGATGATGAAGATCGAGTACAGGACGCTCAACGACCTGGCCTACCAGGAGATCAAGAAAGGCCTGATCTCCGGCCGCTTCTCGCCAGGGCAGGTCCTCGTCATCCGCACGCTGGCCGAAACCTACGGCATCTCCACCACGCCGGTGCGCGAGGCGCTGCAGCGCCTGGTGGCGGAGCGCCTGCTCACCCTGCAGCCGAACCGCTCCATCTCGGTTCCCGGCCTGTCGCCGGAGACCTTTGCCGAACTCGCCCGCATCCGCTGCGCCCTGGAAGGGCTCGCGGGCTCGCTCGGCGCCGAACGGGCCAGGCCCGCGCTGGTCAAGCGCATCGGTGCGATGCTTGGCGACTTCGAGGACGCCATCGAGCGACGCGACACCACCGCCTACCTCAGCCTCAACCAGCGCTTCCACTTCGCCATCTACGAGCAGGCGGGCTCGCCGCGGCTGCTGCAGATGATCCAGGATCTCTGGAGCCAGGTCGGCCCCTTCTTCAACGACCTGTTCGACGACGAAGGCTTCATCGCCCATGCCAACGAGCAGCACCGCCTGATCTTCGAGGGCCTGAACGCCGGCGATCCCGAGGCGGTGCGCCGCCACATCGTGCGCGACATCGAGGTGGCCGCCGCCTCGATCATGCCGCGCCTCTCCCCGGACGGGGCGGCCTGAACGGCGGGCCGCGCTCACGACCGGTCCAGCCGGGCGAACAGCAGCCAGAACACCCCCGCGAGCAGCGGCATCGTGACCAGCAGCACCAGCGTCGCCAGGGCGAAGATGATCGGCACCTGCGACTGTTGCGACGCGGCCATCACCCAGTTCCAGACCGGCATCGTCTCCTCGGTGCCGCGAAGGAAGAGGGTCCGCAGCACCTCGTTGAAGGACAGCAGGAACCCGAACAGGCCGGCGCCGACGATGGCCGGCTTCAGCAGCGGGAACTCGATGTCCCAGAAGATCCGCCACGAGGAGGCGCCGAGGTCCGCCGCGGCTTCGACGAGACGGTGGTCGAAGCGCGTGGTCAGCACCAGGATGATCAGCAGCGCGAAGGGGAACGCCCAGACGAAATGGCCGAGGAAGATCGACCAGAAGCCGAGCTTCAGTTCGAGGAAGGAGCGGGTGAAGATGAACAGGGCCGCGCCCATGGACATGCCGGGCACGAACAGCGGCAGCACGAACAGGACGAGGAGGCGCCCGGGCCGGCGCGTCTGCGGCATCGCCCGCCCGACGAGCGTGGCGACCACCGCGCAGACGATGCCGACGAGCGCGCCGATGACGAGGCTCGCGGCGAAGGGCTCGACCCAGGCGGTGTCGCGGAACAGCGCGGCGTAGTGTTCCAGCGAGAAGGGCAGGGGGATGCCGGACAGCGGGCGCTCGCTGACCGACATCAGCGCCAGCCAGAACAGCGGGAAGTAGATGGCGCCCAGCATCAGGACGCCGCCCCACTTGCCGGCCGCGCGCCAATGCGGCGACCAGCCCCAGCGGCTGGCGGCGGGCGGGCGGGCGGCGGCGGTGTCGGATCGCATGGCGCTCATCCCTTCAGCACCTTGAAGGTCGAGGAGAGGTCGCCGAAGCGGCGGGCCACCAGCAGCATCGCCAGCAGCAGCGCCGCGAGCAGCAGGATGATGAAGGTCGAGAGTGCCGCCACCACCGGGTAGCGCAGCGCCGTGTAGGCGCTCTCGACCGAGTTGCTGAGGAGGTTCACGAAGCCGCCGCCGAGCATGCTCGGCTCCACCCAGGCGGCGAGAGCCGGGCCGAGGGTGAACACGATCCCGGCCAGCACGCCGGGGAGCGACAGCGGCAGGATCACGCCTGTCAGGGTCTGCAGCGGCGAGGCGCCGAGATCGTTGCTCGCCTCGATCAGGCTGTCGTCGATGATGTTGATGGCCAGGAAGATGGGCAGCACCATCGTCGGGAAGTAGGTGACCACCATGCCGAAATGCACCGACCACTCGGTGTACAGCATCCACTCGACGGGCGCGTCCGTCAGTCCCGTTCCCGTGAGCACGGTGTTGACGAGGCCGTTCTGCCCGAGGATCGCCCGCCAGATGATCGTCCGCGACGACATGTCGAGGAAGAAGGGGATGGTCAGCAGCGCCAGCACCACCGCCTTGGTCGACTTGGACGCCCCGCCCTTGGCGAGCCAGAGGGCGAAGGGGTAGCCGATCGCCAGTTCGATGGCCGTGACGGTGAGGGCGATCCTGAGGGTGCGCAGCGTCACCTCGAATCTTCCGGATTCGAACAGGCCCACCCAGGTGTTCAGGGTCGGCGTGTAGACGGTCATGAAGCTGCGCGTCTCGAAGAAGCTGTAGGCGAACAGCATCAGCAGCGGCACGATCACCAGCAGGAACCAGAAGACGAGGAATGCCGGGATGATCCACCGGCCCTCGCTGAGGGTGGCCGTCGCCCGCTCGAAGCGGGCGCGGCGCGGGGCCGCCGCTATGGTCTCTTCGATGGTCGCCGTCACCGTCACTGGTTCCCTCGGCGGATGCCGCCGCTGCATGGCCGCCGGGCGGACCGCCGCCCGGTCCGGCCGACCCGTCGTCGAGGTGGTGTCCCGGGCGGAGTGCCGCCCGGGGACGAGGCCGTCCGTTCCGATCCCTCAGGCGTTGAGGAAGCGCTGCCACTCCTCTTCCATCGCCTCGGAATTCGACGGCGTGGTCGTGCTGACGTAGGGCTTGGCGAACTTGCGGGCCACCTTGGCCTCGGTCGCCTTCAGCGCCTCGATCTCCTCGGCGCTCCAGCCGTTGTCGGTGGCGTACTTGACGCCGAGGTCCATGTTCGGACCGGCGTAGCCGCGGTCACGCGCCTGCAGCGCGCGGTATTCGCCATCGAGGAAGTAGTTCAGCACCTTGTAGATGTTGTCGAGGTTGCCCCGGTCGGCGGCCTGGGCGGCGATATAGGCGCCGTGGCCCCACTTGAAGTAGCCCTCGACCGTATAGGCGTATTTCGTGGTGTTCGGCCCGAGCTTGAGGTTCGCCTCGCGCACGGCCGGCTCCCAGCAGTTGATGACGTCCACCTCGCGATTGGAGAGCAGCTGAACCTGCTCCTCGAAGGCGGAGTGGAGGGTGCGGAACTGCCCGGCCTTCTTGCGCTCGATCAGGAAGTCGACGACTTCCGCCGCCTCCTCCTTGGTGAGGTCGGCGATGTCGCCGAAGGGGCCCGCGCCCTTCGCCTGCAGGTAGAGCGCCGCCGGGCCGAGCGAATAGGTCCAGGTCTGGTCGTAGGCGACGCGGCCGCGGGTGCGCTCGTCGTCGAACATGACCGACCATGAGATCTCCTCGTCGCTGTCCGGCGAGAGGCCAAGCTTCTCGGGAAAATAGCCGAAGCTGTCGGCGTTGCCGATCACCGGCACGCCCCATTGGTTGCCCTCCCGGTCGGTGACGACGGCCGAGCGCTTCCAGTCGTCGGACGTGCGCTCCCAGAGGGTGAGTTCCGGGTGCTGCTCGTCGATCGGCAGGTAGACGCCCTGAGGGCCGAGGATGTCCTCGGTGCCGGACTCGAAGATGAAGATGTCGACGTCGTCGCCGAGCTGGGACGCCACCACGTCGCGCAGGAACACGCCGACGGAGTTGTTGGTCCCGGTGAAGTCCATCGTCACGCCGATGGAGTCGGTCATCTTCGACCAGTCCTTCAGCTGGGCGGTGGTGACGCCGTAGCCGCGCACCACGGCGTCCTGGGCGAAGGCGGGGCTGAGAGCGCCCGAAATCGGGGCGAGCGCCGCGGCGCCCGCCGCGGCCCCGGCAGCCTGCAGCAGGCTCCGCCGGGTCAGTTCGAGTTGCGAGGTGGTCGAGAACCTGTCTGCCATCGTCGTTCCCCTCATTGTTGTCGTTCGTCCGATCTAAGCCGGCAGGACCACGCAGTCGTCCGGCTGCCACGCCACCGCGTCGCCCGGCCCGGCCGATGCGGTGCGATCCCAGGACCGGAGGCGGATCCGCCCGAGGGCGGTCTCCGCGGTCTGGTCGATGTACTTGCCCCGGTAGAGCCGCTGCAGCGGCCGGCAGGGCACGACGTTGAGTTCGCGGCCGCCCTGTCCGGCAGCGTCGACGAGCGAGAGCCGCTCCGCCCGGACCGCCAGGAGCACCCGGCTTCCCGGCGCCGGGGCCGTGCCGTTCGACTGCAGGCCGCGCAGGCGCAGGTCGTTCGGGAAACGCACCGTGACGAGACCGCCGGCCACCGCCTCTGCGGTCCCTTCGAGGAGATTGTCGTAGCCCATGAATTCCGCGGCGAAGCGATTGACGGGGTGGTCGAAGAGGTCCACCGGGCGGCCGGCCTGCTCGATGCGGCCGTGCCGCATCAGCACCACGCGGTCGCTCATCGTGAGCGCTTCCTCCTGGCTGTGCGTGATGTAGACGAAGGTCATCTCCAGCGACCGCTGGATGTCGACCAGTTCGCTCTGCATCTCGATCCTGAGCTTCTCGTCCAGCGCGCCGAGCGGTTCGTCGAGGAGCAGGATGGAAGGCTTGGTCACGACCGCCCTGGCGAGCGCGACGCGCTGCTTCTCACCGCCGGAAAGCTGGGCGATCCGCCGGTCGGACTTGGCGGCGAGCTGCACCATCTCCAGCGCGCGGCGCACCTCGCGCACCGCATCCTCGCGCGGGATGCCCCGGATCTTGAGGCCGTAGCCGACATTCTCCTCCACCGACATGTGGGGGAAGAGGGCATAGTTCTGGAACACGGTGGTGCAGCTGCGCTTGGCGGCCGGCTTGCCGACCACGTCCTCGCCGGCGATCCGCAGCGCCTTCACCGAGGTCGGTTGCTCGAGGCCGGAGATCACCCTGAGGAGGGTGGTCTTGCCGGAACCGCTGGCGCCGAGGATCGTCAGGAACTCGCCCCGGTCGGCCGTCAGCGAGACATGGTCGAGGGCGAGGACGCTGCCGTAGTGGTGCACGGCATCGACGATCTCCAGCATCGGCACCGCCGCATCGTTCACGACTGATCCTCCCCGCATTCCGTCGTTGGGAGCCGTCTTACCGACATACGACCGCCTCCACGCGCATCAGCCCGGCGGCGAGCGACAGGGCGCGCTCGGCGATGCCGCGGCTGACCGGCAGCGGATCGAAAACCGCACCGCTGTTTCCCGCCGGTGGGGCCCGGTCGCCCGAGGCGGCGTTGCGGGCGAGCCGGTCCGCCACCGACCTTAGGCCCTCGGCCACCGCGCCGGCCGCCCCGCCGGACGGACGGCGCTCGAGGCCGTCGGCGACCCGCGCCAGGCTGCGGCCGGCGCCCTCGACGGCGCCGCCCGTCGCCGCGGCACGCAGGCAGGCGAGGGCACGGCGGGCCGCCATGGCGCGGGCGCGCGCGTCCGCTCCTTCGGCGGGGCCAATGTCGAGCCTCGCCCAGCGGCCGGTCAGGCGCGCAAGGCGCCGCTCGGCGTGCTCGCGGTCGAGGGCGAGATAACGGCTTTGCCGGATGTCGTGACCGATCTCCGCCGCGCGGATCCGCAGCGCGTCAGGGTCGTGCCGCGGACGGTCGAGGAGCGCTGTGCCATGCGCGAGCCGGAAGCCTTCGGCCCTGCCGAGGTGCCCCGGCCTGGCCCCTGCGACCGTCGAGCCGTCCGCCCCGCCGAGCAGGGTCGCGCCGGTCGCGGCAGCGAGATCGCCGATTACCCCGGCGGCCCGGGCGGACACGTCCGTCGGACGCAATGCGACGACGCTGGCGAGGCCGGCGGCGCGATTTCGCTCGATGGCGGCGAGCGCCGGGCCAACCACGTCGCGGGCGACGACCAGAAGCGACTTGCCGCGCCGGGCGAAGCCCTCGAGCACCGGCGCCAGCGCGCCGAAATCGGAGACGATGTCGTCCGCCGCGAGAACGTGGACGTCGGAGAGGACGCTCTTCTCTCCCGACGACCCGGCCGGCAGGTGAACCGCATCGAAGCAGAAGCCGGGCTGGCTGGAGACCTCGATGCCGGCCCGGGGGCTCTCGGCGATGTCGATCACTCCCTCCGGCCCGACGCTCCCGAAAAGGGCCGTCAGCGCTTCGGCAAGGTGAGGATCGGCCCCGGCCGCGAGTGCGAGCCGCAGCGGATCCGGAGCCTCCTCCCGCTGCTCGTCGAGATGCGCCGCCACCCGGCCGCGCAGGTCGTCCATCTCGTCGGCGAACCCGGTCGCGGCGAGCCGTCCGGCCGTTCGCCGAACGGCCGCGCGGAAAGTGGTCGCGGCGATCAGGGCGAGGCGGGCGGTGCCGTCGCCGAGGTCTCGGTCGGCCGCCACCAAGGTCTCCTTCAGCATGGTCGGGGCGACCGTCGCGGCGCCGCGGGCATCGACCACCGCGCGGGCGATCTCGACCCCGGTTAGGGCGGGTGCCACCCGGTCGCCGCACGGCACCAGCACCGTCCGCCCGTCCGGTCCGAGGGCGGCGCCAATGCACCGGACCACCGGGGCGAGGGAGCGCACCAGCATCTCGGGAACAGCTTCGCCCACCAGCACGCGCACGGCTGCGCTCCTCCTAGCTCAGTTGCGCGACCGCCGCATGCACCGCCCGCGCCACCTCGACGGCGTTCGGGGTGTCGCTGTGAACGCAGATGGTATCGGCGACGACCCGCACGTCGCGGCCGCCGAGGGAGCGGGTGACGCCCTCGGACACGGCGCGGCGGACCTTCTCGGCGACGACCTCCGGCGGGACCGGGTGATGCTCCTTGGTGATCACCTGGCGGCCCGCGTCGTCGTAGTCGAGGTCGGCGTAGAACTCGCAGACGAACGGCACGCCCCGCCGGGTGAAGACCTCGGACATCGCGCAGTCGGAGAAGGCGATCACCGGAACCCCGAACTGCAGGGCCGCGTCGGCGATGCCCTCGGCGATCGCCTCGTCGCGCTGCGCCATGCCGAACAATGCGCCGTGCGGCTTGATGTGCGACAGCGGCAGTCCGGCCGCGTCGAGAAACGCCCGGAGGGCGCCGGTCTGGTACTGCACCAGCGCGGAGACCTCGTCGCGCGTCATCCGCATCTCCCGCCGACCGAAACCCTCCCGGTCGGGCAGGCCGGGGTGCGAGCCGACCGCGAGGCCGTGCCGCTTCGCCGCCTCCACGGTTCGGCGCATCACCATCGGGTCGGAGGCGTGGAAGCCGCAGGCGACGTTTGCGTGTGTCACGAAGGGCATGCAGGCCTCGTCGTCGCCGAAGCGATAGATTCCGAAGGCCTCGCCCATGTCGCAGTTGATCGAGGGTCGCGTCACATTCGCCTCCCGCAATGCACTAACGCTATATGGTGCATGGTATATCATCAAGCGTCAAAAGCTGTGGCGAGCTGATTGCGGAAAGGGGAAGGCGGAAGCGGGGCACGAGCGGGGCACCAGCCTTCGCCGCTTCTCGCCGTCTCCAGCCTCAGCCCATTCCCCGGGCTATGAGTTCGCCGCAAGCCGCACGGATTCGGCCGGTCGGGGACCAACCAGCAGATCGACGAGCACGTCGACCATGGCCTCATAGGGGGTCGAAGAGAGCGGTTCCGGCGAGGTCGATGCCGTCGTAGCCCAACGCCGCCATGTCGTCGGGCACCCGGACGACGTGGGGCCGGTACTGCGGCCGCACGCTCCAGTTCTCGAAAAACCAAGCTATGCCAGCTAGTTAAGTGGGAGGTCTGGCGGAGCCGGAGGGATTCGAACCCTCGATACGGGTTTACGCCCGTATAACGGTTTAGCAAACCGCCGCCTTCAGCCTCTCGGCCACGGCTCCGACGGCGTTTTGGGTATGCGATGCCGGGGTGCCGGTCAAGTCCTGTCGATGGCTTCGGCGCGGCTTCGGCGGGTAAGCCCGGGCGGCGGCGCGCCCGGGTGGAGGCAGGCGAGCGGCAGGTGGGTCAGGCGGCCGCGTCGGCGCCGGCGGGGGTGGCGGCCTCGGCGGCGAGCCAGCGGCCGAAGGCGCGCATCAGCCCGAAGCCGGCCTTCGCCTCGGGGTAGACGAACCAGTAGCCGGTGCCCGAGGAGAGCGGCCGGTCGAACACCACCTCCAGGCTGCCGGCGGCGAGTTCCGCCTCGACCAGGAAGCGCGGCATCAGCGCGACGCCGAGGCCCGCCGCGGCCGCGCCGGCGATCATCGCGAACTGGTCGAAGCGGAAGCCGCGGTAGGCGCCCTCCGGCTCCAGCCCCTCGCGGGCGAGATAGTCGCGCCAGCCGTTCGGGCGGGTGGACTGGTGCAGAAGCGTCACGGCGGCCAGCCCCCGCGGGCTCTCCTCGCGCAGCCGCCGGGCGAGGGCGGGCGCGGCGACCGGCACCACCGCCTCGCCGCAGAGCGGCTCGCAGACGGCGCCGGGCCAGGTCGGCTCGCCATGGTGGATCGCCGCGTCGAAGGGCTCGGCGGCGAAGTCGAAGGGAGCGAGCCGCACGGCGAAGTTCACCGTCGCGTCCGGATGGGCGGCGAGGAAGCCGGGCAGGCGCGGCATCAGCCAGCGGGCGGCGAAGGTCGGCAGCACGGCAAGGTCCAGCACCCCGCCGCGGCCCGCCGTCGCCATCACCCGGAAGGTCGCATCCGCAAGGCCGCCCAGCGCCCGCTGCACGTCCTTGAGGTAGAGCCGCCCGGCGTCTGTGAGGAAGACGCGCTGGTTCACCCGCTCGAACAGCGCCACGCCGAGGCTGTCCTCGATCTGCCGGATCTGCCGGCTGACGGCCCCCTGCGTCAGGTGCAACTCCTCGGCCGCGCGGGAGAAACTGAGGTGCCGGGCGGCGCTCTCGAAGGCGGTGAGGGCGGGCATGGACGGCAGGAAGGCGCGTTGCATCCGGGGTGGATCCAGGGGGCAGGGTCATGAGTTCCGGTCATGACCCTAGCAGAAAACATCGCTTGAAGGGCAGGGGGTCGAGGGGGATAACGGGGCATGTCGAACGGGCGCGCCGGCCGCGCCGGTCCGCCGATCGGGGGCGGCGGGCCCGAAACCGGTCCGGACGCGCCGAGGGAGAGAACCTCATGAACGAGATCATCCGCACCGCCGCGCTCACCGCCGAGACGCAGGCGCTGCTCGCCCGCATGGGCGTCGCCGCCGAGGCGACCGCCGGCGGCGACATCGCCGCCCGCTCGCCGATCAACGGCGAGGTCGTCGGCGCCGTCGCCGCCGCCGGCCAGGAGGAGATGCAGGCCGCCATCGGCCGCGCCCACGCGGCCTTCCTCGCCTGGCGGGCCGTGCCGGCGCCGAAGCGGGGCGAACTCGTCCGCCTCCTCGGCGAGGAGCTTCGCGCCCACAAGGCCGACCTCGGCCGCCTCGTCACCATCGAGGCCGGCAAGGTCGTCTCCGAGGGCCTCGGCGAGGTGCAGGAGATGATCGACATCTGCGACTTCGCCGTCGGCCTGTCGCGCCAGCTCTATGGCCTGACCATCGCCACCGAGCGCGGCTCGCACCGGATGATGGAGACTTGGCACCCGATCGGCGTCGTCGGCGTCATCTCCGCCTTCAACTTCCCCGTCGCCGTATGGTCCTGGAACGCGGCGCTGGCGCTCGTCTGCGGCGACAGCGTGGTCTGGAAGCCGTCGGAGAAGACGCCGCTCACCGCGCTCGCCGTCAAGGCGCTGTTCGACCGGGCGGCCGGGAAGGCCGGCGCCCCGGCGCACCTCGTCGAGGTGGTGACCGGCGGCGGCGCCGCCGGCGAGGCGCTGGTCGACGACCCGCGCGTGCCGGTGGTGAGCGCCACCGGCTCCACCGCCATGGGCCGCGTCGTCGGCCCGCGGCTCGCCCGGCGCTTCGCCCGGGCGATCCTCGAGCTCGGCGGCAACAATGCCGCGGTGGTCTGCCCGAGCGCCGACCTCGACCTCGTGGTCCGCGCCGTCGCCTTCGCGGCGATGGGCACCGCCGGCCAGCGCTGCACCACGCTGCGCCGCCTGTTCGTGCACGAGAGCGTCTACGAGGAGCTGGTGCCGCGGCTCCGCAAGGCCTACGGCTCGGTGAAGGTCGGCGACCCGCGCGAGGCCGGGGTGCTGGTCGGGCCGCTGATCGACAAGGCCGCCTTCGACGCGATGCAGGCGGTGCTGGCCGAGGCCCGCCAGGCCGGGGCGACGATCACCGGCGGCGAGCGCGCGGCCGAGGCGATGGGCGAGGGGGCCTTCTATGCCCGCCCGGCGCTGGTGGAGCTGCCGTCCCAAGCCGAGTTCGTCCGCCAGGAGACCTTCGCGCCGATCCTCTACGTCATGTCCTGGTCCGACTTCGACGCGGTGATGGCGCTGCACAACGGCGTGCCGCAGGGCCTCTCCTCCTCGATCTTCACCAACGACCTGCGCGAGGCGGAGACCTTCCTCTCCGTGGTCGGCTCCGACTGCGGCATCGCCAACGTCAACATCGGCCCGTCGGGCGCGGAGATCGGCGGCGCGTTCGGCGGCGAGAAGGAGACCGGCGGCGGCCGCGAGGCCGGCTCGGACGCCTGGAAGGCCTACATGCGCCGGGCGACCAACACCATCAACTACGGCCGCGACCTGCCGCTGGCGCAGGGCGTGTCCTTCGAGGTGGAGTGAGCCGATGGCGCTGCGGGTCGTCGTCGCCGGCGCGACCGGCTGGACGGGGAGCGCGGTCGCCCGCGGGGTGATCGCCGCGGACGACCTCGACCTCGTCGGCGCGGTGGCCCGCTCTGCCGCCGGCCGCGACCTCGGCGAGGCGCTCGGCGGGGCGGCGGCCGGCGTGACCGTCTCGGCAACGCTGGAGGAGGCGCTCGCCGCCCGGCCCGACGTGCTGGTCGACTACACCAAGCCCCATGTGGTGAAGGGGCATGCGATGCAGGCGCTGGGCGCCGGCGTCCACGTGGTGGTGGGCACGTCCGGGCTGACGTCCGAGGACTACGCCGAGATCGACGGCAAGGCCCGCGCTGCGGGGCTCGGGGTGTTCGCCTCGGGCAACTTCTCCGTCACCGCGGCGCTGATGACCCGCTTCGCGCTGATGGCCGCCCGCTTCGTCGCCGACGTCGAGGTGATCGACTACGCCTCGGCGAAGAAGCCCGACACCCCGTCCGGCACGGCCCGCGAGCTCGCCGAGCGGCTCTCGACCGTCCGCCGGCCCTCGACGGCGAAGCCGGTCGCGGAACTCGGCGGCGTGCGCGAGACCCGCGGCGGCACCGTCGGCGCCGTGCAGGTGCACTCGGTGCGCATGCCCGGCTACGTCCTGTCCTGCGAGGCGCTGTTCGGCGCGCCGGACGAGCGCCTCGTCATCCGCCACGACGCCGGCTCGTCCGCCGCGCCCTATGTCGCCGGCACCCTTCTCGCGGTCCGCCGGGTCCCGTCGCTGACGGGCCTCGTCCGCGGCCTCGACCAGATCCTGGAGTGAAAATCATGAGCGCCATCGCAAAGCCCGCCGGCTCCAAGCCCGCCGCCTTCCAGTGGGACGATCCCTTCGTCCTCGAGGACCAGCTCTCCGAGGACGAGCGGATGATCCGCGACACCGCGCGCGACTTCGCGCAGGAGAAGCTGCAGCCGCGGGTCATCGAGGCCTACGCCCACGAGAGGACCGACCCGGAGATCTTCCGCGAGATGGGCGCGCTCGGCCTTCTCGGCGTGACGATCCCGGAGGAGTACGGCTGCGCCGGCGCCTCCTATGTCTCCTACGGGCTGGTCGCCCGCGAGGTGGAGCGCGTCGATTCCGGCTACCGCTCGATGATGAGCGTGCAGTCGTCGCTGGTGATGTACCCGATCTGGGCCTATGGCGACGAGGACCAGAGGAAGAAGTACCTGCCGAAGCTCGCCACCGGCGAGTGGATCGGCTGCTTCGGCCTGACCGAGCCGGACGCCGGCTCCGATCCCGCAGGCATGCGCACCCGCGCCGAGCGGATCGACGGCGGCTACCGGCTGACCGGCAGCAAGATGTGGATCTCCAATTCGCCGATCGCCGACGTCTTCGTCGTCTGGGCGAAGAGCGCCGCCCATGGCGACGAGATCCGCGGCTTCGTGCTGGAAAAGGGGATGAAGGGCCTCTCGGCGCCGAAGATCGGCGGCAAGCTGTCGCTCCGCGCCTCGATCACCGGCGAGATCGTGATGGACGGGGTGGAGGTGCCCGAGAGCGCGCTGCTGCCGAACGTCTCCGGCCTCAAGGGCCCGTTCGGCTGCCTCAACCGCGCCCGCTACGGCATCGCCTGGGGCGTCATGGGCGCCGCCGAGGCCTGCTGGCACGCGGCCCGCTCCTACACGCTGGAGCGCAAGCAGTTCGGCAAGCCGCTCGCCGCCACGCAGCTCGTCCAGAAGAAGCTCGCCGACATGCAGACCGAAATCGCCCTCGGCCTGCAGGCGGCGCTGCGCGTCGGCCGCCTGTTCGACGAGGGCCGGATGGCGCCGGAGATGATCTCGCTGATCAAGCGCAACAACTGCGGCAAGGCCCTCGACATCGCCCGCATGGCGCGCGACATGCACGGCGGCAACGGCATCTCCGAGGAGTACCAGGTGATGCGCCACATGGTGAACCTGGAGACCGTCAACACCTACGAGGGCACCCACGACATCCACGCCCTGATCCTCGGCCGCGCCCAGACCGGCATCCAGGCCTTCTTCTGAGGGAGAACTCCTTCCCCTCAGGGGAAGGTGGCCGCGAAGCGGCCGGAAGGGGTCGTCTTCCGCATGCGTTCTGCCTGGTCGAGTTCGGAATGAACCCGGCAAAAATGCGGAAGCGGGACGAAAAAGACGACCCCACCCGCCGGGGAGAAATCCTTCCCCTCAGGGGAAGGTGGCCGCGAAGCGGCCGGAAGGGGTCGTCTTCCGCATGCGCGGCGGCTGGCGTGTTACGGAATGAACCCGGCAAAAAGCGGAAGCGGGACGGAAAAAGACGACCCCACCCGCCTCGCTCCGCTCGGCACCCGCCCCTGAGGGGCGGGAGGGTGTGCTACCGTCATTCCCTGCAGTGTGCGGGGAGGCGCTTCATGGCCGCGGGGCATGACGGCTGGTCGCGGCGACCGTCGACGGCGGTGCGGGTCGAGACCGCGCGACGTCTTCGCCGGACGATGACGCCGCAGGAGGTGAAGGTCTGGTGCTGGCTCCGCGAGAGGCTGCATCCGATCGGATGGAAATTCAGACGGCAGGTGAGGTTGGGCTCCTATGTGGTCGATTTTGCGAGCTTCCGGCCAAGGGTCGTCATCGAGATCGACGGTGACAGCCATGGCACGGCGTCCGGGCTTCGGGCCGACGCGGAGCGGGATGCCTGGCTGCGGGCGGAGGGCTTCGTCGTGATCCGGATCACGAACTCGGAGGTGGCCGGCGGCGCCGACCTGTTCATGGACATTTTCAACGCCCGCAGGATCCCCGCCCCATGAAGCCACTCGCCGGCATCCGTGTCCTCGAACTCGCGCGCATCCTCGCGGGGCCCTGGGCGGGGCAGATCCTCGCCGACCTCGGGGCGGAGGTGATCAAGGTCGAGCGCCCCGGGGCGGGGGACGACACCCGCGGCTGGGGGCCGCCGTGGATCGAGGCGGCGGACGGCTCGGCCTGGGGCGCCGCCTACTACCACGCCTGCAACCGCGGCAAGCGGTCGGTGGCGATCGACTTCGAGAGCGGGGAGGGGCGGGAGACGGTCCGCCGGCTCGCGGCGGAGTGCGACGTCGTCATAGAGAACTTCAAGGTCGGCGGCCTCCGGAAGTACGGGCTCGACCACGAGAGCCTGAGGGCCGTCAACCCGCGGCTCGTCTATTGCTCGATCACCGGCTTCGGCCAGGATGGCCCGCACGCCACGCGCGCCGGCTACGACTTCATGATGCAGGGCCTCGCCGGGATCATGGACGTGACCGGGGAGCCGGACGGCGAGCCGATGAAGGTGGGCGTCGCCGTCGTGGACCTGTTCACCGGCGTCTACTCCGCCGTCGGCATCCTCGCGGCGCTGCGCCGGCGCGACCTGACCGGCGAGGGCGGATACCTCGACATGGCGCTGCTCGATTCCGGCGTCGCCATCCTCGCCAACCAGGCGATGAACCAGCTGGCCGGAAAGCCGCCGCGGCGGCTCGGCAACGCCCATCCGAACATCGTGCCCTACCAGGTGTTCGAGACCGCCGACGGCCATGTCATCGTCGCGGTCGGCAACGACGGCCAGTACCGGCGCTTCTGCGAGGCGGTCGGCGCCGACGACCTCGGGGCTGACCCTGCCTATTCCACCAACGGCGAGCGGGTGCGCCTGCGCGCCGAACTGGTGCCGAAGCTGCAGCCCTTCGTGAAGGCGATCGGCTCCGCCGACCTCCTCGACCGGCTCGAGCGGGCGGGCGTGCCGGCCGGGCCGATCAACTCGGTGAAGGCGGTGTTCGAGGACGCCCAGGTGATCCACCGCGGCCTCCGGCTCGACCTCGTCGGCGAGGACGGCTCGCGGGTGCCGACCGTCGCCTCGCCGTTCGTCCTCGACGGGAAGCGGCTGGTCGGCGACCGGCCGAGCCCGCGCCTCGGCGCCGATACCGAATCCGTGCTCTCCTGGCTCGCGTCCAGGACCCCCACCGGAGACGACACGTGACAGACACCAGGCCCCGCACCGGCGGACAGATCCTCGTCGACCAGCTGATCGCGCAAGGGGTGGACCGCCTCACCTGCGTGCCGGGCGAGAGCTACCTCGCCGTCCTCGACGCCCTCCACGACGCCTCGATCGATGTCCTGATCTGCCGCAACGAGGGCGGCGCGGCGATGATGGCGGAGGCCTACGGCAAGCTCACCGGCCGGCCGGGCGTCTGCTTCGTCACCCGCGGTCCCGGCGCCACCAACGCCAGCCATGGGGTCCACATCGCCGCGCAGGACTCGACGCCGATGATCCTCTTCATCGGCCAGGTCGAGCGCGGCATGCGCGAGCGCGAGGCCTTCCAGGAGGTGGACTTCCGCGCCTTCTTCGGCCCGATCGCCAAGTGGGCCACCGAGATCGACGACGCCGCCCGCATCCCCGAGATCGTCGCCCGCGCCTTCCGCGTCGCCTGCCAGGGCCGGCCCGGCCCGGTGGTGATCGCCCTGCCCGAGGACATGCTGGTGGAGATGGCCGAGGTGGCCGACGCGCCGCCGGTGGAGCCGGTGGAGACCTGGCCGGGCCTCTCCGACATGGCGAGGCTGCAGAAGATGCTGTGGGCGGCCGAGCGGCCGTTCATGATTCTCGGCGGCTCGCGCTGGAGCGAGCGCGCCTGCCGGGAGATCGTCCGCTTCGCCGAGCGTTTCGACCTGCCGGTCGGCACCTCCTTCCGCCGCGCCGACATCTTCCCCGGCGACCACCCGAACTACGCCGGCGACGTCGGCATCGGGCCGAACCCGAAGCTTGCGGCGCGCGTCCGCGAGGCGGATCTGCTGCTCCTCGTCGGCGGGCGGATGAGCGAGATGCCGTCCTCCTCCTACACCCTGATCGACGTGCCGACGCCGCGGCAGCGGCTCGTCCACGTCCACCCGGACCCGGAGGAGATCGGCCGCGTCTACCAGCCGGCGCTCGGCATCGTCGCGACGCCGCGCGCCTTCGCCGGGGCGCTGGAGACGGTGCACCCGCCGGTGACCATCCCCTGGGCCGGCCGCGCCGCCGAGGCCCGCGCGGAGTTCGACGCCTGGACCGGGCAGCCGAAGCCGATCCCGGGCGAGTTCCAGTATGGCGAGGCGATCAAGTGGATGCGCCGGCGGCTGCCGCCGGAGACGGTCGTCTGCAACGGCGCCGGCAACTTCGCGATCTGGGTGCACCGCTTCTGGAGCTACCTGCGCCCGACCACCGAGCTTGCGCCCACCTCGGGCTCGATGGGCTACGGCGTGCCGGCGGCGGTGATGGCCAAGCGCCTGCGCCCGGACGTGCCCGTCGTGGCCTTCGCCGGCGACGGCTGCTTCATGATGAACGGCCAGGAGTTCGCCACGGCCGTGCAGTACGACGTGCCGGTGATCGTCATCGTCGTCGACAACGGCATGTACGGCACCATCCGCATGCACCAGGAGCGGGACTATCCCGGCCGCCCGTCCGGAACGCAGCTGAGGAACCCGGACTTCGCCGCCTACGCCCGCGCCTTCGGCGGCCACGGCGAGACGGTGCGCACCACCGACGAGTTCGCCCCGGCCTTCGAGCGCGCGCTCGAAAGCGGGAGGCCGGCGATCCTGCACTGCATGATCGACCCGCAGGCGATCACGCCGGCGAAGACCCTCGACGACATCCGCCACAAGCGCTGACCCCGACCGGAGCCACGCGGGCAACATGCAGTCCTACGACGTCGTGATCATCGGGGGAGCCGCGACCGGCTCTTCCGTCGCCTACCATCTCGCCCGCGACCCGTCGTTCGACGGCACCGTGCTGGTGCTGGAGCGGGATGCCACCTACCAGCACTCCGCCTCGGCGCTCTCGGCAGCCTCGATCCGCCAGCAGTTCTCCTCGGCGGTGAACGTGAAGATCTCGCTCCATGGCATTGAATTCCTGCGGGAGATCGGCACCCACCTGGAGGTGGACGGCGATCGCCCGGAGATCGGGCTCACCGAGGGCGGATACCTCTTCCTCGCCACCGGCCCGGGCCGCGAGATCCTCGCCGGGAACCACGCCCTGCAGACCTCCCTCGGCGCCGACATCGCCTTCCTGGAGCCGGACGGGCTCGCCGCCCGCTTCCCATGGCTCGCGACCGGCGACCTCTCCGCCGGCTGCCTCGGCGTCACCGGCGAGGGCTGGTTCGACGGCTGGGGGCTGATGCAGGCGTTCCGCCGCAAGGCGAGGGCGCTCGGCGTGGAGTACCGGGAGGCCGCGGCCGCGGGGCTCGTGGTCGACGGAGGCCGGGTCGCCGGCGTGCGCCTCGCGGGCGGCGAGGTGATCGGCTGCGGCGCGGTGGTGAACGCCGCCGGGTCCGGCGGCCGCGCCATTGCCGCCTCCGCCGGCATCGACATTCCGATCGCCATCAAGAAGCGGATGATCTTCACCTTCAGATGCGCGGAGGAGGTGCCCGGCTGCCCGCTGCTGATCGACCCCAGCGGCGTCTACGTCCGTCCGGAGGGAGACGGCTTCCTCTGCGGCACCGCCCCGCCGGAAGACCGCGATCCGGACGTCGAGGCCGGCGACCACGAGGTGGAGTGGGACCTCTTCGAGGAGGTCGTCTGGCCCACGCTCGCCGCCCGGGTTCCCGCCTTCGAGCGCATCCGGCCGGGCCGCGCCTGGGCCGGCACCTACGACATGTGCGGCTTCGACCACAACGTGCTGCTCGGCGCCCCGGCCGCGCTGCCGAACCTCTTCCTCGCCAACGGCTTCTCCGGCCACGGCCTGCAGCAGTCGCCGGCCGTCGGGCGCGGGCTCGCCGAACTCCTCGTCCACGGCGGCTTCCGCACCCTCGACCTTTCCGAACTCTCGCCGGACCGGGTCGCCGCCGGGCGACCGGTGGTGGAGCGGAACGTGGTGTGAGCGCCGGGCCGCGATGGCAGCGCCAATGTGCGCGGTACCCATTTCGTGAGAAGCGGCGATCGGTGGGCGCCGCCGCGGCCCGTCTGGCGCGGCGGTGCCGGGGCCGCTAGGCTTGCCGAGGGTACAGTCCTCCCCATCGAGGTCGAACGTCCGTGCGTCCCGCGGTCCGCTCCAGGGTGATCCTCGCCGCCGCCGTCCTCGCCGGCCTCGTGGCGACGGCCGCGCCGGTCTCGGTCCGGCTCGCGGTGGAGGCGACGGCGCCGGTCGACCTCTTCGTGCCGGCCTCGCGCGAGGTCGTCGACCGCGGCGGCAGGCTGCTCCGGCCCTATCCGGTGGAGGATGGACTGTGGCGGCTCCCGACCGGCGTCGAGGACGTGGACCCGCTCTACCTCGCGATGCTCCTCGCCGCCGAGGACCGGCGCTTCCGCGAGCACGCGGGCGTCGACCCGCGGGCGGTGCTGCGGGCCGGCTGGCAGCTGGCGGCCAACGGCCGGATCGTCTCGGGCGCCTCGACGCTGACCATGCAGGTGGTGCGCCTCGCCGAACGGCGGCGGACGCGCAGCCCCGGCGGCAAGCTCTCGCAGATGGCGGGCGCGCTGGCGCTGGAGCGGGTGGCGGACAAGGACCGGATCCTGGAGGCCTACCTCACGCTCGCCCCGTTTGGCGGCAACCTCGAGGGCGTGCGCACCGCCTCGCTCGCCTGGTTCGGCAAGGAGCCGCGGCGGCTGACGGCGGCGGAGGCGGCGCTGCTCGTCGCCCTGCCGCAGTCGCCCGAGGCGCGCCGGCCGGACCGGCACCGGGAGGCGGCCAAGGCCGCCCGCGACCGGGTGCTGCGGCGGGTCGCCGAGGCAGGCGTGATCACCGCGGCCGAGGCCGAGCGGGCGATGGCCGAGCCGGTGCCGGCCCGCCGCCGCGACGTCCCGATCCTCGCCCCGCATCTCGCGGACGCCGTCGCCGCGGCCGATCCGGCGGCGGCGGTGCGGCGCCTCGCGGTCGACGGGGCGCCGCCGGCGCGCCTCGCGGCGCTCGCCCGGGACCGCGCCGACGCCCTCGGCGCGGAGGTCTCCGTCGCCATCCTCGTGGCGGACATCGCGACGGGCGAGGTGCTCGCCTCGGTCGGCTCGCCGGGCCTGTTCGACCTTCGCCGGAATGGCGCCGTCGACATGACGCGCGCGGTGCGCTCGCCGGGCTCGACGCTGAAGCCGTTCATCTACGGCCTCGCTTTCGAGGAGGGGATCGCCCATCCCTCCACCCTGGTCGAGGACCGGCCGACCGACTTCGCCGGCTACGATCCGCGCAACTTCGACAAGACCTTCCACGGCACCGTCACGGTGCGCCGGGCGCTGGAGTTGTCGCTGAACGTGCCGGCGGTGCAGGTGCTGGAGGCCGTCGGACCGGCGCGGCTGATCGCCAGGCTCCGGCGGGCCGGGGTCCGTCCGTCGCTGCCGGGCTCCTCGGCCGGTCTCGCCGTCGGGCTCGGCGGGGTCGGGGTGACGCTGCGCGACCTCGTCACGCTCTACCTCGCGCTCGCCCGCGGCGGCGAGCCGCTGCCGCTCGCCGACCTCGCCGGCGCGGTGCGGGTGGCCCCGCCGGAGAAACCGGTCCTCGACCAAATCGCCGCCGCCCAGGTCACCGGCATCCTCGCCGGGCGGCCCGGCGCCACGGTGGGGGAGGCGCGGCTCGCGGTGAAGACCGGGACGTCCTACGGCTACCGCGACGCCTGGGCGATCGGCTACGACGGCGCCCATGTGATCGGCGTCTGGGTCGGCCGGCCCGACGGCGAGCCGCTGCCCGGGCTGATGGGCGCCGACGCGGCGGTGCCGATCCTCGCCGACGCCTTCGTGCGCGCCGGCGGCGTCGTCCGGCTGCCGCCGCCCCCTCCGGGCCTCCTCGACGCCACGACGAGCGAGTTGCCGGGGCCGCTCAGGCGCCTGCGCACCCCGCGGTCGGCGGTGGCGGCGAGGGTCCCGTCGCCCACCATCGTCTACCCGCCCGACGGCGCCGAGGTGGAACTCGGCCTCGGCCTTCCGGACCCGCAGCCGCTGCTGCTCGAGGTGCGCGACGGCCGGGCGCCGTTCACCTGGTTCGCCGACGGAGCACCGGTCGGCCGCGAGCCCTGGCGGCGCGACTTCGTCCTAGCCCCCGGAGGCGCCGGCTTCGTGACCATCTCCGTGGTGGACGCGGACGGCCGGGCGGACAGGGTCACCGTGCTGCTGCGCTGACCCGTCGCACGAGCCGCCCCCTCAGGCGCGTCGGTCCGGCCCGACGGCGTGGAGCGGCGCGCCGGTCGCCGCGAAGGCCTCGAGGTTCGCCATCGTGGTCCCGGCGATGGCCTCCAGCGCCTCGCGGGTGAAGAAGCCCTGGTGGCCGGTGATCAGCACGTTGGGAAAGGTGAGCAGCCGCGCGAAGACATCGTCCTGCAGCACCTGCCCGGAGAGATCCTCGAAGAAGAGGTCCGCCTCCTCCTCGTAGACATCGATGCCGAGCGCGCCGATGCGACCCGACTTCAGCGCGCCGATCACCGCCCGCGTATCCACCAGCTTGCCGCGCCCGGTGTTGACCAGCATCAGTCCGGGCCGGCAGCTGGCGAGGCGGCGCTCATCGACGAGGTGAAGGGTCTGCGGCATCAGCGGGCAATGGAGGGTCACGACGTGGCTCTCGGCGAACAGGTCGTCGAGGCCGACGTAGGTCACTCCGAGGTCCTGGCAGTCGGGGTTCGGGACCGGGTCGTGGGCGATCAGGCGGCAGCCGAAGCCGGCGAGGATTCGGGCGACCACCGCCCCGATCTGGCCGGTGCCGACGATGCCGGCGGTCTTGCCGGCGAGGTCGAAGCCGAGCAGGCCGTCGAGGGAGAAGTTGCCCTCGCGCACCCGGTTGTAGGCCCGGTGCAGCTTGCGGTTCAGCGCCAGGATCAGTCCGACCGTGTGCTCGGCCACCGCATGCGGGGAATAGGCCGGAACCCGGGCGACGGTGATCCCGGCCGCCTCGGCCGCCGGAAGGTCCACGTTGTTGAAGCCGGCGCAGCGCAGCAGGACGAGGCGCACGCCGAGGGGCGCGAGCGCGGCGATCACCGCGGCGTCGGCGATGTCGTTGACGAAGATGCACACCGCGTCCGCGCCGGCCGCGAGCGGCACCGTCTCGGCCGAGAGCCTCGGTTCGAGGAACACCAGCTGGTGCCGCCCGCCGTTCGCGGCTTCGAGGAAGCTGCGGTCGTAGGGCTTCGTGCTGAAGACGGCGACCTTCATCGGCGTTCTCCCCGTATCCTGGAACCTTCGGTCCCCGGACCTGCACCGAGGGCGCCGGGAACGCAAGTCCGGCGAGGCATCGGACGCGCGGAACGGGATTTTGCCGCGGGCCGGGGGGAGGGTGTCCGCGCGCCCTCAGCCGGCGCGCTGCCGCTTCGGCGGGACCGGCAGGACCGGCCGCGACGATCCGACCGCCGTGGCATAGGCCAGCATGATCACGACCTCGATGGCGAAATAGCCGGCGAGGAGCGCGGCGAAGGTCGGGAACTCCTCCGGGCCGAAAACCGCATTGCCGAGGATGAGCGCGACGCCGATGTTCCGCACCCCCGCCTCGATGACGAGGACCGGCCGGTCGCCCGACGGGACTCTCGCCCCCATGATCCGGCCGACCAGCATGGCGCCGAGGATGAAGCCGGGCGCGACGACCGCGATCTGGGGGGCGAGGGCGAGCACCCTGTCCGGGATCGCGGCGACGGTCAGGACGAGGAGGATGCCGAGCGTCGCCAGCGACAACAGCCGAAGGCGACCGGCGTTGGCCTGGGTCCATCGCGGGGCGATGGCCCGCACCAGGACGCCGGCCGCGATGGGCAGGATCATCAGCAGGAACAGCTGGGCGATGATGCCGGCGACCAGGGGCGCGCCGGCCGCAAACGAGGCAGCCGGCAGGAGCCACACCCAGAATGGAATGGTGACGAGGGAGGCGACGGTGGCCACGGTGGTGATCGCGGCCGAGAGCAGCACGTTCGAGCGCGCGACATAGGTGAAGTAGTTGGAGATTCCGCCTCCCGGGCAGATCGACAGCAGCACGAGGCCCGTCGCGACCGCCGGAACGGGGTCGACCAACCGCGCGACCGCCAGTCCCACCAGCGGCACCGCGACGAGTTGCCCGACAGATCCGAGGGCGACGATCGCCGGCGCCTTCAGGAGCTGGACGAAATGGGCCCTCTCGATCGCACTCCCCACGACGAACATGAGGAAAATGGAACCGGCCGGCACGCCATAATCAACAATAAAGCGGAGCATGCGTCCACCCGCGGTGACCGGGTTGGACCGTCAGGATTGCATCAAAAGAAACAATTCACAAGTTGCGGGAGCGCATGTCTTCTTTCGCTTTTTGCCGTTTTTGGCCGGCAAAGCGACGATTCACCAGCGTTTTCCGTCGTCGACCCGGCGATCCCGCCTACTGCTCGTCGACATAAACTCGTAGGAGCGCCGGGTCGACGACGGAGATGTTGCGGTACCCGACGGCGATGGCCCTCTGCGCCTCGAGGTCGGCGAGGCAGCGCTGCAGCGTCCCCCTGGCGATCCCGATGGTTCGGGCGAGGTCGAGCTGCGTGATACGGGCGTCGCGCTGCACCTCGGTGAGCCGCAGGAGCCTCCGGCATACCCGGGCGCGCACCGTCAGCGACAACGCCTCCGAGAGGAGGGTCACCGCCGTTTCCTGGTTCCGGCGGCTGAGGCTGTAGAAGGCCCGCCAGTGCTCGGGCTGTCCCCGCAGGAGTTCCTGGATGCTCCGGCTCGGCAGGTACCAGAGCCTTGAATCGGTCCGCGCGATCAGGCCGATGAAGCGCTCGTTCCGGGTGAGTTCGGCGGCGTCGCCGACCCAGAAGCCGATCTCGGCCTGGTACACCGAGACGGGTTCGCCGGCCACCAGCGGGAACTGGATCTCGAGAGCCCCGGCGGCGAGGCCGTAGATCCCGTCGGACTTGTCCCCGGCATGGAACACGAACTGGCCCGCCGTGAACTCCCGCCAGCGCCCGACGCGCTTCGCCCAGGCGATGAAATCCGACGGCTGCTCGGCCAGCCATCCAACCCTTTCGAGAGAGCCGAGGTCGATCCCACTCACCCGAATGTCTCCGGACGGACAATCCCGATGGTTCGGATCGTGCACTATCGCACTGCCGCCCGCAACTCTCGGGCGGGCACGACCCGGACAGGGTCCAGAGACAATTGGGGGAAGCGATGTTCATCGGATCATGGCCGGCGCGATGGCGCACGGCGGCGCTCGCGGTCGGTGCGGTGCTCGCCGCATCCGTGGCCTCGGCGCAGGACGCACAGAAGCCGAACATCCTGGTCGTATGGGGCGACGACGTCGGGCAGGCGAACATTTCCGCCTACACCATGGGGCTGGTCGGCTACCGGACCCCGAATATCGACCGGATCGCCCGGGAGGGCATGCTGTTCACCGACTACTACGGCGAACAGTCCTGCACGGCCGGCCGTTCGTCCTTCATCATGGGCCAGAGCGTGTTCCGCACCGGCCTGTCGAAGGTGGGCCTGCCGGGCGCCGAGATCGGCATGCGCGAGGAGGAGCCGACCATCGCCGGCCTGCTGAAGGCTGAGGGCTACGCCACCGGGCAGTTCGGCAAGAACCATCTCGGCGACCGTGACGAGCACCTGCCGACCAACCACGGCTTCGACGTGTTCTTCGGCAACCTCTACCACCTCAACGCCGAGGAGGAGCCGGAGAACGAGGACTACCCGCGCGACATGGTGATGGCGGACGGGCGCACCTTCCTGGAGACCTTTGGGCCGCGCGGCGTGCTCCGGTCCACCGCAAGCTACGGCGCCGACGGCCAGCCGGTGCAGTCCATCGAGGACACCGGCCCGCTGACCAAGAAGCGGATGGAGACCGTCGACGACGAGACGTCCGAGGCGGCGATCGCGTGGATCCGCGAGCAGCATGCCGCCGGAACGCCATGGTTCGCGTGGTGGAGCGGCACCCGCATGCACTTCCGCACCCACGTGAAGGAAGAGCTGCGCGGCATCTCCGGCCAGGACGAATACGCCGACGGCATGGTCGAGCACGACATGCACATCGGCAAGTTCCTCGCCCTGCTCGACGAACTCGGCATCGCCGACAACACCATCGTGTTCTATTCCACCGACAACGGGCCCCACAAGAACACCTGGCCCGACGCGGCGGTCAGCCCCTTCCGCAACGAGAAGAACAGCAACTGGGAAGGCGGCTGGCGGGTGCCCGCCATGGTGCGCTGGCCGGGCCGGATCGCGCCCGCGTCCATCAGCAACGAGGTCGTCCACCACATGGACTGGCTGCCGACCTTCCTCGCCGCGGCGGGGGAGCCCGGGATCAAGGAGAAGCTCGTCGCCGGCGGCGTCGAGGCCATCGGGCGGAGCTACAATGTCCACCTCGACGGCTACAACGTCCTGCCGCTGCTGACCGGCGAGACAGACCAGAGCCCGCGCAAGGAGGTCTTCTACTTCTCCGACGACGGCGATCTCACGGCCTTCCGCTACGACGACTGGAAGATCATTTTCATGGAGCAGCGGGCGGCGGGTACGCTCGCGGTGTGGGCGAACCCCTTCACGCCGCTGCGGGTGCCGCTGATCTTCAATCTCCGCCGCGATCCCTACGAGCAGGCGACGATCACCTCCAACACCTACTATGACTGGCTGCTCGACCGCGCCTACCTGCTGGTCCCGGCGCAGGCCTACGTGGCGCGGTTCCTGGCGACCTTCCAGGAGTTCCCGCCCCGCCAGGAGGCGGCGAGCTTCTCGCTCGACCAGGTGATGGAGAAGCTGACTGCGCCCGGCGGCGCGCAGTAGCTCGGAATCGATCCCGACGACACGACCGGGCCGGGATCGGCCCGGTCTCCACAAAGGTGTCGACACGGCCCGTGGGTCCCGCCCCGCGGACCGGCTTCCGACAGGGATGCCCGAACCATGCTTCACCGTCTGTCAGCCGCCGGCCTTGCCGCCGGCCTCGCCCTCGCGTTTCCCGCCCTTGCGGCGGAGGACCCGATGCCCTCCTGGCGGGACGGGCCGACCAAGGCGGCCGTCCTCGATTTCGTCGAGGCCGCGGCCGATCCCGCCTCGCCGGGCTTCGTCCCGGAGGCGGAGCGGATCGCGGTTTTCGACAACGACGGGACGCTCTGGTCGGAGCAGCCGCTGTACTTCCAGTTCATGTTCGCCATGGACGAGGCCGCCCGGATGGCGGCGGCCGACCCGGCCTTCGCCGCGACCCCGGCGCTCTCGGCGGCGGCGTCCGGCGACGTGGCCGGCGCGCTCGGTGGGGGCGAGGAGGCGCTGGTCGAGATCGTCGTCGCCACCCATTCCGGCATGACCGTCGACGAATTCACCGCCCGGGTGCGCGACTGGATCGCCGAGGCGGAGCATCCGACCGCGGGCCGCAGATACAGGGACATGGTCTACCAGCCGATGCTGGAACTCCTCCAGCACCTGCGCGACAACGGCTTCACCACCTACATCGTCTCGGGCGGCGGGGTGGACTTCATGCGCGCCTTCGCCGAGGAGGCCTACGGCATCCCGCCCGAGCAGGTGATCGGCTCGCTGGGGACGGCCTCGTTCCAGGTCGTCGACGGCGCGCCGGTGATCATGAAGGATCCCGGCATCGCCTTCATCGACGACAAGGGCGGCAAGCCCGTCGCGATCGCCCGCCATATCGGCCGCCGCCCGGTGTTCGTCGGGGGCAATTCCGACGGCGACCTGCAGATGCTGCAGTGGGCCACCGCCGGCGAGGGCCCGCGCTTCGGACTGGTCGTCCGCCACACCGACGCGGCCCGCGAATGGGCCTATGATCGCGACAGCCACGTCGGCCGCCTGGCGACCGCGCTCGACCTCGCCCCGGCGGAGGGCTGGACAGTGGTCGACATGGCGCAGGACTGGCTCACGGTCTATCCTCCGGCCAGCGCGAAGTGAGGCCGGGGGGCGGCGTGGCTGCGATTTGGACCATCCTCTGCCGCGTCCTGCGGATCGCCGGCCCGGCTGCCCCCCGCCTGCTCGTCCTCGCGCTCGTTGTTGCGGCAAGCGCCGGACCCGGGCCGTCGGGCGCGGCCGAGCCCGACCCGGCCGCCCCGGGCCACGTCGGCAGCGCCGCCTGCGCCTCCTGCCACCAGGCCGAGGCCGGGGCCTGGACCGGCTCCCATCACGACCTCGCCTGGACCGAGCCGACGCCGGAGACCGTCCTCGGCGACTTCGGCGACGTGACCTTCGAGCATGGCGGCGCGTCGGCCCGCTTCTTCCGGGAGGGGGAGGGCTATTTCGTCGAGACCGAGGGCGCCGACGGGGTCCGCCGTCCGTTCAAGGTGGTGGGGGTGGCCGGGATCGCTCCGCTGCAGCAGTATCTGCTCGCCTCGGAACCGGGCCGGACCCAGGCCTTCGACATCGCCTGGGACGCCCTGGGCCGGCGGTGGTACCCGCTCTATCCCGACCAGGTCGCCCCGCCCGGCGACGGCTTCCACTGGACCGGCCCCTACAAGAGTTGGGAGGCGCGCTGCGCGGAGTGCCACGCCACCGGCTACAGCCGGAACTACGACCCGGCCACCCGCCGCTACAGCCCGGCCGTCGCCGAGATCGGGGTCGGCTGCGAGGCCTGCCACGGGCCGGGCTCGACGCATGTCGCAGAGGCCCGGGCCGGGCGATGGACGCCCGTTCCCGGCCTGACGGACACGGGACTGACAGTCGATCTCGGCCTCTCCGCGCAAACCGAGATCCAGCAGTGCGCCGGCTGCCATTCGCGCCGCGAGGCGGTCCTCGACGGCAACCCGCGGCCGGGCACGGACTACTACGACGCCTATTCGATCTCCCTGCTCCGGCAGGGCCTCTACCATCCGGACGGCTCCATCCTCGACGAGGTCTATGTCACCGGCTCGTTCCTGCAGTCGAGGATGTACGCCGAGGGAGTGCGCTGCACCGACTGCCACGACCCGCACACGGCCCGGCTGAAGGCGGAGGGGAACGCGGTGTGCACCGCCTGCCACTCGCCCGCCGGGAATGCCGCCTTTCCGACCCTGCGCGCGGCCGCCTACGACGACCCGGCCCACCACTTCCACGAGCCGGGCACGCCCGGAGCCTCATGCCGATCCTGCCACATGATCGAGCGGACCTACATGGGGATCGACGGCCGCCGCGACCACTCGTTCCGCGTCCCCCGCCCGGACCTTGCCTCGACGGACTCGCCGGATGCCTGCACCGACTGCCATGTGGACAGGGACCCCGCCTGGGCCGCGGCGGAGATCGCCCGGCGCTTTCCGCAGTCCGCCCATCGCGGGCCGCATTTCGCCAGCGTCTTCGCGGCCGCAAGGAGCGACCCTCGCAGCGAGATGGAGGCGCTCTTCGCCGTCGCCGAGGGTGACGGGGCCGGGATCGTCCGCGCGACCGCGCTGTCGCTGCTCGCTCCGACCGCCGACCCGGCGGTAGCGGACCGCGCGGCGCGTCTCCTTGCGGACCCCGACCCGCTGGTCCGCGCCGCCGCGGCCGGCGCGATGCGCGGCATGCCGGGGGAGGCCCGCCTCGAACGGCTGATGCCCGCGCTCACCGACGACCGGCGGACCGTGCGCATCGCCGCGGCGCGGTCGCTGCTCGACGCGGCGCCGGCGCGCGGCACCGCCGAGGCCCAGTTGCTCGCCTCGGCGATGCGGGAGTGGCAGGGCTCGATGGCGACCCGGCTGGACTTTCCCGAGACCCACCTCCAGCTCGGCGGCATCGCGCTCTCGATGCGGAACTGGAGCATGGCCGGCGGCGCCTTCCGCGAGGCCGCCGACCTCGACCCGCAACTGGTCGATGCCTGGGTGATGGCGGCCCGCATCGCCGCCGCCACCGGCGACGCCGCAGGGGCCGCGGCGCTGGTCGACGAAGGCCTCGCCGCCAATCCGGGCGACGGGAGGCTCGAGGCGATGGCCGAGGAACTTCGCGCGCTACCGCGACCGTGACGGCCCGCTCGGGCGGCCGGACCCGGCCGCCGCCGCCCTATTGCGGAATCTCGACGGAGCCCACGTCCGTGGGCGGCGGCGCCCCGGCCGGCTTCAGGATCGGGAACAGGATGTCGCCGGACTTCTCCCCGACATACTCCCGCGACGAGGGGTCGATGACGGCGATGGGGGCGGTGATCAGCAGTCCCGCCGCCGTGCCCGCGGCGGCGGCCGAGGAGGCCACGACGTTGGTGAGCGAGCCGGCGAGGCTGTCCTTCGCCGAACTGCCGATCTCCTGGCCGGTGGCGAGGCGGGCGCCGATCAGCCGGACCACCTCCGGCGACTGGGCGAAGGTGGCATGGTTCAGCGGATCGGACGCCTCCGTCGCCGTCAGGTCGACCACGGTGATCCCGGCCTCGCTCAGGGCCGTGCGGAAGGGCTCCTCGTTGGCGTCGATGGAGCCGAGGCGGGCCGAACTGCCCCAGAACAGGCGGGAGGCGGCCAGCGCCCGGTCGTTCTGCGAGACGAACAGCGTGAACCGCGGCGGGTTCGTCCCCATGCTGCGCATCTGCGTCCGCGCCACGTCGATGTCGACGTCCGGCGCGGCCAGCATCACGTTGCTGATCTTGGAGGGGATCGAGCCCCTCCGGATGGCCATCTGCCGCAGCGCCTCCATGGTCACCCAGTTGCCCATCGAGTGGGCGAGCACCGAGACCTCGGCGACGCCCGGATCCGCGGCGAGGGCGAACAGCAACTCTTCCAGCGCGTCCCGCGAGAAATTGGCGCTCTCGCGATCGTAGGGGTAGGCGAAGGTGCTCGCCCGCGAGGGCCAGGTGAACAGGACCGGCACCACGTCGGCGCCGCTGTCATGGACGATCTGGGCGCCCCGGTAGACGGCGTCGCCGAAGGTGTTGTTGTAGCCGTGGACGAAGACGAGCACGTTCCGCGAGGCGGACTCCGCAATGCGCCGCCTGAAGTCTTTGCGCGCTTCGGTCCGGTCGACGATCCGCACGTCGGTGGTGACGAACTCCGTCGCCGGGTTGGCGGGCATGCGCGCCGGCCACTCGATCTGCCCGGGCTGGTGGTTTGGCGGGATGGAGACGCCGATCTCCGCGAAATGGATGCTGGGGCCACGCTCGCCGGTGAAGAGGAGCCCGTCGGCCGGGTCGGATGGCTGCCGGGTCGTGGCGACGAACATCGAGACATTGGAGGCGCCGGGCTCCGAAACCAGGGTCGGCACCAGCACGCCGTTCACCCGGCCCGCGCAGGCGGAAAGCCCGACGGCGGACAGGAGTGAAATCACGGCAATCAGACGGCCAGCTTTCTTCATTTCGGTCCTCCAGACCGGGCCTAGCGCGCCGCGCCGCAAGTCGCCCACCACCCCGCACGCAGGGAGCCGGTGGCGAACTCGCGCCGGCCGACCCCGCGGTCCTCCGATGGTCTCGACGGATGGAATGGCAGCGTCCGGAAACTCTCAGGACTCCGGGAAAAATGCAAGCGCGAGAATAGCTGGGCCGGGGCGTGCCCCGGGTGAAAACACGGCGGCGTGGCGATCCGACCCGGGCGGTGGCCGCGGTCTCGACGACCCCGTCGCCCAGCCATGCGCCGGGCGGCCTTTCAACCGCTGCGACGATTGGCTATAGAGACGCCCGAAAGCCTCGCACCCCCGCCCATGGAGCGTCCATGACCGCCATCATCGACATCGTCGGCCGTCAGATCTTCGACAGCCGCGGCAATCCGACCGTCGAGGTCGACGTCATCCTGGAGGACGGCTCGATGGGCCGCGCCGCGGTCCCCTCCGGCGCCTCGACCGGAGCCCACGAGGCGGTGGAACTGCGCGACGGCGGGGATCGCTACCTCGGCAAGGGCGTCACCCGGGCGGTGCAGGCGGTCAACGACGAGATCTTCGGCGCGATCGGCGGCATGGAGGCGGAGGACCAGCTCCACATCGACCGCACCATGATCGAGCTGGACGGCACGCCCAACAAGGGCCGCCTCGGCGCCAACGCCATCCTCGGCGTCTCGCTCGCGGTCGCCAAGGCGGCGGCGGACACCTCGGGCCTGCCGCTCTACCGCTACCTGGGCGGGCCGAACGCCCGGGTCCTCCCGGTGCCGATGATGAACATCATCAACGGCGGCGCCCATGCGGACAACCCGATCGACTTCCAGGAGTTCATGATCATGCCGGTCGGCGCCGAGAGCATCGCCGACGCGGTCCGGATCGGCTCGGAGATCTTCCACACCCTGAAGAAGGGGCTGAAGGCCGCCGGCCACAACACCAACGTCGGCGACGAGGGCGGCTTCGCCCCGAACCTCGCCTCGGCCACCGACGCGCTCGACTTCGTCGTCGGCTCCATCGAGAAGGCCGGCTACCGGCCGGGCGAGGACGTGTTTCTCGGCCTCGACTGCGCCGCCACCGAGTTCTTCAAGGACGGCCGCTACGTCTACGAGGGCGAGGGCCGGACCCGCGACATCGGCGAGCAGGTGGACTACCTCGCCTCGCTGGTCGACCGCTACCCGATCATCTCCATCGAGGACGGCATGTCCGAGGACGACTGGGACGGCTGGAAGCTGCTGACCGACCGCATCGGCGCGCGCTGCCAGCTCGTCGGCGACGACCTCTTCGTCACCAACACCATCCGGCTGCGCAAGGGCATCGCCGCCGGCACGGCGAACTCGATCCTGGTCAAGGTCAACCAGATCGGCTCGCTGTCGGAGACGCTGGACGCGGTCGAGACCGCCCACAAGGCGGCCTACACCGCGGTGATGTCGCACCGCTCCGGCGAGACCGAGGACTCGACCATCGCCGACCTCGCGGTCGCCACCAATTGCGGGCAGATCAAGACCGGCTCGCTCGCCCGTTCGGACCGGATCGCCAAGTACAACCAGTTGATCCGCATCGAGGAGGAACTCGGGCCGCAGGCGTCCTACGCCGGCCGGTCCATCCTGAAGGGCTGATCCCCGCGCCAGGGATGAGGTCTCGTCCGCTCGCTCGACCGGCCCGGGCCGCGTGTCCGGGCCCCCTTCGTCCGCGGTCGAGCGGTGGCGGCGATGCCAACGGGCAGGGGATCCGCGCCCCGCCGGCCGGCGCCGTCAGCGTCGCCCCGCCTCCATGGCGAGGAACAGGTAGGCCCAGCCGGACGAGATCAGGTTGATCCCGGCGAGAAGCCCGATCGCCCAGGCGGCTGAACTGGGCAATTGCACGAAGATCAGCACGCCGACCGCGAGGGCGACGAGGCCGGACACCATGATCCAGACCCATCCCTTCGTCGGACGGATGCGCAGGGCCATGATCGCCTCCAGCACGCCCTGGACGATGAACATGAGGGCCAGGAACAGCGTCAGCGTGACCACCCCCGCCATCGGCACGAAGGCGAGATAGGCGCCGGCGGCGAGATAGAGCGCGCCGAGGAGCACGTCGAAGGCGAATCCGCTCCATTTCTGCGTCGAGAAGGCGTGCAGGACCTGGACGAGCCCGCCGATCATGAAGAGCCAGCCGAGGAGCGTCTTCACCGCGACCGTCATCAGGATGGGGAACACCACCGCCGCCACGCCCAGGAGGAGGAGGACGACCCCGAGGACGAGGAACCAGGCGCGCCGCTCCGCGACATAGGCGAGAATTCGCTCGCGGGCCGGAAGATCGGCCGTGGACTGGTGTGACATCCTGAACTTCCCCCGTGTGGTTGGCTTTCGACCCGGGTTCGGCCTCGGTTCACCAGCAGCCGCCGATGCGCCCGGTGCGATGCGCCATTTCGGCGCGCAGCCGTCTGTTCTGTCAAGGGATCGCATGTTTTCGGTCGCGGCCCGGAACGGGCATCCGGGGCGGTCGAGCGGGGAAACGCCTGCCGTCCCGCGGCGCCGCCTGCCGACCTGTCGGGGCGGCGAGCAGCCGCGGGCTGTTGACGTGGAAGCGCCGGTCATGATCGATGCGGTATCCTGCGTCCGGGTGCGTCAGGCCCGCCATCGCTTGGGGCCCTGGGCGCGCACGGCGGTTTCGCCGGCGCGGCGAGGAACGAGTGAATGCGGGTCGGCGCGCCTTGCGCCCGACAGCCGGAGACGAGCATCGTGACGGTCGAACAGCCCGGTTTCGCCCGCCTGGCCCTCACCGGGGTGGCGTGGTCGATCGTCCAGAGCTGGGGCGGGCGCGCGGTCGCCTTCCTGCTGTTCGTCGTCCTTGCCCGGTTCCTGTCCCCCGCCGAGTTCGGCCTGGTCGGCGCCGCCTCGATCATCCTGACGCTGGTGACGCTGATCGCCGGTTTCGGGCTCAACGACGCGGTCGTCCAGCGGCCGAACTACCAGCGCCAGGACGGCAACCTGCCGTTCTTCGGCGCGATGGGCGCCTCGCTGCTGCTCGGGGGTCTCGCCGCGTTCAACGCGGACCGGATCGAGGGGTGGCTGGACGTCGCGGGCCTGGCGCCGGTGGCCGTGGCCATCAGCCTGGTCGCGCCGATCGTCACCATGGCCGACTACCAGGACGCTCACTACCAGCGGGCGTTCCGGTTCCGCCAGCTGGCGCTGCGGGTCCTCATCGCCAACCTCGTCGCCGGGGCCGTCGCCGTCACCTGCGCGGTGCTCGGCTTCGGCGTCTGGAGCCTGGTCGTCCAGGCCTATGTCGCCTCGGTGGTCGGAATGCTCTGGCTGTGGTGGCGGCCGGTCTGGCGCCCGAGCCTCGAGATCCGGCCGCGCGCCGCCCTGGAGATGCTGAGCTTCGGCGCACCGGTGGCGGCCATGCGGCTGATGAACTTCGGCTCGACCCGCTTCTTCGAGGTCATGCTGCTCGCGCGATTCGGCTTCGCGGTCTACGGGCTCTACGTCGCCGGGGCCAAGCTGCACCAGGTGATGACGCAACTCCTGCTGGGGGCGCTCTACAAGGTCTCCCTGACCGTGTTGTCGAAGGTCGCCCAGGACCGGGCTCGCCTCTCGCGACTCTACCATCGGGCGCTCACGCTGGCGGCCGTCCTGCCGGCCCCTCTGTTCGTCTGCTGCGCGGCTGTCATACCCGAGATCGCCGACGTGCTGTTCGGGGCGAAATGGACCGGCCTCGAAGACGTGGCGCGCCCATTGCTGCTGCTCGGAGCCGTGCAGTCCATCGGTTTCGTCAACGAGCCGTTCCTGGCCGCGCGAGGTCGATCGGGCCTGCTCGGCATCGAGGCGGCCATCAGGTGCGCCGGCATCGTCGCCTTCGCGTTCGTGCCGTCGGAGCAGATCTCGGGCTACGTGCTGATGTTCGTCATCGGCTCCCTCAGCGGGACCCCCTTTGCCTTCGCCTTCGTCATGCGCGACCTCGAGGTCGGCGCGTCGTCGCTGGTCTCCCGCCTGCTGCCGGCCGTGGCGGGCTGCGCCGCCGGCTACTTCGCGGTCGCGATGCTCCGCCCGGAGTTGCCGGAGGCGCTGGCCCATCCGCTGCTCTCCGGGACGGCGCTGGGGATCGCCTTCTACGTCGTCTTCGCCGCCGTCGTCGGGGTGCTCGGCTTCGGGCAGCTCCGCGAACTCGCGGGCTTCCTGCGGGAGCGCCTCGCCGACCGCGCCTGACCGGCCGGGCTTCGCGGCCGGGGACCTGCGATGATCCGGCGCACCCACTTTCGGCCATCTTGATCGGCCGCGGTCCGATGTCCACTGCTTCGGGAGTCTTCGCGTGTCGCCCTCCCGGGCGGACCGGGGATGCCGCTGGCCCCGGGGCTCGGCCCGCCGCACTCTGACTGGGGGACGCCGATGGCGACGACGATGTCGTTCTTCACCGAGATGGTGCAGCAGATCACCGAGCGCGGCCGCGCCCTGATGGGGCGGCAGGCGGATGCTGCAAACGGGGCCGATCTCGCCCTGCTTGCCGAGGACCTCATGTCCAACGTCGGCGAGGCGACCGGGGTCGCCCGGGCCGGCGGGCTGCTGCAGCTCTACGCCGGCGCCACGCCGGAGCGCCGGGTCGCCTTCCTCGAGGCGCTGGCGTCGCGGTTCGGGCCGGACGAGGGGAAGGTCCGGGCCGCCGTGGAGGCCTTTCAGGCCGACCCCGGGCCGCGCACGGGCCTCGCCCTGCACCTGGCCGCCGAGCCCCGCCGGCAGGATCTGATCCGCAGGCTCAACCGCGCGTCGGGCGGGACCGTCGCGCTGGTGCGCATGCGCGAGGACGTGCTGGCCCACATGAAGGAGCGGCCGGCGCTCGCCGACGTCGATGCCGACTTCCGCCGCCTGTTCGATGCCTGGTTCAACCGGGGCTTCCTGGTGCTGCGGCGGATCGACTGGTCCAGCCCGGCGCTCGTCCTCGAGAAGATCATTCGCTACGAGGCGGTGCATCGCATCGACAGCTTCGAGGACCTGCGCCACCGGCTGGAGCCGCCCGACCGGCGGCTCTACGCGTTCTTCCATCCGGCGCTGGTGGACGAGCCGCTGATCTTCGTCGAGGTGGCGCTCACCTCCGCACCGCCGGACTCGATCCAGGCGATCCTCGACCCGGCCCGCACGCCGATCCCGGCCGCCGAGGCGGACACGGCCGTCTTCTACTCGATCTCCAATTGCCAGAAGGGCCTTGCCGGCGTCAGCTTCGGCAGCTTCCTGATCAAGCAGGTGGTGGAGGAGCTCTCGCGCGACCTGCCGCAGGTGCGGACCTATCTCACCCTGTCGCCGGTGCCGGGCTTCCTTGCCTGGCTGCGGAGCGAACTGGAGGCGGAGAACTCGCCGTTTCTCGCCGACGAGGAGAAGGCGGCGCTCCGCCGGGCGGAAGAGGCCGGGCCGCTCGGCTCCGAGGCGACGCCCGAGGAGGCGCACGAGCTCCTCCGCCGCCTCGCGGCGACCTACATCGCCCGCGCCAAGACCGCCGGGGGTCGCCCGGTCGACCCCGTCGCCCGCTTTCACCTCGGCAACGGCGCCCGCCTGCACCGCGTCCATGCCCGCGCCGACGTCTCGCCGCGCGGGCTCGGGCAATCGGCCGGGGTGATGGTGAACTACCTCTACGACCTCGGCAGCATCGAGCGGAACCACGAGTCCTTCGTCACCCGCGGCGAGGTGCCTCTCTCCCCGGACGTGCGCCGCCTGGCCAAGCCCGCGAGGGCGCCGAAGGAGCGGGCGGGGTGAGGGCGGGGCGCCGCTGGAAGGATTGGCTGGCGGTGGGCGTGGACCGGGGGGTCGAAACGCCCGCCGGGCAGCAACGGCCCGTGTCCGTCGAGGTGGCCAGGCGACGCGCAGCGTGCTCGCGGGCGGCGCATGGCGCCCGGATGGGCTCGACCTAAGCGGCAGCGGCCAGCAGCGGGCGGAGCGCCAGGGTCGAGGCCTCGATGTCGGACACGATCGCCAGACGCGCCGCCTCGCCGTCACCGCGCCCGAGGGCACCGATCAGTTCCCGGTGGCAGCGGTTCGCCTCCACATAGTTGCCGGAGGCGTGGAGAAGGTTGAAGTAGGGGCTGATCTGCAGCCAGAGCGGTTCGATGACGGCCGTCAGGGTCGGCGAGCCGGCCGCGCGATAGACCGTGAAGTGAAGCTCGCGGTTGGCGCGGAGATAGGCCCGGACATCGTTCGTCGCGACGGCCGTGTCGAGCACCTGGTGGACATGATCCAGCTCGTCGAGGGTCTGCGGGCCGACCCGACCGGCCGCCCATGCGGCGGCGAGCCCCTCCACCTCCTTTCGGACCCTGCGGAGGTCCTCGAGCCGATCGATCGACAGCGGCGGTATGCCGATCGAGCGGCCCGCCACCACCGCAAGGGCCCGCTCGGCAGTGAGCCGGTGCAGCGCCTCTCGGACGGGCATGTGGCTCACCGAAAAGGCGGTGGCGAGCGCCTGCATGGTGATCGTCTGCCCGGGCTCGATCTCGCCGTTGAGGATCAACTCCCTGACCTGGCGGTAGACGTAGTCCTGCAGCGTCTCCCTGGGCGCCGGGCGCGAGCGGATCGAGGCCGCACCGGGTGACTTGCTTGCTTCGAACAGGGACACGGAGGGACTCCCTCGGCGGGACCGGGTCGGCGGCGGGGCCGGCCGCCGGATCGGCATTTCGCATTGATCTTTGATCAAAACCATGTGAACATCAAGTCGTTCGCGTACAACGGTGCGATTGCCTCGACCAGAACATGACCAGTCGACCGCCCCGCGCGGGTGGTCAAGCATGGGAGGAATATAATGACCGTAGTCAAGCGGCTTGTGGCAGCAACTTTCCTGTCTGCCCTAGGTTTTTCCGCAGGCCTTGCGACGCCGGATACGGCCGAGGCGCAGGAGAAGCACAAGATATTTTTGTCGATGAGCTACATCGGCAATGACTGGCAGGCTGAGGCCGCCAACATGCTGAAGGCCATGGCGGCTCACAACAGCATGGCCGACAAGGTCGACCTGCAGGTCCAGGTGGCCGGGCCGAACGCCCAGCGGCAGATCCAGCAGATCAACGCGATGGTCCAGGCTGGCGCCGACGCGATCGTGGTGTTCCCGATCTCGCCGACCGCGCTCAACAGCGTGGTGAAGAACGCCTGCGACAAGGGCGTGCTGGTGTTCGCCTACGACGCCGAGATCACCGAGCCCTGCGCCTACAACATCTCGATCGACCAGGAGGAGGCCGGCCGGGTCACCGCCGAGTGGCTCGTCGAGCAACTCGACGGCAAGGGTGACATCGTCGTCCTGACCGGCGTCCCCGGCACGTCGGTGGACACGCTGCGGACCCAGGCCGCCAAGGAGGTCTTCGACCAGCACCCCGACATCAACATCATCGCCGAGGCCGTGGGCATGTGGAGCCAGGCGGTCACCCGCACGGAGCTCTCCAAAATCCTCGCCACCCGCAGCTGGGACGACATCGACGGGCTGTGGATGCAGGTCGGCTGCTACACCGCCAACGCGATGCAGCTCGAGGCGGGCAAGACCGCGGACCAGCTGATCCCCTGCGCCGGCGAAGGCGCCAACGGCGGCCGCATCCAGATGCTGCCGGTCGGAACCGAGGTCGAGGGCGGCGAATGCCCCTACTGCCCGCTCGGCGCGCCCCGGATCTCCTACGCCTCGCCGCCCTATTCCGGCGCGCTGGCGCTGAAGAGGGCGGTTGAGGCTCTGGAAGGGCAGGAGGTGCCGAAGAAGATCGTGCTGCCGCTGCCGATCGTCACCAACGAGACCGTGAAGTACTGCGAGACCGGGTCGTGGGACGAGATGGCGGCCGGCTGCAACGCCTTCCCGCCGTCGCTGGTGCCGAACCCGGGCTGGTTCGCCTCGATCTTCTCCGAGGAGACCCCGGAGGTCGGTTTCCAGGCGGCCCTGATCGGACAGCCCGAGAACTGACCGCACGACACCGGGCCGCCCCTCGGCGGCCCGGATCATCGAGGAGAGCCGCCCCCGGCGGCTCTCCGGATGGTTTTCCGGCGGCGGACCCCGATGAACAAGACCCCTGACATCCGCGGCGGCGCCCCCGCCGAGGCCAACGCCATCTCCGTGCGCGGCGTGCGCAAGGCGTTCGGCGCCACGGTCGCGGTCGACGACGTGTCCTTCGACGTCGAACTCGGCGGCGTGCACGCGCTGCTCGGCGAGAACGGCGCCGGGAAGAGCACGCTGGTGCGGCTCCTCAGCGGCCTCATGGCGCCGGATGCCGGCGGCTTCCGCGTGTTCGGCGAGGACGTCGCCATCACCAGCCCGCGCGTCGCGCATCGGCTGGGGATCCAGACCGCCTTCCAGGAGATGACCCTCGTCCGCGACCTGACGGTGCTCGACGCCATGCTGATGCCCTATGCGCCGGCGGGGCCCCTCGGTCTCGTCCGCCGGCGCGCGGCGGCCAGGTCCGTGGCGGCGCACTTCGCCTCGCTCGGACTCACCGACATCGACCTCTCCGACGAGGTCCGCGACCTCGACCTCGCGGCGAAGCAGAAGATCGAGATCGCCCGCGCCCTCTACCGCAGGCCGCGGATCCTGCTCCTCGACGAGCCGACCTCGACGCTCTCCGGCCGCGACGTCGACTGGCTCGGCGACCTGATCGAGGCGGAAAAGGGCCGCGGCACCACGGTGCTGTTCATCTCGCACCGGCTGAGGGAGGTCCGCGACTTCTGCGAGACGCTCACCGTGCTCCGGAACGGGCGCCACATCGCCACCGGGCGGGTCGACGACTTCAGCGACGACGACGTGATCCGGATGATCGTCGGCCGCTCGATCGGGCAGGCCTTTCCGGACCGGCCGGCCGTCGCAAGGCCGGGGCCGGAGGTGCTGCGCGTGGAGGGGCTGGAGGTCGAGGGCAGGCTGAACGGCGTGTCGCTGGCGCTGCATCGCGGCGAGATCCTCGGGATTGCCGGGTTGCAGGGCATGGGACAGCTCGACCTGTTCCTCTCCTGCTTCGGCGGCGCGGAACTCACCGCGGGCGACATCATCGTCGACGGCAAGCCGGTCACCATCGCCTCGCCGGCCGACGCGGTGAATGCCCGCATCGGCATCAGCCTGGTGCCGGAGGACCGCAAGACCGAGGCGCTGTTCCTGAAGCTTCCCGGCCGCACCAACGCCTCGATCCCGGTCATCGACCGCTTCACCCGCTTCGGCCTGATCGACACCGGGGCCGAGACGAAGGCGGTGCTCGAGGCCTTCCGGCGCGTCGACGTCGCCGAGCGGGCGCTGTGGACGCGGGCCGGCGCCTTCTCCGGCGGCAACCAGCAGAAGATCGCGATCGCCAAGTGGCTGCTGGCCGAGAGCCGGGTCCTGCTCCTCTACGATCCCACCCGCGGCATCGACGTCGGCACCAAGCACGAGCTCTACATCCTGATGCGGAAGTTCGCGGACGCGGGCGGCTCGGTGCTCTTCTACTCGACGGAGATCCCCGAACTCGTCCACCTCGCCGACCGGGTGCTGGTCCTCTACAAGGGCCGCGTCGTGCGCGAGGTCAGCGGCGCCGGCCAGACGGAATCCGCCATCGTCGAGGCCGCCCTCGGCGGCGCCGAGATCCATGAGGCCACCCGATGACGACGACGCTGCAAGAGGAGGGTCTCAGCCAGGCGGCCCGGCCGCTCGGAGGGTGGCGCCTGCGCATCGGCACCTATCGCGGCCTTCTCGTCGCCGTCGCGGTGCTGGCGTCGCTGCTGCTGCTCAACGACGTCATGAGTGCCGGCCCGATGAGCTACTTCGAGGTGAGCTTCCTCTCCTCGGGTGGCGCCACCCTCGCCATCGCCGCCGCCGGGCAGACGCTCGTCATCCTCACGGGCGGCTTCGACCTCTCGGCGGGCGCCGTCGTCTCGCTGGTCAACGTGGTGCTGTCGACCCAGGTCCAGGACGGCCCGTGGGCGGTCCCGCTCGGCATCCTGGCGGGCGTCGGCGTCGGCTGCCTCACCGGCGCCTTCAACGGCTTCTTCATCGCGGTCCTGAGGCTGCAGCCGATCGTGGTGACCCTGTCGACGATGTTCATCGTCCAGGGGATCACCCTGTTCATCCTCGACAAGCCGGGCGGCATGGTGCCCTTCTCGCTGTCGAACGCGCTGACGCAGGACGCGATCCCCGAAGTTCTGCCGATGTCCCTGGTGGTGATCGGGATCCTGATCCTGCTCTGGCTGTGGCTGAAGAACACGCGGTTCGGCACCGCCATCTACGCGATCGGGTCCGACATGGAGGCGGCACGGGCGCAGGGCATCAGGATCGTCTGGGTCCAGTTCGCCGTCTACGTCCTGGCCGGCGCCTGCTACGGCTTCGCGGGCGTCTTCATATCGGCCCAGACCGGCGCGGGCGATCCGCTGGTCGGCAACCCGATGCTGCTGTCGATCTTCGCCGCCGTCGTCGTCGGCGGGACGGTGCTCGGCGGCGGCCGGGGCGGCGTCGTGGGCTCCATGATCGGCGCCTACATCCTGATGATCGTCGTCAACATCCTCCTCGTCCTGAACGTCTCGGCCTACTACTCGACCGTCGCCGAGGGGGCGATCCTCATCCTCGCCGTGCTGGCGGGCGCCATCGGGCGGCATTCCAAGCTCGCGCGCTCCATCCGCTCCTGGATCCGCCGGGTGGCGGCCTGGCGGGCCGGAAGGCTGCCGGGGCAGGGGGAGCGCAGCGTCGATCGCCTGCGCCTGCCGGCGGCCGGGCCCGCGGCGCCGGCGTCCCTGCCGCCGTTCCACGTCCGCCACGCCGAGGCGATCCGCTACGCGCTGCCCGCCTATCTCTGCTTCCTCGCCGTGGTCGTCGTCACACAGTTCGTGACCGGCCACGCGATCCTGAACTGGACCTACTACAACTCGCTGCTGGTGCTGTCGTCCTTCCTGCTGATCCTGGCGCTCGGGCAGGGGACCGTGATCCTCACCGGGGGCCTGGACCTCTCGGTGCCCTGGACGATCGGCCTCTGCGGCATCCTCCTCACCGGAATGGTCAACGGCCAGGACGGGCCGCTCCTCTATGCCCTGCCGCTGGTCCTCGCGGTCGGCGCGCTGATCGGCCTCGTCAACGGCGTCGGGATCGCGCTGCTCGGGCTGTCGCCGATCGTGATGACGCTCGCCATGAACGGCATCCTGCAGGGCGCGGCGCTGCTCTATTCGCAAGGAACGCCGGCGGGTTACTCGGCGCCGCTGATGCGCTGGTTCATGACCGCGAAGACCCTCGGGGTCACCCCCGTCGTGTTCCTCGTCATCGCGTTCATGATCCTGTCCGTGGTCCTTCTGTCGCGAACGCCCTTCGGGCGGAGGGTCTACGGGATCGGCAACGGCGAGCGGGTGGCGGCGCTGTCCGGCATCAACGTCGAGCGCACGCTGATCGCCGTCTACATGCTCTCGGGCCTTTGCGCGGCGCTGGTCGGGTCCCTGCTGACCGGCTTCTCCGGGCAGGCCAGCCTCGGCATGGGCGACGAATACCTCCTGCCGTCGATCGCCGTCGTGGTCGTCGGCGGCACGCTGATCACCGGCGGGCGCGGAACCTATGTCGGCATGGTGGGCGGCGTCCTGTTGCTGACGGCGTTGCAGACGCTGCTCGCCGGCACCACGCTGCCCTACGCCACTCGGGCGATTCTGTTCGGCCTCGTGGTGCTCGGGGCGGTGGTCGCGCTCCGCGAGAAGAACCAGTGAAGGGAGAGGTGAGATGGCTGTGTCCGCGGGGTTGATCGGTGGCGTCCGGCCGGGTCTCAGGGTGTTCATCTCGGGCGCTGCGGCCGGGATCGGCCGGGCGATCGCCGACATGCTGATCGCCCATGGCGCCCGGGTCCACGTCAGCGACGTCTCGGAGCAGGCGATCGCCGATTTCGCCCGGGCCCATCCGGACCACGCCGCGACGCGTGCGGACGTCGGCGACGAGGCGGCGATGGAGGCGATCTTCGCGGCGATCGCCCGCGACTTGGGCGGCCTCGACGCGCTGGTGAACAACGCCGGCATCGCCGGGCCGACCGGCGGGGTGGAGGAGATCTCCGTCGCCGACTGGCGGCGCTGCATCGAGGTCGACCTCACCGGCCAGTTCATCTGCGCCCATTTCGCCGTTCCGTTGCTGAAGGCCGCCGGCGGCGGGGCGATCGTCAACATGTCGTCGGCCGCCGGCCGGCACGGCTACGCCTTCCGCAGCCCGTACTCCGCGGCGAAATTCGGCGTCATCGGCTTCACCCAGAGCCTGGCCAAGGAACTCGGCCCCTCCAACATCCGCGTCAACGCCATCCTGCCGGGCATCGTGGAGGGCCCGCGGATGGAAGCCGTGATCGCCGCGCGGGCGAAGCAGGTCGGCGTCGACCACGAGGAGATGCGGGCCCGCTACCTGCAGCACGTCTCGCTCCGCCGCATGATCCCGCCGGCGGACATCGCGGCGATGGTGACCTTCCTCCTGTCGGACATGGGGGCGAACCTTTCGGGCCAGTCCTTCGGCGTCGACGGCAACGTGGAGACGCTTTGAGATGGCGGACAGGTTTCCCATCGCCTGCGTCGGCGGCGGCCTCGTCGGCCGCGCCTGGGCCATCGTCTTCGCCTCCGCCGGCCATGAGGTCCGGGTCTTCGACGAGCGGCGCGAGACGGCGGAGGCCGCCCGCGGCTTCGCGGCCGAAATGCTGCCGGCGCTCGCCGAGGCCGATCTCCTCTCGGGCCAGGCGGCCGCCACGGTGCTGGAGCGCATCCGGGTCGCCGACGGCCTGGAGGCGGCGCTCGCGGGTGCCCTCCACGTCCAGGAGAGCACGCCGGAAAACCTCGAGGTGAAGCGCGGTGTGTTCGCGCGCCTCGACGCCGCGGCCGAGCCCGATGCCGTCCTCGCCAGTTCGACCTCGGCCATCCTGCCGTCGAAGTTCAGCGAGGCGGTGCCCGGCCGCCGCCGCTGCCTCGTCGTCCATCCGATCAACCCGCCGTATCTGGTCCGCGCCGCCGAGGTGGTGCCGGCGCCCTGGACGGACCCGGCAGTCGTCGAGCGCACCGCCGCGCTGATCCGCGGCTGCGGCATGGCGCCGATCGTGATGAAGAAGGAACTCGACGGCTTCGTCATGAACCGGATGCAGGGCGCGCTGCTGGAGGAGGCCTTCCGCCTCGTCGCCGACGGCTACGCCAGCGTCGAGGACGTCGACGTCGGCATCCGCGAGGGCCTCGCCCTGCGCTGGTCCTTCATGGGGCCGTTCGAGACCATCGACCTCAATGCTCCCGGCGGGGTGCGCGACTATGCCGAGCGCTACCAGGGGATCTACGAGCGGCTGTTCCCGTCGATGCAGCGCCGCGTCGACTGGGCCGGGCCTGTGATGGAGCAGATCGAGGCGGAGCGGCGCCGGCGCCTGCCGGCCGACCGCCTGGCCGACCGCCACAAGTGGCGCGACCGCCGCCTGATCGCGCTCGCCGCCCACAAGCGCCGCGCGGCGAAGGACCTCGGGGAGTAGGAGGACCGAATGGCCCAGAAAAAGGTTATCATCACCTGCGCCGTCACGGGCGCCATCCACACCCCCTCGATGTCTCCCGCCCTGCCGGTGACCGCCGCCGAGATCGCGGATGCGGCGATCGGCGCCGCCGAGGCGGGGGCCGCGATCGTCCATCTCCACGCGCGCGATCCGCAGACGGGCAGGCCCGACCAGACGCCGGAGGCCTTCGAGCCGTTCCTCAAGGTCCTCAAGCAGCGGTCGAACTGCGTGGTCAATCTCACCACGGGGGGCGCGCCGTGGATGCGGGTCGAGGAGCGGGTGGCGCCGGCCGCGACCTTCAAGCCGGAGGTGGCGTCGCTGAACATGGGGTCGATGAACTTCGGGCTGTTCCCGATGCTGGATCGGTTCAAGACCTTCAAGCACGAATGGGAGCGCCAGCACCTGGAGGGCAGCCGCGACCTCGTCTTCCGCAACAGCTTCCAGGACATCGAGTATGTGCTGCGCACGCTCGGCGACGCGGGGACCCGCTTCGAGTTCGAGTGCTACGACATCTCGCACCTCTACAACCTCGCCCACTTCCTGGAGCGTGGCCTGGTCAGGCCGCCGCTGTTCGTCCAGTCGGTGTTCGGCATCCTCGGCGGCATCGGCGCCCACCCGGAGGACGTCGCGCACATGCGCCGCACCGCCGACCGGTTGTTCGGCGACGACTACCGCTGGTCCGTGCTCGGGGCCGGCCGCAACCAGCTCCCGGTGGCCGCCATGGCCGCGGCCATGGGCGGCAACATCCGAGTCGGCCTCGAGGACTCGCTGTGGGCCGGGCCGGGGCAACTCGCCGAATCGAACGCCCAGCAGGTCCGCCTTGCCCGGAAGATCCTCGAGGGGCTCGGCCTCGAGGTGGCGACGCCGGACGAGGCCCGCGAGATCCTGCAGCTGAAGGGCGGCGACCAGGTCGCGTTCTGAGGGAGGCGGAGATGCTCAGGATCGAAGTCTTCAGCGAACGGGCCGAGCGGCTCGGCGAAGGCCCGCTCTGGGATCCGGGGGAGGAGCGCCTCTACTGGATCGACAGCTACGGCCCGGCCCTCCACCGCGCAGACCTTTCGGGCGGCGACCGGCGGACCTGGCCACTGCCCGAGCCCGTCGGCTCCTTCGCCCTCCGCGAGCGGGGCGGCGCGGTGCTGGCGCTGCGCTCCGGATTCCATGCGCTCGACTTCGAGACGGGCGAGGTGACCCGGCTGGTCGATCCGCTCCAGCCGGGGGACCTCACCGCGCGGCTCAACGACGGCAAGACCGACCGCCAGGGCCGCTTCGTCGCCGGCTCGATGGACTTCGAGGAGCGCGCGCCGGTCGGCCGGCTGTTCGGTCTCGACACGGCCCTCTCCGTGAGGACGCTCGACACCGGAATCATCTGCTCCAACGGGCCGTGCTTCTCGCCGGACGGCCGCATCCTCTACTTCGCCGACAGCTTCAGGAAGACCATCTACGCCTACGACTACGACACCGCCACGGGCGGCGTCTCCTCCCGGCGCGTCTTCGCGACCTTCGACGGCTTCCACGGATATCCTGACGGCGCGACGGTGGACGCGGAGGGATGCGTCTGGAGCGTCGAGGTCTACGCCGGCCGCCTGGTCCGCTTCGACCCGGAGGGCTGCGTGGACCGCGTGGTCGGACTTCCGGTGTTCTCCACGACGAGCGTTTCCTTCGGCGGCCCCGACCTCGACATCGCCTTCGTCACCTCCATGGCGCGGCCCTATGGCGGGCGCCGCCATGCCGAGCGGGAGGCCGGGATGGTGTTCGCGGTGCACGGGCTGGGGGTGAAGGGGTTGCCGGAGGCACGCTTCGCGGGCTGAAGACCAGGACAAAGGGGAGAGAGCAGATGCAGATCGACGTGGTGATCGACGTCAAGACGACGCTCGGCGAGGGGCCGCTCTGGGACGTGGAGCAGCAGCGCCTCTATTTCATCGACAGCTTCGACGGGCGGGTGTTCCGCTGCACCGCCGACGGCGGCGAGGTGCGGTCCTGGGACGTGCCGGAGAAGATCGGCTCGATCGCCATCCGCAAGGACGGCGACGGGGCCATCTGCTCGCTGGCCAACGGCTTCCACGCGCTCGATTTCAGGACCGGCGAGGTCGCACTCATCCACGACCCGGAGCCCGGCAAGCCGAACAACCGCATCAACGACGGAAAGGTCGACCGCCGCGGCCGTTTCGTCGCCGGCTCCATGGACACCATGGAGGAGGGGCCGAACGGCGCGCTCTACAGGCTCGACCCCGACTTTTCGGTCCACAGGCTCGACAGCGACATCATCGTTTCCAACGGCCCGTGCTGGAGCCCGGACGACAGGATCTTCTACTTCGCCGACAGCTGGTCGGGCGAGATCTACGCCTACGACTACGACATCGAGACCGGCTCGGCCTCGAACCGCCGCACCTTCGTGCGCCTCGACACGTCCCGCGGGGGCGCCGCCGACGGCTCGACGGTGGACGCCGAAGGCTGCCTCTGGAACGCGCAGGTCTACGATTCGAAGATCATCCGCTACCGCCCGGACGGCACTGTCGACCGGGTGATCGACATGCCCGTCAAGAAGGTCACGAGCGTGATGTTCGGCGGCCCAAACCTCGACATTCTCTACGTGACCTCGATGGCGAAGCCGCCGCTGCCGCGCTTCCCCGCCGACGGAGTGATGCGCGGCAGCGTCTTCGCCGTCCGGGGCCTCGGCATCCGCGGCCTGCCGGAGCCGCGCTTCGGAGCGTGAGCGCGGCGTTGCGGCTGGGAATCAGCGCCAGGGAGCCGGCGGGAGCCGGACGGCGGCCTGGGCCGTGATGTCAGGCGCCGTGGGACCTGATTGCAACGCGAAACGATGCTGTTAACATCAGCCGGGCGTGGAGGCTGTCAGACCAGCCCGCGTCCCGTCGCGGGGCACGACGACCTTGGACCTTCGCGCATATCTGGACCGAATTGGGTTCCACGGACCGGTTGAGCCCACGCGGGCGTGCCTCGACGGCATTCACCGGTGCCACGCATTTTCGGTGCCCTACGAGAACATCGACATCCAGCTGGGCCGACCGGTTGGACCTGATCTCGAAGCGACGTTCGACAAGATCGTAACGGCCCGCCGCGGCGGTTGGTGCTACGAGATCCACCAGCTCCTCGTCTGGGCGCTCGAGTGCATTGGATTCGATGCCAGGCCGGTGGTTGCGGGCATCGGCCGCTGCAACGACGGTGACGGATGTCTCGGCAACCACTCGGCCGTTCTCGTCGATCTGGACAGGACCTATCTCGCGGATCTCGGCCTTGGCGACGGGTTGAGGACCACGATCCCGCTGGCCGAGGCGACAGAGGTTCAGGACGGGCTCGCCTTCCGGCTCGCGCCCGTCGATCCGCCCTATTGGCGCTTCTTCAACCACGCGCTGGCGATCCCGGCGAGTTTCGATTTCGCCGATCGGCCGGCCGATCCCGTCCTGCTGGCGGAAAAAAGCCGTGACCTGCAGAGCGATCCCGGATCGATTTTCGTCCAGAACCTGATCTGCCAGAGAATGCAGGCCGCCTCCGTCGTCTGTCTCACGGGCCGCGTGCTGCGTCGCAAGACCGCTGCCGGCGTGACGAAGCACCTGGTGCACGAGGACGAGTTCGAAACGGTTATCGACCGCGAGTTCGGAATTCGCATCGCCGGACTGGCCGGTCTCTGGCCCCGGGTCGAAAGCCGCCACCGCAGCATGTTCGGGGAGTTGCGCGAAGACCAGATCGACTTCAACGGTTTCTAGGGACGATTCCGCAGCGAATGGATCGGGGCAGGGGATCGCCGGCGGGATTCCGGACGAACGAACGAACCGTCATCCAAGGCGGATTTGCCAAGGGCAAAACTGATCCGTCCACCAGCAACGCAGGCTGTCGCGGGTTGCATGTCACGCATGCTGGCGGATGGGGTGGGATTCGAACCCACGGTGGGCTTGCACCCACGCCGGTTTTCAAGACCGGTGCCTTAAACCGCTCGGCCACCCATCCGCGTCGGGCGAGACGATGTCCGCTCGGCAGGCGGATGGCAAGAGGGGGCGGGGGTGGTGTGAACCGATCCGCGCGGGTCCGCGTAAGAGGGGCGAATGGGGCCGGCGGCGGCGGGCGCGGGGGCAGGGGCCCTTGCAGGAACGCGCCGCGGATGACGGCCCGTCACTTAAGGGAGGTGCCTCATGCGGTGGACACTCACGGCTTCCGTGCTCGCGGCGGCGCTCGCGGCCGGGACGACATCGGCGTCGGCGGAGATCGGGCCGATGGACGGGCGGGAGATCAAGCAGGAGCTCCCCGGCAAGCGGATCTACCTGAAGACGCCCCTCGGCGGCGAATTTCCGCTCTACTACGCGCCCGACGGCGTGGTCGACGGCTCCGGCGAGGCGGTCGGCCTCGGCCGCTTCATGAAGCCGACGGACCAGGGCCGCTGGTGGGTGGCCGAGGACCGGCTCTGCCAGGAGTGGCAGGAATGGTACGACGGCGTCCGGCACTGTTTCGAACTGGAACGGACCGGCGCGACCACCCTTTACTGGCGTCGTGACGACGGGTTAGAAGGAGAAGCCCGGATCGGATGGTGATCTGCCGCCGGTTCCCGGGCCGTGCCAACCACGACACGTTGGCCGGAGCGTCGTCGCGCCGCCCGTACACCGCGGGTTAACGACGACCGAATACCGTGCTTGCGACCCGCCCGTCGGGTCCGGCGCGGTTTTTCTTGGCCGCGCGCCCGAATCGGAAGGCGCGGCGGACAGGAACCGGCCGCGGACGTCGACAGGTCAGGGACCCGCAAGATGAACGAACGGCGGCCGGTTTCGCGCACGCTCGTCCCGACGAAGCCGCAAAGGCGCCTCGTCTCGGTCTTCGCATCCACCGTCGCAGTCGCCGTGCTCCTCGCCGGCTGCAGTTCCGGTCCCGACCAGGTTGGGCAGTCCGCCAAGGTCGACCCCAAGCTCGGCGTGAAGCCGAGCCCGCGGGTGGTGGCCATGGGCGAGAAGGTCCCCAAGGGCGGCGGCCGCCCGATGGTCGGCAAGCCCTATGTGGTGGCCGGCAAGAAATATGTCCCCCGCCTCGATCCCGACTACGAGAAGGTCGGCCTCGCCAGCTGGTACGGCAACGCCTTCCACGGCCGCAAGACGGCCAACGGCGAGGTCTTCGATTCGGAGGCCCTGACGGCCGCCCACCCGACCATGCCGCTGCCGTCCTACGCCCGCGTCACCGCCCTCGACACCGGCCGCAGCGTGCTGGTGCGCGTCAACGACCGCGGCCCGTTCCACTCCAGCCGCCTGATCGACATCTCCCGGCGCACCGCCGACGTGCTCGACGTGCGCCGCTCCGGCGTCGCCAAGGTGAAGGTGGAGTATGTCGGGCCCGCGCCCGTGCACGGCGACGACGAGGCTTTCCTGATGGCCTCCTACCGCGGCCCGGGCGAGCCGCGGCCGGGCCTTGCCGAGACGATGATCGCCTCGGCCGAACAGCTTCCGGGCCTTGCCGCCGACGCCACGATCTCCGTGGCGAGCGCGGCGGTGGGGCTGGTCTCCGGCTCGCCGGCGACGGCGGAAACCGCTCCGTCTGGTCCTCGCATCCCGGGCGACGTCCTGCCGCCGCAGCGGCCGATCCTCGCCGGCGAGGGCTACGTCACCGTGGCGATGGCCGACCCGGCGGACTACTGGTCCGGAGGCGTCCAGCTGGCGTCGCTGCAGGCGCCCGTGGTGCCCTCCGGCTACACCGAGGCGTCCTTCACCGTCGGCCCGCAGCCGGTCGCAGAGGGGATCGGTCCCGCCTTCGAGACGATGTTGCTGCCGCCGCAGCCGCCGATGCGCCGCTCCTACGCCGCCGAGCGCGTGGAATTCGCCTATGCCGCGGTGGACGGCGTCGCCGCCGGCCTGCCGCTCTCCGACCTTGCGAGCCGGCTCGAGGCGAAGGTCCGCCTTGGCGTGCCGGGCACCGGCCCGGTGCTGCAGGCGGGCGTCTTCTCCGATGGCGACAATGCCCTCCGACTTGCCGCCGCCCTCGCCGGGATCGGCAGCGTCGCCGTCGAGGCGGTGACCGTGGAGGGCCGGGTCCTCTCGCGGGTGCGCGTCTCCTCGCTGGCAGTGACGCCGGAGGAGGCGGTGGCCGCCGCCGAGCGGGCGGGAGCGAGAGGTGCCAGGATCCTCCATCGCTGAGCGGCTGCGCGGCCTCGCGCTGGCGGCGCTCGCCTGTCTGCCGGTCGCGCTCGCGCCCGAGGGCGCATCGGCCGTGGAGACGGACGCCCCGCGCGCGCTGATCGTCGAGACCGACACCGGCACCCAGCTCTACGCCAAGGCCGTCGACCGTCCCTTCGCGCCCGGCAACTTCGCCAAGCTGATGACCGCCGCGGTGGTCTACGACGCGATCGAGAAGGGCGAGATCCGCGACGACACGATGTTCCGGGTCAGCGAGCACGCCTGGCGGACGGGCGGCGCGCCGGCCCGGGTGACGACCATGTTCGCGCCGGTGAAGTCGGAGATCGCGGTCGAGAACCTGCTGCGCGGCCTGGTGGTGCAATACGCCAACGACGCGGCGATCGCGCTCGCCGAGGGCCTGTCCGGCTCCGAGGCGGCCTTCGCCGAGCGGATGAACGCGCTCGCTGCCGAGGTCGGCCTCGCCGGCAGCCGGTTCGCCAACCCCACCGGCTATGCCGACCCTGCCGCCCGCACCACGGTCGCCGACGTCGCCCGGCTGGTGGACTGGATCCGCACCCGCCATCCCCAGCGCTACGCCCTCTACGCGCTGCCGGAGTTCGAGTGGAACAAGATCCTGCAGCGCAACAAGACCGACCTCGTCAACAGCATGCCGGGCGTCGAGGGGCTGATGCTCGCCTTCGACGAGGCGGACGGCTTCGCCGCGGCGATCAGCCAGGTGCGCGACGGGCGGCGTGTCCTCGTGGTGGCGAGCGGCTTTCCCCGAGCCCGCGAGCGCGAGAGCGAGGTCACGGACCTGCTCGACGCCGCCTTCGGCGAGTTCACCCGGGTGACCCTCTTCCGGGCCGACGAACCGATCGGCACCGTCCGGGTCTTTGGCGGCGTGGCGCCGCGGGTGCCGGTGGCCGGCGCCTCGCCGGTGGCGGTGACGCTGCCGCGCGAGGGCCGCGACGAATTCCGCATCGCCATCGTCTACGACGGCCCGGTCGAGGCGCCGGTCGCGCGGGGCGACCGCGTCGCCGCGCTGGAGGTGCGCGAGGGCGCACGCGTCTACCAGACGGTGCCGCTCGTCGCAGCCGAGGACGTTCCGGTCGGCGACATGCGGCAGCGGGCGCTGGATGGGCTCTGGGAGCTCGTCTTCGGATGGTGGTGACGCGCGGCTTCCAACGGCGCCCGCGGGTCTGCTAGGAAAGAGCCTTGGACCTTGGCGGGAGCGGCCGGAGTGCACGAGAAGCGGGGCTTCTTCATCACCTTCGAGGGCGGGGAGGGCGCCGGCAAGTCGACGCAGGTGCGCCGGCTCGCGAAGGCGCTGCGGCACAACGGCCAGGAGGTGGTCACCACGCGCGAGCCGGGCGGTTCGCCGACCGCGGAGGTGATCCGCGCCCTGCTGCTCTCCGGCCGGGCGCGGCCGCTCGGCATCGTCGGCGAGGCCTACCTCTTCGCGGCGGCGCGGATCGACCACATTGCCGAGACGATTCGCCCCGCGGTGGAGCGCGGCGCCATCGTGCTCTGCGACCGCTTCGCCGACAGCACCCGGGTCTACCAGGGCACCGCCGGCGGGCTCGACAAGTCCGTGATCGACCACCTCGAGCGGGCGGCCGTCGGCGACATGACACCGGACCTCACCATCATCCTCGACGTGCCGGCGCAGGTCGGCCTCGAGCGGGCGCGGGCCCGCGCGAGCGGGCTCGACCGCTTCGAGGACGATCCGCTCGCCACGCACCTCGCCCGCCGCCGCGGCTTCCTCGAGATCGCCCGGGCCGACCCGCAGCGCTGCGCCGTGGTGGACGGCAACGCCGATCCGGAAATCGTCGAGGCGGCCGTCCGCCGCGTGGTCGCCGCCCGGCTCGGCCTGCAACCGGCAGAACGGTCGGAGGACGGCTGAGGGTGGCAGAGGTCGATCATTCCACCGAGGCCGACTGGATCGAGGGCCTGCCGCTGCCGCGCGAGCAGACGGACCTCTTCGGCCACGAGGAGGCGGCGCGCGAGCTGCACGAGGCCTATCGGTCGGGGCGGATGCACCACGCCGTCCTGCTCACCGGGCCGAAGGGCATCGGCAAGGCGACGCTCGCCTTCCGCTTCGCCCGCTTCGCCCTGTCGCATCCCGACCCGGAGGACGCCCCGCCCGCCGGCGAGGTCCCGCTGGCGCCCGTCGATCCGCGCGTCGCCGGCCAGGTCGCCGCCGGCGCGCACCCGAACGTCCTGCACCTGCGACGGCCGTGGGACGAGAAGGAGAAGAAGCTGAAGACGCTGCTGACGGTCGACGAGGTCCGCCGGGCGGTGCCCTTCTTCGGCAGCGCCGCGGGCGGGCGCGGCTACCGCATCGCCATCGTCGACGCGGCCGACGACATGAACCCGGCGGCGGCGAACGCGCTCTTGAAAATGCTGGAGGAGCCGCCGTCCCGGGCGCTGTTCCTCGTGCTCTCGCACGCGCCGGGCGGCCTCTTGCCCACCATCCGCTCCCGCTGCCGCCGGCTGCCGCTGTCGCCGCTCGACATCGACGGGCTGGACGCGGCGGTGACCGCGCTCGGCCTCCACGTCGACGAGGCGGACAAGCCGGCGCTGGCGGCGATCTCAGAGGGCAGCGTGCGGCGGGCCTGCGAACTGGTCGAGAGCGACGGCCTCGATCTGGACCGCGCCTTCCGCGAGATCGTCGACGCGCTGCCCCGGCTCGACCGGGTGGCGCTGCACCGCTTCGCCGAGCGGGCGGGAGGCGGCCGGCGCGGCGACGCGGCGCTGGGCCTCGTCGCCGACCTCGCCCGCGGCTGGCTCTCCGAGCGGATCCGTGGCGGCGGCACGGAGCCGGTCGCCCGCCTGCAGCGCTACGCGGCGTCCTGGGAGACGGTCGGCCGGGTGGTCGCCGAGACCGAGGCGCTCAACCTCGACCGCAAGCAGGCGGCGATGGCGATCGTGCAGAGCCTTGCGGAGACCCGCCGAAACTAGGTAATCGAATGCCGTCGGACGCGCGGCGCGGGGATCCTCCCCGCATCGGACGCCGACGGCAGCCACGAGGCGGCACCCCATCCCATGAAACCGACGTACTACATCACGACCGCGATCAGCTATCCAAACGGGGCGCCCCACATCGGCCACGCCTACGAGGCGATGGCGACCGATGCGCTCGCCCGGTTCATGCGGCTCGACGGTCACGACGTCCGTTTCCTGACCGGCACCGACGAGCACGGCATCAAGATGCTGCAGACGGCCCGCCGGGAGGGGCTCGCGCCGCGTGACCTCGCCGACCGCAACACGGCCCTGTTCATGGAGATGGCGAAGCTCCTCAACCTCTCCAACGACGACTTCATCCGCACCACGGAGCCCCGGCACACCCGCTCGTGCCGGGCGATCTGGGAGGCGATGAAGGCGAACGGGGACATCTATCTCGACAGCTATGCCGGCTGGTACTCGGTCCGCGACGAGGCCTTCTACGCCGAGGGCGAGACCGAGGTCCGCGACGGCGTGCGCTACGGACCGCAGGGCTCGCCGGTGGAGTGGGTGGAGGAGGAGAGCTACTTCTTCCGCCTCTCCGCCTACCAGGAGCCGCTGCTGAAGCTCTACGCCGAGAACCCGGAGTTCATCGGCCCGGACGAGCGGCGCAACGAGGTGGTGAGCTTCGTCAAGTCGGGCCTGCGCGACCTCTCGGTCTCGCGGACCACCTTCGACTGGGGCATCAAGGTGCCGGGGGACGAGCGGCACGTGATGTACGTGTGGGTCGACGCGCTCACGAACTACATCACTGCGCTCGGCTATCCCGATGATCCGGAAGGGCTGATGGCGCGATACTGGCCGGGGATCCACATCATCGGCAAGGACATCGTGCGCTTCCACACGGTGTACTGGCCGGCGTTCCTGATGTCGGCCGGCCTGCCGGTGCCGAAGCGGGTCTACGCCCACGGCTTCCTGTTCAACCGCGGGGAGAAGATGTCGAAGTCGGTCGGCAACGTGGTCGGACCGAAGGACCTCGTCGACACCTACGGCCTCGACCAGGTGCGCTACTTCTTCCTGCGCGAGGTGCCCTTCGGCCAGGACGGCAACTACAGCCACGAGGCGATCGTCAACCGGATCAACGCGGACCTCGCCAACGACCTCGGCAACCTCGCGCAGCGCTCGCTGTCGATGATCGCCAAGAACCTCGGCGGCACCTTGCCGTCGCCGGGTCCGCTCTCGGACGCGGACCGGGACATCCTCGCCCGCGCCGACGCGCTGCTGCCGCTCTGCCGCACGGCGATGGCGGGGCAGCGGATCCACGAGGCGCTCAACGCGGTCTGGGCCGTGGTGGCGGAGGCGAACAGATACTTTGCCGGCGAAGAACCCTGGGCGGTGCGCAAGACCGACCCGGAGCGCTTCGGCACCATCCTGTGGACCACCGCCGAGGTGATCCGCCAGGTGGCGATCCTCGCCCAGCCGGTGATGCCCGGCTCGATGGAGCGGCTGCTCGATCTTCTCGCCGTCCCGGCCGACGCCCGCGACTTCGCGCGGCTGGGGGAGGCGGGGCGGCTCTCCGGCGGGGCGGCGCTCCCCGCCCCGGTCGGCATCTTCCCGCGCTGGGTGGAGCCGGCGGGAGCATGAGCCCCGGCAGGCGGGCGGACCGACGCGTTACGACCGGGTCCGCCCGCCGCCCGGGGTGAATGCCCCGAGAGGGGATGAAACGACATCCGACCAATCGAGGGACGCCGACGCAATACATTGCCGGTTCCCTATGTCTCGCTTACGGTCTGGCGAAACTCGACTTTCCGGCCGTCGGCGGTTAAGGGGACGGGCGCACGACCCGACCGGAGACCCGAGCGTCATGATCGTCGACAGCCATTGCCATCTCGACTTCCCGGACTTCTCCGGTGAACTGGGCGCGGTGATCGCCCGCGCCGTCGAGGCGGGGGTCGGCACGATGGTGACGATCTCCACCCGGGTGCGGCGCTTCGACCAGGTCCGCGCCATTGCCGAGTCCGACGATCGCGTCTGGTGCTCCGTCGGCACCCACCCGCACAACGCCCACGAGGAACTCGACGTCTCGGTCGACGACCTCGTCGCCCTCTCGGCGCATCCGAAGTGCGTGGCGATCGGCGAGGCGGGGCTCGACTACTTCTACGACAAGTCGCCGCGCGAGGCGCAGGCCGAGGGGCTTCGCCGCCACATCGCCGCTGCCCGGATCACCGGGCTGCCGTTGGTCATCCACGCCCGGGACGCCGACGCGGACATGATCGCCATCCTCGAGGACGAGGCGGGGAAGGGGGCCTTCCCGGCTGTGCTGCACTGCTTCTCCTCCGGCCGCCGGCTGATGGAGGCGGGGGTCGCGCTGGGGTTCTACGTCTCCTTCTCCGGCATCCTGACCTTCAAGAAGTCGGACGAGCTTCGCGCCATCGCCGCCGACGTGCCCATGGACCGGCTTCTCGTCGAGACGGACGCGCCCTATCTCGCTCCGCAGCCCTGGCGCGGCAAGCGCAATGAGCCGGCCTATGTAGCGCACACCTGCGCCGTGCTGGCCGGGGTCAAGGGAGTCGGTGCCGACGAGATGGCCGAGACGACGACGGACAACTTCTTCCGCCTGTTCTCCAGGGCCCGGCGTCCGGAGGCGGGCGCCGCATGAGCGAGAGCGTGTTCCGCTTCACCATCCTCGGCTGCGGCTCCTCGCCGGGGGTTCCGCGGATCGGCGGCGAGTGGGGCGCCTGCGACCCGAACGAGCCGCGCAACCGCCGCCGTCGCGCGTCCCTCCTCATCGAGCGGATCCGGCCGGGCGGCGAGAAGACCGTCGTGGTCGTGGACACCGGGCCGGACTTCCGCGAGCAGATGCTGTCCGCCGGGGTCGGCTGGGCCGATGGGATCGTCTACACCCATCCGCACGCCGACCACATCCACGGCATCGACGACCTGCGCTCGCTGGTGATCAACCGGCGCCGGCGCGTCGACGTCTACGCCAACGACTTCACCATGGCGCGGCTGTCGGAGGCCTTCGGCTACTGCTTCGAGACGCCGCCGGGGTCCAACTACCCGCCGATCGCCCGGCCGCACCGGATCGCGGCGGGCGAGACCTTCTCGATCGACGGGCCCGGCGGCCGGGTCGAGATCCTCCCCTACGACCAGCAGCACGGCGACATCGTCAGCCTCGGCCTCCGCGTCGGCGGCTTCGCCTATTCCTCCGACGTCAGCCGCATGCCGGAGGCGAGCCTCGCCCATCTTCGCGAACTCGACGTGCTGGTGGTCGACGCGCTGCGCTACACGCCGCATCCGAGCCACTTCTCGCTGGAGGAGGCGCTCGACCTGTCGGCCTCCATCCGGCCGCGGCGGACCATCCTCACCCACATGCACATCGACCTCGACTACCGCACGGTCGCGGCCGAGGTGCCGGCCGGCGTCGAGCCGGCCTACGACGGGCTGGTCGTGGAGCTTCCCGCGGCGTGAAGCCGGCAGATCCGGTGTGCAGGGGCAGGCCTCAGCCGAGAGCGTTCGACAGCAACGTTGCGAGCTGCTCGCCGACGAAGGGCTTGCGGGCGACGGGCGTCGTCTCGAAGCCGGGCACGTCCGGGCGCTCGTAGCCCGTTGCGAAGACGAAGGGGACCGACCGCTCCCGCAGGATCCGGGCGACCGGCTCGCTGCTGATGCCGGCGAGGTTCACGTCGAGGACGGCGGCGTCGATCTCGGTGCCCTCGATGAGGCGTGTGGCCTGGTCAATGGTGCAGGCGGGGCCGACCACCTCTGCGCCGAGTTCGAGGAGGAGGTCCTCGACCACCATGCCGATCAGCGGCTCGTCCTCGACGACGAGGATCCTCTTGCCGGAAAGGCAGTGCGTGGGGGAGCTGACTGCGGCCGGGGAAGTCATGGGGAAGCTTTCCGCTGCGGCCGGGGTGGCCGTACGACGGGAGGCAACGCGCAGGAGACCGCCGGGTTCCACTCGATCTGCACCATCTTTCTGCCTGTTCGAGCCGCAGGAGACTGCCGGCGGACCTCCGGTTTTCGGCGACGGCGGTGTTGACATCCGCAGGGTATGCACGTCTCCTCGACTGGTCTGCTGGATGGACCAGCGGGTCAGCGGAGGGGGACGCCGGTGGGGCCGGGGGTCGCGCACAGGCTGCTGCTCGACAGCACGACGGGTCTCGGCCGGTCGCTCGAGCGCCGGACGATGAAGGACGTCATCGCCGACAAGCTGGCGGCGCTGATCGCATCCGGCGTCATGTCCGTCGGCGACGAGCTTCCGGGCGAGCGCGAACTGGCGGCGGCCCTGTCGGTCAGCCGCGAGACCGTGCGCGGGGCGATCCAGGCGCTGGCGGCGAGGGGGATCCTCGACGTCGCCCACGGCAGCCGCACCCGGGTGGCCAGCACCGATTTCTCCGGCATGGCGGTCGGCATCACCAACCGCCTCGACGTCGACAGCTACGATGTCGAGGCGGTGCACGAGGCGCGGCTTCTGATCGAGCAGCAGGTGGTGGGCGACGCCGCCGAGGCGTTCCCCGAGGAGGCCCTCGACCGGCTGAGGCGGTCACTGGAGGCGCAGGCCGACTGCCTGGACGACCCGGTCCGCTTCCTGATCTCGGACCGGGAGTTCCACGTCACCATCTATCGCGCCTGCCGCAATCCGCTGCTCGCCGACATCGTCACCGACCTCTACACCTACATGATGGAGCATCGTCGGCGCGCCGTGTCGCAGCCGGGGGCCATCGCCAACAGCGTGTCGGACCACGCAGCCATCGTCGACGCGCTCGAGAAGCGGGACCGGGCGGCCGCCATGGCCGCCTTCGCCGCCCACGAGGAGCGGATCTACGCCTCGACGCGCAGGCTGCTCGCCCGCACGGGCAAGGGGACGGCGTGAGGCATCCGGGAGGAGGGGACCATGTTGACGCGACGGAGTACCCTGCCCATGGCGGTCGCGGCGACCGCCCCTCAGCGAAGGAGGCACCCATGACCGGCCAGCCCAGTCGATCGATCCGGCTCTTCGGCACCGACGAGCCCGTCGCCCCGCCGCGCCTGCTCAGCGCCGGCCCGCTCACCGCGGAGCTGGAGGCGGGGAATCTCCGCTACATCCGCTTCGGCGGGGTGGAGGTGATGCGCGCCATCTCCTTCATCGTCCGCGACAAGGACTGGGGAACCTACGGTCCGAGGATCGACGACCTCGAGGTCGAGGAGACCGGCGATCGCTTCACCGTCACCTACCGGGCCCGCACCGCCGACGCCGCCCAGGCCTTCGCCTACGAGGCGCGGATCGAGGGCGACGCCTCCGGGCGGCTGGTGTTCTCGGCGACGGGGACGGCCGAGACCGACTTCCTCACCAACCGCACCGGCTTCGTCATCCTGCACCCGATCGACGGCGTCGCCGGGGAGGCGGTGGAGATCGAGCACGTCGACGGCCGGGTGGTGCGGGACCGCTTCCCCGACCTGATCGACCCGGTCCAGCCGATGATGGACCTCCGCCGGCTCACCCACTGGACCGAGGGGCTCGAGGTCGCCTGCCGGATGGAGGGCGACACCTTCGAGATGGAGGACCAGCGCAACTGGACCGACGCCTCCTACAAGACCTACGTCCGCCCGCTGGCGCTGCCCTGGCCCTACAGGCTGGCGAAGGGCGAGCGGCTCGAGCAGAGCATCGCCCTCACCGTGACGGGCGAGGCGCCGCGGGAGGCGGGCTCCGAACCTGTGCGCGTCGGCGTCGGCGGCGAAGCCGGCAAGGTCCCGCCGCTTGGGCTGGGGCTCGACCCGGACGGCACGGCCGCCGCGCTCAAGGCCAGGGACGCGCTGGCCGACCTCGGCATCGCTTATCTCATCTGCCACCACGACCCGCGCCGCGGCCACGACCGGAGGACCCTCGAGGTAGCGGTCGAGGTGGCGCAGGCGATGGGGGCGAGCCCCTGGCTGGAGGCTGTCGTCACCTCGGTGGAGGGCTATGCCGAGGAGATCGCGGCGCTCGGCGAGATCGCTGCGGCGATGGGCTCTCCGTTCAAGGTGGTGATGGTCTCCCCGGCCGCGGACCTGAAGAGCACGCTGCCGGGCAATCCCTGGCCCCCGGCGCCGCCCGCGGCCGAGATGTACGAGGCGACCCGCAGGGCCTTTCCCGGGGTGCTGGTCGGCGGCGGGATGTTCAGCTACTTCACCGAGCTCAACCGCAAGCGGCCGCCGACCGACAAGCTGGACATCGTCAGCTTCACCACCGCCGCGCTGGTGCACGCGGGCGACGACCGCTCGGTCAACGAGTCGCTGCAGGCGATGCCCTCGATCGCCAGGAGCGTCCAGGCGATTGCCGAGGCCAAGCCCTGGGCCGTCGGACCGTCCACGATCGGCATGCGCAGCAATCCCTACGGCTCGGCGCCGAAGGAGAACCCGGACAACCTCCGCCAGGCGATGAACCGCAACGACCCGCGGCAGCGCGGGCTCCTCGGCGCCACCTTCTACCTCGGCTACTTCGCCCGCCTCGCCTATGGCGGCGCCTCGGCGATCGCGCTCGGCGAGCCCGTCGGCGCGCACGGGGCGGTGGCCGCCGACATGGGCCTGCCGCAGCCCTGGTTCGCCGAGCACGGCGGCGTCTACCCGGTCTTCCACGTGCTGAAGGGCCTAGCCCGGCTGAAGGGCGCGCGGCTCCGCGCGCTCGAGATCTCGCGCACCCAGGACGTGATCGGCCTGGCGGCCGACACCGACCGGGGCGTGGAGGTCTGGCTCGCCAACCTCACCGGCGAGCCGCAGACCGTGGAGACCGGCTTCGACGTCGCCGCGCTGGCGCGGCTCGACGCCGACAGCTTCGTCGAGGCCGCCCGCGACCGCGGCCGGCTCGACCATCCGGAGCCCTTCGGGGGAGGGCGCACCCTCACCCTCGACGCCTACGCCGTATTGCGGCTCATGGCGGATTGATCAACAGAGCAGGAAGGCTTGTCTATGCACGTTCTCATCATCGGCGCCGCGGGAATGGTCGGCCGCAAGCTGGCGGAGGCCATCGGCCGCGACAACACGCTCGCCGGCGCGCCGGTCGACAGGCTGACGCTCATGGACATGGTGGACCCGGCGGCGCCGCCGGGCTTCGCCGGCGAGGTCGTGCTCTCCTCCGGCGACATCGCCCGGCCGGAGACCACCCGCGATCTCGTCGCCGCCCGGCCCGACGTCATCTTCCACCTCGCCGCCATCGTCTCCGGCGAAGCCGAGCTCGACTTCGACAAGGGCTACCAGATCAACCTCGACGGGACCCGCCACCTGTTCGAGGCGATCCGACAGGAGGGCATGCGCGAGCCCTACAAGCCGCGCGTGGTGTTCACCTCGTCGATCGCGGTCTTCGGCGCGCCGTTCCCGGAAAAGATCGGCGACGAGTTCTTCCAGACGCCGCTGACCAGCTACGGCGCCCAGAAGGCGATGGGCGAGTTGCTGCTCGCCGACTACAGCCGCAAGGGCTTCCTCGACGGCATCGGGATCCGCCTGCCGACGGTCTGCGTCCGACCGGGCAAGCCCAACAAGGCCGCCTCGGGCTTCTTCTCGAACATCCTGCGCGAGCCGCTCTCGGGCAAGGAGGCGGTGCTTCCGGTGGACGAGGATGTCCGCCACTGGCACGTCAGCCCGCGCCGGGCGGTCGGGTTCCTGCAGCGCGCGGCGGAACTGGACCTCTCCCTCCTCGGCAACCGGCGGACGCTCAACATGCCCGGGCTCTCGGCCACCGTCGGCGAGCAGATCGAGGCGCTGAGGCGGGTCGCCGGCGACCGCGCGGTCGCCCTCATCCGCCGCGAGCCGGACCCGATGATCCGCAAGATCGTCGCCGGATGGCCGCGCGACTTCGAGCCACGCCGCGCGCTGGACCTAGGCTTCGTGCCCGACGCCTCCTTCGACGAGATCATCCGCATCCACGTCGAGGACGAGCTCGGCGGCAAGCTGCCGGCCTGAGCCGGGCCGCCTTGCACGGTGGCCAATTGAAGAGGCCGGGGGCGCCGGGCGCGTCCCCGGCCTTGCCTTTCCAGTCGGCGGGCGAGCGCCCGGTCAGGCGGGCTCGGGCCGGGCGCCGGCCGGCGCGGGGGTCTCCGGCAGGCTGCCGTCGTCGGCCTCGTGGATGAAGTCCATGATCGACTGGCTCATCGCCTGGTAGTCGCGGGTGTTGCGGACCTCGCCGCGGATCCGGTAGTCGTTCATCACCACGATGCGGTCGGCGAGGGCGATCATCTCGGGCATGTCGCTGGTGATCAGCAAGATCGCCGTGCCCTGGTCGGAGAGATCCCTCAGGAGGTCGTGCAGGTAGGCCTTGGTCTTGATGTCGATGCCGACCGACGGCTCGTCGACGATCAGGATGCGGACGCCGGCGACCAGCCACTTGGCGACGCTCACCTTCTGCTGGTTGCCGCCGGAGAGGTTGCCGACGAGCTGCGACAGCGACGGCGTGCGCACCTCGAGCTTGCGGATGGACGGCTCGACGGCGGTCCGCACCGTCCGGTCGGCGAGCAGGCCGAGGGCGCCGGCGAGGCGCCGCCACACCGCCATCCCGGTGTTGTCGAGCACGGAGTGGATGAGGATCAGGCCGTCCTGCTTGCGGTCCTCGCTGACGTAGCCGATCCGGTGGCGGTGGATCGCCTCGGCCACGGAGCGGATCTTTACCTCCTCGCCGTGGACGCGGACCGACCCGCCGGTGACATGGAAGTGCCCGATCAGCGCCTTGGCGAGTTCCGTCCGCCCGGCCCCGACCAGCCCGTAGAGGCCGACGATCTCGCCCTCGCGGACCTTGAGGTCGATGTCCCGGTGGCCGACGTCGGTGGAGACCTTCTCTAGCGCCAGGGCGACCGGGCGCTGGCCGTGGTCCGGGCGCGCATGGTCGGCGATCAGCTCGCTGCGGCCGATCATCATCCGGACGATGTCCTGCCGGTCGAGCCCCTCCATCGGCCGGCTCTCGCAGGCGTTGCGGCCGTCGCGGAGAACGGTGACGCGGTCGCAGATCTCCTGCACCTCCTCCAGCTTGTGGCTGACGAAGATGATCCCCGCGCCGTCGTCCCTCAGCCGCTTCAGGAGGCGGAAGAGGGTCTCGGTCTCGTGCGGGGTGAGAGACGCGGTCGGCTCGTCGAGGAGCAGCACCCGCGAGCGGGCGGAGAGGGCCCGGGCGATCTCCACCAGCTGCATCTTGGCGACGCTGAGGCGGGAGACCGGGGTCGAGGGGTCGACGTCGAACTCGAGGAGGTCGAGCCAGCGGCGGGCCTCGCGCTCGACCTCGGCGCGGTCGACCAGCTTGAGCATGCCGGCGCCGAAGCGTTCCAGCGAGATGTTCTCCGCGATCGAGAAGCGCGGGATCAGGTTGCGCTCCTGGTGCACGACGCCGATGCCGTGGACCCGCGCGGCGCGGGCGCCGTGGAAGGCGACCTGCCGCCCGTCGAGGAGGAGGGTGCCCGAGTCCGGCTGGTGCACGCCGGTGATCACCTTGATCAGCGTCGACTTGCCGGCCCCGTTCTCGCCGAGGAGGGCGTGGATCGAGCCCGGCTCCAGCGTCAGCGAGACGCTGTCGAGGGCGACCACGCCCGGGAAGGTCTTGCGGATGTCGCGGGCTTCGAACACGGCGCCGGTCGTCATGGGATGCGCACCGCCGACCTCTGGAGCCGCACCTCGCGCAGGCGGTTGATGCCGACGGCCCAGAGGATGAGGGCGCCGAGCATGACCTGGACGAGGTAGGGGTCGATGTTGAAGAGCACCAGCGCCTGCGTGATGATCGCCACGATCGCGACGCCGAGCAGGGTGCCGGCGACGCTGACATGGCCGCCGGAGAGGATCGCCCCGCCGATCACCGGCGCGGCGAAGGAGAGGATCAGCCAGTCGTCGCCAATGGAGGGCTGGCCGATCTGCAGCCTCGCCACCAGCAGGATGCCGGCGCCGGCCGCGAGCAGGCCCGAGATGGCGTGGGCCGCCACGATGGTCGAGGGGACCGAGATGCCGGAGAGTTCCGCGGCGTGCTCGTTGCCGCCCGTGGCCAGGATCGCGCGGCCGATGTGAAGCCGCGACAGCGTGAACCAGAGCGCGACGGCGACGATGGCGGTGGGGATGAACACGGTCGGCACCGGGCCGAGGAAGACGGCGTTGCCGAAGGCCTTCACCCCCTCTGGGATGCCATAGAACGGCTGCGCCTCGGTGATGCCGAGGTTGATGCCCTTGTAGAGCGACAGCGTCGCCAGGGTGATCACGAAGGCGGAGATGCCCGTGGCGGCGATGATCACGCCGTTGACGAGCCCGGCCGCGAGGCCGACCGCGAGCGCGAGCACCGCGGCGGCGGGGGCGGGGAGGCCCCAGACCTCCATCATCCCGGCGAAGCTGATCGCCGCCAGGCCGCCGATCGCGCCGACGGAGAGGTTCATCTGGCCGATCGCGATGATGATCATCTGCGACAGCGCGATCAGCGCGTTGATGGCGATCGCCTGAAGCAGGATCTGGATGTTGAAGGGCGACAGGAACGCCGGGTTCAGGCTGCCGATCAGGACGATGGCGGCGACGGTGACGAGGAGCGGGCCGAACCAGTCGGTGCGGGAGACCTGCGACAGCACCGGCATCAGACCATCCTCCGGCTGGCCAGGAAGGCGCGACGCCCCTTGTCCATGAACACGGCGAGGAGGAGCAGCAGGCCGAGGACGGACTGGATCCAGAACTCGCCGACCTGCTGCAGCAGGAGGCCGTTGGTGAGCATGGTGACGAGCAGGGCCCCGAGGAAGGTGCCGACCACGGAGACGCGGCCGCCGGTGAGGAGGGTGCCGCCGAGCACCGGCCCGAGGAAGGCCGGCAGCAGCCAGTCCTGGCCGAGCTGGCCGGCCATCGACGGGATCGCCGCGCCGTTGCGGGTCACCACCAGCAGCGCGGCGACGGCGGCGATCAGGCCGGAGAGGCCGTGGCAGAGGGTGATGATCCGGCCGACGCGGACGCCGGAGAGCTCCGCCGCCTCCGGCCGCGCCCCGGCCGCCAGCATCTCCCGGCCGACGGAGGTGAAGCGGTAGAGCACGATCAGCGCGACGCCGACCGCGACGGCGACGAGGAACAGCGGCGAGATCACGCCGAGGATCTTCATCCGCCCGAAGTCGGAAAATCCGGGCGGCAGCTCCCGGTAGGACTCGGCGCGGGTGAGGAAGATCATCGCGCCGAAGAAGATGCTCATGCTGGCGAGCGTGATGATGAAGCTGTGCAGGCCGGTCACCACCACCGCCCAGCCGTTGAGCAGGCCGAGCCCGGCGCCGAGCGCCAGCCCGCCGAGAACCGCCAGCGGCCATGGCAGCCCCGCCACCTCGATCAGGAAGCCGCAGGCCATGGCGGCGCAGGCGCCGATCGCGCCGACCGCGAGGTTGAGCCCGCCGGTCACGATGACGGCCATCATCGAGAAGCCGATCAGGATGTTGACCGCGGCCGTGCGCCCCAGCGCGAACTGGTTGAAGCTCGAGAGGAAACCGGGCGTCAGGCTGTAGAAGATGGCTGCGAACGCCACGATCAGGACGAGGAGCCCGAACTCGTTGGTGAGGAGAAGGCGCGCCATCCCTGCCGAGCCGCCGGCCGGTTGCGCGGGAGCCGAAGTCTCGTCGGCCTGCATCTGGAGTGTCCCCGGTCCCTCGCCGCGGCGCGGGTCATGGCCGCGCGGCCTCGATCATCCTTGCCGGCGATCCCGCGCCGGCATCCGTCCGGGCGGCCGCCGCACGCTTGCGCGAAGCGGCGGCCGCCCGATTACTGGGCCCCGGTGATCCGCGACGGGATCACTGGCAGTCGAGGTAGGTGGCCTCGAAGGTCCCGAACAGGTCCTTGGTGATGCCCTGCATCGCGGCCACGTAGTTGTCCACCTGCGAAGCATCGACGAACACGGTGCCGCTGTCGATGAACTTGTCGGTCAGCGCGTTGGAGCCGAACGGGGCGTCGGCCTTGACGGTGCAGCCGCTGCGCATCCGGTCGACCGCGAAGGTGCCGATGTAGCCCTGGCCGTAGGGGTTCTGCAGCATGGTGCCGTGGACGAAGCCGTCCTTGATCGCCTGCAGCACCACCTCGTCGTGGTCGATGCCGACCATCTGGATCCGCTTGTCGCCGATCTTGCGGAGCGCGTTGGCGGCGACCACCGCCGGCACCCAGGCCGTGGTGACGATGCCGTCGACGTCCGCCGCATGGGCGGCGAGATAGGCGTTGATCTTCTCCTCGGCCGGCTCCGGCGCGTCGATATCGGCGATCACCTGGACCACCTCGGCGCCTTCCTCCTCGGCCGCCCGCTGCACCGCGTCGATGCGAAGCTGCGTGTTCGGGTCCACGAGGAAGCCGGTGAAGTGGGCGATCCGCTTGGTGCCCGGCAGGGTCTTCAGGAGTTCCTTGGTGCCGATATAGGCCGAGTTGCCGGTGTCGGTGCCGAGGCAGAAGGCGGCCTGCGAGGGATCCTTCAGGCAGCCGGCGGCGGCGATCACCGGGGCGCCGCTGTCGACCAGCTCGCCGACGATGTTGACGGTGCCCACCGGGTCTCCGGGGAACACCAGGAAGCCGTTGTAGCCCTGGGTGACGAGGCTCTCGAGCAGCTGGTTCTGCTGGCTCAGCTCCCACTTCTGCGGAACCTTGTAGTCACCCGCGGCCAGGCCGAAGTCGCGGGCGGCGTCCGCCCCGGCCTGCTCCCAGGCGGCGAAATAGGGGTGCGGCCCGCCCGGAACGAGGGCGACTCGGGTGTCGTCGGCCGCGGACGCGGCGCCTGCGGCCGCGCCGAGGGCGAGCACGGCCAGCGAAGCTCTGAGAATATTGGACATCGGATCCTCCCGTTGTTTCCGCCCGTCCCCAGAGCGGAAAAACGCCGCTTGCGCGACGTCTCTGGACCCTAGTATACAAGTACTCAACTCGCAACCGGGGTTTTGCATTTCATCCCCAGATCCAGGGCGAACGACTGTCGTGAGCGATGCCCGACCGACTATCGAGCTGGATCGTCCGGCGGAGCCGCTGCCCTTCGACGGCGCGCTGGACCGCAAGCTCCCGGTTGCCGACCAGGTCTACCTGTCGCTCCGCCGCGCGATCCTGACCCTCGACCTGAAGCCAGGCGCCTCGATCAGCGAGAACCGGATCTGCCGCCACTACGGGGTCTCGCGCACCCCGGTGCGCACGGCCATCGTGCGCCTGGTGGAGGAGGGGCTGATCGAGGTCTATCCCCAGCAGGGCAGCTTCGTGTCGCTGATCCGCCTCGCCGAGGTCAACGACAGCCATTTCGTCCGCTCCACGCTGGAGGCGGCGATCCTCCGGGAGGCGGCGGCGAGGTGGACGCTCGGGCACGGCGCGGTCGCGCGCCGCATCCTCGAGCGCCAGGCCGCTGCCGTGGCGGCGGACCGCAACGAGGATTTCCTGGCCGAGGACGACGCCTTCCATGGCCTCTTCTCCGAGATCGCCGGCCGGCCCGGCGTCTGGCTCACGATCCTGGCGGCCAAGGCGCGGCTCGGCCGCTTCATCCGGCTCTCGGCGCTTCCCGGCCGGCTGACCACCGTGGTCGCCGAGCACGAGGCCATCGTCGACGCGCTCGACGCCGGCGACGCCGCGGAGGCGCTGAAGCGGCTCGATCACCACCTCGACCAGAACTTCGTGATGATGAAGCAACTGCCGGACCACTACCTGCCGTATGTGATCGAGTGACCGGCGGCGAGCGAGGGAGGCGCTGATGGCCCGGATCGAGAAGGTCGAGCTTCGGATGGTGGACCTGCCGCCGAAGGTGAAGCGGACGGACGCCATCCAGAGCTTCGTCTCGCAGGAGACCCCCATCGTCACCATCACCGACAGCGACGGCGCGGTCGGCACCGGCTACAGCTACACCATCGGCACCGGCGGCTCCTCGGTGATGCGCCTCCTCGCCGACCATCTCGCCCCGCGCCTGATCGGGCGCGACGCCGAGCGCGTCGAGGCGATCTGGCACGAGCTGGAGTTCGCCACCCACGCCACCACCATCGGCGCGATCTCGGCGCTGGCGCTCGCCGCCGTCGACACCGCGCTCTGGGACCTGCGCGCGCGCCGCGCCGGCCTGCCGCTGTGGATCCTCGCCGGCGGCGCCAGCGACCGGCGGCCGCTCTACACCACCGAGGGCGGCTGGCTGCACATCCCGGCCGAGGCGCTGGTCGAGGATGCGCTCGCCGCGCGCGAGAAGGGCTTTCGAGGCTCCAAGATCAAGATCGGCCGGCCGCATGTTTCGGAGGACCACGCCCGTCTCGCCGCCGTGCGGGCGGCGCTCGGCCCCGGCTTCGAGATCATGACCGACGCCAACCAGGGCTTCACCCTCGACGAGGCGATCCGCCGGGCCGACCGCTTCCGCGAGCTGGACCTCGCCTGGATCGAGGAGCCGCTGCCGGCCGACGACATCGACGGCCACGTGCGGCTGTCCAGGTCCACGTCGACGCCGATCGGCGTCGGCGAGTCACTCTATTCGATCCGGCACTTCCGCGAGTACATGGCGCGCGGGGCCTGCTCGGTGGTGCAGGTGGACGTCGCCCGCATCGGCGGCATCACGCCCTGGCTGAAGGTCGCGCACGCGGCGGAGGCCTTCGGCATCCCGGTGGCGCCGCACTTCCTGATGGAACTGCACGTGAGCCTCACCTGCGCCGTCCAGAACGGAAAATACGTCGAATACATCCCGCAGATCGACGAGCTGACCACGACGGGCATGACGGTCGAGGACGGGATGGCGGTGGCCCCGGACGAGCCCGGGATCGGCATCGCCTGGGACTGGCCAGAGGTCGAGCGACGCAGCGTCCCGGAGTTCACCCGGGTGCTTGCCTGAAGGAGGCGGAGATGCAGAGGATGGGCATGGTGATCGGCATCAGGCCGGAGCATATCCCCGAGTACAAGCGGCTCCACGCCGCGGTCTGGCCCGAGGTGCTCGCCACCATCAGCGCGGCCAACATCCGCAACTACTCGATCTTCCTGCGCGAGCCGGAGAACGTGATGTTCGCCTACTGGGAGTATCACGGCGACGACTTCGAGGCCGATGCCGCGAAGATCGCGGCGGACCCGAAGACGCAGGACTGGTGGGCGATCTGCGGCCCGATGCAGGTCCCGCTGGATACCCGCGCCAAGGGCGAGTGGTGGGCGATGATGGAGGAGGTCTTCCACCACGACTGAGGCGGGTGGCCGGCTGCGTTGGAGAGGACTGGTCGCGGCGGGGAGGGGACCCGCCGCCGGGGAGGATGGGAATGGACTTCGGAAAGAGGCGCCTCGGCAGGTCGGGGCTCGAGGTGACCGAATACGGCTTCGGGGGCGCGCCCCTCGGCAACCTGTTCAGGCCGGTGCCCGAGCGGGCGGTGCACGACCTGCTCGAGGCGACCTGGACCGCCGGCTTCCGCTTCTTCGACACAGCGCCCTTCTACGGCTTCGGCCTCTCGGAGCGCCGCCTCGGCGACTTTCTCCGCGCCAGGCCCCGCGGCGAGTTCGTGCTCTCGACGAAGGTGGGGCGGCTCCTGAGGCCCAATCCCGGCGACCATCCGGACAGGAAGGCCTACGTCGAGGCGCTGCCGTTCGAACCGGTCCACGACTACAGCCACGACGGCGTGATGCGCTCCTTCGAGGACAGCCTGCAGCGGCTCGGCCTCGACCGCGTCGACGTCCTGCTGATGCACGACATCGGCCGCTTCACCCACGGCGACCGGCACGAGGCAATGTTCCGCACGGCGATGTCGGGCGGGGCGAAGGCGCTGGAGCGGCTGCGCGCCTCGGGCGCGGTCGGCGCGATCGGCCTCGGCGTCAACGAGTGGGAGGTCTGCGAGGCGGCGATGGACCACCTCGACTGGGACTGCTTCCTGCTCGCCGGGCGCTACACGCTGCTCGAGCAGGAGGCGCTGGAGAGCTTCCTGCCGCGCTGCGAGCGCGAAGGGGCCTCGATCATCGTCGGCGGCGCCTTCAACTCCGGAATCCTCGCCACCGGGTCGAAGCCGGGCGCGCGCTACAACTACGCCCCGGCGCCGCAGGAGGTTCTCGACCGGGTCGCCCGGATCGAGGCCGCCTGCGCCCGCCACGGCGTCCGCCTGCCGGCGGCCGCGCTGGCCTTTCCGCTCGCTCACCCGGCGGTCGCCTGCCTGATCCCGGGCATGGCCGACCCGCGGGAACTCGAGGCGAACCTCGATCTCCTGGCCGAGCCGGTGCCTCCGGCGCTGTTCGCCGACCTGAAGCGCGAAGGGCTGATGCGGGCGGACGCACCGACGCCGTGATCCGCGTCCCGGTCGCTGAACGCCACCGGCCGGCCCGCGGTTCGCGGACGATGCTCGCCGGGAGCACGCTCCACGCTGCCGCCGGGCGCCCGTGTGTGCACGACAATGCGAGCGACGTTCAAGAGAGGCCGGGGGACGCTGGCGGGGACGCGCAGACCGGATCCCAAGCGGGGGATGCGCACGCGTGGAGCGCAATACGGGGACGCGCAGACCGGATCCGAGGACCGGGACGGGCAGGCCGGATCCCAAGACGGGGACGCTCAGACCGGAGCAGCGCACGCTGGCTACCCACGGCGCAGATCCCCGATTCGCATAAGGCATATTATGGAACACAAGTGACTAGACTGGGAGTTGGCGTCATGTGGTGCATGTGCGCCGAATCGCACCGGATGGCCGGACGGCCCAAAGGCTAGACTTCGGGCTATCCTCCTCCACAGCCGCTCATGTGAGTCGCCGGTCGTCTCTGATCAGCCGGTCGCGCCCCGCATCCGGCCCCGCCGAGTCGCGTAACACATTGCCTTGGAACGGTGCCGGTCATTCCCGCGGCAATTCGGCGTACAACTCCAACGCCCGACGCATGCGGGGCAGCCGAGCTATCTCGTCGCGGTCGAAAGCAACCGGCATGGCCGGCGACGCATTGACCCGCTTGAACTCGGGCCGCACCCCGAGGTGGCTCGCCAGCACCTCGTAAAGTCCATTGATGTTCGTGTAGTCAAAGATTCGCATCGGGAATGCTCGCCCTTCGGCATCCAGGCACCAATCGACACCCGAGCCGACCCTCGCCCGCAAGGGCGGGTCCTCCGAGTTCCATTCTTCGGCAAAGCGGAGAAAGCTGATCCCGCCCGTGTACCGCTCGTGCCGGGGCGAATTCGGATCGGCCAGCTCAGCGCGGGCTCGATAGCGATACCAGCTGAAGAGGTGCTCAACAGGTTCACGCACAACGGCATATACGGCGCAATCAAGAAGTTCCGGACACTGGCTGAACATGCGCCGGAACTGTTTATAGCTGATGTGCTTAAGGTTCGGAGGCGACTTGATCCGAATCGGGCAGTAGCGGGAAAATGCCGACTCCAGAGCAGACGAACCCGTCTTCGGGTTCGAGAGCAGGACGAAACCGTGCTTGACTGATCCAATCATACCACGGGCTCCGTGCCGAGCTCTTCTCCATCCGGATCCGCTACCTAGCCAGTGGACCAGGTGGTGTCAAGAATCCATCGATCCCAACCGGCGTCGTGGAACTCCACTTGCCATTGTCTCGCCGCGGGTGGCATGAAACCACCCTCGCCGCGCCTACCGAACAAGGATCACTGGCTTGGGAACTCTGTGGCTTCACATCGGCGTTCATCGGACCGGAACGACGAGCCTGCAACATACGCTGACCCGCTACAGACCGGCGCTGCCGGCGGTCGGTTTCCGTTATCCGGAGCACCCTGGCCGGCCCCGGAACCACCAGCGGATCGCCTGGAGCCTCAGGCGCAGGATGATGAGTGCAGCCGAGGTGGAGTCATTCATCGGGGGCGACGATCTGGACGTGATCCTCAGTTCGGAGGACTTCAGCGTCCATACGGACCTTGGCTGGGCCGTCGATCTGGCAAAACGCCGGGACGTAAGGGCTATCCTTTATCTTCGGCGCCAGGATGTATGGTTGATGTCCTGGTACAACCAACATTTGAAGTGGCCCTTCTCCAAGAAGTATAGCGTGATGAGCCCCCGGCAGTTTTCCAATCACGTTGGTGACTTCCACTGGATCGATTACAAGGCGACAGTGCAGCTATGGCAAAGAGCCGTCGGTCGGGAGAACCTTTTTGTTCGGGTTGTCCAGCCGGGGGAAGTGAGCGATGTGGTGGCCGATTTCTTTGGACTGATCAAACTCGACGTTCAGAAGCTCCAAGCGGCATTGCCACCCGATCTTTCTCCGATCGAGCGGATCAATGACAGCCTTCCGGTTGCAGCATTGGAAACGGCGCGGCACCTCGGCCTTATCGACCTGCCGAACGCAAAGCGAGCCCGGGTCGTCGACGCGCTGCGGCTTACCTTCGCCGGAACCGGTCAGTACAAGACGCTCTACTCGGCTTCCGAAAGGAAGCGTATACTGGATAGATTCCGCTCGTCGAACGATTGGGTAGCTCAGAATATTTTCAAGCGTAGAGAACTCTTCCAAGAAGACGACATCAACGACGACGCCTATCTCGACCTCGCCGCTCATCCGGAATTCTCGCTAGAGCGGAATATTGCTTCCATACTGCGCCATGCGATCACGAACAGGACGCCAGGTATTGAGAGGGATTCCGAGTAAAACTGATCGAGAAAGTGGAAATGTCGCCGTCGGTGCGACGTTTGCCGCGGTACTCCTGCGCCCGTCCGGTCGCCCCTCCGCGTGCGATGTCTTCGGAACTACTCGGTGATCCAGCCGATACGCGGATAACGTTTGCGCACCTGCCCGATGTCCCTGCGGTAATTGTCAGCCAACGAGCCCCTCGCCGCTTGGTCATAGGGATCGAAACGGCTGTATCCCGCCGAGCGAGGTAATTCACGGGAGACATGCGGGAGGAGCCTTCTGATCTCCTTGCGCTCGAGCACCGGCAGAAGAGCCTCGAGCGCATAGATGGCCTTCGCCGACGGAGACTCCCGCGCCGATCCTTGGCCGGGCGGTTCCAGAGCAAGATCCTTTCCGAGCAGGTCGGCGAAGACCCGGCCCTCCAGTTCGCCGAAATTCTCGTATTCCCAGAGGTGGAGACGGTGTTCCGGAACGAGTCGGAGAATCTCGTCGACGATCCGCACCCAGGACACTGCAGACGGCGAAAAGGTGGCGTTGAATTCGTCCCATGAAATGAACGGCCGGTGCCGGATCGTCTCGCAATAGAGAGAAGGGATGAAGCTCTCGTATCCGCGCACGCAGAGAAACACATCGATCTCCGCTCCACTCAGCGACCCGAGCACGTGTCCGAGCCGCTGGGAGAGGTTCGGGTAGAGACGTCCCGTTTCGTACAACTGTTCTGTCCAGCCGATGATGTTCTCGTCCGACAGGACCAGGAGCTCCGGGGTGTTCTCCAGCAGGTCGCGAAGGAAGGCGGTTGCAGCCTCGGGGGCACTGACGATCTGCGAGGTGACGGCGCGCCGGAACTCGGTCAACTCGACATAGCGGATCCCATGCTGCTCGAGCAGTGCAAGACTGTTCGCCAACCGACCCTGGATGTATGTCGTCGCCGTCTTGTGCGCCCCGATGTGTATGGACACCCTTGCCATCAATCACCATTCGGCTCTTTGTCGAAGCGCCCGTCCCCCTGGTCGGCAGTTCAGCCGTGAACGCAGCAACGCTGTAGCGTGGACGTTGCGCGTCTACGATCATTTCCTGCGCTGATCAAGGCTTGGACGCCCTGTCCTGCTGTTCCGTCCACATTGTTCATGCTGGTGCACTGAAGCGGCCTATCCCGCCCCCTCCCCGGCCAGTTCCGCCTCCGCCGCCTCCCTCTCCAGCCCGACCACCTCCCGCGCCAGTCCATAGCCGTATCCCTGCCTGCAGAGGGTGGCGATGTCGCGGCGGTCGCGGTCGGGGGTGCGGGGCTCGCCCGAGAAGGGCCCGAGGCGGCGGCGGCGGGCGAGGACCAGGGCGGCGCGGCGCTCCTCGTCCTCGCCGACGCCCTCCATCGCCGCTTCCGCCACCACCCGCGGCACGCCCTTCGCCGCCATGTCGGCAAGGATGCGTCGCCCGGACCGGCCCTTTCGCCGCCCGCCGGCCACCTTCATCTCGGCGAAGGCTGCGTCGTCGAGAAGGCCGAGGTCCCGGCAGCCGGCGACCGCCGCCGAGACCAGCCGGTCCGCCTCCTCCGGCTCCAGGCTCCAGCGCTCGGGATCGCGCTCGGCGCGGCGGCGCAGCTTGCGGCGGAGCACGCGGACAAGGTTCACCTCCGAGGAGGCATAGCGTTCCAGGTAGTGCAAGGCGGCCCGGCGCGCCCAGCCGGACCGGCGCTCGTCCGGCGGCAAGGCTCCATCGGATCCTGCGGCCTCGTCCTCGTCGTCGCCGATCCAGTCCTGCATCAGATCTCCTTTCCGACTGCCGGCAGGATGCCCTTCGGATCGGCAACTGTCCAACCTCCGGCCTGCCTTCAAGTGGAGACTGAATGGGTCGTCGCTGAAGGCTGATTCGACAGACATTGATCCGCCCCGATCGTGTCCCCAGACGTGGTGTAGCTGACGGCGAGCACACCGTTGGTCGCCGGCTCGGCCGGGACGCGGGTCAGGCCGCCATGTCCGGCAG
>JAWLBM010000009.1:0-128371 GCA_041687675.1 Pleomorphomonas sp. | reverse complement strand
GGCGGGGATCGTGACCGACTTTCGGTCTCGAAGACCAGGGATCCAGCGATCTCCCGCCCGCCAACACCTTCGCACAGAATCGACACACAGGGATCCAGGGGCCTCAACGCATTGACTCCACTTGGTTTCCTGGATCCCGGCTTTCGCCGGGATGACGTTGCAGGAGGGGCGAATCCGGGTCCTGTGCCGGCCTCAACGCACTGACTCCGCTTGGTTTCCTGGATCCCGGCTTTCGCCGGGATGACGTTTTAGGAGGGGCACGTGGGACGGTGGGCCGCACACCCAGTCTGCCCTGATTCAATTTCTGAAGGACTTCAACCCGCGTGTGAACGAGGCTTGCCCCGCCGGGCCGACTCCCGCACCCTCCACGCCATGATCCGGCTCGCCCTCGTCCTCGTCCTCGCCCTCGCCTCCCCGGCGCTCGCCGGCCGCGCCGAGACGGAGGCCGCGTTCCGCGCGTTCCTCGCCGACACGGTCCGCCCGGCGGCCCTCGCCGCCGGCGTCTCGGCGGAGACCTTCGACGCGGCGACGCGGGACCTTGCCCCCGACCTCGACCTTCCGGACCTCGCGCCGCCCGGCGCGCCGCGACCGGAGCGCGACGTCTTCCAGTCCGAGTTCCGCAGCCCCGGCCGCTACCTCGACCCGGGCAACCTCGCCGCCCTCGGCCGCAGCGGGCGCGACCTCGCCCGCCGGCACGCCGCCACCCTCCAGCGGGTGCAGCGCGAGACCGGGGTGCCGGCCGGCATCCTGCTGGCGATCTGGGGCCGGGAATCGGACTACGGCAAGGCGAAGATCACCCTGCCCGCGATCCGCACGCTCGCCACCCAGGCCTTCATGGGCGCCCGGCGCGAGATGTTCCTCGCCGAACTGGTCGCCGCCCTGAAGATCCTCGAGGAGGACCACCTGCCGCCGGAGCTGCTGCGCTCGTCCTGGGCGGGCGCGCTCGGCCAGCCGCAGTTCCTGCCCTCGAAGTTCCACGCGCACGCCGCCGACGGCGACGGCGACGGCCGGCGCGACATCTGGACCTCGGTGCCGGACACGCTCGCCTCCATCGGCCGCTACCTCGCCGACCACGGCTGGCAGGCGGGGCAGCCCTGGGGCGCCGAAGTGACCCTGCCGCCCGGCGTCTCCTGCACCCTGGAGGGCCCGCACCAGGGCCGCCCGGTGGCCGAGTGGGCGGCGATGGGCCTTGCCCGCGTCGACGACGCGCCGCTCGGCCGCCCCGGCGACACCGCCTTCCTGATGATGCCGGCCGGGCGGTCCGGGCCGGCGTTCCTGGTCTCGGCGAACTTCTGGGTGCTGAAGGCCTACAACGAGTCCGACCTCTACGCCGTGTTCGTCGGCCACCTCGCCGACCGCATCGCCGGCGGCGGCCCGATCCGCGGCGGCTGGACGACGCCGGAGGGGTTCCGGCGCGGCGACGTGCGGCGGATGCAGCAGCGGCTGATCGCCGCCGGCCACGACGTCGGCGGCGCCGACGGCCTCGTCGGCTTCCGCACCCGGATCGCCGTCGGCCGCGAGCAGGAGAAGGCCGGCCGGCCCGCCACCTGCTTCCCGGACGCCCCGATGCTCTCCGACTAAGTTTCTGGACCGCCTCTTGTAATCCGTTCCGGCCCACCGCACATTGGGCGCATCGTCAACAGCGGAAAGGAGGTGATCCAGTGTCTCATTGTCATCAGCGCGCGGTCGCGAGGACCTGGATCGTGTCTCCGATTGCGGGCCTTGCCCGCTGATCAGATGCGCACGACCCGGCGGTCTTCGGACCGGCCGACGGCAATGGAAGGGCTGCCCCAAGGGCGGCCCTTCTTGCATTTCGGGGACCATCGACGACCCATGCGCCAAGAGTGCAAGTTCATGCTAGTGTCTGCGGACCGACACGGTTCGAATTCGACCAGCGAGGTCCGCGATGAGCCTTGATGCCTGCAAACGCCTTTTGACCGCAGCCCTTTTCTCCGTTGCCTTCGGCCTCTCCCTCACCGCCGGCGGCGGAGTGGCCCAGGCGGTCCACAACTGCAGTTTCGCGGAGATCGACGAGTTCGACCGGATCTTTCTCACCCTCGGCCGGACCCGGGACACCTGCCGCAACTTCCTCGTCCGCATGGACGAAGGCACCATCTCCCAGGCGGACGCCTGCCGGGCGTGCAATGCGGCGCGCGACACCGAGCGGCGGCTGAACCGCTGGTTCGACGCCAATCCCGTCTGCGCCGCGGACCTGCATGCCGACGAGATCAACGAGATGATGGTGAAGCCGTTGTCCATCCTGGAGGAAAGGTGCGGCTCGCAATAGCGGCGCGCCGGGCGGTCGCCGTCCCGCCCAAGGGTCCGACGCGGACCCGCCGGGCCGGGGCGCCGCCGGAGCGGACCTGATGCGGACCGTTTATGTCGATGCCGACGCCTGCCCCGTGAAGGGCGAGGTGGTGACCGTGGCCGAGCGCCACGGCTGGGACGTCCTGTTCGTCGCCAACAAGGGGATGGCGGTCCCGCGCGAGCCCTTCGTCCGCTTCGAATTGGTTCCCGCCGGACCGGACGCGGCCGACGACCTCATCGCCGGGAAGGCGGGCGCGGGCGACGTGGTCGTCACCGCCGACGTCCCCCTCGCCTCCCGCTGCGTCAAGGCGGGCGCGGCGGTGATCGCGCCGAACGGCAAGCCGTTCACCGAGGCCTCGATCGGCATGTCCGTGGCGGTGCGCGACCTGATGACCGACCTGCGCTCGGCCGGCGCCACCACCGGCGGGCCGCCGCCCTTCCAGCGCCAGGACCGCTCCCGGTTCCTCGCGGCGCTGCACCAGTCGATGGTCCGGATCGACCGCGACCGGGGTTGAGCCATCGGCGCATCCGATGCCTCGCCCCGGTTTTTTGTCTTCTCCGCCCCCTACCATCCGCCCCCAGCCGGGACTAGTCTCCGGTCCTTCCCCAAGGGCAACCGACAGAGGTCCGTTCAGATGTCCGCCGTCTCCAGCACCCCCGCCCCGCGCCTCGCCGAAGACCTCTTGAAGACCAAGGCCTTCATCGGCGGCGCCTTCGTCGACGCCGCGGACGGACGGACCTTCGAGGTGACCGATCCGGCGGACGGCTCGCTCGTCGCCGAGGTCGCCGACTGCTCGGCGGCGGACACCGAGCGCGCGGTCGAGGCCGCCGCGGAGGCCTTCCCCAAGTGGGCGAAGCTCACCGCGAAGGAGCGCTCCCGGATCCTGCGCAACTGGAACGACCTGATGCTCGCCCGCGCCGACGACCTCGGCGCCATCCTGTCGCGCGAGCAGGGCAAGCCCTTTGCCGAGGCGCGCGGCGAGATCGTCTACGGCGCCTCCTTCATCGAGTGGTTCGCCGAGGAGGCCCGGCGCGTCTACGGCGACGTCATCCCGGCCAACGTCCCGGGCCGGCAGATCCTGGCGCTGAAGCAGCCGATCGGCGTCACCGCCGCGATCACGCCCTGGAACTTCCCGAACGCGATGATCACCCGCAAGGTCGGCCCGGCGCTCGCCACCGGCTGCACCTCGATCGTCAAGCCCGCCGGCGAGACGCCGCTGTCCGCCCTCGCCCTCGCCCAGCTCGGCATCGAGGCGGGCATCCCCGCGGGCGTCTTCAGCGTGCTGCCGACGGCCCGCACCCGCGAGGTCGGCGCGGTGCTCACCGGCCATCCGACGGTCCGCAAGGTGTCCTTCACCGGGTCGACCGAGGTCGGCCGCATCATCATGCGCCAGAGCGCCGAGACGATCAAAAAGCTGTCGCTCGAGCTCGGCGGCAACGCGCCCTTCATCGTCTTCGACGACGCGGACCTCGACGCCGCCGTCGCCGGCGCGATGGCCTCCAAGTACCGCAACACCGGGCAGACCTGCGTCTGCGCCAACCGCTTCTACGTCCAGTCCGGGGTCTACGACGCCTTCGCCGCCAAGCTCGCCCAGGCGGTCGGGGCGATGAAGGTGGGCGCCGCCTTCGAGCCGGGCGTCGCCCAGGGCCCGCTGATCAACCAGGCGGCGATCGACAAGGTCAACGAGCTGGTCGCCGACGCCACCCAGAGGGGCGGCCGGGCGATCACCGGCGGGCGCAACCACGAGCGCGGCGGCCTCTTCTACGAGCCGACGGTGCTGGTCGACGTGCCGCGCGACGCGCGCCTGCTCACCGAGGAGATCTTCGGCCCGGTGGCGCCGCTGATCCGCTTCGACACCGAGGAGGAGGTGATCGCCCTCGCCAACGACAGCGAATTCGGCCTCGCCGCCTACTTCTACGCCCGCGACACGGGCCGGGCCTGGCGGGTGGCAGAGGCGCTGGAAGCGGGCATCGTCGGCGTCAACGAGGGCCTGGTCTCGACCGCCGAGGCGCCCTTCGGCGGGGTCAAGCAGTCCGGCCTCGGGCGCGAGGGCTCGAAGTACGGCATCGACGACTACCTGGAGATCAAGTACGTCTGCATGGGTGGTCTCGGCGGCTGATCCGCCGGACCCCCATGATTCGCGGAGGGGGCACCGCATGGCGACCTGGATCGTGCTGATCCTGCTCGTGGCCGTGATCGCCTGGGCGATCACCATCTACAACGGCCTCGTGCGCCAGCGGCAGATGGTCCGCGAGGGCTGGAGCGGCATCGACGTCCAGTTGAAGCGCCGCTCCGACCTCGTGCCCAACCTCGTCGAGACGGTGAAGGGCTACGCCACGCACGAGCGCGGAACGCTGGAGCAGGTGATCGAGCTGCGCAACGCCGCCGGCGCCGTCCCCTCCGGCGACGTCGAGGGACGGGCGCGGGCGGAGAGCGCGCTCTCGGCCGCCCTCGGGCGGCTGTTCGCCCTCGCCGAGGCCTACCCGGACCTCAAGGCGAGCGCCAACTTCGCCGAGCTGCAGGGCGCTCTGGAGCGCATCGAGCACGACATCCAGATGGCGCGGCGCTACTACAACGGCGCCGTCCGGGACCTCAACACCTCGGTCGAGCAGTTCCCGAACAATCTCGTCGCCGGCCGCTTCGGCTTCCACCAGGAGCCCTTCTTTGAGATCGAGGACCCGGGCGACCGGCAGGTCCCCAAGATCGCCTTCTGATCCGATGGCGATCCTGCTGCGCGCGCTCGCCGTCCTCGCCGTCCTCGCCGTCCTCGTCGGCCCCGTCGGGGCCGCCCGGGCGGAGGAGGTCATCCGCGACTACGTCCAGACGATCGAGGTCGGGCGCGACAACGTCCTCGAGGTGAGCGAGCAGATCACCGTCGACGCCGAGGGCGACCGGATCCGCCGCGGCATCTACCGCGACTTCCCGACGACCTTCATCGGCGACGACGGTCGGCGCCACCGGGTCGGCTTCGAGGTGACGGAGGTCCTGCGCGACGGCCGGCCGGAGCCGTACACGGTCAGCCGCAGCGGCGAGGGGGCGAGGATCTACATCGGTGAGGAGGACGTGTTCCTGCAGCCGGGGACCTACACCTACACCCTCTCCTATCGCACGACCCGCCAGCTCCGCAGCTTCCCGGACCATGACGAGCTCTACTGGAACGTCACCGGAAACGACTGGGCCTTCCCGATCCAGCGGGTGATCGCCCGGGTGGACCTGCCGGAGGGCGTGCGGGCGACCGGGGCCGAGGCCTACACCGGGGCCTACGGGGAGCAGGGACAGGCCTACGCCGTCGACGGCGGCGCCGGATCCCGGTCGGTGACCTTCCGCACCACCCGCCCGCTCGCGCCGGGCGAGGGCCTCACCGTCGTCGTCGCGATGCCGCCCGGAACCGTCGCGCCGCCGACGGGCCTCGACCGGGCGGTATGGTTCTTCGAGGACTACCGCGAGACCATCCTCGTCGGCCTCGGCCTCCTCGGCGTCCTCGTCTACTACCTGTTCGCCTGGTCCCGGGTCGGCCGCGACCCGCCGAAAGGCACCATCATCCCGCTGTTCGAGCCGCCGCCGGGGGTGTCCCCGGCGCTGGCGCAATACATCCACGAGCGCGGGCTGGTGGGGGCCGGCTGGGAGGCGCTGTCGGCGAGCTGGGTGGCGCTGGCCGTGAAGGGCCTCGTCGAGATCGACGCCGAGGACCGCGAGCTGACGATCCGGGCGACCGGGGCCCGCCGCCCCGCCGGGCTTGCCTCGAGCGAGCGCAGGCTCCTCGACTGGGTCCAGGCCCGCGGCGGCAGCGCCACCATCAACCGGGCCAACGGCCCGGCGGTGAAGAAGCTCGGCAGCGACTACGTCGCCGCCGTTCACGAGGAGAGCCGGGAGACCTTCTTCCGCAACAACTATCTTCATGCGGGGCTCGGCATCGCTCTCAGCGTCGCCGCGATCGCGCTCGCCGCGGTGATGGCCGGCAACGGGCCGGATTCCATCCCGGTGCTGTTTCCGCTGGTGTTCGCCGCCGTGTTCGGGACCGTGGGCGTCAACGGCTTCGCCGCGCTCCGGCGCCGGGGGCTCGGCAGGCGGATCGTCGGCGCCGTGGTCGGGCTCTTCGTGCTCGTCTTCGCCGCCGGCGCGACCGGGGCCTCGCTGATGATCGCCGAGGCGGTCGGCTCGTCCTGGACGTTCCCGGCGGCGGTGGTCGTGCTGCTCGCGGTCAACGTCCTGTTCTTCCATCTCCTCGCCGCGCCGACCGTCAACGGGCGCAAGGTGATGGACAAGCTCGAGGGCCTGATCCTCTACATGACGGTCGCCGAGGAGAAGCGCCTCAACATGCCCGGCCTGCCGCCGGTCACGCCGTCGCGCTACGAGGCCCTGTTGCCCTATGCCATGGCGCTCGGCGTCGAGCGGCCGTGGTCGGACGCGCTGCAGGGCCATCTCGCCCGGGCCGCCGCGACCGCCGGCACGGCCGCGGCGAGCTACAGCCCGCGCTGGTACCACGGCTCGGGCGCCTTCGACCGGCCCTCCGACCTCGGCCGCAGCCTCGGCGCCATGTCCGGCACCTTCCAGTCGTCGGTGCCGCCGCCGAAGAGCTCCTCGTCGGGCTCCGGCGGCGGCGGCAGGTCCGGCGGCGGCGGCGGCGGCGGCGGCGGCGGCGGCTGGTGATCAGTGGCCGCCGGCCGGCCCCATCGCCCCGACCGGCGCCACCTTGAACTCCACCGCCACGGCGCCCGCCGTCTCGAACTCGAGGGTGACCTCCAGGCTCTCGCCCGCCACCGGCGCGTCGGTCAGCCCCATGAACATGACGTGGAACGAGCCGGGCTTCAGCACGACGGCCCCGCCGGGCGGGATCTCCAGGCCGTCCTCGAGCTTGCGCATCTTCATCACGTCGCCCTCCATGGCCATCTCGTGCACCTCGACCCGGCCGGCGAAGGCGGCGCTGCCGCCGACGAGGCGGTCGGGCCCGGCGCCGTCGTTGCTGATCATGGCGTAGCCGCCGGCGACCTTGGCCCCGGCGGGGACGGCCCGCATCCAGGGATCGGCGATGGTGATCGCCCCGGCGGTGATGTCTTCGGCCAGGGAGGCCGGCGCGGCGGCGAGGAGGAGAGCGGCCGCGAGGGCGGCGCGGACTTCGGTACGGATACGGGTCATCGATGCACTCCGGGCGGCCCGATGTCGCGATCCTGCGCCTCGGCCGCCGAAAGACGAAAGGGAACAAAGAGGTAGAACGAGACGGCGCTTACCGTCAGGCCGCCGCGGCGGGCGGGCCGCGGGCGGCGAGCGGGTGCCGCTCCGGGCTGGCCGCAAGACGGTCCGGCATCGCAGCCGGCGCGGCGGCGAGGACGCCCGACAGCCTCGGCGGCGGCAGCGCCGCGGGCCTGGGGGGTGCGTCGGCCGACGGGGAGAGCCCGCTGATGCAGCAGGGGTGGCTGCGGTCGTGAGCCGGGCGGTCCGGCGCATCCGGATCCGCGTGGCCGAGCACGGAGCAGAGGTCGGCTGGGCCGGCCTGCCCGCCGGCGAAGGCGGGCGAGGCGGCGATCGGGGCGAGCGCCATCGACCAGGCGGCGAGGATCGCCACCCAAAGCCGCAGCGCAGCATGAAGCGCTCCTCGCTCCGACACAAACCTCTCCCAGCCGTTCAACCCCGTCTCGATACTCCCACGTGGATCGCGGCGACAGCCCCGGCCGGGCGGACCGATCGTCACAGCACGACGATGCCGGAGTGCTTGGCCTTGTGGTCCGGCTCCACATGGATGGTGACCACCGGCTGGCCGAGTTCGGCTATCAGCGCCGCCTCGATCCGGTCGCAGATGTCGTGCGCCTCGCGCACCGGCATGGTCCCGTCGACGACCAGGTGGAAGTCGATGAAGGTGACCCGGCCCGCATATCGGGTGCGGACGTCGTGAGCCTCGATCGCCCCCTCGGCGTTCGCCGCGATCAGGAAACGGATGCGCTCGAGTTCCTCCGCCGGCGGCGCCTCGTCCATCAGGCCGCCCACCGACTGCTTCACGAGGTTCCAGCCGGACCAGAGGATGTTGAGGGCGACCAGGATCGCCAGCGCCGGGTCGAGCACCGTCCAGCCGGTCGCCTTGGCGACCAGGACCCCGGCGAGCACGCCCACCGAGGAGACGACGTCGGTCAGGAGATGCCGGCCGTCGGCCACGAGCGCCGGCGAGCGGTATCGCCGGCCCTCCCGGATCAGCACCGTGCACCAGATCCCGTTGATGACCGTCGCCGCGCCGTTGGCGGCGAGACCCTCGATCGAGAAGTCGACGACCCGGGCGGTCTCGAGCGCCAGCCAGGCCTCGCGCAGGATGAGGACGGCGGCGAGCACGATCAGCACGCCCTCGAGCACGGCGGAAAAATACTCGGCCTTGTGGTGCCCGTAGGGATGGTTGGCGTCGGCCGGCTTGGCGCTGAGCCTGATCGCGACGAGCGCCCCCACCGCGGCGGCCACGTTGACGATGCTCTCCAGCGCGTCGGAGAGCAGCGCCACGCTGCCGGTGAGCCACCAGGCGAGAGTCTTCAGCCCCAGCACGACCACGCCCACGACGAGGCTGCCGTAGGCGAGCGTGATCACCCGTTCCATCGAACCCGTCGCTCCGCGCCGCCGAACACCAGCGCCTGATAGCCGATGCCGGCCGCCGGTCAAAGTCCGGGACGTCCCGGGCCGGACGAAAAGGGTGGACGGCCGCCGCTCAGGCGGCGGAGGGGCGGGCGACGGCGACCTGCTCCTCGGCTTGGCGCAGCGCCTCCTCCCGCTCGGCGATGTAGCCGCGGGTGAGCGGCAGCACGTCGTTGGCCCTGGTGACCTGCAGCTGGAACACCACGACGTCCTCCCAGCGGAACGCCGCCTCCGACATCGAGAGATAGCACTCCCACATCCGGCAGAAGCGCTCGTCGTAGAGCCTCGCCGCCTCCTCGCGGCGGGCCATGAAGCGCTCGCACCAGTGGCGCAGGGTCTCGGCGTAGTGGAGCCTCAGCACCTCCACGTCGGTGACGGCGAGGCCGGCGCGCTCGATCGCCGGCGTCATCTCCGACATGGTCGGCAGGTGGCCGCCGGGGAAGATGTACTTGGTGATCCAGGGGTTGGTGTAGTCGGGCACGCCGGTGCGGCCGATGGTGTGCAGCAGCATCACGCCGTCGTCGGCGAGGAGCCGGCTCGCCGCCCGGAAGTACTCGTCGTAGTGCTGCAGGCCGACGTGCTCGAACATGCCGACGGAGACGATCCGGTCGAAGGTGCCGGTGGTCTGGCGATAGTCCTCAATGGCGAAGCTCGACGGGTCGACCCCCTGCTCCAACGCCCGGCGCTGGGCGGTGGCGAGCTGCTCCCGGGAGAGGGTGATGCCCCGCATCCGGCCGGCGCCGGCCACCTTGGAGAGGTACAGCAGCATGCCGCCCCAACCGCAGCCGATGTCGAGGACGCTCATGCCCGGGTCGATGGCGAGCTTGGCGGCGATGTGGCGCTTCTTGACGAGCTGCGCCTCGTCGAGGGTCATGTCGGGCCGCTCGAAATAGGCGCAGGAGTACTGCCGGTCGGCGTCGAGGAAGAGATCGTAGAGCCGTCCGTCTATATCGTAGTGGTGGGCGACGTTGCGCTCGGACCGGCGCAGCGAGTTGGTCTCGGTCCAGCGGCGGACCAGCCGGCGCAGCTTGGTCGGGATCTGGATCGGAAGCAGCGAGCGGTCGCCGCGGGCATGCTGGAGCAGCACCTGCAGAAGCTCGAGCAGGGTGCCCGTCTCGAGCACGAGGCGGCCGTCGGTGAAAAGCTCCCCGAGCTTGAGTTCGGGGTCGCGGACCAGGTCGCGCACGGCGGCCTCGTCGGTGAGGCGCGCCACAACCCTCGGCTCGGTCCCGTCGCCGCCAACGATCCCCTGGCCGTCCGGCAGCTTCAGCTCCAGCGTGCCCCGCTGCACGAAGGTGCGGATGGCGCGCTCGAGAATGCGTTCTGCGATCATCGTCCTGCCTTTCCCCCCGTTGTCGTTGTGGCCCCGCTCCCGTTCCGCAATCGCCTGCCGCCCGTCCCCCGTCCGGCGACGCAGGCTGGCCCGACCCGCCGCGGCGGCGCGTCACCGGCCGGACGGAAAGGATGAACAAACAGTTTTCACAATGTTGCACATGGATACAAGCCCCCGGCCCCGCCAGGAAACAAGCCCCCGGCCCGCCAGGCCCCGGCCACGCCTCCGAGCGCAAAGACCGGCGCCACCGGGGAACCATCGATGCCCGTTGCCGGTTCCCTTTAAAGTCGTCCCCGGCGGAGCCCCCCCTCAGCCGCCGGATCTTCCGAGCATCCTAGACAACGGAGGCACATCCATGCCGACACGAGAGCCCACGGAAGACGGCCCGCGCGTGGTCGAGAGCGAAACCGAGGCGAAACAGGGCGTCGAAGTTCACAAGATGCGCTATGTGCTCGCCATCGGCACGATCGGCGCCTTCGTCGTGCTGATCGTCGCCGCGCTGGTCTTCATCGTATGATCCGGCTCGGCGGACGGGGCGTCACCGCCCCAGGTACCCTTCGAGGACGCCGACGGCGTTGACGCCGATCTCCTCGACCGCGTAGCCGCCCTCCATCACGAACAGCACCGGCCGGCCGAGGCGCGCGATCCGCGCGCCGATGCGCGGATAGTCGTCCGTCTTCAGCCGGAAGCGCGAGATCGGGTCCTTCTCGAAGGTGTCGACCCCGAGCGAGACGACCACGACGTCGGGGCCATGGGCGGCGACGGCCTCGCAGGCTCGGTCCAGCGCCTCGCCCCAGACGTCGAAGCCGGTGCCGGCGGGCATGGGGAAGTTGAGGTTGAAGCCCTCGCCCGCCCCGGCGCCGCGCTCGTCGGCATAGCCCAGGTAGTAGGGGTACTCCGAGGCCGGGTCGCCGTGCAGGTTGACCACCTGCACGTCGGCGCGCCCGTAGAAGATCTCCTGCGTGCCGTTGCCGTGGTGGTAGTCGACGTCGAGGACCGACACCCGCGCCGCGCCGCGGTCGACGAACCACTGGGCCGCGACGGCGGCGTTGTTGATGTAGCAGTAGCCGCCCATGAAGGCGGACCCGGCGTGATGGCCGGGGGGACGGCAGAGGGCGAAGGCGCTGTCCTCGCCCGCGTTCACCAGGGCGGCGGCGGTCATCGCCGTGTCGAAGGACGACTTGACGGCGTCGAAGGTGCCGGCGACGAATCCCGCGCCGGCGTCGAAGGAATACCAGCCGAGCAGCGCGTCGATCGAGGCCGGGCGCATGTCCGCCCTGAGGCCGCGGGTCGGCCAGGTGAAGGGCAGCGCCGTGCCGCCGCGGCCGCTCGCCTGCCACATCGGCCAGACCTCCGGCAGGAAGTCGATGTAGTCCGACCGATGGACGCGCCTTGCCGCCTCGAGGCCGTGCGGGTCCGGCGGCAGGATCGGGCCGAGCCCGACCGCCTCCACCCGGGCGCGGACGAACTCGGCGCGCGACGGCTTCTCGAAACCGGGGACCATCGCCCCGGCGATGACTTCCAGCTGACCCGCATGGCCGGCGTGGGCGGCGGAAAAGACGGTCTTCATGATCTGGCGGAGGCTCCCGGTTCGCGCGTGGCGCCCCGGATCTATCCACGGCGCCCGGCCCTGCGGCAAGGCCCCCGGGCCCGCTCCCGACCCGTGACAGCCTTCTCCCCGCCGGCATCCCGTAATTGTGGGACGCACCGCCGGACCGACACTCGGATCTTGCAATCCGATGCGACCGGCTATTCATAATCAAACTGCAATGGGAATTGGCCCGGCATGGCTCACGGTTCGTCCTTGCGCGCGATCGATGGTCCCCTCCCTGCGGCCACCCGGCCCACCGCGATCGAAATCGCGGGGGTGTCGAAAACCTTCGGCGCCGGCGCCGGGGCGTTCCGGGCGCTCGCCGACGTCTCCGTCTCGGTCCGGTCGAACGAGTTCTTCACCCTCCTGGGTCCGTCAGGCTGCGGAAAGACCACGCTCCTCCGGCTGATCGCCGGCTTCGAGGCGCCGAGCGCCGGGCGCATCCGCCTCGACGGCGACGACATCACCGCGAAACCGCCGTTCGAGCGGCCGGTCAACACCGTGTTCCAGAGCTACGCGCTGTTTCCCCACCTGACGGTCGCCGAGAACATCGGCTTCGGCCTGCGCATGCTGCGCCGGCCGAAGGCGGAAGTCGCCGCCACCGTCGTGGAGATGCTGCGGCTCGTCCGGATGGAGGCGCTCGCCGACAGGCGGATCTCGCAGATCTCCGGCGGCCAGCAGCAGCGGGTCGCCCTTGCCCGGGCGCTGGCGCCCCGGCCGAAGGTGCTGCTCCTCGACGAGCCGCTGTCGGCCCTCGACCTCAAGCTCCGCAAGGAGATGCAGACCGAGCTGAAGCGGCTGCAGCACGAGACCGGGATCACCTTCCTCTTCGTCACCCACGACCAGGAGGAGGCGCTCGCCATGTCGGACCGCATCGCGGTGATGGCCGAGGGGCGCATCCTCCAGGTCGGGACGCCGCGCGAGATCTACCACGCGCCGACGGACCGCTTCGTCGCCGACTTCATCGGCGAGGCGAACATGCTGCCGGCGGTGGTGCTCGACCGCGGCACCGGCGGGGCCGAGGTCCGCCTTGCGGGCGGCAGGACCATCGCCGCGGCGCTGGCCCGGCCGATGGCGCGGGACAGCGAGGCGGTGGTGATGATCCGGCCGGAGCACGCCCGGCTGGTCGCCCACGGCGACGAACGGGCGGTCCTCTCGGGACGGATCGAGGACATCGTCTACGTCGGCAGCGACACCCACCATCACGTCATCCTGGACGACGGCAGCCGCTTCGTGGTGCGCGAGCAGAACCGCGGCGGTCCAGCGCCCCTGCGCGCACCGGGCGAGCCGGTCGGCATCGCGCTCGACCCGGGCGCGGCGCGGGTGCTGCCGCGGTGACCGCGGCGGCCGAACACGGGACGGGTCAACCTCTCGCCGCCGAGGCCGGCCGGCGGGCCGAGGTCCGCGCCCGCTGGCTGCTCTCGGCCCCCGCCCTCCTCGTCATCGTCTGCGGCGCCGTCGGCCCGCTCGCGGTGATGGGGGTGTATTCCTTCCTGGCGCCCGGCCCCTACGGCGACGTGGTGTGGCGCTTCTCGACCGACGCCTGGGTCTCGGTCCTTCTGGAGCGGGACATCTTCGACGGCACGCTCTCGCTTGCCGACGCGCATCTCTCGATCTTCTGGCGCTCGACCTGGCTGGCGTTGGCGACCACGGTCCTGGCGCTGCTGCTCGGCTTCCCCACCGCCTATTTCATCGCCACCCGGCCGGCCCGGACGCGCGACCTCTGGCTGCTGCTGGTCACCATCCCCTTCTGGACCAACCTGCTGATCCGCACCTTCGCCGTGCTGCAGATCATCCGCAACGAGGGGGTGGTCAACAGCCTGCTGCTCGCCACCGGCCTCGTGGAGCGGCCGGTCCAGATCCTCTTCACCGACGCCGCCATCCTGACCGGCATGGTCTACGTCTACCTGCCGCTGATGGTGCTGCCGCTCTACGCCTCGCTGGAGAGGCTGGACTTCCGGATGGTGGAGGCCGGCTACGACCTCTACGCCCGTCCGCGCGACGTGCTGCTCTGCGTGATCCTGCCGCTGGCGAAGCCGGGCATCGTCGCCGGCTCGATCCTCGTCTTCATTCCCGCGCTCGGCGCCTACGTCACCCCGACGATCCTCGGCGGCGGCAAGAACATGATGCTCGGCAACCTGATCGAACTGCAGTTCGGGCAGGGCCGCAACTGGCCGCTCGGCGCCTCGCTGGCGATCTCGCTGATGGCGCTGGTGACGGCGGCGCTGCTGGTCTACGTGCGCAGCACCGGCGGGCGCGAGGCGGCCCATGGCTGAGCGCTTCGACGTCCGCCGACAGCGCGGCTTCTCCTTGGTCGCCGCGCTCTGCTTCGCCCTGCTCTACCTGCCGATCGCGGTGCTCGTCGTGTTCGCGTTCAACGCCGGGCCGTCGGTGGCCAGGTGGGAGGGCGTCTCGCTGGTCTGGTTCGAGAAGGCGATGGCCAACGAGGCGGTCGTCGAGGCGGCGCTGCGGTCGCTCACCATCGCCTCCTTCGCGGCCGTCTGCGCCACCGTGCTCGCCACCCTCGCGGCGCTCGCCACCACCCGCGTCGCCCGCCCCTACCGGGGGCTGGCGCTCAAGTACACGCTGATCAACCAGCCGCTGGTTGTGCCGGAGATCGTCACCGCCGTGGCGCTGCTGATCGTCTTCGCGCGGGTCAAGGTGTGGACCGGCTACTCGGGCCTCGGCTACCTGCTGCTCGCCCACACCGCCTTCTGCATCCCCTTCGCCTACCTGCCGATCCGGGCGCGGCTGGAGAGCATGGACCTGACGCTGGAGCGCGCGGCGGCCGATCTCTACGCGACGCCCTGGCGGACCTTCGTCCACGTGACGCTGCCGCTGCTCCGGCCTGCGATCCTCGCAGGGGCGACGCTCGCCTTCGTGATCTCCCTCGACGACGTGGTCATCACCGAGTTCGTCAAGTCGGGCGGCCAGGACACGCTGCCCACCTGGATGCTCGGCCAGATCCGCCGGTCCACGTCGCCGGAGATGAACGCCATCTCGACCGGCTTCCTCGCCATCTCGGTCGTGGTGGTCGTCGTGTTCTTTCTTTCAAGCAGGAAGCGGGCATGAGCCCGCGAACGGGAGGGGCAATCCATGACGACATCGCGCATCCTGCCGCTTGTGGCGGCGACGCTTCTCGCCACCTCGGCCGGCGCCGCCCTGGCGGCGGGCGAGCTCCAGATCTACAACTGGGGCAACTACACCAGTCCCGAGCTCATCGAAAAGTTTGAGAAGACCTACGACGTCAAGGTCACCATCACCGACTACGACAGCAACGACACCGCGCTCGCCAAGGTGCGCCAGGGCGGCCACGGCTTCGACATTGCCATGCCCTCGCACAACTACCTGCCGATCTGGATCGCCGAGGGGCTTGTGCTGGAGACCGACCCGGGCTCGATGGAGAACTTCGGGAACGTCGCGCCGGAGTGGCGGGATCCGGAGTTCGACCCCGGCCGGAGGTTCTCGGTGCCCTGGGCCTGGGGCACGGTGGGCGTGGTGGTCGATACCGACGACTACAAGGGCGACATCAACACCTGGAAGGTGGTGTTCGACCCGCCGGAGGAACTCAAGGGCAGGATCAACATCGTCCCGGAGATGAACGACGTGATCTACGCCGCCATCAAGTACCACGGCGGCAAGAACTGCGACGGCGACCTCGAGGTGCTGAAGAAGGTCCGCGACACGCTGGTGGCGGCCAAGCCGCACTGGGTGGCGATGGAATACAACACCATCGACAAGATGGTCGCCGGCGACTTCGCGGCCACCACCGACTGGAACGGCTCGGCGCTGCGGCAGCGGCTGCAGAAGCCGTCGATCAACTACGGCTACCCGGTCGAGGGCTTCGCCTACTGGTCCGACAACGTCGTCGTGCTCAAGGACGCGAAGAACGTCGAGAACGCCAGGCTGTTCCAGAACTTCGTGATGGACCCCGAGAACGCGGCGATGATCTCGGCCTTCAACCGCTACGCAAACGGGATCTCCGGCTCGGAGGCCTACATGCCGGACGACATGAAGGACGCGCCGGAAGTGGTGGTGCCCGAAGCCTTCCGCGGCAACGCCGAGTTCTCCCGGACCTGCCCGCCCGAGGTGCAGGACCTCTACACCCGCATCTGGACCGACCTTCAGAAGTGAGGAGGTCGCCCGCCCGTCTCACCCCGATGTGATGCGTGCCCGTCGCATCGCCGTGGCATGCTCGGCGGATCGGGGAAACGGGAGGGGGGTCCTCATGCTGAAACCGATCGCCGTGCTCATCGCCCTCGCGCCGGCGCTCGCCGCGCCCGCCGAGGCGGCCGGGGAGCGGGTCCGGGTGACGGGGGAGATCGTCGACACCTGGTGCTCGGTCTCCGGCATCATGTTCGCCTACGGAACCGCCCACCACCAGTGCGCCGTCTGGTGCGCGGTCGGCGGCATCCCGGTGAGCATCCGGGACGACGCCGGCGAGCACTACCTCGTGCTGCGCATCGGCGACGACACGGTGAACGTCGCCAATCCGAAGGTCGTCACCATCCAGTCGCACCAGGTCACCGTCGACGGCGAGCTGATCGAGCGGGACGGGGTCAAGTACCTCCTGGTCGACCAGGTCGCCGACGACAGCGGCGTCGTCAACCTGACCCACGAAGAGTACGGCATCGTGCCGTTCGGGGAGTGAGACGATGAGAGCCCTGGTCCTCGCCGCCGCCCTCGCCGCCGGCGCCGCGCCCGCCCTCGCCGCCGATCCCTGGGGCCTCGACAACGAGAAGGAGGTGCTGATCACCGGCACGGTGGTCGACCTCCTCTGCACCGTCGCCGGCGACTGCCCGCCCGACTGCGGCGCCGGCTCGCGCCAGCTCGGCCTCCTCGACGAGGCCGGCCGGCTCTACCTGGCCGCCAAGGGCAACGTCTTCTTCGCCGGCGCGGTGGTGGACCTCCTGCCCCATTGCGGGGCGACAGTCACCGCCGACGGCCTCCTCATCGAGAACCCGGCGATGCCGCTCCTCTTCGTCCAGTACCTGAAGGGCCCGGGCGACGCCGAGGCGGCCTCAGCCGACGCCTTCCTGACCAGGTGGACCGCCGAGAACGGGGAAGCCGACGAATGGTGGCGCGCCGACCCGATGGTGAAGTCGGCGATCGCCGAGAACGGCGTCTTCGGCATCCCCGGCCTGGAGCCGCCGGCGGAATGACCCGGGCGGTCGCGCTCCTCCCGGCCGTCCTGGCCCTCGCCCTCGCCGCGGTCGCGCCCGCCGCGGCGCACGACCCCTCGGCGGCCGGGGCCGCGCCGGCCGGAGGCTCGGCCGGGCCGGCCGGGGAGGATCCGCTCGCCGGCCGCTTCGGCGGGCCCTTCTCGCTGGTCGACCACACCGGCCGGCGGGTCACCGACGCCGATTTCCGCGGCCGCTTCCTGCTCGTCACCTTCGGCTTCACCCATTGCGTCGACGTCTGCCCGGTGGACCTCGCCGTGCAGCAGCGGGCGCTGGACGACCTCGGCGCTGCGGCCGACGCGCTGCAGCCGCTGTTCGTCACCGTGGATCCGGCCCGCGACACGCCGGAGGTGCTCGCCCGCTACGTCGCAGACTTCCATCCCCGCCTGCTCGGCCTCACCGGCTCCGAGGCGGAGATCGCGGCCGTCGCCAGGGCCTTTCGGGTGCACCGCCGCAAGGTCGCCCTCGAGCACCCGGACGCCGCCCATCTCAGGGACTTCGCCGGCGACTACATCGTCGACCATGGCACCCTCACCTTCCTGATTGGTCCGGACGGACGCTTCCTGACGCTGATCCCCCACACCACCGACCCCGGCCGCGTCGCCGACGTCCTCGGCCGCTACCTGCCGGCCGGCTGACGCGGACGGCCACGGCCGATCCGCTTCCCCGGCGCGGCGAAGGCCGTCCCGGCGACAGGCCGGGGTGCGCCCGGCCGCCGGACCCGCGACCGCGGCCCTCGCCGGGACGGCAACACGCCGGCAGACCACCCACGAGAAGTGGCTCCATCAAATCGGTTGAAAGCGGTTCTTTCCAACGGGCCAACGCAGGAGGACCATCGACCCGTCACGCATGGGGGCGCAGAACGGGGAGCGGGGCATGGCCGAGGCGATCCGGGTGGGACTGATCGGTGCCGGCTTCATCGGCCGGTCGCATGCCCTGGCGATCCGGGCGGCGCCGGCGGTGTTCGCCGACTGCCCCCGCGCCGTCCCGGCCGTCCTCGCCGACGTCGACGGCGCGCGGGCGACGGCGATGGCCGCCGCCATGGGCTTCGAGCGCGCCGCCACCGACTGGCGCGCGGCGGTGGACGCCGTCGACGCGGTGGTCGTCGCGGTGCCGAGCGCCCACCACGGCGAGATCGTCCGCCACGCCATCGCCGCCGGAAAGGCGGTGCTCTGCGAGAAGCCGGTCGGCCTCTCGGCCGCCGAGGCGCAATCGCTCGCCGACGCCGCGGCGGCGGCGGGCACCGTCAACGCCGTCGGCTACACCTATCTCCGCGCGCCGATGGTCCGCCACGCCCGGCGCCTCCTCGACGACGGCCGGCTCGGCCGGGTCCTCCATTTCTCCGGGCGCCACTTCGAGGACTACCTCGCCTCGCCGGACGCGCCCTTCTCCTGGCGCCTCGACCGCGCCACGGCCGGCCGCTGCGGCGCCCTCGGCGACCTCGGCTGCCACATCCTGTCGATCGCACGGCACCTCTGCGGCCGCATCGAGCACCTGGCCGGCAGCGCAACCCTCGTCCATCCGCAGCGGCGCGACGGCGACGGGCGGATGCGACGGGTGGAGAACGAGGACCACGCGGCGGCGCTCGTCACCTTCGAGGGCGGCATCCCCGGCACCATCGAGGTCAGCCGCGTCGCGCTGGGCCGCAAGATGGACATCGCCTTCGAGCTCACCTGCGAGAAGGGGACGATCCGCTTCGACGGCGAGCGCGCCAACGAGCTTCAGGTCTACATGGCCGCCGACGACGGCGGCGGGCTCGGCTTCCGCCGGGTCCTGATCTCGCCGGAGCACCCCGACTACGCCGGCTTCCTGCCGGCGCCCGGGCACGGCCTCGGCTTCAACGACCTCAAGACCATCGAGATCGCGGCGTTCCTGCGCGGCATCGCCGCCGGCCGCAGCGTCGACCCGGACCTTGCCGAGGCGGCGAGGATCGGCCGGCTCTGCGAGGCCATCCTCGACAGCGCCGAGAGCGGCCGGCCGATCCGCGACCCCGAGGAAGACCCGACGTCAAGGAGGCCCGCGACATGACCGTCCGGCTCGGCATCAACCCGATCACCTGGACCAACGACGACGTCCCCGAACTCGGCGGCGACACCCCGCTGGAGACCTGCCTCGCCGAGACACGGCAGGCCGGCTACCACGGCACCGAGCTCGGCGGCAAGTTCCCGCGCGACAGCGCGGCGCTCGGCAAGGTGCTGGCCGCCCACGACCTCGCCCTGGTCTCCGGCTGGTGGGACGGGCGCATGCTCGACCGCGGCGACGTCGCCGAGGAGTTCGAGGCGGTGCTGCCGCACCTGACGCTGCTGCGCGACAACGGCGCGCGCCTCGTCGTCTACGCCGACACCTCGCGCGGGCGGCACGGCGCCATCTGGAACCCGATCTCCGACCGGCCGCGCCTCGCCGACGACGAGTGGGCGGCCTACGGGCGCCAGCTGACGGCGCTCGCCGAGCGGATGGCCGAGTTCGGCGTCGGGATGGCCTTCCACCACCACATGGGCACCATCGTCGAGACCGACGCGGAGGTGAACCGGCTGATGGACGTGACCGGCGAGGCCGTCGGCCTGCTGTTCGACAGCGGCCACTGCCTGTTCGCCGGCGGCGACCCTGAGGCGCTGCTCGCCCGCAACCTCGAGCGGATCGTCCATGTCCACGCCAAGGACGTCCGGCCTGACATCCTCGCCCGCGCCCGCGCCGAGGACATGAGCTTCATGGCCGCGGTGCTGGAGGGGATCTTCACCGTGCCGGGCGACGGCTCGGTCGACTACGCGCGGCTGCTCGGCCCGCTGGCCGCGCGCGGCTACGACGGCTGGCTGGTGGTCGAGGCCGAGCAGGACCCGGCCAAGGCCCATCCGCTCACCTACGCCACCATGGGATTCCGCAGCCTGAAGGCCGCCGCCGAGGCGGCCGGCTTCACGGTCGCGGAGCGGGAGCCCGCGCCGTGACCGCCGGCGCGGCTCCCGCACTCGTCTGTCTGCACGTCGACGACGTCGGCATGTGCCGGGGGGCGAACGCCGCCTTCCTGGAGCTCTCCCGGGCGGGCCGGGTCGACTGCGGCTCGGTGATGGTCCCCTGCCCCGCCTTCGCGGAGATGGCCGAGGCCGCCGCCGCGGAGCCCGCGCTCGACCTCGGCGTCCACCTGACGCTCACCGCCGAGAAGGCGACCTGGCGCTGGCGCCCGGTGTCCGGGGCGGGCCCGGCCTCGGGCCTCGTCGACGACGACGGCTTCATGCCGCGGACCGTCGCCGAGCTACGCCGTCGGGCCGACCCGGCGGCGGTCGCGGACGAACTCGCCGCCCAGGTCGAGGCCGCGCTCGCCGCCGGCATCGACGTCACCCATCTCGACGACCACATGGGCGCGGTGCTGGCGCCCGAGTTCGTCGAAATCTACGCCGCCCTCGCCCGCGCCTTCGACCTGCCGCTCATCTATCCGCGGTCGATGGCCGCCTACGGCCCGATCCACAACCTCGAGGGTCCCGGCGACGACGGGCTGCACGCCCGTATCGGCCGCGACCTCGAGCGCGACGGCTTCCGCCTCGTCGACGAGATCCGCGAGACCTCCTGGGACCTCGCCCGCCCGGCGGCGGAGCGCCACGACGCCCTCTTCGAGGCGCTCGGCCCCGGCTTCACCGTGCTCGCCCTCCACCCGAACGCGCCGGGCGAGGTGGAGGCGATCGAACCCGACACCGCGGCGATCCGCATCGCCGAATACGAGATGCTGGCGGGCCCTGACGGCGCCCGTCGGCTGGAGGGGCTGCCCGACCGCCGCACCGGCCTGCGGGCGCTCCGGGAGGCGCTCCGCACAAGGCGCGGGGCCCCGCATCAGGACCGCATGCGCACACAACCGCAGGCGGACGCCCCGACGGGATGATCCGCCAGAGCCTGGGAGGACCGACTGCCATGCTGACCAAAGGCCTCAAGCAACTCGTGACGCAGTCCGCGCTCGCCGCCGCCGTGCTCCTCGGCGCCGGCCTCGCGGCCGCTCCGGACGCCCTCGCGCAGGTGAAGGACGCCAAGGACGTCAAGATCATCTTCGTCACCCACGGCGCCGCCACCGAGCCCTACTGGAGCGTGGTGAAGAACGGCGTCGAGGCGGGCGCCGCGGCGATGGGATCCCAGGTGGACTACCAGGCGCCGCAGACCTTCGACGTGGTGCAGATGGCCCGCATGATCGAGGCGGCCACCGCCGCCGCGCCCGACGGGCTGGTGGTCTCCATTCCGGACGCCGCCGCGCTGGAGGCGCCGATCAAGTCCGCCAAGGCCGCCGGCATCCCGGTGGTGGTGATCGACACCGGCCTCGAGCAGCAGAAGCCCTGGGGCCTCGACCTCTACGTCGGCGGCGGCTCCGAATGGGAAAACGGCCTCCGGGTCGGCGAACAGATGGGCGCGGCGGGCGTCAAGCACGCCATCTGCGTCAACCACGAGGTCGGCAACGTCAGCCTCGACCAGCGCTGCAACGGCGCCGCCGAGACCCTCGGCAAGGCCGGCGGCAAGGTCTCCGTGGTGGCGGTGACCCAAGACCCGACCGACATCAGCCGCCGGGTCGAGGCCTTCCTGACCGCCACGCCCGACGTCGACGGCATCATCCTGCTCGGCCCCGCCGGCGCCAACCCGGTGCTGGCGATGCTCGAGGAACGCGGGATGTCCGGCAAGTACAAGATGGGCACCTTCGACCTCTCCCCGGAGATCCTCGACGCGCTGGTCGCCGGCGAGATGATGTTCGCCATCGACAGCCAGCAGTACCTGATGGGCTACCTGCCGGTGGTCTTCCTGACCCAGATGGCGATGTACAAGACCATGCCGACCGACCCGGTCTGGACCGGCCCGTCCTTCGTCACCGGGGCGACGGCCGGTGACGTCATCGAGTTGTCCAAGCAGGGTATCCGCTGACCCTGCCGGCGACGAAGGACCCGGCCGGTCCACCCGCCGGCCGGGTCCGCCCAGCCCCTCGTGGGGAGCGGAGGCCCGCATCATGCAGACCGATACCGCCCCGCCCGTGCCGAGGCCCGCCTCCGGCGGCCTCGCCCTCGGGCGGATGCTGCGCCGCCCGGAGCTCGGCGCCATCGGCGGCACCGTGGTGGTGTTCGCCGTCTTCGCGATCTTCGCCGGGGATTCCGGGCTCTTCACCGCCCTCGGGGTGGTCAACTTCCTGCAGGTCTCGGCCCAGCTCGGCATCCTGGCGACCGCCGTGGCGCTGCTGATGATCGGCGGCGAGTTCGACCTCTCGCTCGGCTCGATGATCGGCTTCGCCGGCATGGTGATCGGCCTCGGCGTCACCGAGCTCGGCCTGCCGATCTGGCTCTCGGTCCTCGCCGCCTTCGCCTTCGCGGTGGTGATCGGCGTCAGCAACGGGCTGCTGGTGATCCGCACCGGGCTGCCGTCCTTCATCGTCACTTTGGCGAGCCTCTTCATCCTGCGCGGCCTCACCGTCGCGATCACCCGCACGGTCACCGGCCGGACGCAGATCCCCTATGTCACCGAGGGCTCCGAGGAGGGCTTCGTGATCTGGCTGTTCGGCGGCAAGTTCGGGGCGCCGCTGTTCCGGTGGCTCGGCGAGGTCGGGATCGTGCCGCTGCGCCCGGACGGAGTGCCGATGGTGCAGGGCCTGCCCGTCTCGATCGCATGGTGGCTGGGGCTCACCGCGATCGCCACCTGGGTGCTCCTGCGCACGCCCTTCGGCAACTGGATCTTCGCCGCGGGCGGGGATGCCAACGCGGCCCGCGCGGTGGGCGTGCCGGTCGCTCGCGTGAAGATCGTGCTCTTCGTCTGCACCGCCGCGGCGGCGACGCTGTTCGCCTCGATCCAGGTGCTGGAGGTCGGCTCGGCCGACACCCTGCGCGGCTTCCAGAAGGAGTTCCAGGCGATCATCGCGGCGGTGATCGGCGGCTGCCTGCTCACCGGCGGCTACGGCTCGGCGATCGGCGCCATGTTCGGCGCGCTGATCTTCGGCACCGTGGAGATGGGCATCTTCTACACCGGGATCGATACGGACTGGTTCCAGGTCTTCCTCGGGATCATGGTGCTGATCGCGGTTCTGGTGAACAACGTGGTCCGCCGCAAGGCGACGGAGGCGCGGCGATGAGCGAGCCGATCGTCGAACTGAGGGACGTCGGCAAGCGCTTCGGCACGGTCGTCGCGCTGGAGGGCATCTCCATCGCGGTCCGGCCCGGCGAGGTGCACTGCCTGCTCGGCGACAACGGCGCCGGCAAGTCGACGCTGATCAAGATCCTCGCCGGCGTCCACCGGCCGAGCGAGGGCGAGATGCGGGTCGACGGGCGGCCGGTCGCCTTCGGCTCGCCGCGCGAGGCGCTCGACGCCGGCATCGCCACGGTGTTCCAGGACCTGGCGATGATCCCGCTGATGTCGATCACCCGCAACTTCTTCCTCGGTCGGGAGCCGACGCGCGGGCGCCTGCTGGCCAGGCGGATCGACTTCGCCCGCGCCGACTCGATCGTGATGGAGGAACTCGCCCGGATCGGCATCGCCGTCCGCGACCCGCAGCAGGCGGTCGGCACCCTCTCCGGCGGCGAGCGGCAGTGCGTCGCCATCGCCCGGGCGGTCTACCACGGCGCCCGCGTGCTGATCCTCGACGAGCCGACCTCCGCCCTCGGCGTGCACCAGGCCTCGATCGTGCTGCGCTACGTCGCCCAGGCACGCGCCCGCGGCCTCGGCGTCGTCTTCATCACCCATAACATCCACCACGCCTGGCCGGTCGGCGACGTGTTCACGCTGCTCGGCCGCGGCCGCTCGCGCGGGACCTTCGCAAAGGCGGAGACCAGCGAGGCCGAGGTGCTCGCCATCATGGCCGGCGGGCGGGAACTGAAGGACCTCACCGCCGACCTGCAGGTCGCCCGCCCCTCCTGAGCATGGCCCCGCATCCCGCATGACATCCCGCATCCGCATCGCCGTCGCCGGCGCCGGCCTGATCGCCCAGGTGGAGCACCTGCCGAACCTCGCCCTTCTCAACGACCGCTTCGACCTCGTCGGCATCAGCGATCCCTCGCCGCGGGTGCGCCACGCGCTCGCCGCCCGCTACCGGGTGCCGACCGTCGCCGACGCGGCGGAACTGCTGGCGCTCGAGCCGCAGGCGATGCTGATCGCGGCGCCGGACCCCTTCCACGCCAACCTCGTGGCCATGGCCCTCGACGCGGGGCTCCACGTCTTCTGCGAGAAGCCGCTCACCTACGGCACGGCGGTGATCGACGCCCTGATCGGCGCCCGCAACCGCGTCCGCCGGGTGCTGCAGGTGGGCACGATGAAGCGCTTCGACCCGGCCTACCGGGCGGCGCGCGACCTCGTCGCCGGGCGCGGCGCGCGGCTGCGCTACGTCTCGGTCGAGGTGCGCGACCCGGACGCATGGCCCTTCGTCGCCCACAAGCCCTTCGTCCCGGCTGACGACATGCCCTCGGCGCTGGTCGCCGAGATGCGCGCGCGGCGGCGGGCGCAGGTCGCCTCCGCGCTCGGCTTCGAGCCGGACCCGCTGCTGCTCGAGGGCTTCTGCGGCCCCTTCGCCTCGGCGCTGGTCCACGACGTCAACCTCGTCCACGGGCTCCTCCAGTCGGCAGGCGTGGAGGTGGGCGATGTGCGCTCGGCCACCGTCTTCGCCAGCGGCAAGGGCGGCCACGCGACCGTCGACCTCGCCGGCGGGGCGCTGTGGAGCATGGCCCACGTGGAGACGCCCGACGTCGCGGACTACGCCGAGCGGATCGCCTTCCTGTTCGAGGACGGGATGGTCGAGCTCCTGTTCCCCTCGCCCTACCTCGACCACTTTCCCACCCGGCTCCGGGTCGTCGGCTCCAGGGACCACGAGCGCGAGGAGCGCGAGATCCGCGCCGGCTTCGGCGAGGCCTTCAAGCTGGAACTGGAGGGCTTCGCCGACGCGGTGCACGGGCGGGCGCCGCCGGTCAACACCGCCGAGGAGGCCAGGCGCGACCAGGCGCTGCTCGTCGCCATCGCCCGCCGCGCCGCCGGCGCCTGACCTCCCGCCCCCTCACTCGGCCGCCCGGACCCGCGCGCCGGCGCGGTCCAGCCGCTCGAAGGTGGCCCGGAGCGCGGCGACGATGCGCAGCGCCTGCCGCTCGTCATGGGCGGCGAAGCCGAGCAGCAGGCCGTGCTCGGGCGCGGTGCAGTGCCAGTTCATCGACACCGACTGGATGTCGAGCCCCTCCTCCAGCGCCGCCGCCACGACCTCGCGATCGTCCCAGGGCCGGGTGAAGCGCGCCATCACCTGCATGCCGCTGTCGTTCTCGGACACGGTGATCCATTCGCCGAGGTGCCCGGCGCAGAGCCGCACGAACTCCTCCTGGCGGCGGGCGTAGAGTCGGCGCATGCGCCTCAGGTGGCGGGCGAAGTGGCCCTCCTCGATGAAGTCGCGCACGCTCGCCTGCAGCACCAGCGGCGCGAACTGGCCGGTGATGCTGACCGCCTTGGCGAAGGCCTCGGCGAGGTCCATCGGCACCACCAGGTAGCCGATCCGCACAGCCGGCAGCAGCGTCTTGCCGAAGCTGCCGATGTAGATCACCCGGTCGGCGCGGTCGAGGCCGCCGAGCGCCGGCACCGGCCGGCCGCGGAAGCGGTACTCGCCGTCGTAGTCGTCCTCGACGATCCAGGCCCGGTGGCGGTCGGCGAGGTCGAGAAGCTGCAGCCGCTCCTCGATCCGCATCACCGTGCCGAACGGCCACTGGCAGGAGGGCGTCACATAGACGAGGCGCGGCGGCGGCAGGTCCGGGTCGGAGAGGTCCCAGCCGGTGCGGCTCACCTTCAGCGGGGCGGGCACGCCGCCGGCGGCGAGGAAGGCGCTGCGAGCGCCGAGGTAGCCGGGCTCCTCCATCCAGACGGCGTCGCCCTCGTCCATCAGCACCCGGGCGACGAGGTCGAGCGCGGCCTGCGCCCCGGTGACGATGATCACCTGCTCCGGCCGGCAGTCGATGCCGCGGGCGACGCCGAGGATGCCGGCGATGGAGCGGCGCAGCCCCGGGTGACCGGCGTAGGAGCCGTAGTTGAGCACCGCGGGATCGCGGCTGCGGCCGTTGCGGGCGAGCAGCGCCGTCCAGACGGACCAGGGGAAGGTGGCCGTCTCGGGCACGCCCGGGTGGACGTTGATCACCCCCGGGTGGCGGGAGGGCTGCGGCTTCAGCGTCATCACCCCGCCGCGGCGCGACAGCCCCCTCGCCCCCTCGCCCGGCGTCGCGGCGCGGCCGAGCGCCGCCTCCTGCAGCCGCGGCGCGACGCGGGTGCCGGACCCGGTCCGCGCCTCCACATAGCCCTCGGCGAGAAGCTGGTCGTAGGCGGCGATCACGGTGTTGCGGCCGACGCCGAGGTCGGCGGCGAGCGCCCGCGTGGACGGCAGCGCCGTGCCGGACGGCAGCCGGCCGTCGAGGATCTCCCGCCGCAGCGCGCCGTAGATCTGCCGGTTCATCGGCTCGGGCGAGGACCGGTCGACGGCGAGGAGGTCGAGGGAGAGGCGCGTGCGGTCGGACAAGGGGCGTCTCCGCAAACGGCCAGGTCCCGCCCGGCGCGGCATGCGTGCCGGGAGTGTCCCAGATTTCCCCAGCGCTGTCGCCGGGCCGCGGTCAGGCGAAGATCTCGGCGATGTCGACCCACTCGCCGTCGCGGGCGGCGGAGAGGATCGCCGCCTCGACGAGGGCGAGGCTCATCAGGTTGTCGCGGCCCGACGAGAAGCGCGGCGGCTCGCGGCCCTCGATCGCCTCGAGCATGGCGGCGAGCGATCCGGCCCGGTCGACGAATTCGAGCGGCGGCAGCTTCGGCGCCGACGCCGGCTCGCCGAGGCGCTTCACCGTGACCCTGTCCGGGTTGAGCACGAGTCCGCGGTCGTGGTCGCGCGACATCCAGCGGATCTCGCCCTCCGCGCAGTCCATCGCCCACTCGCCCGCCCAGGCGGTGTTCTCGCCGCCCGAGACCCACGAGCCGCGATAGCTGACCATGCTCGCGTCCTCGAACTCCACGGTGGCGACGCCGAGGGGATCGTAGACGAAGGGGGTGCCGCCGAAGTTCCAGGTCCGGCAGGTGACGCGGCGCGGGTCCGAGCCCAGCACCATCCGCATCAGGTCGAAGTGGTGGATCGACATGTCGGCGATCAGCGGGTGGGGCATGTCCCAGTAGCGGTAGCCTTGCGACGGGCCGTGCCGGCGGAAGTCGAGCGAGACGAGGTTCACCCGGCCGAGCGCCCGGCGGGCGACGAGTTCAGCCACATGGATCGGCGCCGGGTGGAAGCGGTAGTTCTGGTTGACCATCAGCACCCGGCCGGCCGCCTCAGCGGCGGCCACCATCTCCTCCGCCTCGGCGATCGTCGAGGCGAAGGGCTTCTCGACCAGCACGTGGAAACCGGCCTCCAGCGCCTCCATCACCACAGGGTGGTGGGCCTGGGTGCGCACCGTGGCGATCACGAGGTCGGCCTCGACCACCTTCAGCGCGTCGTTCAGCGAGGCGAAGCAGGCGGAGGGCGCGACGCCGAGCGAGGCCTGGGCGCGCTCGAGGGCTTCCGGCGAGGGGTCCACCAGCGCCACCGGCTCGGCCGCCGGCACCTGCGGAAACACCTCCTCCGCCCAGTTGAGGCCCCAGAGGCCGAGCCCGACCTGAATGACACGCGCCATGCTTCATCTCCGTTGCCGTTCCAGGGGGCGACATGTTGGCCGGGTTCTATCGACATGAAAACCCGCGACCAGCGAGGGCGCCGACTACTCCTCCGGCTCGGCCACGAACAGCAGCGGGAATCCCATCGCCCGCCCCGCGTCGGTCGCGCGGGTGGCCTTGGTCTCGGCGACGTCGCGGGTGAAGACGGCCACGACGCAGGCGCCCTTGGTGTGGGCGGTGATCATCACCCGCGCCGCCTCGTCCTCGGTCATCCGGAACTCCGACTTCAGGACGTGCACCACGAACTCGCGCGGGGTGAAGTCGTCGTTGACCAGGATGACCTTGTAGAGCTTCGGCCGCTCGGTCCTGGTGCGCGGTTTCGCCCGGGGGCGGACCGGACTTTCGGCCATGGAACGACCCCTCCTCGCCGGACGGTTGGACTGGGGCGATTATGGTGCGCGGGCGGCGCGTCGTCGAGGGCCGGAGCGCTCCATGCCTGCCGGCGGGCGCGGCAGCGGTGGCTCACTCCACGTCGAGCGGCTCCGTTCCGCGCGGCTCGCCGTCGGCGCCGAGGCGGATCTTCTCCACCTTGGCCTCCGCGGCCTTGAGCAGCCGGTCGCAGTGCGTGCGCAGCGCGTCGCCGCGCTCGTAGATGGCGATCGATTCCTCGAGCGGCACCGAGCCCTGCTCGAGCCGGGCGACGATGCCCTCGAGTTCCTTGAGGGCCTGCTCGAAGGTGAGGGTGGAGACGTCGGTCGCGGTCATGGGCGGCATCCGTTGGGGCTCGAGGGCCTGCATAGGCGACCCGCCGCGCCGAGGCAACCCGCAGCCGGGCCGCCGGCGGCCGGGGTTCGGCGGTGCGTCAGGGATAGAGCCTCGTCCGCGCCCAGACTTCCCCCTCGCGGGCGAAATGGACCCGGTCGTGCAGGCGGAAGAGGCCGTCCTGCCAGAACTCGATGGAGACCGGGGTGAGGCGGAAGCCCGACCAGTAGGGCGGCCGGGGGATCTCGCCGATGGCGAATCGGGCGGTGTACTCCGCGACCGCCTTCTCGAGGGCGAAGCGGCTCTCCAGCGGGCGCGACTGCCGGGAGGCCCAGGCGCCGATCCGGCTGCCGCGCGGGCGCGAGGCGAAATAGGCGTCGGCCTCGGCGTCGGACACGGCGGCGACGGTGCCGCGGATCCGGACCTGCCGGCGCAGGCTCTTCCAGTGGAAGCCGAGCGCGGCCTTGCCGGCGGTGAGCAACTCGCGGCCCTTGCGGCTCTCGCAGTTCGTGTAGAACACGAATCCGTCGCGGTCGAAGCCCTTCAGCAGCACCATCCGGACATTGGGCATGCCGGTCTCGTCGACGGTCGCCAGCGCCATGGCGTTCGGGTCGTTCGGCTCCTTCGCCTCCGCGTCGCGCAGCCAGGCGGCGAAGAGGTCGAAGGGTTCGTCGGCGAGCGTGAAGTCGGCGGAAGCGGTGTCTGCGGTCATGACGGAGGTCGAAATCCTTGCGCGTTGGCTCGCGGGCGAGGATATAGGCAGGAAGGCGGCGGTGGAAACGGGAACCATGCGCAAATCGCCCGCGGCGGCACCGCCGCCGGTGGCGCATCTTTACGCATGGTCATTCCGTCACCACATCCAAGGCGAGCATCAGCGGCCCGGCGGGGGCCGCCCATCCGTTTCCCTGAGGGACCGACCCATCATGCGCGACCCTTACGTCGTCCTCGGCCTCGACAAGACCGCCTCGGACGCCGACATCAAGAAGGCTTTCCGCCGGCAGGCGAAGCTCTACCACCCGGACGCCCACCCGAACGATCCGAAGGCGAAGGAGAAGTTCGCCGAGATCAACGCCGCCTACGAGATCGTCGGGGACAAGGAGAAGCGCGCCAAGTTTGATCGCGGCGAGATCGGCGCCGACGGCAAGCCGCGCTTCACCGGCTTCGAGGGCTTCACCGCCGGCGAGGGCGGCGCCAGGCGCGCGGGAGGCTTCTCCGGCTACTCCTCGGCCGACAACCGCGCCGCGGAGGACATCCTCAACGACATCTTCGGCGACGCCTTCGGCACCTTCGGCGCGAAGAGCCGCCGGCGCGCCTCGACGTCCGACTTCGGCTTCGGTCCCGCCGGTCCCGGCGGGCCCGGCGCGGGCACGGCCGGCCGCGGGCCGGGCATGGGCGCGGGCGCGGCGCCGGGCCTCAAGGGCGCCGACGTGATCGTCACCGCGCGGGTGAAGCTCGAGGACATCGTCGGCTCCGGAAAGGTCCGCGTGAACCTGCCCTCCGGCAAGGCGCTGGACGTGAAGATCCCGCCGGGCTTCGAGCCCGGCCAGCAGATGCGCCTGCGCGGCCAGGGCGGCGAGGGCGTGCCGCCGGGCGACGCGATCGTCATCCTGGTGCCCGAGCCGCATCCGCTGTTCCGCCCCGAGGGCGCGAACCTGCGCCTCGACCTGCCGGTCTCGCTCGACGAGGCGGTGCTCGGCGCCAAGGTGCGGGTGCCGACGCTGGAGGGTCCGGTGGAAATGACGATCCCGGCCGGCATCAGCGGCAACCGGGCGCTGCGCCTGCGCGGCAAGGGCCTCGTCGACCGGCAGGGCGCGCGCGGCGACCTCTACGTGACGCCGCGGGTGGTGCTCCCCGAGTCGCCGGATGGCGGGCTCGAGAAGCTGATGGAGCGCTGGCGCGAAATGAAGCCCTACTCCCCGCGCGGTCCGGAGTTCGGCTGAGATGGCCGGGCGGGTCGCGAGGATCGCCGGGAGGGCCGGCGCGTGCTGAAGCCGCTGCCGCCCCGCCCCGCCCGGGGCATCGGCATCGCGCGCTGGTCGGCGGCCTTCGCGCTGGTGGCGATGGCGGAGGCCGTGCTGGCGCGGCGCTTCGACCTGATCGACACCCCGACCCTCTTCGCCACCCTGCTTGCGGTCCTCCTCGCCGCCGTGATCGGCCTGTCGGCGCTGGCGGTGGCGCTCAGCGACGTCTGGCGGGACGGGGCCCCGGGCGGCGCCAGGGCGGTGTTCACCCTCTTCCTTGTGCTCCTGACCCTCACCCCCTTCGCCGGCGCCGCCGCCGGCATGCTGCTCTACCCGCCGGTCTACGACGTCTCCACCGACACCGCCGACCCGCCGCGCTTCCGCGCCCGCCCGCCGGTGCCCGAGCCGCTCATCGGCCTCTCCGCCGGCGCATCGGAGGCCTCGCGGCTGATCGCCGAGGCCTTTCCCGAGGTGATTCCCCGCCGGGTGCCGCTCTCCACGGTCGAGGCCCACGCCGCCGCGCACCTCGCCATCGTCGAGCTCGGCTGGACCATCACCGCCGAGACCGCGCCGGCGCGGGAGAGCGACGCGGGCGTCCTCGAGGCGGAGGCTCGGGCCCTGTTCCTCGGCCTGCCGGACGACGTGGTGATCCGCATCCTCCCCTCCGGCGCCGGCTCGCGCGTCGACGTGCGCAGCGCCTCGCGCTTCCCGGCCCACGACCTCGGCGAGAACGCCCGCCGGATCCGCGCCTTCTTCGAGAAGCTCGACGAGATCACCACCCGGCCGGCGGTGGGCTGAGCCGGGACGGCTTGGCCAGCCGAGGCGGCAGGCTCTAGAGTACCGCGCCGGCGTCTGGCGCGGCGGGTGTGCGGGGCGACGAGATGGAGCTGTCGGACGAGGCGTGGACCGCGATCTGGCTGTCGATGCGGATCGCCAGCGTCGCCACCCTCGCGAGCCTGCCCTTCGGCATCGCGGTGGCGCTGCTGCTCGCCCGCGCCCGCTTCCCGGGGCGGACACTGGTCGACGGGCTGGTGCACCTGCCGCTGGTGATGCCGCCGGTGGTCACCGGCTACGTGCTGCTGCTGCTGTTCGGCCGGCGCGGCCCGATCGGCTCCTTCCTCGAGGAGACCTTCGGCATCGTCCTCTCCTTCCGCTGGACCGGCGCCGCGCTCGCCGCGGCGGTGATGGGCTTTCCGCTGATGGTCCGGGCGATCCGCCTGTCCATCGAGGCGGTGGACCGGCGGCTCGAGACCGCGGCCGGCTCGCTGGGAGCCGGCCCGGCGGCGGTGTTCTTCACCGTGACGCTGCCGCTCGCGGTTCCCGGCATCCTCACCGGGGCGGTGCTCGCCTTCGCCAAGGCGCTCGGCGAGTTCGGCGCCACCATCACCTTCGTCTCCAACATCCCCGGCGAGACGCGCACCATCGCGGCGGCGATCTACACCCTCACCCAGACTCCCGGCGGCGACGCCGAGGCGCTGGCGCTCGCGGCGGTGGCGACGGCGATCGCGCTCGCCGCGCTGGTCGCCTCCGAACTCCTGCAGCGCCGGGCCGGGCGGGTGGTGGCCGGATGATCGAGGTCGACGTCAGCCTCGCCCAGGGCGCCTTCACCGTCGAGGCCGCCTTCACCGGCGGCGCCGGGATCACCGCCCTGTTCGGCCCCTCCGGCTCCGGCAAGACGACGCTGATCCACCTGATCGCCGGGCTGCGGCGCCCGGACCGCGGGCGCGTCCGCGTCGACGGCCGCGACCTCGTCGACACCGGCGCCGGCCTGTTCGTCCCGCCGCACCGGCGGCGGATCGGCCTCGTCTTCCAGGATGCGCAACTGTTCCCGCACCTCACCGTCCGGCAGAACCTCCTCTACGGCCGCGCCTTTGCGCCGCGGGCCGAGCGGCGGATCGACCTTTCACCGGTGGTCGACGCCCTCGGCATCGGCCACCTCCTCGGCCGCCGGCCGGCGACGCTGTCGGGCGGCGAGCGGCAGCGCGTCGCCTTCGGCCGGGCCCTCCTCGCCTCGCCGCGGTTGCTGCTGATGGACGAGCCGCTGGCGTCCCTCGACGGGGCGCGCAAGGCGGAGGTGCTGCCGCTGATCGAGCGGCTGCGCGACGGCTTCGGCATCCCGATCGTCTACGTCAGCCACGCGGTGGAAGAGGTCGCCCGCCTCGCCGCCACGGTGGTTGTGCTGCGCGAGGGTCGGGTGGCGGCGGCCGGCCCGCCCAACGTGGTGCTGCACGGCGCCGCCACCGGCGCCGGCGGCCGCTTCGAGGTGGCGAGCGTGCTGGAGGGGGCCGCCGGCCCGGCGGACGAGGCCTACCTGCTGACGCCCGTCGCCCATCCGGCCGGCACCGTCTGGCTGACCGGACGGGTCGGGCCGCCGGGCCGGCGGCTCCGGGTGGTGATCCGCGGCACCGACGTCGCGCTCTCCCGCCGCCCTCCCGAGGGCCTGACGATCCGGACGGTGCTCTCGGGCACGGTGTCGTCGATCGCGTCCGGCGACGGCCCGCTCGCGATCGTCGAGGTCGTCCTCGCCGGTGGCGACGGCCTCGCCGCGGTGGTGACCCGCAAGGCCGTCGACGACCTCGGCCTCGCCCCGGGCGCCGGGGTCCATGCCCTCGTGAAGACAGTCGCCCTCGACGAGCGGCCGCTCTCGGGCTGAGGCGGCCGCCCGGGCGGCGATGCCGATGCCGGTCGTGAGCAACGGGTCCGCCGGGCCGCCATGCGCTCACCGCCGGGCGAGGACGCGGCCCGGGCTCAGCGTGCCCTTGGGATCGAGCGCGTCCTTCAGCCGGTGCATGAGGTCGAGCTCCACCGGCCCGCGCACCCCCGGCAACAGGCCGGCCTTCAGGATGCCGACGCCGTGCTCGGCGGCGATCGATCCGCCATGGCGGGCGGCGACGGCGTGGACGATGGCGTTCATCTCGTCCCAGCGGGCGAGGAAGGCCGCCTTGTCGGCGCCGACCGGCTGGGACACGTTGAAGTGCACGTTGCCGTCGCCGACGTGGCCGAAGGGGATCGGCCGGGCGCCCGGGAAGGCCGCCTCGACCGCCTCCATGGCCTCCTCGATGAAGGCCGGCACGTCGCCGACGGGGACCGAGACGTCGTGCTTGATCGAGCCGCCCTCGTGCTTCTGCACCTCCGACATGCCGTGGCGCAGCCGCCAGAAGTCGTCGGCCTGCGCCAGCGAGGCGGCGAGCGCGGCGTCGATCACCGAGCCGTCGGCCATGGCGGCGGCGAGCGTGTCCTCCATCGCCCGCCGGGCGGTGCCGTCGGCGAGCGGGGCGGAGATCTCGATCAGCACGTACCAGGGATGGTCGCCGGCGATGGGGATCCGCGCGCCGGGCAGGTGCCTGGCCACGAATTCGATGCCGCGGCCGATCATCAGCTCGAAGCCGGTCAGCATCGGCCCGGCGGCGTCGCGGGCGCGGACGAGAAGCGCGAGCGCCGCCTTCGCAGTCGGCAGCCCGGCGAGGGCGACCGCCGTCTCCCGCGGGCGCGGATGCAGCTTCAGCACCGCGGCGGTGACGACGCCGAGCGTGCCCTCGGCGCCGATGAAGAGGTGCTTGAGGTCGTAGCCGGCGTTGTCCTTGCGAAGGGCGCGCAGGCCGTTCCACACCCGCCCGTCCGCCAGCACCACCTCGAGGCCGAGCGTCAGGTCGCGGGTGTTGCCGTAGGAGAGCACCGCCGTCCCGCCCGCGTTCGAGGAGATGTTGCCGCCGATCGAGCAGGAGCCCTGGGACGACAGCGTCAGCGGGAACAGCCGGTCCGCCGCCTCCGCGGCGTCCTGCACGGACTGCAGCGTCGCGCCGGCGTCGACGGTGATGGTGTTGCCGAGCGGGTCGACCGCGCGGATCCGGTCCATCCGCTTCAGGGACAGCAGGATCTCGCCCGAGCCCGCCACCGGGATCTGGCCGCCGACGAGCCCCGTGTTGCCGCCCTGCGGCACCACCTTCAGGCCCTCGGCGTCGGCGATCCGCAGGATCTCCGCGACTTCCGCCGTCGAGCCCGGCCGCAGCACCATGGGCGTCTCGCCCTTGAAGAGGTCGCGCCACTCGACGAGGTGCGGCGCCTGGTCGGCGGGGTCGGTGAGGGCGTTGGCGGGGCCGACGACGGCGGTGAGGCGGGCGAGGAGATCGGGGGAGAGCACGGCGTTCATGGCCGCACACTATCCAGCCCCTCGCCCCTCGTCGAGGCGTGGAACGCCGCGGTCCGCGGCTTGCCTTGATCCGCGCGCCTGTGCCATTAGGGGGCCGCGCGGGAGCGGCTTTAACCTGTGGAGACGACGATGGCGGGACGGGATGGGTTGATGGCTGGCAAGCGCGGCCTCGTCATGGGCGTCGCGAACAACCGGTCGATCGCCTGGGGCATCGCCAAGGCCGCCGCCGACGCCGGCGCCGAACTCGCCTTCACCTTCCAGGGCGACGCCCTGCGCAAGCGCGTCGAGCCGCTCGCGGCCGAGGTCGGCGGGATCGTCGTCGGCCACTGCGACGTGACCGACCCGGCGACCATCGACGCCGTCTTCGACGACCTCAGGGCGCGCTGGGGCTCGATCGACTTCGTCGTCCACGCCATCGCCTTCTCCGACAAGGACGAGCTCACCGGCCGCTACGTCGACACCACCGCCGACAACTTCTCCAGGACCATGCTGATCTCGGCCTACTCGCTGACCGCCGTCTGCCAGCGGGCCGAGGCGCTGATGGAGAACGGCGGCTCGGTGCTGACCCTCACCTACTACGGCGCGGAGAAGGTGATGCCGCACTACAACGTCATGGGCGTCGCCAAGGCGGCCCTCGAGGCGAGCGTGCGCTACCTCGCCGTCGACCTCGGGCCGAAGCAGATCCGCGTCAACGCCATCTCCGCCGGGCCGATCAAGACCCTCGCCGCCTCCGGCATCGGCGACTTCCGCTATATCCTGAAGTGGAACGAGTATAATGCCCCGCTGCGCCGGACGGTCACCATCGAGGAGGTGGGCGATTCCGGCCTCTACCTCCTCTCCGACCTCGGCCGCGCGGTGACCGGCGAGATCCACCACGTCGACAGCGGCTACCACGTGGTCGGCATGAAGGCGGTGGACGCGCCCGACATCACCACCGTCAAGGATTGAGGCGGGCGTGACGGCCCTCGCCCCCTCCCGCACCATCGCCCTCGCCCATCCGCTGATCCTGATCCGCCATGGCGAGACCGACTGGAACGTCGCCCGCAGGCTGCAGGGCCACGAGGACATCCCGCTCAACGACCGCGGCCGCGTCCAGGCGCGGCGCAACGGCGAGGCCCTGAAGGCGCACCTTTCGCTCGCCGGCCTCTCCGCCCCCGACATCGCCTTCATCTCCTCGCCGCTCGTCCGGGCCCGCGACACCATGCGCCTCGTTCGCGCCGAACTCGGCCTCGACCCGCACGCCCACCGCACCGACGCCCGCCTGGTCGAACTCGGCTTCGGCCGCTGGGCCGGCCTCGCCTTCCACGAGGTGGCGCAGGCGGACCCTCACGGCCATGCCGCGCGCGAGCGCGACCGCTGGAACGCCCGCCCGCCGGCCGGCGAGAGCATGGCCGACGGCGCCGCCCGGGTCGGCCCGCTGCTCGCCGGGCTGACGGGCCCGGCGGTGCTGGTGACCCACGGCGGGCTGATCCGCGTGATCCATGTCCTCCTCGGCCTTGCCGACGTCGACGCCACCCGCCACCTCCCGACCCCGCAGGACCGCTTCCATGTCGTCAGGGCAGGCGAGGTGGAGTGGGTCTGAGCCGCCGGTTCCGGCCTTCGGGGCCCGGCCGCTGCCGCCCCGCGGACGCCCGAAGCGCCGCCCCCTCCTCGACCTGATTCATAGCTTTAGCTGAATGAATCAACGCCTCAGGCCGCGGCTCCAAGTGACGCGGCCGACTCGGAAATCCGCGTCTGGAACCCGCCGGCGGCGCCCGGCCGAGCCGCGGACGGGCGCCTTGCGGGAGCGGCGAAAATTGTGACGGGCGGGACTTGCGGGGGCCGGGGGCGGCGGCTATACACACGGCCGTCGGCGGGGACGGTGTCCCCTCCGGTTCATCCCGTGACGGAGCGTAGCGCAGCCTGGTAGCGCACCTGCTTCGGGAGCAGGGGGTCGCAGGTTCGAATCCTGCCGCTCCGACCAGCACGAAAAAGGGCTCCGGGCCGTTCGCCCGGGGCCCTTTTCCGCTTTCGCATTGGCCGCCTCAGGGCGTGAGATCCAGCGCCTCGACGACCCGGTGGTAGGGAATGCCGGCCTCGTCGTTCAGCCGGCGGACGTCGTCGGCCGAGGACGCCTCGAACAGGCACATGCAGCGCCCGTCGCCCGGCGCGAAGGTCGAGCGGATGTAGCGGATGTCGGCGCCCTCGCCCCGCATGTCGGCCGCCTTGGCGATCGCCGCCTTCTGCGCCCCTCCGAGGGCCTCCATGCTGATGCCGGCAAGCTCGCGTTCCACCATGTAGACGGTCATCGGGATCCCTCCCCTTCTCGTTGGCACCTCTCCATTCCAGCGCGATCCTGCATGCGGGTAAACGATGCAGTGTTCATTGTTCGATAATCGCCGGTTATCCTTCCGCCCCGGGCCAGCGGTCCGGTCGGCAGGGCCTGCAGGGAGGGGACGGCATGGAGATCCACCAGATCCGCTATGTGGTGGCCGCGGCGCGGCACCTCAGCTTCACCCGCGCCGCCGCCGAGTGCGGCATCTCGCAGCCGGCGCTGACCAAGGCGGTCAAGGGCATCGAGGCGGAACTCGGCGCGCCGCTGTTCCACCGCGAGGGGCGGCGGGTGCTCCTCAGCGACATGGGCCGCTCGGTGCTGCCGCACTTCGAGGAGATCCTGCAGCAGACCGAGGCGACCCGGGCGCTGGCCAGCAACTTCCGCCTGCTGAAGGACGTGCCGGTCCGGCTCGGCGTGCTCCGGACGATCGGCCCGGTGCGGCTCTCCCGCTTCCTGGCCGGCTTCCAGCGGAGCCACCCGGGCGTCGAGGTGGCCGTGGCGGAGGCGGGCGAGGCGGAACTGAGGCGGATGCTGGAGGCGGGCGAACTCGACCTTGCCATCCTCACCGTCCTCGACGGCGTGCGCGAGGCCTTCAACGTGCACGACCTCTACCGGGAGCGGTATGTGGTGGTCTTCCCGCCGGAGCACCGGCTTTCGCAGTTCGCCGCGGTGCGCCTCTCCGACCTTGCCGGCGAGGACTATGTCGACCGCCTCGCCTGCGAGATGCGGGAGATGGTGATGGCCGTCTGCCAGGCCAACGCGGTGGAGCTCTACGCCCGCTTCCGCTCGGACCGGGAGGACTGGGTGCAGGCGATGGTGCTCGCCCGGCTCGGCTTCGCCTTCATGCCGGAATGCTCCGTCACCCTGCCGGGGCTGCTGCAGCGCCCGCTGGTGGAGCCGGAGGTGACGCGCGACGTCGCGCTCGTCTCGCTGCCGGGGCGGCCCTACACGCCCGCGGCCTCCGCCCTGGTGCAGGCCGCCCGCGCCTTCGCCTGGCCGGGATGACCGCCGCCCCGGATCGCCCGCCGCCGGGTTTCTCCCCCGTTGCGGCCCGGCCCGTCCGCCGCTATACCCGCTCTCGCCCGCGCCACCGGCGCGCGTTGGGGCGTAGCCAAGTGGTAAGGCAGCGGATTTTGATTCCGCCATTCCCAGGTTCGAATCCTGGCGCCCCAGCCAGTCTCCCGCGCCTCGCCGCCATCCGGTCGTTCGCGCCCCCGCACCCGGGGCGAACCGTCAGGCGTGCTTGCGCCGACATCCCATGACCGCGCCCACCGCCCCCGCCCGCTCCGACCTGCCGTCCGTTCCCGTCCCGGTGAGCGCCGGCTGGGGGTTCGCCGAGGCGACGCTGTTCTTCCTGGTGCCGGACATCGCGATCGGCTGGGCCTCGCTCGGCGGGGTCCGCCGGGGGGTGGTGGCGCTGGCGGCGGCGGTTGCCGGCGCGGTGGCGGGCGGGATCGTGATGTACCTCCTCGCCGCCGCCGCGCCCGCGGCGATGCGCGCGACGGTGGACGGCGTGCCCTTCGTCACCCCGGCGATGTTCGAGAGCGTGGAGGCGGGGTTCCGGGAGTGGGGCGCGCTCGGGATGATCCCGAACCCGCTCGGCGGCATCCCCTACAAGGTCTATGCGGTGCTCGCGCCGGAGCACGTCGGCATCCTTGCCTTCGCCCTCCTGACCGTGCCCGCGCGGATCGTCCGGATCGCCGCCACCTGGGCCGGCTTCACCCTCGCCGGCGTGCTGTTCCGCCCGCTGGTCCTCGCCCGGCGACGGACGGTGGCGGTCCTCTACGCGCTGTTCTGGATCGGCCTCTACGCCGTCTACTGGTCGAGCATCAACTGACGCAGCCCTCAGGCCGCGGCCACCGGCGCGGGCGCGAATACCAGCGCCGGGCGATCGAGGGCGTCGACAAGGACAGCAAGGGCGCGCCGGCCTATTACATGGTAAACTGCGCATATCCGACCCACTTCGCCGACGCGCTGGCGGAGGGCGGTGCGTGGCTCCTGCGCATCCGTGGCCTCAAGGCCAATGCTTCGCGGCTCAGCCATGCCGAACTCGACCAGGCCGAGGCGCTGGACGACGGCGACCCGGCCGACCTTGCCCGCCGCTACGGCGATCTGCGGCGGGTCCTTCCGCGTCTCAGCGTGGTGGGCGGCTGCTGCGGCGCCGACCACCGCCATGTCGCGGCGATCTGCGAGGTGTGTGCCGATGCCGCCTGACATCCGTTTCCGCAGCGCTCCCTGCGGCTCCCTGCCCGTCGACCGGCTGGAGGGACTGGTGGAGCGCCCCGCCCATCCGGACGACGCCGACGCGCTCGTCCGCTTCATCGACATGGCCGCCGAGGGCCTGCCCTCGCTGCTCTGGGCCGGCATGGCCGAACCCGGCGAGACGCCCCATGACGTCGGCCGCCGCCGGGCCCGCCGCGAGGAGGGCGGCTTCTCCTTCCGCAACTCCACCGTGATCTGCGAGCCCTGGCCGGGCGACGGCGGCGACGAGGTGATCGGCTGCCTCGTCGGCTATCCGCTGCCGGACGAGCCCGAACCGGTGGACGAGAGCGAGGTGCCGCCCCTGGTGCTCCCGGCGGTGCGGCTGGAGGCGATGGCGGCCGGGACCTGGTACGTCAACGTCATCGGCGTCGCCGCGTCCTGGCGCGGCAACGGCCTCGGCGCCCGGCTGATCGCCACCGCCGCCCGCAAGGCGGACGAGGCCGGGCGGAGCGGCGTCAGCCTGATCGTCTCCAGCGGCAATCGTCGCGCCCGCGCCTTCTACCGCCGCGAGGGCTTCGACGAGGTGGCGATGATGCCGATGGTGAAGGACGGCTGGGACTGCGAAGGCACCCACTGGATCCTCTGCACCCGCCGCTGACGCCGCGGCCGGCCGGCGTCATCCTTCCGACACGGGAATCGGCGACGGCTCGCGGCGCGCGGGCCCGCCGCCCGCCGGGAGACGATGCATGAACCGGCCGCTCGAGGCTGCGCTGGAGGACGCCTTCCCCGCGACGCGCCGGGTGGAGGTGGTGGTGAACCCGATCGCCGGCGGGTTCCGCTACGGCCGGCTCAACGCCTTCGTCGGCCGCCTGCACGACCTCGGCGTCCGCGCCGACGTCCGCCTCACCCGCCATGCCGGCCACCTGACCGAGATCGCGGCGGCGCTGGAGCCGGAGGTGGACACCCTCGTCGTCGGCGGCGGCGACGGCACGGTGAGCGAGGCGGTGAAGGGGCTCATCGCCCGGCCGGGCCCGCCGCCTGCCCTCGGCGTGCTGCCCTTCGGCACCGCCAACGTGCTCGCCCATGAACTCGCCCTGCCCTTCTCGCCGCGGCGGATGGCGGACCTCGTCGTCGCCCGCCGCCTCGCGCCGCTGCACCCGGGCCTCGTCGGCGAGCGGCCGTTCATCCTGATGGTCTCGGCCGGCTTCGACGGCGACGTGGTGCACGCGGTCGACCCCGCCGTGAAGCGCCGCTTCGGCCGCTTCGCCTATGCCGCCGCCGCGGTCCGCCTCGCCCTCGCCCGCCGCGGCCGCGACGTGCTCGTCGAGGCCGACGGGGAGCGCCTCGTCTGCCGCCTGGCGGTGGTCACCACGGCCGGCTTCTACGGCGGGCCGATGGCGATCACCCGCGCAACCCACGTGACGCGCCCGGGGCTCAGGCTGGTGATGCTGAAGGAGGACGGCCCGGGCACGCTCGCCCGGGCCGCCGTCGGCCTCGCCACCGGCCGCCTCGACCGGGTGGCCGGCATCGTCGACCGGGAGGTCCGGACGGTGCGGTTCAGCGGCGAGGACATCCGGATGCAGGTGGACGGCGACCGCATGGACTGCACCGGCGAGCCCATCCGTGCATCCACCCGCGTCCTGCCGGTGCTGACGCCGTGAGGGCGTGACGGCCCCCCGACCGGGTCGCCCGCCCCGTCAGAGCTTGGCGATCACCGCCGCGGCGCCGGAGACCACCGCGCTGCCGGGGCTGTCCTCGATGTCGAGCGAGGTCACCACGCCGTCCTCGACGATGGCGGCGAAACGCTTGGAGCGGACGCCGAAGCCGCGGGAGGTCATGTCGAGGTCGAGGCCGGCGGCGCGGGTGAACTCGGCCGAGCCGTCGGCGAGGAACAGGATCTTGTCCTTGGCGCCGGTGTGGTTCGCCCAGGCCTTCATGACGAAATGGTCGTTCACGGAGAGGCAGGCGATGACATCGACGCCCTTGGCGTGGATCGCGTCCGCATTCTCCAGGAAGCCCGGGAGGTGATTGTTGCTGCAGGTGGGCGTGAACGCCCCCGGCACGCCGAACAGGATCGCCTTCTTGCCGGCGAACACCTCTTCGGTCGTCATTTCCGCCGCGCCGTCGGCGGTCGGAACCTTGAACGTGGCGGCGGGAAGCTTGGCGCCGACGGCGATCGTCATCTCTCTCTGTCTCCGGTTGCGGGCTTGCGCAGGTCTTCGGCGGCCGGGGCGGCCGCGATGCCCTAAATAGGGATGGGACCGCGGTCAGTCGAGGGTGCGGTCGGCCTCTACGGCGCCGCCCGGCGCGACGAGGGTGAACCGGAACGCCGCGCCGGCGATTTCCGCCGCCTTGGGCATGCCTTTCAGCGGCAGTTCGAACACCGCCCGCCCGTCAGCGGCGGCGACCTTCCGCGGCACGGTCAGCCACCAGCCTTCGGGGGGTTCGGCGAAGAGGTCCGTCGCCGCGGGGTCGGCGGTCTCCACCGTCAGCGTGAGGAGCGCCGTGGCCGGATCGTCTCCCGAGCGCTCGACCGAGACGAGGCGCGGCGCACCGGCGGGCGCAGCGGCCTCCGGCACCGGCACCCTCGCCGCCGCCGCGGCGACCAGCGCCGCAGCGATGGGCGCGGGCGGGTCGTCCGGCGAGATCCGGGCGGAAAAGCTTGCGGCCTCGGGGATGCAGATCTCGCGGCAGAAGCCGAAGGTCATCGCCACCTGGAGGTCGACCGGCCGGCCCGGGTCCACGGGCACGATCCGCACCGGGAAGGTGGCGAGGTCGTGGTAGACGATCGAGGTGGAGAACCCGTCCGTCCACCGCTCGGGCGCGGGAAAGGCGACCTCGAAGGCGGCGAGGTTGCCGCTCGCCGAGGTGTCGAAGATCGGCGGCAGGCCGGCATCGCCGGGATTGCGCCAGTAGGTGTGCCACCCGTCCGGCAGCGCGATCTCGATGGCCGCCCGGTAGGCGCCGTCCACGGGCGGTCCGCCCGGCAGCACGAGGCGGGTGGACGGCTCCGGAATCTCCGGCGTCGCCGCCGGTGCGGCGGTGACGGCAAGAGAGCCGCAGACTGCGACGAGGACGGTCAACATCTTCATGTCACAAGGGGATAGCCGCAAATCGCTTCGGAGGCGAGGCCGCGGCCGCCTTGAATCCACCCCTGTGGACGTCATATTGTCGTGAGGTCGCAAGGATCATCCCCGTTCGGGAACGGTCGGCTCGGGGCCGCCGGCCGCAGGATGCACGGGCGTGAGCAGACACGGGTAGAGCAGACATGGCCTCCACGTCCGATTTCCTGGACGGGCAGTTCCTGATCGCCATGCCGAGCGTGGAGGAGAGCAACTTCTCGCGCACGGTCGTCTACCTCTGCGCCCATTCGGCGGACGGGGCGATGGGCCTGATCATCAACAAGCCGGTCGCCAACCTCACCTTCCAGGACCTGCTGGTCCAGCTCGAGATCGTGCCCGAGGACGCGCCGATCAAGCTGCCGGCGAACGCCAGCGGCATGAAGGTGCACCGGGGCGGCCCGGTGGAGACCGGCCGCGGCTTCGTGCTGCACACCTCCGACTATCACCTGGAGAACTCCACCCTGCCGATCGACGAGAACATCTCGCTGACGGCGACGCTGGAGATCCTGAAGGCCATCGCCGAGGGTCGCGGGCCGGAGCACGCCCTGCTCGCGCTCGGCTACGCCGGCTGGGGCCCGGGGCAGCTGGAGAGCGAGATCCAGGCCAACGGCTGGCTGACCACCTCCGCCGACCCCTCGATCATCTTCGAGGGCGACCTCGACACCCGTTACCTTCGCGCCCTCGCCACCATGGGGATCGATCCCGCCCTTCTCTCGTCCGAGAGCGGCCACGCCTGACGCGGCTCCTCCGAGCGGCGAACTTGCGGCCCGCGGGCCGCGGGGTTAGGGTCGCCGGAGGATCGTCCGGCGCCCCGACGGGGGCCCGGCAACAGGAATTGCGTCACCCGTGAAGTATGTGAGCACCCGCGGCACCGCGCCCGTCCTCGGCTTCTCCGACGTCGTCCTCGCGGGCCTTGCCCGCGACGGCGGCCTCTACGTCCCGGAGACCTGGCCGCGGCTGTCGCCCGAGACCATCGCCGGCTTCGCCGGGCGCCCCTATGCCGAGGTCGCCGAGGCGGTCATCGCCCCCTTCGTCGGCGACGACATCCCCCGGGCGGCGCTGTCGCGGATGATCGCGGACGCCTACGCCCCCGCGGTGTTCCGCCATCCCGCCGTGACGCCGCTGGTGCAGGTCGCGCCCGGCCACTTCGTCCTCGAGTTGTTCCACGGCCCGACGCTCGCCTTCAAGGACGTGGCTATGCAGCTGCTGTCGCGGATGATGGACCACGTGCTCGGCCGCCGCGGCGCCCGCGCCACCATCGTCGGCGCCACCTCGGGCGACACCGGCGGCGCGGCGATCGAGGCCTTCCGTGGCCGCGCCAACACCGACATCTTCATCCTCTTCCCGCACGGCCGCGTCTCCGACGTCCAGCGCCGGCAGATGACCACGGTGGCCGACGACAACGTCCACGCGGTGGCGCTCACCGGCACCTTCGACGACGCCCAGGCGCTGGTGAAGGGGATGTTCAACCACTTCGCCTTCCGCGACCGGGTGCACCTCTCCGGCGTCAACTCGATCAACTGGGGCCGCATCGTCGCCCAGGTCGTCTACTACTTCGCCGCCGCCGTCGCCCTCGGCGCGCCGCACCGGCCGGTCTCCTTCACCGTGCCGACCGGCAACTTCGGCGACGTCTTCGCCGGCCATGTGGCGAGGCGCATGGGCCTGCCGATCGAGCGGCTGGTGATCGCCACCAACTCGAACGACATCCTCGCGCGCTGCCTGGAGACCGGCCGCTACGAGATGCGCGGCGTCACCGCGACCATCTCGCCGTCGATGGACATCCAGGTCTCGTCCAACTTCGAGCGGCTGCTGTTCGAGGCGCACGGCCGCGACGGCGCCGCGGTGAAGCGGCTGATGGACGGGCTCTCCCAGTCCCGCGCCTTCGCCCTGGAGGCCGTCGCTCTCGACGCCATCCGCGCCGGCTTCTCCGCCGGCCGGAGCGACGAGGCGGAGACGGCCGCCACGATCGCCCGGGTGGACCGCGAGGCCGGCTACCTGCTCGACCCGCACACGGCGGTCGGGGTCGCGGTGGCGGAACGGCAGATCTCCGCCGGCGTTCCGATGGTGACGCTCGGCACCGCCCACCCGGCGAAGTTTCCCGACGCCGTGGAGGCCGCCACCGGGCGGCGCCCGCCGCTGCCGGCCCATGTCGGCGACCTGATGACCAGGCCGGAGCGGCAGAGCGTCCTCGACAACAGCCTCGAGGCGGTGGAGGCCTTCGTCCTCGACCGCGCCCGGGCGGTGACGATGGAGGTCTGACCCGCCGATGTCCGTGATCGTGACCAGGCTCGACAACGGCATCACCGTGGTCTCCCACCAGATGGCCCACCTCGCCTCCACGACGCTCGGCGTCTGGGTGGCGGCCGGATCGCGCAGCGAGGCGGTCGCCGAGAACGGCATCTCGCACCTCCTCGAGCACATGGCCTTCAAGGGCACGCGCCGCCGCTCGGCGGTGCAGATCGCCGAGGAGATCGAGAACGTCGGCGGCGAGGTGAACGCGGCGACGTCGATCGAGAGCACCAGCTACTACGCCCGCGTGCTCGCCGGCGACATGCCGCTGGCGCTCGACATCCTCGCCGACATCCTGCAGGACAGCGTCTTCGACCCGGAGGAACTCGCCCGCGAGAAGCACGTCATCGGGCAGGAGATCGGGGCAGCGCTCGACACGCCCGAGGACCTCGTCTTCGACCACTTCCAGGAGGCCGCCTTTCCCGAGCAGCCGATCGGCCGGCCGATCCTCGGCTCGATCGAGACGGTGAACGGCTTCTCGGACGACGACCTGCGCCGCTACCTCGCCCGCCAGTACACCGGCCCGCAGACGGTGGTCGCCGCGGCCGGCAAGGTCGACCACGGCGAACTGCTCGACCTCGTGCGCGACCGCTTCGCCGCCTATGGCGCCGTCGACAGCCCGGCGGAGACGGAGGCCGTCTACCGCGGCGGCGAGCGGCGCGAGGAGCGCGACCTCATGGAGGCGCAGATCGTGCTGGGCTTTCCCGGCGCCTCCTACCACGCCGACGACTACATGACCGCGCAGATCGCCTCCTCGGTGCTCGGCGGCGGCATGTCCTCGCGGCTGTTCCAGGAGATCCGCGAGAAGCGCGGCCTGTGCTACTCGGTCTACTCCTTCCACTGGGGCTTCCGCGACACCGGCGTGTTCGGCATCTCCGCCGCCACCGGCGAGAGCGATGCGCCGGCGCTGGTGGAGACGACGCTCGACGAGGTCGCCCGCGCGATCCGCGGCATCGACGAGGCGGAGGTCGCCCGCGCCCGGGCCCAGCTTCGCGCCGGCCTGCTGATGACGCTGGAGAGCCCCGCCGCCCGGGCCGGGCAGATCGCCCGGCAGATCATGTTCCACGGCCGGCCGCTGCCGCTCGACGAACTCGTCCACAAGATCAACGCGGTGACCCCGGCGATGGTCTGCGAGTTCCTCGACCGCATGGTGGCCAAGGGCGCGCCCACCGTCGCCGCCATCGGCCCCATCGTCGATGTCCCCAAACGAGAGGCGATCGTGGCCCGCTTCGGCTCGGCCGCGGCGAGCGCCGCATGACGCTGCTGCGTGTCGTCGTCGGCGACACCGGCCCCATCCTCCGGGGAGAGCGCGTCTTCCTGCGCCACCCGACCATGGCGGACCACCTGGCCTGGGCCGGCCTTCGGGCCGAGAGCCGCGACTTCCTGAAGCCCTGGGAGCCGACCTGGCCGGCCGACGACCTCACCCGCCCGGCCTTCCGCCGCCGCATCCGCCGCTACCATCGCGAGATCCGCGAGGACATCGGCGCGCCCTTCTTCATCTTCCGCAACCGCGACGACCGCCTGGTCGGCGGCCTCACCCTGTCGCAGATCCGCCGCGGCGTCGCCCAGAGCTGCTCGCTCGGCTACTGGATGGGCGCGCGCTTCGCCGGCGAGGGCTACATGGCCGACGCTGTCAGGACGGCAGTCACCTACGCCTTCGGCGACCTCAGGCTGCACCGGGTCGAGGCGGCGTCGATGCCGCACAACGAGCGGTCGATCCATCTCCTCGAAAAGGCCGGATTCCGGCGCGAGGGACTGGCGCGGAAATACCTCATGATCGACGGCGTCTGGCAGGACCACGTGCTGTTCGCGCTCGTCGCCGACGATCCGAGGCCCCGTCCATCCACTAAAGCGGGCGGGGAGCGGGTGCCGGACGTCTTGTGATCCGGCGGCGCTTGCCACATGGTGCGTGAGGCCGCCGGCGCCCTGCCCGCGCGGCGGTTTGATCGGGGTCCGTCCTTTGTCCAGCGTACGACGCCTTCTCCTGCTCCTCCTGGTGGCGCTGGCGGCAATCGCCGCGCGCCCGGCCTTCGCCGCCGAGCCGATCCAGGTGCCGCTGGACGTCGAGGCCCTCGACCTTACCCAGGCGCTGGAGGTCCGCCGCGACGCGGGATCCTCGATCCAGGTCTCCACCGCGCCCGGGGCCGACGGCATCGTCCGGCGCATCGAGGTGCGCTCGCGCGGCACCGAGCCGAACCCCTCCTGGGTGGTGTTCGCCCTGTCCAACCCGACCGACCAGCAGCTCGACCGGCTGATCGTCGCGCCGCACTTCCGCCTCGCCGGCTCCGGCCTGTTCCAGCCGGACCTCGGCTCCTCGCGGATCGCCTCGATCACGCCGAGCCAGGGCTTCCCGCCCGAGCGGCAGACGAGCCAGGACGCGGACGTGTTCCTGGTCACCCTCGACCCCGGCACCGTGGTGACCTTCGTCGCGGAACTGCGGGCGGACGAGCTGCCGCAACTGACCCTTTGGGAGCCGAACGCCTACAAGGACAGCGTCAACGCCTACACCCTCTACCGCGGCATCGTGCTCGGCATCTCCGGCCTGCTGGCGCTGTTCCTCACCATCCTGTTCGTGGTCAAGGGCTCGATGATGTTCCCGGCCACGGCGGCCCTCGCCTGGGCGGTGCTGGCCTATGTGAGCGTCGACTTCGGCTTCTGGAACAAGGTGTTCCGGGTGGAGCCCGGGGCCGACCAGCTGTACCGGGCCGGCAGCGAGGTGATGATCGCCGTGACGCTGGTGATCTTCCTCTACGCCTACCTCAACCTCAACCGCTGGCACGTGCGCTACAGCCATGTGGTGCTGATCACGCTGCTGGCGCTGGTCGCCCTGTTCGGCGTCGCCCTCTACGACCCGGCGATCGCCGCCGGCATCGCCCGCGGCGTGATGGCGATCCTCGGCGTGTTCGGGCTGCTGCTCATCCTCGCCCTCTCCTTCCGCGGCTACGACCGCGCGATCATGCTGATCCCGACCTGGCTGCTGTTCATCGCCTGGCTGGTGGGCACCGGGCTCGCGGTCACCGGCACGCTCGCCAACGACATGGTCCAGCCGGCGCTCGCCGGCGGGCTCGTGCTGCTGGTGCTGCTGCTCGGCTTCACGGTGATGCAGCACGCCTTCACCGGCGGGGTGATCGCCGAGGGGCTGATGAACGACGCCGAGCGGCGCGCGCTGGCGCTGACCGGCTCCGGCGACATCATCTGGGACTGGGACGTCGCCCGCGACTTCATCTACACCTCGGCGGAGGCGGAGGAGAGCCTCGGCGTCGAGCGGGGAACCCTGGAGGGCCCGGCGCGCGACTGGCTGGAGGTGCTCCACCCGCAGGACCGCGACCGCTTCAAGGCGACGCTCGACACCGTGGTCGAGACCCGCCGCGGCCGGCTGGCGCAGAGCTTCCGCCTGCGCGCCCGCGACGGCCACTACCAGTGGTTCCGCCTGCGCGCCCGGCCGATCCTCGGCAACGACGGCGAGGTGATCCGCTGCGTCGGCACCCTCCTCGACATCACCGACGCCAAGACCGCCCAGGAGCGGCTGCTGCACGACGCCGTGCACGACAACCTCACCGGCCTGCCCAACCGCGAGCTGTTCCTCGACCGGCTGGCGACGGCGATGACCCGGGCGCAGGCGGAGTCCTCCGCCCGGCCGACGGTGTTCCTGATCGACATCGACCGCTTCCGCCAGGTCAACGAAAGCCTCGGGCTGTCGGTGGGCGATTCGATCCTGCTCACCCTCGCCCGCCGGCTGGGCCGGCTCCTCAAGCCGCTCGACAGCCTGGCGCGGCTCGAGGGCGACCACTTCGCCATCATCCTCGTCTCCGAGCAGGAGCCCGAGCGGATCGCCGCCTTCGCCGACGCGGTGCGGCGGGCGATCCGGGCCGCCATCGCCTTCGGCGACCGGGAGATCTTCCTCACCGCCTCCGTCGGCATCGCCGCCTTCGAGCGCGACCAGCGCGAGCCGGAGGAACTCGTCAAGGACGCCGAGGTGGCCGTGACCTTCGCCAAGCGGCTCGGCGGCGATCGCACCGAGAGCTTCCGGCCGTCGCTGCGCGTCGCCGCCGCCGACGCACTGACGCTGGAGAGCGACCTGCGCCGGGCGCTGGAGCGGGAGGAGATGAAGGTGATGTACCAGCCGATCGTGCGGCTGGACGACCGCTCCATCGCCGGCTTCGAGGCGCTGTTGCGCTGGGACCATCCCAAGCGCGGCCGCATCGCCCCGGCCGACTTCATCCCCGCCGCCGAGCGCTCGGGCCAGATCGTCCCGCTCGGCCTGTTCGTGCTTGAGCGCGCCGCCCGCCAGCTCGCCGCCTGGCAGGAGAGCCTGCCGCAGGGCGACCGGCTGTTCATGAGCGTCAACGTGTCGAGCCGCCAGCTGCTGCGCCACGACCTGATCAACGACGTCAAGGCGGTGCTCGCCCGCTCGTCGCTGCCGAAGGGGACGCTGAAGCTGGAGCTCACCGAGAGCCTGGTGATGGAGAACCCGGAGTTCGCCACCCAGGTGCTGACCCGCCTGAAGGAGCTCGGCGCCGGCCTCGCCCTCGACGACTTCGGCACCGGCTTCTCCTCCCTCGCCTACCTGCAGCGCCTGCCGGTGGACACGCTGAAGATCGACCAGAGCTTCCTCAAGGGCAACGGCCGCAACCGGCTGGTCATCCTGCGCTCGATCATCCATCTCGCCCACGACCTCGGCATGGACGTGGTGGCCGAGGGCGCGGAGAACGAGGCGGAGGCGACCGAACTCGCCTCCTTCGGCGCGGACTATGCGCAAGGCTTCCTGTTCGGCGCCGCCGCCCTGCCGGACGATTTGCGCCGGATCCTCGACCGCGCCCAGAAGCAGCGGGCTTGAGCCCTCAGTCGAGGCTGCGGTCGCCGCCCACGAACTGCGCGCTCCGCCCGGTGTACTGGAAGAGCTCGACCTTGACGCCGTTGGGGTCGGTGACCCAGGCTTGCCAGGTGTCGTCGCAGCCGTATGTCTTGTCGGTGACCTCGACGCCCCGCCCGCGGATGTGGGCGACCGCCGCGTCGATGTCCTCCACCTCGAGGCAGAGGTGGTTGATCGCGTCGGTCTCCGAGAAGGCGGCGTCCTTGCGGAACACCTCCACATGGGTGCGCCCGCCGACCTCGATGTAGAAGCCGGCGCGCTCGCCGCCGCGGAGGAAGTCGAACTTCACATGCAGCCCCAGGACGTCCCGCCAGAAGGTAGCGGTCGCCTCGAGGTCGCGGGCGAAGAAGCAGACATGGGCGAGTTGCCGGACGCGGATCATCGAAGTCCTCCGTTGGCGCCCCCGCGCGGCGGCATCACCCCGTCCGCCGCATCAGCACGGCGCCCGCGACGACGACGAGCGCCGCGGCGAGGCCGTACCAGGTGATGGCGTAGCCGAGGTGGTTGTTGGTGAAGGCGACGATGGTCTCGCCGCCCTGTGGCAGCCCGCCGGGCGACTGGCCGGCGCGGGCATCGACGGTGAAGGGCGCGACCCGGGCGGGGTCGAGGCCGGCCGCCTCGGCCATCCGCGCCGGGTCGCGCACGAACCAGACGTTCTTGGCGGGATCCGGTTCCGGGCTGATCCAGGACGCCTCCTCCGCCGGCCGCATCAGGCCCTCGATCTCGACGCGCCCATCGACCTGGCCCTCCGGCCGGGTCGCCGGGTCCTTGCGGTCCATCGGCACGAAGCCCCGGTTGACGAAGACCGCGCGGCCGTCGTCGAGGACCAGCGGCGTCAGCACGAAGTAGCCCTGCCCGCCGAAGGGTCCCCTCGGCTGGGAAAGGGCGATGTAGACGTGGATCTCCTCGGAATGATCGAAGGTGCCGGCGAGCCGCACCGGCCGGTACTCGATCTCCTCCGGCTGCAGCGACCCCCAGGTCTCCGGCGGGGGCAGCGGCGCGGCCGGGGCGTCGACGCGCGCCTCGACCCGCGCGATCAGCGCCTCCTTCCAGGCGAGGCGTCCCACCTGCCAGGTGCCGAGCGCGACCAGCACCGCCAGCGCCGCCGCCACCACGACCAGGGCGGCGGCGAGCCGCGTCCGCGACATCGCCCTCATCCGCCGCCACCCCCGCCGTTGTCCAGCCTGCCCTCCTCGGCCTTGTGGCGGTACTGCAGGCCGATCATCGCGCCCTTGAGGGGGCGGAGGCCCCCGAGGGCGAGGACCAGCGTCAGCGGTAGCCACAACAGCGCGTGCAGCCACAGCGGCGGCGTGTAGGCCACCTCCACGTAGAGCGCGAGTCCGACCACCAGGAATCCGACGATCAGGATCACGAAGACCGCCGGGCCGTCGCCGCTGTCGATGAAGCGGTAGTCGAGGCCGCAAGCGGAGCAGCGCGGAGCGGTGGCGAGGAAGCCATCGAACAGCCGCCCCTCGCCGCAGCGCGGGCAGCGCCCGCGCATCGCCGAGGAGACCGGCGGCACGGGGGCGAAACGGGCCTTGTCCTCGGTCATCGGGTCATGCTCCCGGCGCCGCCTCGGACGCCTCTCTCGAAACGGGGGCGGCGCGCGAAGTTTCCCCCGCGCGCCGCCGTGATGTCGTGTCCCGCGAGGGACGGGTCAGCCGTGGACGACCCCGCCCCAGCCGCCCCAGATGTAGATGGAGGCGAAGAGGAACAGCCAGACCACGTCGACGAAGTGCCAGTACCAGGCGGCCGCCTCGAAGCCGAAGTGCTTCTGCGGCGTGAAGTGGCCGTTCAGCGCCCGGATCAGGCAGACCAGCAGGAAGATGGTCCCGACCAGCACGTGGAAGCCGTGGAAGCCGGTCGCCATGAAGAAGGTCGCGCCGTAGATGTTGCCCGAGAAGGCGAAGGCCGCGTGGGCGTACTCGTAGACCTGGATCACCGTGAACAGCGCGCCGAGGGCGACCGTGAGCACGAGCCCCCAGACGAGGCCGTGGCGGTCGTCGTGGAGCAGCGCGTGGTGCGCCCAGGTGACGGTGGTGCCGGAGAGCAGCAGGATCAGCGTGTTGAGGAGCGGCAGGTGCCAGGGGTCGAAGACCTCGATGCCCTCCGGCGGCCAGACGCCGCCGGTGTGCTCCACGCGCAGCACCTGCTGCGGCTCGGCGACGAACAGCGATGCGTCGAAGAAGGCCCAGAACCAGGCCACGAAGAACATCACCTCGGAGGCGATGAACAGGATCATGCCGTAGCGCAGGTGCAGGCTGACCACGCGGGTGTGATAGCCGGCCAGGCTCTCGCGGACGGTGTCCCGCCACCATCCGAACATGGTGTAGAAGACGATCAGCAGGCCGACGATGAAGAGCCACGGATTGGCGAAGTCGAGGCCGGCGAGGACCAGTTCGCCCTCGCTCAGCCAGCGCATCAGGCCGATGCCGCCGATCGCCATGATCAGCGCGCCGACCGAGCCGATGAACGGCCACGGGCTCGGATCGACCAGATGGTATTCGTGGTTCGGTTTTCCAGCCATCTCACTCTCCCGCAGATCCCGCGAGCCGTGCCCCCCAGGCGTTCGGCGACGGGACGTAACAGCACTTCATATCAGGTCGGATCGGCGTCGTCCGCGTCCGGCGCGGCCGCCAGTGGTTCCTCGGGCCTCGCGGCCTTGAAGAAGGTGTAGGACAGGGTGATCGTCTGCGCCGTGCGGATGTCGGGATCCTCGAGCATCGCCGGATCGACGTAGAAGGTGACGCCCATCTCGATCTCCTCGCCGGGCTCGAGGGTCTGCTCGGTGAAGCAGAAGCAGGCGATCTTGGAGAAGTAGGGCCCGGCCGCGGCCGGCGTGACGTTGAAGGTCGCCGAGCCGGTGAGCGGCCGGTCCGAGACGTTCCTCGCCCGGTAGAAGGTCGTGCGCATCTCGCCGAGCCTGACCCGGATCACCGGCTCGTCCGCCTTGAACTCCCAGGCAAGCCCGGGGGCGACGTTGGCGTCGAAGCGCACATTGATCTCGCGGTCGATCACCTCGACCCCGTCGGCGCTCGTGGCCACCTGCGTGGTGCCGCCGTATCCGGTTACCTGGCAGAACCAGCGGTAGAGCGGGACGGAGGCGAAGGAGAGCCCCGTCATGCCGAGCACCGCCGCGACGCACACCACCGCGACCTTCAGGTCGCGCGTGCGCCGCCCGGCGCTGGCATTGCGGTCGTCGGTCCCGGTCATGGCTCCGCTCCCTGATTCAGATGGCCCGCTCGGCGACGTTGCCGCCGAGCCGGACGAGGGTCACGAGGTAAAACAGCACGACGAGGCCGACCAGGATCGCCGCGATCGCGATCGAGCGCTGGCGGCGGCTCTTCTTCTGCTCGGGCGTGAGACGCACGCCGTCTTCGTCTTCGGCCATCAGGGTCATGCTCCGGCGCCCGTCAAAAGGGCGACGACGTGGTCGGCGAGGAGCACGGCGAACAGCCCGAAGAGGTACACGATCGAGTAGAGGAACAGCTTCACGGAGGCGGCCCTGCCCTCCGGCCCGGCAGGCGCCCTCAGCACCTCGACCGCCCGGTAGAGGAACCAGCCGCCCATCGCCAGCGAAATCACGAGGTAGCCGGCCGAGGCGAAGCCGAGCGCGAAGGGGAGCGCGCCGACCGGCAGCATCAGCGCCGTGTAGGCGACGATGTGCCGGCGCGTCGCCCCGTCGCCGGCCACCACCGGCAGCATCGGCACGCCGGCGCGGGCATAGTCGTCGGCCTTGAGCAGCGCCAGCGCCCAGAAGTGCGGCGGGGTCCAGAAGAAGATGATCGCGAACAGGGCCAGGCTCTCGACCGAGATCGTCCCGGTCACCGCCGCCCAGCCGATCACCGGCGGGAAGGCCCCGGCGGCGCCGCCGATGACGATGTTCTGCGGCGTCCAGCGCTTCAGCCACATCGTGTAGACCGCGACGTAGAAGAAGATGGTGAAGGCGAGCAGCGCCGCGGCCAGCCAGTTCACCGCCACCCCGAGCACGCCGACGGACATCACCGAAAGCACCAGCCCGAACTGCAGCGCCTCCGCCGGCGCGACCCGGCCGGCAGGGATCGGGCGCCCGGACGTGCGGGCCATCACCCGGTCGATGTCGGCGTCGTACCACATGTTGAGCGCGCCAGAGGCGCCGGCGCCGACGGCGATGGCGAGCAGGCCGACGAAGCCGATCAGCGGGTGCACGCCGCCGGGGGCCAGCACCATGCCGACCAGGGCGGTGAAGATGACGAGCGACATCACCCGCGGCTTCAGGAGCGCGAAATAGTCGCCCGCCCCCGCGGTGGATACCTGCGGGCGCCGGCCGGCGCTGAGATCGATGGTCACGTCGCTCACGATGTCTACCTCTTGGTCCGGACGGTTCCGCGCCCGTCCGGCGCCGGAAATCCGGGGGTCGGGCGCACCGGGAGCAACTAGCCCGGTGCGCCTCGTGTTCCGCGGGACCGGCGCCGTCGGACGGCGTCGGTCCCCTGCGCCGCGATCAGTGGGCGTCGCCCTTGATGCGCGGCAGCGTCTCGAACTGGTGGAACGGCGGCGGCGACGACAGCGTCCACTCCAGCGTCGTGGCCCCCTCGCCCCACGGGTTGTCGCCGGCCACCCGCTTCTTCGCGAAGGTGTCGTAGACGACGTAGAGGAAGATCAGCACGCCGAAGCCGGAGATGTACGAGCCGTAGGACGACACCGCGTTCCAGCCGGAGAAGGCGTCCGGGTAGTCGACGTAGCGGCGCGGCATCCCCTGCAGGCCGAGGAAGTGCTGCGGGAAGAACACCAGGTTCACGCCGACGAAGGTGACCCAGAAGTGCAGCTGGCCCAGGCGCTCGTCGTACATGTAGCCGGACATCTTCGGCAGCCAATAGTAGAAGCCGGCGAAGATGGCGAACACGGCGCCGAGCGACAGCACGTAGTGGAAGTGCGCCACCACGTAGTAGGTGTCGTGCAGCACCCGGTCGAAGCCGGCGTTGGCCAGCTGGACGCCGGTGACGCCGCCCACAGTGAACAGGAAGATGAAGCCGATCGCCCACACCATCGGGGTGCGGAACTCGATGGAGCCGCCCCACATGGTGGCGATCCACGAGAAGATCTTCACGCCCGTCGGCACCGCGATGACCATGGTGGCCGCCACGAAGTAGGCCTGGGTGTCGACGTCGAGGCCCACCGTGTACATGTGGTGCGCCCAGACGATGAAGCCGACGCCGCCGATCGCGACCATGGCATAAGCCATCCCGAGGTAGCCGAACACCGGCTTCTTGGAGAAGGTCGCCACGATGTGGCTGATGATGCCGAAGCCCGGCAGGATCAGGATGTACACCTCGGGGTGGCCGAAGAACCAGAACAGGTGCTGGAACAGGATCGGGTCGCCGCCGCCGGCCGGATCGAAGAAGGTGGTGCCGAAGTTGCGGTCGGTCAAAAGCATGGTGATCGCGCCGGCGAGAACCGGCAGCGAGAGCAGCAGCAGGAAGGCGGTGACCAGCACGGACCAGGCGAACAGCGGCATCTTGTGCAGCGTCATGCCCGGGGCGCGCATGTTGAAGATGGTGGTGATGAAGTTGATCGCGCCGAGGATCGACGAGGCGCCCGCGATGTGCAGCGACAGGATCGCGAAGTCCATCGCCGGGCCGGGGGTGCCCGAGGTCGAGTACGGCGGGTAGATCGTCCAGCCGCCGGTGACGCCCGGCGAGCCGTCCGCGCCCTCGACGAACATCGACAGCACCAGGAGGATCAGCGCCGGCGGCAGCAGCCAGAAGGAGATGTTGTTCATGCGCGGGAACGCCATGTCCGGCGCGCCGATCATGATCGGCACGAACCAGTTGGCGAAGCCGCCGATCAGCGCCGGCATGACCATGAAGAAGATCATGATGAGGCCGTGCGCCGTGGTGAACATGTTGTAGACGTTCGGATCGCCGAAGATCTGCATGCCGGGCTCCTGGAGCTCCATGCGCATGGCGATCGAGAGCGCGCCGCCGACAATGCCCGAAATGACCGCGAAGATCAGATAGAGCGTGCCGATGTCCTTGTGGTTCGTCGAATAGACGTAGCGCCGCCATCCGTGCGGATGGTCATGGGCTGCTGCGTGGGAAGCGGTGGCCATCTGGGGCTCCTCTCCGTGTTGCCGATGGCGGACGGCGATCCGCGCGTGAGGCGCGCGGGGCTCTGCCGCCCGTGAACGAGTGGGCTCGCCGGGCGTGTCAGCGCGCCGCGACGTCGACCGACGGGGTGTCGTCGCGGAAGGAGGCGAGCAGCTCGACGCCGGCGTCGATGTCCTCCTTGGCCGCCTCGACCCAGGCGGCGTACTGCTCGTCGGTCACCACGCGCACCTCGATCGGCATGAAAGCGTGGTTGAGCCCGCAGAGCTCGGAGCACTGGCCGTAGAACACGCCCGGCCGCTCGGCCCGGAACCAGGTCTCGTTGAGGCGACCGGGCATGGCGTCGATCTTCACGCCCATGGCCGGCAAGGCGAAGGCGTGGATGACGTCGCCGGCGGTGACCTGCACCCGGACGACCTTGCCCACCGGCACGACCACCGGGTAGTCGGTCGCCAGCAGCCGGGGCTGGTTCACCGGATCGGTGATGTCGCCTTCGAGGATCATGTTGCTGTCGAAGGATAGCCCCTCGGCGTCCGGGTACTCGTAGGACCAGTACCACTTGTTGCCGGTCGCCTTGATGGTGACGTCCGCCTCCGGAATGGTCTGCTCGAAATAGAGAAGCCTGAACGACGGCACCGCGATCACCAGCAGGATCAGGATCGGCGCCACCGTCCATACCACCTCGATGGTGGTGTTGTGCGACGTCTTGGACGGCACCGGGTTCGCCTTGGCGTTGAAGCGGACCATGACGTAGACGAGCAGCCCGAGCACGAGCAGCGTGATCGGCGTGATGATCCAGAAGGTCAGCGCGCTGAAGGCGTGGATGTCCTCGGCCACCGCGGAGGCGGCCTCCTGCAGGTAGACGCCCCAGTCCACCGGCGCGGCCTCAACCACCCCGGCCGCCAGCATCGCCCCGATGCCGGCCGCCGCGCCCGCGAGGCGCTTTGCGATTTTCGTCACTGTTCGGCTCCCTCAACCCCACGGCGCCCCGGCGGAACCCCCGCCGACGTCGGCACCGAATGCGACACGCGATCGATCCCCGCCCCAGCGGCCGGAGATCTCGGCCGGCCGGCCCTCCGGCGCGCCCCGTGTCGAGCGCCGGCGGCCGGTCGGCCATGTCCCCGCCAAAGTCCCGGCGCATCAGCCGGTCCCCGGACGGACCGGTCGGGCCATACCCGACCACCGGAAATCCGCGGGACGGAGACGACTTTGACCTGGATCAAACCGCCAGAGAAAAACCATAAGACCGCCGGTATCGCAATGCCTGCCGGCCCGGCTTCATGCGGCAAATTTGCGCGTGGCGTGCGACGCGCCGGCCGGCGCGGATTGAGGAGCGTCGGCGAATGGGTATACGGTCGCCCGGCGCCCGCCCCGGCAAATCCCCGATTCGAGCCGAACCGGGCCGCGGGCGCCGCGCGCGGCCGGGCTCTTTCCCCGCCACCCCCGATCGACCCTGGAACGGACCGGCGATGACCGTCATTCGAAAGTCTCTCACCATCGCGGCCGCCCTGGCCCTCGTCCTCGCCGCCGCCGCGCTGCCGAATCGGGCCGCCGCCCAGGGCGAGGTCCGCGAGAGCGTCGGCGACTGGCAGATCCGCTGCGACAAGCCGCCGGGGGCCCGCGAGGAGCAGTGCGCGCTGATCCAGAACGTCACGGCGGAGGACCGCGAGAACGTCGGCCTCTCGGTGATCGTGCTGAAGACCGCCGACAAGCAGTCGCGCATCCTGCGCGTCCTCGCCCCGCTCGGCGTCATCCTGCCGTCCGGCCTCGGGCTACGGATCGACGACAAGGACATCGGCCGCGCCGGCTTCGTGCGCTGCCTTCCGCAGGGCTGCTTCGCCGAGGTGGTGCTGGAGGAGGAACTGATCCGCCAGTTCGAGACCGGCACGCAGGCGACCTTCATCATCTTCCAGACGCCGGAGGAGGGGATCGGCATCCCGATCTCTCTGAACGGCTTCCGCGAGGGATTCGCGCAACTGCCCTGATCCGGAGGACCCGAGGCCTTGAAGATCACCGACCCGGAGGCGCTGCGCGCCCTCTACGGCCCCGCGGGGGACCGCTCGCTGGCCAAGCAGCTCGACCGGCTGGACGTTCACTGCCGCCGCTTCGTCGAGCTCTCGCCCTTCGTGCTGCTCGCCACCTCGGGCCCGGACGGGCTCTGCGACGTGACGCCGCGCGGCGACGCTCCGGGATTCGTCGGTGTCGAGGACGAGCGCACGCTACTGATGCCGGACCGCCCCGGCAACAACCGGCTCGATTCGCTGATGAACGTCCTCGCCCGCCCCGGCGTCGGCCTGCTGTTCCTCGTGCCCGGCGTCGACGAGACCCTGCGGGTCAACGGCGAGGCGGAGATCCGCGACGATCCGGCCCTCGCCGACCGCTTCGCCATCTCCGGCCGGCGGCCGCGGACGGTGCTGCGGGTCCATGTCCGCGAGGCCTACCTCCACTGCGGCAAGGCCTTCATGCGCTCGCGCCTGTGGGACCCGGCGGCGCAGGTCGACCGCGCCGCCCTCCCCTCCATGGGCGAGATGATGCGCGACCAGATCGCCGGCCTCGACCGGGCGGAATCCCAGGACGAGATGGTGGAGCGGTACAAGGAGACGCTGTACTGACCGCCGCGCCGGGGCTTCCGGGACCCGCCCGCGCCCGCCCCGGGATCTTCGCGTCGCACGGGTGCAATCGTCCGGCCGGCATCCTATCTTCCGGGCAGTCGTCTACAGCCCGGACACGGAAAGCCAGCCCATGCCCTCTTCCGACCACGACCTCTTCGCCCGCACCGGCCTCGACCCCGAGGCCGCGCGCCGCATCGTCGCCGAGGCGCTCGAGAACGCCGACGACGGCGAGCTCTACCTGGAGCGCTCCGAGAGCGAGCTGCTGGCCTTCGACAACGGCCGCCTCAAGACCGCGACCTACGAGGTCGGCCAGGGCTTCGGCCTCAGGGCCGTCGCCGGCGAGGCGGTCGGCTACGCCCATGCCGACGACGTCTCCGAGGCGGCGCTGAAGCGGGCGGCCTCCGCCGTCCGCGCCGTCGCCGGCGGCCATGCCGGCGTCTACACCGAGCCGCCGCGCAAGACCAACCGCCGGCTCTACGGCGAGGAGAACCCGCTGGTCTCGCCGGTCTTCTCCGACAAGGTCGACCTCCTCGCCGAGATCGACGCCTACGCCCGCGCCCGGGACCCGCGGGTGCGGCAGGTCTCGGCCTCGGTCGCGGCCGCCTACAAGGTGATCGAGATCCTGCGCGCCGACGGCACCCGCGTCCAGGACGTCCGCCCGCTGGTGCGGGTGAACGTCGCGGTGGTGGTCGGCGACGGCGACCGGCAGGAGAGCGGCTCCCACGGCGAGGGCGGCCGCACCACCTACGACGCCTTCATCACCCCGGACCGCTGGAAGGCCAGCGTCGACGAGGCGCTGCGCCAGGCGCTGGTGAACCTCGAGGCGCGGCCCGCGCCCGCCGGCACCTTCGACGTCGTGCTTGGCCCCGGCTGGCCGGGCGTGCTGCTGCACGAGGCGGTCGGCCACGGCCTCGAGGGCGACTTCAACCGCCGCAAGACCTCCGCCTTCGCCGGCCTGATGGGCGAGATGGTGGCCTCGAAGGGCGTCACCATCGTCGACGACGGCACCATCCCCGACGCCCGCGGCTCGATCACCGTGGACGACGAGGGCACGCCGTCCCAGTCGACCACCCTCATCGAGGACGGACGCCTCGTCGGCTACATGCAGGACCGCCAGAACGGCCGGCTGATGGGCGGCGCCTCCACCGGCAACGGCCGCCGCCAGTCCTACGCCCACGTGCCGATGCCGCGGATGACCAACACCTACATGCTCGCCGGCAGGCACACGCGCGGGGAGATCATCGAGAGCGTCAAGGACGGCATCTTCGCCGCCTCCTTCTCCGGCGGGCAGGTGGACATCACCTCGGGCAAGTTCGTCTTCGCCTGCACCGAAGCCTACCGGATCCGCGACGGCAAGGTGGCCGAGCCGATCAAGGGCGCCATGCTGATCGGCAACGGACCCGAGGCGATGAAGCGCGTCTCGATGATCGGCGACGACATGGGCCTCGACCCCGGCATCGGCACCTGCGGCAAGAACGGCCAGGGCGTGCCCGTCGGCGTCGGCCAGCCGTCGCTGCGCATCGACGCGGTGACCGTCGGCGGCACCCAGACCTGACGCGGCTCCTCCCCGGCGGCCGGCTATCCGCCGCCGGGGGAGGGACCACTCCACGTTCGGAACTGCGGTAGCCGCCTGCCGGGACTCGTTGACGAAATTCGGTTCGGGCTCCACCTTGGGTCGGAGGGCGACACCGAAGCCCTGGACTGAACCGGACCTGGAGACGGCTCATGGCATCGAGGCGGGTGGTGGTCCTGCCGTTGAAGCGACAGGGGGTATTCGGGCAGTTCGCGATGCCGGACGGCAGCAGCGCGCTCGTCGTCGACAGAGGCGCCCACAAGCGGGCTTTGCGCGCCGCTGACGTGAAGCTCGGCAGGATCATCGAGCGGATCCGTCGGGAGGCGGCGGATGGCGCACGCCGGAGCGGCTGAATCGGAGCCCGCAGACGGCGACTCGTACAACGCCGTGTTGGAAAGGCTCGTGCGCCAGGACGGAGCGACGGAGGAGATCCTCGTCGGCCTGATCGGCTATGGCCTCTACAAGCTCGGCAAGCGCGAATGGGTGATGAACTTCAAGGCGGAACACGGTCGCGGACCGAACGGCGCCGAATTCAGGGCCCATGCCGCCACCCAGACCACGATCGTTCTGGAAGGATACCGCTCGCAGGCTAGCGAAGCGCTCGCCGTCTACGCCAACGCCCTGCTCGAGGGCGAGCGGCCCAAGATCGTCGCCGAGGCGCGCAAGGGAGAGTTCTGGCGTTCGTTCTGGCCTTCCTTCTGGGCTTCCATGGCTTTCGCGGCTCTGCTGGCGCTGCTGGTGTTCATCGCTGCGGTGAATGGAGCCGACCTGCCGATCCGTCTGGGGACGGACCCGTAGGCGGCAGGCCGGGGCGCCCGTCTCCCGGGCCTGCCCCTCCAGGATCGTCGGCGTCCGCCCGCACGGCGAATTGAACCGGGCCGGATTGCGCCGGGGCGCCGCCCGTGGTCTGTGGCGGCGGGCCGCATGCCGGTCCCCGGGAGCGGAAGCGTGATGGACGACAGGGCCAACCAGCGGACGGCGTCGGTCGCCGCCCGGCCGCCGCGCGGCGCCGCCTTCACCGAAGGCTCGATCATGCGGCACGTGGTGGTGATGACCGCCACCGGCTCGGTCGGGCTGATGGCCGTCTTCCTCGTCGACGTGATCAACCTCTTCTACATCTCGCTGCTCGGCGAGGAGGAACTGGCGGCGGCGATCGGCTACGCCGGCACCCTTCTGTTCTTCACCATGTCCTTCTCGATCGGCCTGTCGATCGCGGTGACGGCGCGGGTCTCCCGCTCGCTCGGCGCCGGCGACCGCGGGGCGGCGCGGCGGCAGGCGACGACCGGCGTCGTGCTCGCCTTCCTGACCGTCGCGGCGGTGACCGCCGCGCTGTTGCCGTTCCTCGAAGCGATCCTCTCGCTCGTCGGCGCCGAGGGCCGCACCCTCGACATCGCCCACGGCTTCCTCATGATCGTGATGCCGGCGAACCCGATCCTCACGGTCGCGATGGCGTGCGCGGGCGTGCTCCGGGCTGCCGGGGACGCGCGCCGCGGCATGTATGTGACGCTGGGCGGGGCGATCGCCACGGCCGCGCTCGATCCCGTGCTGATCTTCGTGCTCGACCTCGGCGTCACCGGCGCGGCGATCACCTCGGTCCTGTCGCGGCTGATGATGGCCGCGGTCGGCATCCATGGGGTGCTGAGAGTCCACGCCCTGATGGAGCGACCGCGGCCCGTTGCCGTCCGGCACGACTTCAGGCCGCTGTTCGCGATCGCCCTCCCCGCCATCCTGACCAACCTCGCGACGCCCGTCGGCAACGCCTACGTCACCGCCTCCATGGCCGGCTACGGCACGGAGTCGGTGGCGGCCTGGGCCGTGGTCGGCCGCCTGTTTCCGCTCGCCTTCGGCGGCGTCTTTGCGCTGTCGGGTTCGATCGGCGGCATCTTCGGCCAGAACCTCGGGGCCGGCCGGATGGACCGGGTGCGGCGGACGCTCGCCGACAGCCTGACCTTCACGCTCCTCTACGTCCTGGTGGTCTGGGCCGTGCTGGTGCTCGCCGCCGACTTCATCGCCGATTCCTTCCAGGCGAGCGCCGGCGCGCGCGACCTGATCCTGTTCTTCTGCTTCTTCGTCGCCCCCACCTTCCTCTTCACCGGGGCCCTGTTCGTCGCCAACGCCGCGTTCAACAACCTCGGCTTCGCCACCTTGTCGACGGCGTTCAACTGGGGACGCTCGACGCTGGGCGTGATACCCTTCGTGTGGGCCGGCGCCGCGCTGATGGGCGCCAAGGGTGTGCTGCTCGGCTGGGGTGTCGGGGGCGTGATCTTCGGCGTCGCGGCCGTGCTGGTGGCCTTCCGGGTGGTCGGACGGCTCGAGGGCGGCGGGAGGACCCCGGGCGAGCCGGGGCTCGGAACACCGCCGGTGGGGCCGTTCACCACCGGCAAGGGCGGCACCGTGGGCTGACGCGGGGATGCGGGGACTTGTATCGTCGTCGATCGAGGGTTAATCACCGAAGAATGAACAGAATGGATATCCCCGGCGGCGGCGGCGAGGCGCAGATCCGCTACCTCGACGGTGACTTCAAGGTCATCCGTCCCGGGGCCTATGTGCGCTGCGCGGTCACCGGCCGGCCGATCCTGATCCAGGACCTGAAGTACTGGTCGGTGGCGCGCCAGGAGGCCTATGTCGACGCCGAGGCCTCGCTCGAGGCCCACCGGCGGCACGGCAACCGCTGAGCGTCACCGCCGGGCCAGCCAGTCGCGCCGCGCCTCGAGGAGAAGGTCGCGAAGGCGTTGCGGCTCCTCCATCACGCAATCGACGCCGACCACCGCCATCCGTTCGGCCAGCTCGGACAGGGGCCCGGCCGGCGCGCCGGCGAGGCGCACCGCGTCCTTCTCGGTGGTGACCGGGACCGCGTCGAGCCGCTCCGCCTCGGTCAGGATCTCGCGCGCTTCGAGGCCGGTGAAGCGGTGATGGTCGGCGAAGGCCCGGAAGCCCGCCACCTCCGCCCCCGCCGCCTCCAGCGTCGCACGGAACTTCTCCGGCCGGCCGATCCCGGCGAAGCCGAAGACCCTGCGGCCGGCGAGATGGCCGACGCCGCGCGGCACCAGCCGGGCGTGCAGGACCGGACGCCCCGCCCGCGCCGCGAGGCGGATCACCTCGCGCCCGCCCGCCCCCTCGCCGAGGATCAACACGGCGTCGGCCCGCGGCATCTGCTCGGCCATCGGGGCGCGCAGCGGACCCGCCGGCATCACCCGCCCGTTGCCGATGCCAGCCACCCCGTCGACCACGATCAGCGACAGCGTCTTCCTCACCGACGGGTTCTGGAAGCCGTCGTCCATCACCAGCAGGTCCGCCTCGAGGCCCTCGATGAGCGGAAAGGCCTCCGGCCGGTTGCGGGCGACCACCGTCGGCCCGGCCGCGGCGAGCAGCAGCGGCTCGTCGCCGACGTCGGACGCAAGGTCCCGGCCGGGATCGACCAGCAGCGGCCCCTTCAGGCGGCCGCCGTAGCCGCGGGTGAGGAACACCGGCGAAAGGCCGGCCGTGCGGGCGAGCCGCGCCACCGCGAGCGCCGTCGGGGTCTTGCCCGCCCCTCCGGCGACGAAGTTGCCGACGCAGACCACAGGCAGCGGCGGGACGACGCCGCCGGGGCGCCGCATCCGCGAGGCGGCGACCCGGCCGACGATGGCGCCGGCCGGCGCGAGCGCCAGCGAGGCGAGGCTCCACCTCCTCGACCAGAATGCCGGAGCCTTCATGGCCCTCCTTCCGCCGACCGCGGCGCCCCGCCGGCGCGCATCGCCGCCAGCCGGGGCTCGAGCGCCGCGAAGGTCCGGTCCAGCGCGCCGGCGTGGCGCGCCACCACGGTCTCGGCCGCGCGCGTGCGACGACGCCGGGCCTCGGCGTCGCCGATCATCAGCGCGGCGTCCGCCGCAAGTCCCGCCGCATCCTCGACGATCGCCGCGCCGCCGGCAATGGTGAGCGCGCCGAAGCTGTCGCGGAAGCTGCCGACGTGCGGGCCCGACACGATCGGGGCGCCGGCGCGGGCCGGCTCGATCGGGTTGTGGCCGCCGAAGGGGACCAGCGAGCCGCCGACGAAGGCGACGCTGGCGAGCCGGTAGAAGGTGCCGAGTTCGCCGACCGTGTCGGCGACGTAGACGCGGGTCGCGGCGTCGGGAAGTTCGCCGGCGCTGCGCAGCCGCGTCGCATGGCCGCGCGCCCTCGCCTCTTCGGCGATCTCCGGGCCGCGCGCGGGATGGCGCGGCGCGATCACCAGCAGGGCGTCGGCGGCCGCGGCCGCCCCCAGCCGGCCGAAGGCATCGAGGACGATCGCCTCCTCGCCGGGGTGGGTCGAGGCGGCGAGCAGCACCGGGCGGCCGGCGAAGGCGGCGGCGAGGGCGGCCGCCTCGGCGGGGTCCGCCTCCGGCGACGGGGCGTCGAACTTGATGTTGCCGGTCTCGGCCACCGCCCGCGCGCCGAGCGCGCGGAAGCGCGCCGCGTCGTCGGCGCTCTGGGCGAGGCAGAGCTCGATCCGGCCGAAGATGGCGGCGGCGACCCCGCGGAACCGGCTCCAGCCGCGAAAGGAGCGGTCCGACATGCGGGCGTTGAGCACCACCAGCGGCACCCCGGCGGCCGACAGGCGCGCCACCGCCACCGGCCAGATCTCGCTCTCTACGAAGACCGCGAGCCCCGGACGCCAGCGGCGGAGGAAGCGGTCCATCGGGGGCGCGAGGTCGAGCGGCACATAGCGGTGGACGGCGCCTTGGGGCAGCCGGGCGGCGGCGATCGAGGCGGAGGTGGTGGTGACCGTCGTCAGCACCACGCGCACGCCGGTCGCCGCGATGCGACCGATCAGCGGCAGCGCCGCCACCGTCTCGCCGACGCTGGCGGCGTGGATCCAGACCGTCGGGCGGTCGTCGGGCGCCGGCTCCTCGCCCTCGCCGAGCCGCTCGGGCCAGCGCCCGGCGTCCTCCTTGCCCTGCCGGCGGCGGCGCGCCACCAGCAGCCGGCCCACCGGGGCCGCGAGCCGGGTGAGGCCCACCCAGGCGTCGAGGAGCCTGTCGGCCGGGGCCGTCACGGCGACGGGTCCCGGTGGAACTTGGACATCGCGCCGGCGAGCCGGTAGGCGCGCTCGGTCGCCTTGTCCAGCGCGATCCGGACCTCCTCGCGCTTGGCCTCGACCAGCGCGTCGTCGGCGTCCGGCGGCACGAAGATCGGCTCTTCCATGACGAAGCCGGCGCGGCCGAAGGGCAGGCTCACCGAGGCGCTGTCCCAGCTCGACACGTCGATGTTGCGGGAGGTGGCGTAGGCGACCGGCAGGATCGGCCGGCCGGAATAGCGGGCGAGCAGCACGATGCCGCGGCCGGCCACCTTGGCCGGCCCCTTCGGCACGTCGGCGGTGACGCCCACCGAGACGCCCTCCTCGAGCAGCCGCATCACCTCGCGGAAGCCCGCGACGCCGCCCTTGCGGCGGATGTCGCCGCCAAGGTGCGAGCCGGAGGCGCGGACGGTGACGATGCCCATCGCCTCGGCGGCGACGGCGTTCACCTCCGCGTCGGCATGGCGGGAGATCATCACGCCCCACCTGAGGCCCGGCGGCCGGGCGAACGGCAGCATGAAGTGCTGGCCGTGCCACATACCGATGATCGCCGGGGCGAGCGCCCGCACCCGCGCGTCGAGGTCGGCCGGCTCGCGGCGGAGCGGGTTGGTGAGGTTGACGAAACGGAGATAGCCGGCGAGCGAGCGGCCGAGCGCCCGCTGCACCGCCGGGCTGCGGCGGATCCGCTTGTCGAGCCTCATGACGCCGGCTCCGCCGGTTCGACCAGCTGGGTGCGATGGAGCTCGGCGTAGAGGCCGCCGGCCGCGACCAGGTCGTCGTGGGTGCCGGTCTCGACCACCCGGCCGCGGTCCATCACCACGATCAGGTCGGCGCGCTTCACCGTGGAGAGGCGGTGGGCGATCATCAGCACGGTCCGCCCCTCGAAGAGGCTGTCGAGCGCCTCCTGCACCCGGCCCTCCGACTGGACGTCGAGGGCGCTGGTCGGCTCGTCGAGGAGCAGGATCGGCGCCTGCCGCAGCATCGCCCGGGCGATGGCGATGCGCTGCTTCTGGCCGCCGGAGAGCAGCCCGCCGGCCTCGCCGACCCCGGTGTCGTAGCCCTTCGGCAGGGCGGCGATGAAGTCGTGCGCGTCGGCGGCCCTGGCGGCGGCCACCACCGCCGCCTCGTCCGCGTCCGGGCTGCCGTAGGCGATGTTGGCGCGAATGGTGTCGTCGAACAGCACCGGGTCCTGGGTGAGGAGCGCGGAGGCGCGGCGGACGCTGGCGAGCGTCGCCGCGGCGACGTCCTCGCCGCCGATCAGCACCCGCCCCCGGTCCGGGTCGTAGAAGCGCAGCACCAGGTTGATCAGCGTCGACTTGCCGCCCCCCGACGGGCCGACGAGGGCGACCTTGCGGCCGGAGGGAATGTCGAGGGTGACGTCCTCGATCACCGGCAGGCCGGGAGCATAGGCGAAGGAGACGTTCTCGAAGCGGATGCCGCCGTCGGCGAGCGCCAGCGGCCGGGCGCCCGGGCGGTCCACCACCCGCGAGGGTGCGTCGAGGATCGCGTAGACCCGGCGGGCGGCGACCACGCCCTCGTGGAGGAGGTTCTGCAGGCTCGCGAGCTGCTTCAGCGGCTGGTAGATCAGCATCGCGGCGGCCATGAAGCCCATGAAGTCGCCGAGGCTGAGCCGGCCTTCGATGCCCTGCCAGCCGCCGTAGAAGATCGCCGCCGCGAAGCCGACGCCGGAGAGGCCCTCGGTGAAGGGGCCGGTGAGGGCGCGGGTGCGCTGGGTGGCGAGGTTCGCCCGCCGCGTCTGCTCGATCACCGTCCCGGCGCGGGCCGCCTCGGCCTTCTCCTGGTCGTAGGCCTTCACCACGCGGATGCCCTGCAGCATCTGAGAGACCTGCATGGCGATCTCGCCGGAGCCGGAGAGCGCGGTCTTTACGGAGGTGCGCAGGCGCTTGCGCTGGCGGCCCATCAGCACCACCGCGAAGGGCAGCACCGCCAGCACCAGCAGCCCGAGCACCCAGTCGAGCCAGAGCATGGCGATCATCAGCGCCACCGCCTGCAGCACGTTGCGGGCCATCGCCGTCACCGTCTGCGAGGCGGCGTTGTTGACGATCATGGTGTCCGAGGCGAACACGCTGACGAAGCGGCCGGAGTGGGTCGCCTGCAGGAAGCCGAGGTCGGCGGTGGCGAGGCGGTCGAACAGGCGGTGGCGCAGCTCGGCGACGATCTCGCCGGAGATGCGCGCCTCGGTCATGCGGGTGAGGTATTCGGCCCCCGAGCGCAGCGCCATGACCGCCACCACCGCGAGCGGCAGCGCGTAGAGCACCGAGCGGTCCTTGGCGACGAAGACCTCGTCGGCGGCGATCTGCAGCAGGAATGGCAGGGCGCCGGTGGTGGCGGCGACGAACAGCATCGCCACGAAGGCGCGCGCGACGAGGCCGCGGCGGGGCAGCACGAAGTCCTTCAGGATGCGCAACACCACGTCGCGCGCCCGGCCGTCCTCGCCGCCCTCGGCCCACGCCAGCCGGGTTTCGTCCGCCTGTGGGGTGTCGCTCACGCCGCGCCCTGCCCTCGAAGTCCCCCGGCCCGTGCCGGCGGGCCGCCGGACAGGTCAATAGACGATCGCGCCGCCGCCGTCACGTCCGCCGGCCTCAGGCGGCCGGGTCGAGCAGCCGGTGGAGGTGGACGATGAAGTAGCGGGCGTGGGCGTTGTCGACCGTCGCCTGGGCCTTCTCCTTCCAGGCGACGTGCGCCGAGGCGTAGTCCGGGAAAATGCCGACGATGTCGAGCCTGGAGAGGTCCGCGAACTCGAGCGTCGACAGCGAGCTGAGCTCGCCGCCGAAGACGAGGTGGAGGAGCTGCTTCTTCGGGGTCACTTCCGCGGTCATCTGTCTTCCGCTCCGGAACGCTTCGGGTGTCGGGTCAGTGCGCCGCCAGCGGCGCGACGAGGTCGATGGCGCGGCGGGCGAGCTCGGGGTGGGCCGCCGCCAGCACCGGGTGGCGGGTGTCCGGCCGGTTGTAGGCGAGCGGCCGGCCGCCGGGGCCCATCAGCGCGCCGCCCGCCTCGGCGAGGATCAGGTCGGCCGCGGCGAGGTCCCAGTCGCGGGCGTTCGCCTTGGCGAGGGCGAGGTCGAGCCGACCCTCGGCGACCATGGCGATCCTCAGCGCCAGCGAGGCGACGTAGCCGCCGCGGCAGCCGCCGGTCTCGTGCCGCAGCAGCGTGCACAGCGAGGTCGGGCCCGCGGCCCGGGCGCGACCGATCTCCGGCGCCGCCGCCATCGCCATCGCCGCGCCGTTGCGGGCGGCCCCGCCGTCCGCCGTCGCCGTGAACAGCACCCCGGTCGCCGGCTGGATCAGCGCCGCCGCGACCGGCCGACCGTCCTCGACCACCGCCAGCGAGATGGTCCATTCCTCGGAACCCGCGAGGAAGCCGCGGGTGCCGTCGATCGGGTCGACGACGAAGAGGCGGCGGCGGCCGAGCCGGTCCGGCGCGTCCTCGGTCTCCTCCGAGAGCCAGCCGTAGTCCGGGCGGGCGCCGGTCAGGCGGCCGTGGAGGAAGCGATCGACGGCGAAGTCGGCCTCGCTCACCGGCGAGGCGCCGTCCTTCATCCACACCTTGGGATGGCTGCCGAAGAAGCCCATCGCCAGGGTCGCGGCATCGGCCGCGGCCTCGGCGAGCAGGGCGAGGTCCGCCCGTCGGGCGGCGTCAGGTGCCGGCAATGGTCAGTCCCTCGATGGCGACGCTCGGCACGTGGATCGCGCCGCGGTCGTCGATGTCGTTCGCCGGCACCATGCGGGCGAACATGTCGCGGAGGTTGCCGGCGACGGTGATCTCCGACACCGGGTAGGCGAGTTCGCCGTCCTCGATCCAGAACCCCGCCGCGCCGCGCGAGTAGTCGCCGGTGACGAGGTTGGAGCCGTGGCCGATGAAGTCGGTGACGTAGAGCCCGGTTCCGACCGACTTCAGCATCTCCTCCCGGCTCATCGGGCCGGGGTGGAGAAGGAGGTTGGTGGCCGAGGGGCTCGGCGAGCCGACGCCGCGCGAGGCGCGGGCGTTGGAGGCGAGGCCGAGTTCGCGGGCGGTGGCGCTGTCGAGGATCCAGGTGGTCAGCACCCCGTCGTCGACGAGGTCCATCGGCTGCGGCAGCAGGCCCTCGCCGTCGAAGGGGCGGGTCGCCGGGCCGCGCGGGCGCCAGGGGTCGTCGGTGATGCGGATGCCGGAGGCGAACACGCGCTTGCCGAGGCTGTCCTTCAGGAACGAGGTGCCGCGGGCGATCGCCGCGCCGTTGATCGCGCCGGTGAGCGCGCCGACGAGGCCGGAGGCGACGCGGGGGTCGTAGACGACGGTCGCGGTGCGGGTGGAGATGCGCCGCGGGTTGAGCCGGCGCACCGCACGCTCCGCCGCCTTGCGGCCGACGCTCTCCGGGTCCTCGAGGTCGGCGAGGTGGGAGCGGCCGGACGCCTCCCAGTCGCGCTCCATCCCCGTGCCGCTGCCGGCGATCATGGTGACGCTGTGGCCGTGGCGCGAGGTCTCGTAGGCGCCGGAGAAGCCGTGCGAGGTGACGAGCGCCATCCCGGCGCGGCTCCAGTAGGCCGAGGCTCCGCCGGAATTGGTGACGCCCTCGACCGCCCTGCCCGCCTCCTCGGCGGCGCGCACCCGCGCGACCAGCGCCTCCGTGTCCGGGACCTGCGTGTCGACGAGGTCGAGGACCGGGAACTCCTTGGCCAAGAGGTCCGCGTCGGCGAGGCCGGCGTAGCGGTCCGGCGGCGCCGCCTTCGCCATCGCCACCGCCCGCTCGGCGAGTTCGGCGACGTCCGCGCCCTTGGTGGCGGAGATGGTGGCGTTGCGGTTGCCGACGAAGACGCGCAGGCCGAAGTCGTCGTTCTCCGCGTGCTGGACGTTCTCGACGACGCCGAGGCGCAGCGTCACCACCTGGTTGACGGAGCGCACCGCGACGGCGTCGGCGGCGTCGGCCCCGGCGGCCCGGGCGGCGGTGACGAGGCGTTCGGCCTCGGCGGTCAGCGCCTTGCAATCGACGAGTTCGGACATGGCGGATTCTTCCCGGGGGGTTCGGAGGGATCTTTACGGCAGTGCAGCAACGCCGACAAGGCGGCGGACGGGGCGACGGCCGGCGGTCCCGGGGAATGTGGGGTCGAGCCGGCAGGCTGCAAGGGTCCGGCAACCTTTGCGAAGGCTTTACCGAACGCCCCGCCGCGGGTCATTGGATTCTGCTAACTCTCCGCAACTGTATGTAAAAATTTACCTCGCCGCTTAAGGCCGGCTGGGCCTTCCTCCGCTTAGGATGCCGGCACATGAGGCTCCGACGCGACCCCGGCCGGATAGCCGGGGGCTAGCGGCGCCGCCAGCGCAAGCGTTGAAGAGACAGGCCGACGATGACCGCCGCCATGCCCGCCGACACCGGGCGCCCCCTCCGCATCGATCCGAACGCCCTGCCGGCCCGCTACCAGGTCCCGACGGAGACCGGCGCGCTCGACGCCAGCGTCTATCTCGACCGCCGGGGCGTGGTGCTGAAGCGCCGCCTCTCCGGCGTGCCGCTGACGCTCAGCCTGCCGCATTCGGCCTATGACGGCATCGTGGTGAGGCTCGTCTTCGGCGCCGCCGGCCTCACCGCCAGCGTGCTCCTCTCCCACCGCGACCCCGCGCTCTGCCTGCCGCTCGCCACCTGCCGGTCGGTGGAGGAAGCGGCGGAGGACTGGCGCCGCTGGTGCGAGATCCTGTCGCTGCCGATGCTGGTCACCGAGGCCGACGGCACCGTCAGCAAGATCGGCCACGTGGTGTCCGTGCCGATCGGCGAGCCGCAGCCGCGGCGGCGGAACGGCCTGCTCACCCGCCGGAGGCCGCGCTTCCTCGTCCGCCGCAAGCCGGGCGCCGCCGGGCCGATGCCGGTGCTCGCCGGCTGGCGCGAGATCATCGCCCGCAGCTGACGGGAGGCGCGTTCAGAGCGCCCGCAGGGCCGAGTCGGCCACCAGACCCGCGAACAGGAGCCAGCCGGCGTCCCGGTTGGAGCGGAAGAGCCTCAGGCACAGCACCGGGTCGTCCATGTCGAAGCGGCGCACCTGCCAGGCAAGGTGCGCGGCAAAGGCGGCGAGGCCGAGATAGGCGAGCGGGCCGGCCCCGGCCCCATGGAGCGCCCCGGCCAGCAGCAGCACCGCTCCCGCGTAGCAGACGGCGAGCAGGCCGGCCGATTTCTCGCCGTAGGTCAGCGCCGTCGAGCCGAGCCCGATCAGCGCGTCGTCCTCGCGGTCCTGGTGGGCGTAGATGGTGTCGTAGCCGACGGTCCAGGCGATCGCGGCGAGGTAGACTAGCACCGCCGGCGGGTCGAGCGACCCGAACACCACCGTCCAGCCCATCAGCCCGCCCCAGGCGAAGGCGAGGCCGAGCACGACCTGCGGATGGCCGGTGACCCGCTTCATCAGCGGATAGGCCGCGACCACCGCGAGCGAGCAGATCCCGACGAGGATCGAGAACCAGTTGAACTGGATCAGCACCAGGAAGCCGACCAGCGACAGCGCGACCATGAAGGCCGCCGCCGCCTTCACCGACACGCGTCCCGAGGGGATCGGCCGCAGCCGCGTGCGGGCGACCTTGTCGTCGATGTGGCGGTCGAGGATGTCGTTCCAGGTGCAGCCGGCCCCGCGCATCACCACCGCGCCGACCAGGAACAGCAGCATGTACCAGGGGTTCGGGAAGGCCTCGCCCGCCGCGCCGGTGGCGAGCGCAAGCGACCACCAGCAGGGCCACAGCAGCAGCCACCAGCCGATCGGCCGGTCGAGCCGCATCAGGTGGGCGTAGGGGCGGAACCACTCCGGCGCGAGGCTGTCGACCCAGTTGCCGGGCGGCGCGTCGGGGACGGTGGAGGCGTGTCTGTGGTCGGTCATGTGGCGCGGCGTCGGACCCCGTCTGAACTCCCGGCCGGTATGGCGAGGCGGAAAGCGCCGCGGCGCCCCGGCCGCCTCGCCGCCGGTCCCGCTTCCATGTAGCGGCAAGGCGCCCCCGAGGCGAGGGGCGGCGGGCGAAATTGCCCCGGCGGCCGTCGCGTGTTAGACGCCCCGGCGTTCCTGTCCTCCGCCAACGCCCGAGACCCGCCCATGCACGTGCTCCTGATCGGTTCCGGCGGCCGCGAGCACGCCATCGCCGCCGCGCTCGCCCGCTCGCCGGGGCTGACCCGGCTCACCGCGGCCCCCGGCAACCTCGGCATCGCCACCCTCGCCCGCTGCGTCGCCCTCGACGTCGCCGACGCCGCGGCCGTCGTCGCCTTCTGCCGGGCCGAGGACGTCGGCCTCGTCGTGATCGGCCCGGAGGCGCCGCTGGTCGCCGGCCTCGTCGACGACCTCGCCGCGGCCGGGATCAAGGCCTTCGGCCCCTCGCGGGAGGCCGCGCGGCTGGAGGGATCCAAGGCCTTCACCAAGGAACTCTGCGACGAGGCCGGCGTGCCGACCGCCGCCTGGGCCCGCTTCACCGACGCCGCGGCGGCCCTCGACCACGTCCGCCGGGTCGGCGCGCCGATCGTCGTCAAGGCCGACGGCCTCGCCGCCGGCAAGGGCGTGGTGGTGGCGGCGACGCTCGAGGAGGCCGTCGCCGCGGTGGAGGCCTGCTTCTCCGGCGCCTTCGGCGAGGCCGGGGCCGAGGTGGTGATCGAGGAGATGCTGGTCGGCGAGGAGGCCTCCTTCTTCGCCCTCTCCGACGGCGAGACGGTGCTCCCCCTCGCCGCCGCCCAGGACCACAAGCGCGCCTTCGACGGCGACCGCGGCCCCAACACCGGCGGCATGGGCGCCTATTCGCCGACCCCGGTGGTGGACGAGGCGATGGCGGAGCGGATCATGGACGAGATCGTCCGCCCGTCGGTCGCCGCCCTCGCGGCCCGCGGCACCCCCTTCCGCGGCGTCCTGTTCGCCGGGCTGATGATCGGGCCCGGCGGCCCGAAGCTCATCGAGTACAACGTCCGCTTCGGCGACCCGGAGGCGGAGGTGGTGTTGCCGCGGCTTGCCTCGGACCTCCTCGACCTGATGCTCGCCACCGTCGAGGGCCGCCTCGGCGAGGCGTCGGTCTCGCTCGACCCGCGCACCGCCCTGACCGTGGTGATGGCGGCCCGCGGCTATCCCGGCGCCTACGCCAAGGGCTCGCCGATCCGCGGCCTCGAGCGGGCGGCGGCGATGGAGGGCGTCACCGTCTTCCACGCCGGCACCGCGGCCGGGCCGGACGGCGGCGTCGTCGCCGCCGGCGGGCGGGTGCTCGCGGTCACCGCGCTCGGCGACGACGTCCGCGCGGCGAAGGCCAGGGCCTACGCGGCGGTCGACGCGATCGACTGGCCGGACGGCTTCTGCCGCCGCGACATCGGCTGGCGGGCGGTGGGGCGCGAGAGCCGCTGACCCGCATCCCGACGTGCCTGCTGAGGACGCAGGCGCATGGGCGGCGAGCGGCCCGGCCGGCGCAAGCTGCCCGTCCCCGCTGGCCAGCCGCGGTGCTCTCCTGCTACCGTCGCGCCGATCCGCCCCTTGCCGCGCGGCCGGCGGAGCGTCGCGACGAGACCCGACCCCATGGCAGCTGCAAACCCCAAAGGCCCGCGCATCGGCCTCGCCCTCGGCGGCGGCGGCGCGCGCGGCATCGCCCACGTCCATGTGCTGGAGGCGCTTGACGACCTCGGCCTCGCCCCGGCCGCGATCGCCGGGACCTCCATCGGCGCGGTGGTCGGCGCCGGGTCGGCCAGCGGGCTCTCGGGCGCCGAGGTGCGGGAGGTGCTGGCCGCGGCCTTCCGCAACCAGGGCGATGTTTGGGGCCGGCTCTGGCAGCTCCGCCCGAAGCGCTTCGCCGACCTCTTCGGCGGCGGCGGCCTCGTCCAGTTCGATCCGGAGCGCGTGCTCGAGATCTTCCTGCCCCCGGCCGTACCCGCCGACTTCGCCGATCTCCGCATCCCGATGTCCGTGGTCGCGACCGACTTCTACGGCTGCACGGAGGTGACGCTGACCTCGGGCCGGCTGCGCACGGCCATCGCCGCCTCGATCGCGCTGCCGATCGTGTTCCGGCCCGTGGAGCTGGACGGGGTGGTGCTGGTCGACGGCGGCGTCACCAACCCCCTGCCCTACGATCGCCTGCCCGCGCCCGTGGACATCGTGCTCGCCGTCGACGTGATCGGCAGCCCGGTGCGGCCGAACGGCCGGCCGATCCCCAACGCGACCGAGTCCGTCTTCGGGGCGAGCCAGATCCTGATGCACTCGATCCTCGCCCACAAGCTGGCGGCCCGGCCGCCCGACGTGCTCGCCCGCCCCAGCGTCGACGCCTTCAAGGTGCTCGACTTCCTGAAGGTGGCGGCGATCCTCAAGGCGACGGCGTCGGTGCGCGAGGAGATCAAGCGGGAACTCGACCGGGCGATCACCGACTTCGAGACGGGTCGCGGGCGGAACTCGGGCGGAGGCGACTGAGGGCCTTCGTCCCGGGACGGCGGCCGCCTTTACGAGGCGACTCCGGCGAAAGCCGCCATCCGATGGAATGGTGCACGCCGAGGCCGGGCACTGGATTCCGGCTTTCGCCGGAATGACGGTGGAGAGCAGTTGGCGCCCGCTGCCTCACCGCCGCGCGGCGAAGAAATTCTTCAGGAGCGCCGCGGCCTCGCTGGCGGCGATGCCGCCGTAGACCTCGGGGACGTGGTGGCAGGAGGGGCTCGCGTAGAGCCGCACGCCGCTCTCCACCGCGCCGCCCTTCTCGTCGCCGGCGCCGAAGTAGAGGCGGCGGATGCGGGCGAAGCTGATCGCCGCCGCGCACATCGGGCAGGGCTCGAGGGTGACGTAGAGATCGGCGCCGACGAGGCGCTGCGATCCGACCCTCGCCGCCGCCGCGCGGATCGCCAGCATCTCGGCATGGGCGGTCGGGTCGGACAGCTCGAGGGTGCGGTTGCCGGCGCTCGCGAGCACCTCGCCGTCCTTCACCAGCACGCAGCCGACAGGCACTTCGCCGCGCGCGGCGGCCGCCCGCGCCTCCTCGAGCGCGAGTTCCATGAAGCCGCCCCCGGCCGGCGCCGCCGAGGCGCCCGGTTCCGTGCTCCCGCGGCTCATGAGCACCGCGCCCTCATCGCCGTTCCAGCGCTCCCGGTTTCCTGCTATCAGCCGTGCCATGAAGACCCCAAGCAAGACAACCCCGGCCGAGGCCGACCCGCAGCGGATCGCCAAGGTGATCGCCCGCGCCGGGCTCTGCTCGCGCCGCGAGGCGGAAACCTGGATCGCCGAGGGCCGCGTCGCGCTGAACGGCCGCGTGCTCGACACGCCCGCCGTCACCGTCGCCCCCGGCGACGTGGTGACGGTCGACGGCCAGCCGCTGCCCGATCGCGACCGCACCCGGCTGTGGCTGTTCCACAAGCCGCGCGGCCTCGTCACCACCACCCGCGACCCAGAGGGCCGGTCGACCGTCTTCGACGTGCTGCCGAAGGACCTGCCGCGGGTGATGACCGTCGGCCGGCTCGACATCAATACCGAGGGCCTCTTGCTCCTCACCAACGACGGCGGGCTTGCCCGGGTGCTGGAACTGCCGGCCACCGGCTGGCTGCGTCGCTACCGGGTGCGCGCGCATGGCGAGATCGACCAGGCGACGCTCGACGGGCTGCGCGACGGCATCGCCGTCGACGGCGTCCTCTACGGCGCCATCGAGGCCAGCCTCGACCGCCGGCAGGGCGACAACGTCTGGCTGACGATGGGGCTGCGCGAGGGCAAGAACCGCGAGATCAAGAACGTGCTGATGCACCTGGGTCTCGACGTGAACCGGCTGATCCGCCTCTCCTTCGGCCCGTTCCAGCTGGGCGGACTCGCCGAGGGGGCGGTCGAGGAGGTGCAGAGACGACACCTGATGGACCAGCTGGGCGACAGCCTCGCCTCGGCCGCCGGCGCGGACTTCGCCCTGCGCGAGGGGGAGCGCGGGCCGAAGATTGCGAAGCCGCCGGCCCGTCCGGAGCCGGTGGAGGCGCCGCGGCCGGCCCGGGCGCGCCAGCCCGACGCCGCCCGCAGCCGCCGCCGCCACGAGGCGGACATCGAGCACGACGCCGAGAGCGAGGCGAACCGCCGCCGGCCGCGGCTCGCCCTCAAGGGCGCCGGCCCGCATGCCGCCGCGCCCGAGGTCGACGACCGTCGCCAGCTGTCACGCCGCGAGATCGCCGAGCGCCGGCGCGCCGGGGTGACGCGCCCCGAGGCGGTGGTGGAGCGCCGGCCGCGAAGACCCGACGAGACGCCCGCGGAGGAGCCGCGCGAGGCGCGGGGCGGCCGCGCGGGTCGCGGGGCGCGGCCGGGCCGGCCGCCCGAGCGCGCCGTCGCCCGCGAACTGGAGGGCCGTCGTCCCGCCGGCCGGCGCGCGGCCGAGCCGGGCCGCCCGGGCGAGGACGCCCGGCCCCAACGCGGCTACCGGATGCGCGACCGCGACGAGGCGGCCGGGTCCGCCCGCCCGGCCCGGTCCGGGTCCGGCAGCGACAAGCCGCAGGGCGGCGACCGCCGCCGGCCCGACGGCGAACCGGCGCGGCGCGAGGAGAGGCACGACCGGCGCGGCGAGGACAGGCGGGGCGGCGCATCCGGCGGCCGGGGCCCCGGCGGCGAACGGACCGGCGCGGGCGCCGGAGAACGGCCCGCGCGGAGCGGCAAGGCCGGCCGGCCGGGCGGCGGGCCGCGGGCTTTCGGGGACGCACCCGGCGGCCATGGCCGAAAGCCGGGTGGGCCGGGCGGGCCGGGCGGAACGTCGGGCGGCAAGCCGCGCGGGCGAGGCCCAGGCGCCGACGCGGGCGGTCCCGGAGGTCATCCCGAGCGTCCCGGCGGCAAGCCGGGAGGCAAGCCGCGGGGGCCGGGCGGATTCAGCGGCAGGCCGGGAGACAAGCCGGGGCCGGGCAGGCCCGGCGGCAGGCCGGGCGACAAGCCGCGGGGGCCCGGCGGCAGGCCAGGAGACAAGCCGCGGGGACCGGGCGGGCCGGGCGGCAAGCCGGGATCGAAGCCGCGCGGACCGGGCGGCGGCCGGCCGGGCGGATCCGGCGGCAAGGGAGGCGGCGGTGCGGATCGTCGGCGGTAGGTTCCGCGGCAAGGCGCTGGCGGGCCCGGCCGAGGGCAGCCTCGCCATCCGCCCGACCTCCGACCGCACCCGGGAGAGCCTCTTCAACATCCTCGAGCACCGCTTCCACGGCACGCTCGCCGAGGCCCGCGTGCTCGACCTCTTCGCCGGCACCGGCGCGCTCGGCTTCGAGGCGATGAGCCGCGGAGCGAAGGCCTGCCTCTTCGTGGAGGAGAGCGCCGAGGCGCGCGGCCTGATCCGCCGCAACCAGGAAGCGCTCGGCCTCACCGGCTCGACTCGGATCTTCCGCCGCGACGCCACGGGGATGGGCCGGATCGGCCCGGCCGAGCCCTACACCCTCGCCTTCCTCGACCCGCCCTACGGCAAGGGCCTCGCCAGCCTGTCGCTGGCTTCGCTGGCCGAGGGCGGCTGGCTCGCGCCGGGCGCCCTCGTCGTGGTCGAGGAGGCCGCCGGCGCGCCCTTCGCCGCGCCGGAGGGCTTCGAGCCGCTCGACGAGCGCACCTTCGGCGAGACGGTGGTCCGCTTCCTGCGGCGGGCCTGACCGGGGGCCGGCGGCCGGCCCCCGGGCGTCACTTCAGCTTCAGGTTGTTCTTGCCGAACTTGCCCGAGGTCACCGTCACCTTGATCTCGAAGTCCGCCTTGCGGTCGCCGTCGGCGTCCGCCTGCAGCAGGCCCTTGGCGAAGCGCAGTTCGCCCCGGGCGGCCGGAGAAGGGCTTCGCCCCTTTCCAGATGAAACGCTGGAAGCCCTTCTTCTTCTTGCCGTCCACCTTGGAGAGGTCGATCGTCTCGCCCGCCGCGGCGTCGAAGTCGGTGATCACGTCGCGGCGGCTCTTGCCGGCGCGGCTCTCGGCCCGCTTCAGCCAGACGAAGGTGTCGACGCCGGCCCCGCCGGTGAGGATGTCGCGGCCCCCGCCGCCGATCAGCCGGTCGTTGCCGTCGCCGCCCGCGAGCGTGTCCGCGCCGCCGTTGCCGAAGAGGCTGTCGTCGCCGGCCCCGCCGGAGAGCACGTTGGCGCCGGCGCTGCCCTCGATCACGTTGGCGAGCGCGTTGCCGGCGCCCTCGACCGCCGGGGCGACGAGTTCGAGGTTCTCCACGTTGTCCGGCAGGGTCCAGGAGATCGCGGATATCACGTCGTCGATCCCCTCCCCGGCCTTCTCGGCCACCACGTCGCCCGGGTCGTCCACGATGTAGCTGTCGTTGCCCGGCCCGCCGGTCATGCGGTCCGCACCGGCGCCGCCGTCGAGGGTGTCGTCGCCGCCGCCGCCGTGGATCCGATCGTCGCCGGCCCCACCGAGGATGACGTCGTTGCCGCCCGTCACGGGCGGGAGGGTCGCGAGATAGACGTTGGTTTCCGAGGTCGGCGGGTCGACGAGGTTGGTGGCTGCGGACTCGAAGACGATGCCGGCGCCGTCCGGCGTGAAGGCGATCCAATCCGCGTCGTCGTCGCCGGCAGCGCCAGTAGCGGCGCGGGAGACGAGGTGGATGGGCGCGCCGTTGACGAAGCTCCTGACCAGCACCTGGGCCTTCCCGTTTGTGGCCCCGGCCGCAAGGTCGCCCGCCTGGGAGACGAAGGCGATCAGCGACCCGTCCGGCGAGATGTTCGGGGAGTAGGACGCGGCATCCCCCATCTTGGCGGGGAGGCCGGAGACGCCGAGCAGCGTGCCGCCCTTCTTTTCCTCCACGGTCCGGTCAGTATAGGTGAAGTAGACGTCCGAGGTCCCGTTGGTATCCGGGGCCGGATGCAGCGGGCAGAGGGTGGTGAACGCCACCCTTCGGCCGTCCGGGTGGACGCCCGGCTCGTAACTTAGGCAGCCGTTTCCCTGGGTCCCCGTGTCGTTGGAGGAGACCAGCGAGACAGGGCCGGACATGCGGCCGGTCGCCGGGTCCACCGGGCCGAGCGCCTTGAAGTAGACATCTGCTTCGCTGTTCGTGTCCATCTGCGGCGACGTGAGCAGGTTGGAAAGCGACGAGAACAGGATCCCGTCGCCCAGCGGCGAGAAGACGGGGCCGTAGGAAGGTAGATCGCCGAAACTTCCGTCTGCCCGGGTCGAGACCAGCACCGTCGAGGCCGCGTCGTTCGCTCCGCCGGTGTAGGTGACCATGTAGACGTCGCTCGCCCCGTTCATGTCGGGCATCGGATCATCGAGCAGAGCCGCGTTGGTCTCGAAGACGATGCGGCTTCCGTCCGGCGAGAAGGAGGGGTCCTCGAAGGTCTTCCCGGTCACGGCCGCGCCGGTGCCCCGCGTCCCAGAGACACGCGTGATCGCCCCGGTCTTGAGGTCCTTGACCACCACCTGCGGCGCCGATGCGCCGACGAGGTTGGTGGCCGCGGTGACGAACACGACCTTGGAGCCGTCCGGGGAGAACTTCGCCTGCCCGCTGTCGCCGTCGCCGAAGGTCGTCCCGTCGGCCCCGACCGAGACCGGGACGATCTCGCCGGTCTCCAGGTGGACGGCGAGAACCTGGTCTGGCATGCCCGGGGTCAGCCCCGGCAGGAGGTTCGTCGCCTGGGAATTGACCAGTACCCACCGGCCATCCGGGGAAACGACGCCAGGCCCCATGCTCGAAAGATAGACCCCCTTGTCCGGCAGCATCGGGGCGCCGCTGGCGTCGCGCCCCATCACCAGCCGCTTCATGGCGACCGGGGGACCCGCCATCGCCAACGCGTCGCCGTAGATGACGTCCGCCTCGGCCGACCCGGTGATCGCGGAGGCCTCCGCAAGGCCGGTGTAGAACATCTCCCAGGCGGCCGAGGCCTTGCCCGCGAGCGTCTTCGTCTCCGCCTGGGCGGCGCCCGCGGCGAGCGAGACGGCGGCGGCGAGCGCCAGGCGGGAGCATGTGCGGCGAAGGGCGTGTCTCATCAGGGGTCTCCGGCGTCGGGGCGCGCGACCGATCCGAAAGGGACCCCGAGCCGGGACCCGCCCCCGTCACGGCGACGGTCATGTTCTATACTGTCATTTTGTGCATTGAAATGCAATTTTATTCCATGGTATGACTTACGGGACGGAAACGCGGACGTGAGGCACCGGGGACCGGCCCGGCAGCGGGCGCCCGCCCTTTCCCCCGGCGCAAGCTTCGGATAGGGTCCCGTCCCGCGCGGCCGGACGCCCGAGATCCCTCGGTTCCCGGCCCGCTCCGAAGGCCCGTGGTCCCGTGCAGCGTCCCGTTCCCGCCAGCCCCGCCGTCGACGGCAATCCGGTGCCCTGGCACCTGCGGCGCACGCTGGTGCTCGCCTGGCCGATCATCGTGTCGCGGGCCGGGCTGCTGGTGCTGTTCACCGTCGACACCTGGATGGCCGGCCGCGCCGGCGGCCTGGAGCTCGCCGGCCTCGGCCTCGGGATCGCGCCGCTGCTGACGATTCTCCTCGTCGCCATGGGCGCGCTGCAGGCCGCGGTGGTGCTGGCCGCGCAGGCGATCGGGCGCGACGAGCCCGCGGCCGTCGGCGACATCTTCCGCGCCGGCGTCGCCAACGCCGCCCTGCTCGGTGTCGTCGCCGCCCTGCTGTCGGTCTGGGCCGAGCCCTTCTTCCTCCTGACGCGACAGGATCCCGCGGTGGCGGCGATCGCCGCCGACGTCTCGCACCAATTCGCCTGGGGGCTGCCGGGCCAGCTCTTGTTCCTCATCGCCAACATGATGCTGGAGGCGACCGACCGGCCGCGGATCGGTATGCTGATCATGCTGGCCGCGAACCTCCTGAACTTCGCGCTGGACGCGGTGCTGGTGCTCGGATGGGGCGGCCTCGTCGCCGAGACCGGCGGCGCGGCGACGGCGATGGCCACCTCCTCGCTCGTCCGCTGGCTCACCTTCGCGGCCGCGCTCGCCGCTCTCCTGTGGATCGCGCGCCGGCAGGGCGACCCCTACCGCTTCCTCGCCCCGCCGCGCCGCTGGCTCGCCGCCTTCGCCAACCTCGGCGGCGACAACGGCCGCTGGATCCGCCGGATGGGCCTGCCGATGGGCCTCGGCCAGGGGGTCGAGAGCGCCGCCTTCGCCGCCATGGTGTTCTTCGCCGGCGCCATCAGCGCGGCGGCGCTGGCCGCGCACCAGACCACGATGACCGTGATGTCGCTCGTGTTCATGAACGCGGTCGGCATCGGCGGCGCCGCCACGATCCGGGTCGGCAACGCGGTCGGCCGGCGCTTCCCCGTCGACCTCGCCCGCGCCGGCTGGAGCGCGATCGGCCTCGGCGCGCTGTTCTCCGGCGCCTGCGGGGTGGCGATGATCGCCGTCCCCGACCGGATCGCCGCCTTCATCGTCGACGACGCGGCGGCGGTCGCGGTCGCCACCGGCACGCTCCGCTTCGCCGGCTTCTTCGTCGCCCTCGACGCCATGATGGGCGTCGCCATGGGCGCGCTGCGCGGCCTCGGCGACGTGTGGATGCCGATGTGGCTGCAGGCCGCCGCCTTCTGGTTCGTGGCGGTCCCGGCCGGCTGGTTCGCCGGCCTCACCCTGAACCTCGGGGCCATCGGACTGTTCATTGGAATCGGCGCCGGCATCCTCGCGTCCCTGGCATTGTTGCTGCCGCGTTTCCATCTTGTGGCGGAGCGAGCGGCGGCCGGCTGGAGGACCCCGCCGGCCGGAAGCCGGGGGCGCGGGCTGGCCGCGCCTTAATTTCCGCGCATTTCTGCCGGGAAAAGCGGGAGCCCCGAGCGTAGACTGGTTCGGCCGGGGGCTCGGCCGACCGCGAACGACGAACCGGACACTTCGACCCGGAGGACACCAACGCCATGCCGACCATCGCCCTCGTCGACGACGACCGGAACATCCTGACCTCGGTGTCGATCGCACTGGAGGCGGAGGGCTACCGGGTGGACACCTACACCGACGGCGTCTCGGCGCTCGAGGGGCTGGCGCAGCAGACCCCGGACCTCGCCATCCTCGACATCAAGATGCCGCGGATGGACGGCATGGAGCTGCTGCGGCGGCTGCGGCAGAAGACCGACATGCCGGTGATCTTCCTCACCTCCAAGGACGACGAGATCGACGAGCTGTTCGGCCTCAAGATGGGCGCGGACGACTTCATCCGGAAGCCGTTTTCCCAGCGCCTGCTGGTGGAGCGCGTCAAGGCCGTGCTGCGCCGCGCCGCCCCCCGCGAGCCGGGCCCGGCCAAGCCCACCGACGCCACGCGGATGATCGAGCGCGGCCCGCTGATGATGGACCAGGAGCGGCACACCTGCACCTGGAACGGGCAGAACGTCACCCTCACCGTCACCGAGTTCCTGATCCTGTTCGCCCTCGCCCAGCGTCCCGGGGTGGTCAAGAGCCGCAACGCGCTGATGGATGCGGCCTACGACGACCAAGTCTATGTTGACGACCGCACCATCGACAGCCACATCAAGCGGCTGCGCAAGAAGTTCAAGGCGATCGACGACGACTTCGACATGATCGAGACGCTCTACGGCGTCGGCTACCGCTTCAAGGAGTGAGCGGAGCGAACGCCGCCCGGCATCGGAAGGACCGGCCGCGGCCGGAGACGCGGAACGCATGGTAAGCGAGACGAGACCCCTGCCCGAGCGGCGCCGCTCGGCCCGGCGCCGCGCCGGGCGGGTCTGGGCGGGCCGTTTCGGCCGATTCGTCAGCGGCTCGGTGTTTTCCTCGCTGACCCGCCGCATCCTGGTGCTCAACCTCGCGGCGCTGATCGCGATGGTCTCGGGCATCCTCTACCTCAACCAGTTCCGCGCCGGCCTGATCGACGCGCGTGTGGCGAGCCTGCTCACCCAGGGCGAGATCATCGCCGGGGCCATCGCCGCCTCCGCGACCGTCGAGACCAACTCGATCACCATCGACCCGGAGAGACTGCTGCGCCTGCAGACCGGCGAGAGCGTGTCGCCGCTCGACGGCGCCGAGGCGCTCGACTTCCCGATCAACCCGGAACGGGTGGCGCCGATCCTGCGCCGCCTCATCTCGCCCACCCGCACCCGGGCGCGCATCTACGACCGCGACGGCGTCCTCATCCTCGACAGCCGCTTCCTCTACTCCCGCGGCCAGGTGCTGCGCTTCGACCTGCCGCCGCCGCAGCCCGACGAGCCCGGCATATTCGAGCGGGTCTGGGAGGGGGCGAAATACCTGATGCGGCGGACGGACCTGCCGGTCTACCAGGAACTCGCCGGCTCCAACGGCCGCGACTACCCGGAGGTCGCGACGGCGCTCGCCGGTTCGCCCGGAACGGTGGTGCGGGTCAACGACCGCGGCGAGATGATCGTCTCGGTGGCGGTGCCGATCCAGCGCTTCCGGGCGGTGGTCGGCTCGCTGCTGCTCTCCACCCAGGGCGGCGACATCGACGCCATCGTGGCGGCGGAGCGGCTCGCCATCGTCCGCGTCTTCCTCGTCGCCGCCGTGACCACCGCCGTGCTGTCGATCCTGCTCGCCGGCACCATCGCGACGCCGCTGCGGCGCCTGGCCGCCGCCGCCGACCGGGTGCGGCGCGGGGTGAAGCAGCGCGAGCCGATCCCCGAGTTCGACCGCCAGGACGAGATCGGCCACCTCTCCCGCGCCTTCCGCGACATGACCAACGCGCTCTACGACCGGATCGACGCGATCGAGAGCTTCGCCGCGGACGTCAGCCACGAGCTGAAGAACCCGCTCACCTCGCTGCGCAGCGCCGTGGAGACGCTGCCGCTCGCCCGCAACGAGGAGAGCCGCGCCCGCCTGCTCGAGATCATCCAGCACGACGTGCGGCGGCTCGACCGGCTGATCACCGACATCTCCGACGCCTCGCGCCTCGACGCCGAGCTCGCCCGCGAGGACAGCCAGACCATCGACATGCGCAGGCTGCTCGAGAGCGTCGTCTCGCTGGTGAAGGACACCGGCCGCCACGCGGAGGTGCCGGTGACCTTCAGCTTCCGGCCAGCCGACAAGGACCGCCTGTTCGTGCTCGGCCATGACAGCCGGCTCGGGCAGGTGATCCACAACCTCGTCGACAACGCCCGCTCCTTCTCGCCGCCGGGCGGCGCGGTGCGGGTCTCGGTCCGCCGCAGCGGCGGCGAGGTGGTGATCACCGTCGACGACGACGGCCCCGGCATCCGCCCGGACCAGATCGAGCGCATCTTCGAGCGCTTCTACACCGACCGCCCGGAGGGCGAGGGCTTCGGCAACAACTCCGGCCTCGGCCTGTCGATCTCCCGCCAGATCGTCGAGGCGCACCGCGGCACCATCACCGCGGAAAACCGGCACGACGACCCGGCGGACCCGGGACGCGTCACCGGCGCCCGCTTCGTCGTCCGACTGCCGGCCGAGGGATGAGCGGGACCGCGGCCGCGCCGCCGCCCACCGTTCATGCGACCTGCATCGTCCTCGGCACCGCCGGCGTGCTGATCCGCGGTCCCTCGGGCGCCGGCAAGTCCAGCCTCGCCCACGCCCTGGTCGCCGAGGCCCGCGCCGCCGGACGCCTCGGCTGCTTCGTCGCGGACGACAGGGTGGCGCTGTCGCAGCGCGGCGGCCGGCTGGTCGCCCGGGCCCCGGGCGCCATCGCCGGGCTCGCCGAGCTCGCCGGCCGGGGCATCGTCCCGGTCGACCACGAGCCGGCCGCGGTGGTCCGCCTGGTGGTGGACCTCCTCCCCGAGGGGGGGGTGGAGCGCATGCCCGGGGCGGGCTCGACGGAGGCGCGGATCGAGGGCGTGGCGCTCGCCCGCCAGGCGGTTCCGGCGCGGCGGATCGAGGCGGCGCGGCTCCTGGTTGCGGCGGCCCTTGCCGCACTCGGGCCGTAGCGCCGCGGCGAGAACGTCCACATTGCCTCTTGAACTGGCCGCGTTGCTGGTCAAGATGGGCGTCCGTTCCGGACAGGGAGCGGATCGGCGCCGGGGCGTGGTTTCCGCCCCCGCCATGCTCGAGGGACGGACGTCGGCATGATCGGGGTGGTTCTCGTGACGCACGGGCGGCTCGCGGACGAGTTCCGGGCCGCTCTGGAGCACGTGGTCGGAGCGCAGACCCATCTCGCGACCATCTGCATCGGTCCCGAGGACGACATGGAGCAGCGCCGGGCCGACATCATCGCGGCGGTGGACCAGGTCGACGCCGGAAAGGGCGTCGTGCTGCTCACCGACATGTTCGGCGGCACGCCCTCCAACCTCGCCATCTCGGTGATGGACCACGGCCTCATCGAGGTGATCGCCGGCGTGAACCTGCCGATGCTGATCAAGCTCGCCAGCGTCCGGGCCGACAAGCCGCTCGCCTCCGCGGTCGCCGAGGCGCGCGACGCCGGGCGGAAGTACATCTCCGTCGCCAGCCAGGTGCTCGCCGGACAATGACCGCCGAACGCTCAGGCGGCGGCCTCTCCGCCGACCTCGAGATCGTCAACAAGAAGGGCCTGCACGCCAGGGCCTCGGCGAAGTTCGTCCAGTGCGTCGAGCGCTTCGACGCCGAGGTGATCGTCTCGAAGGACGGGCAGAGCGTCTCCGGCTCCTCGATCATGGGGCTGATGATGCTGGGCGCCGCGATCGGCTCGACCATCCATGTCGAGGCGAGCGGCCGCGAGGCGAAGGCGGCGCTGGCGGCCGTCACGGCGCTGGTGGCGAACCGCTTCGGCGAAGAGGACTGAGCCTGCGGTCGCGCCGGAATGAACAATCGCCGGTGGCGGGTGTTCAGGTGAACAAGGTCCGGCGCGGCGACACCCGCGTGCGGGGGGCGGCGGGCGCGACACAACGCCCCGATGCCGCCCCAGGTGGCGGCCCTACCTTCCCGATGGACACCGGCCCTGCCCGCCGCGATGCGGTGGACCGGCCTCCTGCAAGCGGAAGCGGAGATGATCGAAGCCCTCGATCCCTTTGTGCTGGCGCGTTGGCAGTTCGCCTTCACCGTCAGCTTCCATTTCATTTTCCCGGCCTTCACCATCGGCCTCGCCAGCTACCTCGCGGTGCTGGAGGGACTCTGGCTCTGGACGAAGCGCGAGCACTACATCGACCTCTGGCGCTTCTGGGTGAAGATCTTCGCCGTGACCTTCGCCATGGGCGTCGTGTCCGGCATCGTGATGGCCTACCAGTTTGGCACCAACTGGTCGAAGTTCTCCACCATCGCCGGGCCGGTGATCGGCCCCCTGATGGCCTACGAGGTGCTGACCGCCTTCTTCCTCGAGGCCGGCTTCCTCGGGGTGATGCTGTTCGGCATGAAGAAGGTGGGCCCGAAGATCCACTTCGGGGCGACGCTGATGGTGGCCGTCGGCACCGTCATCTCCACCTTCTGGATCATCTCGGTGAACTCCTGGATGCACACCCCGGTCGGCTTCTCGGTGAACGAGACCGGGCAGTTCGTGCCCTCGGGCTCCTGGTGGGAAATCATCTTCAACCCGAGCTTCCCCTACCGGATGCTGCACGTCCTGGTCGCAGCCTACCTCACCACGGCGCTGGTCGTCGGCGCGGTCGGCGCCTGGCATCTCCTCAGGGACCGCTACGACATCCGCGCCCGGACGATGTTCTCCATGGCGATGTGGATGGCGGCGCTGGTCGCGCCGGTTCAGATCCTCGCCGGCGACCTGCACGGCCTCAACACGCTGGAGCACCAGCCGGCCAAGGTGATGGCGATGGAGGGGCACTTCGCCAGCCACCCGGACGGGGCGCCGCTGATCCTGTTCGGCATCGTCAACGAGACCGAGGGCCGTGTGGACTACGCGCTGCAGATCCCCAAGCTCTCCTCCTTCATCCTGAAGCACGACTTCAACGCCCCGCTCGACGGTCTCGACATCATCCCCGAGGCGGAGCGCCCGCCGGTGGCCATCGTCTTCTGGACCTTCCGCGTCATGGTCGCCCTCGGCTTCCTGATGCTCGGCCTGGGGCTCTGGAGCCTGTGGGCGCGCATCCGCGGCACCCTCTTCGAGAGCCGCGCCCTGCACCGGGCGGCGATCGCGATGGGCCCGGCCGGCTTCGTGGCCGTCATCGCCGGCTGGATCACCACCGAGGTCGGCCGGCAGCCGTTCACAGTCTACGGCCACCTGCTGACGGCGGACTCGCTCTCGCCGGTCGGCGGGCCGGCGGTCGCCGCCTCGCTCGCCGCCTTCGTGCTGGTCTACGTCGCCGTCTTCGGCGTCGGGGTCTGGTACATCCTGCGGCTGATGGCGGCCGGCGCCCACCCGCACGAGGAGCCGCATCCGCAGAAGCCGATCCGCACGGCCGGCATCACCCCGGCCCCGTCGGTCGATCCCGCCCTCGCCAGGACGGAGTGAGCGCCATGCCCGAATACTCCCTCGACCTCACCATGATCTGGGCCCTCATCATCGCCTTCGCGGTCTTCGCCTATGTGGTGATGGACGGCTTCGACCTCGGCATCGGCATCCTCTTCCCGGCCTTCGAGGTCGGCGAGGAGCGCGACCAGGCGATGAACTCCATCGCCCCGGTCTGGGACGGCAACGAGACCTGGCTGATCCTCGGCGGCGGCGGCCTGCTGGCGGTGTTCCCGCTCGCCTATGCGATCATCCTGCCGGCCACCTACCCGCTGATCATCGCCATGCTGCTCGGCCTCGTCTTCCGCGGCGTCGCCTTCGAGTTCCGCTGGCGCGACCCGCGGCACCGGCCCGTCTGGGACTTCGCCTTCACCGCCGGCTCCTACATCGCCGCGCTGTCGCAGGGCATCATCCTCGGCGCCCTGCTGCAGGGGGTCGAGGTGGTCGACGGCGCCTATGGCGGCGGCTGGCTCGACTGGCTGTCGTGGTTCAGCGTGCTGACCGGGGTCTCGCTGGTCGCCGGCTACGCCATGCTCGGCGCCACCTGGCTCGTCTGGAAGACGGAGGGACGCGCCCAGCGGCACGCCTGGCGCCTCGCCCGCCAGACCGGCGCGGTGACGCTGGTGGCGATCGCGGCGGTGAGCGCCGCCACCCCCTTCCTCGGCCAGGGCTACTTCCAGCGCTGGTTCGAGATGCCGAACGTGCTCCTGACCGCGCAGGTGCCGATCCTGGTGATCATCGCGGCGGTGCTCTACTTCCGCAGCCTCGCCAAGGGCGCCGAGCGGCTGCCCTTCCTGATCGCCCTCGGCCTGTTCCTGCTCTCCTTCGTGGGGCTGGGGATCAGCATGTTCCCCTATGTCGTCCCGCCGAGCGTGACGATCTGGGACGCCGCGGCGCCGGAGCGCAGCCAGATGTTCGTGCTGGTCGGCGCGGTGGTGATCGTGCCGGTGATCCTCGCCTACACCGCCTGGGCCTACTGGGTGTTCCGCGGCAAGGTCGGCACCCACGGCTACCATTGACGGGTTAGCGCCGGCCGAACAGCCGCTCGATGTCGGAGAGCTTCAGCTCGATGAAGGTCGGGCGGCCGTGGTTGCACTGGCCCGAGCCGGGCGTCGCCTCCATCTCGCGGAGCAGCGCGTCCATCTCCTCGAGCTTGAGGCGGCGGCCGGCCCGCACCGAGCCATGGCAGGCCATCGTCGCGGCGACGTGGTCGAGCCGGTCGGAGAGCCGCGTCGCCTGGTCCCACTCGGCGAGGTCGTCGGCGATGTCGCGGACGAGGCCCGCGACGTCGGTGGCGCCGATCACCGCCGGAACCTCCCGCACCGCCACGGCGCCGGGCCCGAAGGCGTCGACCACCAGGCCGAGCCCGGCGAGTTCCTCCGCCCGCTCGAGGAGGCGGTTCACGTCCTCCTCGGGAAGGTCGACGATCTCCGGGATGAGCAGCAGCTGGCGCGGCACCCCGCCCTCGCGCTGGCGCTTCAGCTTCTCGTAGACGAGCCGTTCGTGGGCGGCGTGCTGATCGACGACGACGAGCCCGGTCTCCGTCTGGGCGACGATGTAGGTCTCGTGCAGCTGCGCCCGCGGCGCGCCGAGCGGCCGGGCCACCCGGTCCGGCGGCAACGGCGCGGCGTCGGCCCGCGCATCGGCGGAGATTCGGGCGGCGAGCCCGGCGATCGAGGGCTGCGCGGGCTCGGAAAAGCCGGCCGGGGGCGCATCGCGCGCCGGGCCGGCGGGATCGAAGGCCGGGCGCTCCGGCGCGGTCCGCCAGTCGAAGGCGGCCGGCCGGTCCTCCCGCCAGCCACTCCACCCGCCCGTGCCGGCATGGGCGCGCATCCCGGCCGCGGCCGAGGCGGCGAGCGCCGCGACCGTGGCGCCGGCGTGGGTCGAGGCGGCCCGGGCGGCGACCGAGGCGTGCGCCTGCCGGAGCGCGCCGACGACGAGGCCACGGACGAGGCCCGGGTCGCGGAAGCGCACGTCGGCCTTGGCGGGGTGGACGTTGACGTCCACCTCGTGCGGGTCGAGGTCGATGAAGAGCACCGCCGCCGGGTGGCGGTCGCGCGCCATCACGTCGGCGTAGCCCGCCCGCAGCGCCCCGAGCAGCAGCTTGTCGCGGACCGGCCGGCCGTTGACGAAGAGGTGCTGGGCGAGGCTGTTCGCCTTCTGGTAGGTGCCGAGGCCGGCGAGGCCGGACAGCCTCACCCCCTCGCGCCCCGCGTCGATCGGGATGGCGTTGTCGACGAAGTCGCGGCCCATGACCTGGGCGATCCGCTCGGCGTGGCCGCCCTCCCCCGTCGCGGCGAGGTCGATCGGCGTGCGGTCGGCGCCGGCGAGCGAGAAGCGCACTTCCGGATGGGCGAGCGCGAGGCGGCGGACGATCTCCGTCACCGCCCCGGCCTCGGCGCGGTCGCTCTTCAGGAACTTGAGGCGGGCGGGCGTCGCGAAGAAGAGGTTGCGCACCTCCACCCGGGTGCCGCCGGCGAGCGCCGCCGGGCGGACCCCGCTTTTCTCGCCGCCGGTGACCGCGATCGCCCAGCCGTGCGGCTCGCCCTTCGCCCGGGTCTCGATCGACAGCTCCGCCACCGAGCCGATCGAGGGCAGCGCCTCGCCGCGGAAGCCGAGGGTGCGGATGTCGAGGAGGTCGTCCTCGGCGAGCTTGGAGGTGCAGTGCCGGTCGACCGCCAGCGACAGGTCCCCGGCCGACATGCCCGAGCCGTCGTCCGTCACCCGGATCAGCGTCTTGCCGCCGCCGGCCGTCACCACCTCGATCCGCCGGGCGCCGGCGTCGATGGCGTTCTCGACGAGTTCCTTGACCACGCTGGCAGGCCGCTCGACCACCTCGCCGGCGGCGATGCGGTTGACGGTGGTCTCGGTGAGCTGGCGGACGGGCATCCCGGGATCTTCGGTCCTTGTCGGTCGGGCGGGCATTCTGTCGGATTCGGCCCGGCGGGGGTAGCGGCAAGCCGGACCTTGTCCCCTGTCGCCCTTCGACCATCCGCCCGCTTGACCGGCGGCCCGGCCGCCTCTACTGCCATCCTCCATGCAGCCCGTCACCATGATCCCCGGCCTCTCGGCCATCGCCGACCACTACGACGCGATCATCTGCGACGTGTGGGGCGTCGTTCACAACGGCGTCGTCGGCTACCACGACGCCGCCGAGGCCCTCGTCCGCTTCCGCGATGGCGGCCGCCGGCCGGTGGTGCTCCTCACCAACGCGCCGCGCCCCGCCTTCGAGATCGAGCGGGGCCTGCACCGCTTCGGCATCGACGTCGACGCCTATGACGTGATCATCAGCTCCGGCGACGTCACCCACACGCTCTTGAAGCGCAGCGACGCGCGGCGCGCCTTCCACCTCGGCCCCGGCCGGGACCTGCCGCTGTTCGAGGGCCTGAAGATGGACCTGGTCGGGGAAGAGGAGGCGGAGGTGGTCGTCTGCACCGGCTTCTTCGACGACGAGACGGAGACGCCGGACGACTACCGCGACATGCTCGGCCGCCTGAAGCGGCGGGACCTCAGGATGTACTGCGCCAACCCCGACATCGTGGTCGAGCGCGGCGACCGGCTCGTCTACTGCGCCGGCGCGCTCGCCCAGCTCTACGTCGAGCTCGGCGGCGAGGTGGTGATGGTCGGCAAGCCGCACAAGCCCGTCTACGACGTGGCGCTGGAGACCATCGACGAACTCGCCGAGCGCGAGGTCGACCGCGCCCGGGTGCTCGCCATCGGCGACGCCTTCCCCACCGACATCAAGGGCGCCTGGGGCCAGGGGCTCGACGTGCTGATGGTCACCGCCGGCATCCACGCGGCGGACTTCGGGCCGGCCGACCGGCCCGACCTCTCGGTGGTGGCCAAGCGCGTGGCGATCGAGGGCGTGGCGGTCAAGGCCGCGATCCCGCGCCTTCGCTGGTGACCGGCTGCGGGGAGAAGGCGCCCGAACGGCGGATAAGGCGAGACTCCTTCCGGCCGGGCGCCCCTCATCCGCCGGCATTCGCCGGCACCTTCTCCCCGGTGGGGAGAAGGGGAGCGGCGTTTCTCGCTGCGGACCCTTCCGGCCGGGCTGCGATCCCTTCCGGCCGGGCGCCATTTTCCTTCTCCCCTGCGGGGAGAAGGTGCCCGAAGGGCGGATGAGGGGAGACTCCCTCCGGCCGGGCGCCCCTCAATCCGCCGGCATTCACCGCACCTTCTTCCCGGTGGAGTCTGGAGCGATTCCTGGTCGATCAGGTGAGTCCACCTGATCGGAAAGCGCTCTACCGCATCAGCGCGTCGACGTCGTCCTGGCTGACGCCCTCGCCCCGCATCTGCGGGCCGTGCAGGATGAGCTCGCGGCGGCGGCGATCCTCGGCTGTCTCCCGGCTCTCGGGACCGTCGAGGTCCATCAGCTTCAGCCGCTCGACCAGGGTCGAGATCCGGGCGTCGAGGTGGTTCAGCGTCGCCACCACCTTGGAGATGCGCTGGCCGGTGATGTCCTGGAATGAGCAGGCCTCGAAGATCTCGACGATCCTGTCGTTGACCGTGGCCTGGTAGGCGTCCGGGTCGGAGGCGTCGGCGGCCATGATCTCCTCGGCCGCGGTCATGATCGTGTTGGTGGCCTCCTCGGTCGCCTCCACGATGGCGTCGAGCTCGCGGCCGGCCTCGGGGATGCGGTCCTGCCGGACGTCGCCGAGGCGCAGGTCCGAAAGCTCCAGCTTCATCGCGGCGATCTCGCGGGCCATGCCGCCCAGTTCCTCGCAGATCTCCTCGTCCACGGGCCGCACCGCCGACTGGAAGACCTCCGCCATCACCTCGGCGAGGCGCATCACCTGCTCGAGCGAGACCTCCTCGCCCCGGCGATCCCTGCGGATGCAGTCCATCACCTGGGCGAGATGCTCCGCCTTCAGTTGTCCCACCATGTTCCGTTCCTCCGCCCCCCGGCGACCGCGGACGCGGCCATCGGCGCCGGCGGACGGGCCGCGCGGCGCCGCCGGTCCGGCTCAGACGCCGAACACGGCCTCGATCTTGCCCTTCAGCGTCTGGGCGTTGAACGGCTTGACGATGTAGTTGTTGACGCCCGCCTTCTTCGCCGCGATCACGTTCTCGGTCTTGGACTCGGCCGTGACCATGATGAACGGGGTCTTCGACAGGCCTGCGTCGGAGCGGACCTGCTTCAAGAGCTCGTAGCCGGTCATCGGCTCCATGTTCCAGTCGGAGATGACGAGGCCGTAGCGGCGCTCCTTCATCTTGCCGAGCGCCTCGGTTCCGTCGGAGGCCTCGTCGACGTCCTCGAAGCCGAGCTGCTTCAGGAGGTTTCGAATGATTCGGATCATGGTCTTGTAGTCGTCGACCACGAGAACCGGGATCGAAGTGTCCAGGGCCATCGTCTACTCCAACGGGTGCCGCCGTCCTCTCCGGAGGTCGGCCATGCAAAAGGACGGTCGGGGACGCCTTGCCTGCTGTTGCGGGCAGGCCGTTTGTCGCGACCGAACCTACGGTCCGGACCTGAAAAGACTGTTAAATCCCGGGATTTGCATTGGTTAATGCATCTTTTCACGGGGGAACGCCGAAGGTCGGATTGCCGAAGACCTTGCTGCGGCGCACAAATGGCGTCCACGGAGGGCCGTCCCGATGAGCTTCCAGGACATCAAGCAGCACGCGTTCGAGGATCTCGCGGTCGGCATGCGCGAGGTCTACCTGAAGACGGTGATGGACAGCGACGTCGTCGGCTTCGCCCAGATCTCCGGCGATCGCAACCCGATCCACCTCTCCGAGCATTTCGCCGCCCGAACCCGCTTCGGCGGCCGCATCGCCCACGGGCTCTACACGGCGAGCCTGATCTCCGCGATCCTCGGCATGCGCCTGCCGGGGCCGGGGGCGGTCTACCTGTCGCAGACGCTCACCTTCCGCGCGCCGGTCCGGATCGGCGACGTGATCGAGGTCTCGGTGGAGGTCGCCGAACTCATCGAGAAGGGCGCCCGGGCGCGGCTCGCCTGCGAGGCCCGCGTCGACAACGCCCTGGTGCTCGAGGGAGAGGCCGTGGTGATGGTGCCGCGGCGCGCCGACCTCGGCTTCGCACCCGGCCGGGGCGATCCGGGCGCTTGACCCCGCCGCCGCGACATTGCACGGTCCCGGCGGTTTCGCACCACCGCCCCGAAGGTCCATGTCCGTCGATCCCCGCTACCACAGCTTCTCCGTCTCCGGCCTCGCCGACCTCACCGCGGCGCTCCGCGGCGCCCATGTGGCGATCGGCAACTTCGACGGCATGCACCGCGGCCACCAGGCCGTCCTGGAGAGCGCCGCCGCCTCGGCGCGCGCGGCCGGGCGCCCCGCGGTGCTGCTCACCTTCGAGCCGCATCCGCGCGACCTCTTCCGCCCGGACCAGCCGGTGTTCCGCCTCACCCCGCCGGCCGCCAAGGCGCGCGTCGCCTCGGCCCTGGAACTCGACGGGATGGTCGCGGTGACCTTCGATTCGGCGCTTGCCGCCCTCTCGGCCGAACGCTTCGTAGAGACGGTGCTCGTCGACGCGCTGGGCGTCGGCGGGGTCACGGTGGGATGGAACTTCCACTTCGGATCGGGGCGCAGCGGCAACCCGCACGTCCTCACCGAGGCCGGCCATCGGCACGGCTTCCCGGTGACCGTGCTCGACGCCTTCACCTCCGAGGACGGCGAACCGGTGTCGTCGAGCCGCATCCGCGACCTGCTCGCCGAGGGCGACATCCCGGCCGCCGCCGGCCTGCTCGGCTACCGCTGGTTCTTCGACGGCGTGGTGATCGACGGCGACAAGCGCGGCCGGACGATCGGCTACCCGACCGCCAACATGCGCCTGCCCGCGCCCGTCCGCCTCGCCCACGGCATCTACGCCGTGGCGGTGGAGTGGGAGGGCGAGCGGCGCCACGGCGTCGCCAGCTTCGGCCGCCGGCCGACCTTCGACAATGGCGCGCCGGTGTTCGAGACCTTCGTCTTCGACTTCTCCGGCGATCTCTACGGCAAGACGCTGACGGTCACCCCGGTGGCGCGGCTGCGCCCGGAGATGAAGTTCGACAGCGTCGAGGCGCTGGTCGCCCGGATGGACCGCGACAGCGAGGAGGCCCGCGGCCTGCTTTCGGCGCTCCATCCGATCTCGCCGCTGGACCGTGCTCTCCTGTTCAATTGAGGCGGGCGGCCTGCCCTGCCGGGCCGCCGCCCGCCGGTTGCCTTACCAGACAGGTTCGCGGACCATCTCGGCCTCGGCCGGGTCCCAGCGCATCCGGTAGCCGGTCGGCTGGCGGCCGTGCGTTGCGATCGCGCTCGACGGCGGCGCGTTCGGCGCCACCATGACGGTGGCGAACTCGCCCTCGACCGGATCCCAGATCCGCATCGGCGTGGTGTAGTGGTCCCTCTCCCTCGCCGCGGCCTCCACGTTGGCCGGGTTGCCGGCGTCCGGAACGAACATCCTCTCGGCCTCAGCCGGGTCCCAGGTCATCCGCGCGGCGGCGGGAAGGGTGGCGGCGAGCGCCAGGGCAGACGCGATCAGCACGGTTTTCATGGCTTTCACTCCTTGCTGGAGCGGCACGTCCGGACCCCGAGGAAGGGGCGCCGGCGTCGGGCCGTGCGCCATCGCCCGGTGTCGCCGCAACCGCGGCGTCCGGTGCCTCCGGCGCACGACGGGGCGTCGGCCGTCCGGCCGAGCGCCCGCTCGGTTCACTGGTCACGTTGGTCAACGGCCTTGGGGCGGTTCCGCGGGTCGCGAGGCGCCGGCGGGCGGGGCCGCCCACTGTCCGGGAGGCGCGGCCGACCCGGTCCCGACGGGACCGGATCCGGGGGCGTCATACGTCCCGGTGGGTGCCGCGGTCGGAGACCGACCCGCTGCATCCGAGCCGAGATGCTACTCCTCCGCGAGGTCGGCGGCGATCACGTCCTCGTGAACATCGGGTCGCCCGGAGGGACCGCCACACGGACGGCGCAGGCTTTCGCCCGCGGTCACGCTTTATTTTGTCCGGCGATGCCGCTAGAAGTGCGCCCCATGACAGGCCAAGCACACACCCGCCGGACCACCGACGCCGCGGCGCGAATTAGCGGCCCCGGCCCGGACGCGCGCCGCTAGGCCGGCGCGGGCCCGGGTCCGGGGATCCTCCGGGCGCGGCCAGGGCCGCCGCCCGCGTCCTCCGCCCCAGATGATATCCGATCCGAGACCGTCATGACCGACACGCCCGCGTCCCGCGACTACTCCGATACCCTCTACCTTCCCAAGACCGACTTCCCGATGCGCGCCGGCCTGCCGCAGCGGGAGCCGGCGCTGGTCGCCCGCTGGGACCAGATGCAGCTGTTCCGCCGCCTGCGCGAGACCGCCGCCGGCCGGCCGAAGTACGTGCTGCACGACGGCCCTCCCTACGCCAACGGCCACCTCCACATCGGCCATGCGCTGAACAAGATCCTCAAGGACGTGATCACCCGCTCCATGCAGATGATGGGCCGGGACAGCCACTATGTGCCCGGCTGGGACTGCCACGGCCTGCCGATCGAGTGGAAGATCGAGGAGAAGTACCGCGCCGAGGGCAAGAACAAGGACGAGGTGCCGATCAACGACTTCCGCGCCGAGTGCCGCCGCTTCGCCGAGCACTGGATCAAGGTCCAGTCGGAGGAGTTCCGCCGCCTCGGCGTCGAGGGCGACTTCGCCGACCCCTACTCCACCATGGCCTTCGAGGCGGAGGCGGTGATCGCCGGCGAACTCCTGAAGTTCGCCGAGACGGGCCAGCTTTATCGCGGCTCCAAGCCGGTGATGTGGTCGGTCGTCGAGAAGACCGCGCTGGCCGAGGCGGAGGTCGAGTACCAGGACTACCAGTCGGACACGGTCTGGGTGAGGTTCCCGGTGGTGTCGGGCGACGCCGCCCTCACGGACGCCGCGGTCGTCATCTGGACGACCACGCCCTGGACCATCCCGGGCAACCGCGCGATCAGCTACTCGCACCGCATCGCCTACGGCCTCTACGAGGTCACCGACGCGCCCGAGGGCAACTGGGCGAAGACCGGCGACCGGCTGGTGCTCGCCGATGCCCTCGCCGAGAGCGTGATGAAGGCCGCCAAGGTGACCGCCTTCGAGCGTCGCGCCGACGTGCCCGCCGCCGCGCTCGCCTCGCTCGTCTGCGCCCACCCGCTGCGCGGGCGCGGCTACGACTTCGACGTGCCGCTGCTCGACGGCGAGCACGTGACCGAGGACGCCGGCACCGGCCTCGTCCACACCGCCCCCGGCCACGGCCGCGAGGACTTCGAGATCTGGATGGACTGCGCATCCCGGCTGCGCGCCCGCGGCATCGACACCGCCATCCCCTTCACCGTCGACGACGACGGCGCCTTCACCGCCGACGCGCCCGGCTTCGAGGGCCGGCGGGTGATCACCGAAAAGGGCGAGAAGGGCGACGCCAACCAGGCGGTCATCGAGGCGCTGGCCGCGGCCGGCGCCATGGTCGCGCGCGGCCGGCTGAAGCACCAGTACCCACATTCCTGGCGCTCCAAGAAGCCGGTGATCTTCCGCAACACGCCGCAGTGGTTCATCCACATGGACCGCGACATCGCCGGCGCGCACGACACGCTGCGCCACCGCGCCCTCTCGGCGATCGACCGGACGCGCTTCGTGCCCGCCGCCGGGCAGAACCGCCTGCGGGCGATGATCGAGAACCGTCCGGACTGGGTGGTGAGCCGCCAGCGCGCCTGGGGCGTGCCGATCGCCGTCTTCCGCCATCGCGACAGCGGCCGCGTCGTGCCCGGCCCGGACTTCCCCGAGAACGCGGCCTATGCGCGGCGCCTGATGGAGGCGTTCCGCGCCGAGGGCGCCGACGCCTGGTTCGCCGACGGCGCGGCCGAGCGCTTCCTCGGTGGCCTCGTCGACGACGTCGGCGCCTACGAGCAGGTGCGCGACATCCTCGACGTCTGGTTCGACAGCGGCTCCACCCACGCCTTCGTGCTGGAGACGCGGCCCGAGCTGAAGTGGCCGGCGGACCTCTACCTGGAGGGTTCCGACCAGCACCGCGGCTGGTTCCACTCCTCGCTGCTGGAGAGCTGCGGCACCCGCGGCCGCGCGCCCTACGACGCCGTGCTGACCCACGGCTTCGTCCTCGACGAGGAGGGGCGCAAGATGTCGAAGTCGCTCGGCAACACGGTCACCCCGCAGGAGGTGATCGAGAAGTCGGGGGCGGACATCCTGCGGCTGTGGGTGGTGTCGACCGACTATTCGGACGACCTCAGGATCGGCAAGAAGATCCTCGACACCAACACCGACGCCTACCGCAAGATCCGCAACACCCTCCGCTGGATGCTCGGCACCCTCGCCCACGACCGCGGCGAGACGGTGCCGCACGAGCGCCTGCCGGAGCTGGAGCGGCTGATGCTGCACCGCCTCGCCGAACTGGACCGGCTGGTGCGCGAGGCCTATCTCGCCTTCGACTTCAAGCGCATCCACGCCCAGCTGATGCACTTCATGACGGTGGAGCTGTCGGCCTTCTACTTCGACGTCCGCAAGGACGCGCTCTACTGCGACGCGCCCTCGAGCGAGCGTCGGAAGGCGGCGCTGCAGGTGGTCTCCGCCCAGTTCGAGTGCCTGGTGAAGTGGCTCGCGCCGATGCTGCCCTTCACCATGGAGGAGGCCTGGCTCGAGCGTCACCCCACCGAGACCGGATCGGTGCACCTCGAGCTGTTCCCCGACGTGCCGGCCTCCTGGCGCGACGACGCCCTCGCCGCGCGCTGGGCCCGGGTGCGCCGCGTCCGCCGCGTCGTCACCGGGGCGCTGGAGCTGGAGCGGGCCGCCAAGCGGATCGGCTCCTCGCTTGAGGCCGCGCCGGTGGTGCACGTCACCGACCCGGAACTGATGGCCGCGCTGGAGGGGCTCGACCTTGCCGAGATCTGCATCACCTCGCAGATCGCGGTGACCGGGGAGCCCGCGCCCGCGGACGCCTTCCGCCTCGAGGACGTCGCCGACGTCGCCGTGGTCCCCGGCCGGGCGGAGGGGCGCAAGTGCGCCCGCTCCTGGAAGGTGCTGCCGGACGTCGGCGCCGACCCGGACTATCCCGAGCTCAGCCCGCGCGACGCGGCGGCGGTGCGCGAGATCGACGCCCTGAGGGCGGCCGTGGCATGACCGGCGCCCCCGTCGCCGGCGCCGGCCGGGCGCCCCTCGCGCTCGGCCTGCTCATCGTGGCGGTCGGCTTCGTCGCCGACCAGCTCACCAAGCTGTGGGTCCTGTTCGGCACCGGCCTGCCGCAGGGCGAGAGCATCCGCGTCCTGCCCTTCATGGAGTTCATCCTGGTCTGGAACCGCGGCATCTCCTACGGGCTGATGCAGCAGCACACCGAGCTCGGCCGCTGGCTGCTGGTGGCCTTCAGCATCGTCGCGATCGTCCTGCTGTCGGCCTGGATGCGGCGGACCGACAGCCGCTTCACCGCGGTGGCGCTGGCGCTGATCGTCGGCGGCGCCCTCGGCAACCTCGTCGACCGGGTCGCCTATGGCGCGGTGGTCGACTTCGTCCACCTTCACGCCTTCGGCTGGTCCTGGTACGTGTTCAACCTCGCCGACACCTGGATCGTTGCGGGCGTTCTCGCCCTCCTGTATGACTCCTTCCGCCTTGGCGGCCGGTCCAGCGCATGAGTCGGCGCGCGGAAATCCACACGGGCGCCGCAATGCGGCCCTAGGACGGTCGTGCTCCGGCGGCGAGGACGCGCCGGCGGAGGTTTGGTCCACCCGGCGGTTGGGATGCGAAATCTTCTATGACCTCTGACCAGTTCAAGCGCGCGGCGTCGATCCTTGCAGTCGCGGCCACCCTTTCGGCCTGCTCGGGCATGGGCACGGTCGTCGACGAGAACGATCCGGAGACGGAGATTCCCAACCTGTCGCTCGGCCGCTCGATCATGGAGGGTCTCGGCGCCGTCGAGTCCCGCCAGCAGCCGATCAACTACAGCCCCCGCGCCCCGCTCGTCGTGCCTGCCGACACTGAGGTCCTGGCCCAGCCCGAGGATCCCGCCCGCCTGGCGTCGGACCCCGAATGGCCGCTGGACCCGGAGGTCGCCACGGTGCGGCGCCTGCGCGAGGCGGAGGAGCGGGAGGCCGCGCGCGGCGATCGCGGCAACACCATCGCCGGAAGCGAACTCCTGGCCGTGCGCACGCCGCCGCGCCCGGGGCCGAGGGCCAACGACGCGGCCGGCGAGATCGTCGCGCCGAGCAAGCTCAGCGGCTCCTTCCCGGCCGCCAGCGAGGCGAGCCTCTACGACTCCCAGGGCCGGCCGGTGCGCCGCGCGCTGGTCGAGCCGCCGGTGACCTATCTCGAGCCGGCGCCGGGCGCTCCGGTGGCGATCCCGGAGGAGCCCAGGAAGGGGTTCTTCAGCTGGCTCTGGTGACCCGGTCGCCTCCCTCTTCCAGGGTCTTTCGCGCGGCCGCGGGGGTCTCCCCCGCGGCCGCTGCGCATCCGGGCGTCCGCGTCACGGCGCCGCGGACAATCAAATGGATTTGATCCCGGCGGGCGCCCTCTCCCGGCCGCGGCCGCAACTTCGCCCCTTTCCCCCTGTTCCACGAGGGAAATTCACCGGCATCCCGGAGGACTCGATGCCCGACCCCTTCACTTTCCGTCCCGCCGGCCGCCTCGCGGCCGCCGTGCTCGGCGCCGCGCTGCTCGCCCTTCCGGCGGCCGCCGCCGAGGACGCGCCGCCGGTCGTCATCGGCCCGGACGCGGAGACCTTCTTCCTCGACAACGGCATGCAGGTGGTGGTGATCCCCGACCACCGCGCGCCGGTCGTCACCCACATGGTCTGGTACAGGGTCGGATCGGCCGACGAGCCGGACGGCCAGACCGGCATCGCCCATTTCCTCGAGCACCTGATGTTCAAGGGCACCGCCAACCATCCCGAGGGCGAGTTCAGCCGCGTCATCTCCGAGATCGGCGGCGACGAGAACGCCTTCACCTCCTCCGACTACACCGGCTACTTCCAGCGTGTCGCCGCCGACAAGCTCGAGCTGATGATGTCCTACGAGGCCGACCGGATGGGCAACCTCGTCCTCGACGACGAGGACATCGTCCCCGAGCGGAAGGTGGTGCTGGAGGAGCGGGCCATGCGCCTCGAGGGCGAGCCCGGCGCCCGCCTCGGCGCCGCCGTGGACGCCGCGCTCTATCTGCGCCACCCCTACGGCGTGCCGGTGATCGGCTGGCGGGACGACATCGAGTCCCTCGACCGCGAGGACGCCATGTCCTTCTACGATCGCTACTACACGCCCAACAACGCCATCCTGGTGGTCGCCGGCGACGTCACCGCCGAGGCCGTCCGCAAGGCCGCCGAGGCGACATACGGCCGCCTGGAGCGCCGCGCCGAGCCGCCCGAGCGGGACCGGCTGGACGCCCGCAGGATCGAGGCCGCCCGCGAGGTGACCGTCGCCGACCCGAAGGTGCAGGTCGAATCGGCCAGCGTCTCCTGGCTGGCGCCCTCCTACCGGCTCGCCGCCCGCGGCGAGGCGGAGGCGCTGGACGTGCTCGCCGAGGCGATCGGCGGCGGCTCCACCAGCCTCCTCTTCCGCGACCTGGTGGTCGACCGCAGGATCGCGACCTCCGTCGGCCTCGGCTACCGCTCGGACGTCTGGGACATGGGCACGCTCAGCGCCTGGATCGTCCCGCGCGAGGGGATCGGCCTGGAGGAGGCCCGCGACGAACTGCTCGCCGCCATCGACCGGGCCGTCGAGGGCCTCGACGAGGAGGACGTGGCCCGGGCGAGGCAGCGGCTCGAGGCCTCCACCGTCTACGCCCAGGACAGCCAGGCGGCGCTCGCCCGCATCTTCGGCGCGTCGCTGGCGGCCGGATCCACCGTCGAGGACGTCCAGACCTGGCCGTCGCGCATCCGCGCCGTCACCCTCGACGACGTCCGCGAGGCCGCCCGCGGCCGCTTCGCGGTCGAGACCTCCGTCACCGGATACCTGCGCCGCGCCGCCGAGGAGGAGCGCTCGTGACCGCCCCGTTCCGCATCGACCTTTCCCGCTCGCTCGAGCGCGCCCGCACCGGGATCGCCGGCCTCGCGGCGCTGGCCCTCGTCGGCCTCGCCGCGCCGGCGCTCGCCGCCACCGACGTCGAGCGGGTGGTGAGCCCCGGCGGCATCGAGGCCTGGCTCGTCTCCGACGACACCGTGCCGCTCATCGCCCTGCAGTTCGCCTTCCGCGGCGGCGCCACGCAGGACCCGGAGGGCAAGGCCGGCACGGCGACCCTGACCACGGCCCTGCTCGACGAAGGCGCCGGCGACCTCGCCGAGGAGGCGTTCAAGCGCCGCCTCGAGGACACCGCCGCCCGGCTTTCGTTCGACGCCGGCCGTGACGCGGTGACCGGCTCGCTGTCGACCCTCTCCAGCCGGCGGGACGAGGCGGTGGACCTCCTCGCCAAGGCGCTCGACCAGCCGCGCTTCGACGAGGAGCCCTTCGAGCGGATCCGCGCGCAGCTGATCTCGCGGCAGCGCTCCCGCTCCACCGATCCGGAGACCATCGCCTCGCGGCTGCTCATCTCCGAGACCTTCCCGGGCCATCCCTACGCAACGCCGGTGGACGGCACCGCCGAGTCGCTGGCCTCGATCGGGGTCGAGGACGTGCGCCGCTACCACGAGGCGGTGTTCGCCCGCGACAACCTGGTGGTCGGGGTCGTCGGCGACATCACCGCGGAGGAGCTCGGCCCGCTGCTCGACCGCGCCTTCGGCGCGCTGCCGCGGGCGGCCGACCTGAAGCCTGTCGCCGACGTGGACCCTGCCCTCGGCAAGTCGCTGACGGCGGACGTCGCCGAGCCGCAGACGCTGATCCGGGTGGCGACCGAGGGGATCGACCGCCAGGACCCGGACTACATGGCGGCCTTCGTGCTCGACCATATCCTCGGCGGCGGCACCTTCTCCTCGCGGCTCTACCGGGAGATCCGCGAGACCCGCGGCCTCGCCTACTCGGTCGGCACCAGCCTGCTGTCGCTCGACCACGCCGCCCTCTACCTCGCGGCGACCGGCACGCGGCCGGAGACCGCCGAGGAGGCGCTGGGGCTCATCCGGGAGGCCTTCGAAACGATGGCGGCCGAGGGGCCCACCCAGGCGGAGCTGGAGGCGGCCAAGCGCTATCTCACCGGCAACTACGCGCTGCGCTTCGACAGCTCGAGCAAGATCGCCGGCCAGCTGGTCGGGCTGCAGCTCGAGGACATGCCGATCGACTACTTCCGCGTTCGCAACGACCTCGTCGAGGCGGTGACGCTCGAGGACGTCAATCGGGTGGCGAAGCGGCTCCTCGGCGGCCCGATGACCACGGTCGTGGTCGGCCCCTCGTCGAGCTGACCAAGCCGGCGCACGTCATGGCATGTTCCGTCCAGGTCGAACCGACCTGAACGGAACATGCCAAGGCCTTGAATCGGGGACGATTTGTCGTCGATCAGGAGAATCCACCTGATCGGAAACGGCTAGCGGCGCGCCGCCGTCTCTGCCCGGGGCGCCTCGGCGCCGGGGCCGCCCAGGATCTCCGGGCGCACCTGGCGCGGGGCGGAGAACAGGTTGCCCTGGGCGAGGCGGACGTCGTGGTCGAGCAGATCGACCACCTGCGCTTCCGTTTCCACCCGGTCCGCCACCAGCTGCATGCCATGGCGCTGCAGGTGATGCGACAGGTCGGCGGGATGGATGTCGCCCGGCGTCATCGGCACCTTGCCGAGCAGGCGGTCGGCGGAGATCTTGACGGTCCGGAAGCCCTGGTCGACCAGCCCGCGGAAGTCCATCCTGAGGTCGGTGACGTTGTCCATGCCGAAGCGGAAGCCGAGCTCGGCGATCGCCGCGAGGCTCTGCATCTCCACCGGCCCCATCTCGCGCACCGCCTCCTGGGTGAACTCGAACTGCACCAGGTCGGCCACCGCGCGGTTCTGGGTGAGGAAGGCGCTGAACTCGCGGTAGAACACCCCGTCGGCGAGGCTCGAGGCGGCGATGTTGACGGCGAGGCCGACGTCGCGGTTGCGCCCGGCGAGCCGCTTCAGGACCTGGAACGAGCGGATCACCTGAAAGGTGTCCAGCTTCGTCGTCAGCCGCCGCGCCTCGGCGGCGGGGAGGAACTCGCCGGCGGTGACCAGGCGGCCGTCCGTGGTCCGCAGCCGGGTCAGCACCTCGTAGGCGCGAACCTTGCGCTGCGGCAGGCCGACGATCGGCTGCAGGTGGATCTCGATCCGCTCGGCCCGGATCCCCGCCTCGACCTCGCGCTCGAAGGCTGTCGGGATCCGCGGCGGCTCCGGGCGGGCGAACATATCGCCCGGCTCCGCGTCAGTCCCGGAACCGAAGGGCCTCGCCGCCGCGGCGGCCCGCTCCGGGGCGGGCTCGGCGCGCGCGGAGAGCCGCGGCGCCTCCGCGCGGGCCGCGATCTCGTTCATCCGGCGGTCGGCGCGGATCTCGAAGTCGGCGAGCGCGTCGGCGACCTGCTTCATCAGGTGGCCGAGCACCTCGACCTCCGCGGCGAGCGGCTCGGTCTCCTCGCGCACCCGGGCCGACAGGCCGCCGTCCACCTTGGCGAGCCTGGCGGCGACCCGGTCCACCTCGGCGTTGACGTCGCCGGCGACCTGCGAGATCTCCCCGATCCGCGCCTCCATCCAGCGGCGGTCGCGCCGGCGGGCGATGTGCACGTGGAGGAGCGCCATGCCGAGGAGAGCGGCGAGGCCGAAGCCGACCGCCTGCGCCGGCGGCCAGCCCAGCTGCACCGTCAGCACCACGGCCACGGACACCGCGGTGACCGTCATCGCGAAGACGATGAGGATCGTCGCCACACGGTTCATCGGATTGCTTTCTCCCGGGCTCCCAGCGCCGAATCACGCATGATTATGCGCGGTTCGCCATATCTTGGCGATGATATGAACCGGTCCCGGCGGGGCCGTCCTCAGGAAAAGCGCGCCCCGGCGCCGCATCCGCAGGCGTGCGCACTTGACCCGCGGTGCCCGCTCGCCACCTTGGAGGACGGCGGCGGCGATTGGCCCCGGGACAGCAAGGATCGAACAGCGATGATCGAGCTCAAGGTGGACGGGATGACCTGCGGCGGATGCGTGCGCGCGGTCACCAAGGCGGTGCACGCCGAGGACCCCGCCGCGAAGGTGGACGTGGACCTCGGCTCCGGCACCGTCCGCATCGAGTCCCAGACCCCGCGCGAGCGTCTGGCGGGCGCGATCGAGGCCGCCGGCTACGACGTCGCGGCCTGAGCCGCCGGGCCCGTTCCGGGGCGCCGGCGGCTGACGCAGCCCGATGTCGTCGCGCGGTCCCCGAAACGGCCGTCGATCGCTTCGCCGCCGGCCTCGCAAGGTGATCCGGATCAGGAAATTTTGCCTCCAAGCCGCGCGGCCACTGGACTTTTCCGCAATCCTCGTTTCTCTACAGGGCGAATGACGGGCCGGGCCCGTCCCTCCATGCTCTCCCGGCGGCCGAATGGCGACCGCCGGACCTTCGTGCAGGGTCGCTCTGTCGATGACCATCCTTCGTGAACTCTCGAAGGCCGCGCTGCTGTTCGGCGCCCTCGCCGTCACCGGGCCGGCGGGCGCCGTCACCGCCGCCGAGATCGTGGATTCGGCGAAGAAGGCCGAGGAACTCGCCGCCGCCGGCAACCCGGTACAGGCCCTCGCCGCCATCGAGGCGGCCTTCAACACGCTGTGGGACAAGGCCCCGCTCGGCTTTTCGGAGGCGCTGTTCGTGGCGACCCGGCCGCAGGGCTTCGGCATCTACGACATGCGCCCCAACGCCGTCTTCGCCCCCGGCGAGGACATGCTCGTCTACGCCGAGCCCTTCGGCTACGGCTACGGCCGCGACGGCGAGGTGTTCGAGATCGCCTTCGACGCCGATTTCGAGCTGCGCACCGCCAAGGGCCAGATCCTGCACGCCCAGCAGGATTTCGCCGAACTGGAGATGCGCTCGCGCCGGCGCAACAAGGAATTCCAGATCTTTATCACCTACAACTTCAAGGGCCTGAAGCCGGGCGACTATGTGCTCGCGACGACCCTGCGCGACCGGAACTCGGCGAAGACGGGCAACTTCGAGCTGCCCTTCACGATCGCGGCGCCCTGAGCCCGGCCGGAGCGCCGGGCGCCGCCCGCAGGAGGACCCACCCGTGCCTGCCCTCATCCGCGATGCCGTCGACGCGGACGGCCCGGCCGTGGCCCGGCTGATCGCCGACGTCTTCGCCGAATACGAGGGCTGCCCCTTCGTCATGGGCGAGTTCCCGGAACTCGCCGCCCCCGCCGCGCATTACGCCCGCCGCGGAGGCCGGCTCTGGGTCGCCGAGGCCGGCGGCCGGCTGGTCGGCTCGCTGGCGCTGTCGCGGGTGGACGGGAGCGAGGTGTTCGAACTGGGCAAGGTCTATGTGGCCAGGTCCCATCGCGGCAGCGGCCTCGCCCAGGCGCTCTACGCCCGGGCGCTGGAGGCGGTGCTGGCCGGCGGCGGCCGGCGGATCCGCCTGTGGACCGACACCCGCTTCCACTCCGGCCACCGCTTCTACGAGAAGCTCGGCTTCGTCCGCCTGCCGGTGTCGCGCTACCTCGCCGATTCCACCCGGGCCTGGGAATACGCCTTCGAGCGGGTGGTGCCGTGAAGACCCTTTCGACGCCCCTGCCGGTGTTCACCGGCATCGCCGGCATCGGCATCCTCTCGGTGATGGACGCGGTCATCAAGGAGCTGACGGCGGGGCACCCGGTGCCGCAGGTGGTGCTGCTGCGCTTCCTTGCCGGCACCCTCTTCCTCGCCGCCTGGGCGCTTGCCACCCGCGCCGCGCCGCCCACCCGCGGCGGGGTGAAGCGGGCCGCCGTGCGCGGCCTCGCCATGCTCGCCACCTCGCTCCTCTTCTACAAGACGCTGGCCCTGCTGCCGCTGGCGGAGGCGGTGGCGATCACCTTCGTCAGCCCGTTCATGATGCTGATCGTCGCCCGGGTGATGCTCGGCGAGCCGGTGACCCGGCGGGCGCTCGCCGCCATCGGCGTCGGCTTCACCGGCGTCTTGGTGATGCTGGCGGGCAATTTCGGCGAGGGGACCGCCGGGGGCGACCCGCTCGGCTACGCCACCGCCCTCGGCGCCGCCTTCACCTATGCGCTGGCGATGGTCCTCACCCGGCGGGATTCGGGCAAGGATCCCGTGGTGGCGCTGGTGCTGTCGCAGAACGTCGCCATCCTGCTCTTCTCGGCGCCGCTCGGCATCGCCGTCTGGACGCCGCCGGGGACCTACGAGGTGTGGCTCTTCCTGCTCGCCGGCCTGCTCGGGACGGCGGGGCACCTCGTCCTGGCGTGGAGCTACGCCAACGCGCCGGCGGCCCGGATGGCGCCGCTCGAATATTCCGCCTTCCTGTGGGCCGCGGGGCTGGGATTCGTCGTCTTCGACGAGGTACCGACGGCCGCGACCGTGGCCGGCGCGGCCCTCATCGTCGGCGCCTGCGTGATGACCGCCCGGCGCGCGCCCGCCGCCGCCTGACGCCGCCCCGGGATGTTCTTGACAAGGCTCGGGGCTCCGCTTATCTCGACGACGCTGGCACTCACCCAAGGAGAGTGCTACCAACAGGCTTTCCACCCGTCCGCCGGCGCCATTTGCGGCTTGCGGCCGGGATTCTCGAGAGGAGCAGGACCCCATGAATTTCCGTCCCCTGCACGACCGCGTCGTCGTCCGTCGGCTGGAGTCCGAGGAGCGGACCGCGGGCGGCATCATCATCCCGGACACCGCCAAGGAGAAGCCGCAGCAGGGCGAGGTCGTCGCCGTCGGGCCGGGTGGCCGCGACGAGACCGGCAAGCTCACCCCGCTCGACGTCAAGGTCGGCGACAAGGTGCTGTTCGGCAAGTGGTCGGGGACCGAGGTCAAGATCGACGGCCAGGACCTCCTGATCATGAAGGAGTCGGACGTGATGGGCGTGATCGGCTGACGCCGGCGTCCAGCACCCGTTTCCCGCTTCCGTCCGTTTCATCCAAAGGAAATCTCACATGGCTGCCAAGGAAGTTCGCTTCGCCGGCGACGCGCGCGACAAGATGCTGCGCGGCGTCGACATCCTCGCCAACGCGGTGAAGGTCACGCTCGGCCCGAAGGGCCGCAACGTCGTCATCGAGAAGTCGTTCGGCGCCCCGCGCATCACCAAGGACGGCGTCACCGTCGCCAAGGAGATCGAGCTGGAGGACAAGTTCGAGAACATGGGCGCGCAGATGGTGCGCGAGGTGGCCTCGAAGACCAACGACATCGCCGGCGACGGCACCACCACCGCCACCGTGCTCGCCCAGTCCATCGTCCGGGAGGGCGCCAAGGCGGTCGCCGCCGGCATGAACCCGATGGACCTGAAGCGCGGCATCGACCTGGCGGTCGCCGAGGCCCTCAAGGACCTCACCGCCCGCTCCAAGAAGATCTCCACCTCCGACGAGGTCGCCCAGGTCGGCACCATCTCGTCCAACGGCGAGCGCGAGATCGGCGAGATGATCGCCCGCGCCATGCAGAAGGTCGGCAACGAGGGTGTCATCACCGTCGAGGAGGCCAAGACCGCCGAGACCGAGCTCGAGGTGGTCGAGGGCATGCAGTTCGACCGCGGCTACCTGTCGCCCTACTTCGTGACCAACGCGGAGAAGATGGTGGCCGAGCTCGAGGATCCCTACATCCTCATCCACGAGAAGAAGCTCTCCAACCTGCAGGCCATGCTCCCGGTCCTCGAGGCCGTGGTGCAGTCGCAGCGCCCGCTGGTGATCGTCGCCGAGGACGTCGAGGGCGAGGCGCTCGCCACGCTCGTCGTCAACAAGCTGCGCGGCGGCCTGAAGGTCGCGGCCGTCAAGGCGCCGGGCTTCGGTGACCGTCGCAAGGCCATGCTCGAGGACATCGCCATCCTCACCGGCGGCCAGGTGATCTCCGAAGACCTCGGCATCAAGCTCGAGAACGTCACTCTCCAGATGCTGGGTCGCGCCAAGAAGATCCAGATCACCAAGGAGAACACGACGATCGTCGACGGTGCCGGCCAGAAGTCGGAGATCGAGGGCCGCGTCTCGCAGATCAAGGCGCAGATCGAGGAGACCACCTCGGACTACGACCGCGAGAAGCTGCAGGAGCGCCTGGCCAAGCTCGCCGGCGGCGTCGCGGTGATCCGCGTCGGCGGCTCGACCGAGGTCGAGGTGAAGGAGCGCAAGGACCGCGTCGACGACGCCCTGAACGCCACCCGCGCCGCGGTCGAGGAGGGCATCGTCCCGGGCGGCGGCACCGCGCTGCTGCGCGCCAAGAAGGCGGTCGAGAAGCTGACCTCCGACAACCCGGACATCCAGGCCGGCATCAAGATCGTGCTCCGCGCGCTCGAGGCCCCGGCCCGGCAGATCGCCGAGAACGCCGGCGTCGAGGGCTCCGTGGCCGTCGGCAAGGTGCTCGAGGCGGCCGACAACATCGGCTTCGACGCCCAGACCGAGACCTACGTCGACATGGTCGCGGCCGGCATCATCGACCCGACCAAGGTCGTCCGCACGGCCCTCCAGGACGCCTCCTCCGTGGCCGGCCTGCTGGTCACCACCGAGGCGATGGTCGCCGAACTGCCCAGGGACAAGCCGGCCCCGTCGATGCCGGGCGGCGGCATGGGCGGCATGGACTTCTGAGGACGTCCATGAATGCCGCCCATCCCTGAGGGGCGCCGAAGCCGGCAGCAGCCGGCTTCGGAGGGCGGCATGGACTTCTGAGGACGTCCATGAATGCCGCCCATCCCGGAGGGGCGCCGAATCCGGCAGCAGCCGGCTTCGGAGGGCGGCATGGACTTCTGAGGACGTTCTGACGTTTGAAAACAAGGGCGCGGAGCAATCCGCGCCCTTTTTTCTTTGCCCTGTTGCGGTGCCGCCGGCGCCCGCTTCCCGTCTGCGTCAGCCGGGAAGGGCCGCCCTACCCCACCACCACGATGTGCAGGCTGCGCGGGCCGTGGGCGCCGAGGAGCAGGGTCTGCTCGATGTCGGCGGATCGGGAAGGCCCGGTGACGAGGTTGACGGTGCGGGGCAGGACGCCCTTGCCGTGCCGTTCGCGCAGGCCCGCCCAGACCGTCTCGAGGTCGCCCACGACGTCCTCGGCGGCGACCGCGACGATGTGGACGTCCGGCAGGAAGTTGAGCGTCGTCGGGTTGTCGGGGCCGGAGGCGAGCGCCAACGTGCCGGTCTCGGCAATGGCGGCCGCCGCCTGGCTGAGGCAGGCGAGGTCGTCGCCGGCCGAGGCGCCGCGGGAGAGCGAAAGCTGCGGCTCGCGCGACCAGTCGGCGGCGGCGAGCCGCGGGTCGTCGCCCATGCGGATCGCCTGCGGCAGGTTGTGGCGGCGGAGATAGCCCGCGACCGCGGCCGGCAGGTCGTCCGGCGAGGCGACGCGCTCGGTGGTGGCCTGCGCCGCCTCCGCCTTCTCCCGGAACAGCGCGATCCGCGCCTCGGGCTCAAGCTTCCCCCGGGCCGGAACGACGCCCGCCGGCGCGCGCTGCAGCCGGTCCGTCACCGCCGCGCGGCGGACGAGGTTCGCCTCGCCCGTCCCGAGCGAGCGGCGGATGCGGCCGAGGATTGCGTCGCGCGAACTCATCGCCCGGCTCCCTTGCGGCGGTTCCACTCCGCCATGAACGTGCGCCCCTCGGGCACCGGCATGTCGCGGTAGTCGGTCCAGCCGCCGGCGAGCGGCAGCCGCCGCAGCCGCCCCGCGCGGCCGCCGGCGAGGCGCATCGCCCCCGCCGCCGCGCGGGTGGCGAGGCGGTAGAGCGCCGGCCGCTGCGCGAAGAAGGACCAGACCGACAGCCCCCAGCGGGCCGGCGTCGGGGCGAGATGGCGCTCGAACTCTCGCTCGCGCCAATTGCGCATCATCCGCGGCAGCGGGATCCGCATCGGGCAGACGCTCTCGCAGCGCCCGCAGAAGGTGGAGGCGTTGGGCAGCGCGCCGCCCTTGTCGACGCCGATCAGCGTCGGCGTCAGCACCGCGCCCATCGGCCCCGGGTAGACCCAGCCGTAGGCGTGCCCGCCGATGGCGTGGTAGACCGGACAGTGGTTCATGCAGGCGCCGCAGCGGATGCAGCGGAGCATGTCCTCGAAGTCGGTGCCCAGCATCGACGAGCGGCCGTTGTCGAGCAGCACCACGTGGTACTCCTCCGGGCCGTCCGGATCCTCCGGCCGCCTCGGGCCGGTGGAGAGCGTCGTGTAGACGCTCATCTCCTGGCCCGTCGCCGAGCGGGCGAGCACGCGCAGGATCTGCGACACGTCCTCCAGCGTCGGCGTCACCTTCTCCAGCGAGGCGATGACGACGTGCACCTTCGGCAGGATCTGCGTGAGGTCGCCGTTGCCCTCGTTGGTGACGATGACCGACGTGCCGGTCTCGGCGACGAGGAAGTTCGCGCCGGTGATGCCGACGTCGGCGGCGAGGAACTTCGAGCGCAGTTCCCCGCGCGCCTCGGCGAGCAGGGTGGTCGGCTCGGTGAGGTCGCGGTCCGGCGGCAGGTGGGTGTGGACGCGGCGGAACTCGGCCTCCACCTCCTCCTTGTTGACGTGCACCGCCGGGGCGATGATGTGGCTCGGGTGCTCGCCGCGAAGCTGGATGATGTATTCGCCGAGGTCGGTCTCCACCGGCACGATGCCGTTCGCCTCGAGATGGGCGTTGAGGCCGATCTCCTCCGACACCATCGACTTGCCCTTGGTGACGGTGCGCGCGCCCGCATTGCGGCAGATCTCCAGAATGATCCGGTTCGCCTCGGCGGCGTCCGCCGCCCAGTGCACGTGGCCGCCGGCCTCCGTCACCTTGCGCTCGTAGGCCTCGAGGTAGAGGTCGAGGTGCTTCAGCGTGTGGGCCTTGATGTCGCGGGAGGAGTCGCGCAGCGCCTCGAACTCCGGCAGCGCATCGGCGCTGGCCTGGCGGCGCCCGATGAAGTTGCGCTCGACGTTGCCCATCGCCTTCTGCAGCGAGGGGTTGCGCAGCGCCTCGTGGGCGTTGGTCTTGAAACGGGGGGATGTGATCTGCATCGGCGGTCCCGGTCTGCCCTTCGTGTGCGTGTGCGGCGCTCAGCCCTTGGCCTCGCCGATCGGCGGCGCGTCGGTCATGCCGGCAAGCACCTCGGCGACGTGGCGCGCCTTCACCGGCGAGCCCTGCCGCTTCAGCTTGCCGGCCATGTTGAGGAGGCAGCCGAGGTCGCCGGCGAGCAGGGTGCCGGCCCCGGTCGCGCCGATCGCCGCGGTCTTCTTGCCGACCATCCGGTCGGAGATCTCGCCGTACTTGACGCAGAAGGTGCCGCCGAAGCCGCAGCAGACCTCGCTGTCCTGCATCTCCGCCAGCGTCAGACCGTCGACGGTCCCGAGCAGCGCGCGGGGCTGGCCCTTGATGCCGAGTTCACGCAGGCCCGAGCAGCTGTCGTGGTAGGTGACGGCGCCCTCGAAGCGGGCGTCGACCGCGTGGACGCCGACGACGTCGACCAGGAAGCTCACGAGCTCGAAGGTCTTCGCCGACAGCCGCTCGGCCCGCGCCGACCAGTCCGGCTCGCCGTGGAACACCTCGGGGTAGTGCTTCTTGATCATGCCGGCGCAGGAGCCGGAGGGGACCACGACGAAGTCGTAGGTCTCGAAGGTCTTCACCACCTGCTCGGCCACCGCCCGGGCGTCGCCCCGGTCGCCGGAGTTGAAGGCGGGCTGTCCGCAGCAGGTCTGCGCCGCCGGCACGTGCACCTCGCAACCGGCGTCCTCGAGCAGCTTCACCGCCGAGAAGCCCACCGTCGGCCTGAACAGGTCGACGAGGCAGGTCACGAACAGCGCCACCCTCGGCTTCACACCCGCACTCGCATCCATCACGCGCTTCCCCGTTCGCCGCCGGCGATCGCCGCCGCGGCCGTTTCCATGCCGTCCTCGCCGCCGACCGCCGGCCCGCGCCGGCCGCGGACCGGGCCGGTCGCCCGGCTGGCCGCCACCCGCAGTCGCCGCTCGGCGACGCGCTCGCGCTCGACCTCGCGCTGGCGCTCGGCGACCGTCGCGGCCACATAGTCCATGTGCGCCGCCGCCGCCCGCCGGGCCTCCGCCGCATCGCCCGCCGCCACCGCCGCGTGGATGGCGAGGTGCTGGCGGAACAGGCGCTCGCGGCTGTCGGCGTGCCCCCACACCAGTTCGCGGTTGTAGAAGACGCCGTCGGCGAGCAGCCGGTAGCAGGCGCGCGTGGTGTGCAGCAACACCGAATTGTGGGCGCACTCCGAGATCGCCATGTGGAACTCGATGTCGAGTTCCGCCTCGCGGCGGGGGTCCGCCTCCTCGTGGGCGGCGGCCAGCGCCTCGACCACGCGGGCGAGCATCGCCCGGTCCGCCTCCGTCGCCCGCTCGGCCGCGAGCCCGGCGGCGGTCGCGTCGATCTCGCGGCGGAAGTCCATGTAGTCGGCGAGCGCCTTGGGGTGGCTGCGGATGAGGTCGACCACCGGCTGGCGGAACACCTCGCCGATCACGTCGGCGACGAAGGTGCCGCCGCCGTGCCGGGCGGCGAGCAGCCCCCGCCCCTCGAGGCCGGCGATCGCCTCCCGAAGGATCGGCCGCGACACGTCGAAGGCGCGCGCGAGGTCCCGCTCCGCCGGCAGCCGGTCGCCCGGGCGCAGCACGCCGTCGAGGATCAGCTCCTCGATCTGGCGGACCACCGCGTCGGCGGTCCGGTTGTGGCTGACGGCGGTGAAGATCATCGACCGGTCCGCATCGACCATGGGATAGAGCCACGCGCCTTGCGACGCGCGTCAGGTTGGGGCAATGTACGCCGCGACGGCGAAGTGGTCAATTGTGTGGACCACTTCTCCGGCCTCCGGACCGCCACGCGGTCCCGGTGGCGCACGGCCCGGCGGCGGTGTTGAATGGGCGGGTCCGGCGGCGTCGCCGGACTGTCCGAGGGGGACCGGCGATGGACAAGGTGAACGAGGCGGCGACATCGGATCGCCGCGGCTGGCAGGCGCATCCCCTGCGCGCGCGCATCCTCGGCGAGGTGCACGCCCGCCCGTTCCGCTCGGTGACCTCCCCCCGGGCCTTCCTCCACTTCGCCTTCGAGACGCCGCCCGCGGCCGCCGCGGCCGACCGCGCCTTCCTGGAGTCCTTCTGCCTGCGGCACGGCGGCGACGGGCCGGGGCCGGAGCGCAAGGTGCACCACGTCAAGGTGAGCGGCGGGACGCTCCGCTGGGAGCAGTTCACCGAGTTCACCAGCTACACCTTCGACATCGCCCTTCCCGCCGGCTCGCAGGCCTTCGGGCCGCTGCCGGACGATCCCTTCGGGGCCGGCTTCCGCCCGCCCGGAGAGATGATGGTGGCGACCCGGCTCGACCTCGTCACCAAGGAGATGATCGCCGCAGACCCGCGCGGCCCGCTCGCCGGCTTCCAGGACATCTGGGTCTCCGGCTCGCAGGTGGCGGACGGGACGGCGCTGGCGTTGACCGAGTTCCGCGCCGACCGCGACGGCATGACCCGGATCCTGGTCGTCGACCGCGGCCTCCACCCGCACCAGGCCGGCGCGCTCGTCCAGCGGCTGCTGGAGATCGAGACCTACCGCACCTTCGCCATGCTGGGCCTGCCCGAGGCGCAGGCGATCAGCCCGGTGATCGGCGCGATCGAAAAGCGCCTCGTCGAGATCACCGCCGAGACGCGGCGGACGTCCGGCCTCGACCAGAACCGCAAGCTGCTCGCCGACCTCTCCCAGCTCACCGCCGACCTCGAGGCGGCGGCGGCGGCGAGCGCCTACCGGTTCGGCGCCTCGCGGGCCTACGACCAGATCGTCAGCCTGCGGCTGGAGTCGATCGGCGAGGACCCCTACGAGGGCTATCCCACCTGGGCGAGCTTCCTGCAGCGGCGCACCGCGCCCGCCATGCGGACGCTGGAGACGCTGCGCGAGCGCCAGGCCGACCTCTCCACCAAGCTCGGCCGCGCGGCGAACCTCCTGCGCACCCGCGTCGACGTCGAACTGGAGCAGCAGAACCGGGACGTGCTGCAGTCGATGAACCGCCGCGCCCGCCTGCAGCTGCGCCTGCAGCAGACGGTCGAGGGGCTCTCGGTGGCGGCGATCAGCTACTACGTGGTCGGCCTGTTCGGCTACCTCGCCAAGGGCCTGACCGTCTTCGGGCTCCGCCTCGACCCGGCCTATGTCACGGCCGCGGCGGTCGTGCCGGCGGTGCTCGGCGTGTGGTGGACCGTCCGTCGCATCCGCCGCCGCCACGTCCGCGAGGACGAGGAGGAGGCCGGACGCAAGTGAGGAGCCCTCGATGAACCATCCGCTGATGCCCGAGCTCGACGCCGGCGTGCTCGCCCGGCGCGGCGAGGTCGCCGCGGCGCTCCGCGCGATCACCTCGCCGGAGCGGGTGATCGACACCGAGACGGGACTGCGTCCCTACGAATCCGACGGGCTCACCGCCTACCGCACGCTGCCGATGCTGGTGGTGCTGCCGGAGACGGTGGAGGAGGTCTCGGCGATCCTCGCCTGGTGCCACCGCGAGGGCGTCAAGGTGGTGCCGCGCGGGGCCGGCACCTCCCTTTCCGGCGGCGCGCTGCCGCTCGGCGACGGCGTGCTGATGTCGATGATGAAGTTCAACCGGGTGAAGGAGATCGACTTCGCCAACCGCCTCGCCGTGGTCGAGCCCGGGGTCACCAACCTCGGCATCACCCGGGCGGTCGAGCATGCCGGCTTCTACTACGCGCCCGACCCCTCCTCCCAGATCGCCTGCTCGATCGGCGGCAACGTCGCGGAGAACTCCGGCGGCGTCCACTGCCTGAAGTACGGGCTCACCACCAACAACGTGCTCGGCGTCGAGATGGTGCTGATCACCGGCGAGCTGGTCCGCCTCGGCGGCAGCCACCTCGACGCGGAAGGCTACGACCTGCTCGCGCTCGTGGTCGGCTCGGAGGGTCTGCTCGGCGTCGTCACCGAGGTGACCGTCCGCATCCTGCGCGCGCCGGAGACCGCCCGGGCGCTGCTGGTCGCCTTCGCCGACGAGGAGCAGGCCGGCGCCTGCGTCGCCGACATCATTGCCGCCGGGATCATCCCGGGCGGGATGGAGATGATGGACAACCCGGCGATCAACGCCGCCGAGGACTTCGTCCACGCCGGCTATCCGCGCGATGCCGAGGCGCTGCTGATCGTCGAGCTGGACGGGCCGGCGGTGGAGGTCGACCACCTGATCGAGCGGGTCGCGGAGATCGCCGGGGCGAGAGGCGCCACCGAGGTGCGGGTCTCCACCTCCGACGCCGAGCGGATGGCCTTCTGGGCCGGGCGCAAGGCCGCCTTCCCCGCCGTCGGCCGCATCTCGCCGGACTACTACTGCATGGACGGCACCATCCCGCGCAAGGAACTGCCGCGGGTCTTGAAGCGGATGCGGGAGCTGTCGAAGGTGCACGGCCTGCGCGTCGCCAACGTCTTCCACGCCGGGGACGGCAACCTGCACCCGCTGATCCTCTACGACGCCAACAACCCGGGGGAACTGGAGCGCGCCGAGGCCTTCGGCTCCGACATCCTGCTCCTCTGCGTCGAGGTGGGCGGCGTGCTCACCGGCGAGCACGGGGTGGGCGTCGAGAAGCGCGACCTGATGGGCTCGATGTTCGACGAGACCGACCTCGCCCACCAGGTCCGGATCAAGTGCGCCTTCGACGCAAAGCACCTGCTCAACCCCGGCAAGGTGTTCCCGGAGCTGCACCGCTGCGCCGAGCTCGGCCGCATGCACATCCACGGCGGCCGCCTGCCGCATCCCGACATTCCGAGGTTCTGATGGCCGACGTCCTGAGACCCGCGTCGACGGAGGAGGTCCGCGCCGCCGTCGCGGAGGCCGCCGCCTCCGGCACGCCGCTGGCGCCCGCCGGCTCGGGCAGCCGCGGCGCCCTCGGCGCGGCGGTGGAGCATCGGCGGTTGGATCTCTCCGGCCTTGCCGGCGTGACCCTCTACGAGCCCGAGGAACTGGTGATGACGGCGAGGGCCGGCACGCCGCTGGACGAGATCGCAAGGATGCTCGACCAGCGCGGCCAGGAACTCGCCTTCGAGCCGCCGATGACCAACCGGCTGTGGGGCGAGGACCGGCCGGGCACCCTCGGCGGGCTGCTGATGACCGCCCTCTCCGGGCCGCGGCGGATCAAGGCCGGCGCGGTGCGCGACCATGTGCTCGGCATCACCGCCGTTTCCGGCCGCGGCGAGGTGTTCAAGGCGGGCGGGCGGGTGGTGAAGAACGTCACCGGCTACGACGTCGCCAAGGGCCTCGCCGGCTCCTTCGGCACGCTCGCCGTCGCCACCGAGATCACCGTCAAGGTGCTGCCGAAGGCGGAGACGGCCGCGACGCTGGTGCTCCACGGCCTCGACGAGACGACCGCCGTCGCGACGCTCTGCGAGGCGATGGGGGCGCCGGTGGACGTCTCGGGCGCCGCCCACCTGCCGGCGGCGGCCGCGCGCGCGGCCGGCTTCGACGGACCGGCGACCGTCGTCCGGCTCGAGGGCGTCGCCCCCTCCGTCGACGAGCGCGCCACGCGGCTCGCCGGCCTCCTCGCCGGGCGCGGCGCCGCCGAGCGGCTCGGACCGGAGCGGACCGCCGCGCTGTGGGCGGCCATCCGCGACCTCCGCCCGCTGGAGCCGCTGGCGGAGGACGAAGCGCTCTGGCGCGTCTCGGTGAAGCCGACCGCCGGCCCCTCGATCCTCGCCGCCGCCGGTGCGCGGCGGGCGATGCTCGACTGGTCCGGCGGCCTCGCCTGGCTCGTCACCGACGCCGCCGCGGCCGCGCACGACGCGCTGGCGATCCGCGCCGCGGTCGCGGCGGCCGGCGGCGGCCACGCGACGCTGGTGCGCGCACCCGCCGAGGTGCGCCGGAACGTCGCCGTGTTCCAGCCGCAGCCGGCCCCGCTGGCGGCGCTCTCCCGGCGGCTCAAGGCCGGCTTCGACCCGATGAACATCCTCAACCCCGGCCGCATGGGCGAGGGACTCTGATCCGATGCAGACCAACTTTTCCCTGGCGCAGCTCGCCGACCCGCAGACGGCGGACTCGGAGAAGATCCTGCGCGCCTGCGTCCACTGCGGCTTCTGCACCGCCACCTGCCCGACCTTCGTGCTGCTCGGCGACGAGCTCGACAGCCCGCGCGGGCGCATCTACCTGATCAAGGACATGCTGGAGAAGGACCGGCCGGCCGACGCCGAGACCGTGCTCCACATCGACCGCTGCCTCTCCTGCCTCTCCTGCATGACCACCTGCCCGTCCGGCGTCCACTACATGCACCTCGTCGACCATGCGCGGGCGCACATCGAGGAGACCTACCGCCGGCCCCTCGCCGACCGGATGATGCGGCGGGTGCTCGCCGCCGTGCTGCCCCATCCCGGCCGCTTTCGCCTGGCGCTTGCCGGCGCGCTCCTCGGCAAGCCCTTCGCGCCGCTCCTCGCCCGGCTCGGCGGCGACGGAAGGCGGCTCGCGGCGATGCTTCGCCTCGCGCCGCTCAAGCCGGCGCCGCGCTCGCCGCTCGCGCCCGGCCACGTCCTGCCGAAGCCGGCCGGGGCGCAGGCGCGCGTCGCCCTCCTCACCGGCTGCGCCCAGCCGGTGCTGCGCCCCGAGATCAACGAGGCCACCGTCCGCCTGCTCCACCGCCTCGGCGTCGAGGTGGTGCTGCCGGCGGGCGAGGGCTGCTGCGGCGCGCTCGTCCACCACCTCGGCCGGGAGCACGACAGCCTCGCCCAGGCGCGGCGCAACGTGGACGCCTGGACCGCCGAGATCGAGCGGGGCGGCCTCGACGCCATCCTGATCACCGCGTCGGGCTGCGGCACCACCATCAAGGACTACGGCCACATGCTGCGCACCGACCCGTCCTATGCGGCGAAGGCGGCGCGGGTGTCGGCGCTGGCCAAGGACGTCTCGGAATATCTCGCCGGCCTGGAGCTGCCCGCGCCGCGGCCGGACCTGCCCGCGCTCGCCGTCGCCTATCACTCCGCCTGCTCGATGCAGCACGGCCAGAAGATCCGCGCCGAGCCGAAGGCGCTGCTCTCGGCGGCGGGCTTCGCCGTGCGCGACGTGCCGGAGGGGCACCTGTGCTGCGGATCGGCGGGCACCTACAACATCCTGCAGCCGGAGATCGCCGACCGGCTCAGGGACCGCAAGCTCGCCAACATCGCGAAGGCGGCTCCGGACGTGATCGCGACCGGCAACATCGGCTGCATCGCGCAGCTCGCCGCGGGGGCCCCGGCCCCGGTGCTGCACACGGTGGAGCTTCTCGACTGGGCGACCGGCGGACCGAAGCCGGCTGAACTTTCCTGAAACCCTCTTCCGCGACCCGCCGTTCACCATCGCGCAGGATCGTGACTGCGGAAAGGCTCCGGATTCTTGCGACGAGGGGAAGCTTCGGCTTACCCTCTCAATGCGACGTGCCGCGTTAACCGGATGTGAACCCTTTCCGGGTCTCGCATCCCGGCCCGGTTGCGGGCCGGGCACGTTGGCGTGTGCCGCGTGGAAAGAGGAACAGGTGCCATGTCCGCTCGTGTCTCGACGCTGGCAGCAATCGCCCTCCTGGCGAGCGCCGACGCCGTGCCCGCGGCCGCGGGAAACCCGAGTTTCGACTGCGACTCCGCCAGGCAGCCGGTGGAGCGGCTGATCTGCCAGGACGACGAGCTCTCGGCGCTCGACCTGGAGCTCGCCCGCGTGTTCGCCAGCGCCCTCGCCAAGGCGCCGGCGAGCCAGGTCGGCTCGATCAAGGCCCAGCACTCCAGCTGGCGGAAGACGCTGATGCGCTGCAGCCGCGAGGCGGACGCCCGCGCCTGCACGCTCGAGGCCTACCAGATCCGCCTCGGCGAACTCTGATGGCGGGCCGGTCCCCGCGTCGGCGACCGGCCGGTCCGGCTCAGCGCACGATCACCTTCGCCCCGACGGGCACGCGCTCGTAAAGGTCGATCACGTCCTCGTTGCGCATGCGGATGCAGCCCGACGACACCGCCTGGCCGATGGTCCACGGCTCGGAGGTGCCGTGGATCCGGTAGAGCGTCGAGCCGAGGTAGAGCGCCCTCGCCCCGAGCGGGTTCTGCGGCCCGCCGGCCATCATCACCGGAAGCTCCGGCTGGCGCTTGCGCATCTCCGGGGGCGGACGCCAGTCCGGCCACTCCGCCTTGCGGGTCACCCGGTGCGCCCCCGCCCATTCGAAGCCGGGCCGGCCGACGCCGACGCCGTAGCGGCGGGCCTTGCCGCCCTCCTCGACCAGGAACAGGTGCCGCGTCTCGGTGTCGATGACGATGGTGCCCGGGCCGTGCGGGCCCTGGTAGTCGATGACCGTCGGCAGGAACTCGGGTGCCAGGGAGTAGGTCCGCTCCGCCGGCTTGCGCGCGTCCGGCTGCTGGCGGTTGCCCGGCCGGACCACCGCGGTGGAGCGCTCCCGCTCCCGGTAGATCGGCCGGTTGCCGGGCTTCAGCTGCATCGTCCAGGCGTCGGTGAGGTCCGGGGAGAGGACCAGCGGCGGCGGGGTCACGTACCGCCCGGACTGCGCGGCGGCGGGACCGGCGACGGCCGCGGCGAGCGCGGCGAGAAGAAGGACACGGTGCATATGCTGTCTCGCTGACGGGTGTTGGCTCCGCGACATGAACGCGCCGGCCGCCGGGGCGGTGGCGCTCCGCCACGACCCTGGGGGGCGCATCACCACGGAATGGTGAATCGAACCCGACGCCGGTCGTTCAAATGCCGCCGATCTCGAGGCTTGGTGAACGGCCGGTTGAGAAATTTGGTTAACCGGCCCGCCGTTCAGCGGACCCGCCGGCGGGCCTCGGCCACGAGGTCCGGCATGATCGCTTGCACCTCGCGGACCCGCATCCCGTGGCGGACCCTGTTGTCGTAGAGCATGGTGACGATCGCCCGGTCGAAGGCCATCAGCCGGTCGTGGCGCGACTCGTCGTTGAACACGCTGTCGGCGAGCGAGTCGTGGTCGTTCATCGGCCCGAGGCCCTGCAGGATCTCCTCGACCATGCAGCGGCGGAACAGGTGGCCGCCCTCGTCCGCGACGATGAAAGCGTCGGCCCGCTGGATGCCGCCGCGGCCGAAGTCCACCTTCACCATGCAGCGGCCCGGAACCTTGCCATGGGCGCCGCCATAGGCGACCTCGCGGACCAGCGGCGCATAGTCGGCCCGGTTGACGATGTGGACGACGAAGTTCGGCCGCTCGCCGGCCCCCGCGAGGCGGGCGTCGAGGCCGGGCACCACCCGGGGCAGCCCGCGGATGAACTTCGCCACCTGCCGGTCGAGGCCCTTCGACGAACGGTTCTCGACGGCGAAGCGGACCGGCGCGTGGAACTTCTTCACGAAGGTGCCGCCGGCGCGCGCGCCATGCTCGATGCCGAAGACGGTGGAGAAGAAGCCGTGCGAGAGGGCGTCGTCGGAATAGCCGCGGAGGGTCGATCCTGCATTCGCCGGGCCGGGCGCCGCGATCGGGGTGGCAAGGAGGGCGAGAGCCAGGATGGCCCAGGCCCGCGATGTCAGCAGCGATCGAAACGCCATGCGCCGAGTTCCCGCCCGTTGCTCCAGAGTCCAGAATACCGGCCTTCGCGGCGGAATCAATCGGTTCAATCACGCGCCCGTGAGCAACTTGCGGCGCCCGGCTGCAGCGGACACGGCATATTAACCGATGCCGCCCTAGGTTCCCTCCCGGTTTGGAGAGGTTGGACATGGCTGCAGTCCGCAGGGCGTTCCGGGTCGAGACTTTGCTGGGAACGGCGCAGGTCGCCGCGGATCGGGGGGCGGACCGGTCGGAGGAGATCCTGAGGGAGATCGCCGACCTGAAGCGCATGGTGACGCCGCAGCGCGACGTCTCCACCGAACTCGTCGAGGAGTACCGCCGCCAGTTCACCGAGGCCTACAAGCTGAAGACCGAGCTCGACGGCATCCAGGAGGCTATCGAGCGCACCAAGCGCGAGATCGCCACCCTGCACGTCTCCGGCTTCAAGGGCCAGGAGATGACCCGCGTCACCGACGAGCTCGACGCGGTCGTCGGCGGCACCGAGCAGGCGACCGAGCAGATCCTCGGCGCGGCCGAGGCCATCGACGAGGCGGCGGCCACCCTCGCCGCCCGCTCGAAGGGCACCGACGCGGAGCTCGTCCAGGACATCCAGGACAAGGTGCTGGCCATCTTCGAGGCCTGCAACTTCCAGGACCTCACCGGCCAGCGGATCACCAAGGTGGTCAACGTCCTCGGCTTCATCGAGGACCGGGTGCACCGGATGATGGAGATCTGGGGCGGGCTGGAGAACTTCGCCTCGATCGAGGCCGACCCGTCCATGCAGAAGGTCGGCGACGCCGCCCTCCTCAACGGCCCCGCCCTGCCGGAGTCCGACGGCGTCGCCAGCCAGGACGACATCGACGCCCTGTTCGCGTGAGGGAGCCGGCGGCCGCGGTTGCCGCCGCGGCGATTCGGTGCTACGAACATAGCATGAACATGGAAGCGCCCCGCCCGCCCCTCGCCGTCGGCCCGGACGGCCTCGTCCGCTGCTTCTGGCCGGGCAGCGACCCGCTCTACCTCGCCTACCACGACGGCGAATGGGGCCGGCCGGTGGCGGACGACCGGCTGCTGTTCGAGAAGATCTGCCTGGAGGGGTTCCAGTCGGGGCTCGCCTGGATCACCATCCTGCGCAAGCGCGAGAACTTCCGCACCGCCTTCGCCGGCTTCGACCCGGACGCCATCGCCCGCTTCGACGAGGCGGACGTGGAGCGGCTCGTCGCCGACGCCGGCATCGTGCGCCATCGCGGCAAGATCCTGTCGGTGATCAACAACGCCCGGCGGATGCCGGCGGTCCGCGAGGCGCACGGCTCGCTGGCCCGCCTGGCCTGGCGCCACGCGCCCGAACCGCGCGAGGCGGCGCCGCGCGCGATCGGCGATTTGCCGGCGAAGACGGCCGAATCGACCGCGCTGTCGAAGGAACTCCGCCGGCTCGGCTGGAGCTTCGTCGGGCCGACGACGATCTACGCCTTCATGCAGTCGATGGGGCTGGTCAACGACCACCTGGAGGGCTGCGCCTGCCGCGGCGCCTGCGAGGAGGCGCGGGCGGCCTTCACGCCGCCGCGCTGAGGCCGTCAGTCGCCGAGCCGCTCGGCGAGCGCATCGTAGAGCGGGTTTTCCGCCTCGAAGACATACTCAACCGGCTGCACCGTCACGGCCCTCGCGCCGGACGCGATCAGCCAGGCCGCGCAGGCGTGCACCGCCCGCGACGGGCAGATCAGCACCAGCGAGCTGCCGGAGACCGGCGCGGTGGCGCCGAAGCGCGCGTGCGCGGCGATGACGAGGGCCTCGCTCGGCTCGATCGCCGCCTCGACGCGCTTCACCGCGCGGGCCCGGGCGTCGGCGGCGATGCGGGTCAGCATCACCCGGGCCGCCTCCCGCGCGCCCTCGCCCCAGTCCGCCGTGAGCGCGGCGGCGAGCACCGCTTCCGAGCGCATCATCACCCCGTCATCGACGACTTTCAGCCCGTTCTCGGCCAGTGTCCGGCCGGTCGAGGTGATATCGACGATCAGCTCGGCGTTGCCCGAGGCCGGAGCGCCCTCCGTGGCGCCGGGGCTCTCCACGATCAGGTAGTCGTGGACGCCGTGGCCGGTGAGGAAGCGGCGGGTGAGCGAGACGTACTTGGTGGCGACCCGCATCGGCCGGTGGTGCTTCAGCCGGAAGCGGGCGGCGACGTCGGCAAGGTCCGCCATCGTCTGCACGTCGAGCCAGGCCTGCGGCACCGCGACCACCACGTCGGCCTGGCCGAAGCCGAGGCGGGTGACCACATGGGCCGGGTCCGGCGCCGCCTTGTCGAGGTCCGTCCCCGGGCGGATCTCCTCCTGGCCGGGATCGAGCGTCTCGTGCAGGAGGTCCATGCCGGTGACGGCGAGGTGCACCTTGCCGGCGCCGATCTCGCGGGCGATCTCGGAGGCGGAGCGGAACTGGACGACGCAGTCCTCCACCCCGTCCACCTGCCCGAAGTAGTCGCGCGCCCCGCGGGCCTGCCGCACGGTGAGGCCCGAGCGGTCGAGGAAGGAAAGCGTCTGCTCCTGCAGCCGCCCCTTGGAGGGGATGGCGAGGACGAGGGTGTCGCTCATGCGCCGCCTCCCGCGAAGCGTTCGGTCCAGACCGCGAAGCCGACGGCGCGCACGCCGGGCGCGGCGCCGAAGCCGGCGAGCAGGCCGTCGTAGCGGCCGCCGCCGCACACCTGCCCGACCTCCGGGCGCGCCGGGTCGAACACGTCGAAGACGAAGCCGTCGTAGTAGCCGAGCTTGCGGCCGAAGGTGGCCGAGAAGGTCGCCTCCGCCTCGCCGAGCACGGCGGCGAGCGCCTCCTCCCGCGCCGCGAAGGCGGCGACCGCCGCCTCGAAGCGCTCCGGCCGGCCGATCGCGGCGGAGAGAGCGCCGAGCGCGGCCGCCCCTTCGCCGAGCGGCGCCTCGGCGGCGAGCAGGCGGCGGATCGCCTCCGTATGGCCGGACGGGATCACGTCCTCGGCGGCGAGCATCGCCTGCTCGAGCACCCGCTCGGCGATCTCGCCCGTCGAGCGGCCGCCGACGGTCCGGATGCCGGCGATGGAGAGGATGTCGGCGAAGAGCTCGCCCACCTTGTCGGAGGGAAAGCGCGACAGCGCGGCGATGATCTCGCCGTGGGCGGCGAAGCCGGAGAAGCCGGCGCGGCGGTCGGCCATGCCGACGAGCGTCTCGACGATCCGCGCCGGGTCGCCGAAGAGGGCCGTCAGCCGCCGCTTCCAGGCCGGCGGCAGCGACAGGGAATCGAGCAGGGCGGTGAACAGGCCGACGTCGCCGATCACCACCTGCGGGCGGGACAGGCCGAAGCCGCGCGCCACCTCGAGGGCCAGCGCCAGCGCCTCCGCGTCCGCCGCGGCCGCCTGGTGGCGGCCGATGATCTCGCCGCCGATCTGCCAGACCTCGTCCGCCTCGCCGGGGCGGCCGTTGCGGAAGATGCGGCCCGAATAGGAGAAGCGCCCGCCCTCGGGATCGGCCGCGAGCCGCTGGCGGCAGACCGGGATGGTGAACTCGGGCCTGAGGCACCGGTCGTTGCCGCGGGTGTCGCTGGTGACGAAGATGCGGCGGCGGAACTCCTCGCCGGAGATCCGCACGAAGTCCTCCATCGGCAGCAGCACCGGCACGTCGACCGGCACGAAGCCGCGGTCGCGGAAGAGGGCGGCGGCCTCGGCGAGCGGATCGGTCATCGCCTCACTCCTCCGCGTCGAGGATGGCGCGCACGGCCTCCACCAGCCGGCCGCGCTCGACCTCGCTCTGCGCCGGCCGCCCGGCGCGCCACTCGGCGTTGCTCTCGATCGAGGCGGAGAGCCGCTTGCCGAGGGCGAGGTCCTTCAGCTGCACCTTGCCGGCCGCCCGCTCGTCGGAGCCGACGATGACGGCGCAGGGCGCGTTGCGGCGGTCGGCGTACTTCATCTGCGCCTTCATGCCGGAGGCGCCGAGGTACATCTCGGCGGCGATGCCGGCGGCGCGCAGCTCCGCAACCATCGCCTGGTAGTCGGCGAGCGCCTCCTCCGAGCGGTCCATGGTGAGCACCACCACCGGCCCGCGCGCGACGGCGCCGCCGAGCTTGCCGAGCGTCTTCAGCGCGGCGGCGAGCCGCGAGACGCCGATCGAGAAGCCGGTGGCCGGCACCGGCTCCTTGAGGAAGCGGCCGACGAGGCCGTCGTAGCGCCCGCCGCCGCCGACCGAGCCGAAGCGCACCGGCCGGCCGTCGTCGCCGGTCACCTCGAAGGTGAGCTCGGCCTCGTAGACCGGGCCGGTGTAGTATTCGAGGCCGCGGACGACCGAGGGGTCTATGCGGACCCGGTCGGCATAGCCGGCGGCCTCGACGAGGCGGGCGATGAGGCGCAGTTCCTCGACGCCCTGCCGTCCGGATTCGGTATCGCCGACCACGCTCTCCATGTTTGAAACCGTCATGCCGTTCGTCGCACCCGAGGGACCCGTGGTCGGGTCGCCCGGATCCCCGGTCATGTTCACGATCCGCATAATTTGAGCGTCGCTCAATCCAGCGCCTTTGGTGAAATCACCACTTTCGTCCAGCCGCCCGGGTCCGAGCAGCTTCATGACCTCACCAACCGGAAACTTGTCCAGCTTGTCGATGGCGCGGAGCACGGTGAGGCGGGTGCCGGCGTGCTCGGGGCCGCCGATGCCGGCCGCCTCCATCACGCCGTCGAGCACCTTGCGGTTGTTCACCCGGATCGCATAGTCGCCGCGGGCGATGCCGAGCGCCTCCATGGTGTCGGCGGCCATCATGCAGATCTCCGCGTCGGCGGCGACCGAGGGTGCGCCGACCGTGTCGGCGTCGAACTGCATGAACTGGCGGAAGCGGCCCGGCCCGGGCTTCTCGTTGCGGAACACCCAGCCGGCCCGGTAGCTGCGGTAGGGCTTGGCCAGCCGCTCGTGGTTCTCCGCGTAGAAGCGGGCGAGCGGCGCGGTGAGGTCGTAGCGCAGGCTCAGCCACTGCTCGTCGTCGTCCTGGAAGGAGAACACGCCCTCGTTCGGGCGGTCCTGGTCGGGCAGGAACTTGCCGAGCGCGTCGGTGTACTCGACGAGCGGCGTCTCCACCGGCTCGAAGCCGTAGAGGGCGTAGGTGCGGCGGATGACGCGGAGCATCGCCTCGGTCGCCTCCACCTCGGAGGCGGTGCGGTCGACGAAACCACGCGGGAGCCGCGCCTTGAGGAAGTCCGACATGGGCCGATGCGCTCGGGGTCTCGAGGAACAGGGTGCGGGCGAACGCCGCCCGGCCGCCGCGGCCGGCGCGCATCCCGCGCGCGGGTTCCACTAGACGATCGGCGGGGGAAGGGCAAGGCGCGGCCGGGCGGATGCCGGAAGGACGCGCCGCCACGGGTCCCGTGGCCGTCGCGCTCCCCGCCCGGCGGGAGCCGGGGGCTCCGCTTCTCCCCACGGGAGAAAGTGCCGGAGCACGCCGGCGGATGAAGGAGGACGCACCGACGCCGGGGCTTCCCTCATCCGCCCCTCGGGCACCGTCTCCCCGACGGGAGAAGGGTTTTCCTCGTCCGCCCCCCGGGCATCCGGCCGTCCCGTAATTGTGAATACTTTCACTGCATGATATTGCGGGTCCGCCGGGCCTTGCCTGGCCACCCTCGCCGAACCGGAGGCCCGTTGATGTCCGTTGCCCGCCGCTCAGCCGCCCGCATGCTCGCCGCTGTCGCCGGGGCCTGGCTCGCCGTCGCGCCCGCCGCCGCCAAGGAGCCGGCGTCGGTGTCGCTCGCCGCCACGCCCGCGCCAGGCCGGATGGACCAGCCGGTGACACTGACGGCGACGGCGGGGCTCCTCTTCGACGCCTCCGGCCCGGGGAAGGTGGACGGCGGCGAGGAGCACAGCTGCGCGGTCACCGCGGCGGGCGGGGTGGTGTGCTGGGGCTACAACTCCGACGGCCAGCTTGGCGACGGCACGACGACGGACCGCGCCTGGCCGGTCGCGGTCGCCGGGGTCGGCGGCGTCGGACTGCTTGCCGGTGCGACCGCAGTCGCCACGGGGGCCGAGCACACCTGCGCCCTGCTGACCGACGCCACCGTCGCCTGCTGGGGCGGCAATGCCGACGGACAGCTGGGGGCCGACACGCCCGACACTGTCCAGCCGACGCCGGTGAAGGTCGCCGGTCTCGCCGGCGTCACGGCGATCGCCGCGGGCTGGTACCACAGTTGCGCCCTGCTCGGCGACGGGACGGTTCGCTGCTGGGGGGAGAACAACGACGGCGAGCTCGGCCGCGGCGTTGCAGGGGCCGACGAGCCGATTCCGGCCCCGGTGGTCGGGCCGGCCGGCTCCGGCCTCGCCCAGCTCGGCGGGGTCGTGGCGCTCGCCGCCGGACGCAGCCACACCTGCGCGCTCGCCGCCGGCGGGTCCGTCCATTGCTGGGGCAGGAACAGCAGCGGCCAGGTCGGCACCGGGATGGCGAGCTCCGACGACGTGACCACTCCCGTCGCGGTGGTCGGGCCGGGCAACAGTGCCGCGCCGCTGGCCGGCGCCGTCGCGATCGACGCGGGCTACGCCCACAGCTGCGCCGCCCTGTCCGGCGGCCCGGTCGTCTGCTGGGGCGACAACGACTATGGCCAGCTCGGCGACGGTACCAGCGACGACCGGGCCTTCCCCGCGGCGGTGAAGGGGATCGGCGGCATCGACACCCTCACCGGTGCCGTCGAGGTCGCCCTCGGCGACGACCACTCTTGCGCACGGACGGCGGCGGGCGAGGTGCGCTGCTGGGGCTACGGCGGCGACGGACAGCTCGGCGGCGGCAATCTCGTGGACAGCCTCGTCCCGGTGGCGGTGACCGGCCTTCCCGCCGCCGCGGTCGACCTTGCGGCGGGCGATTACCACGGCTGCGCCCTGCTCGCCGACGGGCGGCTCCGCTGCTGGGGCGGCGGCTGGTCCGGCCAGCTCGGCAATGGCGGCACCTCCTTCCGGGCGGTTTCCGGGCCGGTCACAGTCGATGGCGGCCCGCTTGCCGCGGGGGCGGTCTCGGCCGGTGGATGGAACACCTGCGCGATCGTCGCCGGCGGCGTCCGCTGCTGGGGCTACGGCGAGTACGGCCAGCTCGGCGACGGGTCGACCGTGAAGGACTCGGCCGTTCCGCTGGCGGTGAAGGCCGGGCCGGGGCTCTCGGCCGACCTCGCCGGCGCGGTGGAGGTGGCGGTCGGGGAGTATCACACCTGCGCGCGGATGGCGGATGGCGGCGTCAAGTGCTGGGGGCGGAACGACAAGGGCCAGCTCGGCGATGGCTCCGACGCGCCAGGCAGCCCCGCGCCCGTCGACGTCGATCTCGGCGGCCCGGCCAGCGCGATCGTGGCCGGCGCGACTCATGCCTGCGCCATCGTCGGCGACGGGGCCCGCTGCTGGGGCCTCAACGATTATGGCCAGCTCGGCAATGGCGACGGCAATCTGGTGTCGTCCAGTACACCGGTCGAGGTGAAGGACCTTTCCGCCAAGGTGATCGCGCTGGCCGCAGGAAACTTCCACACCTGCGCCCTCGTCCAGGGCGTCAAGAACAGCGTCTACTGCTGGGGGTTGAACAGCTCCGGTCAACTCGGGGTCGACCCGGTGGTGAACCCCAAGCTGCTGTCCCCGGCGACGCCGGCATTCATCGGCCTCTTCGGCGAGAACCCGGTGGCGATCGCGGCCGGCGGCGCCCACAGCTGCGCCGTGGACAGCCTCGACCACCTGCAGTGCTGGGGGGCCAACAACAACGGCCAGCTCGGGGACGGGAAGACGGTCTCGCGCCACCTGCGCAAACACGTGGTCGTCGAGGGCGGCGCAGACCTCGCGGACGTCGTCGCCGTCGAGGCCGGCCACCGCCACACCTGCGCCCGGCTCTCGTCCGGCGCGCTGCGCTGCTGGGGATCGAACAGCGACGGCCAGCTCGGCACCGGCGATACCGTGTCGAGCCTCCACCCGGTCGCGGTGGTCGGCCCGGGCGGCCAGGAACTCGCGGCCACGTCGGTGTCGGCGGGCAGCATACACACCTGTGCCCTCACCAGCGGCGGCGTGGCCCAGTGCTGGGGCGACCGCTACAACGGCCAGCTCGGCGACGGTATTCTCGGCTATGCGGTGGCCCCGGTCGCCGCCGGGCCGCTGCCGACCGGAACGGTGACCTTCACCAGCCGGGGCGAGGCGATCGGCGCCGCCGCACTTGTGAACGGCATCGCGACGCTGGCCGTGACGCTGCCCGCCAACCTCCACCGCCTCGCCGCCGCCTTCCCCGGCGATGCCACTTTCGAGGCGGCGGCCTCGGCCGCGGTCG
>JAWLBM010000008.1:0-130611 GCA_041687675.1 Pleomorphomonas sp. | reverse complement strand
CGGGCGGGGATCGTGACCGACTTTCGGTCTCGAAGACCAGGGATCCAGCGATCTCCCGCCCGCCAACACCTTCGCACAGAATCGACACACAGGGATCCATGCCGCCGCGGGGCGTCCCCGCCGGACCCCGCCTCCCCGTCATCCCGACGAAAGTCGGGATCCAGCCGCGCCCGCCGCCCGCGACCCGGCCGGGCGCTGGACCCCGGCTTTCGCCGGGGTGACGATGCGGGGAGGTGAGGGCAGGCGAGAGGGTGGCGATGGTGCGATCACTGCCTCGCAAGCCTCCTCGGCCACCTACCCTGCCAAATTTGGATTCGGAGACCTGGGCGCCGGGTGCTAGAGGCCCCGCGCCACCGCCTCCAGGTGACCGCGGAATCCGGGCGTCCGCATCAGCGCGCGGCAGCGGGCGAAGCGGGTGCGGGCGTAGGCGTCGAAGTCGTCCGCCGGGTTGCCGCTGGCGTGCTGGATGAGGCCCCAGAGCGTCCACAGCAGGTCGCACATCGCCTTGTAGATCACCATCCGCCCGCGCTCGGCCGCCGTCGGCCCGGCGGGGAAATAGGCGGCGAGCATGGCCTCGTCCTCGGCCTCGCCGAAGCCGGCCTCGACGGAGAGGTCGCCGAGGTCCCACATCGGGTCGTTCATGCCGGCGTATTCCCAGTCGACCAGCCACATGCGGGCGCCGTCGTCGAGGAAGTTCTCGCAGAGCGGGTCGCAGTGGCAGGGCGCCAGCGGCAGCGGCCGGGCGGCGAGGGCGGCCTTGACGTCCTCCGCTTCGGCGAGGACGTCGTGGTACCCCTCCGGCAGCGCCACCGTCTTCGGGGCGAGGATGCCGAGGTAGTCGTCGATCATGGCGAACAGCTCGAAGCGGCCGGGGAACACCCTGCCGCTCCCGTGCAGCCGCCGGAACACCTCGCCGGCCCGGGCGGCGGCGCCGGCCTCGGAGCGGAAGGTCTCCGGCGTCATCGTCGCGGTGCCGTCGAGGAAGCGGGTCACCATCACCCCGCTTGCGGGATCGGCGTGGACGAGCGCCGGCGAGACTCCGGCCTCGGCGGCGAGCCGCGCCATTTCCGCCTCGCGGCCCCGGTCGATATACTCCTCGGTGCCGGCGCCGGGCAGGCGGAGCACCACCGTCTCGTCGCCGAGGTCGATGCGGAAGACCCGGTTGGTGAGGCCGCCGAGCCGGGCCACGTCCGCGAAGGCGAGGTCCCGGTCCGCGAAGGCGGGCACCGTGGAGAGCGCCGCCAGCGCCTCCGTCCTCTCGGCTCCATCCGGCATCGCCATCTCCCTCAGCTCTTCAGCCGCTCGTTGCGCGGATCGTAGAGGCATCGTGGCCCGACCACCGCCGGGTGGCGCCGCCCGAAGGCCTCGAGCTCGATCCGCGCGCCCTCCAGCCCCTCGGGAGGACCATAGCCGAAGGCGATCGAGCGGCCGAGGTGGTGGCCGTGGCCGCCGCTGGTGGTGGAGCCGACCACCCGCCCGTCGGCGAGGATCGCCTCGCCGCCCATCAGCGGCGCAAAGCCGTCGACGGCGAAGGAGACCAGCCGGCGCCGCCGGGCGGCCTTGCGGGCGAGCACCGCCTCGCGGCCCTGGAACGGCCCCTTGCCGGGCTTGACGCAGAAGCCGAGGCCGGCCTCGTAGGGGTCGTCGTCCGGGCCGATGTCGGCGCTCCAGTAGAGGTAGCCCTTCTCCAGCCGGCAGCTGTCGATCGCCCGGTAGCCGGCGTCGACGATCCCGTGGGGCGCGCCGGCGGACTTCAGCGTCTCGTAGACATGGGGCGCGAACTCCTGCGGGATCATCAGCTCGTAGCCGAGTTCGCCGACATAGCCGATGCGGCTCGCCACCACCCGCGCGTCGCCCACCTCGATCGGCCGGCAGGCGAGGAAGGGGAAGGCCGCGTTGGAAAGGTCGTCGGGCGAGACGGACTGCAGCACCTCCCGGGCGTTCGGGCCGCAGAGGTTGAGGACGGCGAAGGCGCCGGTCACCTCCTCGATCCGCACCGAGCCGTCCGCCGGCAGCCCGGCGGCGAGGGTCGCGCCGTCGCGGACGCCGAAGCCGGAGCCGGTGACGACGTGGAAGACGCCCTCCTCCGGGTTCAGTACCGTCAGGTCCGCCTCGATGCCGCCGCGCCCGTTGAGGACCTGGGTGTAGGTGACCCTGCCCGGCCCGCCCGAGAGGTCGTTGGCGACCAGCCGCTGCAGGGCCTCGAAGGCGCCAGGGCCGGCGACGCGGAACTTGGCGAAGGAGGTCTGGTCGATGAGCGCTACGCCGCCGCGGATCGCCGCGACCTCGCGGGCGACGGCGGCAAAGCCGGGCGGCCGGCCCTCGAAGGTCGGCGGCTCGACCGGGTCGCCCGGGCGGGCGAACCAGTTGGCCCGCTCCCAGCCGAAGCGGGAGCCGAAGACGGCGCCGGCCGCGGCGAGGTGGGCGTGCACCGGGCTGCGGCGCAGGCCCCTGCCGACGCCGGTCTCCTCGCCCGGGAAGTGGAGCTTGTAGTAGCCGGCATAGGCGTGCCGCGCCCGCTCGCCGAGGTGGCGGGAGGCGCCGTGGTGCGGGCCGAAGCGGCGGACGTCGAAGGGCCAGAGGTCCATCCCCGGGTCGCCGTCGAGGATCCAGGCCGCCATCGCCTCGCCGGCGCCGCCCGAGGCTGCGATGCCGGCGGTGAAGCCGCAGGAGACGAAGAGGTTGGCGATCCCCGGCACCGCGCCCATGATCGGCTCGCCGTCGGCCGAGACCGGGATCGGGCCGTTGATGATCGTGCGGATGCCGGTCTCGTTCAGCACCGGGATGCGCTCGGCGGCGGGCTCGGCGAAGAGGGCGAGCCGGTCCATGTCCGGCGGGAACAGCTGGCGGCCGAAGTCGAAGGGCGGGCGGGAGCTCCAGCACTCCGGCGCGCCCTCCTCCCAGCCGCCGATGGCGAAGGAGCGCACGTCGGGCTTGAGGTAGAACAGCCGGTCGGGGTCGCGCAGGGTCGGGATCGCGGGGGAGAGGTCGAGCGTCTGCTCGGTGACGAAATACTGGTGCTCGACGACGCCCGCCGGCAGCGACAGGCCCGCCATCTCGCCGACCCGCCGCGCCCAGAGCCCGGCGCAGTTGACGAGGATGTCGCAGCCGACGGCGCCGTGGTCGGTCACGACGCCGGCGACCCGGCCGTTCACGACGACGATGTCGGTGACGAGCACGCCCTCGCGGATGCGCGCGCCGCCGGCCCGCGCGCCGCGGGCGTAGGCCATCGTCAGCGAATAGGGATCGACATAGCCGTCGGAGGGGATGAAGGCGGCGCCGACGATGCCGTCCCCGGTGATGAAGGGGAACATCTCCGCCGCCTCCTGCGCCGAGAGCGCATGGGCCTCGAAGCCGAAGCCGCGGGCGATGGTCATCGTCCGGCGGATCTCCGCCCAGCGCGCCTCGGAGGAGGCGAGGCGGAGCGAGCCGACGCGCTTCCAGTCCACCGCCTGGCCGGTCTCCGCCTCGAGCCGGTCGAAGACGGCGACGGAGGCCTGCATCAGCCGGGTGAGGTTCGCCTTGGTGCGGAGCTGGCCGACGAGGCCCGCCGCGTGCCAGGTGCAGCCGTGGGTCAGCTGCGCCTTCTCGAGGACGAGCACGTCGCGCTCGCCGCGGCGGGTGAGGGCGTAGGCGAGCGCGGTGCCGATGGCGCCGCCGCCGATGACGACGATGCGGGCGTGCTCGGTGGCGGCGAAGGCCATGGCGGGTCCCCCTCAGGCCTTCACCCGGCTCATCGCCGGATCATGGAGCGGCTTGTCGTGGATTTCGGCCGGGAAGATGCGGCTGGCGATGTCGAGCGCGTAGCTGCCGCCGGCGACCCAGTCGTCGGAGACGCCGTCCTCCCGGCGGAGATAGCCGTAGCCGATGGCGGCGCCCACGGTGTAGCCCCAGCCGCCGCTGGCGAGATAGCCGACCGGCTCGCCGTTCCTGAGAATCGTCTCGCGGCCGACCAGCACCGCCTCCGGGTCGGCGACGGTGAAGCCGAAGAGCTTCTTCTTCAAAGGCGCCGCGGCGATCGCGGCGGAGGCGTCGCGGCCCATGAAGGGGAGGTTGGACTTCAGCTTCACCGCCCAGCCGAGGCCGGCCTCGATCGGGCTGTCGCCCGGGGTGATGTCCGAGCCCCAGGCGCGGTAGCCCTTCTCCAGCCGCAGCGACTCGATCGCCCGGTAGCCGGCCGGCCGCAGGCCGTGCGGCGCACCGGCGGCCACGAGCGCGTCGAACACCTCGCCGGTGTCGTCGAGCGGAACGTGCAGCTCCCAGCCGAGCTCGCCCACATAGGTGACCCTGAGCGCCCGCACGCGGCGGCCGGCGATCACGATCTCGCGGACGGAGCCGAAGGGCGCGGCCTCGTTGGACATGTCGGCGTCCGTCACCGCCGAGAGGACGTCCCGCGCCCGCGGTCCCATCAGCGACAGCGTGCCCCAGGCCTCGGTGACGTCCTCGAGGGAGACGTCGCCGCCGTCGCCGAGGTGGTCGCGGATCCAGGCGCAGTCGTGGGTGCGGAAGCCGGTGCCGGTGACGATGTAGAAGTGGTCGTCGGCCAGCTGGGCGACGGTGAGGTCGCACTCGATGCCGCCGCGCGAGTTCAGCATCTGCGTGTAGGTGAGCCGCCCCGGCCCGCGCGCCACCCGGTTCGCCGCGATCCATTCGAGCCGCGCGGCGGCGTCGCGGCCGCGGAGCTCGAACTTGGCGAAGGAGGACTGGTCGAACAGCACCACGCTCTCGCGGCAGGCCCGGTGCTCCTCGCCGACCGGGCCGAACCAGTTGGCCCGGCCCTGCGACGGCACGTCCCGCGGCTCGACGTCCTCGGGCGCGAACCAGTTCGGCCGCTCCCAGCCGAGCTTGGAGCCGAACACCGCCCGCCGCGCCTTCAGCCGCTCGTAGAGCGGCGAGACGATGCGCGGCCGGGCGCTCTCGTACTCGTCGTGCGGCCAGGCGATGGCGTAGTGCTTGCCATAGGCCTCCAGCGTGCGCTCGCAGGTCCAGGCGTCGTCGCGGTGGAGGGCGGAGAAGCGGCGGATGTCGACCACCCACAGGTCCATCGGCTGCTCGCCGGCGGTGACCCAGTTGGCCAGCGCCCAGCCGGCTCCGCCGGCCGAGGCGATGCCGAAGGCGTTGAAGCCGCAGCCGACGAAGATGCCCTTCACCTCCGGCGCCTCGCCGAGCATGAAGTTGCCGTCCGGCGTGAAGCTCTCCGGGCCGTTGATCATCTGCTTGACGCCGGCCTCCGCCAGCGCCGGCACGCGCTCGATCGCCTGGATCATGTGCGGCTCGAAATGGTCCCAGTTCTCCTCGAGGAGCTGGAACTCGAAGTGCTCCGGCAGCCCGTCGCTCGCCCATGCGATCGGGTTGGTCTCGTAGCCGCCCATGGAGAGGCCGCCGACCTCCTCCTTGAAGTAGATGAGGCGGTCCGGGTCGCGCAGCGTCGGCAGGTCGGCGGTGACCCCGGGTATCGCCTCGGTGAGGATGTACTGGTGCTGCACCGGCTGCAGCGGCACCGACACCCCGGCCATCCGGCCGATCGCCTTCGACCACATGCCGGCGGCGATGACGACCTTGTCGCAGCCGATCCGCCCGGCGGTGGTCAGCACCGCCCTCACCCGCCCGCGCTCCACCTCGAAGCCGGTGACGGCGACCCGCTCGGCGATGCGGGCTCCGTGCATGCGGGCGCCCCTCGCCAGCGACTGGGTGATGTCGGACGGGCTCGCCTGGCCGTCGGTCGGCAGGAAGGCGGCGCCGACGAGGTCGGAGGCGTCCATCAGCGGCCAGAGGTCCTGCGCCTCCCCGGGCGACAGGAGGTGCATCTCGAGGCCGAAGCTCTTCGCCGTGGTGGCCTGGCGCTTGATCTCGATCCAGCGGTCCTCGTTGCAGGCGAGGCGGAGGCCCCCGTTCTGCTTCCAGCCGGTGGCGAGCCCGGTCTCCGCCTCGAGCCGTGCGTAGAGCTCGACGGAGTATTTGAGGAGCCGGGTGATCGAGGCCGAGGTGCGCAGCTGGCCGACGAGGCCGGCGGCGTGCCAGGTCGAGCCGTTGGTGAGCGTGCCGCTCTCCAGGAGCAGCACGTCCGCCTTGTGGTCGCGGGCGAGGTGGTAGGCCGTGGAGCAGCCGATGATGCCGCCGCCGATGACGACGACCTCGGCGTGGCTCGGGACGGTGGGGGCGGTCATGGGTGGCGGTCCTCGAAGGCGGCGAGCGCGGCGTGGTAGCGCTCGAGGTTGGTTGCGGTCCAGGCCGGGTAGTCGGCGCCGGGTGCGTTCATGGTGCGCTCCGAGACCATGCTCCACATGGCCTCGCGCAGAACGGAGGCGGTCTTCATGGCGTCGAAGGCGCGCAGGAGCGTCGGGTCCGGCGCGGCGCCGAAGTAGGCGGTGAGGAGGTCGATTTCCTCCTCCCGCGAGAAATCCGCGTTGCCGGAGAGATTGGCGAGGTCGAACATCGGCGTGCCGTAGCCGCCATACTCCCAGTCGACCAGCCAGAGCCGCGTCCCGTCGTCGAGGATGTTGCCCGGCAGCAGGTCGTGGTGGCCGAAGACGACCGGCAAGGGCACCTGCGCCGCCTCCAGGCGCCGCGCGACCTCGAGGTAGCCCGGCACCTCGGCGGTCCCCCGCCCGCCCGAGGCGAGCAGCCGGGCCCCGTAGTCCCGGATGACGTGGAACACCCAGAAGAAGGCCGGCCGGCCGGTGACATGGGCGGCGACGTCGCGATGGACCCGCTTCAGCACCTCGGCGAGCCGCAGGCGGTTGGCCTTCACGTCCGCGATCCCGTAGGTGCGCGCCTCGAGAAACTCGAAGACGGTCAGCCCGGGCTCGGCGTGGATCACCGCGGGGGCGACGCCGGCCGCGTTTGCGGCGCGGCTCGCGGCGACCTCCAGGTCGCGGAAGACATGGTGGAACGGCAGGTCCTCGCCGATCCGCACCATCAGCCGGCGTCGCCCGTCCGAGGCGGCGAAGTTGGCGTTGGTCAGGCCGCCGGCGAGTGGCTCGACGGTCACCGGCCCCCGCCAGAGCGGCAGCGCCCGGATGCGGTCCTGCACGTCGGTCATGCGGTTCCTCCGCGGCTGTCCCGCCGGTCCCGCGTCGCGGCCGCGGTGATCAGGCGGTCGGCGATGATGGCGATGAAGGCGACCGCGAGGCCGGCGACGACGCCGCGGCCGACGTCCGCCTTGGTGAGCCCGATGTAGACCTCCTGGCCGAGGTCGCGGGTGCCGACGAGGGCGGTGATCACCAGCATGGAGAGGGCGAGCATCACGGTCTGGTTGAGGCCGAGCATGATCTCCGGCAGGGCGAGGCGGAGCTTCACCTTGGCGAGCAGCTGCCGGGGGGTGCAGCCGGAGGCGATGCCGGCCTCGATCATCTGCGGGTCCACCCGCATCAGCCCGGCGGCCGTGTAGCGGATCGCCGGCACCACCGCATAGGCGACGATGGCGATCATCGCGGTGAAGTCGCCGACGCGGAACAGCATCACCACCGGGATCAGGTAGACGAAGGAGGGCAGCGTCTGCAGGGTGTCGATCACCACCCGCACCACCGCCCAGAGCCGCGGCCGGGTGCTCGAGGCGACGCCGATCGGGATGCCGATCAGCGCGGCGATCGCCACCGACACGCCGCAGAGGTAGACGGTGGTCATCGCCTCCTCGTAGAGGCCGACGGCGACGATCAGGAAGGAGAGGACGCCGGTCAGGGCGGCGAGGCGGAGGCCGCCGAGCGTCCAGCCGGCGGCGGCGACGAGCAGCACCACCACCGCCCAGGGCAGCTCGATCAGGAAGCGCTTCACCGGGATCAGCACCCACAGCAGCATCGTCGTCTTGACCGCCTCCAGGGCGTCGAAGAAGTGGACGTTGATCCAGCCGATGGCGTCGGACCAGATCTCGCCGGTGGTGAGGGTCCAGGCCTGCGGATAGGCGGCGACCGCCGGCACGAACAGGCCGGCGAGGGCGGCGAGGAAGGCCAGCGCCACGGCGCCGACCACGACCGGGTCGCGGAAGGGATGCGAGGCCTCGCCGGTGATCACCCGCGCCTCCCGCACCGCCGCCGCCTGGCTCAGCCGGTCGAGGGCGACGGCCAGCACGACGATGGCGACGCCGGCCTCGAGGCCGCCGCCGATGTCGAGCCGGCGCAGCGCCGTCAGCACGTCGTAGCCGAGGCCGCCGGCGCCGATCATCGAGGCGATGATGACCATGTTGAGCGACAGCATGATCACCTGGTTGACGCCGACCATCAGTTGCGGCAGCGCCGCCGGCACCATCACCCGCCAGGTCATCTGCCGGCGCGTGCAGCCGATCATCCGGCCGAGTTCGGCCACCTCCGCCGGCACCGACCGGAGGCCCACCACGGTGATGCGCACCATCGGCGGCATCGCGTAGATCACGGTGGCGAGGATCGCCGCCACCGGCCCGAAGCCGAAGAGGACCAGGATCGGCACCAGGTAGGCGAACACCGGCACGGTCTGCATCAGGTCGAGCACCGGCGAGATCGCCCGCTCGACGGCGCGCCAGCGGACGGCGGCGAGGCCGATGAACAGGCCGCCGGCGACGCCGATCGGCACGGCGACGACGATCGAGGCGAGCGTCACCATCGCCGGCTCCCACTGGCCGAAGGCGGCGAGGTAGAGGAAGCAGAGCCCGCCGAGCAGCGCCAGCCGCGGCCCGCCGGCCCACTGGCCGACCGCGACGACGAGGAGGATCACCGAGACCCAGGAGAGCGGCGGCACGATCACCGCCGCGTCGGAGCCCGGCCCGGCGAGGACGCCGTGGGCGAGGGCGGCGAGCACCGCGTCATAGGGCACCGCCAGCACGGCGGCGACGAACCGCGTCGCCTCGCGGACGGTGAAGAGGCCGAGGTCTGCGCTCTCCACCAGCCACTTCATGAAGGCGGAGATCCACCGCCGGGCCGGCACGACCCAGGCCTTCGGATACTCGAAGGCGGCCGGCAGGAGCGGTCGCGCCAGGACGGAGAAGGCGGCGGCGAAGACGAGGAGCGCCAGCCAGCCGACGAGCCGGCGCGAGGGCGGGGCGGGCGCGTCCACGGTCGCCGGCGGGGCGGAGGCGAGCGGGCCGGCCACGGCCTCAGCCCTTCAGCATGCCCGCGACGACGTCGTCGCGGTGGAGGAGGCCGAGGGGAGCGCCGTCGCGGCCGATGACCAGCAGCGGCGCGGCCTCGCCGGCGAAGCGGGCGGCGACGGCGGCAACGCGCTCGCCGGCCGCGACGGTGGCAAGCCCGGCCGGCGCGCCGCCCTCGGGCAGCGGACGCAGCAGCGAGCCGAGCGTACGGACCTTCCCGGGCGGGACCTGCCGGGTGAAGGCGGCCACGTAGGGGGTCGCGGGCCTGAGCACCAGGTCCTCCGGCGTCCCGACCTGCTCGATCGCGCCGTCCTTCATGATGGCGATGCGGTCGGCGAGGCGGATCGCCTCGTCGAAGTCGTGGGTGATGAAGACGATGGTCTTGCCGAGGCGGGCCTGCAGGCTCATGAACTCGTCCTGCATCTCGCGGCGGATCAGCGGGTCGAGGGCGGAGAAGGGCTCGTCGAGGAACAGCAGCTCCGGGTCGGGCGCCAGCGCCCGGGCGATGCCGACGCGCTGCTGCTGGCCGCCGGAGAGCTGGCGCGGATAGGACCGCTCGCGCCCCGCGAGGCCGACCATCTCGATCACCTCGCGCGCCCGCGCCTCCCGCGCCGCGCGCGGGGCGCCCTGCACCTCGAGCGGGAAGGCGACGTTGTCGAGCGCGGTCTTGTGCGGCAGCAGCGCGAAGTTCTGGAACACCATGCCCATCCGGTGCCGGCGCACCTCGATCAGCTCCTTCGGGCCGAGCGCGACGAGGTCGCGCCCGTCGAAGACCACTTCGCCCGCGGTGGGCTCGACCAGCCGCGACAGGAGCCGGACCAGGGTCGACTTGCCGGACCCCGACAGGCCCATGATCACGAAGATCTCGCCGGAGCGGACCTCGAGGTCGACCGCGCGCACCGCGCCGACGACGCCCTCCGCCTTCAGCCGCTCGGCCGCGACCCCGGCGCGGGCGAGGCCGGCGAGGTCGGCCCCGGCGGGGCCGTAGAGCTTCCACAGGCCGCGGGCCTCGAGCATCGGTCGGCGCACGGCGGCGGTCTCCGCGGGGCGCGCGGCGGCGGGTTCGGATAGACTCATCGGTTCCGGCCTGTCACGGGTGCCGATCGGCGGGGGCGGGAGGGACGAGGGCCCGGCGGGCGGCGCGCGCTCCGCCGGGCCCGGTTGCGCCCCCTACTTGATCCACTCCGACCAGCGGCCCTCGTTGGCGGCCATCCACTCGTCGACGACCGCCTCCACGGTGCCCCCCTCGAGGTCCACCTTGGTGATCATCGCGCCCATCTCGTCGTTGTCGACGCTGAATGCCTGGATGGCCTCGTGGGCGCCCGGCCACTTGTCCTTGACGCCCGACCAGGCGACCTTCCAGATCGGCCCGCGCGGCTTGCCGCAGTCGTGGGTGGCGTCGGGGTTCTGGCCCCAGGCGGGATCGGTGTAGCAGGCCGGCTCGTAGGCCGGGAACTCGACCCACTCGCCCTTGTACTTCGCCGGCGCCCAGTGCGGGGCGTAGACCCAGAGCAGCACCGGCGCCTCCCGCTGGATGGCCGATTCGAGCTCGGCGAACAGGGCCGCGTCGGTGCCGGCGTGGACCACCTCGTAGTCGAGGCCGAGGCCATCGACCCGCTCCTCGTCGAAGCCGCCCCAGGTGACCGGGCCGCCGAGATAGCGGCCCTTCGGCGCCGTCTCCGGCGTCGAGAACAGCTCGGCGCACGCGTTCAGCGCGTTCCAGTCCGGAAGGCCCGGGCAGCGGTCCTTCATGTAGATCGGGTACCACCACTCCTCGATGGCCTGCATGCCGGTTTCGCCGAGGTTCTCCACATCGCCGGTCGCGGTCGCCTCGTCCATCGCCTCGCGGCCGGTGGTCTCCCAGATCTCCATGGCGACGTGGAGGTCGCCGGTCTTCAGGCCGGCGAACTGGGCGAGGTAGTCGGCCTGCACGTATTCGACGTTGTAGCCGGCCTTCTCCAGCACCTCGCCCATGATCCGGGTGGTGATCAGCTGGCCGGTCCAGTCGTGCAGGGTGAGCTTGATCGGTTCGGCGGATTCTGGCTCGGCGAAGGCCCCGACCGGGGCGAGCGCGGCCGTCGCCAGCCCGAGGCCGAGCGCCACTCGGGCAACGGGCCGGGCCAGGCTTCTGTGAACGGTCATCTTCGGTGTCTCCCTGAAAGCAGCGGACCGGCTCGGCCAGACGGCCACGCCCCGCTCGCAACGCCGGGGCACCGCCCGTTCGGCACGCACCCCGCAGTTCCCCTCGGCCGGGTTTTCCCGGTCCGCGTTCTTGTCACCTTGCGAGTGTCCTCCGCGCCTTCGCCCGGTGTCAACATGGAATCAACAGGATTGGCAGCATTGGATGTGGTATTTATGTGGAACTGCGCCCGGACCGGCGCTATTTTCACCCCGAGCGCACAAAATCCGGTCAGCCGCGCTGCAGCAGGCCGGCCGGAGGGGCGAGGAGGCGCCGCATGGCGGGACCGTCGAGGCGGTCGGAGATCCTGGAGGCGCTCGCCGCCGGCGGCGCTCTGTCGGTGAGCGAGCTCGCCCGCCGGCTCGGCGTCTCGACCGAGACGGTGCGGCGCGACCTGCGCGGCCTCGCCGACGCCGGCGAGGTGGTGAAGACGCACGGCCGCGCGAGCCTCTCGCCCCGCCGCGGCGAGGCGCCGTTCGAGCGGCGGATGCGCGAGCACGAGGCGGCCAAGCGGGCGATCGCGGCGCTGGTGGCCGCGCAGGTGTCGGACGGCGACAGCGTCATGCTCGACACCGGGACGACCACCTCCTACGTCGCCCGGGCCCTGCTCGCCCGCCGCGGCCTCACCATCGTCACCAACTCCTCCGACATCGCGCGGACGCTGGCGATCGTCAACGACAACACGGTGTTCATGGCCGGCGGGCAGCTTCGCGCCGACAACGGCGCCGCCTTCGGCGCCGCGGCGGTGGAGTTCGTGCGCCGGTTCAAGGTGCGCCATGCGATCGTGTCGATCGGGGCGGTCGACGCCCGGGCGGGCGCAATGAACTTCGACCTCGCCGAGGCGGAGTTCGGGCGCGAGGTGCTCGCCTGCGGCGAACGGCGGCTGGTCGTGACCGACGCCTCGAAGTTCGGCCGAAGCGCCCTCGTCAAGGTCTGCGGCTTCGAGGAGATCGACCAGCTGGTGACCGACCGGCCGCCGCCGCCCGATCTCGCCGAGGCGCTCTCGGCCCACGGCGTCGAAGTGGTGACGCCGGAGCGCTAGCTCAGCCGGCGAGGACGCGGCGTACCAGCGCCTGCACCTGCCGCACCTCGTCCTCGACGATGCCGTGGCCCATGCCGGGATAGATCGTCTCGGCGACCTCCGCGCCCATCTCCGTCAGCACGCGGGTGGTCTCCCTCACCCGGGCGAGCGGGATGTGGAAGTCCACGTCGCTGCAGCCGAGGATCACCGGCATGCCGGCGAGGTCGCCGGCGCGGACGGCGACCTCGCCGTCGCTGCCGATCAGCCCGCCGGAGAGCCCGACCACCCCGCCGTAGCGGCGCGGGAAGCGCACCGCGAACTCGGTGGCGAGACAGGCGCCCTGGCTGAAGCCGAGCACGAGGATCCGCTCAGCCGGCACGCCGGCCGCCTCGATGGCCGCGACGAGGTCGCGGACGGTCTCGAGCGCCCCGGAGAGGTGCGGCTCGTTCATGCGCGTCGGCTCGATGAAGCGGTGCGGATACCAGGTGCTGCCGGCGGCCTGGGGGGCGAGGAAGGCGAGGCCGGGGGCCTCGAGGCTTTCCGACAGCGACAGGATGTCCGGCGCGCTGCCGCCCCGGCCGTGGATCATCACCATGGCGGCGCGGGCGCCGTCGAGCGGCGCCCCGGCGGCGTAGACGGGCTGCCCCGCATGGGGGCCGCCTGCGCTGGTCTCGCGGATCTGCATGGGTGTCGGCTCCGGTCAGAGCGGCTTCAGGCCGGCCTCGATGCCGGCGCGCCTGGGCTCGAGGAAAGGCGGCAGCGACAGGGTCTCGCCGAGGGTCTCCATCGGCTCGTCGGCGGCGAAGCCGGGGATGTCGGTGGCGATCTCGAAGAGGACGCCGTTCGGCTCGCGGAAGTAGAGCGAGCGGAAGTAGTAGCGCTCCACCTCGCCGGAGGAGGGCACCCGGAAGCCGCGGACCCGCTCGGTCCAGGCGGCGAGGCTCTCGTAGCCCGGCGTGCGGAAGGCGACGTGGTGGACGCCGCCGGCGCCCTCCCGCGCCACCGGCGCGTCGGGGTCGACGGTCACGTGCAGTTCCGCCGCCGCGCCGCCCTCGCCCATCTCGAAGACGACGACCGGCTTGCCGACCGCCCAGGGCGACTTGTACTCGCGCGCCGGCCGCATGTTCATCACATGGGTGAGCACCGCGGCCGTCGGGCCGATGTCGGGCACGGTCAGGGTGATCGGGCCGAGGCCCTTGACCTGGTGCTCGGCCGGCACCGGCGCGCGCTCCCAGGGGTGCGCCTCCGCCCCGTCGTCGGCGACCAGCATCAGCCGCTGGCCCTCGGGATCCTCGAAGGCGAGCGAGGCCCGCCCGTCGATGACGCGGACGTCGCCCGCCGAGACGCCGGCCGCCCTGAGGTGGTCGCGCCACCAGGCAAGGCTCGCGCTCTCGACGCGGAAGGCGGTGCGGCTCACCGAGCGCGACCCGCGCCGCGCCGGCGGGACCGGCCATTCGAAGAAGGTGATGTCTGAGCCGGGGGTCGCCGCCCCGTCGCCGTAGAACAGGTGGTAGGCGCTGGTGTCGTCCTGGTTGACGGTCTTCTTGACCATCCTGAGCCCCAGCACGCGGGTATAGAAGTCGTGGTTCGCGGCCGCGTCGGCCGTGATGGCGGTCAGGTGGTGGATGCCGCCGAGGGCGAGGTCCATGGGGTCGATCCTCCGGGATCCGGACAGGGGTCGCGCGCCGGGGCGGCGACCTTCAGGCGAGAATATCGGGCGCGACGTGGCAAAGACAAACTCCGGGATCAGAGGACGGACTGTTCATTCCCGGTGAACGACGCGGGGCGGGCAAGTCCCCGCCCCGGCCGGGGCGATCCCCGCTTGCCAGCGCGCGCCGCAGGAGATAACATAACGTGTTATGTAGTTTGAGGAGCCGGGGCATGGTCGATGACATCGTCCGCCGGAATGGCTACCTGACGCTCGGCACCAGGTTCCGCCGGCTCGGCGAGCGGCTGCAGTCGGAGGTGCAGCGGCTGATGGACGAGCGGCCCGTCCCGGTCCAGGCCAGCCATTACCCGCTTCTCGCCGCGATCGAGGAGAACGGCCCGCTGCCGATCGGGGAACTCTCGGCCGCGCTCGGGCTCGCCCAGCCCGGAGTGACGCGGACGGTGGGGCAACTGGCGGATCTCGGGGTGGTCGTCGTGCGGAGCGGCGCGAAGGACCGGCGGACCCGCCACGTGGACCTCACCGAACTCGGCCGGTCGGTGGTGCGCGACGGACGGGAGCGGGTCTGGCCGAGGGTGGACGCGGCGCTTCGCGGGATCTTGGCCGGCCGGACCGGCAGCCTCCTCGACCACCTGGACCATCTGGAGGATGCCCTTGCGGAGGCCACGCTGGCCAGTCGATGCCGCGGGGCGGACGGGGACGACGACCATGGCTGAGCACAGTCTCGACAGGCCGGCCTTCAGTTCGCTGTCGAGCCGGCACGCGGCCTTCGCCGTCGGCTCGGACGGCGCCCTGCGGTTCGAGGACGACGTGAGCCCGCTGGCCGGAACCGCAGACGACACCCCGGCGAGCCTCTCCGCCCTGGCCGCGATCCTGCCGGCGGACCGCCGGGTCGTGGTGCCCCAGGTCAATCCGATCGCGGCTTCGCCCGGGATCAGGATCGTCCACGCGACCACCGCCGCGCAGATGGTCTATCGAGGCACGGGGTCGGCGCCGCAAGCCGCCGGGGTGGAGATCGCCCGGCTCGGAGAGGCGGACCGGCCGGACATGCTGGCGCTTGCGGACCTGACCAACCCCGGGCCCTATCTCGCCCGCACCCCGGCCCTCGGCGACTTCTATGGCGTCAGGCTCGATGGACGGCTGGTCGCCATGGCCGGCGAGCGGCTGAAGCAGCCGGGCTTCACGGAGGTGAGCGGCGTCTGCACCCATCCCGACTTCCGCGGCCGCGGTCTTGCAGGCGCCCTCTGCCGTGCGGTCGTCGAGGGTGTCCTCGCCCGCGGGGAGACGCCGTACCTGCACGCCTACTCGACCAACGAGGGGGCATTGCGGCTGTACCGGACCCTCGGCTTCGAGGTGCGGAGCACCCTCCACGTCGCCGTGCTGGAACGAGCCTGAGCGTTGCAACGCATGCAATGTGCATATCTGTCCGGAAGGACCGATTCCGACCCGAATTTTGCTGGAATCGGCCCTGAAACGGCGAAGTTACCGCATAGGTAGGTAATATGATATGTATCGCCGCGCGTCACGAAGCGGCCCTTCGAGGCCACCGTCCGGGCATCCGGGCCGGCTTCGCCGCGAGCGGAGCCCTTGGGGCGGCGGCAGGATCTGGCCCGTCGGTCCTCCATCGGCTTACGGGATGGTGTCGCCGGCCCTGAACGGCCGAAGGCGGGGAATCTTGCGATCCCCCGCCTCCTTTGGTCCACGCCGGGCGCCCGTCCCGGCCGATCGGCGTCAGCGGACGTCCGCGGTCTCCAGCAGCGGCGTGATCCGGCGCATGGTGACGCGGCGGTTCTCCCGCGAGGGACCCTCCGTCGGCACCTTCAGGTAGCGCTCGCCGTAGCCCTTGGTGGTCAGGTTCTCCGCCGGCACGTCGTAGTACTCGGTGAGCAGGTAGGCGATCTCCTCGGCGCGACGGTCCGACAGCGTCAGGTTGTCGAGGTCGGAGCCGACGGCGTCGGTGTGGCCCTCGATGAGGAACACCTCGTCCGGGTTCTCATCAATCATCTGAAGCACGGATTCGGCGATCGCGTCGAGCGCCTCGATCTGGCTCTCGTCGACCCGCCAGGAGCCGGTCTCGAAGGTGATCGAGTCGATGTCGACCCGCCGCATGCGATCGAGAAGGTCCTGCGAGTTCACCACCTGGTCGAGGGTGTAGCGGCGCTCGACCGGCTGCACCAGTGGTGCGGCGAAGGTCTCGTAGATGACCCCCGGCGCGGCCTGCTCGGCCTCGACGATGTAGCGGTCGCGCGGGATGGTGATCACCGGCGGCGGCAGGGTGACGATGAAGTCTTCCGGACGGTCCCAGGAGCCGGGCTCGTTGGCGAACAGCACGTAGCGCTGCCCGTTCGGCATCACCCTGGTGCGACGGATCACGCGGCCCTCGGGATCGCGGAGGGTGATCACGCGCACGCCGTTCGGGCGGGTGACGACGACCTCCTGGAAGCCGCCGGCCAGCCGGGTGACGTCGACCTCCCGGGCGTTCTCGCGGATGCGCTCGCTCTCGTCGTTGCGGATGATCACGTCGCCGTTGCGGCGGGTGATGATCACGCGGCCGTCGCCCTCCTCGATGACGAGGCGGCCGTCGACGCGACGCTCGCGGCGCTGCTCGCGGAGGTCCTGCAGCGTCTCCCGGCGACCTTCCTCCCGAGCCTCGTCGCGGATCGACTCGATCCGCTCGCGGCGCTCGCGGCGCTGGTCGCGCAGCCGCTCCACCCGCTCGCGGCGGGCCTCGTCGGGACGCTCCTGCCGGCGCTCGGCGCGCGGCTGCGGCTGCAGTTCCTGCTCGAGCTGCTCCCCGAGCCCGGGCTGCCGGGTGCGCTGGAGCTGCTCCTCCTGCTGCTGCTGGCGAAGCAGTTCGTCCGCCTGGCGCTGCTCCTCCTCCTGCTGCTGTCGCTGCTCCTCGGCGCGGCGCTCGCGGCGCTCCTGGCGGCGGCGCTGCTGCTCCTCGGTCAGCTCTTCCTCGGCGGAGCGCTGCTCCTCCTCGGCCTGCTGCTCCTCGGCGCGGCGCTGCTCTTCCTCCGCCTGGCGCTGCTCCTCGGCGCGGCGCTGCTCCTCCTCCTGCTGGCGAAGAAGCTCCTCGGCCTGGCGCTGCTCCTCCTCGGCCTGTTGCTGCTGCTGCTCCTCGGCGCGGCGCTGCTCCTCCTCCTGCTGGCGGAGAAGCTCCTCGGCCTGGCGCTGCTGCTCCTCGGCTTGCTGCTGCTGCTCGCGGAGAAGCTCGTCGGCGAGGCGCTGCTGCTCCTCCTCGGCCTGCTGCTGCTGCTCCTCGGCCTGGCGCTGCTGCTCCTCGGCCTGGCGCTGCTGCTCCTCGGCCTGCTGCTGCTGCTGCTCCTCCTGCTGCCGGCGCTCCTCAGCGCGGCGCTCGCGGCGCTCCTCGCGGCGGCGCTGCTGCTCGCCGGCCTGGCCCTGGCCCTCGCCCTGCTCCTGCTGCAACTGCTCGAGCAGCTCGCTCTCCGCGGGCTGTTCCTGCCGGTCACGGCGGCGCTCCTGTCCGCGCTCTCGGCCCTGGCCCTCGGCCTGGCCGTCGCGGTTGTTCCTGCGCTTCTTCAGTTCCTCCTCGACGCCGGACGGGCACTCCACTCCGGTGCCGGGGCCGCATTCGACCGGGGCGTCCTGCACCCGGATGAGGTCGGAGGGGCGGTCGAGCGCGGCGCGGGGGAGGCCCGCGGCGAGGCCGGGCGCCATCATGCCGGGCAGGATGGCGCTCGCGAGCAGGGCGGTCTTCAGTCGTGTCATCTGTCGTCTCCTCGGAAACCGTCTGCCGCCTTAACCCCCGACCGCGCATCACGTTCCGGATGCCAAGTCGTCCAGGCGAATCGCCTGAGTAGTTCGGGCAGAGGGAAACGCGGCCTGGTGGTCTTTCCTGGCCGCTACAGTATCCGGCTCGACTGAACCCGCGATGAATGGGAAGTTTTTCTCCGTTCACCGAAGTAGAGATGAACGGCGGATGAACGGGTCGTTCAGCTTGGCGGCGCCGGTCAGACGTCCTTGCCGAAGCGCTCGCGCAGGAAGCGGCCGAGCACCTCCACCACGAGCGCGTGGTCCTCGGCCTGCGGCAGGCCGGAGACGGTGACGGTGCCGACCAGGCCGGTGCCGTCCACGGTGATCGGGAAGCTGCCGCCGTGCGGCGCGAAGGCCCGCGGGTCGACCAGGTAGCGCTCCTCGAAGCCGACGCCGCGCGCGGCGGTCGACTGGCCGACGTAGAAGGAGGAGTGGCCGAAGCGCATCACGACGGCCGACTTGCGCGCGACCCAGTGGTCGTTGTCCGCCACGGTCCCCGCAAGAGCCACGTGGAAGATCCGCTGCTCGGCGCGGGTCACGCCGATGGTGAGCGGCAGGCCGCGCTCGCGGGCGACCTCGACCAGCATCAGCCCGAGGTCGATGGCGGTGTCGTTGTCGAACCGGGGAAAGGTGAGCCGCCGCTCCTGCTCGAGCAGGTCCTGAAGGAAGGCCTCGTCGATCGCCATGGTCCCGCTCCCGTCCGGCGCCCCGCGTCAGCACGGGGCCGCGGCAGGTCTGACGCGCCCGGCCGGGCGCGTCAAGCCGGATCCGCAAGGCTCAGGCGGCGACGACGGCGGCCGGCTCGGCGACCGCGTAGACCTTGCCGAAGCGGTTGGCGAGGAAGGCGGCGAGCGGCACGTCCTCCTGGCGCACCAGGCCGGTCCGCGGGATCCGGCCCTCGGCGAGAAGGTCGAGCACGCCGCAGATGCCGGCGGCGGTGGTGACCTGGATCGCCGAGTGCATCACCCCGCCGATCGGCCGCGAATAGACCTTGTTGGCGTAGGTCTCCTGGACCAGCCGTCCCGCCCGGGTGCCGCTGACGGTGACGAACACGATCACCACGTCCTGAAGCGTGGTCGGCACGGCCTGCTCGAGAATGTCCTTCAGCACGTCGCGGCGGTCGCGCAGGCGCAGGTCGTTGAGCAGCGCCTTCATGATCGCCGCGTGGCCGGGATAGCGGATGGTCTTGTAGTTGAGCGTGCGCACCTCGCCCTTCAGCGTCTCGCAGAGGGTGCCGAGGCCGCCGGAGGTGTTGAACGCCTCGTAGGCGACGCCGTCGAGGGAGAACTCCTCGCGCTCCTCCAGCGGCGACACCTCGCGGAGCTCGCCGTTGACGATCGCCTCGCAGGGCTCGCAGTACTCGTTGATGACGCCGTCCGTCGACCAGGTGAGATTGTAGTTGAGCGCGTTGGACGGGAACTGCGGCAGCGCGCCGACCCGCATGCGCAGGCTGTCCACCGTGTCGAAGCGGCGGGCGAGGTCGGCGGCGACGATGGAGATGAAGCCCGGCGCGAGGCCGCACTGGGGGACGAAGGCGGTGTCGGCGCCGCGGGCGAGTTCCTTCACCCGGCGGGTGGTGGCGACGTCCTCGGTGAGGTCGAGATAGTTGGCGCCGGCCGCCTTGGCCGCCTCGGCGACGCGGATGGTGAGGTTGAACGGGGCCGCCGACAGCACCGCCCAGGCGCCGGAGATCAGCCGGACGAGGCCGCGGTTGTCCTCGATGTCGACGACCGCCCGCTCGACGCCCGGGCCCGTCTCCATCCGGTCCAGCTGCTCGCGCGAACGGTCGGCCACGGTGACCCGGTAGTCGCCGCTGGCGGCCAGCATGTCCGCGATGGTGGAGCCGATCTTGCCCGCCCCGACGACCACGATGTCCCGCATGTGAAACCCTCCTCGAATGTCTCCTGCCCCAAGGATGCCGCCGATCTCGTCAAGACGGCAGATTCGATGCGACGAATTTCATGCCGGTTAGCTGCGATTCAGCCGATATGCTTCGTCGTAGTGTCGATTCACGTCATCGGATCCGCGGTATCGCGCGGCCGGTCCTGCGCCCCCGCCCGGGAGGAAGCCCGCCGGCCGGCCCCCTTGTTCCCCGCCGCGGTTCCCCGCGCCCGGGTCCCGCCCGCCCCCGCTGGGCCGGATTGACCCGGCGGCCGCGGCCTCGTGCGGGGCGAATTGCGCGGCCGCGGGACTTGCGGTGGCCCGCGCCCTGCCGATATGACGGGCTTCCTGTCTTCGAGGGAGTTGATCCGGATGCCCGCCTACCGCTCGCGCACGACCACCCACGGACGCAACATGGCCGGCGCCCGCGGCCTCTGGCGCGCGACGGGCATGAAGGACGAGGACTTCGGCAAGCCGATCATCGCGGTGGTGAACTCCTTCACCCAGTTCGTGCCGGGCCACGTCCATCTGAAGGACCTCGGCCAGCTGGTCGCCCGCGAGATCGAAAAGGCCGGCGGCGTCGCCAAGGAGTTCAACACCATCGCGGTCGACGACGGCATCGCGATGGGCCACGACGGCATGCTCTACTCGCTGCCCTCGCGCGACCTGATCGCCGACAGCGTCGAGTACATGGTCAACGCGCACTGCGCCGACGCCATGGTCTGCATCTCCAACTGCGACAAGATCACCCCCGGCATGCTGATGGCGGCGATGCGCCTGAACATCCCGGTGGTGTTCGTCTCCGGCGGCCCGATGGAGGCCGGCAAGGTGGTTCTGTCCACCGGCGCGGCGCGCAAGCTCGACCTCGTCGACGCCATGGTCGCCGCCGCCGACGAGGCGATCCCCGAGGAGGACCTGAAGGCCATCGAGCGCTCGGCCTGCCCGACCTGCGGCTCCTGCTCGGGCATGTTCACCGCCAACTCGATGAACTGCCTCACCGAGGCGCTCGGCCTGTCGCTGCCCGGCAACGGCTCGACGCTCGCCACCCACGCCGACCGCCGCCGGCTGTTCGTCGAGGCCGGCCACCTCGTCGTCGACCTCGCCCGCCGCTGGTACGAGCAGGACGACGCCAGCGTGCTGCCCCGCTCGATCGCCAGCTTCGCGGCGTTCGAGAACGCGATGACCCTCGACATCGCCATGGGCGGGTCGACCAACACGGTGCTGCACCTCCTCGCCGCCGCCCACGAGGCCGGCGTCGACTTCCAGATGAAGGACATCGACCGGCTGTCGCGCCGGGTGCCGGTGCTGTGCAAGGTCGCGCCCTCGGTCGCCAACGTCCACATGGAGGACGTCCACCGCGCCGGCGGCATCATGGCGATCCTCGGCGAGCTGGAGCGCGCCGGGCTGATCCACGGCGACCTTCCCACCGTCCACTCGGCCACGATGAGGGACGCGCTGGACCGCTGGGACATCTCGCGCACCAACTCCGAGACCGTGCGCACCTTCTACCGGGCGGCGCCGGGCGGCGTGCCGAGCCAGACCGCCTTCAGCCAGGAGCGCCGCTGGGACGACCTCGACCTCGACCGCGAAGCGGGGGCGATCCGCTCGGTCGAGCACGCCTTCTCCAGGGACGGCGGCCTCGCGGTGCTCTACGGCAACCTCGCCGAGGACGGCTGCATCGTGAAGACGGCCGGCGTCGACGAAACGATCCTGAAGTTCACCGGCCCGGCGCGCATCTTCGAGAGCCAGGACGCGGCGGTGAAGGGCATCCTCGGCGGCAGGGTGAAGGCCGGCGACGTGGTGCTGATCCGCTACGAGGGCCCGAAGGGCGGCCCCGGCATGCAGGAGATGCTCTACCCGACCAGCTACCTGAAGTCGAAGGGGCTGGGGAAGGCCTGCGCGCTGGTCACCGACGGCCGCTTCTCCGGCGGCACCTCGGGCCTTTCCATCGGCCACGTCTCCCCCGAGGCGGCCGAGGGCGGCGCCATCGGCCTCGTCGAGGAGGGCGACACCATCGTCATCGACATCCCCGAGCGGGTGATCCGGGTCGACGTGCCGGCCGCCGTGCTGGCCGAGCGCCGCGCCGCCCGCGAGGCGATGGGCCGCGACGGCTGGAAGCCCGCCGAGCCGCGCCCGCGCAAGGTGACCCCCGCGCTCCGCGCCTATGCCGCGATGACCACCAGCGCCGCCAGGGGCGCCGTCCGCGACGTCGGCCAGATCGAGCGCTGAGGGGTCTGCCGGAAATTGAACTGAAGGGGCGGCCCGCGAGCCGCCCTTTTTCGTCCCGTTCCGCACTTCAGTCGAGGCGGGCGGGCGCTCCGGTCCAGGCGGCCGCCGCGCCGGCGCCGGCGGTCATCTCGACGGGGGTCAGCACCGAGCCCGGCGTGGTCCCGGACACGCGCCAGCCCGCCGAGGCCGAGGCGATCAGCCCGGCGAGCAGAAAGGCGGCGAGGGCGAGCACCGCGGCGGCGATCGTGCTCCGCGACATCGTCGGTCCTCCTGGCTGTGTCCCCGGTTCCGACATCATGGCGACAAGATTGCGCCACGGGCGGTGCACCTCGCCTGAATCGGCCGTTCATCCGCCGTTCATGTGCGAAAGGCCGCCGCGGCGCCGGCGACCGCATGGCTCAGGGCTGCCAGAGCGCCGGATTGCGCCAGGGCGGCGGGAGCTCCAGCCTGCCGCCGGGCAGCGGTCCGCCATCGCCGAGGCTGAGCCGTTGCCAGGCCTCGCTCCAGTCCTCCGGAAGCGGACAGGGCGGCAGCACGGTGCGGTCCGGCGCGAAGCCGAAGCGGCCGTAGTAGGCGGGATCGCCGAGGACGTTCACCTGGCGGACGCCGTCGGCCCGGAGGCGCCTGAGGCCCTCCCGGACGAGGTCGCCGGCGATCCCGCGCCCCTGCCGGTCCGGGGCGACCGCGAGCGGCCCCAGGAGGGCGACCACGCCGGGAGCGCCGGCGAGGTCGCCGCGGGTGAACACGACGTGGCCCACCGGCACTCCGCCGGCGGCGGCCACTAGCGAGAGGACCCCCGCCTCCTGCCGGAGGAGGTCGCGGACGAGCGGCAGGAGGTCCTCCTCCGGGAAGGCGGCCGGGTAGAGCGCCTCGAGGGCCGGAAGGTCCGCGGGCCGGCTCTCGCGGATCACGGTTCCGCCGCTGTCGCCGCCTTGCCGGGTCATGGCTCGTCCTCCCCTCCGTCGTCGGCGCCGATCCGGCCGCGGACGCCCCAGCCGGCGAGCACCTCGGCCATGTCGTCGAGCACGAAATGGCGGGCGCTGTCCCGGTCGTAGCCCTCCTCCAGCAGGAGGTCGTAGTCGGTGAAGACATGGCGCGCATAGGCGACGAGCGCCAGCCAGGCCGCCGTCGGCGGCGCGGCGCGGGCAAGGCCGGCGCTGTCCAGCGCGCGGTCGGCCACCACCGCGAACTCGTGCGCCGGCAGCCGGGGCGCGAGCGCCCTCAGCGCCGTCTCGATGTCGCCGCGCCGGCTCATCCGGCTCTCCTGTCGCCTGCGGCCGCGGAGCGGGGCGTCGCCCGATCCGTCCCGATGTCCCTGGCCGTTGTCGCCTGCGCGCGGGGCCGTTTCAAGCGCCGGGCCTCGTCGGATGGCATCGCTTCGAGACGGGCGGACGACCCGCGGATCCGCCCTGCCGGCCCGCTCCGCACGGCCGAAGCGGCGTCGCATCGCTCGCAAACGGCGCCCGTCCGGAACGGAAACCAGCCGAGCAGATTGATATATCGCAACGACACTGTGTTTTAGGTCGGATTGGATGGCCGCCGAGGGAACATGCAGCCGGGAGGCCGCGGGGTCCCGGGGTGGAGATGGCGGATCCGGGCGGCCGAAAGTTGCAATGACCTACGACATCGACGCCGCAAGGAACCGGTGACACGGTCGGTCGGCGGCACCGGAGGTGCACCATGTCGTTTCCGCAGCCGTTCAACAGCCTGCCGCAGATCCTGGTGCGGCAGGACGGGCCCGTCCTGGCGTCCATCGAAGCCGGTTTCGGCCCGCCCCATGTGGTCGAGGCGCGGCGCGAGCTCGACTTCGACGGTCCGTGCGGGCGGCGAGCCTTCCTGATCGTCGAAGGCTGGGCCTATACCTACAAGATCCTGCAGGACGGATCGCGGCAGGTGGTGGAGATCGCCGTCGCCGGCGACATGCTCGGCCTGCACGGGCTCCTCTCCGGCCACCGCGACCTGCAGGCCGCGACCGCCGCGCCCTCGATCGTCCGCCAGATGTCCGCCGGCAGCCTCGCCGGCCTCCTCCGCGCCTCGCCGGACGCGGCCGTCGCGCTCTGCGCCACGGCGGCGCGCTCGCACGAACTGCTCACCGAGCGCCTGGTCGATGTGGCTCGCCGCACCGCCGTCGATCGGCTCGGACACCTGCTGCTCGAGCTCAAGCACCGGCTGGCGCGGGCGGGCCTCGGCACCCGGACCTCCTACCGCTGCCCGCTGACCCAGCAGCTTCTCGCCGACGCCCTCGGGCTCACCGGAATCCACGTCAACCGGACCCTTCGCCAGCTCCGCGACGCCGGCCTCGTCACCATGCACGACGGCGTCGTCGAGATCCACGACGAGCCGCGGCTGGCGCGGCTGGTCGGCTACGAGCCGCCGACCGAGTCGGACGCCGTGCCCTCCGGGGCCATCGCCGCGCTCCAGGCCGCCACGACGCAGCGCTGGGGCTGACGCCTCAGGCTTCGGCCCTGTGGCCGCGCAGCCAGCGCACCACCTCGGCCGGGGTCTGCAGGTCCGGATAGGCGGATTCCGGGATCTCCAGCCCGGTCCGCTTGGACAGGCCGACGATGAAATTGAGGTAGTCCATCGAGTCGATCTCGAACTGGTCGCGGAAGGTCGCGTCAGGGTCGAAGGTCTCGCCCTCGAGGTCGGGGGCGACGGAGACGAGGGTCTCCTGGACGATGCGCATCAGCTCCTCATCGGTCATGGCGCGTCGGGCTCCTTGATCACGGTTTCGAGGCGGGCGAGGAAGCGGTCGGCGAGGCGACCGTCGCTGACCCGGTGGTCGCCGCCGACGGTGACGGTCATCACCCGGCGGACGACGATCTCCCCGTCCACCACCCATGGCCGGCGCACCGGGCCGCCGCAGCCGACGATCGCCACCTGCGGCGGGTAGATGAGCGGCATCAGGCTGTCGGAGGTGTCCTCGCCGAGGCTGGACAGGGTCGCGGTCGCGTCGGTCATCTCGGACGACCGCAGCCGCCCCGCCCGGGCGCGCGGCACGAGGTCCGAAAGGGCGGCCATCACCCCGGCGACGTCCAGACGGTCGGCGTCGTGCAGCGCCGGGGCGACGAGCCCGCCGCCGCGCAGCGCCGTGCCGATGCCGAGGTGCACCGCCTCGGCCGGGCGGAAGCCGTCCTCCGCGAGGTGCCCGTTGAGCCCCGGGCTCTCCTTCAGGGCGCGGGCGACGGCGCGGATCAGCGGCGCGGCGAACAGGATCCGCTCCGCGACCGGGCGCTCGGCGTTGCGCCTTTCCAGCCAGGCGTAGAGGTCGGTGACGTCGATCGTGCGGCTCCCCCAGTAGGGCGGGATCTCCCGGTGCGACCGCGCCAGCGCCGCGGCGATGGCCTTGCGCATCCCGGAAAGGTCGGGGCCGCCGCGCCGCGCTTCGCGGGGCGTCTCGCCGCCGGCCGGCGCGGACGGAGGGCGGCCGGCGACGGCCTCGACCTCGGCAAGGCCGATCACCCCGCCGGGCCCGGGCGGCACGGCCGCGAGGTCGATCCCGGCCTCCCCGGCCCGTCGCCGCGCGGCGGGGGTCGCGACGACCCGGCCCGCGGCGGATGGCGCTGGCGTCGGGGCGGCTGGGGCCGGGGGCGCGGCCGCCGGCTCGACCCGCGTCGCGGGCGGCGCCTCGGCCGGGGGCGGCTCCGGTGCGTGCCCGGGCTCCGCGGCTGCGGCGGGGGCCGGCGATTGCGACGCCTCGGCCGGCATCGGCTCGCCGGGGCCGAGGATCTCGGCGAGCACCGTGCCGACGGGCACCTTCTCCCCCGGCGCGACCAGCGTGCGGCCGAGGGTGCCGTCGTGGAACACCTCGATCTCGATCGCCCCCTTCTGGGTCTCGACCACCGCGACGACGTCGCCCCGCCTCACCGGGTCCCCCGGCCGGCGGGTCCATTCCACCAGCGTGCCGGCGTCCATGTCGGCGCCGAGCGAGGGCATGGTGAAGGGGGTCATCGCCGCAGCGTCCTCTTCACCGCGGCGACGATCCCCTCCGGCTGCGGCAGCGCCGCCTGCTCGAGGTGGCGCGGGTAGGGGATCGGCACCTCGGCCGTGCAGACGCGCTCGACCGGGGCGTCGAGGTCGTAGAAGGCCTGCTCGTGGATGCGGGTCGCCACCTCCGCGGCGAGGCTGCCGGTCCGCCATCCCTCGTCGACGATCACCGCCCGGTGGGTGCGGCGCACCGAGGCCATGACCGTCTCGTCGTCGAGCGGGCGCAGGCTGCGAAGGTCGATCACCTCGGCGGAGATCCCCTCGTCGGCCAGACGCCCGGCCGCCTCGAGCGCCTTCTTCACCCCGGCGCTGTAGGTGACGATGGTCGCCTGCTCGCCCGGCCGGCGGACGGCCGCCCGGTCGAGGTCGACGGCGTGGTCCTCGGCGTCCTCCAGCTCGCCCTCCTCGTTGTAGAGCATGGCGTGCTCCATGATGATGACCGGGTCGGGGTCGGCGAGGGCGCTCTTCAGCATGCCGCGGGCGTCCGGGATCGTCGACGGCGAGACGACGCGGATGCCGGGCACGTGGGCGAACCAGTTCTCGAGGCTGTGGGAGTGCTGCGCGGCGAGCTGGCGACCCGCGCCGGTCGCCATCCGGATCACCAGCGGCACCGAGACCTGGCCGCCGGACATGTGCCGCAGCGTCGCCGCCGTGTTCACGATCTGGTCGAGGGCGAGCAAGGCGAAGTTCACCGTCATGATCTCGACGATCGGCCGCATGCCGCCGAGCGCGGCGCCGATCCCGGCGCCGGTGAACCCGGATTCGGCGAGCGGCGTGTTGCGCACCCGCTCCGTGCCGAACTCGTCGACGAGCCCGAGCGAGCAGGCGTAGGCGCCGCCGTAGGCGCCGACGTCCTCGCCCATCAGGAACACCCGCTCGTCGCTCGCGAGTGCCTCCCGCAGCGCCTGGCGTACCGCCTCGCGGTAGGTGATGCGGCGGGAGGTGGTCATCGGGCGACCTCCCGCGGGGTGGTCACGTCCTTCAGGAGGTCCTCCACCGGCTCGAAGGGGGCGGCGTCGGCGAAGGCGACGGCGGCGGCGACCTCCTCGGCCACCTCGGCCTCGATGGTCTCCACGTCGCCCGCGTGGATGAGGCCGGTGGCGGTCGCCCATTCGGTGAAGCGGACGATGGGTCCGTGCGTCTTCCACGCCTCCACCTCCGCCTTCTCCCGGTAGAGGTCGGGGTCGAACATGGAATGGGCGCGGAAGCGGTAGGTGCGGAGTTCCAGGAACCGCGGCCCCTCGCCGCCGCGGATCGCGTCGGCCGCCCGCCGCGCCGCGGCCTCCACGGCGACCACGTCCATGCCGTCCACCGTCTCCGCCGGCATGCCGAAGACCGCCGCATGGGCGGCGATGTCGGTGTTGCTCTCCGAGATCTCCAGCGCGGTGCCCATGGCGTAGAGGTTGTTCTCGCAGACGAACAGCACCGGCAGCTTCCACAGCGCCGAGAGGTTCATCGTCTCGTGGAACTCGCCCTCCGCCGCCGCGCCCTCGCCGAAGAAGCAGGCGGTGACCCGCCGCCGGCCCTGCATGCGGTCGGCGAGCGCGAGACCGGCGGCGAGCGGCAGCCCGCCGGCGACGATCGCGTTGCCGCCGTAGAAGCGGTGGCGGACGGAGAAGATGTGCATCGACCCGCCGCGGCCGCGGCTGCAACCGGCCGCCTTGCCGAACATCTCCGCCATCACCTCGCCCATCGGCAGGCCGCGGGCGAGCGCGTGGCCGTGCTCGCGGTAGGTGGCGACGATCGCGTCCTCCTCCGTCAGCGCCTGGCAGACGCCGACCGCGTTCGCCTCCTCGCCGATGTAGAGGTGCAGGAAGCCGCGGATGCGCCCCGCCGAGTAGTGTTCCGCACAGGCCTCCTCGAAGCGGCGGATCCGGGTCATCCGGCTGAGGAGATCCACGGCGTGGGCGTGGGTCAGGTGCACCCTCCGGTCGGCCGGGGCGGTCACGACGAGCCCTCCAGGGTCGAGGTGTCGCCCTCGGGCAGGCCGAGCTCGCGGGCCTTGAGCAGCCGGCGCATGATCTTGCCGGAGCGGGTCTTCGGCAGGTTGTCGGAGAACTCGATCTCGCGCGGCGCCACCGCCGGGCCGAGCCGCTTGCGGGCATGGCCGAGGAGTTCCTTGCGCAGCTCCTCGCTCGGGGCATAGCCATGGTGGAGGCCGACGAAGGCCTTCACCACCTCCATCGCCACCGGATCGGGAATGCCGATCACCCCCGCCTCGGCGACGGCCGGGTGCTCGATCAGGACGCTCTCCACCTCGAAGGGCCCGATCAGGTGGCCGGCGGACTTGATCACGTCGTCGGCGCGGCCGACGAACCAGAAGTAGCCGTCCGCGTCCCGCTTCACCAGGTCGCCGGAGAGATACCAGCCGCCGGCGAAGCACTTGGCGTAGCGCTCCTCCTCGCCGAGGTAGCCGCGGAACATCGACGGCCAGCCGGGCCGCAGCGCCAGTTCGCCCTCCTCGCCGTCGCCCACGAGCCCGACGGTCCCGTCGTCGGCCCGGCGGACCACGGCGGCCTCGATCCCGGGCATCGGGCGGCCCATGGACCCGGGGCGGATCGGCATCGCGAGATAGTTGGAGACCATGATGCCGCCGGTCTCGGTCTGCCACCAGTTGTCGTGGATCGGCAGCCCGAGCACCTCGCGGCCCCAGGTGACGGCCTGCGGGTTGAGCGGCTCGCCGACGCTGGCGATGAGGCGCAGGCGCGTGAGGTCGAAGCGCTTCGGCAGGTCCGGCCCGGCCTTCATCAGCATCCGGATCGCCGTCGGCGCGGTGTACCAGACGTCCACCTTCTCCCGCTCGAGGTTGGCGTACCAGCGCTCGGCGTCGAACTCCTCCTCGTCCGAGATCAGCGTGCAGCCGATGAGCAGCGGGGCGATGATGCCGTAGGATGTGCCGGTGACCCAGCCCGGGTCGGCGGTGCACCAGAAGACGTCCGACCGCTTGAGGTCGAGGGCGAAGCGGGCGGTCGCCCGGTGCGCCACCGCGGCGCCGTGGACGTGCATCGCCCCCTTCGGCTTGCCGGTGGTGCCGCTGGTGAAGTGGAGCGTCGACAGGCCGTCGGCCTCTGTCCGGGCGATCTCGCGCTCGGGCGAGGCCTTGTCCAGGAGAGCGTCGAAGTCGACGCCGCCCTCGCCGCCGCCGACGAGGATCACGTGCTCGAGGAACGGCAGGTCGGCGAGCACCGGCTTCACCTTGCGCTCGAAGTAGCGGGCGGTGGTGACGATCGCCCGGGGCCTGGCGATGCTCATGCGGGCCCGGATCGGCTCCGGCCCGAAGGCGGAGAACAGCGGGCTCAGCACCGCCCCGCGCTTCCAGATCCCGAGCACGGCGATGTAGAGCGCGGGCACCCGCCCGAGCAGGGTGAACACCCGGTCGCCCGGGCCGATGCCGAGGCCGGCGAGGGCGTCGGCGAAGCGGTTCGAGGCGTCGGCGAGGTCGCCGTAGGTGAACTCGACGTGGCCGCCGTTGCGTCTCAGCCACCGGATCGCGATCCGGTCGCCGCGGCCGTCCCGCACATGGCGGTCCGTCGCCTCGTAGGCGATGTTGAGACCGCCGCCGGGGAGCCCGGCAAGGTCCCGCGCCGCCGCCTCCCAGGTGAAGGTCGCACGCGCCTCGTCGTAGTCGGGCAGGTTGGGTGCGCCGTCGTCCCGCGGTCCGGTCATGGTGCAGTCTCCCGTTCCTCCTGACGGGCAAGTCTCCGGCAAACCGCGGGGGCCGGCCTTGACCTCGATCAGGGCGCGGGCGCTTTTCGCAGCCGGGCGGGCCCGGCCGGATGCACGGGCGGGCGCTCCCGGGGGCCTCAGACCCCGTCGCCGCTCCGTCCCCGCGGCGCCGGCGTCAGGATGCGGCGGCGGCGAGGGTGCCGGGCCTCGCGGCGAGCGGCCAGCCCGCCGACACCGCCTCCTCGCTGGCGAAGGCGACGGCGCGGAAGCTCGCGACCATGCCCTGGTCGAGCCGGCCGCCCATCGCCCGCAGCTCGCCGTAGGCGTCGGCCCGGTCGAGCGGGGCCTTGTAGGCCCGCGCCTCGATCAGCGCGGCGTAGATGTCGGTGATCGTCACCATGCGCGTCAGCGGGCGGATGCTCGCCGCGCCGAGCCGGTTCGGGTAGCCGGAGCCGTCCATCAGCTCGTGGTGGGAGAGGACGCAGTCGAGGATGTCCGCGTCGCGCTCGCCCGCCGCCTTCAGCATCTCGACCCCGTGCATCGGATGCCGCTGCATGGCCGCCCGCTCCACCGCCGTCAACGGGCCGGGCTTGTCGAGGATCCCGAGCGGGATCCGCGCCTTGCCGAGGTCGTGCAGCAGGCTGCCGACGGCGAGCTTGCGCAAGAGGTCGGCCGGAAGCCGCATGGAGATGCCGAAGGAGACCGCAAGCCCCAGCACCAGCATCACATGCCGGTAGGTGGCGTCGTGCACGTCGCGGACGACCCCGAGCCAGTCCTCGATGCCGTTGGCCGACAGCGCCGAGAGGGCGGCGTCCACGGCCTCGTGGACCTCGCCGGAACGGGAGGTCACCTCCGCCCCGGCGGCGCAGCGGGCGAGGACGCCGGTGACGTCCTCCATCGCCGACCGCGTCGCGACGCGCCGGCGGCCGGACTTGCCGGCGAGGCCCACGGCGAGCACGTCGTCGCGCAGGAGTTCGCCGCAGCCGCCGCGGCGGATGACGCGGCTGGCGCCGAGCCCGGCGGCGAGCGTCTCGAGGTGCCAGCCGCCGTCTCCCGCCACGACGACCAGCGGCTCGGAGCGGTCGCGGTTCTGGATGAGGTGCATGATCGCGCCGATGGCGCCGGGCCGGCCGAGGTCGGCCGCCACCACCCAGCCCTTCGCCGAGCGGATCGGCCGGGCCGCCGGGTCGCCGAGCGCCTGGAAGCTGGCGCCCGGGAAGCCGGCGAGGCCGGCGCGGACCTCGCGGCCGTGCGGCGACTGGTCGTGGACGACGAGCAGCATGGCGCGTCAGCCGTCCCGGCCGGAAATCTTGACGGTGGCGAGGAACTCGATCCCGGCCGCCTCGAAGGTCTTCCATGCCACCCGGCCGGGCACCGCGAGGCGCGCCTCGGCGAAGTGCACCTCCACCTGGTTGACGAGGCCGAACACCGGGCCGCGCAGCTGGCAGCCGTGCGGGCTGATGTCGCGCACGCGGCACTTCACCGGGACGGCGTCGGAGTAGACGGTGACGGGCACGTTGCAGGTCCTGCGGTTCGGCGCCCGGCGTTCACGACCCATGCTTGCACTCCTTCCCCCAGCGCCAGTTGACGCCCGCTCTGGTTGAAGGTTGGTGAAGGCCCGGCCGCCCGATGCCTCGTCGGATATTTTTTTCTGTACGAAGGATGTCCGATGGTGAACGGGCGGTGTCCGGGCTGGCGGTCCGGCGGACCCGCCCGGGCCGCCCCGGAGGCGGGTCGCGCCGCCCGCATCTGTTGTATGCTGGCCCGGCGGCGCCGGCGCCGGGGACCTCGAGACGCGGCCCGATACGGAAGGAGACCGCCCGTGAGCAAGATCACTCCCTGCCTCTGGTTCGACGGCGTCGCCGAGGAGGCGGCCCGCTTCTACGTAGGGCTGCTGCCGGACAGCCGGGTCGAGGACATCGCCCGGTCGCCCTCCGACTGGCCCGGCGGGCGGCGGGGCGACGCGATCAGCGTGACGTTCATCATGGGCGGCCAGCGCTTCGTCGGCCTCAACGGCGGCCCGCAGTTCCGCTTCAACGAGGCGGTGAGCTTCCAGATCCACTGCGACGACCAGGCGGAGGTGGACCGCCTCAGCGACGCCCTCTCCGCCGACCCGGCCGCGGAGCGCTGCGGCTGGGTGAAGGACCGCTACGGCCTCTCCTGGCAGATCGTGCCGCGCCGGCTGCCGGACCTCCTCGCCGATCCGGACCCCGTCCGGGCCCAGCGGGTGATGGCGGCGATGCTGGAGATGCGGCGGATCGACATCGCCGCCCTCGAGGAGGCCGCCCGCGGCGACGACCCCGGCCCGGACGCGCCCTGGTGGCAGCGCCGCTCCGCGGGCTGACCCGCCCGCGTCTCAGCCGGCGAAACGGCCGGCGATCCACCAGCCGGCGCCGGCGGCGACGGCCGTCAGCACCGTTCCCCAGGCGATGTCGACCAGCGCGAAGGCGACCGGAAAACCCTTCAGCGTCGCGAGGTTGGAGAGGTCGTAGGTGGCATAGGCGGCAAGGCCCAGGACGGCCCCGAGCCCGACCGCCGTCGCCAGCGAGCCCGAGCGGTCCGCCGGCGCGAGGACGAGGATGGTGATCGCCCCGGCGTAGACGAGGTAGAAGCCGACGGCCGGCGGCCACCACACCGGGTCCCGCAGCAGCGGGCCGAGTTGATCCGCGTAGAACCGGCGCATGACGAGCCCGAGCCAGGCGGCGTCGACGACGACGAGGACGGCGAGGACCGAGACATACTGGATGAGTGCGTGCCGCAACGGTTCCCTCCCCTCGAAGGTCCGGTCGCGAGGCGACCGGAGGGTCGATCCCATTCTACGCCGCATCGGGCCCGTTGGATGCGTCTTGGCGGCCGACCGGCCCTCGGCGCCACGGAAGGCCTCGACAATCCGCCCCTGCGGGACCAAAAAGAAGCCGCCTGCGCCCGGCCGGCGGGCGGCGTCGACAGGGAGCGGTTCTTTGGAGATCAAGTGGCTCGAGGACTTCGTGAGCCTCGCCAACACCCGCAGCTTCTCCAAGTCCGCCGTCGAGCGGCACGTCACCCAGTCCGCGTTCAGCCGGCGGATCCAGCAGCTGGAGCAATGGCTGGGCGTGCCGCTGGTCGACCGCTCCACCTATCCCACCACGCTGACGGTGGAGGGCCGGCGCTTCCGCGAGACCGCCGAGGAGGTGTTGCGGCTCCTCTACGTGGAGCGCTCGCAGCTGCGGTCGGGACGCCTGCAGGGCTCCGGCGCGATCACCATCTCCACCCTGCACACGCTGTCGATCAGCTTTTTCCCGGCCTGGCTGAAGCAGGTGGAGGAGGGCTTCGGGCCGATCAACGCCCGGCTCATCACCGACAACTTCCACGACAGCGTGCGCGTCTTCGCCGAGGGCGACTGCGACTTCCTGCTGACCTACCAGCACCCGCGGGTGCCGGTGCTGCTCGACCCGGAGCGCTTTCCCCACCTCGACCTCGGCATCGACCGGCTGATCCCGGTGTCGGCCACCACCGACGACGGCCTGCCCCGCTTCACCTTCCAGGGCTCCACCGACCGGCCGGTGCCCTACCTCGCCTACCTGCCCGACACCTTTCTCGGCCGCCTGACCGGGATCGTGATCGCCGACCACGGGGCGGGCCTCAACCTCGCCCACATCTACGAGAACCCGATGGCGGAGGCGCTGAAGGTGATGGCGATGACCGGCCGCGGCGTCGCCTGGCTGCCGGAATCGGCGGTGCGGGCGGAACTGGCGGCGAAGTCGCTGGTCGTCGTCGACCCGGCCGTCACCATCGAGATGCGGGTGCAGATCTACCGGTCGATGGACAAGACCCGGCAGATCGTCGAGCGCCTCTGGACCTTCCTCAAGGAGCAGGCGCCGGTCCCCGCCGGCGCCTGACCGAGGCGCCCGGCTCAGCGGCCGTAGCGGCCGGCGAGCACCGCGTCGAGGGCGCGGATCACCTGCGCCTCGCCGCCCTCGGGCTTGCCCGGCTTGGCGCTCGGCGTCCAGGCGAAGACGTCGGCGTGCAGCCAGGTGCGCGCCTTCTCGACGAAGCGGCCGAGGAACAGGGCGGCGGTGATCGAGCCGGCGAAGGGGCCGCCGGAGATGTGGTTCACGTCCGCCACCTTGGACGAGAGCAGCTGGTCGTAGTCCGGCCAGAGCGGCATGCGCCAGAGCGGGTCGTGCACCGCGCCGGAGGCGGCCGAGAGGTCGGCGGCGAAGGCGTCGTCGCGGGTGTAGACCGGCGGCAGGTCCGGCCCGAGGGCGACACGGGCGGCGCCCGTCAGCGTCGCCATGTCGACCAGCAGGTCGGGCGCCTCCTCGTCGGCCAGCGCCAGCGCGTCGGCGAGGATCAGCCGGCCCTCCGCGTCGGTGTTGCCGATTTCGACGCTGAGGCCCTTGCGGCTCCTCAGCACGTCGCCGGGCCGGAAGGCGCGCCCCGAGATGGAGTTCTCGACGATCGGCAGGAGCACGCGCAGGCGGACCTTGAGGTTCGCCTCCATGATCATCTGGGCGAGGCCGAGCACGTTGGCGGCGCCGCCCATGTCCTTCTTCATCAGCAGCATCGCCGAATCGGGCTTGATGTTGAGGCCGCCGGTGTCGAACACCACCCCCTTGCCGACCAGCGTCACCTTCGGGTGGGCCTCCTCGCCCCAGCTGAAGTCGACGAGGCGGGGCGCCCGGTCCGAGGCGGCGCCGACGGCGTGGATCATCGGGAAGCCCGCGGCGAGAAGATCCTCGCCGACGATCTCGCCGGCCGCCGCGCCATGCCTCTCGGCGACGGACACCGCCGCCGCGGCCAGTTCCTCCGGGCCGAGGTCGTTGGCCGGCGTGTTGACGAGGTCGCGCGTCAGCGTCACCGCCCGGGCGACGCGGTCGATCTCCGCGCCGTCGACGCCGGCCGGGACGACGAGGCGCGGCGCCTCGGCCTTCGGCTTCACATAGCGCTCGAAGCGGTAGCTGGAGAGGGCGAAGCCGAGCACGGCGAGGGCGTCGGACGCGGCCGGCTCGGCCAGCCGGTAGGTGCCGGCAGGAAGGCCCGCCAGCTTGCCCTCTAGGAGGGGCGAGCGGGCCGGGTCGCCCGCCTTGCCGAGGCCGAACAGCACGCCGGCGAGGCCGCCGCCCGGTCCCGGCAGCGGCAGCATCGCCCCCGCCGAGGCCTTGAAGCCGTTGGCGCCGGCCCAGGCCCTCGCCTCCTCCCCGAGCGCGCCGAGCGTCGCCTCGAGCCCTTCCTCGGTGACGCGGTGGACGGGCACGGCATCGGCGGCGGACGGGACGAGGCAGGGGATCAAGGCGAAGCTCCGGCTGTTGTCGCGGCGAGGCGCCGCGGCTTGGGTGGCGGGGCCGGATCATGGGGACGGGCCGGCGGATTGGCAAGGCCCGCCGGCGGGCTCGCCGCCCGGTCATTAACTTCGCGGTAAGGTTAACGGATTACGAAAGGGGAAGGTGATCCGAACCGGATCGGACGATCGGGGACAGTCCATGCCAGCCCACCGCCAACACCGCCGCTCCGCCGTCGCGCTTGCCCTTCTCGCCGCCCTTTCGGTGTCGGCCTGCGCGTCCAAGGGCACCGCGGTCGGCTCCCATGGCGGCGTCACCGTCACCGGCTCCACGGTCCGGTCCGAGGCGGACATGCGCCAGGCGCTCGACAGCTGGGGCGCCCGCTACGACCGCGACCCGAGCGACCGCTCCGCCATCCTCAACTACGCCGCCGCCCTGCGCCTCAACGGCCAGACCGACCAGGCGGTCGCGGTGCTCGGCAAGGGCAAGCTCACCCACAAGGACGACCCCGAGCTCAGCGCCGCCTACGGCAAGGCGCTGGCCGAGAACGGCGACTTCGAGCAGGCCCTCAACATCATCCAGTCGGTGCAGCGGCCGGACCGGCCGGACTGGAAGCTCTACTCCGCCGAGGGCGCCATCCTCGACCAGATGGGCCGCCCGGCGGTCGCCCGCGACCGCTACGCCAAGGCGCTGGCGATCGCGCCGGGCGAGCCGTCGGTGCTCAACAATCTGGCGCTCAGCCACCTCCTGACCGGCGAGCTCGCCGAGGCCGAGAAGATCCTGCGCCAGGCGTCCGAGGCGCCGAACGCGACGAGCCGCATCCGCCAGAACCTCGCGCTGGTGATCGGCCTGCAGGGCCGCTTCGACGAGGCCGAGGCGGTCGCCCGCACCGAGATCGACCCGGACCAGGCGAAGGCCAACATTGCCTATCTCCGCGCCATGCTCAGCCAGGCGAACACCTGGAGCAAGATGAAGGACGAGAAGCAGCAGGGCTGACCGCTCCGGCTCGGGCGCCGCCCCGGGGCGGGCGATCCCGGCCGCCGCCGGGCCTCCACCTGCTGATGGCGGGCGGCCCGGTCCCGACCGCGACCGGGGCTTGCCCGTGGGTTTGCCGGCTCAGACTTGCTGGCGGGCGGCCTCCTCGGTGCCCGACCTGACCCGCGCGAAGAACTCCGCCCGCGCGTTCGTCTTCGGATAGGGCTCGTCCGGCACCTCGACCCCGAGGAAGCGGCAGAGCGGCTCCCAGCCGTCCTCGACACGCAGGACGAGCGCCCGTCCGGCGGCCGCGAGGTCCCGGGCGGACGACACGTTGGCGCGGTAGGCGGCGAGGATGCCGTCCCGGTCCGTGCACCCTCCGAGCGCCTTGCCGACGACCACCCGGTCGACCATCTCGAACCACGGCCGGGAGGCGTCCGGCCACGCGGCGCGGTCGAGGATCAGCGGCAGGATGGTCTGCGAGAAGCTCCCGTACCAGTCCTCGGGATCGCGGTCGGACAGGATCACCCTGGCGCCGGGACTGGCCTCGAGGATCTCCTGCCAGTAGGCGGTGGCCGGAAAATCCACCGCGGAGCGGAAGCCCTCGAAGGTGCGGCCGAAGTCCGGGCGCCCGTCGGCGACCTCGGCCCAGAGCCGGACCTGTTCGGGATCGCCGATCACCTCCGACATGTGGTGGCAGGGGCCGAAGCCCAGGCGCTCGAGCGCCGCCTTCAGCGAGTAGGTGCCCGTCCGTCCGAAGCCGGCGCCGACGATTTCGAGTGCCATGACTGCTGATCTCCCCTATGAATGCCATCGATCGGAATTGGCGCCGTGGCCTTGCCTGGAGCAGAGCATCGCGCCAGTCCGGGCGGGCGTCGAACGAACAGTTTTCATAGGGTATGAAAGAGATCGATCTGAACCGGGTAGACCTCAATCTCCTCGTTGTGTTCGAGGTGCTGATGGACACCCGCAGCGTCACCGCCACCGCCGAGCGGATCGGGCGGACGCAGTCGGCCGTGAGCCATTCGCTGGCGCGGCTCAGAGAACAGCTCGGCGACCCGCTGCTGGTGCGGGTCGGCGGCAAGATGCAGCCGAGCCCCTTCGCCGAGACCGTCATCGAGGACGTCCGGCCGATCCTGCGCAGCATCCGCCGGGTCATCGCGCCGCGCGGCCTGTTCGACCCGGCGACCAGCGACAGGGTGTTCCGGATCGCCATGCCGACGCTCACCCGGGTCATCGCGGAGGTCTCCGCCCGGGTGGAGGCGGAGGCGCCCAACACCAGGATCGAATGGCTCCCGGCCCACCACGACGTCTACGCCGCCCTGAGCGAGGGGCTTGTCGACCTCGCCCACCTCGGCGGCGAGCCTCGGCTGCCGGACGGGCTGGAGCAGCAGGTGATGGAGCCCTTCTCCTGGGTGACCTTCGCGCGCGGCGACCACCCCGCCTGCGCCGCCTGGGGCCTCGACGCCTGGCGGCGGTACCCGCACCTGATGGTCAACGTGACGCGGTCGGCGCGGAACCCGTTCCCTGTCGCCGGCGGCCCGGATGCGGCGGCGCGGCGGGTGAGCGCGATCATCGGGGATTCCGCGGGCGTCGCCTCGCTGCTCGCCAGGTCCGATTTCCTCGGCACCTTCCCGGCGGCCCTGCTCGCCTGGGACATGGAGGCCTTCGGGCTTCGCGCCTTCCGCCCGCCGGTCGACCTCGAGCCCGTCCTCGTGCGCTTCCTGTGGAGCTCGCGGCTCGCCAGCGACGCCGGCGGCGCCTGGATCCGGTCGATCGTGGTCGAAAGCTACCGCCGCCTGCAGGCCGAGGCGGAGGCGAAGCTCGCCCCCGGCGCCCTCGTCCAGCCCGGGACCGCCGGCCGGGGCCGGGAGGGGCGCAGACGCGGCAGGTGACGGGCGAGCGGGGGCTCGTCCGCTCTTACAGCTTCCTCAGCAGCACCGTCTCGACCGCGTGGTCGGCGCCCTTCCTCAGCACCAGGTCGGCGCGGGGGCGGGTCGGCAGGATGTTGTCGCGCAGGTTCGGCAGGTTGATGCGGTCCCACAGCCCGTTGGCGATGGCCACCGCCTCCGCCTCCGAGATCTCGGCGTAGCGGTGGAAGAAGGAGCGCGGGTCGCGGAAGGCCGTCTCGCGCAGGCGCATGAAGCGGGTGACGTACCAGCGGCGCAGGATCTCCTCGTCTGCGTCGATGTAGATCGAGAAGTCGAAGAAGTCGGAGACGAAGGGGATCGCCTTGCCGTCGCGCGGCAGCCGCGAGGTCTGCAGCACGTTGAGGCCTTCGAGGATCAGGATGTCCGGCCGGTCGATGGTGACCGTCCCGCCGGGCACCACGTCGTAGACGAGGTGCGAGTAGACCGGCGCCGTCACGTTCGGCTTGCCGGCCTTGATATCTGAGAGGAAGCCGAGCAGGGCCGGCAGGTTGTAGCTCTCCGGAAAGCCCTTGCGCTCCATCAGCCCCTCGGCCCTCAGCACCGCGTTGGGCAGCAGGAAGCCGTCGGTGGTGACGAGGTCGACCTTGGGGCTCGCGGACCACCGGCCGAGCAGCGCCCTGAGCAGGCGCGCGGAGGTGGACTTGCCGACCGCCACCGACCCCGCGACGCCGATGATGAAGGGCATCTTCGCCGTCTGCTGGCCGAGGAACTGCTGCGTCGCCCGGTGCAGCCCCTGCGTCGCCTCGACATAGAGCGACAGCAGCCGCGACAGCGGCAGGTAGACGTCCTCCACCTCCTCCAGCGAGACCGGGTCGCCGAGCGAGCGCAGGCGATCGACGTCGGCGGCGGTCAGTGTCATCGGCGTGCCGCGGCGCAGCAGCGACCACTCGGCCTTGGTGAAGTGCTGGTAGGGGGAGAGGGTGCTGCGGGCGGTCTGGTCCATGGTCCGGTCCAAGGCGCCGGCGAAGCGACGCTCCGGTGAACGATCCCGGCAGGTTAGCACCATGTCGGGTCCGCTTTCGTCCTAGTCTTTCGGCCGGGACGCCTTTTCGGCCAGCCCCGAACGGCCGCTGCGGGCCTGAAGCTCCGCCATCACCTCGTCGAGGGAGACGCCGGCGACGCGCAGCACCACGAGGAGGTGGTAGAGGAGGTCCGCCGTCTCGCCGATGAGGCCCTTGCGGTCCCCGCCGACCGCGGCGATCACCGCCTCGACCGCCTCCTCGCCCAGCTTCTGGGCGCAAGTCTCCATGCCGCGGCCGGCCAGCTTGCGGGTGTAGGAGGTCTCGTCGCCCCCGGCGATGCGCTGGTCGACGACGGTCTCGAGGTCCTGGAGGGTGAAGCCGGGCATCATGACGCTCTCAGGCCGCGAGGCGCATCGGCAGGCCGGCGGCGGCCATGTGGGCCTTCGCCTCGCCGATGGAGAAGGTGCCGAAGTGGAAGATCGAGGCGGCGAGCACCGCCGAGGCGTGGCCCTGCGTGACGCCCTCCACCAGGTGGTCGAGCGTGCCGACGCCGCCGGAGGCGATCACCGGCACGTGCACCGCGTCCGCCACGGCGCGGGTCAGCGGCAGGTCGAAGCCCACCTTGGTCCCGTCGCGGTCCATCGAGGTGAGCAGGATCTCCCCGGCGCCGAGCGCCACCACCTCCCGGGCGAAGGCGACGGCGTCGATGCCGGTCGCCCGGCGGCCGCCGTGGGTGAAGATCTCGAAGCGGTCGGGCTCGCCCTCGCCCGACACCTTCTTGGCGTCGATGGCGACGACGATGCACTGGTCGCCGAACTTGTCGGCGGCGCGGCCGACGAAGGCGCGGTCGCTGACGGCGGCGGTGTTGATCGACACCTTGTCCGCCCCGGCCAGCAGCAGCGTGCGGATGTCCTCCACCGTGCGAATGCCGCCGCCGACGGTGACCGGCATGAAGCAGCGCTCGGCGGTGCGGGAGACGACGTCGAGCAGCGTGCCCCGGTCCTCGTGGCTCGCCGTGATGTCGAGGAAGCAGAGTTCGTCGGCGCCGGCGGCATCGTAGGCCGCGGCCGATTCCACCGGATCGCCCGCGTCGACCAGATCGACGAAGTTCACTCCCTTGACCACCCGCCCGTCCCTGACGTCCAGGCAGGGGATGACGCGCACCTTCAGCATCCGTCCCGTCGACTCCCGTGGCGCCGCGGCCGGAAGACCTGCGGCGGCAGATACATATACCCCGCGCGAGGCGGACGCCAGCGGAGCTTTCCGCCTCCGATCCGCCGCGGGAACGACCCGGCGACTTTGCAGTTGATGCCGTCATGACAGCACCCCGCCCGCCCGGCCGCGCCGGATCGAAGACGACGTCCGCCCGCGGATCCGGAAAGGAAAGGCCCCCAGCCGGCTCGGACGGCGACCTCCATCATGTCGAGGCGAAGAGCCTGGCGATCGAGCGCCGCCGGCGCGGCCGCGGCTTCTCCTTCCACCACGCCGACGGGCGGCCGGTCACAGACCGGGAGACACTCGAGCGCATCCGCAGGCTCGCCATTCCGCCCGCCTACCACGACGTGCGGATTGCCGCCGACCCGAGGGCCCACATCCAGGCGGTCGGGCGCGACGACAAGGGCCGGCTGCAGTATCGCTACCATCCGGAGTGGGAGCAGGTGCGCGAGGCCGACAAGCAGGACCACCTCGCCATGGTGCTCGCCTGCCTGCCGCGGCTGCGCCGGTCCGTCGCCCGCGACCTCGCCGACAGCCGGATGAGCCGGACCAAGGCGGCCGCGGCGGCGGTGGCGCTGATCGACGCCGGCGCGATCCGCGTCGGCTGCGAGGCCTACCTGCGCTCGAGCGGCAGCCGCGGCGCCTCCACCCTCCTCAAGAAGGACGTCACCGTGACCGGCGACGCGGTGCGGCTCACCTTCACCGGCAAGGGCGGCAAGTCCATCGCCTGCGCGATCCGCGACCCGCGCCTCGCCCGGGCGCTCAAGCGGATGGCCAAGCTTCCCGGCCGACGCCTGCTCCAGTATTGCGACGCCTCGGGGCGGCCCCACCGCATCAGCGCCGCCGACGTGAACACGTATCTCCGCCGCGTCGCCGGCCGGCCGATCTCGGCGAAGGACCTCAGGATGCTGGCCGCCAGCGCCGCCGCCGCCGAGCGGCTCGTCGGGATGGAGCCGGCGCCGAGCGAGAGCCGACGGCGCAAGCAGTTGGCCACCGTGATGGCGGAGGTGTCGAAGCACCTTTCCAACACGCCGGCGGTGGTGCGCAAGAGCTATGTCCACCGGGTGGTGGTCGACGGGTTCGTCGACGGCTCGCTTCGGCAAAGCTGGCTCACCTCCCGGCGCGACGGCGAGCGGGAGCGGATCGAGAACGCGCTCAACCGCCTCGTCCGCGCCCGCGCCGCCCCCGGCCGCAAGCCGGCCCACGTGAAGACCTGAGCCGGGGGGTCGCATCGGCGCAGCTTTCGAACCAGAATGGCCGCCGGAGGTTTGTTCACGGTGGACGGTGACCAGACGACGGGGCGCGCGACGGGCATGGACGCGACAGACATGACGGCGGACGGCGACGTCGCGCGGGACGGCGGGGCGGGACCGACCGCGCTGCTGCGGCCCGGCGATACCGTCTGGACTCTCGAGCACGCGGGGCGCGCCACCGTGCTGGTCGACGCCGCGGCCTATTTCGCCGCCGTCCGCCGGGCGATGGCCGAGGCGGAACACGCGGTCACCATCATCGGCTGGGACGTCGACAGCCGGACCCGGCTGGTCGGCCCCGACGGGCGAACAGGCGACGACCTGCCGGAGACGCTCGGGGAATTCCTCGCGGAGGTGGTCCGGCGGCGCCCGCGCATCTCGGTGCGGATCCTGCTGTGGGACTACTCGCTCCTCTTCGCGCTGGAGCGCGAGTTCGTCCATGCGATCGGGCTGCAGTGGGCCACGGTCCCCGAGATCGACGTCTGTCTCGACGACGTGCTCCCCGTCGGCTCCGCCCAGCACCAGAAGGTCGTGGTGGTCGACGACGCGGTCGCCTTCGCCGGCGGCCTCGACCTCACGATCCGCCGCTGGGACGAACCCGGCCACCGGCCGTCGAACCCCATGCGCCGCGACCCGGCGGGCGCCGGCTACCGGCCGTTCCACGACGTGCAGATGGTGATCGACGGCGACGCCGCCCGCGCCCTCGGGGATCTCGCCCGGGCCCGCTGGGCGGCCGCGGCCCTCGAGGACATACCGCCGGCGCCGCCCGTCGGGGGCGACCGCTGGCCCGAGGGCCTCGCGCCGGACTTCCGGGACGTCCGCATCGGCATCGCCCGAACGGTCCCCGGCGGCAGCGGCTCGGCGATGGTGAACGAGGTCGAGCGGCTGTTCGAGGCCATGATCGACGCGGCGGAACGCTGCATCTACGTGGAGAACCAGTTTCTCACCGCTGCCTCGTTGGCCGACCGGCTGATCGAGCGGATGCGGGCGCGGCCGGAGCTGGAGGTGCTGCTGGTCTGCCCGAGGACCCACCACACCTGGTTCGAGCACCGGACCATGCTCGCCGGGCGCATCCGCTTCATGGCGATGATCCGGGCGGCCGGCCTCGACGACCGGGTGTGGCTGGCGCATCCCTTCGTCGGCAGCGGCCCGGAGCGGACGGAGGTGATGGTCCACGCCAAGGTGATGATCGTCGACGACCGCATCCTGCGCGTCGGCTCGGCCAACCTTTGCAACCGCTCGCTCGGTGCGGACAGCGAGTGCGACCTCGCCGTCGAGGCGACGACGACGGAGGAGCGGCGGGCGATCGCCGCCGTCCGCGACCGCTTCCTCGCCGAGCACTGCGGCGCCGATCCCGCCGACATCGCCGCCGCGCTGCGGCGCACCGGCTCCATCCTCGAGGCCGCCCGAAGCTGCACCCGCCCGGGCCGCGGGCTCGCCGACATCGACGACGGCGCCCTCGGCGCGGAGGATCCGCCGGCCGGCATCGAGGCGATCGCCGACCCGCCGCGGCCGATCCTGAGGACGGACTTCCTGTCGGACTTCGACGGCGGCCACACCAGCCCCCGCCGGCTGCGGCGCTGGCTGGCGGCCGGGGCCGCCCTGCTCGCGGGCGTGGCGCTGCTGCTCGCCTGGCGCTACACGCCGCTCGCCGCCATGACCGATCCGGCGCTGGTCGCCGACCAGCTCGGCCGGCTCGACCAGGGCGCCTTCGGGCTGCCGCTCACCGTGCTCGTCTTCGTGCTGGGAGGGCTGGTGGTGTTCCCGGTGACGGTGCTGATCGCCGGGACGGCGGCCGCCTTCGGCCTCTGGCCGGGCATCCTCTATGCCTCGGCGGGAGCGATGGCGAGCGCCCTCGCCACCTACGCCATCGGGTGGCTGGTGGGGGCGCGGCCGCTGCGCCGGGTGATGGGGCCGCGGATCAACCGCATCCGGCAGGCGATCTCCGACCACGGGGTGATCGCGGTGGCGACCATCCGCCTCGTCCCGGTCGCCCCGTTCACCTTCGTCAACCTCGTCGCCGGGGCGAGCCGGATCCCGCTCGCGGACTACCTGATCGGCACCGCCCTCGGCCTTGCGCCCGGAATCGCGGTGATGTCGAGCCTCGGCGAAAACCTGCTGCAGCTCCTCCGCGACCCGACCCCGGCCGGCATCGCCCGGATCGCCCTCCTCGTGGCCGGCTGGATCGCCCTCTCCTTCGGGTTCCACGCCCTGGTGCGGCGGATGCGCGCGAGGGCCCGCGCCCGCGGGCGCAACGGGTGAGCGGTCGACCGCGCGCCGGGCCCGTCCGGCTGATGAGCTGGAACATCCATGGCGCCGTCGGCCTCGACGGCCGCTACGACCTCGACCGGGTGCTGGAGGCGGTGCGCCGCCACGACCCGGACATCGTCTCCCTCCAGGAGGTCGACTCCCGCGGCGAGGCGCCCGGGGAGCGGCCGCTCGACCGGCTCGCCGGGGCGCTCGGCGGCAACGTCGCCGAGGCCTGCACCGTGCGCTCGCCGGACGGGGACTACGGCCACGTGCTGATCAGCCGCTGGCCGATCGAGGGCTGCCGGCTGCACGACATATCGGTCCGCCGCCGCGAGCCGCGGGCCGCCATCGAGGCCACAATCCGCTCGCCCTCGGGCGACATCCACGTGATCTCGGTGCACTTCGGGCTGGACATCTGGGAGCGGCGGCGGCAGGCGCTGCGGCTGAAGGCGCTGGCGCAGGCCTCGCGCGCACCGCTGCGCATCGCCCTCGGCGACTTCAACGACTGGATCTGGCCGGAGCCGGTGGCGACCACCCTGCGGTCCGTCTACCCGGCGGTCGCCATCCATCGCAGCTTCCCGGCGCGGCTGCCGGTGTTCAGGCTGGACCGGCTCTATTGCGCGCCGGCCGCCGCGCTGCGGGCGAGCTTCGTCGACCGGAGCGCCGGGATCGCGTCCGACCACCTGCCGCTGGTGGTGGACCTCGACCCGGCGGCGGGCTGACGCGGTCAGTCCTCCTTCGAGGCGTGCTCGGGCTTGCCCTTGCGCTTGGTCGCCGCCATGTCGTGCAGCTCCTTCTCGTCCATGGACTCGTACATGGACTTCGCGGCGCCCTGGAGGTCGCTGACCTTGGTTTCGCCGCGCTTGGCGGACAGGGCGGCGCCGGCCGCCTTCTGCTGGGCCTTGGACTTGGCGGGCATGTCGGTCTCCTCGCGATTCCGGGGCGCCGGTGGCGGCGCCCCGCTCCTTTCCGGAAACCCGCATCGCCGGCGAATGGTTCGCCTCCGCGCCGACGGAACCAATGGGCCGCCCGCGCATAGTTCAGGCGTGCAAGACAACGAGGAGGGGCTGTCATGGCCGACGACCGGAAAAAGGACGGCGCGCCGGATCCGCGCGAACTCGAGAAGACCCCGGCCGGCAAGCGGCCGCCGCCCCATGTCGCCGAGGGTCCGCCGCCGACGCCGGAGGGCCGCCGCGAGTATGACGACGACGAACTCCGCAAGAGCGAGGACTATGCCGAGGAGCGGGCCGAGGAGGGCCGCAAGCCGTACACGACCGAGGCCGAGGCCTATCGCCAGGCGGCCGAGGGCGGGCGCCCGGGCGGCCCGGACGACCGGCGCTCGGACGAGGAGCAGGACTGACCGGCCCGGCAACGGCCCGCGTCAGCGCGACGGACCCGGCCGCTCCGCCGACTGGGCCCACAGATTGACGTCGAGGTCGACGGCGATGCGGTCGATATCGGCGAGTTCCTCCGCGGTGAAGTCCGCCCGCCCGAGCGCGCCGACGGCCTCCTCGATCTGCTCGGGCCGGCTGGCGCCGATCAGCGCCGAGGTCACCCGGCCGCCGCGCAGCACCCAGGCAACCGCCATCTGCGCCAGCGACTGGCCGCGCCGCGCGGCGATCGCGTCGAGGTCGCGGATCCTCGCGAAGTTCGCCTCGGTCATGAACTGCGGCTTCAGCGAGCCGGCCTTCGCCGCACGGCTGTCGGCCGGAACGCCGGAGAGGTACTTGGAGGTCAGCATCCCCTGGGCCAGCGGCGAGAAGGCGATCGCGCCGATGCCCTCCTCCTCCAGGGTGCCCAGAAGCCCGTCGTCCTCCACCCAGCGGTTGATCATCGAGTAGCTCGGCTGGTGGATGAGGCAGGGCGTGCCGAGGCTGCGTAGGATGGCCGCGGCCTCGCGGGTGCGCCGCGAGTTGTAGGACGAAATGCCGGCGTAGAGCGCCTTGCCGGAGCGCACCGCCCGGTCGAGCGCGCCCATGGTCTCCTCCAGCGGCGTCTCCGGGTCGAAGCGGTGCGAGTAGAAGATGTCGACATGGTCGAGCCGCATGCGCCTCAGGCTCTGGTCGAGCGAGGAGAGCAGGTACTTGCGGCTGCCCCATTCGCCGTAGGGTCCCGGCCACATGCCGTAGCCCGCCTTGGTCGAGATCACCAGTTCGTCGCGGAAGGGCCGGAAGTCGCGGGCGAGGATCTCGCCGAAGGTCTCCTCGGCCGAGCCGCGCGGCGGGCCGTAGTTGTTGGCGAGGTCAAAATGGGTGATGCCGAGGTCGAAGGCGGTCCGGCACATCGCGCGGGCGGTCTCGAACGGCTTGTCGTGGCCGAAGTTCTGCCAGAGGCCGAGCGAGATCGCCGGCAGCTTCAGCCCGCTCCTCCCGCAGCGCCGGTAGTCCATGGCGTCGTAGCGCGTCTCGGCGGGAAGATAGGTCATCGCGGGTCCATCCAGTCTGCGGCGGGACCCCGCGCCGGCACGCCGGCGGCGGGGCGGAGGGTTCTTCTAACCCCGTACGCCGCCGTCATGAACCCGAAAAATGCCGGCAGCGCCCCGGCGGTTCAGGTGATCGGGTAGATCGCGCCAACCTCCACCTTCATCTCCACCCCGCGGATCCCGGGAACCTCCTCGGCCGCGACGCGCAGCGCATCGCGCTCCTCCTCGCTGTGGACGAGGCCCCAGAAGCAGGCGATGCCGTCGATCACCACCACGTTGCGGTCGGGCAGGTGGTACCAGGGCTGGGCGCGGAGACGCTCGAGCAGCGTCTCGCGCAGGCGCCCGTCCTCGGCGCCGGGCTCGCCCGCCTCCCCGAGGTCCGCCTCGGCCGCCTGGGCCCTCAGGACGTCGGTCCGGGTGACGATCCCGACGGGCCGGTCGCCATCGATCACCACCACCCGGCGGACCCGGTCGTGCGCCATCCGGCGGACGAGGTCGCGCAGCGAGGCGTCGCGGCCCACGGTGACCACCGCCGCCGTCATCACGTCGCGGGCGGTGCGGCCGTGCAGGCGGACGAAGGACTTCGCAAGGTCCGTGTCGCTCCTGAGCATGGCCGACCACCAGGACGGGCTCGCCTCCGGGTCCTCGCCCGCCCGGGCGACGATGTCGGCCTCGCTGACGATGCCGGCGAGGGTTCCGTCCACCTCCACCACCGGGACGGCGCTGATGCCGCGGCCGAGCAGGCGGCGAACGACCTCGGCGACCGGGGTGTCGGGCCTGACCGTCTCGAGGTCCGTCGACATCAGGTCGGAGGCGAGCGGGTCCGGCGGCACCCGCCGGGCGCGGGCGGCCGGCTCCCGCCTCACGGCAGCCGCCGCTCCGGCCGGCGGCGCGGCGCGGTGGACCGCGCCCATCACCCCGTCCGGATGGCGGTGGTCCGAGGCGATCGGAAGCACGACGATCTCATAGGGCGCATCCTTCTCCTCGGCCGCGTGGAAGCTGGCGACGATCGGCTCGCCCTGCTCCGTCGCCATCGCGAACAGGTGGCGAAGGCGCACCGCCGCCCGGCGGTCGCCGATGCGCGACAGCAGTGTCTCCTCGCCGACCTGCAGCCATCCGGCCGCCTCGTCGCCGGCGAAGCTCAGCCGCCAGTCGGGACTGCCGGGCGAGACGCGCTGGAAGGCGAAGACGGGCGCGGAGGCCGGCCCCATCTGGTTGAGCTGCAGCGCAGCGAGCGACGGGCAGAGTTCACCCGCGCGGCGGTCCATCCAGTAGCGGAACGCCGCGCGCAGGCTCTCGTCGCGCGCCTCGACGTCGATGCGGTCGAACAGGCGGGCGACCGCGGGAGTGAGATCGGCACTGGCGGTCATCTCTCGTCTCTCCTTCCCCCGATGCGATCAGCAAGAATAGGCCCGCCAATCGGCCCCGGCATTGACCTGAAGCAAGGACCGGATGCGTCGGCGGCGCTATCCGTTGCGGCACCGGGGAGAAGCGCCCCGCGCCTCTCCGGAGACCTTTCCAGGATCGTTTCCGATGGAGATATGGCCATGGCAGACGAACCCACCAGACTTCCCGTCCAGGAGAGCAAGGGCGGCGCGCCCGGTCCGGCCCGGCGGGACTGGCCGTCCCTCGCCGACCTCAGGCGCGACATGGACAACCTCTTCGAGGACTTCACCCGCGACGTCTTCCGCGTGCCCTCCTTCTTCCGCGCCCGCGAGCCGGAGATCCTCTCCAAGCTGGAGAGCCGGCTCTCCCTCAGCCCGTCCGTCGATATCGTCGAGGCCGACGGCGGCTGGCGGATCACCGCCGAGCTTCCGGGCATGGACCCGAAGTCCGTCGAGGTCACGCTCAGCGGCGACGTGCTGACGCTGCGCGGCGAGAAGAGCGAGAGCAAGGAGGAGGACGACCGGGGCACCCATGTCTCGGAGCGCCGCTACGGCTCCTTCGCGCGCTCCTTCACCCTGCCGCCCGGGGTGGACCGCGACCGGATCGAGGCCGACATGGCCAACGGCGTGCTGACGCTGAAGCTGCCGAAATCGGCGGAGGCCAAGGCGTCGGAGAAGAAGATCGACGTCAAGGTCGCCTGAGGAGCAACCACTTCGCGCCGGTCCGCGGGCGCGCACGGCGCCCGCGGACCGGCCCCAACCGGAGGTCACCCAGATGTCGGATGACGTGCTCATCGCCGCGGGCGAATGGCTGGTCGTCTGCGATGCCCGCAAGATGCTGTTCCTCAGCAACGGAGGCACCCGCGAACGGCCCTCCTTCTCCGTCGAGGCCGAGGCGAAGCGGTCCGACCGCCGCGACCGCGAGTTGGCGACCGATCGTCCGGGCCGCCTGGACGCGCCCGCGGACGGGCCGCGCAGCGCCGTCGAACAGACCTCCTTCCACGACCTCGAGGAGGACGCCTTCATGGCCGAAGTCGCCGAGCGCATCGCCGCAGCCGTGAACGGAGGGAAGCTGCGGTCGCTTGTGGTGGCCGCGCCGCCGCGCGCCCTCGGGGTCCTGCGCCGGCACTACTCCGAGCCCGTCCGCAAGCTGCTCCGCGCCGAGATCGATTCCGACTTCGCCAACATGCCGGTCGCCGAGATCGAGCGCCATTTCGCCCGTCTTGCCTCAGACTGATCCCCGATCAGGCCTCGCCGACCCCGGCGCCGAGGAGCGAGGTGGCGAGCGAGCGGATCAGTCGCGCCGCCGCCGCGTCGGCCGGGGACTCGTCCTCCAGGCTCGCAAGCTCGTGCGCGCATGCGGCGTCCTCGAGCAGGGCCGACACGCGATCGCGGTCGAGCAGCCCGAGGGAGAGCAGCTCGAGCAGCAGCGATTCCATCACGGAGAGCGCAGCCACCGCGTGCGGTCCGCTGCCGGACCGGTGTTCGCCCCCGGGTTGGTGCACGACGACCATTTCCGCCTCCCGGTCACTCCGGCGCATGCGTGACCATGCATGACGCCCGCGCCCCCCTTCGCTATCCTCCCGGCGAACGCGGCGCCCGCAAGCAAGGACAGACACGGTGCACAGCCTCGCCGCCCTGACCCGCAAGCTGTCCGCCTTCGCAGCCGTCGAGCCCGACCTGCGCCTGTTCTCCTCGCTGCTGCCGCGGCCCCAGGTGGTGGCGGCGCGGCAGGTGCTGCCCCTCGAGACCGAGCCGCGGCACCGTCGCGCCTTCCTCATCGAGGAGGGATGGGCCCTCAGCTACAAGGTGCTCCCCGACGGCAGCCGCCAGGTGATCGACGTCGCGGTTGCCGGCGACATCCTCGGAATGCGAAGCCTGCTCCTGCGCAGTTGCGACGTCGATGCCGTGGCGGTCACCCCGGCGGTCGTCGTCGAGATCTCCGGCGAGGTCCTGAGGCGGACCATCGATCTCGCTCCCCGGCTCGGGGCGGCGCTGCTCTGGGCCGTCTCCCGCGACGAGGGCCTCGTCGTCGAGCGGCTCGTCGACATCGGCCGCAGGTCCGCCGCCGAGCGCGTCGCCCATTTCATGCTGGAACTCAACCAGCGCCTCAGGCTGGTCGGCCTCGCCGACGGCGACAGCTTCCGCTGCCCGCTCAGCCAGGCCGTCATCGCCGACGCGCTCGGCCTCACTCCGATCCATCTCAACCGCACGCTGCGCGAGTTGCGCAGCCAGGGCCTGTTCGTCTGCAGCCAGGGGCAGGCGTCGATCGGCGATCGGGCCCGGCTCGCCGACCTCGCCGGCTTCGATCCGCTCTACCTTGACGAGAGGTCGGACGCCTGACACCGGGACGCGGCCGCCGGGTGAAACACCGGTCTCCCCGCAAAAAGCGCGACGGCAGCGCGACGGTTCCGGCGGCCCGGGGTGGGCCGGGCACACCTCCCATCCTTTCCGGCAGAACCACCTCCGCCCGGACTCTCCAACAGTGGCCGCAACCGGCCTCGCGTGGCGGTCTCTCCGGTGCGACGGACCCGCGCCTTCGCCCGGATCCGCAACACGAGTGTGACCCTAGAGGCCGGGCGCCCGGCGCGCCATAACCCAGATTAGCGGGCTCTGCGGGAGGGGCGTTCGATCGGCTCAGGCGCCGGTGAAACTCTGCACGAGGATGTAGCCGCCGACGAGGATCACCACGCCGGCGAACACCAGCGACAGCGCGCGCTTGCGCTTTGCCAGCAGCTTGCCGATGGAAACGCCCGCGACGCCGCCGACAAGGCCGCCGGCCACGAACAGTCCGGCGATCCACCAGTCGACCAGCCCGGACAGCGAATAGCTGGTGGCGGTCGCCGCGCCGAAGGCGGTGACCGCGACGAGCGAGGTGCCGATCGCCGAGACCAGCGGCATGCCGGTGGCGAGGATCAGCCCGGGGACGATGAGGAAGCCGCCGCCGATGCCGAAGAAGCCCGACATCAGGCCGACGGCGAAGCCGATGCCGACCAGCAGCGGCAGCATCCGGCGGGCCGTCTTGGCGGTGAGCCGCACGTCGGGGTCGCCCTCGCCGGACCGGCGCCGGAGCATCAAGGCGCCGATCACGATCATCAGCAGCCCGAACAGCGCGAGCAGGGCGTCGCCGTCGACCCGCTTGGCGACCGCCGCGCCGGCGAAGGCGCCGGCGACGCCCGACGCCGCGAAGACCCCGGCGCAGCGCCACTTCACGTTGCCCGCCGCCCAGTGGGAGACGAGGTTGCCCGCCGCGCTGGCGGCGACCGCGACGGCGCTGGTGCCGATCGCCACATGGGTCGACGTGACGCCGACCGCATAGACCATCAGCGGCACCGCGAGCACGGAGCCGCCGCCGCCAACGAGCCCCAGGATCAGCCCGACGAGGCTGCCGGAACCGGTGGAGGCGAAGAGCGTGAAAAGGTCTGGCATGGCTTCCTCACGAGGCCGCCTCGGCGTCGGCGGCGCGGGTCTCGATCCGCGGGCCTCGCTTGATCATGCGGCTGACCGGGCAGCGTTCGGAGACATCCATCAGGCGCGCCCGCTGGGCCTCGTCGAGGTCGCCGTCGAGTGCCACCACCGCCTCGATCCGGTCCGCCTCGCCGCCGCCGGGGCGCGACGGGACGTGGCGCATCTCGACCCTGACGTCGCGGAGCGGCCAGCCCTTGTGGCGGGCGTACATGCGGACGGTCATGGCGATGCAGGCGCCGAGCCCGGCGAGGACCAGCTCGAACGGATCGGGACCGCTGTCGGCCCCCTCCTTCTCCAGCGGCTCGTCGGCGAGAAGCCGGTGTCCCCGCGCCGTCGCCGTCTGGCCCCAGGGCGCGTTTCCATTGCCGGCGACGACCACCTTGCGTTCCGTCATCATGTCCCTCCGAGACTGTCCCGGAGGAGGCGCGACGGCAGGTCGCAGTCCCGTCGCGGGCTTGAATTTTAGAATTCTCTAATATACTTTACCGGAGACGTTTTCAAGGGCGGCGAGGGTTTTTCCCGACGTCCGCCCGGACCTGGGGCCGGGGGCGCCGACGGCGCGCCACGGGACCCAATAATGGAGACTGCGAGATGAACGACCTGACCATCGACACCTCGGTGAAGCCGGAGGTCACGGCCTTCTTCGACGAGGCCACCAACACGATCTCCTACGTCGTCCGCGACCCGGGCTCGAAGGCCTGCGCGGTGGTCGACAGCGTGATGGACATCGACTATGCCGCCGGCCGGATCACCTACGAGTCGGCCGACCGCATCATCGACTTCATCCGCGAGCGCGGCTACGAGGTCGAGTGGCTGATCGAGACCCACGTCCACGCCGACCACCTGTCGGCGGCGCCCTACATCCAGGGCAAGCTCGGCGGCAAGCTCGGCATCGGCTCGAAGATCACCGTGGTTCAGGACACCTTCGGCAAGATCTTCAACGAGGGCACCGAGTTCCAGCGCGACGGCAGCCAGTTCGACCGGCTGTTCGAGGACGGCGACACCTACACCATCGGCGGCATGAAGGTGGTGGCGATCCACACGCCGGGCCATACCCCGGCCTGCATGACCCACGTGGTCGGCGACGCCGCCTTCGTCGGCGACACGCTGTTCATGCCGGACGGCGGCACCGCCCGCGCCGACTTCCCCGGCGGCGACGCGCGGGAGCTCTATCGCTCGATCCGCAAGGTGCTGGCGCTGGCGCCCGAGACGCGGCTCTTCATGTGCCACGACTACGGGCCGAACGGCCGCGAGATCCGCTGGGAGACGACCGTCGCCGACGAGCGGGAGCACAACATCCACGTCAAGGACGGCACCAGCGAGGACGAGTTCGTGGAGATGCGCACCGCCCGCGACAGGACGCTGGACATGCCGCGGCTGATCATCCCGTCGCTGCAGGTGAACATGCGCGCCGGCGAACTGCCGCCGCCGGACGCCAGCGGCCGGCGCTTCCTGAAGGTGCCGGTCAACACCCTCTGACGGAGCCGCCGAGATGAGCGTCCATGTCGTCTGTCCGAGCTGCGCGACGGTGAACCGGGTGCCGGAGGGCCGCCTCGCGGCGGACTTCCGGGCCGCCCGCTGCCCCAGGTGCGGCTCGCCGCTGTTCCCCGGCACGCCGGTGGACGTGACGGGCGAAGGCCTCGCCCGCCACGTCGAGCGGTCGGACCTGCCGCTGGTGGTGGACTTCTGGGCCGCCTGGTGCGGTCCCTGCCGGATGATGGCGCCGGCCTTCGCCGAGGCGGCGGAGCGGCTCGCGGGCCGCGCGCGCTTCCTGAAGGTGGACGTCGACGCCGAGCAGGCGGCGGGCTCCGCCTTCGCGATCCGCTCGATCCCGACGATGATCCTGTTCAAGGGAGGCCGGGAGGTTGCGCGCCAGTCGGGCGCGCTCAGCGCCTCCCAGATCGTCGAGTTCGCCGGTCGCGCCGCCTGACCGCCGCCCGGTCAGACGTGCTGGCCGCCGTTGATGTGGATCTCGGCGCCGGCGACGTAGGACGAGGCCTTGGAGCACAGGTAGAAGATCGTCTCGGCGACCTCCTCGGGCTGGCCGAGGCGGCGCAGCGGGATGTCCTTCACCATGTCCTCCGTGCCGGGCGACAGGATCGAGGTGTCGATCTCGCCGGGCGCGATGGCGTTGACCCGGACGCCGTGCGGGCCGAAGTCGGCCGCCATCTCCCGTGTCAGCGCGGCGAGCGCCGCCTTGGAGGTGGCATAGGCGGTGCCGGCGAAGGGGTGCACCCGCATGCCGGCGATCGAGGTGACGTTCACCACCGAGCCGTTCGCCCGCTTCAGTTCCTGGATCAGGCCGCGCGCCAGCATGATCGGCGCGAAGAAGTTCACCTGGAACACCGTCCGCCACTGGTGCATCGGCGTCGTGATCGAATCGAGCCGCTTGCCGCCCTCGTCCTTCGGGCTGATGCCGGCGTTGTTGACGAGCGCGTCGAGGCGCGAGCCGTCGTCCTCGAGGCGGCGGCGGATCTCGGCGACCGCGTTGCCGAGGTTCTCCGGGTCGGAGAGGTCCACCTGGATGTGGTCCTCCGGCCCCATCGGCCACGGGCACTTGTCGGAGAAGGCCATGCGCGAGCAGGTGATCACCCGCCAGCCCGCGGCCGAGAAGCGCTTCACCGTCGCGTGCCCGATCCCCCGGCTCGCACCGGTGAGGACGAGCGTGCGGCGGCCGGCGTCGGTGGTGGAAGCGGACATCGGGGCGATCCTGTGACGGGGGCGGCGGGAGGCCTGCCCTCGTGCCATCTCTAGCGCAACTTCGCCGTCAGGGGAAATGCGTCCCCTCGCCCCGGCAGGCTGTCCTCCGGAGGCCGCGGCGCCGACGATCACGTGCCCCGCGGCTTGGCCCGGGTCGTCGGGGCGGCGGCGATCGGGTCGTCCGGCCAGGGGTGGCGCGGGTAGCGGCCCTTGAGGTCGCGGGCGACCTCGCGCCAGGAGCCGCGCCAGAAGCCGGGCAGGTCGCGCGTGGTCTGGATCGGCCGCTGCGCCGGCGAGGTCATCACCACCGTGAGCGGCACCCGGCCGCCGGCGACCGCGGGGTGGCGGTCGAGCCCGAACAGTTCCTGCACCCGGATGGTGATCGCCGGCCCGCCCTCGGCCTCGTAGTCGATCGGCACCCGCGAGCCGGTGGGCGCGACGAAGTGCGAGGGCAGCATCTCGTCCATCCGCCGGCGGACGTCGAAGGGCAGCAGCCGGTCGAGCGCGGCGCCGAGGAGGCCGGCGTCGAGGTCGTCGAGGCGGGTGGTCCCAGCGGCGACGGGGCCGAGCCAGTCGTCGAGGCTCGCGGCGAGCGCTGCGTCGGAGAGGTCCGGGAACGGCGCCCCGATGGCGGCGGCGAGGAAGCTCGCCCGCCCGCGCAGCGCCCGCTGCTCCCTCGACCAGCCGAGGCGGTCGACCCCGGTCTCGCGGACACCGGCGAGGAGGGCGGCGAGCGTCTCCGGCCCGGCGGGCGCCGGCACCGGTCCCTCCTCCAGCACCAGCGCGTCGAGCCGGCGCTGGCGGCGCGCCCGGACCGCCCGCGCGCCGCGGTCGAAGGCGACCTCAACCGCGGCCTCGATGCGGCTCCCGAACAGCGCCTCTATGGTGTCGCGGTCGATCGGCGCGGCGAGGCGGATGCGCGAGCGCTCGGCCGGGCCGGTGAGGTCGGCGACGACCAGGAACGGCTCGCGGGCGAGCGCGTCCGTCTCGTCGAGGACGCCGCCGCGCCCGCTCGCCAGGCGGAAGGCGCCGCGGGCGCCGCGGGCCTGCGCGAGCCGGTCCGGATAGGCCCGGGCGAGATGGCGGCCGGCCTCGTCCGGATCGCCGCGCCCGCCGGCCGCGCCCCCGGCTAGGCGCACGAAGCGCTCCGCCATGCGCCGGGCGTCCTCCGCCCGGCGGCCGGGCTCGGCGCGCAAGCGGCGGATCCGCTCCGGCAGCGAGGTGCCGTCGCCGCCGAGCCCCGGCTCGGAGAGGAGCGCCGCGATTTCCCCCGCGAGCCGCGCCTCGCCCTCCGCCGCCGCCTCGACCACCATGTGGGCGAGGCGGGGATGGAGCGGCAGCCGGGCGAGGCGGCGGCCGACCTCGGTCGGGCGCCCCTCGGCGTCGACGGCCTCCAGCCGCTCGAGCAGCTTCACCGCCTCGGCGAAGGCGGGCCGCGGCGGCGGGTCGAGGAAATCGAGGGTCGCGGGGTCGCTGACGCCCCAGACGGCGAGGTCGAGGGCGAGCGGGGCGAGGTCGGCCTCGAGGATCTCCGGCCGCTGGAAGGGCTCCAGCCCCGCCGTCTGCCCCTCCGCCCACATCCGCCAGCAGACGCCCGGCCCGGTCCGGCCCGCGCGGCCGCGGCGCTGGTCGGCGGCGGCGCGCGAGACCCGCCCGGTGACGAGGCGCGTGAGGCCGGTGTCCGGCTCGTAGCGCGGCACCCGGGCGAGCCCGCCGTCGACCACGATGCTCACCCCCTCGATGGTGAGCGAGGTCTCGGCGATCGAGGTGGCGAGCACCACCTTGCGCCGTCCCGCCGGCGCCGGGCGGATCGCGCGGTCCTGCTCGGCCGGGGCCAGCGCGCCGTAGAGCGGGGCGACCTCCACATCGGCCGGCAGCGCGCCGGCAAGCAGCCCGGCGACCCGGCGGATCTCCGCCTGCCCGGGCAGGAACACCAGCGCCGAGCCGGGGTCCTCCTTGAGCGCGTGGCGGACCAGGCGGGCGACCTGCTCCTCGAAGCGCACCTGCGGCTCGCGCTCGACGTGGCGCGTCTCCACCGGGAAGGCGCGGCCCTCGCTCGCCACCACCGGCGCGTCCTTCAGGAGCGAGGCGACACGGGCGCCGTCGAGGGTCGCGGACATGACGAGGAGTCGAAGGTCCTCCCTGAGCGCGGCGGCGCTCTCCAGCGCCAGCGCCAGGCCGAGGTCGCCGTCGAGGGAGCGCTCGTGGAACTCGTCGAAGAGCACGGCGGCGACGCCGTCCAGCGCGGGATCGTCGATGATCATGCGGGTGAAGACGCCCTCGGTGACCACCTCGACGCGGGTCCGCGCCGAGACCCTGGCGTCGAGCCGCACCCGGTAGCCGACGGTGCCGCCGACCGCCTCGCCCAGCGTCCCGGCCATCCGCGCCGCCGCCGCCCGGGCGGCGAGGCGCCGCGGCTCGAGGACGAGGATCCGCCCGTCGCCCCGCCAGGCGGCGCCGAGCAGGGCGAGCGGCACCCGGGTGGTCTTGCCCGCGCCGGGCGGCGCGACGAGCACCGCCCGCGTCCCCGCCGCGAGGGCGGCGAGGATGTCGGGCATCACGGCGTCGATCGGGAGCGGGGTCGCGGACATCGAGCCGGTTCATGCCCGCTCGGGGCCCGCGGATCAAGCGGCGCCGGCGCGTCGGCTCAGGCGCTGCCGCCGAGGCGGGCGGCGACGCCGCTCTCCCAGCCGAGGATCGCCTTCTTGCGGGTGAGGCCCCAGTGGTAGCCGCAAAGGTCGCCCTGGCGGCCGAGCACCCGGTGGCAGGGGACGACGAAGGAGATCGGGTTCCGCCCGACCGCGCTGCCGACGGCCCGGGCCGCGCCGGGATTGCCGATGTGGCGGGCGATGTCCGAGTAGGTGGTGGCGCGCCCGCGCGGGATCCGGAGCAGCGTCTCCCACACCCGGACCTCGAAGTCGGAGCCGATGAAAACCAGCCGGAGCGGCCGGTCCGCCCGCCATTCGGCGGGGTCGAACACCTGCGCGGCATAGGGCGCGGTGGCTGCCGGGTCCTCGACATAGGTCGCCGCCGGCCAGCGGGCGGCCATGTCCTCGAAGGCGGCGCGCTCCTCGCCCGGGTCGGCGAAGGCGACGCCGGCGAGGCCCCGATCGGTCGCCATCACCAGCGCCAGGCCGAAGGGCGAGGGGTGGAAGCCCCAGGCGATGGAAAGGCCGGCGCCCCGCGCCTTGTAGGCGCCGGGGCTCATCGCCTCGTGGGTGACGAAGAGGTCGTGCAGGCGGCCCGGGCCGGAGAGGCCCACCTCGTAGGCGGTGTCCAGCACCGACTGGGCGTCGTCGAGCATCCGCCGGGCGGTGTCCAGCGTCAGCGCCTGGAGGAAAGCCTTCGGCGTCAGCCCGGCCCAGCGGACGAACAGGCGGTGCAGCGTGCCCGGGTCGGCCCCGACGGCGGCGGCGATCCTCCCCAGGTCAGGCTGTTCGCGCCAGGACTCCGACAGGAAGCGGATGGTCTCGCGGACGAGGGCATAGTCCTCGCAGCCGCGGTGAAGGTCGGTCCGGTCGGCGAGGCCGGCATGGGCCGGCGCCGGATCGCGAAGAAGGGCGTCCATGGCGTTGCTCCGCATCGGATGCATCTGGCCGGAGACTAGGCGCGCCGGGCCGCGGCGCCCACCCGTTTCTCGCGCCTCAGGTCGCCGGCAGCGGATCCGGCCCGCCGCGGCGGGCGGCAGCGAGCGCCCGGCCGAGCGCCTCGGCGAAGCTCGCCCGGTCCGGCGGGTTGAGGAAGGCGCCGACGGGCACCGAGCGGCCGTGCGAGACCAGCGCGAGGCCGACCACGCCCTCGTCCTCGATCCGCTTCACCTCCAGCCGCGCCCAGGCCGGGTTGAGGTGGATCTCCTGGGTCTCGCCGCGGGCGCCGACCCGGATCAGGTGGATGTCGGTCGCCGACACGTGGATGTCCTCGAAGGCCCGCGCCTGGCCGAAGGAGAGGCGGAAGGCGACGTAGATGATCAGAACGTCGAGGCCGAAGAAGCCCATGATCGGCCAGGCGCCGATCATCAGGAACAGGAGGCCCGCGGCGAAGGAGACGAGGCCGACCACGACCATCAGCACCACGAAGCCGCGCGGGGTGAGCGAGCGGTAGGGCGTCAGCCGCGCCGAGAAGAACGGCGCGTCGGGATCGTGCGGTGCGGCCGGGCCGGGGTCGGTGGGCGGATTGCCGGAGGTCATGGCACGTGATTATAGAGGAGCGATGAAGCGCGCAAAGCCCCCCGCCCCGCCCTCTCCCGACGATGCCCCGCTCGCCCCGCCGTCCCGGACCGGGAAGGTCGCCGCCGCGGCGAAGGCCCCGGCCAGGGTGGCTGCCCGCGGCGTCAAGGCCGCCGCCGCGGCGGCCGGAAAGGCCGCCAAGGTTCCGGCCAGGGCCGCCAAGGCGGCGAGGCGGCCGGCCAAGCCCCTCTACACCCCCGAGGAGGTGGCGGCGATCTTCCACCGCTTCGAGACGATCGAGCCGGAGCCGAAGGGCGAACTGGAGCACGTCAACGCCTTCACCCTGCTGGTCGCGGTGGTGCTCTCGGCGCAGGCGACCGACGCCGGCGTCAACAAGGCGACCCGGGCGCTGTTCGCGGCGGCGGACACGCCGGAGACAATGCTGGCGCTCGGCGAGGACCGGGTGCGCGACTTCATCAAGACCATCGGCCTCTTCCGCAACAAGGCGAAGAACGTCGTCGCCCTCTCCGAGGCGCTGGTGCGCGACCACGGCGGCGAGGTGCCGGCGGACCGGGAGGCGCTGGAGAAGCTGCCCGGCGTCGGCCGCAAGACCGCCAACGTGGTGCTGAACCAGGCCTTCCGCCAGCCGACCTTCGCCGTCGATACCCACATCTTCCGCCTCGGCAACCGTCTCGGCCTCGCGCCGGGCCGGACGCCGCTGGAGGTCGAGCTCGGCTTCGAGAAGATCGTGCCGGAGCGCTACCGGCTGCACGCGCACCACTGGCTGATCCTGCACGGCCGCTACGTCTGCAAGGCGCGCCGCCCGGAGTGCGAACGCTGCCCGATCTACGATCTCTGCAAGAGCCCCGAGAGGCGGGTGGTCGCCGTCGAGGCCCGGCCGGTCGGCTGAGCCCGGACGAGGCGGGCGGCCCGGCCGCGAGGGTCCTCTAGCGGCCCGGCCGAGGGAACTCCGGCTGCCAGGCCGGGATGAGGTGGGTGATGATGCCGGCGTGCCAGACCTCCCGCAGCTCGTAGCCGCTCAGCCAGTAGACGCCGGGCTCGGCGAGGCAGCCGGTCTCGTCGAGGTGCCGCAGGAAGGCCGGGGACACGCCCGCCGCGGCGAGGTCGGAGACGAACAGGCGCGTCGCCCAGGGCGCCGGCACGTTGCCCGAGCCGGCGCAGGCGCCGTGGAACCCCCAGGCGCTGGCGTTCCCGGCGTAGCGCTCGGAGCCCTGCAGGAACACCAGCAGGCAGGCGGAGGCGCAGGTGTCCCCCTGGTGGACCAGGGTGCGCAGCCGCACCCCGCCGGCGACCATCGACCTCAGCCGCTCGATGATGCGCCGCGTCGCCGTGCTGCCGCCGCCGTGGCTGTCGATATGGACGATCAGGGTCTCCACCTCCGGCCCGACCCCGCCGAGGGCCGCGAGCGCGGCGTCGGATGTCGCCGCGTCGAGCATGCCGCTGACCCTCAGGACGACGGACCCCTCCGCGATCGACGGCGCCTCGCGCGGGGTAATCAGCCGCACCTCGGTGTCCCCGCCGGCGTCCGCCCGGGCGGACCCGCCGACGACGGCGGCGAGGAGTAGAGTGAGGACCACGGCTCTCATGGCGGCCTCCCGCCGTGCCCGCAGGCCCTGGCGCGGGCGGGTCCTGCGCGGGCGGCTATGGCCGCTCCAGCGACTCGATGTAGGCGACGACGTCGTCCACCTCTCCCCGGCTGAGCATGTAGAAGGCGGTGTCCGGCATGCCGGAGTGGGTGACCGGGAAGACGATCCGGGAATAGATCTGCTCGGTGGGGCGGAAGGCCGCGATGGAGGCGAAGCTCGGCGGGTAGGTCTTGAAGGCGCCCTCCGCGGAGACGTCGTGGCAGCGGGCGCAGTGCTCCTCCGCCAGGGCCTTTCCCGCCGCGGCGTCGCCCTCGGCCGAGGCGGGGGCGGCGGCGAGGGCGAGGGCGAGGCTGGCAAGTGGGACGCTGACTCGCTTCATCTGGACTTCCTCCGGCTGCTGTCATCTTGGCCTGCAAAGACTGCCATGGCAGCATCCATCCTGTGTTGATCGAGGTCAACGCAGGCCGCGGTGCCGGTGCGCCATGCGCCCGGCGCGGAGCCATCCGGCAAGCCGCTTTCCCGGCGCACGACTTTCCTGTCGGAATTGCGGGGTCCTCCTCCACCTTGGGTCGCGCGCCCGCCGCAGGCATTGCGGGACGCGGTGTCGGCCGCCGACGCGAGGCGTATCATCGACAGGGCGGGGCCGAGTGCCGGCGCGGCCGTCCGGTCCCGCGGGAAAGGAGGGGCAGCCATGACCGCGTTCAATGCCGTCCGGTTTCGGACCAAGCCCGGCCGGGAGGAGGAGTTCGTCGAGGCGCACCGGCGCTTCGACCGCGACATGAAGGGCTTCCGCCGCGGCCACCTGATCCGGACCGGCGATCGCTCCTATTGCTTCATCGCCGAGTGGGACAGCTTCGACGACATCGTCGCCGCCCGGCCCCGGATGCTCGGCATCCTCGACGGCTTCCGCGACATGCTGGAGGACCTCGGCGGCGGTCTCGGCGTCACCGACCCGGTGTCGGGCGAGGTGGTGGCCGAAGTCCGCTGACCGACGCCGCCGGCCGGCGCGGAGCCGCCACGGTGTCGCGGGCGCGGTTGCGCCGTGCTAGGGTCGGCCGTCTTGACGCGGGACGGCCGGGGGCATCTGCATGCGGATCGGGGTGATGGGGGCCGGCGCGGTGGGCGGCTATTTCGGTGCGCGCCTCGCCGCGGCGGGCCACGACGTCGTCTTCGTCGCCCGGGGGGCGAACCTTTCGGCCATCCGGGAGAACGGCCTCAGGCTCGACAGCGTCCACGGCGACCTCCACCTCGCCGACGCCAAGGCCACGGACGACCCGGCCTCGGCAGGGCCGGTGGACGTGGTGCTGTTCGCGGTGAAGCTCTGGGACACGGAGGCCGCCGGCGAGGCGATCCGGCCGATGGTCGGCCCCGGCACGCGGGTGGTCTCGCTGCAGAACGGCGTCGACAGCCTGGAGCGGCTCGCGCCGATCCTCGGCGAGGCGGCGATCGTGCAAGGCAGCGCCTACATCGCCGCGGTGCTGTCCGCCCCGGGCGTGATCCGCCACACCAGCCCCTTCGCGCGCATCGTCTGCGGCCGCCCCGACGGCGCCGACGACCCGGCTCTCGCCGCCTTCGTCGTGGCCGCCGGGGCGGCGGGGATCGACGTCACGCTCTCGCCGGCGATCGAGCGGGAGATCTGGCAGAAGTTCGTGTTCCTGGTCGGCCTCTCCGGCGCGACCGCCTCGATGCGCATGCCGCTCGGCCCGATCCGCGAGGACCCGGAGACGCGCGCCTTCTTCCGCGCCCTGATGCAGGAGGTGGTCGACGTCGGCCGCGCCCGGGGGGTGCCCATCCCGGCCGACTTCGCCGAGGACCGCCTCGCCTTCGCCGACGGCACCCCGCACGGCTTCAAGGCCTCCATGCTGCACGACCTGGAGCGCGGAAACCGGCTGGAGGTCGACTGGCTCGCCGGCAAGGTGGTCGATCTCGGCCGCGCGCTCGGGGTGCCGACGCCGGCGAACGCGGCGGTCCACGCGATCCTCAAGCTGCACCGCCAGGGACGCCCCGGCCCCGCCTGACGCATGACCACCGACCAGATCCTCCTCTTCTCCCTGTTCGGCGCCGTCCTCGCCATGCTGCTCTGGGGCCGGGTGCGCCACGACCTCGTCGCCGCGGGCGGACTTCTCATCGGCGTCGCGATCGGCGTGGTGCCGGAGGAGGCTGCCTTCTCGGGCTTCGCAAGCCCGGCGGTGGTGATCGTGGCGCTGGTGCTGGTCGCCTCGCGGGCCTTCGAGAATTCCGGCGCGCTCGGGGTGATCGCGCCGGTCGCCGCGGCCGAGGGCCGGTCGATCTGGACGCACATCGCCATCATCGGCGGCATCGGCGCGGCCCTGTCGGCGGTGATCAACAATGTCGCGGCGCTGGCCATGCTGATGCCGCTCGACGTGCAGGCGGCGCGGCGGGCGGGCCGCCCGCCCGGGCTGACGCTGATGCCGCTCGCCTTCGCCACCATCCTCGGCGGCATGGTGACGCTGATCGGCACCCCGCCCAACATCATCGCCTCGTCGCTGCGCGAGCGGCACCTCGGCGAGGCCTACGGCATGTTCGACTTCACGCCCGTGGGCGCCGCCGTGGCGCTCGCCGGCATCGCCTTCGTCGCGCTGGCCGGCTGGCGGCTGGTGCCGCGGCGAGAGGACCGGACGGCGCGGATCGACCCCGCCTCCTTCCGGGCCGAACTCGTGGTTCCCGAGGGCTCGAAGCTGATCGAACGGGTCTTCGCCGAGCTCGACGAGGAGGCCGAGGCGGCGGACGTGATCCTCGTCGGGCTCGTCCGCGACGGCCGGGCGAAGCGCAAGCGGCTGCGCCGGACGGCGATCCAATGCGGCGACGTGCTGGTGGTCGAGGGCTCCGCGGACGCCATCGCCGCCTTCGTCAAGGCGACCGACCTCGAGATCGCCGGCAACGAGCCGGAGAACGTCGAGGACAAGGTGGCCGACGCGCGAGAGGCCGCCGGGGCGAAGGACGCCGCCGGGGAGGCCGAGGAGGATGCCGGCCACGAGGGGCCCGAGATCGTCGAGGCGGTCGTGCTCGGCACGTCGCCCCTCGTCGGGCGATCGGCGGCGGGCTACGGGCTGCGCCGGCGCCACTCGATGACGCTGCTCGGCATCTCCCGGTCGGGCACCGTCAGCCGGACCGGCGTCGGCGAGCGGCCGATCGCCGCCGGCGACGAACTGCTGCTGACCGGCCGGGGCGCCGGCAGCGCGGCGACCCGCGACCGGCTCGGCCTGGTCGCGGTGAACCGCTTCGGCATCGCCCCCTTCGACCCGAGGAAGGCGGCGCTGGCGGTCGGCATCTTCGCGCTCGCCATCGGCGCGGCGAGCTCCGGCATGCTCTCCTTCGCGGTGGCGATCGCGATGGCGGTCGCCGCCTACGCCGCGCTGGCGCTGGTGCCCGCCCGCGAGTTCTACACGATCATCGAGTGGCCGATCATCGTCATGCTGGCCTGCCTGCTGCCGCTCGGAATTGCCTTCGAGGAGGTCGGCGGCACCGCGCTGATCGCCGGGGCCATCGTCGACCTCACCGAGGGCGCCCCGCCGGTGGTGGCCCTCGTCGCCATCATGGTGGTGACGCTGACCCTTTCCGACGTCCTCAACAATGTCGCCACCATCGTCATCACCGGGCCGATCGCGATCGACGTGGCAGAGCGCTTCGGCGTCAACCCGGACACCTTCCTGATGGGCGCGGCGATCGCCGCCTCCTGCGCCTTCCTCACCCCGATCGGCCACAAGAACAACACCCTGATCATGGGCCCCGGCGCCTTCCGCTTCTCCGACTACTGGCGCATGGGCCTGCCGCTCGAGCTGGTGGTGCTGGCCGTCTCGGTGCCGATGCTGCTCCTCGTCTGGCCGCTCTGACCGCCCGACGGATCGTTCAAATTCGACTCGAATGCCACCGCGCATCCTGAGCGCCGCTTAAACGCGGCGTGCTCAGATGGCCTCGTCGCGGACCCGTGGATCGCTTGCCGTCCAAGGGGTCCGCCTCCCCCGATGGTCAGCGGGAGACGGGTGCATGGCGGTTCGAAGGCCACGTGGACACAAGGCGGCGCTGCGCATCGTCCAGCGCTTCGGGCTGGGCCCCAAGCCGGGGCTCGTCGCGCGCATCGCGGCCGATCCGCTCGCCGCCCTCGACCGCGAGACGCGCCGCCCGGGACAGGTGCTGATCCACGACCCCTCGCTGCCGGACTACGCCGGCGCCGCGCGGCTCTCGACCGAGTTCTCGACCGCCGAAGCCCTGTTCCGCACCGAGATGGAGGCGCGGGTGGACAAGCACATGGCCGCCGAGATCGGCTTCGCCGAGCGGCTGGTGATCTTCTGGTCCAACCACTTCAGCATGTCGGTGCGCAAGAACGAGGCGGTGCTGGGCCTCGTCGGCCAGCTCGAGCGGGACGTGATCCGCCGCCACGTGTTCGGCAACTTCACCGACATGCTGCTCGGCGTGATGATGCATCCCGCCATCCTCGCCTTCCTCGACAACGCCGACTCGATCGGCCCGAACTCGCAGAAGGCGCTGTGGTGGAAGGGCCGGGGCAACAACGAGAACCTCGCCCGCGAGGTGCTCGAGCTCTACACCGTCGGCAGCGGCGCCGGCTACACGGAAACCGACGTCGCAGCGCTTGCGAAAATCCTCACCGGCTGGTCCTACGTGCGCCGCTGGGAGGCCGACAACGGCTGGGACGGCGGCAGCGACGCCAACCGCGGCCAGTTCATCTTCCGCCCCGAGTGGCACGAGCCGGGTCCGATCGCCTTCATGGGCCGAACCTACCAGGACACCGGGATCGACCAGGGGATCCAGGTCCTCAGGCGGCTGGCGCGAAGCCCCCTCACCGCCGAGAACATCGCCTTCAAGCTGATCCGCCACTTCATCACCGACCGGCCGCGGCCCCGCGACGTCAAGCGCCTCGCCGGGGTGTTCATCAAGACCCGCGGCAATCTCAAGTCGGTCGCCCGCGCGCTGATCCGGCTTCCGGGCGCGCTGACCCTGCCGCCGGCGAAGATCCGCCCCCCCTACGAGAATGCGGTGGCCCAGTTCCGGGCGATGGGGCAGCGGTGGGGGAACGGCAACCACGGCACTTTCTGGGGAGCGATGCACTTCCTCAACCAGCAGCCCTTCGAGTGCCCCTCGCCCGAGGGCTGGTCCGACGAGACCGCCGACTGGCTCGGCGCCGACGCAATGACCCTCAGGCTCGACACCGCGCTCGCCTTCGCCTGGAGCTTCGGCCGGGAGTTGCCGGCGAGGCCGCCCGACCTCGCCCGGCAGCTGTTCGGCCGGGCGCTCTCGGCGAACACGCAGACGGCGGTCGCCGCGGCCTACGACGACTACCGGGCCCTCGCCACCCTCTTCGTTTCCCCCGAATTCCAGCGGAGATGACCGCCATGGCCGACGACGAGACTGTGGATCCGACGGCGGCCCGGCTGGAGGCGGCGGCGGCCTCGGGCTGCGCGGAATCGCGGATGCTGCTCACCCGCCGCGCGCTGCTCGGCCTCAGCGCCGGGCTGTTCTCGGCGGCGGTGCTGCCGCGCTGGGCGGAGGCCTCCACCGGCTTCGACCCCCGCCTGCTGGTGGTGATCCTGCGCGGGGGGCTCGACGGGGTGAACACGGTGGTGCCGCACGGCGACCCCTGGTACGAGACGATGCGCCGGGAGGTGGCCTTCGCCCGCGCCGACACCATCGCCCTCGACGGCTTCTTCGGGCTCAACCCGGCGATGCCCCGCTTCGGGGCGCTGTTCGCGGCCGGCGAAGCGGCGGTGGTGCACGCCACCTGCCCGCCGCTGCGCAACCGCTCGCACTTCGACGCCCAGGACAACCTCGAGACCGGCCTGCCCGGCCGCGCCTCCAACGCCACCGGCTGGCTCAACCGGCTGCTGACGGCGCTGCCCGCCGGCGCACCGATCAAGACCGCCGGCGCCATCGAGATCGGCGGCGCGCCGCTGATCCTGCGCGGCCCGGCGCCGGTGCTCGGCTGGTCGCCGAGCTGGTTCTGGCCGATGGACCCGACGACGACGGGAAACATCCGCAACCTCTATGCGGCGCTCGACCCGGCGATGCTGCGCGAGCTCGACCTCGGCCTCAGGGCGGACGCGCTGGCGAGCGGGCAGGGCTCGGACGACGGCGACCTCGGCACCCTGCGCAAGGGCTTCCGGGGCGCCGCCCGCCTGCTCGCCGCGGCGGCCGGCCCGAGGATCGCGGTGCTGTCGGTCGACGGCTTCGACACCCATTCGCGGCAGGGGCTGCTCGGCGGCACCCTCGCCGGCCTGCTCGGCGAACTCGACCTCGGCCTCGACGACTTCCGCACGCTGATCGGCGACAGCTGGTCGCGGACGGTGGTGCTCTGCGTCACCGAGTTCGGCCGCAGCGTCGCGGTGAACGGGGCGAGCGGCACCGACCACGGCATCGGCACCGCCGCGCTGCTCGCCGGCGGCGCGGTCGCCGGCGGCCGGGTGGTCGCCGACTGGCCGGGTCTCGCCCCGGCCGGCCTCGTCGACGGCGACCTCGCCGCGACGACGGACCTTCGCGCCGTCTTCAAGGGCGTCCTGCGCGAGCACCTCGACGTGCCGGCCAGCCTCCTCGACAGCCAGGTCTTCCCGGGGAGCGCCGGCATCGCCCCGCTGTCCGGGCTGGTGCGGTCGACGGCGGCGCCGACCGCCTCTGCGAGCCTCGAGTTCGCCAGCTACAACCCGGCGCCGCTGCGGCCGGAGACAGCGCTCGCCCGCTACCGCCGCGCCCGCCGCAAGGCTGCACGGAGGGCATGACCGCGGCGGCGATCGGGGCTAGAAGGGGCTCGCCAGAGCCACCGACAGAACGCCCCGGAGCCCAACGCATGACCGACATCGCCGCCGCCCTCGTCGAGGCCCTCGGGGAGGACGTCGTCCGCACCGGCGAGCGGATCCCGCCCCGCAACCACGCCGACTGGAGCGGCACCGGGGCGACGGCGCCGCTGGCCGTGCTGGTGCCGCGGACCGTCGACGAGGTCTCGGCGGCGATGCGGATCTGCCACGCGGCCGGCCAGCGCGTCGTCGTGCAGGGCGGCCTCACCGGCCTCGTCGGCGGGGCGACGCCGGAGGCGGGCGAGGTGGCGATCTCGCTGGAGCGGATGTCGGGGGTCGAGGAGGTGGACGTGCCGGGCGCGACCGTCACCGCGCTCGCCGGCACGCCGCTGCAGGTGGTGCAGGCGGCGATCGCGGAGGCCGGCTTCGCCCTCGGCGTCGACCTCGGCGCGCGCGGCTCCTGCACGGTCGGCGGCAACGTCGCCACCAATGCCGGCGGCGTCCAGGTGCTGCGCTACGGGATGACCCGCGCCAACGTGCGCGGCCTCGAGGTGGTGCTCGCCGACGGCACCGTGGTCTCCGGCCTCAACCGGATGCTGAAGAACAACACGGGGATCGACTGGACGCAGCTGTTCATCGGCTCGGAGGGGACGCTCGGCATCGTCACCCGGGTGGTGCTCGCCATGGTGCCGCAGCCGCAGGCGATGCAGACCGCCGTCCTGACGGTCGCCGACTTCGGGGCGGCGCTCGCGGCGCTGAGGCACCTGCAGACGGCGGTGCCGGGCGCGCTGCTCGCCTTCGAGGCGATGTGGCCGGACTTCGTCGCCTTCGCGACCAGCGACTGCGGCGTCGCCGCGCCCCTCGACCCGGGGCAGGCGATCGCGCTGATCGTCGAGGCCGCCGGGGCGGAGGCCCCGGCCGGCGAGAGCCCCTTCGAGGCGGCGCTGATGGGCCTCATCGACTCCGGCGTCGTCCTCGACGCGGTCGTCGCCAAGTCCGGCGAGGAGCGCCGGCGGATCTGGGCGCTGCGCGAGGTGCCGGCGGAGTACCCGGTCAAGCTGCCGGGGGCCCATGCCTTCGACGTGTCGATCCCGCTCGGCGTCTTCGGCGCCGCAGTGGAGGAGATGCGGGCCGCGCTGGCCGCCCGATGGCCGGCGATGCGGGCGCTGTTCTACGGCCATGTGGCCGACAGCAACCTCCACCTCGTGACCCACCTCGCCGGGGTGGACCGGCAGCCGCGGGGGGAGATCAACGCCATCGTCTACGAGGTGGTCGCCCGCCACCACGGCTCCGTCTCGGCCGAGCACGGCATCGGCAAGCTGAAGAAGCCCTACCTCGGGCTCAGCCGCAGCCCGGCCGAGATCGCGCTGATGCGGCGGATCAAGGAGGCGCTGGACCCGGCCGGCATCCTCAACGCCGGCCGGATCTTCTGACCCGGGGGCATCGGTCCGGTCGATCGACGCGCCCCTCCCCGCCTTCGGCCGGGCGTGTGCGCCGGCCGGCAGCCGGTGCGGACCCGGGCCGGCCTGCGACGCGAGCCCCGGTTTCGCGGAACAATCCTCGTACGGACAGGTTCACCCCTCGGATACGGAGCATTCTGGCCCGCGGGCCCGGAGCTCTCGCGCTGACCGGGGGAGGCTTGCCACGATGCGACATTCACATGCTGCCACATTCCGTAGGCTCTCCCTGCCCGCCGGGGCCTGCCGGGGCGCCCTGCTGGTCGCGGCCGGGCTGGTCCTCGCCGGTCCTGGCCCGGCCTTCGGCCAGACGGCGACCGTTCCGCCGGGAGTCGAGGCCGTCGAGCGGGCGCCGCTTCGGCCGGTGTCCGATCCCGACAAGGAGATCCGTCCGTTCCGGCTGACCGCCTCGCAAATGGTCGGCCGCGAGGTCCGCGGACGCTGGAACGAGCGGGTCGGCGATATCGTCGCCGTGCTCGAGCGGACCGACGGCAATCCCGTCGCGGTCGCCATCGAGGTGTCGGACTATGCGGATGCGAACCGGGCCGTGGTCCTGCCGCTGGAGCAGCTGATCGACCAGACCGGCTTCTCCATGATCACTTTGTCGGCCGAGCAGCTCGAGGCCCTGCCGAGGTGGGACCGGTGACCGGTGCCGAAGGCCGCTTCCGATGATCTCCGTCTGGCTCAAGCTGGCGCACATCTCGGCGCTCGTCCTGTGGTGCGGCGGGCTCTTCGCCCTGCCCGGGCTGCTGCGCCTGCGGCCGGCGGGCGATGGCCCGGCCCTCTGGGAGGCGCACCGCTTCGCGCGCGGCGTCTACATCGGCGTGGTGTCGCCGGCGGCCTTCGTGGCGGTTTCCACCGGCACGGTGCTCGTCTTCGTGGAGGAGGTCTTCTCGGTCTGGTTCGCCTTCAAGCTCGCCGCGGTGGCGGCGCTGGTCGGCGTCCATGCGCGGATCGGCTATCTCGTGCCCGAGACCTTCAAGCCCGGCCGAAGCTTCCCCCTGTGGCGACAGGTCGGGCTGCAGGGCGCGATCGCGACCGCGGCCCTCGCCATCCTCTGGCTGGTCCTCTCCGAGCCCGACCTGGATTTCCGGCTGCTGCCGGACTGGTTCTTCGAACCGGGAGGGCTTCACTCGGCTTCCGAGAGGCTCATCCCGATTCCGTGATCGAACACCAGCTTCCCGCCATGCCAGCCGGCAAGGCCGACGAGTCCGGTTGCGAGGAACGAAAGGAAGAGACCGTGCGGAAGCACGACCTCATGGCCTTCGAACACCCTGAGGCCCCAGTTCGCTCCGGCGACGGAGAGGAGCGTGATGCCCGCGACGGCGTGCGTCCAGCTCGCCGCCCGCTTGCGGATGCCGCGGACGAGGAGCAGCTCCGCCGTCCCGGAGAGCGCCGCGACGATGCCGAAGAAGAACGCCGCGCCGGCCGCCCAGAGCCCGGCCCGGCCCCAGAAGGGATCGCCGGTCCACCAGTAGAAGAGATCGCAGCCGAGGGTGGACACGACCAGGGCGATGGGAAAGGCCACCGACATGGCGTGGATCGGATGTCCGGAGACGGCGACCGCCGAGCTGACGTCGTGCCTCTGGACCTCTTCGCGCACCGGGCTCTTCATTCCTTGCCTCCACGGGTTTCGGACGGTCTGCAGCGTTCCGGTGAAACGCCCGGCAGGGCCCGGCAGTTCGCCGCCGTCGCGATCGCCCCGGCGGTGGGCGGCTGCGAGGGGCCGCTGTCCACCCTCGATCCGGCCGGCCCGTCGGCCGAGGCCATCGCCGACCTCTGGTGGGTCATGGCGGCCGGCTCGGTCGTGCTTCTGGTTCCGGTGCTAGGCCTTATCGCGCTGACGTTCGTCCGCCCGGGAGCTGTCGGCAGGATCGGCGGCAAGGCGTGGCTGGTGGGCGGCGGCCTCGTCCTGCCGGGCGTCGTCCTCTCGGCCCTGATCGCCTTCACCTTCCTGACCGGGGAGCGCCTGCTCGCCCGGCCCGGGGAGCCGGCGGTCGTCGAGGTGCGCGCGGTGGCGCGGCAGTGGGAATGGCGGTTCGGACCGATGGACGGGCCGCTCGAGGCCGGCGTGCTGACGATCCCGGCGGGGCAGCCCGCTCACGTCCACGTCACCAGCGAGGACGTGATCCACAGCTTCTGGGTGCCGCGCCTCGCCGGCAAGATGGACGCCATTCCCGGGCAGGTGAACGTCCTCAGGATCCTGGCGCCGGCGCCCGGGGTCTATGAAGGGGTATGCGCGGAATTCTGCGGCGTAGGGCACGCCCACATGCCCTTTGTGGTCGAGGCGGTCGAGGCCGGGGCCGCGGGAGGCGTGCCGTGAGGGAGCCCGAGCGGCCATCCTCGCCGGTGGCGCTGCACAAGCAGCTCTCCGCCATCTGGGGCACGGCGCCGGGGCTCGGCCGCCTCTCCGCCGTCAACCACACCGTGGTCGGCCGGCGGTTCATCGTCACGGCGATCGCCTTCTTCGGCTTCGGCGGCCTGCTCGCCATGGTGATCCGGGCCCAGCTGGCCACGCCGGCCGGCGCCTTCCTCGGTCCGGGCGTGTACAGCCAGGTGTTCACGGTGCACGGCACCGTGATGATGTTCCTCTTCGCCATCCCGATGCTCGAAGGCTGGGCGATGTACCTGCTGCCGAAGATGCTCGGCGCGCGGGACATGGCGTTCCCCCGCCTCTCCGCCTACGGCTACTGGTGCTACCTGTTCGGCGGCTCGCTGATCGTCCTCTCGCTCGCCTTCGGGGTCGCGCCGGACGGCGGCTGGTTCATGTACACGCCGCTGACCTCGCAGCCCTACTCGCCCGGCATCAACGCGGACATCTGGCTGCTCGGGATCACCTTCGTCGAGATCTCCGCCATCTCGGCGGCGGTGGAGATCCTCGTCACGGTGCTGAAGCTGCGCTCGCCGGGCATGGCGCTGCACCGCATGCCGATCTTCGGCTGGTACATGCTGGTGACCGCGGGGATGATCCTGGTCGGCTTCCCGCCGCTCATCCTCGGCAGCATCCTGCTCGAGGTGGAGCGGGCCTTCGGATGGCCCTTCTTCGATCCCGAGCGCGGCGGGCACCCCCTGCTCTGGCAGCACCTCTTCTGGATCTTCGGGCACCCCGAGGTCTACATCATCTTCATCCCGGCCGCCGGGCTGCTGTCGACGATGATCCCGGTGCTGTCGAGGCACCCGCTGGTCGGCTACGCCTGGGTCGTCGGCAGCCTCGTGGCGCTCGGATTCCTCAGCTTCGGGCTGTGGGTGCACCACATGTTCACGGTCGGCATCCCGCTGGTGTCGCTGGGCTACTTCTCCGCGGCCAGCATGCTGGTGACCGTTCCGCAGGCGGTCCAGATCTTCTCCTGGCTCTCCACCATGGGGAGCGGCCGGCCGCGGCTCGACACGCCGATGCTGTACATCCTCGGCTTCTTCTTCGTCTTCATCGTCGGCGGACTGACCGGGATCATGGTCGCCTCGGTGCCGTTCGACTGGCAGGCCCACGACAGCCACTTCATCGTCGCGCACCTCCACTACGTGCTGATCGGCGGATTCGTCTTCCCGATCCTCGCCGCGGCCTACTTCTGGCTGCCGCACTTCACCGGCCGGGCGGCGATCCACGGGCTGGGCAAGACGGCCTTCTGGCTGATCTTCCTCGGCATGAACGCGACCTTCCTCGGGATGCACCTGACCGGCCTCCGGGGCATGCCGCGGCGCGTCTACACCTATGCCGACGGCTACGGCTGGACGGACCTCAACCTGGTCTCCTCGATCGGCGGCTTCGTCATGACGATGGGCTTTGCGATCGTGGCGGTCGACCTGCTGCTGCAGCCGCGGCTCGGCAGGCGGATCCGCCGGGATCCCTGGGGCGCGGAGACCCTCGAATGGGCGACGGCCACGCCGCCGCCGAGCTACGGCCTCGCCTCGATCCCCGCCATCGAGAGCCGGGCGCCGCTCACCGGGCGGCCGGACCTCGGCGCCCGCATCGCCGCCGGCGAGGGCTACCTCGGCTTCACCCGCAACGGCTGGCCGGAGACCATCGCCGTGGACCTCGTCAGCGGAGCGCCCGAACAGGTCGTGATCCTGCCGCGCCCGACCTACCTTCCGCTGGCCTCGGCCGCGGTGACGGGCAGCTTCTTCCTGGCGACGCTGTTCAAGCTCTACTGGCTGGTGCCGCTGGCGCTCGCCGCCACGGCGGCGATCCTCCTGGCCTGGACCCGCTCGACCGGGTCGGCGAAGGACCACGGCCTGCTCGCCGTCGGGCACGGCATCGAACTCCCGCCCCACTGGGAGTCCGACCGGCCTCCCTCCTGGTACGCCATGGCCTTCCTGCTGGCCGCGAACGCGGCGCTCTTCGGAAGCCTCGTCTTCGGCCACTTCTTCCTCTGGTTCGTGTCGCCCGGGGCCGAGGCGGACCTCGTTCCGCCGGCCGGCTATACCTTGCTCGTGCTCCTCGCCGGCGGCGCCCTCCTGGCGTCGGCCGCCGGACGGATCGCGGTCGGCCGGGTGCGGGCGCGCGGCCGGCCGGGGCCGTGGCTGCTGCTGGCGGTCGCCGGTCATGCCGCGGCCGCGGCCTCCGGGGCCGTCCTCTTCGCGGTGATGCCGGACCCCGGGGCGGCGGCGATCCCCGCGGTCGCGGCGGCGCTGGTCGCCTACGCCACGGCGCATGCCGGCGTCGGCCTCCTCCTCGCCACCTATGCCGTCCGGAGGGCGCGGATGGGCCGGGTGTCGGCGCGGCGCACGGCGGATCTCATGGTTCCCTCGCTCTGGCACGACTACACGGCGGCGACGTCGCTGTTCGTCGCACTGGTGCTGGCCGGCTCGAGCGCGGTGCTGGTCCCATGACGCTCCGGAGCTTCCCCACGCTGCTCCTCGCGGGCTTCGTCGTCTGGAGTTCGAGCCTCGTCGTGCTCTATGCCCTGAGCTCGCTCGGATGCGCCCGCGGATGGCCGGACGACACACTGGCCGGCCTCGACCTGCTGACCGCGGTGCTCGGCGCGGCCTGGGTCGCCCACGTCGCGCTGTTCCTCCCGATCGGGATCGCGCTGGCGCGGCTGCGCCGTCGCTGGACCCGGAGCGAGTTCGCCAGCGTGGCGATGGCGAACGCCCTGGCGCTGGCCGCGACGATCTGGACGGGGCTGCCGGTGCTCGCCGGCCTCTCCTGCGCCTGACGGTCGCGAGAACCAAGGCGCCGGATGGGCGTTCTCTGCGTGAGAGGAACCGCCATGTCGACCATGTACCACGTCCTCGTCCGGTCCTACGTCATCGCGGCGGCGATCGCGCTGATGGGCGCGGCGGCCCTCCTGGTGCTGGCGGCGCTGGTGAGGCTGGGCGAGGCCCTGGACACCACGGCCTTCACCGACGTGCTGCTGCGCACCAGCGGCATCTTCATCATCGGCTTCGCCGTGGTGGAAACCGCCAAGTTCATCCTGGAGGACGAGGCGATCAGCGGCCCGGAACTCAGGTCCCCGACGGCGTCCCGGCGTTCCCTGACCAAGTTCGTCACGATCGTCGTGATCGCCATCGCGCTGGAAAGCCTGGTGATGATCTTCATCGCCAGCCGCAACGAGGTGAGCGAGGTCCGCTATCCGGCCACCCTCCTCGCCGCCGCCGCCGGCGGCCTGGTGGCGCTCGGCGCCTACCAGTGGCTGTCGAGCCGTGTCGCCGGGCCGAAAGGGCCGGGCTTGCGCTGATCCGGGCCCGCGCTTGCCGCGGCCTTCGGGCGGAGTCCGGCCCGCGTCCGCCGGGGGCAATGGCGGGCGCGGGCCGGGTCCGTCCCGCCTCAGGCGGTGCGGACGGTCTTGAGGAAGCGGCCGAGCTCGGACTTGAGGCTGTCGGACTCGCCGGAGAGCTCGCGGGCGGCCGACAGCACCAGGCTCGAGGCGCCGGCGGTGTCGGAGGCGGCGCGGGACACGCCGTCGATGTTGGACGACACCGCCTGGGTGCGCGCCGACGCCTCCTGGACGTTGCGGGCGATCTCGCGGGTGGCGGCGCCCTGCTCCTCGACGGCCGAGGCGATGGTGGTGGCGATCTCCTGCACGGTCCGGATCACCTGGCCGATGTCGTCGATCGAGGCCACCGAGCGGGCGGTCTCGCTCTGCACCGTCTCGATCTGGGCGGCGATGGTGGAGGTCGCCTTCGAGGTCTGGTCGGCGAGCTGCTTCACCTCCGCCGCGACCACCGCGAAGCCCTTGCCGGCCTCCCCGGCGCGCGCCGCCTCGATGGTGGCGTTGAGGGCGAGCAGGTTGGTCTGCGCCGCGATCGAGTTGATGAGATCCACCACTTCGCCGATCCGCTGCGTCGCCTGGGCGAGGTTGCGGATCTGCGTCGCGGTGTCGGCCGACTGTCCGGCGGCGCTGGTGGCGACCTTCGCCGCCTCGCCGACCTGGCGCGAGATCTCCGAGATCGAGGCGGCGAGTTCCTCCGAGGCGCTGGCGACCGTCTGGACGTTGGAGGACGCCTCCGCCGAGGCCGACGACACCGCCGAGGACTGCGCCAGCGCCTGCTCGGACGCCGCCGACATCGACTGCGCCGTCTCGCTCAGCCGGGATGCCGAGCCGCCGACCCGGTCCACGATGGCGACCACCGAGGCCTCGAAGTCGGACGCGAGCCGCTCCAGCGTCTCCCCCCTCTCCCGCCGTCCGGCGGCGGCGTAGACGGCGATGGCGAAGTCCATGTCGATCATCACCGCCCGGGTGAAGGCCGCCTGCAGCGCCAGGGCGGAGTCGCCGCCGGGCCGGAACGCCAGCCGCCGGCTCCTCCGGGCCGCGATCTCGCCCAGCATGGTGGTCAGCAGGAAGCCGTAGCCGGCGATGTAGAGGCCCGGCTCGAGGCCGATCCGGTTGTGCACCTCGCCGATGCGGGTCACCGAGTCCACATAGGCCTCGTCGAACCGGCCGTCGGCGATGATCCCCCAGTGTCGCAGCTGCATCTCCTTGGCATGGGCCATGTGCGCCGGGTCGCGGAAGAAGCGGGCGGCCGACGGGTGCCGGGCGACGTGGGTATAGAAGGCGTCGAGCGCGGCCGGCATCCGCGCCAGGATGAAGTCCCGGTTCGTCTTCAGCATCTCCCCGGTCTCGGGGGTGAGGCCGTGGAAAGCGAGGCGGGCGGAATGTTCACTGCTGCGGGTCATGCGGTCCTCGGGGGCTCGGTCGATGCCTGGTCGGCGGATTGGCGCGCGGCGGCGCGGCTGGCGGTCTCCTTGAGTTCGGCCATCAGGCCGGCGAGACGGCGCCGCGCCTCGAGGCCCTCGGCCGACCAGGGCGGCGCCTGCTCGAGCATCGCGCGCAACATCTCCAGTTCCGGCCCGTGGCGTCCGGAGATCTCGAGCCCGAGCGAAGGAGGCGCCGCGCGCACGAGGTCCTGGACGCTGTCGAGCAACGTCTTCAGCGACTCGTCGAGCCGGGCGAGATCGACGCAGGCCTGAGCCGCGCCGGGCGGATCCGGATCCACAAGTTCAGGCGATCTGGCGGCCACTACTGATTCTCCCCCCATCGAACTTCTGGCGAATCAGGACGTTTTCATTCGGTCTTCGCCGGACCGGATGGGGATTCATGTTGAGCTGAATTGCTTCGGCCGCAGTTAAGCGAGCCCCTGGGCGCAATCTCTACGCTGGACCGCAGATGCTCACGCGGTCGAATCCGCAGCGGAATTTGCGCGGACGCGTGAGGTCAAAGTGCTCAACTGGCCCAAACACAAGAACTCGACTGGCCGGCGGGATGACATTTTAGATCGGAAGTGTATGCTGCGATCCCGTTGGATCCGGAGTCACATAAGAAAAGAAAATGATCGCGACTATGAAGCGACGAATATCATCATTTGAGATCCTGAAGCTGGTCGAAAGCCATCTGCCGGTCGGGATCTGGTCCTTCGATATCGACACGGGGGAGTTGCGCTGGTCGGCCGGGTTCTATCGACTGATGGGCGTGGACCCAACCACGGAAGCGCCGAGCATGGAGCGTTATGCCGGGCTGGTGCTGCCGTCCGACCGCCGGGAATTCTCCGAGACCGGCCGGATCCTCGAAGACCGGACCAGCATCGACCGCAAGTTCCGGATCCGCCGGCCCGACGGCGCGGTGCGCTGGCTCACCTGCCGGCGCGAGGCGATCCACGACCCCGACGGGCGCATGGCGGCGATCCTCGGCGTGGTCGCCGACATATCGCCGCAGGAGGAGATGCGTCGCGCCCTGCAGCTGTCAACGGCGGGCATGGACGCGCTGGGGCGACTTTCGGGCGCCATCGCGGTCTGGCGCAACCGGCCGGACGGTTCGGCCTTCGAGGCCCCCGAGTGGCAGCGGCTCACCGGACAGTCGGCGGCCGAGATCACCGGCTGGGGCCGGCTGGCGGCGATTCACCCGGAGGACCGCGAGGGCGTCCGCGCCGCGTGGGAGGCCGCCCTCGAGGGCGGCGAGGCCTACGAGGCGCACTACCGGATCCGGCTCAGGGAGGGACGCTACCTGCCGGTCACCTCCCGTGGCGCTGCGCTGCACGGCCCGGACGGCGAGCGCGAGGGCTGGGTGGGCGTGATCCTTCCGAGGGACCGCGCCGCCCGGCCCGGCGCCGCGGCGGAGATGCGGGCCGAGCAGTTCCGGGCCGCGCGCACCCTGCTCGGCTGGACGGCCCAGGACCTCGCCGACGCCGCCGGCCTGTCGCTCTCGACCATCCGGCGGCTCGAGGACGGCGGCTCCGGCGCGGTCGCCGCCCAGTCCATCGAGGCGGCGCGGCGGACGCTGGAGGAGCGCGGCCTGCAGTTCCTCTCGGACCCGGACGGCTCCTTCGGCGTGATGGTCCGCCGGCGTGGCACGGAGGCGGCGGCGGGCCGCTGAACAGTGGCCGCGGGCCGCCCGCGGCCGCCCGCGGCGCGCTGACACCCTTGTGCTCAGCGATCAACCTGCATTCCTCGCCATGCTTTACCGGGCCTTGCGACCGCGGGGGGAGACTCACCCCCGGTCCGATCCCGGCAATGGAGGCGATGAAGGCCCATGTACGAGCATCCGAGACCCTCGAACGTCAGCCGCATGCTCGGCATCGACGACGACGCGACCGACGCCATGCGCCTCGGCTGGCTGGTGCTCGAGCCGCGAGTGCCCGACCTGGTCGAGGGCTTCTACCGCCATCCGGTCATGGCCCTCCAGTTCGCGGGCGTCCCGGCGGAGACCAGGGCGCGGGTGATGCGGGCGCAGGAGGAGCACTGGCACTCGCTGTTCCTCTCCCGCTTCGATCGCGACTACGAGGTGCGCGTGCGGCGCGCGGCCATCGCCCACCGGCGGATCGGCATGCCGCTGTCCAACTACGTGCTCGCCTATTTCGTGATGGCCGACATCATCGGCCGAAATATCGCGGAGCTGTTCGCCCACGCGCCGGACGTGCTCGCCCGGATCCAGTTCGCCCTGCCGAAATACATCGCCTTCGACGTCGTGCTGACCATGCGGGTCTACGATGCGGTGGAGCTCGACGCCTGAGCGCCGGCCCCGCGACAGCGGCGGTCCGCCCTGATAGTCTCCGCCGCGTGAAGGACGGGGCCGAGGCATGCTGGCGGACAAGCGGATACTTCTCATCGTCGGGGGCGGCATCGCCGCCTACAAGGTCCTGGACCTCGTCCGCCGCCTGAAGGAGCGCGGCGCCCGTGTGCGCGCCGTGATGACGGCGGCCGCGGCGGAGTTCGTGACGCCGCTGGCCATGGGCGCGATCACCGGCGAGCGCGTCTTCACCGACCTGTTCGACCTCGCCGACGAGCACGACGTCGGCCACATCCGCCTTGCCCGCGACACGGACCTCGTGCTGGTCGCCCCGGCGACCGCCGACCTCCTCGCCAAGATGGCGCAGGGCCTTGCCGGCGACCTCGCCACCGCCTGCCTGCTCGCCACCTCCGCCCCGGTGGTCGCCTGCCCGGCGATGAACCCGCGCATGTGGGCGCACCCGGCGACCCGCCGCAACCTCGCCACCCTCGCCGCCGACGGGGTCCGCTTCATCGGCCCGGGCGAGGGGGCGATGGCCGAGCGCGGCGAGAGCGGCCCCGGCCGGCTGTCGGAGCCGATGGAGATCGTCGCCGCGGTCGAGGCGCTGCTCGCGGGGCCACGGCCGCTCGCCGGCCGGCGCGCGATCGTCACCTCGGGGCCGACGCACGAGCCGATCGACCCGGTGCGCTACATCGCCAACCGCTCCTCCGGCCGCCAGGGCCACGCCATCGCCGCCGCGCTCGCCGCCGCCGGGGCGGAGACGGTGCTGGTCAGCGGACCGGTGGCGATCCCCGATCCGCCGGGCGTCGCCGTGGTGCGGGTGGAGACCGCCCGGGAGATGCTGGCCGCGGTCGAGGCGGCGCTTCCGGCGGACATCGCCGTGATGGCGGCGGCGGTCGCCGACTGGCGGGTCGAGGCGGCGGCCACGGGCAAGATCAAGAAGCAGGCCGGCACGGCCGCCCCGAGCCTTGCCCTCACCGAGAACCCGGACATCCTCCGGACCCTCGGGCATCACGCGAAGCGCCCGGCCCTTGTGGTCGGTTTCGCCGCCGAAACGGACGACGTGGTGGCCAACGGCCGGGCCAAGCTCGACCGCAAGCGCGCCGACCTGATCGTCGCCAACGACGTCTCTCCGGCCGGCGGGGTGATGGGCGGCACCCGCAACACGGTGCACATCGTCTCCCGCGACGGCGTCGAGGACTGGCCGACCCTCGACAAGGAGGAGGTGGCGCGCCGGCTGGTGGCGCTGGTCGCGGCCCGGCTCGGGGCAGGCCAATGACCACCGTCCGCGTCCTCCGCCTCCCCCACGGCCGCGACCTGCCGCTGCCCGAGTACCAGAGCGCCGGCGCCGCCGGGCTCGACCTCCTCGCCGCGGTGGAGGCGCCGGTGGTGCTGCCGCCGGGCGGCCGCGCGCTGGTGCCGACAGGGCTCGCCATCGCGCTGGAGCCGGGCTTTGAGGCGCAGGTGCGGCCCCGCTCGGGCCTTGCCGTCCGGAACGGCGTCACCGTGCTCAACTCGCCCGGCACCGTCGACGCCGACTACCGCGGCGAGATCAAGGTGATCCTCGTCAACCTCGGCGACGAGCCCGTCACCCTCGCCCGGGGCGAGCGGATCGCGCAGATGGTGGTCGCGCCGGTGTCGCGCGCCGTGCTGGTCGAGGCGGAGGCGCTCGACGACACCGGGCGCGGCGACGGCGGCTTCGGCTCCACCGGGCGCGGATCCGGGGCCGGGCAAAAGCGTTCCTGATCGGCTGGCCCGCCGGCAATTCCGGTGCGCGGGCTGCCGTCCGCGGGCAAGCCGGTGGCTGGCCTCGCGTTGTCGGCGCGGCTAGGATCCGCCCCCTTGGACCGCGGGACGGCCTCACCGGACCGCGGGGACACGCTTTGGAGACCGAGATGAACGAGGCGACGGGCCGCGGCCGCGGCAAGATCTACAGTTCCATCACCGAGACCATCGGCGACACGCCGCTGGTGCGGCTCGACCGGCTGGCCGGGGCCAAGGGCGTCGGTGCGAGGCTCGTCGCCAAGCTGGAGTTCTTCAACCCGATCGCCTCGGTGAAGGACCGCATCGGCGTCGCCATGATCGAGGCGATGGAGGCGGACGGCACCATCGCCCCGGACCGCAGCGTGCTGGTCGAGCCGACGTCCGGCAACACCGGCATCGCCCTCGCCTTCGTCGCCGCCGCCAAGGGCTACCGGCTGATCCTGGTGATGCCGGAATCGATGTCGATCGAGCGGCGCAAGATGCTGAAGCTGCTCGGCGCCGAGCTCGAGCTCACCGAGGCGGCCAAGGGCATGAAGGGCGCGATCGCCCGGGCCGAGGAGCTGATCGCCGGCATCCCCGGCGCGGTGATGCCGCAGCAGTTCCTGAACCCGGCCAACCCGGAGATCCACCGCCGCACCACCGCCGAGGAGATCTGGACCGACACCGGCGGCGAGATCGACGCCTTCGTTTCCGGCATCGGTACCGGCGGCACCATCACCGGCGCGGGCCAGGTCCTGAAGCAGCGCCGCCCGGGCCTGCACGTCGTCGCGGTCGAGCCGGTGGAGAGCCCGGTGCTGTCCGGCGGCGCGCCGGGTCCGCACAAGATCCAGGGCATCGGCGCCGGCTTCGTGCCGGGCGTCCTCGACACCGCCGTCTACGACGAGGTGCAGCAGGTCGCCTCGGAGGACGCGCTGGCGATGGCGCGCGAGGTGGCGAGGGTGGAGGGCATCCCGATCGGCATCTCCTCAGGCGCCGCCGTGGCCGCCGCGATCCGGGTGGGCCAGCGGCCGGAGTTCGCGGCCAAGACGATCGTGGTGATCATCCCCTCCTTCGCCGAGCGCTATCTCTCGACGGCCCTCTTCGACGGCCTCGCCTGAGACGGCGGCGGGACGGGCGCGCGGCCTCAGCCGGCCGCGCGGATCCGCTCCAGCGCCGCGCGCGGGTCGAGGCGGCCGTCGTAGAGCGCGCGGCCGCTGATCGCCCCGTCGAGGATCCGCGCTCCGGGCGCCAGCATCCGCTCGACGTCCTCGATCGAGGCGAGCCCGCCGGAGGCGATCACCGGGATCCGGACGGCGCGGGCAAGCTCCAGCGTCGCCTCCATGTTGAGGCCCTTCAGCACCCCGTCGCGGTCGATGTCGGTGTAGACGATGGCCGCGACCCCGGCGTCCTCGAAGCGGCGGGCGAGGTCGACCGCCGAGAGCTCCGAGGTCTCGGCCCAGCCCTCCACCGCGACGCGGCCGCCGCGGGCGTCGATGCCGACGGCGATCCGCCCGGGGTGCCGGGCCGCCGCCGCGCGCACCAGCGCGGGATCGCGCACCGCCACGGTGCCGAGGATCACCCGGGCGATCCCCTTCCCCAGCCAGCCGTCGATCGCCGCCATGTCGCGGATGCCGCCGCCGAGCTGCACCTTCATCCCCGGCGAGACCCGGGCGAGGATCGCCTCCACCGCCGCGCCGTTGACGCTGCGGCCGGCGAAGGCGCCGTTGAGGTCGACCACGTGCAGCCAGGGAAAGCCGATCTCGGCGAAGGCCGCCGCCTGGGCGGCCGGATCCTCGTTGTAGACCGTCGCCTCGCTCATCTCGCCGAGCTTCAGGCGCACGCAGGCGCCGTCCTTGAGGTCGATCGCCGGGTAGAGGATCACGGCCGCCACCTCAGGAAGTTGGCGATGAGGGCGAGGCCGAGCCGCTGGCTCTTCTCTGGATGGAACTGGGTGCCGACCATGTTGTCCCGCGACACCATCGCGGTGACCGGCCCGCCGTAGTCGGCGACCGCGAGGCGGTGGGCCGGATCCTCCGGCAGGAGCTGGTAGGAGTGCACGAAATAGGCGTCGAGGCCGTCCGGCCCGGTCGGGATCCCCTCCATCACCGGGTGCGCCCGCAGGAGCTCCAGCGTGTTCCACCCCATGTGCGGGATCTTCAGCGCCCGGTCGGCGGGGGCGATCAGCCGGACGTCGCCCGGGATCCATCCGAGGCCAGCCGTGGTGGTCTTCTCCAGCCCGCGCGAGGCCATCAGCTGCATGCCGACGCAGATGCCGAGGAAGGGGCGGCCGTCCCGGCGCACCGTTTCCTCGAGGGCGTCCACCATGCCGGGCACGGCGTCGAGGCCGGCGCGGCAGTCGGCGAAGGCGCCGACGCCGGGCAGCACCACGTGGCTGGCCCGGCGCACCGCGTCCGGGTCGGCGGTCACGGCGACCGGCCCGCGCGCGCGCGCCTCCCTTGCGGCGCGCTCGAAGGCCTTGGCGGCCGAGCGCAGGTTGCCCGAGCCGTAGTCGACGATGGCGATGGTCAAGGCGCGCGCCCTCCCGGGGCGGGGAACAGTCCGAAGGGCGCCTCGGCGACCGGCGCCCGGTTGCGCGGCAGCGGCCGCGGCGGCGAGCCGGGGGCCAGCGGGGCAGGCGCCGTGGCCGGGGCTCCGGCGAGCCAGGCGTCGAAGAAGCGGCGCTCCGCCTCGTCGCGCCGGTCCGCCTCCACGGCCGCCACCGCCGGCCTGCCGTTCCGCTCCAGCGTCCAGCGCCGGATGTCGCGGGCGACGAGGGCGAACCACACCGCGAAGACGACCGCCACGATCCCGGCGACCGTCTCGCCGGCGAAGCGGCCGAGGACCTCGATGCCGACCACCGCCAGCAGCCAGCCGAGCGTCGCCCACCACAGCCGGTGCCAGAGCAGCCAGACCAGCGGGAAAAACAGCGCCAGCCAGGAGAAGCCGTCGCGGACGAACTCGGCCGTCTCGAGGCGGTCGGGGCCGGCGCCCTCGCCCGGCGGCAGGTGGACCGTGTAGATCGCCATGGCGGCGCCCCCGGTGTTCGGGCTCAGAGCGTGCCCTTGGTCGACGGAATGCGGTCCTGCTGCCGGGGATCGAGTTCCACGGCGAGCCGCAGGGCCCGCGCGAGCGCCTTGAAGCTGCACTCGGCGATGTGGTGGTCGTTCGAGCCGTGGAGCGTCTCGCAATGCAGCGTGATGCCGGCGTTCATGGCGAAGGCGCGGAACCACTCCTCGACCAGCTGGGTGTCGAAGCTGCCGATCTTCGCCGTCGAGAAGGGCGCCCGGAACACCAGGAACGGCCGGCCGGAGACGTCGATCGCGCAGCGGGTCAGCGCCTCGTCCATCGGCACGTGCACGTCGGCGAAACGGGCGATGCCGCGCTTGTCGCCGAGCGCCTCGCGCACGCAGGCGCCGAGCGCGATGCCGACGTCCTCCACCGTGTGGTGGTCGTCGATGTGGAGGTCACCCTCGGCGTGGACCTTGAGGTCGAGCATGCCGTGGCGGGCGAGATGGGTGAGCATGTGGTCGAAGAAGCCGACGCCGGTGGAAACGTCCGCCGTCCCGCTGCCGTCGAGGTTCACCTCGACCTCGATCCTCGTCTCGCTGGTGTGCCGCGACAGGCTGGCCTTGCGCATGGCGCTCGTCGGCTCCTCGTGTGAAGTCGCCGTTGTCTTATCAAGTCGCCGGCGGGATGCAAACGCCGGCGGCACGCCATTCGTCGCAGACGCCGGGATCGGCCTCCGCCGCCGCCCGCTCGGCCTCGGCGGCGAGCCGCTCAGGCGCGATCCGCGCCAGCGCCCAGACCGCCGCGCCGCGCACCTCCGGCGCCGGGTCGGCGATAAGCGTCGCCGCCGGCCCGGCGAGCGCCGCGTCGGCGCTGTTGCCGATCGCCACCAGCACGTTGCGCACGAAGCGGTCGCGGCCGATCCGCTTCACCGGCGAGCCGGCGAAGAGGGCGCGGAAGCCGGCGTCGTCGAGGCCGGCGAGGTCGGCGAGGCGCGGGGCGCGGAGCTCGTCGCGGGCGGCGAGCTTCGCCTCGCGGCCGATCCGGGCGAACTTGTTCCAGGGGCAGACGGCGAGGCAGTCGTCGCAGCCGTAGATGCGGTTGCCCATGGCGGCGCGGAACTCGCGCGGGATCGGGCCGGGATGCTCGATGGTCAGGTAGGAGATGCAGCGCCGGGCGTCGAGCTGGTAGGGCGCCGGGAAGGCGTCGGTCGGGCAGGCGTCGAGGCAGGCCCGGCAGGAGCCGCAGCGGTCCCGCTCCGGCGCGTCGGCGGGCAGGTCGGCGTCGGTCAGGATGGCGCCGAGGAAGAGCCAGGAGCCGTAGCTCCGCGACACCAGGTTGGTGTGCTTGCCCTGCCAGCCGATGCCGGCGGCGGCGGCGAGCGGCTTCTCCATCAGCGGCGCGGTGTCGACGAAGACCTTGACCCCGGCGCCGCCGGCGGCGAGCAGCGAGGCGACCTCCTTCAGCCGGCCCTTGACGACGTCGTGGTAGTCGCGGTTGCGGGCGTAGACCGAGACCGTGCCGACGTCCGGCCGCGCGAGGGTCTCGAGCGGGTCGCCGTCCGGACCGTAGTTCATCGCCAGCATGATCACCGAGCGCGCCTCGGGCCAGAGCACGCGCGGGTCGGCGCGCCGCTCGAGCGTCTCCTCGAACCAGGCCATCGTCCCGTGCCGGCCCTCGCCGACGAACCGGCGCAGCCGCGCGCCCGCCTCGCCGATGGCATCCGGCGTGGTGACGCGGACGTCGTCGAAGCCGAGGACGCGGGCGCGCTCGACGGCGCGGGTCAGAAATCGAGGTCGGCGTAGACCGGCGAGGGCGGCAGCCCCGGCACCTTGTCCGCGAGCAGGCCGCGGAAGGCCGGTCGGGACTTCACCCGCTGGTACCACTGCTTGACGTGGGGCGCGTCGTCCCATGGAACCTCGCCGAGATAGTCGATCGCGGACAGGGCCGCGGCGCAGGCGAGGTCCGCGAAGGTCAGCCGATCGCCGCCCAGCCAGTCGCGCGACCCCGCCAGCCATTCGGTGTAGCGCAGATGATGGCGGATATTTTGACGGGCGGCGCGAAGGATCTGGCTGTCGGGGGCCCCGCCGCCGCGGGCGGGCGGGATCTCCAGCTTGTAGATGCGCTCGTGGACGAAATAGGTGGTCACCTCGTCCTCGAACTTGTGCATGAACCACTCGACCAGGCGGCGCATCTCCGCCCGCGCTTCCGGGTGGTTCGGCATCAGCCGGCGGTCGCCGAGGACGTAGCCCCGCGTCTCGTCGACATATTCCATGATCGGCCAGGCGCCGACGATCGGCAGCCCGTCGTTCTCGACGAGCACCGGGACCGTGCCGGCGGCGTTGAGGGCGAGGAAGGCCTCCCGCCGGTCCCAGGGGCGCTCGACGACCGGCTCGACCCGGGCGTCGTGCTCGGCGAGCATCAGGCGCGCGAATCGCGAGGCGGCGGAGAACGGGTGGTGGTAGAGCGTCAGCATGCGATCCCGGAGGCCTTCTCGGAGGCCCGGCGTCCGCCGGTCGCGAACGGCCGCGGCTGGGTCCCCTCCCGACGGTGGCGCAGATTTCGGCAGCGCAGCACCGGCGGTTTCGATATAGAGCCCTGCGAAGCAGTGAACAAACGGTTTCCGATTCGGCTCCGATTCGCCGGATCCCGGTGACCGGCGCGAAAATCGGACGACGGAATGGATCTTGCCGAACTCGCCAAGGCCCTGGTGCTCGGGCTCCTCGAAGGGCTGACCGAGTTCATTCCCGTCTCCTCCACCGGCCACCTGCTGCTCGCCGGGCACTTCCTCGGCTTCCGCTCCACCGGCCGCGCCTTCGAGATCCTGATCCAGCTCGGCGCTGTGCTGGCGGTGCTCAGCGTCTATGCCGACCGGCTGATCCGCACCGCGCTCGACTTCCCGACCGACCCCTACGCCCGCCGCTTCGTCTTCGGCGTGCTGATCGCCTTCCTGCCGGCGGTGATCGTCGGCGTGCTGGCGCACGACTTCATCAAGACGGTGCTGTTCGAGACGCCGGTGCTGATCTGCATCACGCTGATCCTCGGCGGCTTCGTGCTGCTGGCGGTGGACCGCTGGCCGCCGAAGGCGCGCTTCGACGACCCGCACCGCTACAGCTGGACCACCTACCTCCTGATCGGCATCGCCCAGTGCCTCGCCATGGTGCCGGGCGTGTCGCGCTCCGGGGCGACCATCGTCGGGGCGATGATGCTCGGCGTCTCCAAGCGCTCGGCGGCGGAGTTCTCCTTCTACCTCGCCATGCCGACCATGGCGGGCGCCTTCGCCTACGACCTCTTCAAGACCTGGGACCAGCTCACCTTCGACGACGCGGCGCTGATCGGCGTCGGCTTCGTCGCCGCCTTCTTCGCGGCGCTGATGGTCGTCCGGGTGCTGCTCGACTACGTCTCGCGGCACGGCTACGCGCTGTTCGCCTGGTGGCGCATCGCGGTCGGCGCGGCGGGGCTCCTCGGCCTCTGGCTGGTCGGCTGAGCCGGATCAGCCGGTGCGCTGGCGGTCGTACTGGCCGCGCGGGCGGTAGCGGTAGAGATAGGTCGGCAGGATCGCCGCCATCGCCCGCGGCTCGATGCCGATGCCGGGGAGCGTGCGGCCGTCCCTCGCCGCCTCCTCGGAGACGACGTTGTCGGACTTCAGCTGCTCCACCTGGTCGGTGGTGATCGGCGCGCCGGGCAGCCAGCCGGTGGCCGCCGCCATCGCCTCGGCGACCGGGAAGGGGATGTTGACGAGCAGCCGGTGGCGCCGCGTCTCGCGGAGGACGATCTCCATGCACTGGCGGAAGGAGACCACCTCCGGCCCGCCGAGCTCGTAGATCCGGCCGCCGGCGACGCTGCCGTCCACGGCCCGGGCGATCGCCTCCGCGACGTCGCCGACGAACACCGGCTGGAACCGGGTCCGCCCGCCGCCGATCAGCGGCAGGGCCGGCGACAGCCGCGCCATCTCGGCGAAGCGGTTGAAGAACTCGTCCTCGGGCCCGAACACGATCGACGGGCGGACGATCACCGCGGATGGCACCGTCTCCAGCACCGCCGCCTCGCCCGCCGCCTTGGATCGGGCGTAGCGGGACTTCGAACCGCCGCTGGCGCCGATGGCCGAGGCCTGCACCAGCCGACCGGCGCCGGCGCCGCGGCTGGCCTCGGCGACCGCGCGGGCGCCGAAGCTCTGCACCGCGTCGAAGGTCTGCCGACCGCCCTCGGCGAGGATGCCGACGAGGTTCACCACCGCGTCGGCGCCCTCGACCGCCCGGTCGACCGACCAGCGATGGCGGAGGTTGGCCTGCACCGCGTGGATCTGGCCGACGGTGCCGAGCGGCTGCAGGTGGCCGGCGAGGTCGGGCCGGCGCACCGCGACGCGGATGCGGTAGCCGCGCCGCGCCAGCGCCCGGACCACGTGCCGCCCGACGAAGCCGGAGCCTCCGAACACGGTGACGAGGCCGGCCTTGTCGCTGATCGGTGCCATCGGCTTCCCTTCCCGGGATCTGGTGGAGAACGGTGGCCGCCGGCTGGGCCGGCGACGGGCGCTCCTCCTCTAGCAAAGGGCCGATTTTCTGCAAAGCCGTCATTTCGCGGATGCGGCGCGCCGACGCGATTGACAAGGCCTCGGGCATCCCATATTCACCCCGCACCGAAGGCCCACCTGCCCAGGTGGCGGAATTGGTAGACGCGCAGGTTTCAGGTACCTGTGCCGCGAGGCGTGAAGGTTCGAGTCCTTTCCTGGGCACCATGGCTTCGGCCGATGACGAGCCGGCGATCCGATCGCGAGACCGCGGTCCGGTCAGCCGGCTTTTCCATGTTCCGGCCGGCGATCGGCCGGCGTCAGGACCGCCCGCCGCAGGGGCCGCCGGCGGGCCGGCCGCAGCGACCAGCGCCCGGCAAGGGACCGCCCGCACCGATGACCATCCGCACCCACGTCGGCGACCTTCCGAACCTCGACCGCTACGGCGACGCCGTCGCCATCGACACCGAGACCATGGGCCTCGAGCCGCATCGCGACCGGCTCTGCGTCGTCCAGCTCTCGCCCGGCGACGGGACCGCCGACGTCGTGCAGATCCGGCGGGGCCAGCGCGAGGCGCCGAACCTCGTCCGGCTGCTCGCCGACCCGGCCAGGCTGAAGATCTTCCACTTCGCCCGCTTCGACCTCGCCGTGCTGTTCCACACCTTCGGCGTGGTGACCACGCCGGTCTTCTGCACCAAGATCGCCTCGCGCCTCGCTCGCACCTACACCGACCGGCACGGGCTCAAGGACGTCACCAAGGAGCTGCTCGGGATCGACCTGTCCAAGCAGCAGCAGTCCTCCGACTGGGGCGCCGACGAGCTGACCCCGGCGCAGCTCGAATACGCCGCCTCGGACGTCCTCAACCTCCACGCCCTGCGCGAGAAGCTGGTGGCGATGCTGGAGCGCGAGGGGCGGATGCACCACGCCGCGGCCTGCTTCGACTTCCTGCCGACCCGGGCGCAGCTCGACCTGGTCGGCTACGGCGAGGTCGACATCTTCGCGCATTCGTGATCGCAAGCGCCGGCACCCGCCGGCGGCCGGCGCGTTGGGCAATTGCGTCATCACGCCATGTGCATGTACGGTGCGCCGGTCAGGGCCGGCCCGCTCCCGGGGCGCGGCCATCTCGTTGTGACCGAATCGTTTTTCCCGGACAGAGACCTGCATGCCCGCCCACGCCCTCAGCCCCGACGCGCACCTGCGGCTCGATCCGCGCCGGCGCGCAGCCTTCCAGGCGGCGGAGCGGCACAGCCGGCGCGTGCGCCGGCTCCGCGTCGCGCTGCCGACGGCGGGCGTGCTGCTGGCGCTGCTGGTCGCCGGCATCGGCATCGCCACCCGCATCGAGATCGGCCTTTCGATCGGCGACGTAAAGATCACCGCCGAGGGCCTGTCGATGGACGCGCCGCGGCTGTCGGGCAGCGACGGCAAGGGGCGGACCTTCACGGTGACCGCCGAGCGGGCGCTGCAGGACCTCTCCGACCCGCGCATCATCACCCTCCACGACATCGTCGCCACCGTCCGCCAGCCGGACGGCCAGACGGCCGAGTTCCGCGCCGCGAGCGGCGTCTACGACGCGGCCGGCCAGCGGTTGCAGCTGCAGGAGGGAATCACGATCCGCGCCAGCGACGGCTCGGCCGCCGCGCTCCGGCGGGCGGAGATCGACCTCGTCTCCGGGGACGTCACCTCCGACGCCCCGGTCGCCTTCTCCTCCAGCCTCGGCGCCATCCGGGCCGACAACATGGAGGTCGGCGAAAGGGGCGGGTCCGTGACCTTCGGGGGCGGCGTGCGCATGACGGTCGACCCCAACGCCGTCCGGGACGGGGGCCTCCCGTTCAAGTCCGGCGACGACAGGGAGCCAGCGTCCCGATGATCAAGACCACCCTCGCCGCCGCGCTCGCCGCGGCCCTCGTTGCCGCCGCGGCCGGTCCGTCCGCGTCCCAGGAGCAGGAGAAGGCGCGCCAGTCGGCAAGGCTCCCGCAGGCCTTCGAGGGGCTCGGCGTGTCGTCCAGCGACCCGATCCAGTTCGAGGCAGAGACCCTGGAGGTTCGCGAGCAGGACCGCACCGCGATCTTCACCGGCAACGTGGTGGTCCGCCAGAACGAGACCGTCCTCAAGACGGCGCGGCTGGTGGTCACCTACGCCGCCGAGACCGCCGGCGCCGGCGCGCAGCAGGTGGAGCGGCTGGAGGCCACCGGCGACGTGCTGGTCACCTCCGGCCCGCAGACCGCCAGCGGCGAGGCCGCCGTCTTCGACACCCAGGCCAACACGATCGTCGTCACCGGCAACGTCGTGCTGACGCAGGGCGCCAACGTGATCCGCGGCCCGCGGCTCGTCATCGACATCGAGAGCGGGCAGGCGCGGATGAGCGGCGGGCGGGTGCAGATGCTGATCGAGCCGAAGTCGCTGCAGGGCGAAGGCGGCTGACGGCCACGGGCGAGGCGGACGTGCTGAGGCGATCGAGAGGCCGGACCGGTGAGACAGCGGCGCCCGCCGAGGCCGAGGCCGGCGACCTCGTCGTCTCGCGCATCGCCAAGGCCTACCGCAAGCGCCTGGTCGCCCGCGACGTCAGCCTGGTCCTCAACCGCGGCGAGGCGGTCGGCCTGCTCGGCCCCAACGGCGCCGGCAAGACGACCGTCTTCTACATGATCACCGGGCTGGTGAGGGCGGACGCCGGCACCATCCTGCTCGACGGCCACGACATCACTCGCTACCCGATGTACCGCCGCGCCCGGCTCGGCATCGGCTACCTGCCGCAGGAGGCCTCGATCTTCCGCGGCCTCTCGGTGGAGAACAACATCCGCGCCGTGCTCGAACTGGTCGAGCGCGACCGCGACCGGCGCGAGGACGAGCTCGACGCGCTGCTCGAGGAATTCGGCCTCATGCACCTCCGCCGCCAGCCGGCGATTGCGCTCTCGGGCGGCGAGCGGCGGCGGGTGGAGATCGCCCGGGCGCTCGCCACCCGGCCGTCCTTCATGCTCCTCGACGAGCCCTTCGCCGGGATCGACCCCATCGCCGTCGGCGACATCCGGGCGCTGGTGCGCCACCTCACCTCGCGCGGGATCGGCGTCCTGATCACCGACCACAACGTCCGCGAGACGCTGGGCCTGATCGACCGGGCCTACATCCTCCATTCGGGGACCGTGCTCACCGAGGGCCGCCCGGACGACATCATCGCCGACCCGGACGCCCGCCGGGTCTACCTCGGCGATCAATTTACGCTTTGATCCGCGACCCGCCGCCGATATGCTGGCGGCGAAGCAAGAAGCGGACCAAAGGTCCGCCCGGGTCGGCCGGATGGCGGCCGGACCGGTGTGGCTCCGGCGTAGACGGGTTCAGGCATTCCATGGCGCTTTCGACCCGACTGGAGTTGCGGCAGAGCCAGTCGCTGGTGATGACGCCGCAGCTGATGCAGGCGATCAAGCTGCTGCAGCTCTCCAGCCTCGACCTCATCGCCTATGTCGACGCCGAGCTCGAACGCAACCCGCTGCTCGACCGCGAGGAGGACGGCGCGACGGCCGAGGCGGCCGAGCCCGCGCCGCCCGACGAGCGCCCCGAAGGCGCCGACTGGCTCCAGACCGAGGGCGCCTCCACCGCCGACCGGGTGGAGAACGCGCTCGACACCGACATCGCCAACCTCTACCCGGACGAGCGCAGCCAGACGGGCGAGCGCCAGCCGCTGGACGCCGGCGCCCTCGTCGGCGATCCCTGGGCGTCGGTCGGCGCCGGCGCGCCCGCGGGCGACGACTTCGGCATCGACGGCTTCGCCGCCCGGGAGGTCTCGCTGCACGACCACCTCGCCGGGCAGATCGCGCTCGCGCTGCGCGACCCGGCGGAGCGGCTGGTCGCGATGGATCTCCTCGACCAGCTGGACGAGGCGGGGTACCTGCGCGCCGACCTCGCCGCGGTCGCCGACCGGCTCGGCGCGGCGCCCGATCGCGTCGAGTCGGTGCTGAAGGTACTGCAGACGCTGGAGCCCTGCGGCGTGTTCGCCCGCTCGCTGTCCGAATGCCTGGCCCTGCAGCTCGCCGAGCGGAACCGGCTGGACCCGGCGATGCGGGCGATGCTCGACAACATGGAGCTGGTGGCGCGGCGCGACTTCGCGCAGCTGCGGCGGATCTGCGGGGTCGACGACGAGGACCTCGCCGAGATGCTCCGCGAGATCGTCGCGCTCGACCCCAGGCCCGGCAGCGCCTTCGGCGGCGGGCCGGTGCAGACCGTGGTGGCCGACGTGATCGTCCGCCCGGCCCAGGACGGCGGCTGGCAGGTGGAGCTCAACACCGACACGCTGCCGAAGGTGCTGGTGAACCAGGCCTATTACGCGACGGTGTCGCGGACCGTCCGGGGGGACGCGGAGAAGGGCTGGCTCGCCGACCGGCTGCAGACCGCCAACTGGCTGGTGAAGAGCCTCGACCAGCGCGCCCGGACGATCCTCAAGGTCTCCAGCGAGATCGTCCGCCAGCAGGACCGGTTCCTCGCCCACGGGGTCGCCCATCTCCGGCCACTGAACCTGCGCACGGTCGCCGACGCGATCGGCATGCACGAATCGACCGTCTCGCGGGTGACCTCGAACAAGTACATGGCGACGCCGAGGGGCATCTTCGAGCTCAAGTACTTCTTCACCTCTTCCATCGCATCCTCGGAGGGCGGCGATGCGCACTCCGCCGAGTCGGTGCGCCATCGCATACGGCAGCTGATCGACGCCGAGAGGCCCGATGACATCCTCTCGGACGACACCCTGGTCGGGCTGCTGCGCGAGGCGGGGATCGACATTGCCCGGCGAACCGTCGCAAAGTACCGGGAGGCGATGCGGATTCCCTCCTCGGTCCAGCGCCGGCGCCAGAAGCAGGGCGCGCCGGCGGGATGACGGGGCAGATGGAAACATGCGGGCGGGGACTGGTTTTGTTGACTCCGGAGGCGCACGTCCTTACACACACGCGCCGTCACCGGGTCCGAGGGAACCGGAGGACGCTCCCGGTCGCCGGGGCGCGGGTCGGATGGACCGGCCGGCCGCGGTGGAAAGGGTGAGGCGCGCCCCCATCGCGATCGCAGCCACGCACGGCGGCCGGCGTGGCGACAGTCAGGTCTGGGCGCGCTGAATGACTTGGGAGGTCCCATGCCGCTTCGAATCTCGGGCAAGAACGTCGACATAGGTCAGGCGCTCCGCGAGCACATCGAGACCCGTATCTCCGAGGCGTTGGGCAAGTACTTCGACGGTGGCTACACCGGCCACGTCGTGGTGGCCCCGGAGGGACCGGGGTACACGACCGAGTGCACGATCCACCTCGACACCGGAACGGTGCTGCAGGCGGGCGGCAGCGCCCACGAGGTCTACGCCGCGGCCGACCAGGCCGCCGACCGGATCGGCAAGCGGCTGCGCCGCTACAAGCGCAAGCTCAAGAGCCACCAGGCCAAGGAGAACGGCCAGGTGCCGGCCGAGGTGATGGAGGCCCAGTCCTACGTGCTGGCGATGCCGGAGGAGGACGAGGAGCTCCCGGAGGACTTCGCGCCGCTGGTGGTGGCGGAGACGACCCAGCAGATCCGCACCGCGACCGTCGGCCGTGCGGTGATGGACCTCGACCTCTCCGGCGCCCCCGTGGTCGTCTTCCGCAACGCCGGCTCGGGCGCGATCAACGTCGTCTACCGCCGCCCGGACGGCAACATCGGCTGGATCGACCCGACCCTCAACGAAATCGCCTCCTGACCGGTGGCCACCCGTCACCGCGCGGCCGGACCCGCCCGGCCGCGGCGGCATGAGGCATGATCATGGATTTGAGCGACCTCCTGCGCGTCGAGGCCGTCCTTCCGCATCTCAAGGCGAACTCGAAGAAGCAGGCGCTCCAGGAGATGGCGGCCCGCGCGGCGGCGATCACCCAGCGGGCGGAACGCGAGATCTTCGACACGCTGCAGCAGCGCGAGAAGCTCGGCTCGACGGGCGTCGGGCACGGCGTCGCGATTCCGCACGGGAAGCTGGTGGGACTGGAGCGCCTGGTCGGCGTGTTCGCCCGGCTCGACAAGCCCGTCGACTTCGATGCGCTCGACGAGGAGCCGGTGGACCTGATGTTCCTGCTGCTGGCGCCGGAGAACGCCGGGGCGGACCACCTGAAGGCGCTGGCCCGGATCGCCCGGGTGCTGCGCGAGCCGGCGATCGCGGCGAAGCTGAGGGCCGCGAACGACGCGGCGGCCATCTATGCGCTGCTGACCCAGCCGCTGACGTCGAACGCCGCCTGAGGACGGCGCCGCTCCCGCCGGGGGCGCGGCCGGCCCTCGGCCGCCTGCCCCCGTTCGGCGGAGCCTCAGTGCACGCTGAGCGTGGTCAGGTCCGCTTCCTCGGCGTTGGAGACCACCGCCTCCTTGCTGTCGGACACCATGATCGGCGTGCCGTCCGCGCCGAGCAGGACCCACAGGTCGAAGCCCGGCTCCAGTTCCGGCGCCTGCGGAAAGATCCGGCGCATGTCGTCCGACTTGATCGGCTTGATGTAGGCCACCTTGCCGTCTCCCAGCTGCAGGAAGGCGGCGTCGGGCATGACCCGATGCGGGCTCGCTTGGGTGTCGAACTTGGCCATTATGGCACCTCCTCGATGGGTCCCGCCGCGCCGCCGGAGCGCGCGCAGTAGGGGAACCCCTTATACTGAACTAGGGTCTCGGCCAGCCGTTCCAACCGCCGGACGGCTACATCTCGCGTGGGAGGGATCGCCGCCGGACGGTCGGCGACGCAGGGGAAGCGATCGGGATCGCCGGGGCGAGGCTCAATCGCGGGCGCTGATCTCGATCTTGCGGACGACGCGCTCCGGCTGCGGCCGGACGAGGTCGATGGAGAGCAGGCCGTCCTTGAGGTCGGCGCCGAGGATCTCGATCCCCTCCGCCAGGACGAAGCTGCGTTGGAACTGCCGCGAGGCGATGCCCCGGTGGAGATACTGCCGGTTCCGGTCGTCCGACTGGCGGCCGCGGATCACCAGCTGGTTCTCCTCGACGCTGACGTCCAGCTGGTCGCGGGTGAAGCCGGCCACCGCGAGCGTGATGCGGATCACGTCCCCGTGCGGGCCGACCGCGCTCAGCCGCTCGATGTTGTAGGGCGGGTAGCCATCATTGGTGGCCTTCTGGACCCGGTCCAGAGCCCGTTCGATGTCGTCGAACCCGAGCAGGAACGGCGACGAGAAGGTGGTCATGCGCGTCATCTTGATCAAAGCCCTCGTGAAGCGACCTTGATGGGACGGACCCGCAGTCGCGGCATCCGCGCGGGCCGAACCGGCCCGTGGCCGGAATATGGCGATCGCGCGGGCCGTGTTCAAGTCGGCCGGTCAGGCCGCCGCAGCCTCCAGCGCGGCCGCCGCGTCGACGGTCCCGTCGACGAAAACGAGGAGGTTCCCCGAGGGGTCCGCCACCGCCGGGCGACCCGCCCGCTCGCCGACGGCGAGTCCCGCCGCGGCCAGCCGGGCGGCGAGCGGCGCGGCCGCGCCCTCCGGCAGGGCGACGGTGACCGTGTCGAGGCCGGTGACGCCCGGCTCCCGCTCGCGGCCGGCGCTCGCCCAGGTGTTGAGGCCGAGATGGTGATGGTAGCCGCCGGCGGAGACGAACAGCGCCGAGGCATAGCCCTCCTCGGTCACGTCGAAGCCGACCAGCCCCTCGTAGAAGGCCCTCGTGGCGGCGAGATCCTTCACCTTGAGATGGACGTGCCCGACCATCGTCCCCGCCGGCGCCTGCCTCCAGGTCCCGCCCCCGGCGTCGCCCTCGGCGACCACGCCGGCGGCGTCGAAGGGCGTGTTGTCCATGTGGATGCGACCGCCGCGCACCGGCCACTCCGGCCGCGGCCGGTCGCGGTAGACCTCGATGCCGTTGCCCTCCGGGTCGCTGAGGTAGACCGCCTCCGAGACGAGGTGGTCGGAGGCGCCCTCGAGCCGGAGGCCGGCGTCGGCCGCATGGCGGAGCCAGCGGCCGAGGTCCGCCCGGCCCGGCAGCAGCACGGCGACGTGGAAGAGCCCCGGCTGCCGCGGGCCGGCGACGGCGGCCGAGGGATCGGACACCAGCGTCACGATCGGCGTGCCGTCGGTGACGCCGAGCACCACCGCCCGCCCGTCCTCGGCGAGGGTGGTGAGCCCGAGCGCCCGGCGCCACCAGTCGGCGAGCCGCTCCCGGTCGCGGGCGACCAGCGAGACCGGGCCGACCGCGGTGCGGGGGTCGAGCCGGGGGGCGGGTTCGGCGGCGGGCATGGGGTCACCTCGCATGCTGGGCCTTTGACGGCATCCTGCCGGCGAACATAGGCGCTCACTAAACAATCCGCGAGATCCGGTCCTTTCGACACAACGTCAACGAACAATGGACAATCGGGCGCCGGGACTTTGCCCCGGCGCCCGGCCGCGGATCAGCCCTTGGCGCGGATCAGCGCCTGCTCGAGCTTGTCGAGGCCCTCGTCGAGGATGGCGTCCGGCGCGGTCAGCGGCACGAGGATGCGGATCGCGTTGGAGAAGACGCCGCAGGACAGCAGCACGAGGCCCTCGTCCAGCGCCGCGGCGGTGACCCGCTTCGTGGCGTCGGCATCGGGCTCGTAGGCGCCCGGCGACTTGACGATGTCGAAGCCGATCATCGCGCCGAGGCCGCGGATGCCGGTCATCGCCACCACGTCGTTGCGGGCGGCGATACGGGTGAGCCGGGACTTGATCCGCGCGCCCATCGCGTCGGCGCGCTCGCACAGCCCCTCGCTGTCGATCACGTCCAGCACCGCCAGCGCCGCGGCGCAGGCGACCGGCGAGCCGGCGTAGGTGCCGCCGAGGCCGCCCGGCTCGGCCGCATCCATGACCTGCGCCTTGCCGAGCACGCCGGAGAGCGGGAAGCCGCCGGCGAGCGACTTCGCCATGGTGACGAGGTCGGGCTCGACGCCGGAATGCTCGATGGCGAACAGCTTGCCGGTGCGGGCGAAGCCGGTCTGCACCTCGTCGGCGACGAGCAGGATGCCGTGCTCGTCGCAGATGGTGCGCAGCGCCACGAGAAGGTCCTTCGGCGCCTCGTAGAAGCCGCCCTCGCCCTGCACCGGCTCGATCATAATCGCGGCGACGCGCGAGGGCTCGACGTCGGCGCGGAACAGGAACTCAAGCGCCCTGAGGCTGTCGGCGGTGGTGACGCCGTGGTCGGCCACCGGGAACGGCACGTGGTAGACGTCGGCCGGCATCGGGCCGAACTTCTTCTTGTAGGGCAGCACCTTGCCGGTCATCGCCATGGCCATCATGGTGCGGCCGTGGAAGCCGCCGGTGAAGGCGATGACGGCCGAGCGCCCGGTGGCGGCGCGGGCGATCTTCACCGCATTCTCGGCCGCCTCGGCGCCGGTGGTGAGGAAGATCGTCTTCGCCGGCCCCTTGAAGGGCGCGCGGGCGTTGAGCCGTTCGGCGAGTTCGACATAGGGCTCGTAGGGGACGACCTGGAAGCAGGTGTGGGTGTAGGCGTCGATCTGGCGGCGGACCGCCTCGATCACCTTCGGGTGGCGGTGGCCGGTGTTGAGCACGGCGATGCCGCCGGCGAAGTCGACGAAGCGGCGGCCCTCCACGTCCCAGATCTCCGCGTTCTCGGCCTTGGCGGCGAAGACGGGGTAGGCGGTGGCGAGGCCGCGCGGCACCGCGGCGGTGCGGCGGGCCTGCAGGTCGGCATTGACGGACATGGGTTGGCTCAAGGCTCCGGTTGCAGGAATTCCCCGCCATCATGCGCCCATGCCGGCCCGGCCGCCAGCCGCCGAAGAATCGCCCATGCGGTGACTTCAGGTCACCACTTCAGGGGCGCGGTCGGCGCCGGTCGCAGCGGCCATCTCCTGGCGCAGCCAGCGGCGCAGGCGCACCAGCGGCGGCTCGCCCCAGCGGCCGGCGTCGGCCTGGAAGACGTAGGCGCCGATCCGCACGTCGGTGGCGAGAAGCTCGACGAGGCGGCCCTCGTCGACCTCGCGGGCCACCTGCAGCCGGTTGACCAGCGCGACTCCCTGATCGAGCAGCACCGCCTCGATGGCGACATTCGCGTACCAGAGCCGCGGGCCCTCGAGCGGCGGCACCGGGTCGAGCCCGGCGGCGGCGAGCCAGCGTCGCCACTGCTCGCGGGTGTCCTCGTGGACGAGCGGCAACCGGGACAGCGCGGCGAGGCTCTCCACCTTCGGCCGGGCGGCGAGGAAGGCCGGGCTCGCCACCGGGAAGAAGCGGGGCGAGGCGAGGTCCTCGGCGCGGACCCCCTGGGCCGGGCGGGGGCCGAAGCGGATCTCCACGTCCGCCTCGCCGCGGGTGAGGTCCGGCGCCTGGTCGGTCGGCCGGAGCACGATGTCGTGCTCGGGCAGCAGGGCCTCGAGGGCGGCGAGACGCGGCATCAGCCAGCGCACCGCCAGGCCCGGCACGCACCAGACCCGGAGTTCCTCGCGGGGAGACGGCCTCAGCCCCGCGACGGCGTCGCCGATCAGGTCGAAGGCGCGCGCGGTCTCCTCCTGCAGGCGGCGGCCCTCGGGCGTCGGGGTCGACCCGCGCGGCCCGCTCTCCATGAGCCGGACGCCGAGCCGGGCCTCGAGGTTGCGCACATGGCGGGCCACCGCGGCGTGGTCGACGCCGAGCTCCTCGGCGGCGCGCCGCACGCTGCCGAGCCGCGCCACCGCCTCGAAGGCACGCAGCGCCACGAGCGGCGGCAGCCGGCGGGTCATCACCGGCTCCCGGCGCCGGCGGCGGCGGCGGCGGCGGCGGACGCGGATCCGCTCCCGGCCACGACCGCCCCCGCCACGGACAGCAGCCGCACCTTGGCGGAGATGCTCTCGCGGTTTACCCGGCAGTCGCCCACCACCCAGGCGAAGCCCCGGCAATCGATCCGGTGGCGCCGGCGCTTGTGCGCGAGTTCCCAGTTCGTGCGTAGGACCAGGTCGAGCAGGCTCCCATATGGGATTAGATGGATGCGAGGTTCGTGGTCGGAGGCGAAGCGGCGGCCGACGCGAGTCGCGGATTGCATGGTGACCTCGGGTGTCAGGAACATGCGCTTCACCGGTCGCCAATGCTAAGGCAGATGGGTCACGATGGTCCACCTGGCGTTTTCGTGCGGCTTCATCGCCTGCGCAGACGCGAGAAGGTCGGCTCATCCGAAAGACCTTCAGGGGCGACCCCGGGCGCCTTCGAGGCCGAGTTACCCAGATTGCCCAGAATTGCTCCTGCCGGCGTCGTCGTGCAACTGCCGCCATGCGTCATCGGCGGCCTCAGGCTCGGCGCCGCGCACGCCCTCGCGGACCGTCTCTGCCGCGATCCTCCTCCCTCCCCGCGGCCGGAGTCGCCGTCACGTGCGCCGCTATACGTTCCTGGAAGTCGAGTTCCATGGTCCCGTCGAGCGTGAGCCACCTCGCCGGCCGCCGGGCCACCAGGGCGAACTCATGCACCACCGGGCTGGTGAGCGCATTCGTGACGATCGCGATTCGGTAGTGGGCTGCGGGCGTGCGCTGGCGGACGTATTTGAGGAGGCACTTGTACTCGTTGATGGTGAGATCGGCGCAGACATCGGGACCAGAACGCCCTTTCACCTCGACATGCAGCACCTCCTCGCCGCGCGTGGCGACGAGATCGAAGCCACGGTCATCTCTTTCCACCGATTCCAAATCGAAGCCATCGTCCTCCAGCTTCGACCATACGGCTTTGACCGCGGCCTTCTCGATCCTCATTCGTCGTTCGACGTCGATCTGCCAGCCGGACGGGTTGCCTCTGGCCGTATCCCTCCTGGATCCCGCCCCCCCGACGGGCTCGATCCTTTCGAGGATTTCCAGCAGGCGAGTATGCGCCGTCGAACCCGGCTGCGGGTAGAACACCGGCTGCTGACCGGGCCAGGATTCCCCGTTCCTCGGCTGGCCGGCGGGAACGAAGATCGGCCGAGCGTCGGGTGGCAAAAGGAGGCAGTCCTCCGCCTTGGCCTTGCAACGATACGACGCGGGCGCGGCATCGGGAGTGATGCGACGCAGGTCTGCGATCCTGTCGGGGGGCACCTGTCTTTCTCGATACACCGTCGCGTGCCGCCAGACTCCGACGACTGCGCGGCCACCCTGTTCGGGGTGGGTCGCCGTCCAGACGACGGTGACGCCATCGATTGAGTCGGCGTCCTTATCGACGTCGAAATGCTTTTCGAGCCGGAGATTCTTAGTCCGTTTCAGTGGCACATAGCCGTAGCAATACCCGTCGATCGCACGGAAGTTGAGCGCTTCATGGCCGTAGCCGTTGTTGAAGGCATGGTTGAAGCCACCGGGGTTGAAGTTGCCGTCATCCCCGTCGTACTCCGCCATCCACGCGATGTGGAACACGATCAGCCTTTCCATCTTGACCCCCCTCTCCTCGTTGTCCTGATCCTCGTGTCTGTCCGCCGCGACCGGCCGCGGCGCATGTCGCCGCACACCTGGAGATCGAACGGCCGGCAAGCTCCTCCTCAGGGACGTCCGATGGCCGGAACAGGCGGCCCCGGTCGATGTGGTCGACCTCGGGTTCGCTCGGCTGGTAGCCCCCCACCGCTCTCATCGGCCAGACTTACGAGGAGCAAGGGGTCGGCGTGGGCTGCGCGATCGTACGCGCCATCCGCAGCCGTCACCGCGGGCTTCATGTCGATGCGCCGCACCGCACAGGTGCTCGGCTATGGTGGCTGTTCGGCCCGGTCGCAAAAGGGATTTTTGGGTCTTGGCCATGCCCCGTTGTTCTCGACCACGAGCGTCGAACGATAGCCTTGCCAAGCCTATCCGGCGGCTTCGCGGGCGGATGACGCCTCCGAAGTCGGGCGGGAAAGCATGGTTTGCAACACCGGCCGAAGGACTGTCGTGTAAACAATTCGGAAACTTGTCAATCATGACTCGGGCGAATGGGTCTGTAAAGACAAAACGCTCGTATACCTGTTCGGAGCGAGACCTTGTCTTTCGGTATGCAGTATTTAGTATTAGTAACGACTTGATGTGTTCTAGTTTGGGGAACGCGGGGCGTTTCAATCACGCAGCTAGACTGCTGATGCGTTGGTATCGCGCATCGCATCCAGCGCACCCAGCCGGGCAAGCAGGCGGGCCATGTGCTCCGGCACGGGTGCCTCGACGTCGACCGGGGGCTTCTTGCGGTAGAGGGGCACCACCACCCGGCGGGCGTGCAGGTGCAGCCGGCGGTCGACCGCCCTGGCCGGGTCGCCGCCATAGACGCCGTCGCCGACGATCGGATGGCCGAGGTGGGCCATGTGGACGCGCAGCTGGTGGGTGCGCCCTGTCCGCGGCATCAGGTCCACGACCGTCAGCCGCTCGCCGCGGGCGACCACCCGCCAGTCGGTGGTCGAGGGCTGCCCGGCCGGGTCGACCTTCATCCACCAGGAGCGCCGCTCGTGCGAGACCCTGGCGAGCGGCGCGTCGATCCGGCCCTCGTCCGCCTCGACGCTGCCGAGCACCACCGCGAGATAGGTCTTCTCCACCTTCTGCCGGGCGAACAGCTCGCCGAGCTCCGCGGTCGAGCGCCGGTGGCGGCCGAGCACCAGGCAGCCGGAGGTGTCGCGGTCGAGCCGGTGGGCAAGCGCCGGCGGCCGCGGCAGGCCGAAGCGGAGCGCGTCGAAGTGCATGTCCAGCGTCTCGCCGCCGCCCGGGCCGGCGTGCACGGGGATGCCGGCCGGCTTGTCGACCACCAGCATCAGCGCGTCCCTGTAGAGAAGCCGGGCGAGGAGCTCGTCGGGGGACATGGAAGGGTCCTTGCGGCCGCCCTCTTGCGGCCCGGTCATTCTTCTAGCCGAAGCGCCGCGGCGGCGGAACCGGTCAGCGCGGCGGCCGCGGCGCGGCCGAGAGATCGGCGATCAGCCGGTCCAGCGCCGGTCCGTCGAGCTCGCCGATCCGCTCGGCGAGCAGGTTGGCGAGCTCGGTCGCGCGCGGGTCGAGGCCGGAGGTGTCGATGGAGACCTTCGGGTGGGAGATCCGGGCAAGCCGCGCCAGCTCCTCCGCGTCGTCCCAGATCACGTTGAAGTAGCCGATGATGCGCTGGATCATCGACCAGGTCGGACGGCCGCGATGGCCATGCTCCAAGGCGGAGAGGTAGGCCGCCGAGACGCCGAGGGCGTCGGCCATCTCCTTGAGGCTGACGCCTCGCTCGGCCCGGAGCGCGCGCAGCTTGGCGCCGAAGGGGGTCATGGACGTGTCGTCGGGGTCACGGGCAGGTCACGGCTTGCGGCGGCGGATGCGCACATACAACGCGCCCTCCCCGCCGTGCGCAAGGTGGGCGTCCTCGAAACCGAGGACGAAGCGGCGGAACTCGGGCAGCGACAGCCACAGCGGCACCACCCGCCGCAGCACGCCGCGCTCGGCCACGTGAAGGCCCTCGAAGCCTCCCCCCCGGCCGCCCTTGCCGGTGATCACCAGCACGACCCGGTGGCCGAGCCCCTGCGACCGGGCGAGGAAGCCGGAGAGCCGGGCGTGCGCCTCGTCCTGGGTGAGGCCGTGCAGGTCGATCCGCGCGTCGATCCCGGTCAGGCCGCGCACCACCTTCTGGCGGTCGCGCCGGCCGAGCGGATGCAGCGAGGGCATCGCCGGGCGCGCCGGCGGCACCGGCTTCGGGGTCACGGCGGAGATGTCGGACCGCGGCGGCGGCACCGCCTCCGGGACGGGCGGCACGGCGGGATGCGGCGGCTCGCGATCGGCCGGGCGGAGCGGCTCGACGGTCCGCTTCACCGCGGACCACAGCGCCTCCTCCTCCGGGCCGAGCCGGCGTCGGTCACGACCCACGGGGCTCGGTCCTCGGGTGCAGCAGCACGAAACGGGCCGGATGGCGGATCCGCGCCGCCTTCGCGAAGGCCGCCTCGCCGGTGCCGAAGAAGAGGTCGCCGCGGGCCGGCCCGACGATCGCCGAGCCGGTGTCCTGGGCGACCATCAGCCGCCGGAACGGGCCGGCGTCGCCGAGGTCGGCGTCGACGAAGACGGGGAGGTGGAAGCTGTGGAGGTGCCGGTCGACGGCGAGCGAGCGGCCGGGCGTCAGCGGCACGCCGGCGGCCGCCACCGGCCCGAGCGCCGGGTCGGGCACCGGCGCCTCGCGGAAGAAGATGTAGGAGCGGTTGCGGGCGAGCACCGCCGGCGTCTCATCCGGGTGGGCGAGCAGCCAGTCCCGGAGCACGTCGGCGGTGGCCTCCGCCGGGGCCATCAGCCCGCGCTCGACCAGCACCCGGGCGACGGGGAAATAGGGATGCCCGCTCTTGCCGGCGAAGCTGATCCGCCGCACGCCGCCGCCCGAAAGGCGGATCCGCGCCGAGCCCTGCACGTGGATGAAGAAGGCCTCCACCCAGGTCGCCACATGGGCGAGCGTGGCGGCGTCGGGGCCGAGGGCGCCGGCCATGATCGCGCCGCGGTCCGGATGCTCGGCGAAGCTTCCGTCCGGGCGCCGTCGCGCCCAGGTGAGCGCAGGATCGAGGCCGCCGCGGTCGGCGTCCGGCGGGATCTCGACGAGGTCGGGCGGCAGCGCGTGCAGGGGAACCGGGTAGGCCTCGCTCGCCGCCAGCGACCCGTCCACCTCGGGCTCGTAGTAGCCGGTGACGAACCCGCCGCCCTCGGCAGGCTCGACGCGCAGAGGGTCAAACCAGCGCTCGAAGAAACCGCGGGCCGCCGCCGCGTCCGGGTTCCCAAGCGCCAGCGCGGCCTTAGCCGCCGGCACGAGGCGCTCGCCGGCGACGCCGAGGGGCCGCTGCCTGGGGGGATTGGAGACGACGTGGAGGGCCGAGCGGCGGAAGGCGGCGAAGGCGGCCGCGTGGTCGTCCTCGGGCCAGCCCCCGATGCTGTCGAACCCGGCCGCGCGCAGCGTCGCCGGGGGCATGCGCGACATGGCCGGGCTCAGCCTTCCGATTCGGTGGCGACCAGCTTCCAGTTCGGGTCGCGCGCGCGCACCTCGCGAGCGAAGGTCCACACGTCGGTGACCTCCGAGACGCGGGCCGGGTCGCCGTCGATGACGGCGCCGTCCTTGTCACGGGTGACCGAGATCAGCTGCGAGACGAAGCGGACGGTGACCTGCGCCAGCCCGCCCTTCAGCGAGGCCTCGGTGATCTCAGCCTTCTCCATCCCGACGAACGTGGTCTCGACCGTGTCGCCGCGGGCCTCGCGCTCGGCGATGGCGGCGCTGAAGCCCTCGAACACCTCGGGCGCGAGCAGTTGCTTGAGGGTCGCGCGGTCTCCGGCCGCGAAGGCCGTCACCACCATCTCGTAGGCGGCCTTGGCGCCGGCGAGGAAATGCTCCGCGTCGAAGGACCGGTCGGCCGAGAGGATGGTCCGCAGGGCGGCGTTGAGCGCCGATCCGGCGGGGGCGACGCGGTCGACCGCCGCGGCCTCTGCGGCCGAGGACTGGGAGCCGCGCGGCAGCGCCACCACATTGTCGTTGGTCTCGACCTGGCTCGAGGCGGGCGCAGCCCGGTCGTCGCGCCGGGCGTAGGGATCGACCGGCGGCCGCTCGTGGCCCGTACGGCGGCCGAGAACGCTGCGCAGGCGCCAGAAAATCGCGATGGCGACGATCAGGAAGATCAGGCTGTAGGCGTCGAGAAAACCGTTCATCGCGACAGTCGGCCTCAAGCGGGGGCGCGGGGTTCCGATCTACCGGACCAGTGGCACGCCGGGAAGACACTTCTTATGTAGTGTATCTTGCTCCAGCATAAAGGCCTGCCTGCGACGGGCAAAGCCCGCTGATGGCGAATTGTCGCCGGCATGAACCAAACGCCACGGCCGGGGGGCAGACCTCCGGCGCGGCACCGGGAACCAGACATGAGACTCTCCGGCCTCGTGCCGATCCTCCTCCTCGCCTATCCGATCGTCGAGATCGTGGTGTTCATCCAGGTCGGCGGCGCCATTGGCGTGCTGCCGACGGTGGCGTTGATCCTGGCCGGCGTGCTGCTCGGGGCGTTGCTGATCCGCCTTTCGGGCCTCAGGCTCCTCGCCGGCCTGCGCGCCGAGATGGCCGCCGGGCGGCGGCCCGAGCGCGAGCTCGTCGCCGGCGCGATGACGGCGGTCGCCGGGCTTCTCATCATCCTTCCGGGCTTCGTTAGCGACTTCGTCGGGCTTCTCCTGCTGCTGCCGCCGCTGCAGCGGCTCGCCGCCGACCGGCTCGTCGCCGGGGTCACCATCGTCGGCGGCGGCCTCGACGCCCGGCCGCGCCCGCGCGACGGGGTGGTCGATCTCGATCCCGACGATTTCGAGCGGCGCCCCGACCCGGATTCGCCCTGGCGCGGCGACGGGGATCCGCCCGCCATCGACCGGCGCTGATCCGGGCCCGAGCCTTGCGCCGCGGCGCCGGACCGTGCTAGCCGTCGCCGACCCTTATCGGCATGCAACGTCGAACCGGCCGGCCCGCGGTTTCCGCGCCCGGCATCTGGAGTGGACACGGACATGAGCAACCCCGAGACCGGCGCCGCGGGCGGACCGGCGCAGCAGCCCTCGCTGAACGTCGTCGCCCAGTATGTGAAGGATTTCTCCTTCGAGAACCCGAAGGCGCCCGACAGCCTGCGCCAGGGCGGCGGGTCGCCGCAGATCACCGTCGGCGTCAACGTCTCCTCGCGCCAGCGCTCCGGCGCCGAGTACGAGGTGGACCTCAAGATGGAGGTCGCGGCGCAGTCCGGCGATGAGCGGGTGTTCCACATCGAGCTCGTCTACGGCGGCCTGTTCCGGGTCCAGAACGTGCCCCAGCAGCACATGCACCCGTTCATCATGATCGAGTGCCCGCGCCTGCTGTTCCCCTTCGCCCGGCAGATCGTCGCCGACGCGGCGGTCCGCGGCGGCTTCCCGCCGCTGATGATCGACCCGATCGACTTCGTGGCGCTCTACCAGCAGTTCCTCGCCCGCGCCCAGCAGACGGCCCAGCAGCAGCAGTCGACGCCTTCCTGACGGCGGGTTTCGGGCAGGCGACCGTGCCAGGGGCCGGAGCGATCCGGCCCTTTTTTCGTCGCCCGGCCGCTCAGGCGCTGACCCGCTCGGGCGGATCCTCGCTCTCCTCGGCGCGGTAGCGCAGCCAGATGGCGGCCTCCCCGAGGGTGGCGACAAAGGCGGCGTGCGCCTCGAGGTCGGCGGCGGTGAGTCGCGGGGCGAGGGGTTCGGGCCGGGGTCGGACGATCCGGGCCGCCGCCCGCGCCGCGGCGCTGACGCTGCCGGCCGTGACGAGGCCGAGGTCGGCCTGGCGCCCGCCGTTCAGCTCGATGTAGACCTCGGCGAGCAGTTCGGCGTCGAGCAGCGCGCCGTGCTTGACGCGCCTGCCCGTGTCGATGCCGTAGCGGGCGCAGAGCGCATCGAGGTTCGCCGGCGAGCCCGGGTGCTTGCGCCGGGCGATCTGGATGGTGTCCACCACCAGCGTCTCGGAGAGGGTGATCCGGCCGCAGCGCTTCAGCTCGGCGTTGAGGAATCCCATGTCGAACTGGGCGTTGTGGATCACCAGCCGCGCCCCGTCGACGAAGGCGAGGAACTCGTCGGCGATGTCCTCGAAGCGGGGCTTGTCGGCGAGGAACGCGTCGGAGAGGCCGTGCACCTCGAAGGCCTCGCGCGGCATCGGCCGGTCGGGGTTGATGTAGACGTGGTAGGTGCGGCCGGTCGGGAACTGGTTGGACAATTCGACGCAGCCGATCTCCACCAGCCGGTCGCCGGTCTTCGGGTCGAGGCCGGTCGTTTCGGTATCGAGGACGATCTCGCGCATCGCGTCCGGATCCGGGTTTTCCGAAAGTCGGACCCTAGCCACTCGGGGCGCTCTCCCGCAAGCCGCGGCGGCCCCCCGCGTCGGCTTATCCCCGCCTCACCGGCGGGTCGGCGATGATCGCGTCCACGGCGCCCCGGGCCGCCTCGAGGCCGGCGCCGGTATCAACCACCGCATCGGCCCGGCGGCGCTTCTCCGCGTCGGGCACCTGTCGGGCGAGGATCGCCTCGAAGCGCTCCGCAGTCATCCCCGGCCGGGAGAGCACGCGGGCGCGCTGCACCTCCGGCGGCGCCGTCACCACCACCACCGCGTCGACGTCCCGCTCGCGCCCGGCCTCGTAAAGGAGCGGTATGTCGAGCACCGCCAGCGCGGCGCCGGCCGCCCGGGCCGCCTCGAGGAAGCGCCGCTCCTCCTCGCGCACCGCGGGATGCACGATCGCCTCGAGGCGCCGCATCGCTGCCTCGTCGCCGACCACCTTCCGCCCGAGTGCGACCCGGTCCACCCGTCCCGCCACCGTGCTGCCGGGGAAGGCGGCCTCGACGCGGGCTGCGAGCGGCCCCGCATAGAGCGCGTGCACCGCCGCGTCGGCGTCGAACACCGGCACGCCGCGCTCGGCGAACATCGCCGCCGTCGTCGACTTGCCCATCCCGATCGATCCGGTGAGGCCGAGGACGATCATGAAAGGTCCGCCACCACCAGTTCGCGGAGCTCGGGGGTCACCTCCGGCCGTACGCCGAACCACTTCTCGAAGCCGGGCACCGCCTGGTGGAGCAGCATGCCGAGGCCGTCGACGGTCCTCAGGCCCCGCGCCCGCGCCCTGGCGAGGACGGGGGTTTCGAGCGGCACGTAGACGATGTCGGTGATGATCGATTCGGAGCCGATCCGGTCGAAGTCGAGCGGCAGGTCGCCCTCGCCGTGGAGGCCGGCGGAGGTGGTGTTGACGATCACCCGCGCCTCTCCGGCGAGGCGATCGAGAGCGTCGAGGCCGACGGGGCGGACCCGGCCCGGCGCGGCGGCGGCGACCGCCTCGGCCCGGGCGACCGTGCGGTTGGCGAGGGCGACGTCGAAGCCCCGGTCGAGGAGCCCGCGCACGACGGCCCGCGCGGCTCCGCCGGCGCCGATCACCAGCGCCAGCCCGGCCGGCGCGTCCCAGCCGGGCAGGCCCTCGTCCAGGTTGGCGAGGAAGCCGTGCACGTCGGTGTTGGTGCCGGCGAGCTCGCCGTCCTCGATCCACAGGGTGTTGGCGGCGCCGAGGTCCGCCGCGACGGGATCGAGGCGCCGCACGTGGCGGGCCGCCGTCTCCTTGTGTGGCAGGGTGACGTTGACGCCGGCGAGCCCGCTCCGCGGCAGGCCTTCGAAGAAGGCGTCGGCCGCGCCGGGTTCGACCGGGATGCGCTCGTAGGAGCCGTCGATGCCGAACTGCCGGAGCCAGAAGCCGTGGATCATGGGGGAGCGGGAATGGGCGATCGGCCATCCGATCACGCCGGCCTTGGTCATCGGCGTCTGTCTCCGGAAGGGTTGGTCCTCGGTCAGGTCTCGAGGACGCCGACCCGGCGCAGGTGGCCGAGCAGCGGCAGCAGCGGCACGCCGAGGATGGTGAAGTGGTCGCCCTCGATCTCGTCGAACAGCTGGATGCCGTAGCCCTCGACCTGGTAGGCGCCGACGCTGCCGAGCGCCCGGTCGCCGACCACCGAGAGATAATGGCCGACGAAGGCCGGCGAGAACTTGCGCATGGTCAGCGTCGCCGTGTCCACATGGCGGAAGGCGACCTCGCCGTCGATGGCGACCACGACGGCGGAATGGAGCTGGTGCGATCGCCCGGCCATGGCGAGCAGCTGCCGCCGGGCCGCTTCCATGTCGGCGGGCTTGTGCAGCCGTTCGTCGCCGAGGGCGAGGGTCTGGTCGCAGCCGATCACCATGTCGCCCGGCCGCTCGCGCGAGACCTCCACCGCCTTGACCTCGGCGAGGATGGCGGCGACGTCGTCCGCGCCCACCTTTGAGCCCTCCAGCGTCGCCTCGACGGCGCGCTCGTCGATGTCGGGCACCTGCCGCTCGAAGATGAGCCCGGCCTGGGTCAGGATCGCGGCCCGGGTGGCGCTGCCGGAGGCGAGGACGAGGGTCATGGCGTGGGTCCCGTGTTGGCCGGGGCCGGCAGCGGTCAGGCGAAGGGCTCTGTCGCCCTGCCGTAGCGATGCTGGTCCCAGAGTGCAAGGATGGCGGCGGCGGTCTCCTCGATGGAGCGACGCGTCACGTCGATCACCGGCCAGTGGTGCTCGGCGCAGAGCCGCCGGGAGTAGGCGACCTCCTGGGCGATGGCCGCCCTGTCGACATAGGTGGAGTCCGGGTCGCCGTTGAGGGCCGCGAGGCGATTCTGGCGGATGTGCATGATCCGCTCCGGGCTGGCGATCAGCCCGACGACCAGCGGCCGCCGCGCCTCCATCACCCGCTGGGGCACCGGGATGCCGGGCACCAGCGGCAGGTTTGTGGCGCGGACGCCGCGGTTGGCGAGATAGATGCTGGTCGGCGTCTTCGACGTGCGGCTGATGCCGACGATGACGATGTCGGCGTCCTCGATGTTGTCCGGAAGCTGGCCGTCGTCGTGCATCATGGTGAAGTTCAGCGCGTCGATCCGCTTGAAGTAGTCCGCGTCCAGCGCATGCTGGGCGCCGGCCTTCCCCGTCGCCTGCAGGTTCAGGTAGGAACGCAGCACGTCGACGATCGGATCCAGCACGTTGACGCAGGGAAGGCCCGCCTCCCGGCAGGCGTCCTCGAGGCGGGTGGCGATCTCCCGCTCGACCAGGGTGTAGAGCACGATCCCCGGCGCCCCCTCGATGTCGCCGATCACCCGTTCGAGGTGCCGCATCGAGCGGACCAGCGGGTAGACGTGCTCGATCGGAGCGATGCTCTCGTAGCGCGCCGCCGCGGCCCGGCCGGCGGTGAGTAGCGTCTCGCCGGTCGAATCCGAGACGAGGTGCAGATGGAAGTAGATGTGTCCGCGCTTCATCGCCCGTTGGCCTCGATCGATCCGGCCCGAGTTTGGCATGCCGGCGGCGCCATTGCGAGCCGACTTGCTCCGGGCGAATCCGTCAAGCCGGGGAGGCACTTGCCTTGTTTCCCACACCCCCTGGCGGGAGATCCTGCGGATCGGGGGACAAGCGGGGCGGCCGGAGGTGGGAGCCGGATTCCATCCACCCGGGAGGGTTTTCATCCACACCGCGGCGGCGCGACGAGTCACGTCGGAAGGGTTTGTGGATCCCGGGGGAAACGGATGTTGCCGGCTGGCCGTCCGTCCTTCGCCGACACGCCGTCCACATCGGGGCGGCGCCGACAGGGCGCACGAAACCGCCGGCCCGAGCGGTTATCCCCACTGACCCGGCGGCAGGCCCGATTTTGCTGCGAGCCCGTCGCACCGGACCGCGGATCGATCACGCTCGTTGTGGAGCGGGGCCGATCCCTGATATCCACGGCCCTAACAGAAACAGAAAACCCTTAAGATCGAATTAAATCTTGTTTTGAAAGGCGGGGGCGCGGGCATGGCCGGAACGGGTGACGCGGATGAACGCGGCGGGCGCGCTTTGGTTCGGGTGCTCGATGGAGAACGCCTGTGGCCGCCTCCGGTGTGGATGATGCGCCAGGCCGGGCGCTACCTGCCGGAGTACCGCGCGACCCGGGCCGAGGCGGGGAGCTTCCTCGACCTTTGCTACAATCCCGAGCTCGCCTGCGAGGTGACGCTGCAGCCGATCCGCCGCTTCGGCTTCGACGCGGCGATCCTCTTCTCCGACATCCTGGTGGTCCCGGACGCGCTCGGACAGAAGGTCTGGTTCGTCGAGGGAGAGGGCCCGCGGCTGGAGCCGCTGGACCTCGACCGGGTCGGCGACCTCGATCCGGGCGCGGTGACCACGCGGCTCGCCCCGGTCCTCGAGGCGGTGGCGCGGATCCGCGCGGGCCTGCCGCGGGAGACCACCCTGCTCGGCTTCTGCGGCGCCCCCTGGACGGTCGCCACCTACATGATCGCCGGCCGGGGCACGCCGGACCAGGCGCCCGCCCGGCGCGCCGCGCTGGTCCGCCCGGAGGCGATGGACCGGCTGATGGACATCCTCGTCGAGGCCTCGGTCCGCTACCTGGTGGCGCAGCTCAGGGCTGGAGCGGACGCGGTGCAGGTGTTCGACACCTGGGGCGGCAACCTCGACGACGAGGGCTTCGAGCGATTCGCCCTCGAGCCGGTCCGGCGGATCGTCGAGGGGGTGCGGGCCGAGGTGCCCAGCGCCCGCATCATCGGCTTTCCGAAGGGCGCCGGGCCGTGGCTGCCGACCTATATCGCCCGGACCGGGGTGACCGCCGTCGGCCTCGACTGGCAGGTGCCGCTCGCCTTCGCCCGCGAGGTCCAGGCGCTCCGCCCGGTGCAGGGCAACCTCGACCCGCTGCGCCTCGTCGCCGGCGGCGAGGCGCTGGACCGGGCGGTGGACCGGATCCTCGCCGCCCTCGGCGACGGGCCGCTGGTGTTCAACCTCGGCCATGGCATCACGCCCGACGCGCCGGTGGAGTCCGTCGAGCGGATGGTCCGCCGGGTGCGCGGCGGCTGAAGGGGGGCGGGCCTTGGGAGATCTCTACGGCTGGATCAAGGTCGGGCACATCGTGTCGCTGATCGCCTGGATGGCGGCGCTGTTCTACCTGCCGCGCCTCTTCGTCTACCACGTCGATGCGCCCGTCGGGTCGGTGCAGTCCGAGACCTTCAAGGTGATGGAGCGGCGGCTCCTCAAGGCGATCATGACGCCGGCGATGATATCCACCTGGGTGTTCGGCCTGTGGGCGGCCTTCGAGGGCGGCTGGTGGTCGAGCGGGTGGCTGCACGCCAAGCTCGCGCTGGTGCTCGTCCTCACCGCCTTCCACGGCGCCTGCGCCCGCTGGCGCAAGGATTTCGCCGCCGACCGCAACCGCCGCGACGGCCGCTTCTACCGGATCGCCAACGAGGTTCCGACGCTGCTCATGCTGGCGATCGTCGTGCTGGTCGTCCTCAAGCCCTTCTGAGGCGCGGCGCCGCCGGTCGCATTCGCGTTGATCCGGCCTTGCCCACCGGGATTGAAGCGGCTATATGCTCGGTTTGTCAGTTCGCTGCAGACGGTGCCGCTCTTCCTCGGGCTCCCGAGACCGGCAGGGCGGCGGAGGCGAAGCCGGCCGAGGGCCGGCGGTTCGGCCGCAACGGTCGCGCCGGGGAGCTTCGCCTTTCAAAGAAGATCTGCGCGGTTCCCGGTTTTATCTCATCCTTCCTTCCCGACGGCGGGCCGATTCGATCGGTCCCCGCTTCCAGCAACACAGAGACCGACCGTTCATGCCGGAGATGAAGCTCCAGGACCTGAAGAAGAAGACGCCGACCGAACTCCTGGCCGTGGCCGAGGAACTCGAGGTCGAGAACGCATCGACGATGCGCAAGCAGGAGCTGCTGTTCGCGATCCTGAAGCAGCTCGCCGCCCAGGACGTCGACATCATCGGCGAGGGCGTCGTCGAGGTGCTGCAGGACGGCTTCGGCTTCCTGCGCTCGCCGGACGCCAACTACCTGCCCGGGCCGGACGACATCTACGTCTCCCCCTCGCAGATCCGCCGCTTCTCGCTGCGCACCGGCGACACCGTGGAGGGCGAGATCCGCTCGCCCAAGGAAGGCGAGCGCTACTTCGCCCTCCTCAAGGTGAACACGGTCAATTTCGAGGATCCGGAGAAGGCCCGGCACAAGGTCCACTTCGACAACCTGACGCCGCTCTACCCGGACCAGCGATTCCGGATGGAGGTCGAGGGCCAGGTCGGCAAGGACTTCTCCGCCCGCGTCATCGACATCGTCGCGCCGCTCGGCAAGGGCCAGCGCGCGCTGATCGTGGCGCCGCCGCGCACCGGCAAGACGGTGCTGCTGCAGAACATCGCCCATTCGATCACCACCAACCACCCGGAGTGCTACCTCATCGTGCTGCTCATCGACGAGCGGCCGGAGGAGGTCACCGACATGCAGCGCTCCGTGCGCGGCGAGGTGGTCTCGTCGACCTTCGACGAACCGGCCGTCCGCCACGTCCAGGTCGCCGAGATGGTGATCGAGAAGGCCAAGCGCCTGGTCGAGCACGGCCGCGACGTGGTGATCCTGCTCGATTCGATCACCCGCCTCGGCCGCGCCTACAACACGGTGGTGCCGTCCTCCGGCAAGGTGCTGACCGGCGGCGTCGACGCCAACGCCCTGCAGCGGCCGAAGCGCTTCTTCGGCGCGGCCCGCAACATCGAGCAGGGCGGGTCGCTGACCATCATCGCGACGGCGCTGATCGACACCGGCAGCCGCATGGACGAGGTGATCTTCGAGGAGTTCAAGGGCACCGGCAATTCCGAGGTCATCCTCGACCGCAAGATCGCCGACAAGCGCGTGTTCCCGTCGATCGACATCCAGCGCTCCGGCACCCGCAAGGAGGACCTGCTGGTGCCGCCGGACAAGCTCAAGAAGACCTTCGTGCTCCGCCGCATCCTCAACCCGATGGGAACCACGGACGCGATCGACTTCCTGCTGGACAAGCTGCGGCAGACCCGCACCAACAGCGACTTCTTCGACAGCATGAACACCTGACGGCCGGTCTGGCCGGACCGTCGATTCACGTGAAACAGCCGCCGCGGGATGCCTCGCGGCGGCTTTGTTGTTTCACGTGAATCATTCCCGTCCGGCCGCGATCCGCGCTGCGGCGAAGCCGGCCGGGTCGTCGATCGGCAGCGAGCAGGCGCCGGCGCGGCAGAGATAGGAGAGCGGGCGCTCCGCCGCCGGCTTGCCGGCCGCCGGGTGGCCGGCCGGGAGGTCCGCGGTCGATTCGGCGGCGAAAGGAACGGCATCCGGCTCGGCCCGGCGTGCGGCGGCGAGCAGCGCGTCGCGGTCGTCGCCGGCGGGACCGACCACGACGACCGTCGGCAGGTCGAGCCGCAGGGCGAAGGCGGCGAGCAGCGAGGCCGCCCCGAGCACGTTGGCGGCGACCAGCGGGCCGGCGGCGGCGAGCAGCGCGTCGGCGCGGTCGAGGTGCCGCTGCTCGCCGGTCGCGAGATGGAGCCGGACCGAGGCCTCGACGATCACCCCGTGGTGGTTCGGCGTCGCCTCGTCGGAAAAGGGCTTCGGCCGCACGATCAGCGGCGGGGCGTCCTCGGCGGTGAGGTAGAAGAGCCCGGTCCCGTCGCCGTAGTGGCGGTCGAGGATCGCGAGCCAGCGGTCGGCGTCATCGAGAAGGCCCGGCTCGAAGGTGGCGTCGTGCAGCGCGATCGCCGCCAGCGCCATCCCCGCGTGGTCGGAGGCAAGGCCGGGCCGGACCGACCGGCCCTCCCGGGTCGCATGGGCGAGGCGGAAGTCCCCGTCGGCCATCCGCTCGCGGACGAAGGCATAGGCGCCGCGGGCGAGGGCGATCCAGTCCGGACGGCCGATGAGGGCGCCCGCCTCGGCGAGGCCGCGGATGGCGAGGGCGTTCCAGTCGGCGAGGACCTTGTCGTCCCGTCCGGGCTGCGGACGCCGGTCACGGACCGCCTTCAGCTTGGCCCGGAGCGGCGCCATCGCCGCCTCCTCGTCGGCGTCGCGCGGACGGTCGAGGCGGTTGAGGATGGTCCGGCCCTCGAAGTTGCCGCCGGGCGTCACCCCGTAGGCGGCCTTGAAGGCGGGGGCGTCGGAGCCGAGGACGGCGTCGATCTCCGGCTCGGTCCAGACATAGGTCAGGCCCTCCTCGCCCTCGGTGTCGGCGTCGAGGCTGGAGGCGAAGCCGCCGCCCTCGACGAGCATCTCGGCACGGAGCCAGTCCACCGTCTCCTCGATCCGGCGGCGGAACAGGTCGCGGCCGGTGATCGCGTGGGCGCGCGCCAGCAGCGGCAGTAGCTGGCCGTTGTCGTAGAGCATTTTTTCGAAATGCGGCACCAGCCAGCGGTCGTCGACGGAGTAGCGGGCATAGCCGCCGCCGAGATGGTCGTAGATGCCGCCCTCGGACATCCGCTCCAGGGCCACCAGCGCCGCGGCGGCCGCCGCGTCGTCGCCGCTCCGGGCGGCGTGCCGGAACAAGAGCGCCAGCAGCGAGGGCTGCGGGAACTTCGGGGCGCCGGGCAGGCCGCCGTCCTTGCGGTCCATGATCCCGGAGAGCCGCTGCCCCGCCGCGGCGAGCAGCCCCTCGGTCAGCGGCTGGCCGGCCTCGCCCGCGGGCGGCTCGCGCAGGTGGGCGACGAGGGCGGCGGTGTTGTGGGCGACCCGGTCGGGATCCTCCCGGCAGGTCCTCGCCACCGCCTCGAGCACGTCGCGGAAGCTCGGCCGGCCGTAGCGCGCGACGGGCGGGAAGTAGGTGCCGCCCCAGAAGGGCTCGCCGGCGGGGGTCAGGAACATGGTCAGCGGCCAGCCGCCCTGCTGGCCGAGGGCGTGCAGCGCCGCCATGTAGATCTGGTCGACGTCGGGCCGCTCCTCGCGGTCCACCTTGATATTCACGAACAGGCGGTTCATCACCTCGGCGGTGGCCGGGTCCTCGAAGCTCTCGTGGGCCATCACATGGCACCAGTGGCAGGCGGCATAGCCGACCGACAGCAGCACGGGCCGGTCGCTCCGGCGGGCCTCCGCGAAGGCCTCCTCGCACCAGGGCCACCAGTCGACCGGGTTGTCGGCGTGCTGGAGGAGGTAGGGGCTGGTCTGGCCGGGGAGGCGGTTCGTCATGGCAAGGGTCTCGATTCTCGAGGCGGTGACGGCAGGCCTCCGTCGGAGCCTCCAAGGGGAAGGGTAGGGCGCGGCGGATGAATGGACACCCGGCGAAGAGGACGGGCGATACGACGGCGGGGTCGGACCGGCCGACGATCTTCGCCCTCGCCTCGGGCGCTCCGCCGGCCGGTGTCGCGGTCGTGCGGGTGAGCGGGCCCGCCTGCCGATTCGCGGTCGAAACGATCGCCGGACCGGTGCCGCCGCCGCGAGGGGCGGTGCTCCGCAGCTTCCGCCGGCCGGGGGACGGCGCGCCGATCGACCGCGGCCTCGTCCTCTTCTTTCCCGGTCCCGGCAGCTTCACGGGGGAGGACGTCGCCGAATTCCACCTGCACGGGGGCCGCGCCGTGGTGGCGGCGCTGCTGGATGCGCTCGCCCGCCTGCCGGGGCTCGAGCCGGCCGAGGCCGGGGCCTTCACCCGCCGGGCTTTCGAGAACGGGCGGATGGACCTCACCGCCGTCGAGGGCCTCGCCGACCTGATCGCCGCCGAGACGGAACTGCAGCGCCGGCAGGCGCTTCGGCTCGCCGACGGCGCGCTGACCCGCCGGGCCGAGGACTGGCGCGAGGCGCTGCTGCGGGCGCGGGCGGCGGTGGAGGCGGACCTCGACTTCGCCGACGAGGAGGACGTGCCGGGGTCCGTGGCGGACACGGCGCTCGAGGAGGCGGCGCGGCTTTGCCGGGAGATCCGCGCCGTGCTCGACGACGAGGGCCGCGGCGAGCGGATCCGCGACGGCTTCCAGGTGGTTCTCGCCGGAGCGCCCAATGCGGGCAAGTCGAGCCTGCTCAACGCGCTCGCCCGCCGCGAGGCCGCGATCGTCACCGCGGTCCCCGGCACCACCCGCGACGTGGTGGAGGTCCGCCTCGACCTCGACGGCGCCGCGGTCATCCTCGCCGACACCGCCGGCATCCGCGAGACGGTCGACCTCGTCGAGGTGGAAGGTGTCCGCCGGGCGACCGCCCGGGCGGCGGCGGCGGACCTGGTGCTGTGGCTGTCCGAGAGCGGCGAGGCGCCGCCGGCGGATCTCGCCGGCGAGGGCGGGCCGGAGGTGGTCGCGATCCGCAGCAAGGCGGACCTCGTCGCCGGCGATGGCGATTCGTTACGGACTCGATCCGACAACGTCGGCGCCGCGTTTCCGGCCGCCATTTCGGTGCTGACCGGCGAGGGGCTGGAGGCGCTGGAGCGGGCGCTCGGGCAGCGCGCCGGGGCGGGGACCGGCGGCGAGCCGCCGCTGGTGACGCGGGTCCGGCACCGCCGCGCGCTGGAGCGGATGCTTTCCGACCTCGACCTCGTCCGCGACGACGTGCCGATGGAGATTCGCGCCGAGGCGCTCCGCGGCGCCTCCGAGTCGCTCGGACGGCTGACCGGCCGCATCGACGTGGAGGAGGTGCTGGGCGCGATCTTCTCCAGTCTTTGCATCGGGAAGTGAACAGGCCATCCACAGGGTTTCACGTGAAACACTCCACAGCCTGTGGACAAGGTCGAGTCGGGTCCGAACCGGTCGTTGGCGCGGGCCGGGTCCGACCGCGGGCGCACCGCTTTGCACGCGACTCCGCAATGGGTTAAAACCCCCGGGACGGCGGATCGAACGCACTGGCGGCGCGCTGCCGCCCCGAATACCAGTGAAGCTTGCGGCGAGATGAGCGGACCCTTTTCCTTCGACGTGGTGGTGATCGGCGGCGGCCATGCCGGCGCCGAGGCGGCGCATGCGGCGGCGCGGGCCGGCGCGCGGGTGGCGCTGGTGACGCACCGCTTCGAGACGATCGGGATCATGTCCTGCAACCCCGCCATCGGCGGCCTCGGCAAGGGCCACCTCGTCCGCGAGGTGGACGCGTTCGACGGGCTGATGGGCCGGGTCGCAGACCGGGCCGGGATCCAGTTCCGCCTGCTCAACCGGCGGAAGGGGCCGGCCGTGCGCGGTCCCCGGGCGCAGGCCGACCGGGCCCTCTACAGAGCCGCCATGCAGGCGGAGATCCGCGCGACGGCGGGCCTCGTCGTGGTCGAGGGCGAGGCGGACGACCTCGAGATCGACGGCGGCCGGATCGCCGCGGTGCGGATGGGCGACGGCCGTCGCCTCGGCTGCGGCGCGGCCGTGCTCACCACCGGCACCTTCCTCTCCGGCCTCATCCACATCGGCGAGACGACCACGCCGGCCGGCCGGGTCGGCGAGGCGCCGGCGCTCGGCCTTTCGCGGACGCTCTCCCGGATCGGCCTCCGGCTCGGCCGGCTGAAGACGGGTACGCCGCCGCGCCTCGACGGGCGCAGCATCGACTGGGCCTCGCTGGAGATGCAGCCCGGCGACGACGAGCCCTCCTTCTTCTCGGCCTTGACGACCGGCCTCTCCGCGGCGCAGGTCGCCTGCGGCGTCACCCGCACGGTCGAGGCCACCCACCGGGTCATCCGCGACAACATCCACCGCTCGGCCATGTACTCCGGCCGGATCGAGAGCAGCGGGCCGCGCTACTGCCCCTCGATCGAGGACAAGATCGTCCGCTTCGGCGACCGCGACGGCCACCAGGTGTTCCTGGAGCCGGAGGGCCTCGACAGCGACGTGGTCTACCCCAACGGCATCTCGACCTCGCTTCCGGCAAAGGTCCAGGCCGCGGTCGTCGCGTCCATCCCGGGCCTGGAGCGGGCCCGGATCCTGCAGCCGGGCTATGCCATCGAGTACGACCACGTCGATCCGCGCGAGCTGGCCCCGACCCTCGAGGCGAAGTCCGTCCGCGGCCTGTTCCTCGCCGGCCAGATCAATGGCACCACGGGCTACGAGGAGGCGGCGGCGCAGGGCCTCGTCGCCGGGCTCAACGCCGCCCGGGTCGCCGGCGGCGGCGAGGGCGTGGTGATCGACCGGGCGACGGCCTACCTCGGCGTCATGATCGACGACCTCGTCACCCGCGGCGTCAGCGAGCCCTACCGCATGTTCACCTCGCGGGCCGAGTACCGGCTGTCGCTGCGCGCCGACAACGCCGACGAGCGGCTGACCCCGCTCGGCATCGAGCTCGGTCTCGTCGGCCCCGCCCGCGCCGCCCATCATGCCGCCCGGCAGGACCGGCTCGCAACGGCGCGGGAGATGGCCCACGCGCTGGCGATCACGCCGACGGCTGCCGAGCGGCATGGCCTCCTGCTCAATCGCGACGGCCAGCGGCGGACGGCCTACGAGCTCCTCGCCCATCCCGGGATGTCGGTCGCGCGGCTCGCCGAGGTCTGGCCCGAACTCGCCGGGCTCGACCGGGCCACCGCCGAGGCGCTGGAGATCGAGGCGCTCTACGCCGTCTACCTCCGGCGCCAGGAGGCCGACATCGCCGCCTTCCGCCGCGACGAGAGCCTGGCGATCCCGGCCGACTTCGATTACCAGGCCGTGCCCGGATTCTCCAACGAGGTGCGCCAGCGGCTCGCCCGCATCCGGCCGGCGACCCTCGGCCAGGCCGCCCGCATCGAGGGGGTCACCCCTACGGCGGTGACGCTGCTGCTCGCCCACGTCCGGCGCGGGGAGGCCGGCGGCGACGGCGGCGCGGCCGGCCGCGGGGCGGCCTGATGGCGAAGCCTGCCTCCCTGCCGGACGGGCCGGACGCCGTCGCGGCGATCCTGCCCCTGACCGAGGCGGCCCGGCGCCGGCTCGAAGCCTATGCGGCGCTGCTGGCGAAATGGCAGCCGGTGAAGAACCTGGTGGCGCCGTCGACGCTGCCGGACCTCTGGCGCCGGCACATGGCAGACGGCGCGCAGGCGCTCGCCGCCGCGCCGACGGCCCGGCGCTGGCTCGACCTCGGCTCCGGCGCGGGCTTCCCCGGCCTCGTCACCGCGATCCTGATCACCGACGAGCCCGGCGCGAAGGTCACGCTGGTGGAGGCGAACGGCCGCAAGGCGGCCTTCCTGCGCACCGTCGCCCGGGAGCTGTCGCTGCCGGTCCGCGTCCTCGACGAGCGGATCGAATCGGTTGCGGAACGGGGACCGGACGACCTCGGGCCGGTGGACGCGGTGTCCGCCCGGGCGCTGGCGGCGCTCTCCGACCTGCTCGGGATGGCTTCGCCCTGGATGACGTCCGGAAGCCTGGGCGTTTTCCACAAAGGACAAGATTTTGAGTCCGAGATCGACGCAGCTACTCAATCTTGGGTCTTCCATCTGGTAGAACACAAGAGTCGGATCGACGGCGACGGGCGAATCCTGGTCGTGAGCGACCTCAGGCGCCGGACAGCCGACGAGCCCGTGTCGAAGAGGCCAGGCACAGGATGACAACCCTTCCCGATATGCCCCGCGTGCTCGCCCTCGCCAACCAGAAGGGCGGCGTCGGCAAGACGACGACGGCGATCAACCTCGGCACCGCCCTCGCCGCCATCGGCGAGGAGGTGCTGATCGTCGACCTCGACCCGCAGGGCAACGCCTCGACCGGGCTCGGCATCGACCGGCGCAGCCGCAAGGTCTCCACCTACGACATCCTGGTCGGCGAGGCCCGCCTCGACGAGGCGCTGGTGGAGACGGCGGTGCCGCGGCTCACCGTCGCCCCCTCGACCCTCGACAACCTCGGCGTCGAGCTCGAGATCGCCGGCTCCTCCGACCGGGCGTTCCGGCTGCGGCAGGCGATCGCCGACCACGCCCGCGCCGCCGCCCGCGACACCAGCGGCACGCTGCGCCGCTTCACCTACCTCCTGATCGACTGCCCGCCGTCCCTGAACCTCCTCACCATCAACGCGATGGCGGCGGCGCACTCGATCCTGGTGCCGTTGCAGTGCGAGTTCTTCGCGCTGGAGGGCCTGTCGCAGCTGCTGAGCACGGTCGACCAGGTCAAGCGCTCGCTGAACCCGCAGCTCAGCATCCACGGCATCGTCCTCACCATGTTCGACAGCCGCAACAACCTCTCCAACCAGGTGGTCAGCGACGTGCGCAGCCACATGGGCGACGCCGTCTACGACACGATCATCCCGCGCAACGTGCGCGTCTCGGAGGCGCCCTCGCACGGCAAGCCGGCGCTGCTCTACGACCTGAAGTGCAGCGGCAGCCAGGCGTATCTCAAGCTCGCCTCCGAGATCATCCAGCGCGAACGCCGCCTGCGCGCCGCGGCGGCCTGAGGAAGGTGGACCAGATGACGATGACCGACGACGGCGGCCGCAGGCGGCTCGGACGCGGCCTCGCCGCGCTGATCGGCGATGCCGGCAACGAGTTCGAGGTGGTCGAGCGGGTGCGCGGCATCCGCAAGGTCGCGATCGACATGATCCGCGCCAACCCGCGGAACCCGCGGCGCATCTTCCGCGAGGAGGAGCTCGAGGAGCTGACCGCCTCGATCCGCCAGCGGGGGATGATCCAGCCGGTGGTGGTGCGGCCCGCGCCGAACGGCGGCGAGGGCTACGAGCTGATCGCCGGCGAGCGTCGCTGGCGGGCGGCGCAGCGCGCCGGCGTGCACGAGATCCCGGTGATCATCCAGGACGTCTCCGACCGCGAGGCGATGGAGATCGCGATCATCGAGAACGTCCAGCGGCAGGACCTCAACCCGCTCGAGGAGGCCTACGGCTACGAGCAGCTGGTCGCCGAGTTCGACTACACCCAGGCCGACCTCGCCGGCATCATCGGCAAGAGCCGGAGCCACGTGGCCAACACGCTGCGGCTCCTCAAGCTGCCCGACCCGGTGAAGCAGTACCTGAACGACGGCGCCCTGACGGCCGGCCACGCCCGCGCCCTCGTCAGCGCGCCCGATCCGGCGACCCTCGCCCGGCGCATCGTCGAGGAGGGCCTCACCGTCCGCGCCGCCGAGGCGATGGCGCAGCAGGCCGTTGCCCAGTTGGCGAACCGGGCGAAGGCGCCGAGGCCGGACAAGGACGCCGACACGCGGGCGCTGGAGAAGCGGCTGTCGGATGCGCTCGGCCTTGCGGTCGAGATCGCCCACAAGCCGAGCGGCGCCGGCGAGCTGCGCATCCGCTACAGGACTCTGGAGCAGCTCGACGAGGTCGTCCGTCGCCTCGGCGGGGAGTAGGCGCGCGGCTCCCGCCGGTCCGTAGGATTCGATTCGACTCCGAACCGATCAGCGCCGGCCGGCGTGGCGGGCGAGGGTGAAGAGGGTGTCGGAGAGAAGGTCGCGGCCGAGGGCGCTGTCCAGGCGCGCGTCGCGGGCGGTGGAGGCAAGCCGCAGGATGGCCCGGTCGAGGGCGGCCGGGGACCAGGCCTGCAGTGCCTTGGCGACCTTGCCCTTGCGCTTGAAGAACACCGGCGGGCGCATCCCCTCGACCGCCTGCTCCGCGCTGGCGCCGCCGCCCATCGCCGCCCGGCCGAGGTCCAGCATGTGGAAGTGGCGCATGCAGGCCGTGGCGATCCAGCTCGGGTCGAGGCCCTCGCGCGCGGCCCGCACCAGCGCCGCCTGCAGGCCCGCGAGGTCGCCGGTGGCGGTCGCGTCGGCGATCTCGTCCACCGCGACGCCGGCGCTGTCGGCGACCATCTCCTCCACGTCGTCGACGTCCACCTTGCCGGCGTCGAGCGCATAGAGGCAGAGCTTCGAGACTTCCGAGCGGGAGAGCAGCCGGTCGCCGCCGAGGTGGGAGACCAGCATCGCCCGGGCCGCCGGGGTGATGGAGAGCCCGTGGGCCTTCATCTCCTCGTCGACCAGCCGCCCGATCGCCGCCGCGTCGTCGACGTAGCAGGGCACGGCGTAGGCCGTCCTGTCGCGCTCGAACAGGACGCGGATCGGGCTGGTCTTCTTGAGGTCGCCCGCCTCGACGATCACCGCGGTCTCCGGCGGCGGGTTGCGCAGCAGCGGCGCGAACACCTCCGCAAGGCTCGCCCGCGAGCCGGCGTCGCGCACCATGATCGCCCGGCGGCCGCCGAACATGGAGATGGCATAGGCCTCGTCGGCGAGGCGGGACGGGTCCGAGGCGAGGGCAGCGGCGTCGAGGCGGATCAGGCTGAAGGGGTCGGCCGGGTCGGCATAGGCGGCGGCGAGCCTGGCGGCGCGCTCGGCGACAAGGCCGCTGTCCGGCCCGTAGACCAGCCAGAGGGAGACCGAGGCCGGCGGCGCGGCGATGACGCGGTCCGCCTCCTGGGCCTTCAGCGCCACCATGGCCGGTCAGGCCCCCTTGGCGAAGGCGAGGGCGAGGCGGGTGCGGATCTCCTCGGCGGCGACGCGAGCGGCGCGGTTCTCGGCGTCGCGCTCGGCCCGGAGGTTGGCGAAGCGCTGGGAGGAGAAGTCGTAGGAGGCGGTGGTGTAGACGGTGTCGCTGGCGACGACCCGGCCGGTGACGTTGTCGGTGACGGTGAAGGTGGTCGTCAGGGTGACGAGGTTCGCCGTCGGCACCTCCTCGCGGACCTGCACGCCGAGTTCGCTCCGCCGCGCCGCCACCACCAGGCGGAGGGTGTAGCGCGGATCCTCCAGCGCCGCCCCGCCGCGGAGCGCGAAGATGAGCTGGTTCATCAGCTCCTGGGCGATCCGGTCCCGCTGGACCTCGACCGCGACCTGGCGCAACTGCGGGACCACCGCCGCCGCAGCGTCGGCATCGCCGGGCCGGTCGGCGTAGAGCGGGCGGACCTGGCAGCCGCCGGCGAGGGCGGCCACCAGCGCGAGGGCGAGGAGCGGCGCCGCCCGCCGGCCGGCCCGGGGGTCAGGCGACGACATTGACGATCCTCTGCGGCACGACGATCACCTTGCGCGGGGCCTTGCCCTCCAGCGCCCGCTGCACCGCCTCGAGCGCCAGCACGGCGGCCTCGACCGTCGGCGCGTCGGCGTCGCGGGCGACGGTGACGTCGGCGCGCTTCTTGCCATTGATCTGGACCGGCAGCGTGATCTCGTCCTCGACGAGCAGCGCGGCGTCCACCTCCGGCCAGGGCTGGCGGGAGACGAAGCCGTCGTGGCCGAGGACGCGCCAGCATTCCTCGGCGAGGTGCGGCGTCATCGGCGCCATCACCTGGACGAGGATCTCCAGCGCCTCGCGCAGCGCCGCGGCGGCGGCCGGGTCGCTTTCCAGCCGGCCGCGCTCGTTGGCGACCGCCGAGCCGAGCACGTTGACGAACTCGTAGATCTTCGCCAGCGCCACGTTGAAGCGGAGCCCCTCGATGGTCTCGCCGACCGCGGCGAGCGCCCGGTGCGCCGCCTTGCGAAGGTCGAGCGCGAGGCCGCTGGCCCCGGCCGGCGCCGGCGTCCCGGCGGGCGGGGCGATCGCGACGCCCTCGCCGACCAGGCGCCAGACGCGCTGCAGGAAGCGGGCGGTGCCCTGCGCGCCGGCGTCGGTCCACTCCACGTCGCGCTCGGGCGGCGAGTCGGAGAGCATGAACCAGCGGGCGGCGTCGGCGCCGTAGCTCTCGATGATGTCGGTCGGGTCGACGGTGTTGCGCTTCGACTTCGACATCTTCTCGATCGAGCCGATCTCGACCGCCTCGCCGCTCTCCGCCATCACGGCGGTGCGCACGCCGTCCTTCTCCTCGATCCGCACCTCGGCCGGCGAGATCCAGCGGCCGTCGGCGGCGCGGTAGGTCTCGTGCACGACCATGCCCTGGGTGAACAGGCCCCGGAACGGCTCGTCCAGCGACAGGTGCCCGGTCGCCTTCATCGCGCGGGTGAAGAAGCGCGAGTAGAGGAGGTGCAGGATCGCGTGCTCGATGCCGCCGATATACTGGTCCACCGGCAGCCAGGCGTCGGCGACGGCGGGGATCGTCGGCGTGTCCGCGCGCGGGGAGGTGAAGCGGGCGAAGTACCAGGAGCTGTCCACGAAGGTGTCCATGGTGTCGGTCTCGCGCCGCGCCGGACGCCCGCAGGACGGGCAGTCGACGTGCCGCCAGGTCGGGTGCCGGTCGAGCGGGTTGCCGGGCCGGTCGAACTCGACGTCGTCGGGCAGCGCCACCGGCAGGTCGGCCTTCGGCACCGGCACGACCCCGCAGGCCTCGCAGTGGATCACCGGGATCGGGCAGCCCCAGTAGCGCTGGCGGGAGATGCCCCAGTCGCGCAGGCGGTAGTTCACCTGCCGCCGTCCGGCCGGCGCCCCGTCGATCTCGCGGCTCTCCAGCCGCCGGGCGACCTCCTCCTTGGCATCGGGCACCGCCATGCCGTCGAGGAAGTCGGAGTTGAACAGGCGGCCGTCGCCGGTGTAGGCCTCGTCGCCGACCGTGAAGGTCGCCGGGTCGGCGCCCTCCGGCAGCACCACCGGGACGACGGTCAGCCCGTACTTGCGGGCGAAGTCGAGGTCGCGCTGGTCGTGCGCCGGGCAGCCGAAGATCGCGCCGGTGCCGTAGTCCATCAGCACGAAGTTGGCGACGTGCACGGGAAAGCGCCGGCCGTCGAAGGGATGCACCACCGAGAGGCCCGTGTCGTAGCCCTTCTTTTCCGCCGTCTCCAGCGCCGCGACGGAGGTGCCCATGTGGTGGCACTCCTCCACGAAGGCGGCGAGTTGGGGGTCCTTCGCCGCCAGCGTCGCGGTCAGCGGATGGTCGGGCGAAAGGGCGAGGAAGCTCATGCCGAACAGGGTGTCCGGCCGGGTGGTGAACACCTCCACGGTGGCGTGCCCCGCGGGCGCGTCCTCCAGCTCGAAGCGCACGCGCAGGCCCTCGGACCGGCCGATCCAGTTCCGCTGCATGATGCGAACCTTCTCGGGCCAGCGATCGAGGCCGTCGAGGGCGGTGAGCAGGTCCTCCGCGAAATCGGTGATCCTGAGGAACCACTGGGTGAGGTCCCGCTGCTCGACCAGCGCGCCGGAGCGCCAGCCGCGGCCGTCGATCACCTGCTCGTTGGCGAGCACGGTCATGTCGACCGGATCCCAGTTGACCTTCGACTGCCGGCGGGTGACGAGGCCCGCGGCGAGGAAGTCGAGGAACAGGCTCTGCTGCCGGGTGTAGTAGTCGACGTCGCAAGTGGCGAACTCGCGCGACCAGTCGAGCGACAGGCCCATGGACTTCAGCTGGTCGCGCATGGTGGCGATGTTCTGGTAGGTCCAGGCCTTGGGGTGGACCTTGTTCTGCATCGCCGCGTTCTCGGCCGGCATGCCGAAGGCGTCCCAGCCCATCGGGTGCAGGACGTTGAAGCCCCGGGCGCGCCTGAAGCGGGCGACCACGTCGCCCATCGAGTAGTTGCGCACGTGACCCATGTGGATGCGCCCGGACGGATAGGGGAACATCTCGAGGACGTAGTACTTCGGCCGCGGGTCGTCGTTGGAGGTCGCGTAGACGTCGGCCTGGTTCCAGGCCGCCTGCCAGCGGGCCTCGGCCTCGCGTGCGTTGTATCGCTCGGTCGCCATCGGGGTGTCGGGATCCTGCCTTGCGCCGGGGAGGGCCGGCGCGAATAAAGTCTCGTCGAGGGCCAGACCTTCACCAGAAACCCCGGGGCGGGTCAATGCCGACGGCGTTTCGCCGGGCTTGACAGGCGCCCGGGCGGCGTCGAAACCCGTCCCGGAGCCGCCAGCACCCCGCCCGAGGAGCATGCACCGATGAGCGCCGCCGACAATCTCGCCACCATCCGCAAGGCCATCGCCGAGGCGGCGCGCGATGCCGGCCGCGACGCCGGCGCGGTGACGCTCGTCGCCATCTCGAAGACCTTCGAAGCAGAGGCGATCCGCCCGGTGATCGCCGCCGGGCAGCGGGTGTTCGGGGAGAACCGGGTGCAGGAGGCGGTGGCCAAGTGGCCGGGGCTGCGCGAGGAGACGCCGGGCCTCGAGCTCCACCTCGTCGGGCCGCTCCAGTCCAACAAGGCGAAGGAGGCGGTGGCCCTGTTCGACGTGATCGAGACCGTCGACCGCGAGAAGATCGCCGCCGCGCTCGCCCGGGAGATGCGCGCCCAGGGGCGGTCTCCCAAGCTGCTGGTGCAGGTGAACATCGGCGAGGAGGCGCAGAAGGCGGGCATTCCGCCGGCCGAGGCGGTGGACTTCGTCGCCCGCTGCCGGTCCGAACACGGGCTCGCCATCGAGGGGCTGATGTGCATCCCGCCGGTCGACGAGCCGCCGGCGCCCTACTTCGCGCTGCTCGACGAGCTCGCCGCCCGGGCCGGCGTCGCCTGGCGATCGATGGGCATGTCGGCGGACTTCGAGACGGCGATCCGTCATGGGGCGACCCATGTCAGGGTCGGCAGCGCGATCTTCGGGACCCGGCCGACGCCGGCCGGCTGAGCCGGCCGGGCGGTCAGCTCGACGGGGCGGCGGCGAGGGCCTTTTCCACCTCGGGCATCAGCTTGTCCCGCAGGCTCGCCTCGCTGAGCGGGCCGACGTGCTTGTAGACGATGGTCCCGTCCGCGGCGACCACGAAGGTCTCCGGCACGCCGTAGACGCCCCAGTCGATGCCGACCCGGCCGTTCCGGTCCGATCCGACGGCGTCGTACGGGTTGCCGAGACCGTAGAGGAAGCGCGTCGCGTTCTCCGGCGCGTCCTTGTAGTTGAGCCCGAGGATGGCGAAGCGGCCGTCCTCGGCCAGCTGCATCAGGAGGGGGTGCTCCTCCCGGCAGGGGCCGCACCAGGACGCGAAGACGTTGACGAGGCTGACGCGGCCCATGAGGTCGGCGCGGGAGAAGCCGGGCACCGGCGCGCCGGCCTCGACCAGGCGCTCGATCGGCGGAAGCTCGAACTCCGGCGCCGGCGAGCCGATCAGCGCCGAGGGCAGGTCCTGCGGGTTGCCGCCGCCGGTCAGCTGGTTCCAGAAGATCGCCGCGAGGCCGAGGAAGATCACCAGCGGCAGCAGCGCGACCCAGCCGAGGCCGCCCCGGCGCGGCGGTTCGGGCAGGGTCGGCGGGGTGTCGCTCACGACGGCACCTTCCGGTCGGATCCCGCTTCGGCCCGCGCCGCCGAGCGGCGGCGGACGCCCCGCGCCTCGAGGTCGCCCAGCCGTCGCACCTGGGCGCGGTGGTCGATCACGACCCAGGCGACGAGCAGCGCGACCACCAGGGCGGCGATCGCATAGGAGACCACGATGAAGGCCGCGTGCGGCCCGAGGGCGGCCATCATCGCGCGCCTCCCGCGGCGAGCAGGCCGAGGGTGCGCACGCGCCGGCGCAGGATCTCGTTGCGCATGGCGGCGAGGTGCAGGCTCAGCATCGCCAGCGTGAAGCCGACCGCCATCACCAGCAGCGGCGTCAGCATGGAGCCGTCGATGGTCGGCCCGTCCATGCGGAAGACGGAGGCCGGCTGGTGCAGCGTGTTCCACCAGTCGACCGAGAACTTGATGATCGGCAGGTTCACGGTGCCGACCAGGATCAGCACCGCCGCCGCGCGGGCGGCGCGGGTCGGGTCCTCGATGGTGCGCCAGAGGGCGATCAGGCCGAGGTACATGATGAAGAGGATCAGCACCGAGGTGAGCCGCGCGTCCCACACCCACCAGGTGCCCCACATCGGCCGTCCCCAGAGCGAGCCGGTGACGAGGGCGAGGAAGGTGAAGGCCGCGCCGATCGGGGCCGCCGCCTTGGCGGCGACGTCGGCCAGCGGATGGCGCCAGACCAGGCTGCCGAGCGCCGAGACGGCCATCATCGCGTAGGTGAACATCGACAGCCAGGCCGAGGGCACGTGGATGTACATGATGTAGACGGTGGCGCCCTGCTGGTAGTCCTCCGGCGAGCCGGAAACGAGCCAGAGGCCCCAGGCGAGGACGAGCACGGCGGCCCCCGCCGTCCACGGCAGCACGGCGCTGACGAGGGCGAGGAAGCGGGTCGGGTTCGCGAGCTCGGTGAAGCTGAGAGCCATGGCCGAATTCCTTAAACCCTCGGCTCGGGCCGCGCAATCGAGGGTGACGTCCGTATGTCCGATCAGTCCAGGCCGCCGCGCAGGCTCGCGGCCGTGGCGACCGGCCCGACCACCGCGGCGAGCAGCGACACGGCCGCGAGCAGCAGGAACGGCGCCCGGAAGCCGGCCGGGTCGAACACCACCGCGGTGGAGGCCGACACGCCGAAGATGAGGACGGGAATCGCGAATGGAAGGATCAGGATGGGCACGAGGAGCCCGCCGCGACGAAGCGACACGGTGAGGCCGGCGCCGATCGAGCCGAGGAAGGTCAGCGCCGGCGTGCCGACGAGCAGGGTCGCCGAAGTGGAGAGGATCGCCTCCGGCGGCATGGCGAGGAACAGCGCGAAGAAAGGCGCGGCCACGACCAGCGGCAGCCCCGTGGCGGTCCAGTGGGCGAGGCACTTCACGATGACCACCATCTCGAGCGGATGACCGGCGCCGACGACGAGGTCGAGCGCGCCGTCCTCCCGGTCGGCCTCGTAGAGCCGGTCAAGGCCGAGCAGGGTGGCGAGCAGGGCGCCGATCCACAGCACGGCGGGTCCGATCCGCGACAGGAGGTTGAGGTCCGGCCCGATGGCGAAGGGCATCACCGTGACAACGATCAGGAAGAACAGGACGCCCATCATCGCGCCGCCGCCGACGCGGACGGCGAGGCGGAGTTCGCGCCGGAACAGCGCCGCGAAGGCGCTCACGTGGCGGCCTCCGCCGCCGAGGCGCGGTCGGTGCTGAGCCGCACGGGGCGCGCGCCGGGGAGATCGATGGCGAGGTGCGTCGCCGCGATCAGCGACCCGCCGCCGGCGAGGTGGGCGCCCATCAGGCCGACGAGGCGTTCCTCGGAGGCGGCGTCGAGGGCGGCGGTCGGCTCGTCGAGAAGCCAGATCGGCCGGGCCGCGACGAGGAGGCGCGCGATCGCGAGGCGCCGCCTCTGGCCGGCGGAGAGATAGGCCGCCGGCAGGTCGGATAGGTCGAGGAGGTCGACGGCGTCCAGCGCCGCGTCGACCTCGGCGCCAGGGCCGCCGAGGAAGCTCTTCCAGAAGGCGAGGTTCTCCGAGACGGTGAGCGCGGTCTTCAGGGCGTCGCGGTGGCCGAGGTAGTGGCAGGAGGGGGCGACCTCGCCCGGCTCCCGGTCGCCCGACGTGTCCACCCGGATCTCGCCGCGCTCCGGCCGGAGGAGGCCGAACAGGGCGCGAATCAGCGTCGACTTGCCGATGCCGTTCGGCCCTGTGAGCAGGATCGCCTCGCCGGGGCCGAGGTCGAGGTCGAGGCCCTCCAGCACCCGCCGGCCGCCACGGTCGACGACCAGGCCGCGCACCTCGAGACGCGCCGGTGGAACCGGCGGAACCGCCTCGCCCGCCCGCCTGTTGCTGTCGTCGTGATCGGTCATGGCCCCGCCCGTGTCCGGCCTTCGGGAGAAGGCCTTAAAGACTTTCGTCATCCTAGTCACGTGGGTTGAAAGTCTCTATAAGGCGCGCGTGCTTGCAGGATCGCGGCAGCGGTCCTTTACGTAAGCGTCAATTCATACCGCCGCGCGGCGGGCCGTCCGGTCGTGAGCCGGGCGGTGGCGCGGGCCGGGATCGAGGGGCATCGGGCGGCGTCTTCCTCCGCCGTCCGCGGGCCGCGATCCGGCCGGGCGCCGTCCAGTTCAGGAGGGCTCACCGACATGGCGTCGCTCGACAGCTTCAAGTCCAGGAAGACACTCGACGTGGGCGGCAAGCCCTATGTGGTCTACAGCCTCGCCGAGGCCGAGAAGAACGGCCTTGCCGGCGTGTCGCGGCTGCCCTTCTCGCTGAAGGTGCTGCTGGAGAACCTGCTGCGCTTCGAGGACGGCCGGACGGTGACGGCGGACGACATCCGGGCCGTCGCCGAGTGGCTGGACGACAAGGGCACCGCGGACCGCGAGATCGCCTACCGCCCGGCCCGCGTGCTGATGCAGGACTTCACGGGCGTGCCGGCGGTGGTCGACCTCGCCGCCATGCGCGACGCGGTGAAGACCCTCGGCGGCGACCCGGAGCGGATCAACCCGCTGGTGCCGGTCGACCTCGTGATCGACCATTCGGTGGTCGTCGACTACTTCGGCAACGCCTCCGCCCTCGCCCTCAACGTTGAGCGCGAGTACGAGCAGAACGCCGAGCGCTACAACTTCCTGAAGTGGGGCCAGAAGGCCTTCGACAACTTCCGCGTCGTGCCGCCCGGAACCGGCATCTGCCACCAGGTGAACCTGGAGTACCTCGCCCAGACCGTCTGGAGCCGCGAGGAGAACGGCGAGACGCTGGCCTACCCGGACACCTGCGTCGGCACCGACAGCCACACCACCATGGTCAACGGCCTCGCCGTGCTCGCCTGGGGCGTCGGCGGCATCGAGGCGGAGGCGGCCATGCTCGGCCAGCCCGTCTCCATGCTGATCCCCGAGGTGATCGGCTTCCGCCTGGACGGCGAGCTCAACGAGGGCGTGACCGCCACCGACCTGGTGCTCACCGTCACCCAGATGCTCCGCAAGAAGGGCGTCGTCGGCAAGTTCGTAGAGTTCTACGGCCCGGGCCTCGAGCACCTGACGCTCGCCGACCGCGCCACCATCGGCAACATGGCGCCGGAATACGGCGCCACCTGCGGCTTCTTCCCCATCGACGACGAGACCCTCTCCTACCTGCGCCTCTCCGGCCGCACGGACGAGCGCCTCGCCCTCGTCGAGGCCTATGCCCGCGAGCAGGGCATGTTCCGAACCCATGAGACGCCGGACCCGGTGTTCACCGACAGCCTGTCGCTCGACCTCTCCACCGTGGTCCCGTCCATGGCCGGGCCGAAGCGGCCGGAGGGCCGGGTGTCGCTGCCGGACGTCAAGGCCGGCTTCGAGACAGCCATGGAGACCGAGTACCGCAAGGCGGACGAGATCGCCCGGCGCGTCCCGGTCGAGGGCCGCAACTTCGACCTCGGCCATGGCGACGTGGTGATCGCGGCGATCACCTCCTGCACCAACACCTCCAACCCGTCGGTGCTGATCGGCGCCGGCCTCCTCGCCCGCAAGGCGCTGGCGAAGGGCCTCAAGACCAAGCCCTGGGTGAAGACCTCGCTCGCCCCCGGCTCGCAGGTCGTCGCCGAGTACCTGGACCGGTCGGACCTGCAGAAGGACCTCGACGCGCTCGGCTTCAACCTGGTCGGCTTCGGCTGCACCACCTGCATCGGCAACTCCGGTCCGCTGGAGCCGGCGATCTCCAGGGCGATCAACGACAACGGCCTCGTCGCCGCGGCGGTGCTGTCGGGCAACCGCAACTTCGAGGGCCGCGTGTCGCCGGACGTGCAGGCGAACTACCTCGCCTCGCCGCCGCTGGTCGTCGCCTATGCCCTCGCCGGCACGGTGCAGAAGGACCTCTCGCGCGAGCCGATCGGCACGGGCTCCGACGGCAAGCCGGTGTACCTCAAGGACATCTGGCCCTCCTCCAGGGAGATCCAGGACTTCATCGGCCGGTACATCGACAGCGAGATGTTCCGCTCCAAGTACGGCGACGTCTTCAAGGGCGACGAACGCTGGCAGAAGGTCGAGGCCCCGGCTGGCAAGACCTACGCCTGGAACGACGCCTCCACCTACATCCAGAACCCGCCCTACTTCGCCGGCATGGACCGCCAGCCGAAGCCGGTCACCGACATCGTCGGCGCGCGGGTGCTGGCGCTGCTCGGCGACAAGATCACCACCGACCACATCTCCCCGGCCGGGTCGATCAAGGCGGCGAGCCCGGCGGGCGAGTACCTGGCGTCGAGGGGCGTGCAGCCGAAGGACTTCAACCAGTACGGCACCCGCCGCGGCAGCCATGACGTGATGATGCGCGGCACCTTCGCCAACATCCGCATCAAGAACCACATGGTGAAGAACCCGGACGGCACCGTTCCGGAGGGCGGCTGGACGATCCACCAGCCGTCGGGCGAGAAGATGTACATCTACGACGCGGCGATGCGCTACCGCGACGAGCACGCCCCGCTCGTCATCTTCGCCGGCATCGAGTACGGCAACGGCTCGTCGCGCGACTGGGCGGCCAAGGGCACCAGCCTCCTCGGCGTCCGCGCCGTGATCGCCCAGTCCTACGAGCGCATCCACCGCTCCAACCTCGTCGGCATGGGCGTGGTGCCGCTGACCTTCGAGGAGGGCACCAGCTGGCAGACCCTCGGGCTCGACGGCTCCGAGACCGTCTCCATCCGCGGCCTCGCCGACGCCCGGCCCCGGCAGATGCTGGAGGCGGAGATCACCCGCGCCAGCGGCGAGGTGCTGAAGGTCCCGGTGCTCTGCCGCATCGATACCCTCGACGAGTTCGACTACTACAGGAACGGCGGCATCCTGCACTACGTGCTCAGGCAGCTGGCGGCGTAGGGCGGGGGGCTCGACACCGGACGGATGACGCAGGAGGCCCCGCCGGTCACGCCGGCGGGGCCTCAGGGCTCCGCCTCCAAGTTAGTAGGGTAGGTGGCCGAGGAGCATTCCTTCTCCTCCTTGGGGGAGAAGGTGCCCCGAACGGGCGGATCAGGGGGGTGAACCCCTCCAGCCGGGCGAACCCTCCGGCCGCGCGCCCCTCATCCGCCGGCATTCGCCGGCACCTTCTCCCCGGGAGGGGAGAAGGGGAGCGTGCCCCGCCCGC
>JAWLBM010000007.1:0-132038 GCA_041687675.1 Pleomorphomonas sp. | reverse complement strand
CATCGCCACCGCGAGGAAGCTCCTGACCATGCTCAACGCCATCCTCAGAGACCAGAAAACCTTCGCAGCCTGACCCAGCAGACACAGTTGCCGGCTTTCATCGGGATGACGTGGAGGGGGACGCGCGGGCCCGCAGGCACCCGCCTGCCCTGCGCCGGGGTCGCGCGTTAGCTGCGCCGAACGGCGGCTTGGCGGGTTCCGGTGCAGTCGCTATAGTCCGCCCGCCCCGGTGTCCTCGACATCGGGGCTTTCGTTGTGTCCGCGGCGGGGTCCGTGGACCGGGGGCGCGCGGCGCCCGGAGGGCGGCGTCCGGCCGCGGGGTGCGCCGGGCGCGGGCCCGATCAGAGAACGGATTCGGTTCTATGGCGAATGTGGTGGTTGTCGGGTCCCAGTGGGGCGACGAGGGCAAGGGCAAGATCGTCGACTGGCTGTGCGAGCGGGCGGACGTCGTCGTGCGCTTCCAGGGCGGGCACAACGCCGGCCACACGCTGGTGATCGACGGCGTCTCCTACAAGCTGTCGCTGCTCCCCTCCGGCGTGGTCCGTCCCGGCAAGCTGTCGGTGATCGGCAACGGCGTCGTCGTCGATCCGCACGCCTTCGTCCGCGAGGTGAAGAAGATCGGCGAGCAGGGCGTCTCGATCACGCCGGACAACCTGCGCATCGCCGAGAACGCCAGCCTCATCCTCTCGCTCCACCGCGAGCTCGACGAGCTGCGCGAGAATTCCGCCGCCGCCGGCACCAAGATCGGCACCACCAAGCGCGGCATCGGCCCGGCCTACGAGGACAAGGTCGGCCGCCGCGCCATCCGCGTCATGGACCTCGCCGACCGGTCGGTGCTGGACGCGCGCATCGAGCGGCTGCTCGCCCACCACAACCCGCTCCGCCGCGGCCTCGGCCAGCCGGAGATCGAGCTCTCGGCGATTCGCGACGAGCTGCTCGAGGTGGCCGACTTCATCCTGCCCTACATGGACACCGTCTGGCGCCTGCTCGACCAGCACCGCCGCGCCGGCGCGCGCATCCTCTTCGAGGGCGCGCAAGGGGCGCTGCTCGACAACGACCACGGCACCTATCCCTTCGTCACCTCCTCGAACACCACCGCCGGCCAGGCGGCGACCGGCTCGGGGATCGGGCCGGGCGCGCTCGACTATGTGCTCGGCATCACCAAGGCCTACACCACCCGCGTCGGCGAGGGGCCGTTCCCGACCGAACTCACCGACGAGGTCGGCGAGTTCCTCGGCACCCGCGGCCACGAGTTCGGCACCGTCACCGGCCGCAAGCGCCGCTGCGGCTGGTTCGACGCGGTGCTGGTGCGCCAGGCCGTGCGGGTGTCCGGCATCAACGGCATCGCGCTGACCAAGCTCGACGTGCTGGACGGCCTCGAGGAGATCAAGGTCTGCGTCGGCTACACGCTCGACGGCAAGGAGCTCGACTACCTGCCGGCGAGCCAGGAGGCGCAGGCGAAGGTGCGGCCGGTCTACCAGTCGCTCGAGGGCTGGTCCGGCTCCACCCGCGGCGCCCGCTCCTGGGCGGACCTGCCGGCGCAGGCGGTGAAGTACGTGCGCTACGTCGAGGAACTGATCGGCGCGCCCGTCGCCCTTCTTTCGACCAGCCCGGATCGCAATGACACCATTCTTGTGCAAGACCCTTTTCAGGACTAACGGTTGACCGATTCGTTCCGGACTTGAGAGCCTCTCGCGGATGGCCGATTACTATCCTGTTCTGAAGCGGGCGATTTCGTCCCTTCCCTCGTCGAGCGGCGATGCGCGCCGGCTCGTCTATGAGAAGGCGCGCGCCGCGCTGCTGAAGCAACTGCAGTCCTACGACCCTCCGCTGTCGCCGGCCGAGATCACCGAGCAGCGCCTGGCGCTCGAGGAGTGCATCCGCCGGATCGAGAGCGAGGTCGCCGGCGCGGCCTACGGGCTCTCGCCGCCGCCGGAGACGCCGGACGGCCCGCCCCCGCCGCCCGCGCCGCCGCCGGGCCAGACCGCCGCCGAGCGGCTGCGCGCCGCCGATCGCAGCGCCGGGCCCGTGGCGCCCGCCGGCCAGCGGCCCGAGGCCGAGCCGCGGCCCGAGCCGCCCCGCGCGGAGGCGCCGCCGCGGCCCGAGCCGAAGCCGGTGCCGCCGCTGCGGATCGAACCGAAGGCCGCGCCGGAGCCTGCGCGCGAAGGTCGCAGCCCGTCGCTGGCGCCGCCCGTCGCCGCGGTGAAGGCGCCGCCGCTCGCGGCCGAACCCCGCCGCCAGCCGGCAGAGCCGCCCCAGCCCGCCAAGCCCGGTCCGCAGAGCGAGCCCCGGATCGGCGCCGGGATCAGCGCGCTCTCCAACACGCTGCGCCAGGCCGACGACCTCGGCGGCGCCAGCGCCAAGGCGGTCCGTTCGGCGCGCGACGCGATCGAGGACGAGGCGCCGCCGGCCGAAAAGGCGCCTGCCGCCGAGGAGAAGATCGAGCCGAGCTTCCTCGACGAACCTCTGGGCGGGCAGCCCCCGCCGCCGCCGTCGACCTCCGCGGCCGACGCCGCAAGGGTCTCCGGCGCCCGCCCGCGCCGCCCGCAGCCGGCGCCGCGGCCCGGCGCGGCGAAGGCGCCGCCGTCCGGGGGCGAGAAGCGGTCGAGGGCCGTTCCGATCGCAACGGTGATCGTCCTCCTCGCCGTCCTCGGCGTCGGCGCCGTCGGCTGGATGCAGCGCGAGCGGATCGATGCCTGGCTCAGCGGCTCGACTGAGACGGCGACGCTGGTCGAGACCCCGGCGGAGGAGCCGCCGCCCGTCGACGACGGCCTCGAGCCGAAGATCCCCGACCGGCTGCCCCAGGAGGGCGAGCCGGCCAACGCGGTCGCGCCCGACGCGCGCGCCGTGGAGACGGTGCAGGTCCAGCCGACCCCGGAGCTCGACCTTCCCCCGGGCGCCGTGCTCCGCACTGTCCCGCCGCCGCCGTCCGGAGAGGCGCCCGTCGCGGCCGCCGAGGACCCTCAGCCCGTCGCGCCCGAGCCGGATGCGCCCGCCGCGACGCCGGACCCGGCGCCGCCGGCCGTGGCCGCCCTCGACCCGGCGAGCGGGGGCGATCCCGGCATCATGGTCGAGCAGCGCGCCATTCTCTACGAGGAGCCGATCCCGGGATCCGACGGGGCAAGGACCGACGGCCGCGCGGTCTGGTCGCTGGTCGAGGAGCCGGTGCTTCCGGGAGAGCCGCCGGTGCCGCAGATCCGGGCCCGGGTCGAGGTCCCCGACCGCGGGATGACCCTGGTGCTGTCCATCCGCGAGAACAGCGACCCGTCGCTGCCGGCCAGCCATATCGTCGAGGCGAGGTTCGAGGTGCCGCCGGACTTCTCCGGCCGCACCATCGACACCACGCCGGGGCTGATCATGAAGGAGCGCGAGGACGACCGCGGCGACCCGCTGGCCGGCGCCGTCGCCAAGGTGTCGGAGAACCTCTTCTGGCTCGCCCTTTCGGGCAGCGAACAGGACAGGGCGCGCAACCTGTCGCTCGTGGAGGAGCGGCAGTGGATCGACGTGCCGATCCGCTACGGCAACCGTCGTCGCGCCATCCTGACCTTCGAGAAGGGGGCGCCCGGCGACCGCGTGTTCGAGCAGGCGCTCGCCGCCTGGGCCGAGTGACGCCGGTCAGCGCGGCACGATCAGCGTCTCGCCGACGCGGCGGCCCGTGTCGAGGTCGAACAGCAGCACCCGGCGGCTGCCGGCCTCGTCCACCGTGACGGCCAGCCGGTCGCCGGCGACGTCGGTCGAAACCAGCGTGGCGCCGGCCGGGATCTCCACGGTGGCGCGGAACTGGGCGCCGCCGTCGTCGTCGCGGGTGACCCGGAACAGCACCGCGAACAGCACGGCAAGGACGCCGATGCCGAGGGTGGAGCCGGAGAAGAGGATGAGCCGGCGCAGCTTGGCCTGGATCCGCTCCATCGCCGGGTCCAGCGGCGGTTCGGTTGTCTCGTCCCGGTCGTGGCTGTTCATCAATGTCTCTTCCGACTGGAGCCCGGCGCCTGCCGCGGTGGGGCGGGAGATAGCGCACGAGGACCTCCGTTGTCGATGCCGAAGACACCGCCGAAGCCCGAAGCCCCGGACGACGACCTCGCCGACCTCGACCTCGACCTCGAGGCCGCCGAGGCGGGAGGCGAGGCGCTCCCGCTCGAGATCCCGGCCGGGACGGAGCGCATGCGCCTCGACCGGCTGATCGCCGACAACCTGCCCGACCTCAGCCGATCGCGCATCAAGGCGCTGGTCGAGGAGGGCCGGGTGAGCGTCGGCGGCGCGGTGGAGCGCGACCCTTCAAGGCGGCTCGCCGGCCCCCTCTCGGTGGTGGTCGAGGTGCCGCAGGCGGAGCCGGCGATCCCGCGGGGAGAGGACATCCCGCTCGACATCGTCTTCGAGGACGAGCACCTGGTCGTCATCGACAAGCCCGCCGGCCTGGTGGTCCATCCGGCCGCCGGCAACTGGACCGGTACGCTGGTCAACGCGCTGATCCATCACTGCGGCGACAGCCTCTCCGGCATCGGCGGGGTGCGGCGGCCCGGGATCGTCCACCGGCTCGACAAGGACACCACCGGGCTGATGGTGGTGGCCAAGACCGACCGCGCCCACCAGCGGCTCGCCCGCCAGTTCGCCGACCACGGCCGGACCGGGCCGCTGGAGCGGGCCTATCTCGCCCTCGTCTGGGGCAGCCCGGAGCCCTTCCGGGGCACCATCGACGCGCCGCTCGGCCGTTCGCCGACCGACCGGACGCGGATCGCGGTGGTGAAGTCCGGCGGGCGCGAGGCGATCACCCACTACGAGGTGGTGCGGCGCTTTCCGGCCGCCGCCGGCCGCGGCGCTGTCGCCTCGCTGGTGGAGTGCCGGCTGGAGACCGGCCGCACCCACCAGATCCGCGTCCACCTCGCGGCGGCGGGGCACCCGCTGATCGGCGACCGCGACTACGGCCGCGGCTTCCTCACCAAGGCGAACCGCCTGCCGGAGGAAACCGCTGCGGCAGTCCGCGCGTTTCCCCGTCAGGCGCTTCACGCGTTCTTGATATCGTTCCGTCATCCCGTCACGGACAAAACATTACGCTTCGAGAGCGATCTGCCGCAGGATATGGCATCGCTCGTCGGGGCCTTCACGGTCCTGGACGGGGAGGGTGACGGGAACTGACACCGGGTCCCGTGACATCCGGGAGACTTGTCCCTATATGGGGATGTTGGCGTGCCGCGAAGCGGGCGCCGTCGGCCGGCCCGAACGGGCGGCCGGGAAACTGTTCGAAGGAGGGGTGCACTCATGGCCCAACCGTCCCTGCCCGTCGTCGCCTCAGGCGAGGGCGGACTCAGTCGATATCTCGACGAGATCCGGCGGTTCCCCATGCTGGAGCCGCAGGAAGAGTACATGCTGGCGAAGCGGTACCTCGAGTACGACGACCGCGACGCCGCCCACAGGCTGGTCACGTCGCATCTGCGCCTGGTGGCGAAGATCGCCATGGGCTACCGCGGCTACGGCCTGCCCATCGGCGAGGTGATCTCCGAGGGCAACGTCGGCCTGATGCAGGCCGTCAAGCGCTTCGAGCCCGAGAAGGGCTTCCGCCTTGCCACCTATGCCATGTGGTGGATCAAGGCCGCGATCCAGGAGTACATCCTGCGCTCCTGGTCGCTGGTGAAGATGGGCACCACCGCCAACCAGAAGCGGCTGTTCTTCAACCTGCGCAAGGTGAAGGGCCAGATCCAGGCTCTGGAGGAGGGCGACCTCAGGCCCGACCAGGTGACCCAGATCGCCGAGAAGCTCGGCGTCACCGAGGCCGACGTGGTGTCGATGAACCGGCGCCTCTCCGGCGACACCTCGCTCAATGCGCCGATCCGCGCCGACACCGAAGGCGGCGAGTGGCAGGACTGGCTGGTCGACGAGAGCGAGAGCCAGGAGACGGTGCTCGCCGAGAGCGAGGAGCTGGAGCAGCGGCGCACGCTCCTCAAGCGCGCCATGGACGTGCTCAACGAGCGCGAGCGCCGCATCTTCGAGGCCCGGCGGCTGGCCGAGGAGCCGATCACGCTGGAGGACCTCTCCAGCGAGTTCGGCGTCAGCCGCGAGCGGGTGCGCCAGATCGAGGTGCGCGCCTTCGAGAAGGTCCAGCAGGCGGTGCAGAAGATGGCGGCGGAGATCGCCGCGCGCACCATCGATGGTAACCGCGGGTTGCCCGCTTCCTGAGCAATCGCTGGCTGATTGCGCCGACCCGGCCGTGGCGGAGGAATCTCCGCCGCGGCTTTGCTTTTTCCACGGACGACATGGCCGCATCAGCGATTCGTGAACGCGGGCGGCTTAACCTGTGATCTAATAATGTGCAGATAAGGAGAGCCCTGTTCCTGTCCCGGAGTTCGTCCTGATGCCCGAGTTCGCACGTCTCATGCCCGGCGCGGCCGTACCGCCGTTGCGCGTGGGCACGGTCGGCGGTCCCTGCTGGCGTCTGTGCGACCAGAAGCCGAAGCATTTCACGCTGGTGCTGTTCTATCGCGGGCTGCACTGCTCCGGCTGCCAGTCGCAGCTGAAGGAACTCGAGGCCAAGTACGAGGACTTCCACAGCCGCGGCGTCTCGCTCCTGGCCATCTCCGCCGACACCCGGGCCCGTGCCGAGCGCACCGCGGAGGCCTGGAAGATCGATCGGCTGACGCTCTGCTGGGGCCTCACCATCGACCAGGCCCGGGCCTGGGGGCTCTATGTCTCCGAAGGGCGCGGCGTCAACGCGGCCGGGATCGAGGAGCCGGCCTGGTTCGTCGAGCCGGCCATGTTCCTCGTCAGCCCGGACAACACCCTGTTCGCCGGCATGGTGCAGACCATGCCCTTCGCGCGGCCGCGCCTCGACGACCTGCTCGGCGCCATCGACGACGCGGTCAGGACCGGAAAGGGCCCGCGCGGCGCCTCACTCGGGCCGGCGGCGGTCCCCGGCGAGGAGGTGCCCTGCTGCGGGCCGTCCGCCGAACGGGGCATCGCCGCCGAGTGATCCCGGCGGCGATCGGTCCTTCCTCTCCTCAGCGCAGCGCCAGGCCGTAGCGGGCGGCCGGCAGCGCCTCCTCAATGAGGCCGCTCTCTTCCAGGAAGCGGGCGAAGCGCTCGTAGCGCCCGGCGTCGAAGGCGGCCGGGCGCTTGGCGAAGCGCGGCAGCGTGTCGGCCCAGGCGGTGCGGTTCAGTTCGTCGTCGAGATCCGGATAGGCCTTGATGAACATCCGCCAGGCCTCGTCCGGGTGGTTGGTGAGGAAGATGGTCGCCTCCTCCACCGCCTCCAGCAGCCGTGGCAGGCGCGGGTCGTCCTTCAGCGCGGTGTTGGTGACGAGGATCAACTCCTCGTAGGCCGGCACGCCGTGCTCCTCGGGGTAGAAGGCCCTGCCCTCGCCGCCTTCGAGGCGGATCTGGGTCATCTCGAAGTTGCGGAAGGCGCCGATGACCGCGTCCACCTGGCCGGCGAGCAGCGAGGCGGAGAGCGCGAAGTTCACGTTGACGAGGTCGACGTCGTCGATGGACAGCCCGCTCTCCTCCAGCATCCGGTCGAGCAGGGCGTCCTGGAAGCCGGAGACGGAGAAGCCCACCTTGCGGCCCTTCAGGTCGGCGAGCGACTGCACCGGCCCGTCCTTCAGCACCATCAGCGTGTTGAGCGGGGTCTCGACCAGTGTGCCGAAGCGCAGCAGCGGCAGGCCCTCGGCGACGTCGAGGGTGAGGTTCGGCTGGTAGTGCACAGCGACCTCCGCCTGCCCGGCGGCGACGAGGCGCGGCGGCTGGGTCGGGTCGGCGGGCGCGACGAGGTCGACGTCGAGGCCGTGGCGGGCGAAGTAGCCGCCCTCCTTGGCCACCACCAGCGGCGCGTGGTCGGGGTTGACGAACCAGTCGAGCAGCACGGTCAGCTTGTCCGCGGCGGCTGCGGGACCGGCGATCAGCGAGAGGCCGAGGCCGAGGATCGGGAGGATGCGCAAGGTGAGTTCCTTTCGATCGGGGAAGGGGGAGCGGGTCAGTCGCTCTCGTGGGCCCAGGGGATGAGCCGGCGGGTGAGGCCGTCGACCAGGGCCCGCAGCACCAGGGTGGCGACCGCGAGCACGGCGAGGGCGGCGAAGAGGAGGTCGGTCTTCATCCGGGCGTTGGCCTCGATCATCGCGAGGCCGAGCCCGTGCGAGGCGCCCACCCATTCGCCGATCACCGCGCCGATCGGCGCGAAGACGGCGGCGACGCGCACGCCGGTGGCGAGCGAGGGCAGGGCGGCCGGGAAGCGGATCAGCGCCAGCGTGCGCCAGCGGCTCGCCCCGGCGAGGGTGGCGAGGTCGAGGAGGCCGGGATCGGTCCGTCGCAGCCCGTCGGCGAGGGCGGAGGCGACGGGGAAATAGATGATGATGGTCGCCATCACCACCTTGGAGGCGAGCCCGAAGCCGAACCACAGCACCAGAAGCGGCGCGATCGCGAACACCGGCAGCGCCTGGCTGACCAGCAGCACCGGCATCAGCAGCCGCGACAGGGTGGGCGAGGCCGCCATGGCGAAGCCGGTGGCGATGCCGAAGGCGATCCCGGCGACCAGCCCGAGGAGGATCTCCGTGAGCGTCACCGCCGCGTCGAAGGCGAGGCGGCCGGCGTTGTCCCGGGCCGCCTCCAGCACCGAGGCGGGCGACGGCAGCATGAACGGCGGCGGCGCGAGCAGCAGGACGGCGCCCTGCCACACGGAGAGCACCACCGCGAGCGACAGCGCCAGCCGCGCCAGGCCGCCGAAGCGGCCGGGCCGCGGCTCGGGCCGCGCCGGCGCTGCAGTCCTGCCAGTCTCCCCGATCGCCAAGGCCGCGTCCTCCGACAAGGCCGGGCACGTCGGCGGCCGGGTACGGACCGGCCCCGGCGGGTCGGGCCACGTCGCCCGCGTTCGCTGGGAATGGTTCCGTCCCTTCGCCGGCATGACCCGGATCAGGTTCGAAGGGTTCGTCCGTCTGGCGCCGCATGCGCCCGGATCGTCTCAGCTCCTTGCGGAGCACCCCTCGGAACGAGGGTGTTATGGAGCGATCCGTACCGCTTCGCAAGCCCCCGCGGCCGGATCGCCCTTGGCGCCCGGGCCCCGGCGGTCGCGTCCGCCCTCCCGGGTCGGCGGCGCCGGGGTCCGAATTAAGTCTGTCCAGCGATCGGCGCTCGCCCGCGCGCGTCATCGGTGGCAGTGTTGACCGGCGTCGGCGGCCGGCAGCGAGATGCGCCCTCCCCGAAATGCATTCCGTAAGTCTGATGTGTAGATCCACCGGCGCCGCCCGCGCGGCGCCTCCAGCGTTCCTCGTGAACACGGGAGAAAGAGGATGTCGGAATTCGTCTGGCTCAGAAACGGCGACAAGTTGCCGGCGGTGGCGGTCGCGCAGCTTCTGTTGAAGCGGACCGGCTTCGATCTTGCGATCGACGGGGACTTCGGGCGGCGGACCACCGATGCGGTCCGCGCGTTCCAGCGCGAGCGGGGCCTCTCGGTCGACGGGGTGATCGGCCGCCAGACCTGGCCGCGGCTGCGCAACCAGGAAGCGCTTCCCATTCTCGACTGCGTCGACGTGTTCGACCCCGACCTGATGACCTCGGAGGTGCGCTTCCTGACCGGCACCGGCGCAAGCCCGGTGATCATCGGCGGGATGTGCAACGGCATCGAGCAGGCGATGACGGAGATCCGCCGGGCGGCTCGCGGGCCGCTGTTCCTGCTCCGGTTCCATGGCCACGGGGCGCGCGGCCTGGCCGGGGTGTCCGACGGCCACGGCGACCTTGGCGACCATCGCTCCTCGTTCCACGATACGCCGGCCGTGCGCGCCGCGCTCGGCCAGCTGAGCGGGATGTTCGGGCGGTGGGGCTGCATCCAGTTCATGCACTGCAGCACCGGCGCCGGGCCGCAGGGCCAGGCCTTCCTGGCGATGGTGGCCTCCGTCACCGGAGTGCCCGCCACCGCGGCCCTCAGGGTGCAATATGCGGGCAGCCTGCGCGAGACGGTCCGCTACGAGGGGGGCACGCGGACCAGTTGCCCCGGCGGCGGGTCGCTGCGCGACTGGGGCCGGAGCAGGCCCGAGTTCGCCGGCATGTCCGTGGCCTGACCGGCCCGCCGGGCGGCGGTCCGGCACGGGGCGGCGCCGGAGCGCTCGGCGATTGGCCGGCGATCGTGTATGGGACGGGCGACCAGGTCCTTGCCGGAGGTTCGAATGTCCCGTTTCGTGATCGATGCGCCGCCCGTGGTCGCGCTGCCCGTGTCGGGCACCGACGCCCGCTTCCCGGTGCGCCGGGTCTACTGCATCGGCCGCAACTATGCCGCCCACGCCATCGAGATGGGCGGCGACCCCGACCGCGAGCCGCCCTTCTTCTTCCAGAAGAACCCGGACAACCTCGACCCCTCCGGCGAGTTTCCCTATCCGCCGCGGTCGAGCGACGTCCACCACGAGGTGGAGATGGCGGTGGCGCTGAAATCCGGCGGCGCCGACATTCCGGTCGAGCGGGCGCTCGACCACGTCTACGGCTATGCGGTGGCCATCGACATGACCCGCCGCGACCTCCAGGGCGAGGCCAAGAAAGGCGGCCGCCCCTGGGAGATCGGCAAGGCCTTCGAGCGCTCCGGCCCGATCGGCGCGCTCTACCCGGCGGCCGGGATCGGCCACCCGGACCGTGGCCGGATCGAGCTCAGGGTGAACGGCGAGGTCCGCCAGCAGGGAGACCTCGCCCAGATGATCTGGAAGGTGCCGGAGATGATCTCCTATCTCTCGGCCTACTTCGACCTTGCCGCCGGCGACGTGATCCTCTCCGGCACCCCCTCGGGCGTCGGCCCGGTGGTGCGGGGCGACCGCATGGACGCCTCGATCGAAGGCATCGGCGCGCTGGCGGTCCGGGTGGTCTGAAGCGCCCGGCCGGATGTTTCCGCCGCCCTCCGGGTCCCCGTCGATGATCGTGGGACACGGCAAGGGCGCGGGGGACGGCTGCGCCGGGCCTTGGAAGGGTCGCTCCGGACGATTGCGGTAAACTATCTGGTTAGTTACATTCGGGGCCTGTGAGACAACGGAGGCACTCGATGGACCCGACCCGGAGGAACAGGTTCGGCCGCACGGCCCTGGAGGTCACCGCCATGGGCTTCGGCGCGGCGCCGATCGGCAACTTCCTGAAGCCGATCACCGAGGAGGACGCCCGGGCGATGATCGACGCCGCCTGGGACGCCGGCCTCAACTACTTCGACACCGCGCCGATGTACGGGCACGGGCTGTCAGAGGCGCGGATCGGCGAGGGCCTGCGCTGGCGCCCGCGCGACGCCTTCGTCCTCTCCACCAAGGTCGGCCGGCTGCTGAAGGCGGCCCCGCGCGCCTCGATCGACTTCGCGCCCTGGGTGGACGCGCTGCCGAACCAGGTGGTCTACGACTACTCCTACGACGGCGTGATGCGCTCCTTCGAGGACTCGCTGCAGCGGCTGGGCCTCGAGCGTATCGACATCGCCTGGATCCACGACGTCGACGGCTTCATCCATCCGCCGGAGCAGCAGAAGATCTACTTCCGCCAGGCGATGGACGGGGCCGCCAAGGCGCTGCTCAAGCTGCGGGAGGAGGGGCTCGTCTCCTCCATCGGCCTCGGGGTGAACGAGTGGCAGCCCTGCCACCAGGCGCTGCTCGAGCACGACTTCGACAGCTTCCTGCTCGCCGGCCGCTACACGCTGCTGGAGCAGGATGCGCTCGACGAGTTCCTGCCTCTCTGCGAGGCGCGCAACGTCGCCGTGGTGATCGGCGGCGGCTACAACAGCGGCATCCTCGCCACCGGCGCCCGGCCGGGGGCGAAGTACAACTACGCGCCGGCGCCCGAATGGGCGATGACGCGCGTCGCCGCGATGGAGGAGGTCTGCCGCGCGCACGACGTGCCGCTGCCGGCCGCCGCGCTGCAGTTCGTGCTCGCCCACCCGGCGGTGCCGTCCATCGTCCCGGGGACGCGCACGGTCGGGCAGCTTCGCCAGAACCTCGAGCTGATCGCCCACCCGATCCCGGCCGCCTTCTGGCAGGCGCTGAAGGCCGAAGGCCTCATCCGCGAGGACGCGCCGACGCCCTGAGCATATTCCGTTGAATGCTCAAGGCCTTGGGGCGATTTCCCGTCGACCAGGCGAGTCCACCTGATCGGAAAGCGCCCTGAGACGGGACGGCCCGGCGTCGCGGCCTGCGGCGCCCGGCTCTCCGACGGTCGTTCGGCTACTTGATGACGGCCACCTTGGAGCGGTCCATCGTCGCCGCCACGGCGGCCACCAGCACCACGCCGAACACGATCTGCTGGGCGAAGACGCTGACGCCGACGAAGGTCATGCCGATCCGCACCACCGCGATGATCAGCGCGCCGATGAAGGTGCGCCAGACGCTGCCGACCCCGCCGGTGAGCGCGGTGCCGCCGACGATGATTGCGGCGATCGCCGGCAGCAGGAACTCGTTGGCGAGCGTGGGCGAGCCTGAGGCGATGCGGCCGGCCATCACCACGCCCGCGAACCCGGCGAGGGCGCCGGAGAGAGTGAAGGCGAACAGCTTCACCCGGTCGGCGTTGATGCCGGAGGCGATCACCGCCCGTTCGCCGGAGCCGATCGCCCGCACCAGCCGTCCGAAGGGGGTGCGCCGCTCGACGAAGGTGAGGGCGAGGAGCACGACGATGCCGACCAGCACCTCGTTCGGGATGCCGTAGGTCTCGCCGACCATCCACTCGAAGTAGGCGGCGCGGTTCTCCGCGGCGATGTCGATCGAGCGCGCGTCGGACAGGACGAACGCGGTGGAGACGACGAGGCCGCTGACCGCCAGCGTCGCGATGAACGAGGGGATCTTGAGGCGGGTGTGGGCGAGCCCGCCGATCCAGCCCGCAAGGCAGCCGCCGGCCACCGCCGCCACGATCGCGAACCAGCCCCATTCGGGGACCAATGCCGCGACGATGACGCTCGTCAGCGACGCGACCGACTGGATGGACAGGTCGATGCCACCCATCAGGATGACCAGGGTGGCCCCGGACGCCATCAGGAACAGCGTCATGGTGTCCGACATCAGCACCAGCAGCGTCGACGGGGCGAAGAAGGTGCGGTCGATGGCGCCGACGAGGATCACCAGCGCCGCGAGGGTGAGCACCGGGACGTGCGCCTCCAGGCGCTTCAGGAGTTCGGTCGGCACGGCGCTCCTCCTCAGACCATGTGGGTGATCAGCGAGACCTGGTCGGGCTTGGCGCCCGGCGGGGCGTCGAAGCGGGCGGAGACGACGCCGTCCTTCATCACCAGGATGCGGTGGCTGAGGCCGATCACCTCGTCCAGCGTGTCGCCGAGGAGGATGATGGCGAGGCCGTCGTCGCACATCTCGCGGACGAGGTCGTAGACGTCCTCCTTGGCGCCGACGTCGACGCCGCGGGTCGGATGGTCGAGGATCATCACCCGCGCCCCGGCGATCCGCCACTTGGCGAGCACGGTCTTCTGCTGGTTGCCGCCGGAGAGCTTGCCGATCGGCGTGTCGGCGGACGGCGTCTTGATCCGCAGCCGCCGGATCCAGCCGTCCGCGATCTGGCGCTCGCGGCGGTGGTCGATCAGGCCGCGTGGCGCGAAGGCGGGGAGGGCGGCCATGGTCATGTTCTCGGCCACCGACGAGGCGAGCACGATGCCCTCGGCCTTGCGTTCCTGCGGGATGTAGCCGATGCCGCTCGCCACCGCCGCCCAGGGAGTCGCGATCCGCGCCGGCGCGCCGTCGATGCGCACCGTGCCGCTGTCGGCGGGCTCCAGGCCGGCGAGACAGCGCGCCAGGGCCTCGCGGCCGGAGCCGATCACCCCGGCGATGCCGAGGATCTCCCCGGCGTGGAGGTCGAAGGAGACGCCCTGGAAGTGGCCGGCCCGGCCGAGGTTCTCCACCGAGAGCAGCACCTCCGGCTTCGGCGGCCGCTGCTTGTTCTCGCGGTAGTATTCGTGGTGGACGGCCCGGCCGACCATCTTCTCGTGCAGTTCGTGGACATGGGCCTCGGCGGTCCGCGCCTCGTGCACCACCTTGCCGTCGCGCATGACGTAGATGCGGTCGGAGATCTCCAGCACCTCGTCGAGGCGGTGCGAGATGAAGACGAAGGCGGCCCGGCTCTTCAGCTCGCGGATGATGTCGAACAGGATCTCGATCTCGCGCGCCTCGAGCACCGAGGTCGGCTCGTCGAGCAGCACCACGATCTCGCCGTCGATCCGGCTGTCGAGCGACAGCGCCTTGGCGATCTCCACCATCTGCCGCTGGGCGAAGGTGAGGTCGGCGGCCGATGTGGCGGGGTCGATGTCGAGGTGGACCTTGCCCAGGAGCTCGCGCGCGGCGGCGTTCATCCGCCGCTTGTCGAGGAAGCCGAAGCGCAGGAAATCCTGCTCGCGGCCGAGGAAGATGTTCTCCGCCACCGACAGGGTCGGCAGCACCGACTGCTCCTGGAAGACCATGGCGAGGCCGTGGTCGAAGGCGTCGCGCGGGCCCTTGAAGCGGACCTCGCGGTCGTTGACGAGGACGGTGCCCTCGTCGAGGTCGTAGACGCCGGAGAGGACCTTCAGCAGGGTCGACTTGCCGGCGCCGTTCTCGCCGATCAGGCCGACCACCTCGTTGCGGTCGATCCGCAGGTCGACGTGGTCGAGCGCGGTGACGCCGGGGAAACGCTTCAACGCGCCGCGGATCTCGAGGACGCTCATCGACCGGCTCCTATTTCACCATCTGAAGGCGCGAGCGGTCGAGCGCGAGGGCGACGGCCGCGATGATCAGCAGCCCCTGGACGCCCTGCTGGACGTAGATGGGCACCCCCATCAGCACCATGCCGTTGGCGAGCACCACCACGATCAGCACCCCGACCACCGAATTCAGCACCGAGCCGACGCCGCCGCCGAGCGAGGTGCCGCCGACCACCACGGCGGTGATGGTGGTGAACAGCCGCCCCTGGCTGAGGAGGGCGTGGCCCTGGCCGAGCTGGGCCGCGGACATCACCCCGGCGAGGCCGGAGAAGGCGCCGGCGATGGTGAAGGCGATGATCCGGGTGCGGGCGATCGGCACCCCGACGTGGCGGGCGACCTCCTCGTCGCCGCCGAGGGCGTAGATCCAGCGGCCGACCCGGGTGCGCTCCTGGATCGCCAGCGCCACCAGCACCGCCGCCCCGGCGATCCAGACGCCGGCGGGGACACCGAGGAACCGGTCGAGGGCGAGGCCGCGGAAAGCCTTGTCCTGGATGCGGACGGTGTCGCCGCCGAGCCAGGCGGTGGCGACGCCGACGCAGGCGAAGCCGACGCCGAGGGTTGTCATGAAGGAGGGGATGCGCAGCCTGACGTGCAGTAGCCCGTTCAGCGCGCCGATGCCCGCGCCGAGCGCGATCGCGACCGGGACGGCGAAGAGGCCGATGGCGATGCCGGTGTGGTCGTTGAGAACCAGCGTGCTCGCCAGCACCGCGGTGATCGCCACGACGCCCTCGAGCGACAGGTCGATGCTGCCCATCAGGATGATGAAGGTCGCCCCCATCACGAGGACGACCGGGATCGCCGCCGCGTTGAGCAGGCGGACGAAGTTGTTCACGTCGAGGAAGTTCGGGTTCAGCGAGGAGATGAGCAGGCAGAGCGCGACGAGGACGAGGATCGGCGCCGTCCGCCGCAGCATCTGCCGCCGGTTCGCCGTAAGAGCCGGCCGGGAGCCGGCGTCGCCGGCGACGAGGGTTTCGCTCTTCGACATGGCGCCAGGTCCCGTTCCGCGCCGCCGGTCGCGAGAGCACGGCCCGGCGGCCCAAGCAAAGGGCGGCGGCGGATGGTCCGCCGCCGCAGTCGCGGTAGGACTTCAGCTCCGGTACTGGATCTGCCCGGTGGAATTGCCCCAGTAGTCCTTGAAGTCGATCTCGCCCCCGCCGCCGACGCTGTCGACGTTGTCCTTGGTGACGATGATGCCGGTCCCGTAGAACTCGCGGTGCTCGTTCGGTTCCGCCGCGATGTCGATCTCGCCGGAGGCGGCCGCGTAGCCGAGGGCGAGGCCGACGCCGCCGGTCCACAGCGGATCCCAGGCCACGGTGCCGGCCATCTCGCCGTCGCGGATGGCGGTGTAGGCGGCCTCGATGCCGTCGATGCCGGTCACCGGCACGGTGCCGGCGAGGCCCTCCTGGCGCAGCGCCTCGAGGGCGCCGATGGCCATGCCGTCGTTCGCCGCCCAGACGCCCTTGATGTCGCCGCCGTAGCGGGTGACCCAGGCCTGGGTGATCTCGAAGGCCTTGGTCTCGTTCCAGTCGGCCGCCTGGTAGTCGAGCAGGGTGACGCCGGGGTTGTCGGCGATCGCCTGGTCGAGGCCGAGCTTGCGCTCGATCGCCGGCACGTTGGAGAGGATGCCGCCGAGGGCGACGATGCCGCCCGATCCGCCCATCGCGTCGATCAGGACCTGGGTGACCGCCTTGCCGCTCGGCACGCCGTCGAAGGACATGTGGGCGACGTAGTTCGGGTTGTGGTCCCAGGGATGCAGGTCGTCCGGCTTGTTCCACTGGGTGACGACATAGGCCCCCGCCTTCTTGACCTCCTCGACGATGATCCGGGCGTCCGGGCTGTCGTTCGGGTCGACGTTGAGCACCATCTTGCCGCCGGTCCTGGCGAGCAGCGCCTTGATGTCGGCGATGCCCTTCTCGCTGTTGCCCTCGGTGACCAGCACCTCGAAGGGGGCGCCGATGGACTTGGCGAAGTTCTCGCCGCCCTTGGCGAAGGTGGCGTGGTAGGGGTTGGCGACCGATCGCATGGAGAGGACCAATGTCCAGTCGCCCGCCTGGGCGAGGGCCTTGCGGCTCCACAGCGTCGGCGCGACGGCGAGGCCGGCGGCCCCGGCGATGCCCTTCAGAATCGTGCGGCGGGTGGCCGCGGTCGAAGCCAGTCCTTGTCCGAACCTGATCTTCATTGCTCTTTCCTCCCGTTGCCGCTCCCCCGCGGCTAACTAACCAACCAGTTATTTATAAACTCGGCGTCGGCGGTTGACAAGCGAATCGCCGTCTTTTCTCGCCCGCCCCGGTCAGGCGAGGGCGAGGCTGGCCTCGGCGCCGCCGCTCCTGGCCAGCGCCCCGGCCTTCAGGAAGTCCGCCGCGCGCTCGCCGATCATGATGGCCGCCGCGTTGGTGTTGGAGCTCATCAGGCTCGGCATCACCGAGGCGTCGGCGACCATCAGCCCGGCGATCGCAGGGTGGCGGAGCCGGGTGTCGACCACCGCGTCCGCGTCGCTTCCCATCCGGCAGGTGCCGACCGGGTGGTAGGCCGTCCGGCCGTGCCTGCGGACGTAGGTCTCGAGGTCGGCCTTCGAGCTGCAGCCCGGGCCGGGGAAGTGCTCGCCGGCCAGCACGTCGCGGAAGGCCGGGCGGGACATGATCTCGCGCATGATCCGCACCCCCTCCACGGACATTTCGAGGTCGTAGGGCTCGGCGAGGTAGTTCGGGTCGATCACCGGCTTGTCCGCCGGGTCGCCGCCGCCGAGCCGCACGGTGCCGCGGCTCCTCGGCCGGAGCAGGTAGCTGTTGAGGGTGACCCCCGAGCCGGAGGCGACCGGCGGGATCCCCGCCTCGACGCCGGCGCCGGCGAGGAAGTGGAACTGGGTGTCCGGGTGCGGCGCCGACCTGTCGGCGTACCAGAAGGCGCCGCCCTCGACGATGTTGGAGGCGACCGGGCCGGACTTGAACAAGGCGTACTGGATCCCGGCCCAGACCATCCAGTGCGGCTTCTGGTACTTGTCGAAGCTCCACGGGCCCTTGAGCTCGTTGACGATGTCGACGTCGAAGTGGTCCTGCAGGTTGGCGCCGACCGCGGGCTGGTCGACCAGCACCTCGACCCCGTGCGCCGTCAGGTGGTCGGCCGGGCCGATGCCGGAGAGCATCAGCAGCTTCGGCGAGCCGATCGCGCCGGCGGAGAGCACCACGCCCCGCTCCGCCCGCAGCACCTCGCGCCGGCCCTCGCGGACGACCTCGACCCCGACGGCCCGGTGGTTCTCGACGACGATCCGGGTGGTGGTGACGCCGGTCCAGACCGTGAGGTTCGGCCGCGACAGCACGGGCTTCAGGTAGCCGACCGCCGCCGAGCAGCGGCGGTAGCCGCGCGTGGTGGTCTGGTAGATGCCGCAGCCGTCCGGCTTCGGGCCGTTGAAGTCCGGGTTGTAGGGCAGCCCGGCCTCCTGCGCGGCCTGGACGAAGCGCTTGGTCATCGGGTGGGGATCGGGGATCTGCGAGACGCCGAGCGGCCCCTCGCGCCCGTGCCACGGGCCGGCGAAGATGTCGTTGCCCTCGGAGCGGATGAAGTAGGGCTGCACCTCGGAAAAGCTCCAGCCGGCGCAGCCCTCCTCGTTCGCCCAGCGGTCGTAGTCCTGCGGCGCGCCGCGGGTGAACACCTCGGCGTTGATCGAGCCGCCGCCGCCCAGCACCTTGGCCTGGGCAAACAGCATCTCGCGGTCGAAGCAGTGCTTCTGCGGCGCGGTGCGGTAGCCCCACAGCAGCGGCCCGCTGGTCATCTTGAAGAAGCCGACCGGCATGTGGATGTAGGGGTTGGTGTCGCGCGGCCCGGCCTCGAGCAGCAGGACGGACACGTCCCTGTCCTCCGTCAGGCGCGTCGCGATCACGCAGCCCGCCGAGCCGCCGCCGACGACGATATAGTCGACCATCCCGTCCTCCCCGCCGGACCGCTCGAGGGCGCTCCGGCCGCTCCACCTTGCCCGGGCGCGACAGCTTCCCCCGGAGCGTCCGCGGCCAGCTTATAACTAACTGGTTCGTTATTTCAACATTGCGTGCCGCCCGTGGCCGTGAGACCTTGACGCGAGGCGCGAATACCTTCTCAACAATGCGGATCGCCGGCCGGCCGCGGGCCGCCGGCGGCCTCGATCGGAGGCCAGGGAACAGCGGACGAGGTGGCGATGGTGGCGGTGACCAAAGACGTGCGCGAGGTCCGGTCCCGGGACCCCGAGGCCACCAGGAGGCGGATCCTCAAGGCGGCCAAGGCGGAGTTCGCCAAGCGCGGGCTCGCCGGCGCACGGGTCGACGACATCGCCGCCAAGGCCAAGGCCAACAAGGGGATGATCTACCACTACTTCGGCAGCAAGGAGGACCTGTTCAGCGCGGTGCTGGAGGAGGCCTACGCCGACATCCGCAACGCCGAGCGCAAGCTCGACCTCGACAAGCTGGACCCGGCGGCGGCGATCACCCACCTGGTCGAGTTCACCTGGCGCTACTACCTCGCCAACCCCGAGTTCCTCACCCTGGTCAACAGCGCCAACCTCCACCGCGGCCAGCACCTCGCCAGGTCGGAGGCGATCCGGGAGATGCACCGGCCGCTGATCGGGCTGGTCCAGGACATCCTCGACCGGGGCGTCGCGGCGGGCGTCTTCCGCCCGGGCGTCGATCCGGTCCAGCTCAACATCACCATCGCCGCCATCGGCTACTACTATCTCACCAACCGCTTCACGGGCTCGATCATCTACGAGCGCGACCTTATGACGAAGGAGATGCTGGAGGCGCGGCTCGCCTTCAACATCGAGACGGTGCTGCGGCTGCTGAAGGCCTGAGGTGGGCGCAAGCCGCCGCATCGCTCACGCTCCCGCCGGCATCGGCTGAGGGAGGCGCACCTGCGGGACGAATCCCATCCGCCCGAGGACGTCGCGCTCGAGGTCCACCCCCGGGCGCAGCTCGACGAGTTCCACCGCGCTGTCGCCGAGCCGGAACACGGCCCGCTCGGTGACGTAGAGCACCTCCTGTCCGTTCGCCCGCGCCTGGGCGCCGGAGAAGGTGACGTGGCGCACCCGTTCCACCAGCTTCGGCTGGCGCCCCGGCGCGAGGATCGTGAGCTTGCCGCCCGGACCGGCCTCGACCTCCAGCCCGCGCGCCTCGAAGGCGCCGCAGAACACCACCTTCGGGGTGGACTGGGTGATGTCGATGAAGCCGCCGGGCCCGACGATGTCCTCGCCGAGCCGCGAGACGTTCACGTTGCCCTCCGCGTCCATCTCCCCCATGCCGAGGAAGGCGACGTCGATGCCGCCGCCGGCGTAGAAGTCGAACTGGTCGACCGAGGAGACGATGGCGTCGGCGTTGCGCGCGGTGCCGAACATGGCGCCGTCCAGCATGTCGCCGTTGTGCAGGCCCTGCTCGACGCTTCCCCAGTGGTCGCGGTCGCCCCGCTCGGCGAGGAGGGCGGGGATGCCGCCCGGGATGCCGAAGCCGAAGTTGACGGAGCGCGCCCGCCCGAGTTCCGCCATCGCCCGCTCGGCGATCAGCCGCCTGAGGCCCGTCGGCAGGGGCGGGGCCTCCTGGAGCGCCTCGCGCGCCTCGCCGGAGAGGCTCGGGTCGTCGTCGGTGACGGCGCTCTGCCGCTGCCCGGGCGCGACCAGCACGGCATCGACCAGCACGCCTGGGATCCGGGCGAGACGGATCGGCAGCGTCGGCGCGTGGCGGTGTTCGCGTACCTGGGCGATCACCCGGCCGCCGCCGTTGTGGGCGGCAAGCGCCACGGCGTAGACGTCGAGGTCCGCCGGTTCGCGGGCGAGCGAGACGTTGCCGGCGGCATCGACGAAGCTGCCCCGGACGATGCCGACGTCGACCCTGATCGGCAGGTAGCGCAGGAAGGTCTCTCCGCCGATGCGGATCCGCTCGACCAGGTCGTCGCGGGCGCGCGCGTTGCAGCGGCCGCCGTCGAGGAGCGGGTCGACGAAGGTGCCGAGGCCGATCCGGGTGATCACGCCGGGGCGGCCGGCGCCGCTCTCGCGCAGGAGGGTGGAGATCACCCCCGCCGGCAGGCTGTAGGCCTCGATCAGGTTCTCCCGCGCAAGCCGCTGCATGCCGGGCGACCAGCTCCAGTGGCCGCCGATCACACGGCGCACCATGCCCTCGTGCGCCAGGCGGTTGAGCCCGGTGGCCCTGCCGTCGCCGATGCCGAGCGCGTGGACGACGGTGAGGTCGCGCGGGTGGCCGGTCTCGAGGAAGGATCGCTCCAGCGCCGCGAGCACCGCGTCCGGCTCGAGCAGGCCGCCGCCGGAGCCGGAGATCGCGATGGTGGCGCCGTCGGGCACCAGCGCGGCGACCGCCTCGGGGCCGGGCAGGATCGACGGACCGGGCATGGCCTCCCTCCTCGGACGCAGCCGCCGGGTCGCCGATACGCCATCCCGCCGGCCGTGCTTGACCGCTCCGCCGAGCGGAGTTATCAACTAAATAGTTAGTTTCTCGCCGGCTGTCGAGCCCTTTTGCCGAACGCGCCCTGGAGGGAGGACGAGACCATGCTTCAGATCCCGCAGCACCCGGCGGACATCTACAGGGACATCAGGGAGATGGCGGCCCAGTTCGCGGCCGCCGAGATCCGTCCGCTGGCCGAGGAGCTCGACCGGACGGAGGCTTTCCCGGTGGACCTCTACCGGAAGATGGGCGCGCTCGGGCTGTTCGGGATCACGGTGCCCGACGGCTACGGCGGGGCCGGCCTCGACAGCTTCGCCTATGCCCTCGTCATGGAGGAGCTGTCGCGAGGCTATGCCTCGGTGGCCGACCAGTGCGGCCTCATCGAGCTCGTCTCGACGCTGCTCACCCGCTACGGCACCGACGAGCAGAAGGAGGAGTACCTTCCCGGCCTCGTCCGGGCGGAGACCTTCCCGGCCTACTGCATCACCGAGGCGGACGCCGGCTCGGACGTCTCGGCGATTCGCAGCACCGCCGTGCGCGACGGAGACGACTGGGTGCTGAACGGCTCGAAGCTCTGGATCCACAACGCCCCCGTCGCCGAGCTCGGCTTCGTGCTGGCGCGCACCGATCCCGCCGCCGGCCGGCGGGGCATGAGCATCTTCCTCGTCGACCTCGACGCCCCCGGCGTCGAGCGCGGCCCGAAGGAACACAAGATGGGCCAGCGGGCGAGCCAGGTCGGCGCGCTCGCCTTCGACGACGTGCGCATCCCCGCCGACGCCCTGCTCGGCGAGGAGGGGCGCGGCTTCCACATGATGATGAGCGTCCTCGAGAAGGGGCGCGTCGGCATTGCCGCGCTCGCGGTCGGCATCGCCCAGGCCGGGCTCGAGGCGGCGCTGGACTATGCCACAACGCGCCGCCAGTTCGGCGCGCCGATCGCCGACAACCAGGGCATCCAGTGGATGCTCGCCGACATGGCGACCGACATCGCCGCGGCGCGGGCGCTGGTGCACCGGGCCGCGATGATGCTCGACGCCGGCGAGCCGGCCACGGCGGCCTGCTCCATGGCCAAGTGCTTCGCCGGCGACATGGCCGTGCGGCGCACCGCCGACGCGGTGCAGATCTTCGGCGGCTCCGGCTACATCCGCGGCTTCGAGGTGGAGCGCCTCTACCGCGACGCCAAGATCACCCAGATCTACGAGGGCACCAACCAGATCCAGCGCACCATCATCGCCCGCGACCTGCTGCGCAACGGAGCGCGGTCGTGACCGCCGGGCCGGCGGTGCTGGTCACCGGCGGCGGCCGCGGCATCGGCGCGGCGATCGCCCTCGCGCTCGCCGACGCCGGCTTCGCCGTGGCGGTGAACGGCCTCGAGGGCGACCCGGACCTCGCGGCGACGGCGGAGGCGGTCGCCGCCAGGGGCGTGCGCTCCGCGCCCGTCTTCGGCGACATCGCCCGGATCGAGGCCCACGAGGACCTCATCGACCGGGCGGAGGCCGGCGTCGGGCCGCTGACGACCCTCGTCAACAACGCCGGCGTGTCGGTGCTGAGCCGCGGCGACCTCCTCGAGGTGACGCCGGAGAGCTTCGACCGCTGCATCGCCGTCAACACCCGGGGGACCTTCTTCCTTACCCAGGCCTTCGCCCGCCGCCTCGTTTCCCGCGAGCGGCCGCCGGCGCTGCACCATTCGGTGATCACCGTGTCGTCCTCCAACGCCCGGGCGGCGTCCATCCTGCGCGGCGAGTACTGCGTCTCCAAGGCCGGGCTCGCCATGGCTTCCAAGCTCTATGCGGTCCGCCTCGCGCCGGAGGGGATCGGCGCCTACGACATCCAGCCCGGCATCATCGAGACGCCGATGACCGCAGTGGTGCAGGAGGAATACCGGCGGCGGATCGCCGATGGCCTCACGCCGGCGCCGCGGATGGGCCGCCCGGAGGACATCGCCTCGATCGCCGTCGCGCTCGCCACCGGGCGCTTCGCCTTCGCCACCGGCCAGACCGTCCAGGCGGACGGCGGCCTCACGATCCAGCGGTTCTGAGCCCCCGGCCGGAACGCCGCCGGCGGACCGGCTTGCAGCCGCGGCGCCCGGACCGCCTCCGGCCCGTCACCCGAGGAGACCACCATGGACGCATTCCCACCCGGCATCCCGCCGCTCGGCTACGGCACCTACCCGCTGACCGGGGCCGAGGCGCGGGAGGCGACGCTGATGGCGATCGAGGTCGGCTACCGGCACATCGACACGGCGCAGTGGTACGGCAACGAGGAGCCGGTCGGCGAGGCCGTGCGCGGCTGCGGCCTGCCCCGGTCGGATCTCTTCCTGGCGACCAAGGTGCACCCGGACAACCTCGCCCCCGAACGGTTCCGGCCGTCGGTCGAGGAGAGCCTCTCGACGCTCGGGATGGATCAGGTCGACCTCCTCCTGATCCACTGGCCGCCGAAGGACCCCGCGCTCTTCGCGCCGGCGCTCGAGGAACTCGCGCGCGCCCGCGCGGACGGCCTCGCCCGCCATGTGGGCGTCTCCAACTTCGCCGCCGGGCAACTCGCCCGGGCAAGCCGGCTCGTGCCGGGCCTCGTCTGCGACCAGGTGGAGTTCCACCCCTACCTCGACCAGTCGCGGCTCCTCGCGGCGGCGAGGGAGACAGGGGTGAGGCTCTCGGCCTACTCCTCGCTGGCGCGCGGCAAGGTTCTCGCCGACCCGGTGATCGAGGAGGTCGCCGGCCGGGTCGGCCGCAGCCCCTCGGCCGTGGTGCTCCGCTGGATCCTGCAGCAGGGCGTCATGGCCATGTGCCAGACCCGCCGGCGCGAAAACGCCGTCCGCAACCTCGAGGCGCTCGCCTTCGAGCTGTCCGGGGCGGACATGGCCGCCATCTCGGCGCTCTCGGCCCGCGACCTCCGGGTCGTCCAGATCCCGGCCCTGGCCCCCGACTGGGACCGGGACTGAGGACCCGCCGACGGCCTCAGGCGGCCGGGGCGGCGATCCCGTCGGCGAAAGGGTCGGCCGGGTCGCGGACGAGGGTCGCCTCGGCGACGACGAAGGCGCGTCCGCGGATCGTCGGCAGGATGCCCCCGGCCGGGCTTGGGCGGTAGCTCATCTCGAAGCGGCTGCCGATGATGCTCTCCTGCACCCAGGTTTCGCCGGGCGCCAGCCGGCCGTCGGCGGCGAGGCAGGCGAGCTTGGCGCTGGAGCCGGTGCCGCAGGGCGAGCGGTCGTAGGCGCCGCCCGGGCAGAGGACGAAGTTGCGGCTGTGCGCCCCCGGAAAGGCCGGCGGGCCGAAGAACTCGACATGGTCGATCTCGGCCCCACCCGCCCCGGTGACGCCGGCGCGGGCGAGCGCCTCGCGCACCCGTCCGGCGGCCTCCGTGAGGTCGGCGAGGCGGGCGAACTCCACCGGCACGGGAGCCTCCCTGACGAGGAAGAACCAGTTGCCGCCGAAGGCGACGTCGCCGGTGACCTCGCCGATCCCGGGCACGTCGAGGCGGACGTCGCGGGCGTGGCGGTGGCTCTCGACGTTGTCGACGACCGCCTCGTTGGCCGAGACGAGCTCGACCGAAACGTCGCCGACCGGCGTCTCGAAGCGGTGCCGGCCGGGCTTGAGGCGGCCGAGCCAGGCGAGGGTCACCGCCGCGCCGACGGTACCGTGGCCGCACATGCCGAGATAGCCGGCGTTGTTGAAGAAGATCAGTCCCGCCGCCGCGCCGGGGTCCAACGGCTCGCAGAGGAGGGCGCCGACCACCGCGTCATGGCCGCGCGGCTCCAGCACGATCGCCCGGCGCAGGTGGTCGTGGTCGCGGCGAAAGCGGCCGAGCCGCTCGGCCATGCTGCCGCCGCCGAGGTCCGGGAACCCAGAGACGACGAGCCGGGTGGGCTCGCCCTCGGTGTGCGAATCGACGACCTTGATCGCCATCAGGACTCCTTCGACCAGTCTGCGTACCAGGACTTGAACAGCGCGAGCTGGGTCTCGGCATAGCGCCGCTGGCTCGCCGACAGGGCATCGCTCTCGACGAAGTGGCGCTCGTAGGCGGGGTCGCCCTCCAGCACCATCATGTACTTGTAGTAGAGGACGAGGTCGGTCCCCTCGTCGAAGCCGGAGAGCACGGCGAGCGCCTCCTCCAGTTCGCCGGCGAGGCGCCGCGATCGCGCGTCGCCGCGCTGGGCCTCCTCGCAGAGGCGGACGAGGTGGAGCACCTCCCGCGGCAGCACGTTGCCGATGCCGGTGATCGCGCCGCGGGCGCCGCAGTTGACGAAGCCGTGGTAGACGCCGGTGTCGACGCCGACCATCAGGATCAGCTCCGGGTCGGCCCCGGTGATGTGCTCGGCCGCATAGGCCATCGCCTCCGGGCCGCCGAACTCCTTGAAGCCGACCAGGTTGCGGTGGTCGCGGCGCAGTTCCCCGAAGAGGTCGGCGCGGGTGGCGAAGCCGTAGTAGGGGCTGTTGTAGATGACGGCCGGCAGGTCGGGGGCGGCGGAGAGGATGCCGGCGAAATGGGCCTGCTGGGCGGCGAGCGAACTGCCGCGGGAGAGCACGCGCGGGATCATCATCAGCCCCTTCGCGCCGACCCGCGCCGCATGGGCGGCGTGGGCGGCGGCGCCCGCGGGGTTCTGGGCGCCGGTGCCGACGACGACCGGCAGCCCGGCGCGGACGAGGCGCTCGACGCCCTCCTGGCGCTCGGCGTCGGTGAGCAGCGGCCAGTCGCCCATCGAGCCGCAGTAGACGACGGCGCTCATCCCGGCCTCGACCAGCCGCCGGCCGGTGCGGACCAGGGCGTCGTAGTCGGGCCGGCGGTCGGCGGTGCAGGGGGTCATCAGGGCCGGCATGCAGCCGCGGAAGACGGAGGCGTTCATGGGTTGGTCCTTCTCGGGGTTCTCGCGCCCCGCGCCGCCCCGGGGGCGGATCGGCGGGGCGCCGGTTCAGGCCGGATCGGCCCGCATCGGCCAGGTGTCGGAGAGCCGGTAGCCGCGCGGCCAGGGGTCGTCCGGGTCGAGCATGTGCTGGTGGGTGCCGGTGACCCAGGCGCGGCCGGAGATGCTCGGCACGATCGCCGGCCTGCCCCCGACCTCGGTCTCGCGCTCGATCCGGCAGTCGAAGACGGAGTCGATGATGGAGACGCCGCGGAAGCGCTCGCCGACCTTGAGTTCGCCGCGCGCGTGCAGGATCGCCATCCGCGCCGAGCAGCCGGTGCCGGTCGGCGAGCGGTCGAGCTTGCCGGGCTCGATCGCCACCGTGTTGCGGCCGGTGAGGACGCCGTCGACCCGCTCCACCGGGCTGGTGAACTGGCAGAAGGAGATGTGGCTCCAGTCCGGGTTCGCCGGGTGGGAAAAGCCGAGCTGCTCGTTGGCGGCGCGGGTGATCCGCATCCCCATCCGCGAGATGTCGAAGGCCTCGTCCGGGCGGAGCGCGAAGCCGAGCGCCGCGGCGTCGACCACGACGAAGCTGTCGCCGCCGTAGGCGACGTCCGCGCGGAGCGTGCCGACGCCCTCCACCTCGAGGGTGGCGTCGAGCCGGGTCGCGAAGGAGGGGAGGTTGGTGACGCGGATCGAGCGCGCCCTGCCGTCCCGGCACTCGGCCGTCACCTCGACGAGGCCGCCGGGCGCCTCGATGGCAAAGCGGGTCTCCGGCTCGACCATCGGCACGATGCCGGTCTCGAGCAGCACCGTCGCGACGCAGATCGAGTTGGAGCCGGACATCGGCGGCGTGTGCATCGGCTCCATGATGATCCAGCCGGTCGCCGCCCGCGGGTCCTTCGGCGGCACCAGCAGGTTCACGTGGCGGAAGACGCCGCCGCGGGGCTCGTTGAGGACGAAGTCGCGCAGGGCGCCGTCGCGGTGGATCCAGCGCGACTGCTCCCAGAGGGTGTCGCCGGGCGGGATCCCGACCCCGCCGACGATGACGTCGCCCACCTCGCCCTCGGCGTGGCAGCTGACGACGTGGACGACCTTGGTCGACCGCATTGCGTCCAGCCTTCCTATTCCTGCCCGATCACCATCACCGGGTTGCCGAGCACCTCCATCATCGGCTCGATGCCGAGGCCTGGCGCCGCGGCCGGGCGCATCCGCCCGTCGACCCGCTTCGGCGCGCCGCGGGCGAAGTCGACGGTGCCGTAGGAGTTGAAGTCGGTCGCGGAGAAGGCGAACTCCTCCGGCGTCGACAGGGCGAGGTGGGCGATCGAGGCGGTGACGATGTCGCCGCCCCAGGTGTCCTCGATGGTCATCGGGATGCCGGCGGCGACGCAGATGTCGCGCATCAGCCGGGCCTTGGTGAGCCCGCCCACCTTGGAGATCTTGAGATTGATGACGTCCATCGCCCCGTCGGCGATGCCGCGGAGCAGGCTGTCGACCCCGCCGATGACCTCGTCGAGGACGAAGGGCAGGGACGTGCGCCGGCGGGTGACGAGGCACTCCTCGTAGGTCGGGCAGGGCTGCTCAATGTAGACGTCGAGGTCGCGGACGGCCAGCGCCACCCGGGCGGCCTCGTGCATCGTCCAGCCGGTGTTGGCGTCGGCGACGAGCACGTCGCCCGGCCACATCAGCTCGGCCGCCGAGCGGATGCGGGCGATGTCGTCGTCGGCATTGCCGCCGACCTTGAGCTGGAACTTGGTGTAGCCCTCGCCGCGGTAGCCGGCGATCTTCTTCGCCATCTCCTCGGCGGACTCCTGCGAGATGGCCCGGTAGAGCCTCACGTCCTCCTGCGCCGCGCCGCCGAGCAGGGTGTAGACCGGTAGCCCCGTCGCCTTGCCGAGGATGTCCCAGCAGGCGACGTCGATGGCGGACTTGACATAAGGGTGCCCGCGCAGCACCGCGTCCATGTGGCGGTTGAGGCTGCCGAGGTCGCGCGGGTCGAGCCCGATCACCTTGGGCGCGATCTCCTCCAGCCCCGAGCGCACGCCGAGCGCATAGGCCGGAAGGTAGGCCGAGCCGAGCGGGCAGCACTCTCCGTAGCCCTTCAGCCCGGCGTCGGTCTCGACCTCGACGACGGTGGAGTCGAACACCTCCACGAAGTTGCCGTTGGACCAGCTGTAGCGACCCTCCTTCAGCGGCAGGTCGACCTGGTACACGCGTATCGCTGCGATCTTCATCTCGTGACCTCTTCGTCGGGCCGCAGGTGCGGAAGTCCGCCCGGGGCGCCCCCTGTCCTTGTTCCGCCGCCCTCGCCGCCCCGCTACAGCACCGAGCCGAGGAAGGCGGCCGTTCCCGGCCGCTCCGGCCGCTCGAAGATCTGCTGCGGGGTGCCGATCTCGTGGATCAGCCCGTCCTTGAAGAAGGCGACCCGGTTGGAGACCTCGCGGGCGAAGCCCATCTCGTGGGTGACCACGATCATCGTCATGCCCTCCTTGGCCAGGAGCCGCATGGTGTCCAGCACCTCGCCGACGAGCTGCGGGTCCAGCGCCGAGGTGACCTCGTCGAACAGCATGTAGTCCGGGCTCATCGCCAGCGCCCGGGCGATCGCCATGCGCTGCTGCTGCCCGCCCGAGAGCTTGCCCGGGTAGACGTCGAGCTTCTCCTTCAGGCCCACGTGCTCGAGCTGGCGGACGGCGATCTCGTTCGCCTCCGCCTTCGACTTGCCGAGCACCTTCCGGAGCGCCAGCGTGGTGTTCTCGAGCACGGTGAGGTGCGGGAAGGCGTTCCACTGCTGGAAGACGATGCCGATGCGCCGGCGCAGCTTGTTGAGGTCGGTGCCCTTGGCGTGGACCTCGATCCCGTCGACGAGGACGCGGCCGGAATCGATCGGCTCCAGGCCGTTGATGCACATCAGCAGCGTGGACTTGCCGGACCCGGAGCCGCCGATCACCGAGACGACCTCGCCGCGGTCGACCGTCATGCTGACGCCCTTCAGCACCTCCAGCGTTCCGAAGCTCTTCCGGACGTTCTCGATCTCAATCATTTTCGCGCCACTTCCGTTCGAGCCGGGCCCCGAGCCGGGAGACCGGGAAGCTGATCAGGAAGTAGATCAGTCCCGCGATGCCGAGGATGAACAGCGGCTCGTTGGGCATCCGGGTGACCAGGATCTGGGAGGACTTGAGCAGCTCGATGACGCCGATCCAGGCGACCAGGGAGGTGTCCTTCATGACGCCCAGCGTGAGGCCGATCCAGCTTGGGAACATCACCCTGAGCGCCAGCGGAAAGACGATGAAGGTCATGTCCTGCCCCCAGGTCATGCCGAGCGAGCGGGCGGCCCGGCGGGTCGTCTGCGGCACCGCCTCGATGCCGCCGCGCACGATCTCCGAGCAGAGCGCCGCGGTGTAGAGGGCGAGCACCAGGCAGCTCACCAGGAACGGGGTGGCCCTGAGGCCGAGGATCGGGATGAAGGAGTTGAACAGCACCAGCTGGATCAGCAGCGGCACCGAGCGGAAGATGTCGAGGACGAAGCCGATCGGCAGGCTGACCCACAGCGGGGTGCCGGCCCGGGCCGTGCCGAACAGCGCGCCGAGCAGGGTCCCGCCGGCGACCGAGACGGCGGTGATCAGCAGCGTCCAGCCGGCGCCATAGGCCATGAAGCGGAGGTCGTTGAGGGAGACGCCGGTGTCGAACATCGCCTCGCCCCTCAGTAGCGGAACAGGCGCCAGGCGAGCAGCCGGGCGCCGATGGTGACCACCTTGGCGATCAGGTAGTAGAGCACTGCGGCGATCGCGAAATACTCGAAGGTGCGGAAGGTCCGCACGTTGAGCTCCTGCGTCACGCCGGTGAGGTCCGAGTTGACGCCGACGATCACGCCGAGCGAGGTCATCAGGATCGCCCAGACCATCTGGTTGGTCATCGGGTGGAAGACGATGCGGAAGAGCTGCGGCAGGACGATCAGCCGGAAGGCGGCGACCGGTCCGAAGCCGAGCGATCGGGCGGCGCGGACCTGTGTCTCCGGCACGGCGCGAAGGCCGCCGCGGAAGGTCTCGGCGAGGTAGCCCGCGTTGTTGAAGGTGATGCCGGCGAGCAGCGCCACCCAGCTGTCGAGGTGGATGCCGAGCTGGCCAAGCCCAAAGTAGGCGATGTAGATCTGGAACAGCGCCGGCGTGTTGCGGGCGACCTCCACCCAGGTGGCGGCGATGCCGCGCAGCCAGCGGCTCGCCGACCGGCTCATCACCGCGAGCAGGACCGCGATCGAGATGCCGAGCACCATGGAGAGCACGGCGATCTCGAGCGTGACGAGCGCGCCCTGCAGCATCTCCGGCAAGGCGCGGAACGCCGGGCGCCAATGGAAGGTGTAGTTGAGCATGCCGTCTCTCGGCTGGCCGCCCGTGGGAAGCTGTCGCGAGGGGCCGGGGGCGCTGCGGCGCGCCCCCGGACCGGGGATGGATCAGCGATAGACGCCGGGGACGGTCAGGTCCGGCGGATCGCCGGCGCCGACCCACTTCCCGTAGAGATCGGCGTAGCGGCCGGTGCGGACCTGCTGGTGCACGAACAGGTCGAGGTAGTTCAGGAGGCCGAACTCCTGCCTGAGCGCGATGAGGCCCACGTAGTCGATGTCGTAGGGGGCCTTGCCGCCCATCATGAAGCCTTCGAACTTGCCGGAGTTGGCCGTCTCGCTGGCGACGGTCGAAGTCACCACCGTGGCGTCGATCTGCCCCTGCGAGAGCGCCAGGAACACGTCCGCCTGGGTCTGGTAGGGCGTGAAGGAGCCGTCCGGGTCGGCCCAGGCCTTGACGTCGTCCTCGAGGCGGATCGCCTCGAAGGTGCCGGAGACGGAGCCGACCTTGTGGCCCTTGAGGCTCTCGTAGCTGTCGATCCCGACGCCCTCCTTGGTGAGCACCACCATCTCGAAGGCGAAGTAGGGGATCGAGAAGCCGATCGTCTTGGCCCGCTCCAGCGTGTCGGAGGTGGAGGCGACGCCGACGTCGGCCCGGCCGGAGACCAGCGCGGGGATGCGGTCGGGGAAGGGCGTCTCGACATATTCGGGGGTGACGCCGAGCGCGGCGGCGAGGTCGTTGCAGGTGTCGACGTCGAAGCCGACCGGCTCGTTGTTCTCGTTGCGGAAGCCCATCGGCGGGAAATCGAGCACCACGGCGCAGCGCAGCACGCCGGAGGCGATGATGTCGTCGAGCTTGTCGGCCATGGCCGCCGGTCCGGACAGGACCAGGCCGAAGGCGGCCGCCGCAAGTGTCAACTTCAGTCTCATGGCTGGAATCCTCCCTGTTCGGGAGGCCGCCCCGTTCCTGCGTGCCCCCCGCTTGCCAAGCTTGCATGATTGGATCCAATATACAATATCCGGATTTCGAGTTCGCGACGTCTCCGAGGGGCGCCGTCCACAGCGAGCAGCAGGCAGATCGGATGGCAGGCGAACTGGCTTTCGAAGCGGTTGATCTGAGCCGGACGGCCTCCTCGTCCGACCTGATCTACGGCGCCCTCAGGGACGCCATCGTCAGCGGGCGCCTCGCCGAGGGGCAGGTGCTGCGGCAGGACAGCATCGCGCGGATGTTCAACGTCAGCCGGATTCCCGTCCGCGAGGCGCTGGGCCGGCTGGAGGCGCACGGGCTCGCGGCCTCCGCCCGCTACAAGGGCGTGGTGGTCGCCTCGATGTCGCCGGACGAGATCTCGGAGATCTTCGAGTTCCGGGCGGTGCTGGAGCCGGTGGTGGTGGAGCGGGCGGTGCCGAGGATGTCGGCCGCGGACCTTGCGCGCGCGCAGCGTGCCTGCGACGCCTTCGCCGCCGGCACCGACGCGGCCCGCTGGGGCGAGCTCAACCGCGACTTCCACTGGTCGCTCTACAGCCACTCCGGGATGCCCTACCACCTCTCGGTAGTGCGGAACGCCATGGACCGGGTGGAACGCTACGTCCGCAGCCAGCTGAAGCTCACCTCGGGCATGGAGCGCGCCCGGGCCGATCACCAGGCCATCATGGACGCCTGCGCCCGGCGCGACGCGGCCGCGGCGGCCGAACTCACCCGCCAGCACATCCTGAACGCCGGGACGACGCTGGTGGCCTTCATCGACGCGCAGAAGCGGGAGGGCGACGGCGCGAGCGAGGGCTCCGCCGGGCGCGGCCGGCGGGCGGGCGGCTAGGGGGCGGCGGAGCCTCCTGGCGGCCGGGTCTCGTCGCCGCGGACCCGCCGGCCGGCGTCAGATCCGGCCGAACTCGGCGAGGAGGTCCTCCACCGTCTTGCCCCTGGCCACCCACTCGCGGGTGGTCTGCTCGCGGTCGGCCTGCTCGCGGGCCGCGTCCAGCACCGCCTCGGCCTTCTCCAGCGGCACTACGGCGACGCCGATCGTGTCGGCGACGATGAAGTCGCCCGGGCGCACGACGAGGCCGCCGACGGCGACCGGCACGTTGATCGACAGCTCCTCCTTGCGGCCGGAGAACATCGTGTGGGTGCCGCGGGCGGTGATCGCCCGCGTCCAGATCGGCCAGCCGATCGCTTCGAGCTCGTCGGTGTCGCGGCCGGCGCCGTCGACGATCATGGCGCGGATGCCGCGGTTCTTCGCAAGGCCCCCCATCAGCCCGCCGCAGACCGAGGTCTCGGTGTCGCCGCCGGCGTCGACGACGATGACGTCGCCCGGCCGGCCCATCTCCAGCGCCTTCAGGGGGTCGACGAGGTCGCCCTTGGAGAGCTGCACCGTGAGCGCCTGGCCGACGACCTTGGCCTTGAAGGCGGGCTTGATGCCGCTGTCCATGACGCCGGTGCGGTACATCACGTCGGCGAACACGCAGGACATCGACCAGACGTCGAGGAAGCCGTCGAAGCGGGCGAGGAGGTCGGGGCGGCGGTCGAAGTCGGCGAAGGTCTTCAGCATGGGGTCTCGTCCGGTCTGTTGGATCAGGCGGGGGCGGCGAGGCCGTCGAGCAGCGCCACCGCGTTGACGGGGTTCCTCGGCCGCTCGCCGGTCAGCACCCGGCGCACCTCCGAGGCGGCGATCTCGCGGGCGGCGCGGATCGATTCCTCCGAGTAGTAGGCGGCGTGCGGGGTGACGATGACGTTCGGCAGCGAGAACAGGGGATTGTCGGCGGGGCTCCACTCGGCCCGCTTGGCCGGCTCCTCCTCCGGGTCGTCGAGCGCGGCCCCGGCGACGCGGCCGGCGACCAGCGCCTCGTAGAGGGCGCGGTTGTCGATGGTCGGGCCGCGGCCCGTGTTGACGACGAGGGCGCCGGGCTTCATCGCCGCGAACTCGGCCGGCCCGAGGAAGTGCCGCGTCTCCGCCGTCATCGGCACCTGCATGACGATCACGTCGGAGACGGCGAGAAGCCCGGCCTTGTCCACCCGGCGGGCGCCGGCGGCGCGGATCGCCGCCTCGTCGACATAGGGGTCGTGCACCACCATCTCGACGCCGAAGGGCCGCGCCCGCTCGGCGATCGCCTGGCCGATGCGGCCGAAGGAGACGATGCCCATGGTGCGACCGCTGAGCCGCCGGATCGGCTGGCCCGACTGCCAGCGCCAGATGCCGGCGTGCGTCGCCCGGTCGTAGTCGATCACCCGCCGGGCGAGCGCCAGCCAGAGGGCGATGGCGTGGTCGGCCACCTCCTCGGTGCAGTAGTCGCGCACGTTGGTGACGAGGATGCCCCGGCGGGTGGCCGCGTCGACGTCGACGATGTCGACGCCGACGCCGTATCGGGCGATCACCCGGCAGCGGGTCATCGCCGCGATGGTGCGGGCGCCGACCCGGGCGTACTGGTTCATGATCGCGTCGCAGTCCGCCGCCGCCTCGAGGAGGTCGTCCTCGGTCTTCGCCTGCAGCGCCACCACCTCGGCGCCGACCGGCTCGAGGATCGCGCGCTCGATGTCGTTGTCGCCGTAGTCGAAGTCGGTGATCACCACCTTGAAGCGGGGCATGGCGGTCTCCCTGCGGCGCTCAGACGTAGGCGCCGGCCGAGTAGGTCAGCTCGTAGGAGTGGCTGTAGATCTCGACGATGTTGCCGAACGGGTCCTCGCAGTAGACCATCCGGTAGGGCTTCTCGCCGGGGAAGTAGTGCCGCACCTGGCTCATGCGCAGCTTGCCGCCGTGGGCGACGATGCGCTCGATCATCCCCTCCACGTCCGGGTCCTGGAAGCAGAGGTGGAAGATGCCGGTCTTCCAGTACTCGAAATTGTTCTCGCGGCGGACCGAGTTGGGGAACTCGAACAGCTCGATGCCGATGCCGTCGCCGGTGGACATGTGGGCGATGCGGAAGGAGCCCCAGCCCTGGCCGAAGACGTCGTCGCACATCTGCCCGATGGCGCTTTCGTCGTGGGTGATCGTGGTCGGTCCCATGATCACGTAGAGGCCGAAGCAGGCGGAGTAGAACTCCACCGCCTTGTCGAGGTCGGTGACGGTGATGCCGACGTGGCTGAAGGTGACGGGGCGCGCGGGTCCGGGCATGTCGGGTCAGGTCCCCTGGCGGGGGGACCGGGGGGGGCTCGACCCCGGCCGCGGCCGGCCGGCGAGGCCGCCGAGGAGGCGGGCGAGCTCGGCCCGCCACATGTCGATGCCGACTGCGAGCACGATGATCGCGCCGGTGATGACGTTCTGGAACGAGGTCGGCACGGCGTTGAGGTTGAGGCCGTTCTGGACGATGACGATGGTCATCGCGCCGATCGCGGTGTTGAGGATGTTGCCGCGACCGCCGGCAAGGCTCGCCCCGCCGATCACCGCGGCGGCGATCGCCGAGAGCTCGAGCCCGACGCCGTAGTTGGGCGAGCCGGAGTTGAGCCGCGCCGCCATCAGCACCGCCCCCAGCGCCGCCGCGACGCCGGCGACCAGGAAGGCGAGGAACTGGATCCGGCGCACGTCGATGCCGGAGAGGCGCGCCGCGCTCGGATTGCCGCCGACCGCGTAGACGGCCCGCCCGCTCGCGGTCCAGCGCAGCCAGTAGAAGGCCGCCGCGTAGAGCGCCACCACGTAGAAAAGCGGCAGCGGCACGCCGCCGAGCCGGCCGTAGAACAGCGCCTCGAGGTCCGGGGAGAGCTGGAAGATCGGCGAGCCGTTGTTGAACATGAAGGCAAGGCCGCGGAAGGCCGACAGCGCCGCCAGGGTGGTGATGAAGGAGGGGATCCTGAGGTAGGCCGTGAGCACCCCGTTCACGGCCCCGAGCAGGAGCCCCAGCAGCAGCACCACCACGATGGCCAGGGCGAGCGGCAGGGCGAGGCTCTTGATCGCGACGGCGAAGACCATGGTCATCAGCGCGATCGCCGAGCCCGGCGAGAGGTCGATGCCGCCGGTGAAGATCACCACCGTCGAGCCGATCGCCACGATCGCGACGATCGACACCTGCAGCGCGAGGTTGGAGAGGTTGCCGGGGGTGAGGAAGTTCGAGGTGGTCAGCGCCACCGCGAGGGCGACGGCGACCATGGCGGCCAGCGGGCCGGCGATATCCTTCAGGACGCTCATGTCGGGAGGGCCTCCCTGGCCGCCGGGCCGGCGCCGGCGGAGGCGCGGACGAAGTCGATCTTGCCGAGTTCGCCGGCCTCGCCCACGCGCACCAGCCGGCCATGACTCATGATGCCGATGCGGTCGGACATGGCGATCAGCTCGTCGTGGTCGGAGGAGATCAGGATCACCGACTTGCCCTCCGCCGTGATCCGGTTGACCAGCCGGTAGACGGCGATCTTGGCGGAGATGTCGATGCCCTGGGTCGGCTCGTCGAGGATGAAGAGGTCGGCGCCGGCGAACAGCCAGCGGGCGATGACGATCTTCTGCTGGTTGCCGCCGGAGAGCTTGCCGACCTCCCGCGTCTCCGCCGCCGGCGAGATGTCGAGGTCGCGCACCAGCCCCCGGCCGGCCTCGCGCTCGGCGGCGAGGCTCATGGCGTAGGGCGGGCCGAGCCGGTCGAGCCGGCTCGCGGTGATGTTCGGGAAGCCGGCGAAGTTGAAGAACAGGCCGTCGAACTTGCGGTTCTCCGGCACGTAGGCGAAGCCGGCGGCGATCGCCTGCTTCGGCGAGCGGAAGGCGACCTCGCGGCCCCGCCAGACGATGCGGCCGCCGCTGCGCGGGTCGACGCCGAAGAGGGCGCGGGCGACCTCCGTGCGTCCCGAGCCGAGCACGCCGCCGAGGCCGAACACCTCGCCGCGGCGGACCTCGAAGGAGACGCCCGAGAGCCGGTCGCGGGTGGAGAGGCCCTCGACTGTGAGCACCACCTCCGCGCCGGCGTTGCGCTGCTTCGGGTAATGGTCGCCGACGTCGCCCACCATGGCGCGGACGATGTAGCCGATGTCGACCTCCGACTCCGCGGCGGTGGAGACGACGCGGCCCTCCTTCAGCACCGTCACCACGTCGACGAGGTCGACAACCTCGTCGAGCCGGTGGGAGATGTAGAGGATCGCCGTCCCGCGCGCCTTCAGCCGGCGGATGAGGCCGTGCAGCCGGGCGATCTCGTCGAGGCCGAGGGCGGTGGTCGGCTCGTCGAGGATCAGCAGCGAGGCCTCGGCGCCGAGGGCCTTGGCGATCTCGACCATCTGCTGCTCGGCGACCGACAGGCTGGCGACAGTCCGGTCGGGGTCGATGTCGAGGCCCATCTCGGCGAGCAGCGCCGCCGCCCGGGCGCGCATCGCCGCCCAGTCGACCCGCCGGCCGCGGCGGGGCAGGCGGCCGAGGTGGATGTTCTCGGCGACCGACAGCGTCGGCACCAGCGAGAACTCCTGGAAGACGGTCGAGACGCCCGCCTCGCGGGCCGCGATCGGATCGGTGAGGACGACCGGCCGGCCCTCGCGGAGGATCTCGCCGGCGTCCGGCTGGTGGGCGCCGGAGAGCGTCTTGATCAGGGTGGACTTGCCGCAGCCGTTCTCGCCCATGAGGCCGTGGATCTCGCCGGGGAAGAGGTCCAGCGACACCCGGTCGTTCGCCACCACGCCGGGAAAGCGCTTGGTGACGCCCCTGAGACTCCAGACCGGACGGCGCTCTGACATGGCGGGATCCGCCTCGGGACGGTTGATCGGAAAAGGGGAGGCGGCGCGACGGTTTGCGCCGCCCCCAGTGGTCCGGGCCGCGCCGGCATGCCTTGCCGGCGCGGCGTCCGGGAGGTGTCAGTAGGACCGGCTCGGCTTGGGATAGAGCGCCTCGGCGTTCTGCAGCACCGGCGTCACATTGTCCTTGTCGACGATGGTGGTCGGCGTCTCGACGAAGCCGCCGGCGAACTTTCCGTTCAGCGCGTCCAGCGTCACCGTCAGCGCGATCTGGCCCATCACGAAGGGCGTGGTGTTGACCGTCGCGGCGACGCTGCCGCCGGCGATCTCCTCCAGCGCGGCGGTGTCGCCGTCGTTGCCGAGGAACAGGATGTCGGAGCGGCCCAGCGCCTTGGCGGCGGCGGCGGCGCCCATGATCATGTAGTCGTTGGCGGCGAACACCACGTCGACGTCCGGGTTGGCGGTGAGGAGGTCCATGCCCGCCGTGTTGCCGCCCTCGACGTTCCAGCCGCCGGGCAGCGAGGCCTTGACGGTGATGCCCGGCTTGCCCTCGACGGCGTCGAGGAAGCCGCCGACCCGCTCGGTGGAGTGGTAGCCGGGCAGGCCCTCGATGATGCCGACGGTCGCCTCGCCGCCGGCGAGCTTGCCGAGCAGGTACTCGCCCATCTTGGCGGTGCCCTTGCGCTGCGAATAGCCGACGACGCCGTCCACAGGGGTCGGGAAGGAGGTGATGTCGGAGTTGACGATCACCACCGCGATGCCCTTGTCCACCGCCTGCTTGACCAGCGGCGCGGCGGCCGCCTCGTCGTGGGTGGAGAGGATGATGGCGTCGACGTCGCGGGTGATCACGTCCTGGATCATGCCCATCTGGCCGTTGATGTCGGCGCCGGACTGCGGCGCCAGCATGAAGGTCTCGACGCCCGCCGCCTCCGCCTCCGCCTTGATGCCCTCTCCGATCGCCATGTAGTAGGCGAACTCGGTGGCCGGTGGCATGTAGGCGATGGTGACCGAGCCGTCGTTGGAGAGCCGCGAGGCGTCGGCCTGGGCGCCCTCCGACAGCGGCTGCGGCGCCGGGTACTCCGCGGCGATCGCCGGCAGGGCGGCGAGGGCGGCGCCGGCCGCGAGCGCGAGGGCGATCCGGCGGGTGATGGTCTCTTTCGGCTGCATCTCTCTGGCTCCTCCGGTGTGTTCCCGGGATGGCGCCGGTCTTCGCCGGCGTCCGGGTCTCTGGTCCCGCCGGTCAGCCGGCGAAGGGCGGCGTCTCGATCCCCGCGACCCCGGGTCGGACCGCGAACAGCCCGCCGGCCTCCGGCTCGCGGGCGAGCCGTTCCGCCGTCTCGCCGAGGCGCGAGGTGGTGATGAACAGGGTGTCGAGGCCCGGGCCGCCGAAGGCGCAGCAGGTCGGCTTGGCGACCGGCACCTCGACCGAGCGGTCGAGCCGCCCGTCCGGCGTCCACCGGTCGACCCGGTAGCCCTCCCAGACCGCGTTCCAGATGCACCCCTCGGCGTCGACGCAGGAGCCGTCCGGGATCCCGTCCACCTCGGCGAGGCGGCGCACCGGGCCGACGGCGCCGGTCGCCGGGTCGTAGTCGTAGGCGCGGATGGCGCGCTCGGGGCTGTCGGCGAAGTACATCGTCCGCCCGTCGGGCGAGAAGCAGGTGGAGTTGGCGCAGGCCACCCGGTCGATGATCCGGGTGAGCCGGAGGTCCGGGTCGAGCCGCCAGACGGAGGAGACCGGCTCCATCCGCGGGCCCTCGTCCATGCCGCCGGCGATCAGCCGGCCGGCGGGGTCCGTGCGCCCGTCGTTGAGGCGCGTGCTCTCGAGGTCCGGCTCGAAGGCGGCGATGTCGCGCCTGGCGCCGCTCACCACGTCGAGCAGGGCGAAGCCGTCGGAGAAGGCGGCGACGATCTCGTTCCAGGGGCGGCCGCGACGCGGCGCGAAGCAGCAGAGGCGGCCGGGGACGGGCTGCTCCTCCGCCTCGCCGCCTGCGGGATCCATCGTCCACAGCCGGCGGCCGTGGATGTCCGTCCACATCAGGAGGCCGTGCTCCGGCGACCAGAGCACGCCCTCGCCATGGGCGTTGCGGCAGTCGAGGACAAGCTCGGCCCGCATCGGTCTCCTCCCCTCGACGGTCCGGACGGCTCCCGGCGGAGCGGCGCCGGCCTGCCGGTTCTCCGCCGGCCCCGCGCCTCCACGCTTGAGCCGGCGTGTTGCAACTGGTATACCAGACACCAGATGGCAGTCAAGGGCCCGAGGGCCGGCCGCCGGACTGGCGCGAAGCGCGGGGAGGCCTATGATCGCCGACCGTCGAATCGGAAGAGGAGCGTCCATGGACCCCATCGAGCGGCCGCGCTCCATGGCCGGAGAAGTGGTCCGGCGGCTTCGCGACGCCATCGTCTCGGGCGACCTCAGGCTCGGCCAGGAGTTGTCCGAGCGGCAGCTCGCCGAAAGCCTCGGCGTGTCGAAGACGCCGGTGCGCGAGGCGCTGGCGCAGCTGCGCCTCGAGGGGCTGGTGCGGATCTATCCGCAGCGCGGCGTCACCGTCTTCACCCTCTCCGCCAACGAGATCCGCGACATCTGCGAGCTCCGCCAGGCGCTCGAGGCGGCGGCGCTCGCCCATGCGCTGGAGCGCAACCCGGAGCGGCTCCGCGAGGGCCTCGCCCGGGTCGTTGAGGCGATGAAGGCGGCCCGCCGCGACGGCGACGCCCGCGCCTATCTCGACGCCGACACCGCCTACCACCAGGTCTTCTTCGAGGCCTGCGGCAACCGCTATCTCGAGGAGACCTACCGGCTTCACGTCGGCAAGATCGCCGCGCTGCGCACCCACCTCGCGCACAAGCCGATGCACACCCAGAAGTCCTTCGAGGAGCACCTGGAGATGCTGGATCTCCTCCGCAGCGGCGACGTCTCCTCGGCGCTGGCGGTGCTGGACCGGCACATCGACCGCACCAAGTCCACCTACGCCGCCGAGATCGAGGACATCGCCGCGGCCGACGGCTCCGCCGCGCGCGCCGCGGGCTGAGCGGCCTTCGCCAACCGCGTTGGCACTGCACAATCCATAGGCATTGAGCAATGCATTGTATGCAACTGCCGGGGCCGGCCGACCTGGCGGCGCCGTCCGCGGCAGCGCCCGAGAGGCGCCGATCGTCTCGCAAGCCTCTGGCCTGAAACCGCAATCCTTGAGGAGTCCCACCCGGCGGCGGCCATGGCACGCCCGTTGCTTACCGTTGGACAGCTGCGGGGCTGCCCGCTGCCGACCAACCAAGGGGCACTCAGATGATCCGTCGCAATCTGGACCGCCGCACGTTCCTCAAGGGCACCGGCCTCGGTGCGCTCACCCTCTCGACCGGCCTCCTCTCCTCGCTGCCGGCCCGCGCCGAGGGCCTCACCGTCGGCATCCTCTACGTCGGTCCGCGCGACGACTTCGGCTGGAACCAGGCGCACGCCGTCGCCGCGGCGGCGCTGAAGGAGGTGCCGGGGGTGACGGTCGTCGAGGAGGAGAACGTCGCCGAGACGGTGGCCGTCTCGCAGTCGATGGAGTCGATGATCAACCTCGACGGCGCCGGGCTGATCTTCGCCACCTCCTTCGGCTACTACAATCCCTTCGTGCTGGACATCGCGAAGAAGTACCCGGAGGTCGAGTTCCGCCATGCCGCCCCGCTGTGGACGGAAGCGGACCCGGCGAACGCCGGCTCCTACTTCGGCCAGCTCGACCAGGCCCATTATGTGAACGGCATCGCCGCGGGCCTGTCGACGAAAACGGGCAAGCTCGGCTTCGTCGCGGCCAAGCCGATCGGCACCGTGCTGCGCAACATCAACTCCTTCGCGCTCGGCGTGCGCAAGGTGAACCCCTCCGCCAGCGTGCAGGTGATCTTCACCGGCGAGTGGTCGATGCCGGTCCGCGAGGCCGAGGCGGCCAACGCCCTCGTCGATGCCGGCTGCGACGTGCTGACCTGCCACGTGGACGGTCCGAAGGTGGTGATCGAGACCGCCGAGGGGCGCGGCGTCATGAGCTGCGGCCACAACGCCAGCCAGGCGCCGCTGGCGCCGAAGGGCTTCATCACCGGCGCGGAATACAAGTGGGAGACGATCTACAAGGACTACGCCGCCAAGCTCGCCGCGGGCGAGGCGCTGCCCAACTTCATCGGCGGCGGCTTCGACCTCGATTTCGTCCGCAACACGGACTACGGCGCCGCCGCCTCGGCGGAGGCGATCGCGGCCGCCGACGCCGCCCGCGAGGCGGTGAAGGGCGGCGAGCCGATCTTCGTCGGCCCGATCATGAAGCAGGACGGCAGCGTGCTCGTCGCCGAGGGCGCCTCCCTCGACAACTACGCTCCCGAGCTCAACGCCACCGACTACCTCATCGACGCCAGCGGCGGCGCGGCCCCCGGCCGGGCGCGCGGGCCCGGGGGCGCCCGGGGGGCCGGCCGACGGCGCGACCCGCGCCTCCCCCGGGCCGGAACTTCGGCCCGGAACCGCCCTCGAGGAGTGCCAGATGGCCGAGACGACCTTCTCCGCCCCGTCCTACCCGGTCGCCGACGCCCTCGACCGGCTGCGCCGGTCGTCGGAGTTCGTGGTGATCCCGCTCCTCGCGGTGGCCGCCTCGGCGGCGATCTTCTCGCTGTTCCTGCTGCTTCTCGGAAAGAGCCCGGCGGAGTTCTTCGGCCTCGTCTGGCGCGGCGGCTTCGGTACCTCCTTCTCCTGGCAGAACACGCTGGTGCGCGCCTCGCCGCTCGTCCTCGCCGCGCTCTGCGTGGCGATCCCGGCGAGGCTCGGCATGGTGGTGATCGGCGGCGAGGGGGCGCTGGTGCTCGGCGGCTTCGCGGCCGCGGTGGCGGCGATCCCGATGGTGGCCTGGTCGCCGCCGGCGCTGACGCTCGCCGCGATGGCGGCGGCCGCGATCGTCGCCGGCGGGCTCTGGATCGGCTTCGTCGGCTACCTGCGGCACTTCCGAGGCATCAACGAGACGATCTCCTCGCTGCTCCTCACCTACATCGCCGTCTCCATCCTCAACTTCTTCGTCGAGGGCGCCCTGCGCGACCCGTCGGACCCGAACAAGCCGTCGACGATGCCGATCGGGCCGGAGACCATGATCGGGCCGATCCCGGGCACCTCGGTGCACTGGGGCCTCGTCGTCGGCATCGCCCTGTGCCTGGCGACCTGGGTGCTGATGAACCGCACCACCTTCGGCTTCGCCGCGCGGATCGCCGGCGGAAACGTCCGGGCGGCGCTGGCGCAGGGCCTGCCGGTGGGCCGCATCGTCCTCGTGTCGACGGCGCTCGCCGGGGCGGCGGCCGGCCTCGCCGGCTTCTTCGAGGTGGCCGCCATCCACGGCAAGGCCAACGCCTCGCTGATCGCCGGCTACGGCTTCACCGGGATCCTCGTCTCCTTCCTCGCCCGGCATAATCCGCTCGCCATCGTGCCGGTCGCGATCCTGCTCGGCGGCATCGACGCGGCCGGCGGCCTCGTCCAGCGGCGGATGGAGCTTCCGGACGCGACCGTGCTGGTCCTCCAGGGCATCACCTTCCTGGTGCTGCTCGTCTCCGAGACGCTCTACGGCCGTTTCGCCGTGTTCAAGCCGAAGGGAGCCTGACCCATGGACGACGCCGGCCTCGCCACCGTCCTCCTCGCCATGCTCGCGGGCGCCATCCGCGTCTCGACGCCGTTCCTCTTCGTCGCCCTCGGGGAGTGCCTGACCGAGAAGTCGGGCCGCATCAACCTCGGCCTCGAGGGTACGCTGGTGTTCGGGGCGATGATCGCCTACGGCACCGCGGTGGAGACCGGCAGCGCCTGGGCGGGCGTCCTCGTCGCCGGCCTCGCCGGGTCGGTCCTCGGGGGCCTGCACGGGGCGATCTGCCGGCTGAAGGGCGTCAACGACATCGCCATCGGCATCGCCATGATGCTGTTCGGCACCGGCCTCGCCTTCTTCTTCGGCAAGGCCTACATCCAGCCGGTCGCGCCGCGGCTGCCGTCGATCCAGTTCGGATGGTGGAGCGACCACCCGGGCATCGCCAAGGCGCTGGAGGTGAACCCGCTGTTCCTGATCGGCATCGCCCTCGCGCTGGCTATGGCCTGGGCGTTCCGCAGCACGCGGGTGGGCCTCGTGGTGCGCACCACCGGCGACAGCGCCCCGGCGGCGCTCGCCCTCGGCATCAACGTCGACCTCGTCCGCTTCCTGGCGACGGCCGCCGGGGGCTTCCTCGCCGGCGTCGGCGGCGCCTTCCTGTCGCTCTACTACCCGGGATCCTGGACCGAGGGCCTGTCGTCCGGCCAGGGCCTGATGGCGGTGGCGCTGGTCATCTTCGCGCGGTGGAACCCGGTCGCCTGCGTCGGCGCGGCGCTGCTGTTCGGCGCGGCCGGCGCGCTCGGGCCGGCGCTGCAGTCGATCGGCATCTCGCGCGGCTACCACTTCTTCAACGCCGCGCCCTACGTGATGACCCTCGTCATCATGGTGCTCTCCATCTCGCCGAAGCGCAGCCTCAAGGGCGCGCCCGGCGAACTCTCCATCGTCCGCTGAGGGAGGCCGGCCATGACACTCGCCGACGAACGCATCGAGGCCGCGGCGGTGGCGGGCGGCCGCACCGTGGCGGCCGACCCCTACGCCTGGCCCTTCGACAAGGACCTCCGTCCGTCGAACACCGCCCTCCTCGTCATCGACATGCAGGCAGATTTCTGCGGCAGGGGCGGCTATGTCGACCGCATGGGCTACGACATCTCGCTCACCCGCGCGCCGATCGAGCCGATCCGCTCGGTGCTGGCGGCGATGCGGGCCGGTGGCTACGCGGTGATCCACACGCGCGAGGGCCATCGTCCCGACCTCGCCGACCTGCCGGCCAACAAGCGCTGGCGCTCGCAGCGCATCGGCGCCGGCATCGGCGACCAGGGGCCCGCCGGGCGGATCCTCGTGCGCGGCGAGGCGGGCTGGGAGATCATCCCCGAACTCGCGCCACTGCAGGGCGAACCGATCGTCGACAAGCCCGGCAAGGGCTCCTTCTGCGCCACCGACCTCGACCTGATGCTGCGCCAGCGCGGCATCCGCAACCTGGTGCTGACCGGTATCACCACCGACGTCTGCGTCCACACCACCATGCGCGAGGCCAACGACCGCGGCTACGAGTGCCTGCTGCTGGAGGACTGCTGCGCGGCGACCAGCCGGGAGAACCACCTCGCCGCGGTGGGGATGATCAAGATGCAGGGCGGCGTCTTCGGCGCCGTGGCCGGCAGCGCGGACCTCCTGGAGGCGATCCGATGAGCGCCCTCGAACGCCCCGCCCCGCGCGCCGTCGGCCTCGAGACCCGCGGCATGACCAAGGTCTTCGGCGCGCTGACGGCGCTCGACGACGTCTCGATCACCGTGCGGCCCGGCTCCTTCCACGCCCTGCTCGGCGAGAACGGGGCCGGCAAGTCGACGCTGGTGAAGTGCATCATGGGCTTCTACCAGCCGACCCGGGGCGAGGTCCTGCTCGACGGGCGGAAGGTCGAGATCCCCTCGCCGAAGGCCGCCCGCGACCTCGGCATCGGCATGGTCTACCAGCACTTCACCCTGGTGCCCTCGCTCACCGCGACGGAGAACCTCGTCATCGCCCGCGGCGACGTGCCGGCGGTGATCGACTGGAAGCGCGAGCGGCGGGCGCTCGCCGAGCTCATGGAGCGGATGCCCTTCAAGGTGCCGCTCGACCGGCCGGTCTCCTCGCTGGCGGCGGGCGAGAAGCAGAAGCTCGAGATCCTGAAGCAGCTCTATCTCGACCAGCGGTTCCTGATCCTCGACGAGCCGACCTCGGTGCTGACGCCGCAGGAGGCCGACGAGATCCTCGGTCTCCTGCGCGGCATGACCGAGGCGGGCGACCTCACCGTGCTGATGATCAGCCACAAGTTCCGGGAGGTCACCGCCTTCGCCGACGAGGTCACGGTGCTGCGCAAGGGCGCCTTCGTCGGCTCGGCCGCCGCCCGCGACCTCACCGTCGCCGAGATGAGCTCGATGATGATCGGCGACATGAAGCTGCGCGAGCGCGCCGCCCGGACGACCTTCGAGACGTCGCCCGTGGTGCTCGAACTCGCCGGCCTGTTCGCCGAGGACGACGCCGGCCTGCCGGCGGTCCAGGCGATCAGCCTCAAGGTGCACGCCGGCGAGATCGTCGGCATCGCCGGCGTCTCCGGCAACGGCCAGTCGGCGCTGATCGAGTGCCTCTCCGGCCAGCGCCCGCTCTCCAGCGGCCGGATCTTTGTGCGCAACCAGCCCTACGAGCCCGAGCGGGAGCAGATGGCCCGCTTCAAGGTGTTCGGGCTGCAGGAGGAGCCGCTGCGCAACGCCGCCGTGCCGTCGATGTCGGTGGCGGAGAACCTCGCCTTCCGCTCCTTCGACCTCGCCCCGATCGCCCGCAGCCGCGGGTTCCTGTCGCCCGGGCCGATGCGGGCGCGGGCGCGCGACCTGATCGCCGCCTACCGGGTGAAGACGCCCGGCCCCGACGAGCCGATCCGCAATCTCTCCGGCGGCAACGTCCAGCGGGCGATCCTCGCCCGCGAACTCTCCGGCGAGGTCGAGGTGCTGATCGTCGCCAACCCCTGCTTCGGCCTCGACTTCGCCTCCATCGCCGAGATCCGCGGCCAGATCATGGAGCAGCGCAACCGCGGCGCGGCGGTGCTGCTGGTCTCCGAGGACCTCGACGAGATCCTGGAACTGGCGGACCGGGTGGCGGTGATGTCCGGCGGCACGATCACCCACCTCGCCCCGGTGGGCCAGACGGACCGCAACACCATCGGCCGGCACATGGCCGGGCACCATTGAACGGACGGACCCGATGATCACCGTGGACGCCAAGCCCTTCCCCTGGTCCTTCCCGCCGCAGAACGTGGCGCTGATCGTGATCGACATGCAGCGGGACTTCATCGAGCCGGGCGGCTTCGGCGAGAGCCTCGGCAACGACGTCTCCCGCCTCGCCGCCATCGTCCCCACGGTGCGCGACCTCCTCGCGCTGTTCCGGGCCGAGGGCTGGCCGGTCGTCCACACCCGGGAGACGCACGCGCCGGACCTTTCGGACTGCCCGCCGGCGAAGCGCCTCCGCGGCAAGCCCTCGCTCAGGATCGGCGACCCGGGGCCGATGGGCCGGATCCTGGTGCGCGGCGAGCCGGGCTCGGAGATCGTGCCGGAGTTGCGGGCGCTGCCCGGCGAGATCGTCATCGACAAGCCGGGGAAGGGCGCCTTCTACGCCACCGGGCTCGGATCGGTCCTCAAGGGGATCGGGGCGACCCACCTCGTCTTCGCCGGCGTCACCACCGAGGTCTGCGTGCAGACCACCATGCGCGAGGCCAACGACCGCGGCTTCGAGTGCCTGCTCGTCGAGGACGCGACGGAGAGCTATTTTCCCCCCTTCAAGGCGGCGACGCTGGAGATGATCCGCGCCCAGGGCGCCATCGTCGGCTGGACCGCCCCGTTGTCGGCCCTGAAGGCCGCGCTGAGGGAGAAGGCCGCATGAGCAAGGACCCGTTCGACGCCGAGGCGCATCTCGACCACATGGCCCGCGTGATGGGCCTTGCCATCGACCCCGCCTGGCGGGCCGGGGTGGTCGCCAACCTCGAGGTCGCGGCGCGGATGGCCGCGCTGGTGCTGGACGGCCCGCTCGAGACCGGCGACGAGCCGGCCTTCGTCTTCGAGGCCGACCGATGAGGCTCGACCCGCTCGACGGAACGGCGGCGGAGATCGCAGAGGCCGTCTCGGCGCGGGCCGTCTCGGCCGCCGACGTGGCCCGGCGGGCGCTGGAGCGGATCGGCGCGATGGACGAGACGGTGAACGCCTTCACCGACGTCACCGCTGACCGCGCGATGGCGGAGGCGGAGGCGGTCGACCGCCGGATCGCCGCCGGCGAGGCGTTGCCGCTGGCCGGCGTCCCCTTCGCGGTGAAGAACCTCTTCGACCTTCGCGGCGTCGTCACCCGGGCCGGGTCGAGGATCAACCGGGAGAACGGGCCGGCGGCCGCCGACGCGACCCTCGTCGAGCGGCTGGTCGCGGCCGGCGCGGTCTGCCTCGGCGCCCTCAACATGGGGGAATACGCCTACGACTTCACCGGCGAGAACGCCCACGACGGCGCCTGCCGCAACCCGCACGACACCTCGCGGATGGCCGGCGGATCGTCCAGCGGGTCCGGCGCGGCGCTGGCGGCCGGCATGGTGGCGCTGACGCTCGGCTCCGACACCAACGGCTCGATCCGCGTGCCGGCGGCCTTCTGCGGCACCTTCGGGCTGAAGCCCACCTTCGGGCGGCTGAGCCGGGCCGGCAGCTTTCCCTTCACCCACAGCCTCGACCATCTCGGCCCGATGGCCCGCTCGGTCCGCGACCTCGCCCTCGCCCTCGACGTGCTGCAGGGGGCGGATCCGCGCGATGCGGCCCAGGTGCACCGCCAGCCGGTGGGCGGCCTCAGGGCGCTCACGATCCCGACCGACCGGCTGCGGATCGCCGTCGCTGACGGCTGGTTCCGCGACCAGGGCGCGCCGGCGGCCCACGCGGCCGTCGACCGGGCGGCCGACGCGCTCGGGACGACGCGACGGGTGACGATTCCGGAGGCGGAGCGGGCGCGCGCGGCCGCCTTCCTGATCACCAACGCCGAGTCCGCGGCGCTGCATCTCGGCCGCCTCAGGTCGCGGGCAGAGGACTTCGACCCGGACACCCGCGACCGCTTCCTCGCCGGAGCGACGCTGCCCGCCGCCTGGGTCGTCGCCGCCCACCGGATGCGGGCGCGCTGCCGCGAGGCGCTGAAGGCCGTGTTCGCCGGGGTGGACGTCGTCCTCGCCCCGTCGACGCCCTTTCCGGCGCTGGCGATCGGACAGAAGACGATGAGGCTCGACGGCGTGGAGGTGCCGGCGCGGCCGAACATCGGGGTGTTCACCCAGCCGATCTCCTTCGCCGGCCTGCCGGTGGTGGCGGTGCCGGTGCGGGTCGAGGGGGAGGCGATGCCGCTCGGGGTCCAGGTGATCGCCGCGCCGTTCCGGGAGGACGTCGCGCTGGCGGTGGCGGCCCGGCTGGAGGCGGCCGGGGTGGCGGCGGCCCCGATCGCGGCGATGGTCTGAGGCGGGAAGACGAAGAAAGGGGAGGGGGGAGGATGACCGACGTCGCACGCTGGGCGGGGCGCAACGGCTCCAAGGACGCCCTGAGGGCGGAGGTGTGGGGCCGCCTCGTCGCCGAGGGCGTCAACGTCGGGCCGGCGGCGAGCCGCATTCCCAACTTCGCCGGCGCGGACCTCGCGGCCCTCCACCTGTCGAGGGCGCCGGAGTGGGCCGCCGCCCGCGTCGTCAAGTGCAACCCGGACCCGCCGCAGATCCCGGTGCGGCTCAGGGCGCTCTACGACGGCAAGGTCGTCTACGCGCCGGTGCCGGAGCTGACCCGCGGCTTCCCCTTCGTCCGGCTCGACCCGGAGCGGCTTGCCGCGGCGGGCGTCTCCTTCGAGATGGCCGCCACCTCGGACGGCTTCCTCGCCCATGGCGAGCCGGTGGAGTTCGAGCAGATGGAGCCGCTCGACTTCATCGTCGTCGGCTCGGTCGCGGTGACCCGCGGCGGCGGGCGGACCGGCAAGGGCGGCGGCTTCGCCGACCTCGAGCTCGGCATCTTCCGCGAACTCGGCAAGGTCCGCCCCGGGGCCCCGATCGCCACGACCGTCCACTCGACCCAGCTGGTCGAGGATGCCCGCGTGCCGATGCTCCCCCACGACAGCGCGCTCCACTATGTCGCCACCGAGCGGGAGCTGATCGCCACCGGAACGCGCCACCCGCAGCCGACGGGCGTCGCCTGGGAGGCGGTCCAGCCCGACCAGTACCGCGACATCCCCTTCCTCTCCGCCCTCAGGGAGCGCATCCACGGTGGCTGACGACCGTCTCCCCCTCGCCGTCGACCTGCCCGACGTGAAGGCGGAGGTAGAGCGCGTCTTCGCGCGCTATGAGGCCGCCCTGGTCGGCAACGATGTCGCCACCCTCGACGAGCTCTTCCTCGACGCCCCCAACACGATCCGCTACGGCGCCGCCGAGAACCTCTACGGCTACGGCGAGATCGCCGCCTTCCGCGCCGCTCGGCCGGCGGCGAACCTCGCGCGACGGCTGTCGCGGACGGTGATCACGACCTACGGCCGGAACCTCGCCACCGCCGCGACGCTGTTCCACCGCGACGGCGCGCCGGGCAGGGTCGGCCGGCAGACGCAGACCTGGATCCGGACGCCGGGCGGCTGGCGCGTGGCGGCGGCCCATGTGAGCGTGATCGACGATCCGGCGCACCCCGCAGAGGAGCCGCGGCCATGAGCGACACGACCGTCCCGTCCGAACGCCGAGGCCGGACCCGGACCGAGGATCTACGCCTGCAGCTGGCCGACGAGATCGTCCGCGGCGACCTGCCGCCGGGGACGCCCCTGGACGAGACCGGCATCGCCGCCCGCTTCGGCGTCTCGCGCACGCCCGTCCGGGAGGCGCTCCGCCAGCTCGCCGCCAGCGGCCTCGTCGAGATCCGGCCGCACCGGGGCGCCTTCGTGACCTCGCTCAGCCAGGAGCGGCTGCACGAGATGTTCGTGGCCATGGCCGAGCTCGAGGCGATCTGCGCCGGTCTCGCCGCCGTCAACATGACGGCGGTCGAGCGGCGGGAACTCGGCGAGATTCACGGGCTGCTCGCGGCGCTCGTCCGCTCCGGCGACCCGCAGCACTACCACGAGATCAACGAGAGCTTCCACGCGGCCATCTACTTCGGCGCCCACAACGCCTACCTCGCCGAGTTCGCGCTTCGGACGAGGACAAGGCTGCAGCCGTTCCGCCGCGCGCAGTTCCGCACCCTCGGCCGCCTCGCCGCCTCCTACCGGGAGCACGACCTCGTGGTCCGGGCCATCGAGCGCGGCGACCGGGACGGCGCGATGGAGGCCATGCGCGCGCACATCGGCACGGTGGAGACCGCCTTCGAAACCTACGTGGTCCGGGGATGACCGGCCGCGGACCTGAACGGCGGGGCAGCACCCGGCCGCCCGATCGGAGATCCCCATGACCATCGCGGACCTCAGCTTCGACCTCGCCTCGCTCCGCCGCGCCTATGCCGCGGGGCTCTCTCCGGTGGAGGTGGCGGCCGAGGTCTACGTCCGGCTCGACGGCGCCGGCGATCCGGGCATCTTCATCAGCCTCGTCGATCGTCCTTCGGCGGAGGCGGCCGCGGCGGCGCTCGGCCCCTTCGACCCGGACCGCCCCCTCTGGGGCGTCCCCTTCGCGGTGAAGGACAACATCGACGTCGCCGGCCTGCCGACCACCGCCGCCTGCCCGGACTTCGCCTACGTCCCGGCGGAGACCGCGCCGGCGGTCGAGCGGCTGCTCGCGGCCGGCGCCCTCCTCATCGGCAAGACCAACCTCGACCAGTTCGCCACCGGGCTCGTCGGGGTGCGCTCGCCCTACCCGCCGCCACGGAACGCGCTCGACCCCGCGCTGGTCCCCGGGGGATCCTCGTCCGGGTCCGCCGTGGCGGTCGCCCGCGGCATCGTCTCCTTCGCGCTCGGGACCGACACGGCGGGCTCGGGGCGCGTGCCGGCCGCGCTCAACGGCATCGTCGGGCTGAAGCCGAGCCTCGGGGCGGTCTCCACCCGGGGGGTGGTCCCGGCCTGCCGCACGCTCGACTGCGTCTCGGTGTTCGCCGGCACTGTCGACGACGCCCACGCGGTCTTCGCGGCGATGGCGGGCTTCGATCCGGCGGACCCGTTCTCCCGCCGCCTGCCGCCGTCGGTCGTCTCCGCGCCGCCGCGCCTGCGGGTCGGCGTGCCGACGCCGGAGAGCCTGCGCTTCTTCGGCGACAGCGCCGCCGCGGCCGCCTTCGCGGCGAGCCTGCAGGACCTCGCGGCCCTCGGCCACCAGATGGTCGACGTCGACCTTGCGCCCTTCCACGCCGTGGCAGTGATGCTCTACGAGGGCGCCTGGCTGGCCGAGCGGCACGCCGCCATCGAGGGCTTCATCACCGAGACGCCCGGCAGCCTCCACCCGGTGACCCGGGCCATCATCGGCGGCGCCGCCCGCCTGACGGCCATGGACGCCTTCAAGGGCATCTACCGGCTCGCCGAACTCCGGCGCGCGGTGGAGCCGGTCCTCGATGCCCTCGACCTCCTCGTCGTCCCGTCGATCCCCTCGCCCGTCACCCTCGAGGAGATCGCCGCGGAGCCGGTGGCGGCGAACAGCCGCCTCGGCACCTACACCAATTTCGTCAACCTCCTCGACCTCTCGGCGCTGGCCGTCCCGGGTCGCCCCCGCACGGACGGGCTGCCGGCCGGCGTGACGCTGGTCGGGCGGGCGGGCGCCGAGGGCCGGCTCGCGGCGGTCGGCCGCCTGCTGCAGGCCCGCGCCGGCGGCCGGATCGGGGCGACGCGGCATGCGGTCCCGGCCGTGGCGGCGCGGAGGGAGGCCGGGCCTCCGCCAGGGTACCTTCCCCTTGCCGTCGTGGGGGCGCATCTCTCCGGCATGCCGCTCAACCACGAACTCTGCGCGGCAGGCGCCGTGTTCGTGAGGGCGGCCCGCACTGCGCCAGACTATCGCCTCCACGCCCTCGCCGGCGGCCCGCCGCACCGGCCCGGCCTCGTCCGCGTCGGCGCCGGCGCGGGGACCGCGATCGAGCTGGAGGTCTGGGCCCTTCCGGCCGAGGGCTTCGGCCGGTTCGTCGCCGCGATACCCTCGCCGCTCGGCATCGGCAGCCTGAGGCTGGAGGACGGCTCCACGGTCCAGGGCTTCCTCTGCGAGGCCGCCGGCCTCGAGGGGTCGGAGGACGTCAGCAGCTACGGCGGCTGGCGGGCCTTCGTCGGTCGCAGCGCCGCCGCCGAGTAGATCGCCGCAGGCGTGAATTCCGAGCCGGCAAAGGCCGCGATGATCGGCGAACTGTCATCAATGTGCATTTTGATGGGTTACAAGTATGCAAGGTTCCGAATCAGTCGGGGTCTATTGCGCCCGGGCAGTCCGGCTGCGCCCGACTCCTCCGGGGGCGCACCTGCACCGGCATGATGGACAAGGGAGGGATACCATGACGGATCGTCCACTGCCGCGGCCCGGGCGTCGCCGCAACGGCGCGCTGCTGCTCGGACTGGCCGGCGTCCTCGCCGGCTGCGGGTCCTCGCCGGAGGTCCTGGAGCAGAGCGTCGCGGCGAGCTATCCGCCCGCCTTCCCGACCGGGGACCTCGTCGGCTCGTGGGGCATCGCCTCCTATCGCGCGGAGGAGGACCGGGACCGGACGGTGGAGATGGCCCGGCAGCAGTGCCGGCTGCCCTACGTCATCGCCCAGGGTCCGACAGACGGGGTCGTCATGCATGTCGCCGACGATCCGAAGACCTACGAGCTGAAGCTGAAGGGCTCGGCCGACGGTCGCACCTATCTCGGCTTCGAGGCGCCTCCCGGCCATTGGCAGGACCGGGAGGTGCTCGAGTATTCGAAGGATCTGGTCGTGATGCGGTTCGTCACGCCCGAGGTGGACACGCGCTACGGCACCTTCGTCTACGTGCGCTGCCCGGAGTGATGTCCTGAGTGGGGGAGAATTCATGAGAAAAGCAATTTCGCAGGTCCTGTCGGGGTCGGCGCGAGCGGCGGTCGCCGGGCTGGTGCTCGCCGCCGGTCTCGCCGGGCTGCAGCCGGCCCGCGCGTCAGTGTCCCAATCGGTGATGCAGGAGACGATGCAGATCGGCGAGGAGCCCGGCCGCATCTCGACCGAGGAGGTCGTGATCCAGAACGGGCCGTTCGCCCGCCAGCTGGTCTTCTTCCGCACCAGCGAGCAGCCCGGCACCGTCGTCGTCCACACCTCCGAGCGGTTCCTCTACCTCGTGCTCGGCGACAACCGGGCGCTGCGCTACGGGATCGGCGTCGGCCGGGAGGGCTTTACCTGGTCCGGTCTCGTCAAGGTCTCGCGCAAGGCCGAGTGGCCGGACTGGTATCCGCCGCCCGAGATGATCGAGCGCCAGCCCTACCTGCCGCGCTTCATGGCGGGCGGGCCCGGCAACCCGATGGGCTCCCGGGCGCTCTATCTCGGCTCGACCGTCTACCGCATCCACGGGACCAACCAGCCGGAGACCATCGGCCACGCGATCTCGTCGGGATGCTTCCGGCTCGCCAACGGCGACGCCATCGACCTCTACGAGCGCGTGCCCCTGGGAGCGCGCGTGGTGATCAAGCACGCACCCGATCTGTGAGGCGGCTGCGCCCGTTGCCCGTGTTCCCGGGGGAGATAGACATGCGCCTTCCATTCAGCCGCTGCGTCGCGGCCCTCGCCCTGTCCGCCGCGGCCGCCGCCCTGCCGGCGGCAGCCGGGACTCTCGACGACGTCCGGGCCCGCGGCACGCTCTCCTGCGGCGTGAACCAGGGCCTGCAGGGGTTCGCGATGGCGGACGCCACCGGGGCCTGGTCGGGCTTCGACGTGGACTTCTGCCGCGCGCTCGCCGCCGGCGTGCTCGGGGACCCGGACAAGGTCTCCTTCGTGCCGCTCTCGGCGAGCGAGCGGTTCGGGGCCCTCTCGGACGGGCGGATCGACGTGCTGTCGCGAAACTCCACATGGACGCTCGACCGCGAGGCCTCGCTCGGCCTGCTGTTCACGGGCACCACCTACTACGACGGCCAGGGCTTCATGATCCGCGCCGGGCGCGAGGTGATCTCCGCGCTGGAACTCGACGGGTCGGCCGTCTGCGTCGAGGAGGGCACCACCAGCCGCCTCAACCTGGCGGATTTCTTCCGCGCCAACTCGATGACCTACACCGAGAAGGCGTTCGCCTCCTCCGCCGAGGCGCTGGCCGGCTTCGAGACCGGCGACTGCGACGTGATCACCCGCGATCAGTCGGCGCTCTATGCCGAACGGCTGAAGCTCAAGGACCCGGCGAGCGCCGTGATCCTGCCGGACGTCATCTCCAAGGAGCCGCTCGGCCCCGCCGTGCGCGCCGACGACCCGGCCTGGTTCAACGTCGTGAAGTGGGTGGGCTTCGCCCTCGTCAACGCCGAGGAGCTCGGCATCACCTCGTCCAACCTCGACGAGGCCATGGCCTCCGCCCGGCCTGATGTCCGCCGCTTCACCGGAGCGGAGGGAGACCTCGGGGCGCAGCTGGGCCTCGAGCCCGGATGGGCCATGCGCGCGGTCAAGGCGGTCGGCAACTACGGCGAGATCTACGAGCGCAACGTCGGCACCCGCTCGCCCCTCGGCGTCCCGCGCGGCCTCAACCACCTCTGGAACCTCGGCGGCATCCTCTACGCACCGCCGCTGCGCTGACCGCGACCTGGCGGGAGGCGGCGTCAGCCCGGCTCCCGCCGCCAACCGGGGGCGCGGGCAGGGCCCAAGGCCGGGCTCCGTCTCAGCGGGACGGCCGGTCCGCGAACAGCCGGACCAGGGCCGCCTCCCGTTCCGCCGTCCAGCCCTCGGGCTCGGCCACCGCCGCCCAGGCGGGTATGGTGTGCGCGGCGACGTAGTCGTGGCCGTAGCCGGGAACCCCGACCACGACGGCCATGTCGAGGCCGACCTGCAGCAACGTCACCAGCGGGATCCAGCGCATCATCGGCGGGATGCCCGCCGCGCCGCGGCCGAAGGAGGCGGCCGTTCTCACGCGCGCCCCCGGCCGTCGCATGGGAATCGCGCGCCGCCGGCCCCCGCCGGCGGTCGATCAGGGGTGGTCATGTGAACGGCCCCATCCCGGAAGCGGAAGTGTCCCGGCAGTGCACCACGTTCCCGGGCGTTGAAACAGGGGAAAAGTGCCGGTCTCGAAAGGCCTTCCGCGCGCTCCCGGGCGGCAGGACTACCGATGTTCACAATGCCGTCTATTCACGGCGTGCATTCTCGCGCGATACGACCCTTGGGCGTCCGCTTTCGGGGGGAAGTGGGATGAACGAGGGGGATCTTCTCGAGATCGCGGACCAGCTCTACGGGGCTGCGCTGGACGATGACGGCGGGTGGGGAATCGCCCTCGATCGCCTCGCCCACGCCTTCGGCGGGATCGGCCTCGCCGCGGTCAACCTGAGCGTCCGGGGGCCGGAGATGCATTTCTCGCCCGGCATCGCGCACCTGAGGTCCGCCTACCTCGACGACGGCTGGTGGCAGTTCGACACCATGGCGAACTACGGCAAGTCCAACCCAGTTCCGCTCGGGACGTTTTCTGTCTACGACTTCTTCCCGCCCGAGGAGATCCGGCGGGACATGTTCGCGCAGGACCTCCTCCGGCCGAGCGGCATCGGCGAGCAGCTCGGGCTGGTGGCGCGCCCCCTGGGCACGGACGTGGTGGCATTCACGGTGCAGCGGAGGCACGGGCTGCCGCCGGCGGCGCCGGGGGAACGGCGCCTGTTCGACCTGGTGGCGAGGCACATGGTCCGCGCGGCCTCGCTGAAGGCGCGCCTCGGCGAGGCCTCGGCGATCGTCGACTCCGTCGCCGAGCGTCTCGGATCCTTCGACTGTGCCGTGGTGGTCGTCGGCAGCGACCGGCGCGTCCTGCTCGCCAACGCGGCGTTCGCGACCGTCGCCGGGCGCGGCCTCGACATCAAGGACCGAAAGCTGCGTCTCCAGCGCGCCGGGCTCCAGCCGACCCTGGACGCGATGATCTCCGAGGCGCTCGGCGGCACGCCGGACCGGGGACTGCCGGACACGCTGGCGGTGCCGCGGGACGAGTGCCTGCTGCCGCTGCTGGTGAGGGTGAGCCCGGTGACCTCGGAGCGGGCCGAACGCCACTTCGGCGTGCCCGTCCGCCGGTCGGCGCTGGTCACCATTCTCGATCCGCAGCACCGCTCCTATCCCGACCTCGCGACCGTGCTTCGGATGGTCGGCCTGACGGCCGCGCAGGCCCGTGTCGCGGGACTGATCGCCGACGGCGGCTCGATCGCGGAGGTCGCCGCCCGGCTCGGGATCACCGAGGCGACGGTCAGGACGACCCTGAAGCACCTCTGCGCCCGCCTCGGCCTGAAGGGCCAGGCGGATCTGGTGCGGCTCGTCTCCCGCGTCTCCTCGCTCGGGAGATGATGACAGCCGATCCTACCGCCTCCCCGCCATCGCAAGTTCTGCGTGCGTGCCGCGCCCTGCGATCATCGGTTCGATTTCCCGCCTCAGCTTCAGCAGGATCGCCTCGGCGAAGTCGTGGTAGTCGTCCACCTCCATCACGAAGGCGCCGGGTCCGGCGAGGAGCTCGCTCCGGTAGTAGGCGGCGAGCCCGGGCTCGTCGCGGGTGATCGCGAGCGCGTTGACGGTGACGCCGAGGCGCTCCGCCCTGGCCCGCGCCAGGCGGACCTCGATCTGCTTGAATCCTCTCCCTTCGATGAGCGAGCCGCGGCCCTGCACGCCGTCTCCCGACACGTTCACCACCTTGCGGGCGGCGCAGAGGGCGGGATCCGCGAGGACGTCCAGCGCGGCCCAGAGCCCCGCCCCGAGGCCCGTCTGTCCGCCGAAGCCCCGGGGCACGGCCAGAATCCGGTCGGCGAACCGGTCCGGGCCTCCGGGGCCGTCCAGGTCGTGCCAGCCGACCACCACCGGGTCCCGCGCCGGATCCGACCAGAAGACCGCGCTCGCCGCGACGCTCCCGGCGCCGGCGAGCGCCGCCTTCACGGGCTCGCTGCGGAAGGCGGCGGCGATGCCCTGCGTCTGGAGACGGTATTCGAAGGCATCCACGCTGCCGGACGCATCGATGGCGAGGACGAGGGCGAGGTCGTGGCACGGGGCGGCGACCGCCTCGCCGGCCGCGACGAGAGATCCGCATACGAGCGCAGCCGAGAAACCGGGGATCTTCATGAGGGCCTCCCTCGCTCCAGTCCCGAAGGGCATCATGCGCCGCGGACAACCAGGGCGCTTACCTCAAACCGGGTAAGCGGTCCGTCGAGGCGGCGTGCATGATCGGTGGCATGCCCGGCGATGGGGCCGGGCCGGAGGCCACGCGCGATGTCGAAGGACGGCGCCGACGGAATGCCCGTCGTGCTCAAGACCAGCGGTTCGGTTCGCGGAGCCGCGAGCGCCCGCGAGGCGACCCACCTGCGCTTGGGCAACGGCGTCCTGATCCCGCTCGGCGACGAGCGGTCGGCGGCGGGCCTCTCCCCCACCGGCGGAGAACGCGAATGCGGCGCCCATCCCTCCTCCTCCTCGCCCTCGCGGCGCTGACCATCCCGCCACCGGCCGTCGCGTCCCCCTGTCCGGACCTGGCGCTCGTGCTCGCGGTCGACGTCTCCGGCAGCGTCGACGAGCGGGAGCACCTGCTCCAGCTGAAGGGCATCGCCGACGCCTTCAGGGACGACGCCGTCCTCGCGGCGATCGAGAGCGTCGGGACGGTGTCGCTGGCGGCCGTCTTCTGGGCCGACATGAGCATGTCCGTCGACCGGCTCGGCTGGATCGACGTCGGCACGCGGTCCGACGCCGAGCGCTTCGCCGCCGCCGTGGAAGCGGCGCCGCGGCGCCTCACCGGCAACACGGGCCTCGGCAAGGGGCTCTGGGCCGCGCTGGACCTCCTGGAGCAGCGCCCCTGCGCCAGGCGCAGGCTGATCAACCTGTCGGGGGACGGGGCCGAGACCGTGTCGCCGCGGGCTCCGGCCGCCCCCGCCGTCAGTCCCCCCTCTCGCGGCCCGCTGGCCCCGCACGGCGCTCCCTTCCTCCGGGACGCCCGCCAGCGGGCGGAGGCGATGGGCGTCACCATCAACGCGCTCGCCATCGCCAACGCGGAGCCGTGGCTGGCCGACTACTTCGAGCGCTCGGTCATCACCGGGCCCGGCGCCTTCGTGATGGAAATCGCCGACTACCCCGACTTCGCCGAAGCGATCCTGAGGAAGCTGGAACGCGAGATCCAGCCGGTGATCGGCCTCGACCAGGTGCAGGAGCGGCCGCAATTCGCGAAGCTGCCGGCAACAGCCGCGCCACCGGGCGGGTAGGCGTCGTCATTTCATCGAGGGTTGCCGCTCGGTCGCCGGCAGGTAGGCTAGTACCGTCTGCCGGTCGTCGGCGTCATCCGGGGGAGAGCACTTGCTCTTGGGGGGAATGCAAGCGGACGCCGAACTGATCGGGACCATCTATGAGGCCGCGGCCAACCCGGATCTTTGGCCCGGACTTCTTGCCGACCTGGGGCAGCTTTGCGATGCCGAGGGTGGCGTCCTGTTTGCCGTAGGTGGGGGAAGCAGCCGCTGGGTGGCGTCCGAGAGCATGCGGCAGCACATGATCGACTTCGTCGAACAGGGCTGGGTTTTGCGCAACTGCCGCGCCGAAGCGGGCCTGCGGCTGCGCGCCGGCGGATTCGTGACGGACCAGGACGTGCTGACGCCGGTGGAGATCGAAACGCATCCGATGTTCACCGAGTTCTTCCGCCCGCGCGGCCTCGGCTGGTCGATCGGGAGCCTCATCATGCCGCTCACGGGCGACATGTTGGTGATCAGCTTCGATCGCCTGCTGAGCAAGGGCCCGGTTCCGAACGAGGCGAAGTTGCTGCTGGATCCCCTTCGGCCGCATATCGCACGCGCGGCTGCATTGAGCGCGAGGCTGGGGCTCGAGCACGCGAGAGGAATGACCGCGGCGCTGGCCATGATCGGCATCCCCGCAGCCGTTGTGCGCGCGAACGGGCGCGTCATTGCGGCAAACCGTTCCTTCGAGGCCGCCTCGCACCTGGTTGCCATCCGCGCCCACGACCACCTCCGGCTGAAGGACGCCAGGGGAGACGCTCTGCTCACCGAGGTTCTCAACTCGATCCGCCGGATGCGACTGGGAGCGCAGCCCTACTCCGTCGCGCTCCGGGACGGGGATGGTGCCGCGCTGGCGATCGCGCACCTCGTTCCGCTGGTGCGGTCAAGCCGGGACTTCCTAACTCCCGGTGATCTGGTCGTCCTGCTCGCGGAGCCGAAAACCGGGATCGGGCCGCCGGCAAGCATTCTTGAGGCGCTGTTCGACCTCACTCCGGCGGAGGCTAAAGTGGCCGGTGGTATCGGTCGAGGAATGTCCGTCGACGAAGTCGCAGCCAGCCTGTCGCTTTCGCCCGCCACGGTCAGAACGCAACTGAAGGCGGTCTTTGCGAAGACCGGCGTGGACCGGCAGGCCCGTCTCGTGACCCTGGTCACCAGCTTCTCGACCTTCTCGACGAGTGGTGGGGAGCAGACAAGTCTCTGACGGAGACTTGATATCGTCAACGGCCATCCCGAGCCGTATCGGTGCCCCGACGCGGTCTGCACGGCCTTCTCGGTCGCAATGCCAACGGACTTTGAGGATGCGCTCCTCGCCGTATGGATCGACGAGGACATGCTGCTGTCCCGGACGCCGCTTCGCCCGGAAGCCGCGGGCGCGGATGCGGCGGGGGCGAAAAATGAGACTAGGGGGTATGGAGCCGAACGCCGGGTCATCGCGGCGGCGGGGCCTCGAACCTACCCTTCCTCGGTGTGGCCGTGGCACCCGGGATGCAGGCGGCGGGACGGCACGGCGTGGACAAGGCGGCCTGCGCTATCAAGGGAGGTCCCCCGATGAGAAAGGCGATCATCGCCTCGGTCTCGGCGCTCGCGTTCATGCTGCCTTCGGGCGCGATGGCCCAGGACGACACCATCAAGCTCGGCATCCTCGTCGCGCTCGAGGGCGCCTTCGCCGCCGGCGGCGCCGACGGCGTGCGCAACGTCGAACTGGCCCTCAAGCAGGCCGACTTCATGGCCGGCGGCAAGAAGATCGAGTATGTGGTGGCGCCCAGCGACACCACCCCCGACACCGCCGTCCGCCAGGCGCGCAAGCTGATCGAGCAGGACAACGTCGACATCATCATCGGGCCGCTGTCGGGCTCCGAAGGCATCGCCATGCGCGACTACGCCAAGACGATCCCCGACAAGACGGTGATCAACGGCATCTCCGGCGCGCTGGAGACCACCTGGGTCGACCCGGCGCCGAACTTCTACCGCTTCAACCTCGACGGCGCGCAGTGGGGCGCCGGGCTCGGCACCTACGTGGTCAACGAGAAGGGCTGGAAGCGCGTCGCCACCGTGGCCGCCGACTACTCCTTCGGCTACACCAACTTCCTCGGCTTCGCGGTCGACTTCTGCCGCTCCGGCGGCGAGATCGTCGAGCGCTTCTGGGTGCCGCTGGGCTCGTCCGACTTCGGCGGCGTGATCGCTGCGCTTCCCGAGGACATCGACGCCATCTACCTCGGCGTCGGCGGCACCGACGCGATCAACTTCCTGAACCAGTACGAGCAGGCCGGCGCCGAGACGAACCTCATCGGCGGCACCATCATGGCCGACCAGACGGTGCTCACCTCCCGCGGACGGGCCAAGGACGCCCTGGTCGGCACCCCGACCTCCGGCCCGCTCGCCGAGGACAACCCGGCGCCGGAGTGGCAGGACTACGTCAAGGCCTACCAGGAGGCCTTCCCCGAGAGCGAGCGCTTCCCGACGCCGTCGCTGTTCGGCGTCGGCTACTACGTCGCCACCCTCGCCGCCCTGCAGGCGATCGACGCCGTCGAAGGCGACCTCGGCGAGGGGCAGGCGAAGCTGCACGAGGCCCTCGCCACGATGCCGCTCGACACCCCGCTCGGCACCGTGACCCTCAACGAGAACCGCCAGGCCACCGGCTCGGTGTTCATCAACGAGGTGGTCGAGGGCGAGGACGGCAACCTCAAGAACCAGTTCGTCTCGCGCACCGACAACGTCAACCAGACCCTCGGCATGACCCCGGACGAGTTCCGGGCGATGGGCCTGCCCTCGCGCGACACCCCGGACTGCGCCGCGCTCGGCGGCAAGGGCTGACGAGACCCGGCCGGCCGCCGTCCGCGGCCGGCCTCCCGACACGCCCGGCCGGACCCGCCCAGGGTCCGGCCGGGCGGCGGGTCCGGCGGCCCTCGCCACCCGCGCTCTCGTCCGGGCCATCGGGGCAGGTGAACGCCGATGTCGCTGATCACCTACGTCACCCGCATCCACTTCGCAGACCGGATCCTCGAGGACGCGCTGCCGGAGGAGATGCGCAAGCTCGCGATCGGCCGGCCGCTGGTGGTGACCGACGCCGCCGCCGGGATCGACGAGGGCATCGAGCGCCTCGCCGACGCCATGCCCGGCGCCTGCCGGCCCGTCTGGCTGGAGCCGCTCAGGGACCTCCCCGGCGCGCAGGCTTCGCGAATCGCCGCCGAGAGCTTCCGCAACGACGACTGCGACGGCATCGTCGCGCTCGGCGGCGCCGCCGCCCTCGACCTGTCGCGCCGCCTCGGCGTCCGCCGCGGCGACCGGCCGGCGCCGCTGGTGGCCATCCCCACCCCGACCGCGAGCGTCGGGCTCGGCCCGGTCGCCGGCGCCGGCGACCAGCCGCCCGGGACGCCCTCCGTCATCCTCTGCGACCCGACGTTGACGGTCGGCCTCGATGCGGCGGGCACGGCCGCCTGCGGCATCGACGCGCTCACCCACTGCATCGAGGCCTACCTCGGCACCACCTACAACCCGCCGGCGGACGGCATCGCCCTCGAGGGGGTTCGGCGCGCCGGCGCCCATCTCGAGAAGGCCGTTGCCGACGGCCGCGACCTCGAGGCCCGCCGCGAGATGCTGGCCGCCGCCCTCAACGCGGGGCTCGCCGCGCAGAAGGGCCTCGGCGGCGCCGACGCGGTGGCCCGGGCGCTCGAGGCGGAGGCGGGCATCGCCGCCCGCCACGGCTGGCTCCACGCGGCGATCCTGCCGCGCGTGATCGCGTTCAACGCGCCGGCCGTGGAGGAGCGCTTCGCCGCCATCCGCGAGGCGCTGCGGCTTCCGCCCGGCATGGACCTCGCCGCCGCGCTCGCCGAACTCGGATCGCGGATCGGCCTGCCGGGGCGGATCGGCTTCCTCGGCCTGGAGGAGGCGGCGCTGCGACGGGCGGCCCGCACGGCGGCGGCCGACCCGGTCAGCCGCACCAACCCGCGGCATGCGACGGCGGAGGACTACCTGCGGCTGCTGGAGGACGCCTGGTGAACGGGGGAGCGCGGGCGCAACCGCCTGCCCCCGGAAGTGGTTGCCGCGCGGTCGAACTGCGTTATTCTGCCTCACCAAGAAAATGATGCGCAAAAGCATCGCAGGGGAAACGCCGGAGGGGGATATGAGCACTGCCGTCGCCGTGTTCCACGGTGCGTTCGGTCGGGTATGTCTCTACGCGCTCGACAAGCGGATGGCTCCGCACGGCCACCGGGAAGGGCACCTCATCTTCCATGTCCAGGGCCCGCCTGCGGAGGTTGTCGTCGACGACACGGCCTTCCCGCTCTCGCCGGGGCAGGGGGTGGCGATCAGCCCCTGGCAGCCGCACTTCTACTCGCCGGTCGACTGGTCCCAGCCGACCCTCTGCCTCGTCCTCTACATCCGTCCCGCCTGGTTCCTCGAGGCGGCGCGAAGGGCCACCGCCTCGCTGAGCTTCGGCCGGGTCGGCGTCGAGGTCACCGACCACCTCGCCCGGCTGGTCTACTCGACCTCCCATTCCATGCTCGACCCCGACCGGGACGACCCGCAGCTGGAGGACCGTCTCTGCGGCCTCACCCAGTCCGCCTTCGACCAGTCCTGGCAGTGGACCGCGCGCGGGCGCGACTTCACCGGACCGGCGCTGCCCAAGCGCGACTTCCGCATCCGCAACGCCTTGCGGCTGCTGCAGGACCGGGTCGGCGAATCCTTCGAACTCGACGGCATCGCCCGCGAGGTCGGGCTGTCGCGGCCGCACTTCTACAAGCTGTTCCGGGCCCAGGTCGGCCTCACGCCGAACCTCTACCTCAACGCCCTCAGGATGGAGCGGGCGATCGACCGGCTGGCGGAGACCCAGGAGGCGGTGGCCGAGATCGGCCTCGACCTCGGCTTCTCCAGCCAGGCGAGCTTCTCCCGCTTCTTCATCGCCAACGGGGTGGTGCCGCCCTCCGCCTACCGGCGCAGCGTCCACATCGCCATGGCGCACTGAGGCTTTTCCCGACGCCGCGCCGAAATGTGAGACTGTCGGGTATGAGCGGCGGGACCGGGCCGCGCTAGGCTCCCCCGTGTCCGGGCGTTCGCCCGGCGAGCCGCTGGGACCCCTTCGGATGGAAGGCTTCGTCAGGAGATACCCGGTCTGGTCGCTGATCATCGCGATCCTGGTCGCGGTGATCCTCTGGCTCGTCTTCGCCCCCTGGCCGGAGGGCCTGGAGGAGGCGCTCGGGCGCAAGCGGATCTTCCTCAACGCCCTGTTCGGCGGCATCACCCTCGGCGCGCTCTACTTCCTCGTCGCCTCCGGCTTCACGCTGATCTTCGGGCTGATGCGCAACGTCAACCTGGCGCACGGCTCGCTCTATCTCCTCGGCGGCTATCTCGGCTTCGAGATCTCGGAGGCGACGGGCTCCTGGCTGCTGGCCTTCCCGGTGGTCTTCGTCGCGGTCGCCGCGCTCGGCCTCGTGCTGCAGAACCAGGTGTTCCGGCGGATGGAGGGCGAGGAGCTCCGCCAGACCATGGTGACGATCGGCCTCTCCGTGGTGATCGCCGACCTGCTGCTGTGGATCTGGGGCGGGCAGTCCTACACCATCCTGTCGCCGGAGTGGCTGAGCGGGCCGGTGACGCTGCCGGTGGTCTCGTCCGTCAAGGCCGACGGCGAGATCAGCTACCTGAGGTACCCGGCGGTCCGGATCGCCATCCTCGTCGCCGCCGTGGTGATCGGGGTGGCGATGTGGCTGGTGCTGAACCGCACCCGCCTCGGCATGCTGATCCGCGCCGGCGTCGACGACCGCGAGATGCTGGCGGCCTCGGGCGTCAGGATCCAGTACGTCTTCCTCGCCGTGTTCGCCTTCGGCGCCGGGCTCGCCGGGATCGGCGGCATCGTCGGCGGCACCTTCCAGTCGCTGTCGCCGGGCGAGGACACCCGCTTCCTGCTGGCGAGCCTCGTCGTCGTGATCGTCGGCGGAATGGGCTCGATCCCGGGGGCGGCGATCGGCGCGGTGGTGATCGGCCTCTCCGAGCAGCTCGGCCTCGTCTATGCGCCGACCTACTCGGTCGTCTTCACCTTCCTCATCATGGCCGCGGTGCTTGCGTTCCGGCCGCAGGGCCTGCTCGGGGCGGGGCGCTGATGTCCATCACCGAGCGAAGCGCCACCGGCTACCAGCCGACATTCCTCGAGCGGATCCCGGCGCAATGGTGGGCGCTGGCCCTCGTCCTCCTGACGATGCCGGTCTACGTCAACGACTTCATCCTGTTCCAGGTGTTCGGCTGGACCTTCATTCTCGGGATCATCGCCCTCAGCCTGATGTTCCTCGCCGGCTACGGCGGGATGGTGAGCCTCATCCAGATGTCGGTCGCCGCGCTCGGCGGCTACATGGTCGCGATCTTCGGCACCTCCGGCATGGCCGAGATCAGCATGGGCCTGCCCTGGTGGGTCTACCTTCCGGTGGCGATCCTCGTGGCCGCGCTGTTCGGGACGATCGTCGGCGCCCTGGCGGTCCGCACCGAGGGCATCTACACGATCATGATCACCCTGGCGATCGCGGCCGCCTTCTTCTACTTCACCCGACAGAACTACGGCATCTTCAACGGCTACTCCGGCTTCAACCTGGTCGTCCCGCCGGAGCTGTTCGGCGTCGACTGGCGGCAGCCGATCCCGTTCTACTACCTCTCGCTCGGCGCGGCGGCGATCTGCTACTTCGCCGTGGTCTACGTCTCGCGCTCGCCCTTCGGCCTCGCCCTGCAGGGTGTGCGCGACAACGCCCGGCGCATGGCGGCGCTCGGCTTCAACGTCACCGCCCACCGCATCGCCGCCTACACCTTCGCCAGCGTGATCGCCGCGATCGGCGGCATCCTGCTGGTCTGGCAGAACGCGCAGATCTCGCCCGGCACCGCGGGCATCCCGGCGGTGATCGACATCCTGGTGATTGCCGTGGTCGGCGGCGTGACGCGGCCGATCGGCCCCTTCATCGGCGCGCTGATCTATGTGCTCCTGCGCACCTTCTCGCCCGACGTGCTGACCGCCTTCGGGATGTCCGGCGAGCGCTTCAAGCTGCTGATCGGCATCGGTTTCCTCGCGGTGGTGTTCTTCTCGCCCGACGGCGTGCTCGGCCTTTGGGAGCGCTGGCGGGCGCGGCGGGCGGCGCGCCGCGACCCGCTCGAGGGAGGCCGGCCGTGAGCCTCGTCGAGACCCGTGGCAGCACCGCCGAGCGGCTCGGCTCGGTCAGCGCCGGCAACGCCCTGGAACTGAGGGGCGTCACCAAGATGTTCGGCGCGCTCGCGGCCATCTCGGACGTGACGCTCACCGTGCGGCCGGGCGAGCGGCGCGCCGTGCTCGGCTCCAACGGCGCCGGCAAGACGACGCTGTTCAACTGCGTGACCGGCGACTTCCTGCCGACCTCCGGCACCATCCGCCTCTTCGGCGAGGACGTGACGAACTTCCCGCCCTACGAGCGGATCCGCCGCGGCCTCAGGCGCACCTACCAGATCAGCCTGCTGTTCGGCGGGCTGACGGTGGCCGACAACGTCTACCTCGCCTGCCGCGGCGTCTCGCGCGGGCGCTTCTCGATGTTCCGGCCGCGGGCGGGCGACCCCCTTCTCGTCCAGGCCGGCGAGCTGATCGAGGCGGTCCACCTCTCCGGCGCGCGGGACGTTCCGGTCGCGGCGCTCAGCTACGGCCAGCAGCGGCAGCTGGAGATCGCGCTCGCCCTCGCCGGCGCGCCGCGCTTCATCCTGTTCGACGAGCCGGCCGCCGGGCTGTCGCCGACCGAGCGGCGGGAACTCGTCGCCATCCTCACCGGCCTGCCCGCGCACATCGGCTTCATCATCATCGAGCACGACATGGACGTGGCGCTGCGCGTCGCCGAGAGCGTGACGATGATGCACAACGGCCGCGTCTTCAAGGAGGGCACGCCGGCCGAGATCGAGGACGACGCCGAGGTCCAGGAACTCTACCTCGGAGGCGGCCATGGCTGAGCGCGGCCGCGCCCCGGCGCTGGAGATCCGGGGGCTCAACGTCTTCTACGGCGCCTCGCACGCCCTGCAGGGGGTGGACCTCAGGCTCGACGGCGGGGTGCTCTCCGTCGTCGGCCGCAACGGCATGGGCAAGACGACGCTCTGCAAGGCGATCCTCGGCCTGGTGCCGGTCGCCTCCGGGACGATCAGCTTCGCCGGCCAGCCGCTGGTCGGCCGCCCCTCCGCCGAGATCGCCCGCCTCGGCATCGGCTACGTGCCGCAGGGCCGCCGGCTGTGGCGGTCGCTGACCGTCGAGGAACACCTCAGGATGGTCGCGACCCGGGGCGGCGCCTGGACGGTGGAGCGGGTCTACGACACCTTCCCGCGCCTCGCCGAGCGCAAGGGCAACGGCGGCGGCCAGCTTTCCGGCGGCGAGCAGCAGATGCTCGCCATCTCCCGCGCGCTGCTCACCAACCCGAAGCTGCTGGTGATGGACGAGCCGACCGAGGGCCTCGCGCCGGTGATCGTCGCCCAGGTGGAAGAGATGCTGCTCCGCCTCGCCGAGGACGGCGACATGGAGGTGCTGGTCATCGAGCAGAACATCGGCGTCGCCTGCGCGATCGCCGACGACGTGGCGATCATGGTCAATGGGCGGATCAACCGCATCGCGCCGGCGGCCACGCTCGCCGGCGACCGCGACCTGCAGCAGCGGCTCCTCGGCGTCGGCCGCCACGGCCACGAGGACACGCCGGAGCCGGAGCAGGCCGGGGCCGGAACGGCCGAGGCCGGCGCCGCGGCGGGCGGCCCGCGGCCGGTGAAGATCTACATGTCCAACCCGACGCCGCCGACCCGCTGGTCGCAGCCCGTGCCGGTCCCGGTGCTGGAGCGGACCGCGCGCGTCGTCACGGCCGGGCCGGTGTCGCTCGCCGCGGGCCAGCCGGAGATCCGCCCGCTGGCGGCGCCGGGCGAGAGCGTCATCCTCGTCGCCGGAACGCTCGACACCAAGGGGGCGGAACTGCGCTACGTGCGCGACCTGATCCGCGCCGCCGGGCTGCCGGTGCGGATGGTCGATCTCTCCACCTCCGGCGGCCATTCGGGCGCGGAGATCCCGGCGCACCAGGTGGCGGCCTTCCACCCGCGCGGGGCCGCCGGCGTCTTCACCGGCGACCGCGGCCAGTCGGTCGCCGGCATGACGCTGGCCTTCGCCCGCTGGATGGCCCGCCAGCAGGGCATCGCCGGGATCATCGCCGCCGGCGGCTCCGGCGGGACGGCGATTGTCGCCCCGGCGATGCGGGCGCTGCCCGTGGGCGTGCCGAAGCTCATCGTCTCCACGGTGGCGAGCGGCGACGTCGCCAAGTACGTCGGCCCGGCCGACATCATGATGATGCACTCGGTGGCGGACGTTCAGGGCCTCAACGCCATCACCGAGGAGGTGCTCGGCAACGCCGCCCAGGCGATGGTCGGCATGGTCAGGGCGCGCCGCGCCGCGGCGCCGCGGCAGCCTGGCAAGCCCGCCATCGGCCTCACCATGTTCGGCGTCACCACGCCCTGCGTCCGCCAGGTCACCGCGCTGCTCGGCGGCGCGTTCGACTGCCTCGTCTTCCACGCCACCGGCATCGGCGGGCAGTCGATGGAGAAGCTGATCGACGGCGGCAAGGTCGACGGCGTCATCGACATCACCACCACCGAGGTCTGCGACATGATGATGGGCGGGGTGTTCCCCGCCACCGAGGACCGCTTCGGCGCGGTGATCCGCACCCGCATGCCCTATGTCGGCTCGGTCGGCGCGCTCGACATGGTGAACTTCGGCCCGCCGGAGACCGTGCCGGAGAAATACCGCCAGCGCCGCTTCTACCAGCACAACCCGCAGGTCACGCTGATGCGGACCACCGCGGAGGAGTGCGAGCGGATGGGCCGCTGGATCGGCGGACGCCTCAACGAGATGGAGGGCCAGGTCCGCTTCTTCCTGCCCGAGGGCGGCGTCTCCGCGCTCGACGCGCCCGGCCAGCCCTTCGACGATCCGGCCGCCCGCCGGGCGCTCTTTGCGGCGCTGGAGGCGACGGTGCGCCAGACGCCGGCGCGCCAGCTCATCCGCGTTTCCCACCACATCAACGACCCCGAGTTCGCCGCCGCCGTCGTCGACGCCTTCCGCGCGCTGCACGGCGGCGGCCGCCCGGCCCGCAAGCGGGAGGCCCGCCGATGATCGCCCGAGACGCCATCCTGGAGAAATTCCGGGCGATGATCGCCCGCGGCGAGCCGATCGTCGGCGGCGGCGCCGGCACGGGCCTGTCGGCCAAGTGCGAGGAGGCCGGCGGGATCGACCTCATCGTCATCTACAACTCCGGCCGATACCGCATGGCCGGCCGCGGCAGCCTCGCCGGGCTGATGCCCTACGGCGACGCCAACGCCATCGTCGTCGAGATGGCGGCCGAGGTCCTGCCGGTGGTGAAGCGCACCCCGGTGCTCGCCGGCGTCTGCGCCACAGACCCGTTCCGGCTGATGGACGTGTTCCTCGACGAGGTGAAGCGCATCGGCTTCTCCGGCGTGCAGAACTTCCCGACCGTCGGCCTCATCGACGGCACCTTCCGGGCGAACCTCGAGGAGACCGGGATGTCCTACGGGCTGGAGGTGGACATGATCGCCAGGGCCCGGGAGAAGGGCCTGCTCACCACGCCCTACGTCTTCTGCGAGGACGACGCGACCGCGATGGCCAGGGCCGGCGCCGACGTCATCGTCTGCCACCTCGGCCTCACCACCGGCGGCTCGATCGGGGCGGAGACGGCGCTGAAGCTCGAGGACTGCCCGGCGCTGGTCGACCGCTGGGCCGAGGCGGCGCTCAAGGTCAAGCCGGACGCCATCATCCTCGTCCACGGCGGGCCGGTGGCGATGCCCGGGGACGCCGAGTTCATCCTGAAGAACACCGCCACCTGCCACGGCTTCTACGGCGCCTCCTCGATGGAGCGGCTGCCGGCCGAGGTGGCGCTCACCGAACAGACCCGCGCCTTCAAGCGCATCAAGGGCAGCTGAGACGATCGGCGGGAGGGGAGACTATGACCGGGGAACTCATCGGCCAGCTGATCCTGTGGCTCATCCTCGCGGTGGTGGTGATCGCCATCGTCTACTGGGTGATGCAGTGGCTCTACCGCCGCTCCACCAAGGAGGTCGCCTTCGTGCGGACCGGCTTCCTCGGCGAGAAGGTGGTGATCGACGGCGGCGCCTTCGTCTGGCCGATCGTCCACGACATCACGCCGGTCAACATGAGCACGGTGCCGCTGGCGGTCAGCCGGGCGAGGGACTCGGCGCTGATCACAAAGGACCGCATGCGCGTCGACGTCGAGGCGGAGTTCTACGTCCGCGTCCGGCCGACGCGGCAGGCCGTCGCCATGGCCGCCTCCACCCTCGGCCGGCGGATCCGCGACCCGGAGACGCTGAACGCCCTCCTCGCCGGCAAGTTCGAGAGCGCGATGCGCGCCATCGCCGCCGAGATGACGATGGGCGAGATGCACGAGAACCGGCACACCTACGTCGCCCGCGTCAAGGAACTCGCCCAGGAGGACCTCGAGAAGAACGGCCTCGAGCTGGAGAGCGTCGCGATCATCGACATCGACCAGACGGCGCTCGAATACTTCAACCCGTCCAACCGCTTCGACGCCGAGGGCCTGACCGCGCTGATCCGCGACATCGAGGAGCGGCGCAAGCTTCGCAACGACATCGAGCAGGACTCGATGATCCGCATCCGCAGCCGCAACCTCGAGGCGGAGAAGGAGGCGCTGGAGATCGAGCGGGCCAGCGAGGAGGCGCGGCTCGCCCAGGAGCGCGACGTCGAGTTCCGCCGCGCCCAGCAGCGGGCCGAACTCGCCCGCGAGCGCGCCGAGCGCGAGACCGAGGCCGAGAGCGCCCAGATCTCCGCCCGCGAGGCGATCGAGAAGGCGAGGATCGCCAACGAGCGGGCGATCGCGGAGGCCCGGATCGCCTCCGAGCGCGAGATCCGCGCCCGCGAGATCGCCCGCCAGAAGGCGGTCGAGGAGGAGGAGATCGCCGCCAAGCAGTCCACCGAGACCGCCCGCATCCTCCAGGAGCGCAGCGTCAAGGAGGCGCGGATCACCAACGAGCAGGAGACCCAGGCCCAGGAGATCGCCCGCCAGAGGGCGCTGGAGGAGGCCGAGATCGCCGCCCGAGAATCGACCGAGCGTGCGCGCATCGCCCAGGAGATGGCGATCACCGAGGCCCGGATCGCCAAGGAGCGCGAGACCCAGGCCATGGAGATCGAGCGCCAGCGGGCGACGGAGCAGGCCGAGATCGAGGCCCGCGAGCAGACCGAGAAGGCGCGGATCGCCCAGAACCTCGCGCTGACCCAGACCCGGATCGCCACCGAGGAGGAGATCCGCCGCCGCGAGATCGCCCGCCAGCAGGCGCTGGAGGAGGCCGAGATCTCCGCTCGCGAGACGGTGGAGCGCCTGCGCATCCTGCAGGCGGCCCAGGTCAACGAGGCCCGGATCGGCGAGGACCGGCGCATCCGCCAGCTCGAGATCGAGCGCCAGCAGGCCGTCGAAGCCGCCGAGATCGCCGCCGGCGAGGCGGTAGAGGCGGCGCGGATCGCCCGCGAGAAGCAGATCGCCGCCAGCCGCATCGCCGCCGACGAGGACACCCGCAGCCGCGAGATCGCCCGCAACCGGGTGATCGACGAGGCGAGGGTCGCGGCCGAGGAGGCGGTCGAGCAGGCCCGCATCGCCCAGAAGCGGGCGCTCGAGGCCGAGCGCATCGCCGCCGAGCAGGAGGTCCGCGCCCGCGAGATCGAGCGCGAGCGCGACCTTGAGGGGGCCGAGATCGCCCGCCGGGAGGACGTGGAGAGGAAGCGCGTTCTGACCGAGCTGGCGCTGGAGCAGGAGCGGATCGCCAGCCAACGCACCCGCGAGGTGGTCGACATCGAGCGCCGCCGGGCCGTCGAGGAGGCCGAGCAGGCGCGCGTGGTGGCGCTCGCCGACAAGAAGTCGAAGCGCGCCGCCGCCGAGGCCAGCGTCCGCCAGGCCGAGATCACCGCGCAGCGCGAGGTCGAGACCGCCGAGGTGGAGCGCGAGCGCGCCGTCGAGGCGGCGCGGCTGGAGCGGCGCCGCTCGCTGGAGCAGCTGGAGATCGCCCGCGTGCAGGCGCTGCGCGAGGCCGAGATCGAGAGCCGGGAGGACGTCGAGCGCGCCCGCATCGCCAGCGAGCGCGGGCTCGACGAGATCCGCATCGGCCACGAGACCGAGCGCCGGCGCCTCGAGATCGAGCGGGAGAAGGCGGTCGAGACCGAGCAGATGGAGAAGGCCATCATCCTCTACCGCAAGAGCCTGGAGGAGAGCGCCGCCCGGGCCGAGGCCGACGCCGCCCGCGCCCATGCCGCGGAGGCCGAGGAGAAGGTCAAGACCGTCCGCGAGACCGAGGTGGCCAACCGCCGCAAGTCCGTCGACGTGCTGATGGCTGAGAAGGCGGCCGCCGAGGCCAAGCTGATCGCCGAGGCCGAGCGCATCCGCCGCGCGGTCGAGGCCGAGGCGCAGCGGCTCATCAACGAGGCCGAGAACGTGCTCACCGACCCGGCCCGCGCCTCGCTGTTCCGCCGCAAGCTGCTGGAGCACGTGGAGGGGATCGTCGCGGCGAGCGTCAAGCCGCTGGAGAAGATCCAGGACATCCGGATCATGCAGCTCGACGGCATGAACGGCGGCGGCGACGGCCGCGGCGGCAGCCCGACCGACGAGGTCATCAACTCGGCGCTCCGCTACCGCGTCCAGGCGCCGCTGATCGACAGCCTGCTCTCCGACATCGGCATCGACGGCGGCAACCTCTCCAAGCAGGGCGGCCTCATCCGCGAGGCGGCCGACATGCAGCGGATCGCCTCGGACGCCAAGAAGAGCCAGGCCGCGAAGCCGGATTCCGGGGAGAAGAAGTGACATGCCGCGGGTCTACATCTCCTCGGTGATCGATGCCCCGGCCGCGCGCGTGTGGGAACGCATCCGCGACTTCAACGGCCTGCCGCGCTGGCACCCGCGCATCCGCGACAGCCGGATCGAGAACGCCGAGCCGGCCGACCGGGTCGGCTGCGTGCGCGACTTCCACCTGCAGAACGGCGACCGCATCCGCGAGAAGCTGCTCGGCCTCTCCGACTACGACATGTTCTGCACCTACTCGATCCTGGAGAGCCCGATGCCGCTGACCGACTACGTGGCGACGCTCCGGCTGACCCCGGTCACCGACGGCGACCGGACCTTCGCCGAGTGGACCGCCGAGTTCGACTGCGAGGAGGCGGAGGCCGAGGGCCTCGTCAGCGGCATCGGCCGGGACGTGTTCCAGGCCGGCTTCGACGCGCTGAAGCGGCAGCTCGCAACCTGAGGGGGCCGGCGTGGTCAAGGTCGTCAGGAGCACCGTTCTGGAGGCGCCGGTGGAGGCGGTCTGGGAGGTCCTCAGGGACTTCAACGGCCATGACCGCTGGCACCCGGCGGTCGCCGACAGCCACATCGAGCGCGGCCAGCCGTCGGACCGGGTGGGCTGCGTGCGCCGCTTCCACCTCGCCGACGGCTCGGAACTGCGCGAGCAGCTGCTGACCCTCTCCGACGCCGACCTCGCGTTCAGCTACTGCCTGCTCGACACCCCGGTGCCGTTGCTCAACTACGTCGCCCACGTGCGCCTGGCGCCGGTGACGGACGGCGACCGCACCTTCTGGCACTGGGAATCGCGCTTCGACACCCCGCCCGGACGGGAGAGGGAGCTCAGGACCATGGTCGGCGAGAACATTTACCAGGGCGGGTTCGACGCGATCCGCGCCCACATGGGGCTGGAGGCGCGGCGATGACCACCGTCGAGACCTATCCGACCCTCGCCGAGGCGGCGCGAATGCTCGGCTCCGGCGCGGTGTTCCTCGCCGGCGGCACCATCGTGATGCGGGACGTCAACGCCGGCACGGCGCCGCCCCGGATCGTCAGGACCACCGACCCGAGCCTCGCCGAGATCCGCCCGGGCGCGACCACCGTCACCATCGGCGCCGGCGTCACCATGGCAAGGGTGCTGGAGAGCCGCGACCTCGCCTTCCTGCACCCGGTCGCCCGGGCGGTCGGCGGTCCGCAGGTGCGCAACATGGGCACGGTCGGCGGCAACCTCTTCGCGCCGCACCCCTATGGCGACTTCGCCGTCGCCCTGCTCGCCCTCGGCGCGCAGGCGGTGATGGCGGGGCAGATGGGGACGCGGCCGCTCGACGACCTCCTGCGCGAGCGCTCGCGCGGGGGCCTCGTCGCCGCCGTCGAGGTGCCGCGCCCGCGCGACGGCGCCTTCGGCTTCCTCAAGGTGAGCCGGATCCGGCCGAAGGGCGTCTCGGTGATGTCGATCGCGGCCCTGCTGCCGCGCGAGGGCGGGCGCATTCGCGGCGCGCGCCTCGCCTGGGGGTCGATGGGGCCGCAGCCGATGCGCGGCGCCTCCGTCGAGCGTGTGCTCGAGGGGCAGTCGCTCGACGCGGCGACGATCGCGCGGGCGGCGGAGGTCGCGGCCGAGGGCCTCGACCCGCCGACCGACGCGCTCGCCAGCACCTGGTACCGGCGCGAGGTGGCGGGCGTGCACCTGAAGCGCCTTCTCGAGCGGATGGAGCGGGGCTGATGGCGAAGAAACCGGTCAGCTTCAACCTCAACGGCCAGGACCGCGCCGCCTTCGCCGACGAGGGCCAGAACCTCCTCGACTTCCTGCGCCGCGGCGTCGGCGACCTGTCGCCGAAGTACGGCTGCGGCCAGGGCACCTGCGGCGCCTGCACCGTCGTCGTCGACGGGGCGACGCAGCTTGCCTGCCTGGTCCTCGCCGAAACGGTGGAGGGGCGCCGCGTCGAGACGGCGGCGGGTCTCGCCGGGGCACGGCTCGACCCGCTGCAGGAGGCCTTCATGGAGCATTTCGCCGCCCAGTGCGGCTACTGCACCCCGGGCATGCTGGTCTCCGCCCGCGCGCTGCTCGACCGCAACCCGCGGCCGAGCCGGGAGGAGGTCGTCGAGGCGATCGCCGGCAACATCTGCCGCTGCACCGGCTACGAGCCGATCATCCAGGCGATCCTCGCGGTCGCCGAGGGGAGGGTCCGGGCATGATCGAGTTCCGCAAGGAGTTCTTCGCGAACGAGCGCGACGACAACCTGAACGAGGTCGGCAAGCCGACGCGGCGCCAGGACATCCTCGGCCACGTCACCGGCCGCTCGCCCTTCTTCGACGACCACCTGTTCGACGGGCTGCTGCACATCCGCTGCGCCCGCAGCCCGCACCACCATGCGCGCATCCGGCGGATCGACACCTCGGAGGCGGAGCGGATGCCGGGCGTCGTCCGCGTCCTCACCGGCCGCGACGTGCCGCGCAACCTCAACACGCTGCTGAGCCTGCTCGACTTCGGCATCGACGACGAGCCGATCCTCTCGGAGACCAAGGTCGCCTACCGGGGCGAGCCCGTCGCCGCCGTGATCGCGCAGACGGAGGCCGAGGCGCGGGCGGCCGCGGCGGCGGTGCGCGTCGACTGGGAGCCGCTGCCGCACGTCCTCGACGTGGAGGAGGCGATCAAGCCCGGCGCGCCGGTGGTCTGCGACGTTTACCCGGGCAACAAGTTCGTCTACCACGGCAAGTACGACCACCAGAAGCTGCGCTACGGCGACGTCGAGGCGGCCTTCCGCACGGCCGACAAGGTCGTCGAGGGGCGCTACCAGATGTCGCCGATCGAGCAGGCGCCGATCGAGACCTGCGGCGCCATCGCCGCGCCGGAGCAGAACGGCCGCTACGTCTGCTACACGTCCACCCAGGCGCTGTTCTTCTCCCTCGGCACGGCGGCGAAGGTGCTGGAGATGCCGTCCTCGCGGCTCCATTTCGTCGGCGGCACGGTCGGCGGCGGCTTCGGCGGCAAGGTGGATTCCATCCACGAGCCGCTCGCCATCCTCGGCGCGACGCTGACAGGCCGTGCCTGCAAGTACGCCTGGGACCGCGAGGAGGAGATGCAGGTCGGCGCGCCGCGCGGGGCCGAGCGCTGGTACATCAGGGACGGCGTCATGAACGACGGGCGGATCGTCGCCCGCAGGTTCACCGGCTACTTCGACAGCGGCGCCTACACCCGGCTCTCCTCCTACGCGATCATCAAGGGGGTCGGGCACCTGCCCGGGCCCTACACGATCCCGAACGTGTCCGCCGACGTCTACTGCGTCTACACAAACCGCACCCCGGCGACGGCGATGCGAGGCTTCGGCATCACCGGCGTCGACTTCGCCATCGAGGCGCACATGGACAAGGTGGCGGAGGCGGTCGGGATCAACCCGATCGAGCTGCGCATCCTCAACGCCTACCGGGACGGCGACATGAAGGCCCACCGGCGCGAGGCGAAGAACTGCGCCCTGGTCGAGTGCTGCCAGGTCGTCGCCGAGAAGGCCGGCGTGCGGCTCTCGGCCGAGGCCCGGGCGGCCTCCTCGCTCACCGGCGGCGGCGGCGAGCGCGGGCGGATCCCCGCCTTCACCGCCACCGACGAGACCGGCCGGGTCGAGGGCTTCGACACTGGCAGCTATGCCCGCAAGGCGGGCGCGGCGCGGCCGCCGCAGGCTCCGGCGCGGCCCTCCTCGCCGGCGCCGACGCGCGCGCCGCAGCCGGCGGCCGCCTCGCGCCCGCCCGAGCCTCCGCCGCCGCCGCCGCCGCCGCCGCCGCCGCCGGCGGCTCCCGCCCGCAGCGGCGCGCTCCGCTTCTCCTCCCTCTCCGGCTTCAGGAGGCGGTGATGGCGCTTCATCGCGGCCGCGGCTTCGCGGCGATCAACTACCCGATCGGCATGAACCTCGGCGGCGACCCGAGCCAGGCGCTGGTGCACTCCAACCCGGACGGCAAGTTCACCGTCGCGCTCTCGGCGATCGACCTCGGCCAGGGCATGAAGTCGGTCACGCGCCAGATCGCGGCCGAGACGCTGGGCGTGCCGATCGAGGACGTCTACGTCGACACCGCCGACAGCGACACCGGCCCGCACGACATGGGCAGCTTCGCCTCCCGCGGCACCCACCGCATGGGCAACGCCGTCATCAAGGCCTCGCTGGAGGCCCGCTCGGTGATGCTGGAGGCGGCGGCCGAGGAACTGGAGGTGGACCCGGCGGACCTCGTCACCGACGGGCGCGGCAACATCCACGTGAAGGGCGCGCCCTCGCGCTCGATCACCACCATGGCGGCGGCGCAGGCGGCGCAGTTCAAGCAGGGACGCACCATCGCCGGCCGCGGCATCTTCCTGATCCCGCTGTCGGACGTCGACCCGGAGACCGGCGAGATGACGCCGGTCTCCTGCTTCGCCCACGCGGCGATGCTCGTCGAGGTGGAGGTCGACGACGAGACCGGCGAGGTGGCCGTCGTCGACATGAAGTCGGCCTACGAGGTCGGCCGCGCGCTCAACCCGCGCCTCGTCGAGCAGCAGCTGCGCGGCGGCGCCTGGATGGGCATGAGCCACGCCGCCTGGGAGACGACGGAGCCCTACTATCCCTCGCGCGAGCACGGGCCGGTGGACTTCAACAGCTACGTGATGCCCGGCCCCGGCGATCTCGCCCCGCACCACATCAGCGTCCTCGAGCGGCCCGCCCCGGACGGCCCCTACGGGGGCAAGGGCCCCGGCGAGATGTGCGCCAACCCGGTGCTGCCCGCGGTGGTGAACGCGGTCTACGACGCCGTCGGCGTGCGCATCGACGATCTCCCGGTGACGCCGGAGAAGGTGCTGCGGGCGCTGAAAGCCCAGGGCGGCGCGCGGCCGAGAAGGGCGCTCTGATGCCGGTCCGCCGCTCCATCCTCGGCATCGACGGGCCCGATCCGCTGGCGCGCAGCCTCCGGGACGCCCAGTACATCGCCGACGAGGGGCTGGCGACGGCGGCCTATCTCGCGCTCGCCCTTGGCAAGCCGCTGCTCCTCGAGGGCGCGCCGGGCGTCGGCAAGACGGAGGCGGCGAAGGCGCTCGCCTCGGTGCTCGGGCGGGAGCTGGTCCGGCTGCAGTGCTACGAGGGGATCGATGCCGCTGCGGCCATGTACGAGTGGAACTTCCCCCGCCAGATGCTGGCGATCCGCCAGGCGGGGGACGCCTACGTCAACCTCTACGCCGACGACTTCCTGATCGCCCGGCCGATCCTGATGGCCATCCAGGCGCCGCGCGAGCGGGTGCTGCTGATCGACGAGATCGACCGCGCCGACCACGAGTTCGAGGCCTTCCTGCTCGAGTTCCTGTCCGACTTCACCGTGTCGATCCCCGAACGCGGCACGATCCGCGCCGCCGAGCCGCCGGTGGTGATCCTCACCTCCAACCGCACCCGCGAACTGCACGAGGCGCTGCGCCGGCGCTGCGTCTACCACTGGATCGACTACCCGCGGCCGGATCTCGAGGCGGAGATCGTGATGATGCGGGCCTCCACCGTCGCCCGCGACACCGCCCGCCGCGTGGTCGCCGCCGTCGGGGCGCTCCGGGCCGAGCCGCTCGCCAAGCCCCCGGGCGTCGCCGAGACGGTGGAGTGGGCGGAAGCCGCGACGCTGCTGCACGAGCAGGGCGTCGCCTGGCCGCGCGCCTTCGCCCGGGCGATCGGCGTCGCCCTCAAGGACCAGGACGACCTCTCCTACATGGCGCCCCGGCTCGAGGCGCTCCTCGGCGGGGCGGCGGCATGACCCCGGCCGATCCCCTCGCGGCCGCCGGGCCCGCCGGGCTGCCGCGCGCGCTCGCCCCGTTCCTCGCCTTCGCCGCCGCGCTCCGGGCGTCGGGCTTCCCGGCCTCGCCGGAACAGACCGAGAGCCTCGTCGCCGCGGTCGGCCTGCTCGGACCCCGCTCGCTCGGCGACATCCGCCGCGCCGCCCACGCGGTCTTCGGCCCCGGCCCGGAGCGCCGGGCCGGGTTCGACGAGGTCTTCGACGCGGTATTCCTCGGCCGCGCCATTGCCGCGCCGGCCTTCGGCGAGCCGGAGGAGATGCCGCGGGCCTTCGATTCCGCCGGCCTCGACCTGATGCCCGAGGCCTTCGAGGAGGATCCCTCCGGCGCGGACGCCACCGCCGCCGAGCGGCTGTTCGCCCGCGAGCTTGCCGCCGGCGACGAGGACGCGATGCTGCGCGCCTTCGCCCGTGCGGTGCCGGCCGCCCTGCCGCGGCGGCGATCCCGCCGCACCACCCCCGGCAGGGGGCGGCTCGTCGACGCCCGCCGCACCTTCCGCGAGATGCTCCGCCGCGACGGCGAGGTGTCGCGGCTGCCGACGCGGCGCCGGCACAGCCGCCAGCGGCGCGTGCTGATGCTGGTCGACGTCTCCGGCTCGATGAAGGCCGGCACCGACGGTGCGCTCGGCCTCGCCCACGCCCTCGTGCAGGCGGGCGAGCAGGTGGAGGCCTTCACCGTCGGCACCCGGCTCACCCGCGTCACCCGGGCGCTGCGCCACCGCAACCGGGCTCAGGCGCTCGCCCTCGCCGCCGGCCTCGTCGCCGACTGGGACGGCGGCACGCGCCTCGGCGAGGCGCTGTCGGTGTTCCTCTCGGTGCCACGCTTCGCCTCCTTCGCCCGAGGCGCGCTGGTGATCGTCGTCTCCGACGGCCTCGAGCGCGGCGGGCCGGAGGCGCTGGTCGCGGCGATGGCGAAGATGCGGGCGCTCGCCTGGTCGGTGCTGTGGCTCTCGCCGCTCGCCGCCGACCCCGCCTACCGGCCCGAGACCGGGGCGATGCAGGCGATCCTGCCGATGCTCGACCGCCTCGGCGACGGCTCGGCGCCGCCGGCGCTCGCCCGCGAGATCCTCTCCTTCTCCAAGGGGGCGCGGCGATGAGGGTGGTCGATTCCCACTTCCACGTCTGGCGGCAGGCGGACCTGCCCTGGCTGGCTGGGCCGATGCAGCCGCGGATCTTCGGCCCCTACGAGCCGATCCGCCGCGACTATCCGATGTCGGAATACCTCGCCGACATCGCCGGGACCGGCGTCGAGAAGGCCGTCTACGTGCAGGCCAACTGGCCGCCGGACCGGGCCGAGGCCGAGGCGGCCTGGCTGGAGGGCGTCGCGCTCGAGACCGGCTGGCCGCACGGCGTCGTCGGCTACGCCGACATGACCGCCCAGGACGTGCGCCCGGCGCTCGACCGGCTGGCGCGCTACCCGCGGCTGCGCGGGGTGCGCCAGCAGTTCCACTGGCACGAGAACCCGCTCTACCGCTTCGCCGCCCGGCCGGACCTCTGCCGCGACCCGCTCGTCCAGCGCAACGTCGCCCGCCTCGCCGACTACGGATGGAGCTTCGACCTGCAGGTCTTCGCCGGGCAGATGCCGGGGGCGGCGGACCTCGCCGACGCCTGCCCGCGGGTCACCTTCGTGCTGCAGCACGCCGGCATGCTCGAGGACCTCTCGGAGCCGGGCCGCGCCGCCTGGCGCGAGAACCTGGCACTGCTCGCGAAGCGGGCGAACGTCGTCGCCAAGCTCTCCGGCTTCGGCACCTTCATCCACCGCAACGATCCGGAGCACATCCGCTGGCTCGTCGGCGAGACCGTCGCGCTGTTCGGCGCCGACCGCTGCCTGTGGGGATCCAACTTCCCCATCGAGAAGCTCTGGACCGGCTATCCCCCGCTTCTCGAGGCGCACCGGCAGGCGGCCGGCGGGCTTTCGGAGGCGGAGCGGCGGGCGATCTTCCATGACACCGCATGCCGGGTCTACCGGCTCTGAACGACAAGGGGAGGGGAGAGGCATGGCGCTCGAGATCAAGCTGCTCGACTACGGCGACATCGAACTGGAATCGAGCTTCCTGGTGCTCGCCCGCGACTGCGGCCGCACGCGGCGCGTGCCCGTCTACGGCTTCCTGATCCTCGGCGGCCAGTACCCGATCGTGGTCGACACCGGCTATCGCGACAACGCGATCATGGAGACGCTCGGCATGCGCGGCCTCCAGTTCCACGAGAACATGATCGAGCGCCAGCTTGCCCGCCATGGGGTGAAGCCCGGCGACGTGCGCTACATCCTGCACACCCATCTCCACATCGACCACGCCGGCAAGGACGACCATTTCCCGATGAACACCACGGTGGTCATCAACCGCCGGGAGATGGAGTGCTCGGTCTCGGGCCTGATGCACCCGCAGTATCCCAAGCCCGACATCCAGCACCTCGTGGAGCGGCTGCACACCCGCCACGCGCTGCGCTTCGAGGACCTGGAGCTCTCCGGCCCGGTCGAGATCATGCCGGGCGTGGTGATGGAGGCGGCGAACGCCCACACCGAGGGATCGATGAACGTGCACGTCGAGACCGCCGAGGGCCTGGCCACCATCTGCGGCGACGTGATCTACGACTTCAACGACCAGATCGTCGAGCCGCTCTTCCAGGTGAACTTCCACGAGCCGCAGGTGACCGGCAACCACGCCGGCTCGAAGCGCTCGGAGAAGGCGGCGATCAAGAAGCTGCTCAACTCTTCCAAGTTCCTGCTGCCGGTGCACGACAAGCCGGCGAAGATCGAGCGGGGCCAGGTGGTCGGCCGGCTCGACATGGCGGTGCCCGGCCCGGTCAGCCAGACGGTGCCGCGGCGCGACTGGTTTCCGGCCTGAGGGAGGCGACGATGGCGCACGAGGCACTCGAACCGGGCTTCCGCCGGCTGGTGGACGAGCACGCACCCGTGCGCCAGGCCGGCAGCGGCTTCGCCTTCACCGAGGGGCCGATCTGGCACCCGGCGGACCACTATCTCCTGTTCTCCGACATGCCGGCGGACGTGCGCCGGCGGCTCGACCGGGCGGGCGTGCGCGAGGTGGCGCGGCCCTCCAACAAGGGCAACGGCCTCACCTACGACGCCGACCTCAACCTCCTCGTCTGCGAGCACGCGACCTCCTCGGTCGTCCGCATCGGGGCAGACGGGCGGCGGGAGGTTCTGGCGAGCCGGTTCGAGGGGCGCGAGCTCAACTCGCCCAACGACATCGTGGTGAAGTCGGACGGCTCGATCTGGTTCACCGACCCCTGGTACGGCCGGATGCCGGTCTACGGCGTCGAGCGGCCGCGCGAGCTGGGCTTCCAGGGGGTCTACCGGATCCCGCCCGGCGCCCGCCCCGGGTCTGAGCCGCAGCTGGTGGTGGACCGCTACACCTTCACCCAGCCGAACGGGCTCTGCTTCTCGCCCGACGAGAGCCTCCTCTACGTCAACGACACCGACCAGGCGAACATCCGCGTCTACGAGGTGCAGCCAAACGGGCGGCTGAAGTACCGCGGCGTCTTCGCGAGCGGCATCCGCGACACGCTGCTGCCGGGCGTGCCCGACGGCATGAAGTGCGACGCGGAGGGCAACGTCTGGTGCACCGGGCCCGGCGGGATCTGGGTCTACGACCCGGACGGCCGGCTGATCGGCAAGGTGTCGATCCCTGAGCTTCCGGCGAACCTTCACTGGGGCGGCGCGGACTGGCGCACCCTCTACGTCTGCGCCTCCACCTCGGTCTACGCGGTCGACGTCAAGGTGGGACCGCGCAACGAGCCCTTCATGCGGGCCCGTCCGCCGGCGGCGAGAGCCGAGGCGGCGCGGTCGCCGGCCGGCGGGTCCGACCTCCGGCTCGACGCGCGGCGCTGCGCCCTGATCATCCAGGACATGCAGAACGACGTGGTGATGGACGGCGGCGCCTTCGCCGCCTCGGGCTCTCCCGACCATTGCCGGCAGCAGAACGCCATCGCCAACATCGCCCGCCTCGCCGCCCGCTGCCGCGAGCTCGGCGTGCCGGTGATCCACGTCCACTTCGTGGTGCCGCCGGGGGCGAAGGGCCTCACCCTCAACGCGCCGCTGTTCGAGGGCGTCCTCGACACCAACGCGATGGTCCGCGGCACCTGGGGCGCGGCGCCGGTGCCGGGGCTCGAGCCCGCCCCGGGCGACCACGTGGTCGAGAAGATGCGGATGTCCGCCTTCGAGGGCACCAGCCTCGAGACGATCCTCAAGGCCGAGGCCCGCGACATCCTCATCGAGACCGGCGCCTGGACCAACATGTCGATCGAGCACACCGCAAGGACCGGTGCCGACAAGGGCTACGTGATGGTGATCCCCGAGGACGGCTGCTCGACCATGAACGCCGACTGGCACAACGCCTCGATCAACTACGCCCTGCAGAACGTCGCGCTGGTGACCCGCACCGAGGAGGTGATCGCGGCGCTCGCCTGAGGCGGCGTGAGGTTGCCCGGGACGGATGTCCGCCTCCCGGCGCTGTCCTGGCCGCCGACGCGCCGGAGCGCGGCGCCGACGCCGGGCCTCAGCCGTCGTCCACGGGATCGGCGAAGGGCGCCCCCGGATCGCAGACGTAGAACAGCGCCATCCGCGCCGCCACGTCGCCGTCGTTCCGGCCCGTCATGGCGATCCCGGCGGGTTCCACGAAGACCTCGCCCGCCGCGATCGCCACCGGCTCGCGCCCGTCCAGCGCCAGGGTGAAGGTCCCCTCGGTGACATAGACGGTCACCGGATGGCGGTGGCTATGCCGGGGCGTCACGTCGCCGGGCAGCAGCGTGGCGTGCAGCACGCGGATCTCCTGCTCGGCACGGGTCGGCATGCCCGCGACGGCTTGCCGGTGGATCGGCGTGAGCCTGGCCATGCCGCTGTCCCGGGCGGTCCGGGTGATGCCGACCGAAAGCCCCGCGATCATGGTCTCGACGCTCGTCTTCTCCTGCATGGTGCCCTCCCTCGGGTGTCGGGAGAAGGCTAGCGGCGCGGCACTCCGCCCGGCAGCAGCGAGATTGCGGAACGCCTGCGCAGAAGTGCATAACTCGGGCATGTTCGACTGGAGCGACCTTCGCCATCTCATCGCGGTCTCCCGCCACGGCAGCACGCTCGCCGCAGCCCGCGCGCTCGGGGTCAACCAGTCGACCGTCCACCGCCGCCTCGCCGAACTCGAGCGGGCGGTCGGCTTGCCGCTGGTCCGCCGCCACCCGAGCGGCTACCGCCTCGGCGAACTCGGCGAGGCGCTGATCGACCGGGTGCTCGCCGTCGAGGGCGCGGTGGAGGCGCTCGAACGGCAGATCCGGGTCCTCAAGGACGACCTGGTCGGCGTCGTCCGGCTGACCTGTCCCGAGCCGACGGTCCCGCGCCTCGTCGCCACGGGGCTCGTCGACCGGTTCCGCGAGCGCTACCCCGGGCTCGGCATCGAATTCGTCACCAGCGACCGCTATCTCGACATCGCCCGCGGAGAGGCCGACGTCGCCTTCCGCTCGGGCGAGCCGACGGACGAGAGCCTCGTCGGCCGCAAGGTCTGCGACTCCGTCTGGGCGGTCTACGCCAGCCGCAGCTACGTGCAGCGGAACGGCAGGCCCGGCAACGTCGCCGATCTCGTCCACCACGACCTGATCGGCTTCGACGGCATCATGGAGAACCACCGCGCCGCCCGGTGGCTGCGGGAGGCGGTTCCGGCGGCCCGGATCGTCAGCCGGAGCGACAGCATGCTCGGAACGCTCTCGGCCGTGAGGGCGGGCGTCGGCGTCGCCCCGCTGCCGACGACGCTGGGGGACGCGGAGGAGACGCTGGTGCAGGTGCTCCCGCCCGTGCCGGAGCTCACGCGCAGCTGGTATGTGCTGACGCACCCGGATCTCAGGGGCTCCCCGCGCGTCGCGGCCTTCGTCGACCACGTGCTCGGCGACATTCCGGCGCTCCGCGCGGCGCTGGTCGGATGACCCGGCCCCGGCATCCACGTGATCGATGGGGAGATCATCGCCGCCCGTGGCGGCCTGGTCGAAGCGGCGGCCGGCCGGAGGCGCCGCCCCAGGCGACCGTCCGGCCGGAGCCGGACGGTCCTGCGTCGTGGCCGGTCAGGCCGGGTATTCCTTCGACTTGAAGGAGAGGTGCCGCACGCCTTCCGGCGCGTCGGCGATCTTGCGGATGTCGCCCCAGGTCTGCTTGTAGTTGGGGATGACCAGCTCGTTGGTGCCGGCGTTGACGACGTTGCCCTGCACGCCGGTCGGATAGCCGAACAGCATGAAGGTCTCGCCGCGCCGGGCCGTCGGGGTCGGGTAGGCCATCGCCTGCGTCGCCCCGGCGTCGTTGTGGACCTCGACGAGGTCGCCGGCCTTCACGCCGAGCTCGGCCATGTCGTCCGGGTTCATCTCGATGAAGGGGTAGGGCCAGCGGTCGGTGACGAGCTCGTTCTGGACGTCGAGGTAGGCCGACTGCCAGACGAGGTTCGTGCGGCCGTTGTTGATCAGGTACTTGAACCGCGCCTTCTGCTCCTCCTTGCCGGGCGCCTGCAGTCCGCGCCATGGCGCGTCCATGAAGCGGGCCCTGCCGTCGTCGGTGGAGAACACGCCGTCGGTGTAGAGCCTTGCCGTGCCGACGATCCTGCCGTCCTCGAATGCCGCCGCCGGCTCCTGGAAGCCGTTGGTGCCCATCGCCCGAAGCCGCTCGTAGGTGACGTGCTCGCCGCCGTGGGCGTTGGCGTGGTAGCCGTCCATGAAGGCGTCCTCCTCCGTCCGCCAGTCGAAGCCCTTGAACTGGTCGGCGTAGGCCTCCTGGCCCTTCTCCCGCAGCACGCGCTCCATGTGGTTGGCAAGGCGGGCGGCGATCAGGCAGTCCGGCATGGCGTTGCCGGGCGGGTCCATGTAGCGCTCGGTGATGCGCATCCGCCGCTCGCCGTTCATCGAGGTGAGGTTCATCTCCCCGGAGGTGGCCGCCGGCAGGACGACATGCGCGGCCTGGCCGATCTTCGTCGGCACGATGTCGACGTTGACCGAGAACAGGCCGCCCTGGCGGATCGCCGCGACGATGGCGTTCACCATCGCGTCGCGATCGCCGTAGGGGACCGAGTTCATGGCGTCCTTCACCATGTCGGTCCGCTTCTTGTAGACGGTCTTGAACTCCTGCGCGTTCAGCGTGGTCTTGTAGTGGTCGCAGGCCCAGACATGGTGGACGCCGCCCCTGCCGGAGATCAGCAGCTGGTCGACGTAGGCGGCGGGCCGGCCGACGTGGCCGTCGGCGGGGCGGACGTAGCCCTCCTGGTGGCCGCCGAGGCGCACGCAGCCGCCGCCCATCCGGCCGACGTTGCCGGTGGCGAGCGCGATGTTCACCAGCGCGCCGTTGGTGCGGTAGTTGTCGTTGCCCCAGATCAGCCCCTTCTCGTAGCCGATCATGGCCCGGCGGCGGGCGCCGCCCTCCTTCGGCGCGGCGATCCACTCCGCCGCCTTGGCGATGTCCTCGGCGCTGACGCCGCAGATGGCCGCGGCCTCCTCGAGCGTGATGCGGTTGCCCTCGATCGCATCCTCGAAGCTGGTGAGGTGGCCTGGGTTCGATTCGGAGACGCCGCGCGCCGGGTAGAGCGGCGGCCGGTCGCGGCCCTCGCGCAGCGTGCTCGCCTCGATGAAGTCGCGGTCGACCCAGCCCTTGTCGGCGATGTGGGTGAAGATCGCGTTGAACAGGGCAAGGTCGGTGCCCGAGTTGATCGCAAGGTGCAGTACGTTGTCCTTGCCGGCCTCGAACTCGCAGGCGTTGACCGTCACCGTCCGGCGCGGGTCGACGATGATGATGCGCGCGGCCGCGTGCGGCTCGCCGGGCATCAGCTCCTGCTTCTTGGAGACGGTGGCGCCGCGCAGGTTCGGGACCCAGTGGTTCAGGAAGTAGTTGGTCTGGGTCTCCAGCGCGTTGGTGCCGACAGCGACGATGGTGTCGGCGAGCTCGGCGTCCTCGTAGGCGTTGTTGAGTTCGCCGACGCCCATGTCGCGGGTGCCGTGGACCTCCGAGTTGTAGGCCGGCCGGTTGTGGATGCGGATGTTCTTCACCTTCATGGCGCCGAAGTAGAGCTTGCCGGTGCCCCAGGTGTTCTCGTAGCCGCCGCCAGCCCCGCCGTGGTCGAAGGCGGAGACGATGAGCCCGTCCTCGCCCTGGTCGTCGATCACCGCGCTGGTGACCCGGGAGACGAGGTCGAGCGCGTCGTCCCACGAGGTCGGCTGCATCTGTCCGTAGCGCCAGACGAGCGGGTCGGTGAGGCGCTGGAGCTGGGTGTTGCGCGCCTTCGAGTGGCTCATCTCCGCCATCCGCGCGCCGCGCACCGAGCCGAGGCCGGAGTTCACGACGCAGTTCGGATCGGGCTTGATGACCAGGTGGACGTCCCTGCCGTCCTGCTTGACGATGTTGTACATTGACGGAGAGTACCAGGCCTCCGTCTCGGCGGCCTGCTGGGCGGCGAGATCGACGCCGAAGACATTCTCCCCCGGGGCGGTGCCGCCCTGGGTGTTGGCGTCCCAGCTGTAGGCCGTGTAGCCGCAGCCGACGATGCAGAAGTGGCAGACCGCGGTCTGTTTCCGGGCGTTCGCCGGGATGATCGGGAGGCGGTCGATCTGACGCTTGTAGGCCATGGGTTCACCCTCCCTCAGAGAACGTTGGACAGGCGGCCGTAGAGGAGCTCGTCAACGCCCTCGGCGTAGATGTCGCCCTTCTCGTCCACGCGGAGCGCGTATTGCGGGAGGTTCTGGGTGGCATGGCCCCAGACCTGCTGGCCGCCGGCTTCGCAGTCGAAGCGCGAGTAGTGGCCGGGGCAGTTCAGCGTCCGGTCGGAGGCGTCGTAGGTCATCGGGAAGCCCTTGTGCGGGCAGGTCGTGGTGAAGCCCACGACATCGCCGTCGGGCCCGACGCCGCCGGGCACCGCGCGGCCGAGCTTGATCAGCACGCCCGGCGCGTCGTCGTCCGGGTAGGCGACGGCGAGCGGCTCGTCGACCTTGAGGTCGGACAGGTTGGCGAGGCGGTTCGACGGATAGCTGACCCGCGCCAGCGCGGTCTGTGCCTTCGCCTCCTGGACCGGCACGGTCACGGCGGCGGTCGCCGCCCCGACGGTGGCGATGCCGGCGCCGCGCAGGAACTGGCGGCGGCCGACGTCGACGAGCTTGTCGCATCCCTTCATCGATAGTCCTCCCTCGATCGGAACCTTGGGGTTCCTTGGCCAGAGGGGTGCAGGCGGCGTGCCACCGCCGGTTCCACGGCCGCCGTTGATCGAAGAAGGGTTTTCGGGCGCCGGCGTCCGGATCCCCGAACCGACGGCGGCGCAGCATGTCCGGATTTGCGAACATGGCGGGTCGCCGGGCCCCCGGGCCGGCTCAGCCGATCCCGAGCTTGCGCATCTTCTCCCACAGGGTGGTCCGGGAGATCCCGAGGGACGCCGCCGTCACGCCGATCTCGCCGCCGCTCGCCTCCAGCGCCCGGCGGATGTGCCGCCGCTCGGCGGCGAGGCGCACCTCCTCCAGCGACGGCATCCGGTCGCCGAAGTCCGGGTCGGGACCGCGCTCGGGGAAGAGGTCGCCCGGGCTGATGCGGGGGCCGAGCGAGAGCGCGACCGCGCGCTCGACGCGGTTGCGCAACTCGCGGACGTTGCCGGGCCAGTGGTGGGCGAGGGCGGCCTCCTCCGCGAGGGTGCTGGTGCCGCAAAGGTCCGATCCCGCCGCCTCGATCGCCTCGGCGACGAAGCGGTCGAGAAGCCAGCGGATGTCCTCGCCGCGCTCGCGGAGCGGCGGCATCGTCACCGTGACCACGGCGATCCGGTAGTAGAGGTCCTCGCGGAACCGCCCCTGCCTGACCATGGCCTCGAGGTCGGCGTTGGTCGCGGCGACGACGCGCGCGTGGAACCCGATCCGCTGCTCGCCGCCCACCCGGTGGAAGCAGCGCTCCTCGATGAGCCGGAGCAGCTTGGCCTGGAGGGCCGGGGAAAGCTCGCCGATCTCGTCGAGGAACAGGGTGCCGGTGCCGGCCCGCTCGGCGTAGCCGAGATGGCGCTGGGTGGCTCCGGTGAAGGCGCCGCGCTCGTGGCCGAAGAGTTCCGCCTCCATGAGATCCGGCGGGATCGCCGCGCAGTTGACGGCCATCAACGGGCCGCCGGGGCCGAGGTCGTGCAGGAAGCGGGCGGCCACCTCCTTGCCCGAGCCGGTCTCGCCGGTGACGAGGACGGTGGTGCGGCCGCGCGCCAGCCGGCGCAGCATCCGCTCCAGCTCGCGGATCGCCGGCGAAACGCCGAGGGCGCCATTCGCCTCGTCGGTCCTCGCCGGCAGGATGGAATCGAGCCGGCGCAGGAAATCGGCCATTTCGAAGGGCTTCGTCAGGTAGTCGCCGGCGCCGCCGCGCAACAGGCGGACGGCCTGGTCGACGTCCCCGTGCGCGGTGATGAACAGGAACGGCGGCGCCCCCCTTCGCCCGGCGATCTCGCGGAAGACGTCCTCGCCGGAGAGATCCGGCAGGCGGATGTCGCAGACGACCGCCTCCGGCGGCGTCCGCCCGACCCCGGCCAGCGCCTCGCGTCCGTCGCGCCACCAGCGGGCGGTGACGCCCTCCAGCGCAAGCCGCTGGACGAGCGACTCGCCCATGATGGGGTCGTCCTCGATGATGTCGACGCTGCGCCCTTCAAGCGACATCTCTGGCCTCCAGGTCGGGGCGGTGGCGGAGGGGGATGGTTACCCGGATCGAGGCGCCCCCGAGCGGCGATCGCCCGGCGGTCACCGTGCCGCCGAGGTCCCGGATCATCCGGGAGGTGATGGCAAGCCCCAGCCCGCCGCGGTCGGCGCCAGCGCCGGCGGTTCCGGCGAGGATCCGGTCGGCCTCCTCGGGAAGCCCGGGACCGGAGTCGTCCACCGTCGCCGCGAGCGCATCCCTGTCGGCGACGAGCGAGATGCGGACGGCGCCGCCCTCCGGAACGGCCCGGCAGGCGTTGAGCGCGAGGTTGAGGAGGACCTGCCGCAGGCGGATCGCGTCGACCGGCACTTCGCCCTCCAGCCTGCCGGCGACCTCCAGGTCGACGGCCTTGCGGGCGACCTCGGGCCGGATGAGGAGGGCAAGGTCGTCGAGGTCGGCCTGGCGGAAGGCGCGCGGCTCGCGGTCGGCCCGCCAGGTGGCGAGAGTCGAGCGGACCACGTCGCGAATGCCGCGCAGCCCCCGGTCCAGGAGGTCGATGGTGCTGCGCCGCACGTCCTCCCGCTCGCCGTGGACCTTCAGCGTGTCGAGCGCGTTGAAGAGCCCGCCGAGCGGGTTGTTGATCTCGTGCGCCATCCCCGAGGCGAGCCGCCCGAGGCTGGCGAGGCGTTCCTCCTCGGCCGCCTTGGCGAGCAGCGCATCGCGCTCCGCAAGGCCCCGCGCAAGGGCATTGTAGCTGCGGAAGAGGCGGCCGGTCTCGGTGTTCGCCCCCGCGATGTCCTCGTCCGGTATCGGCTCCGCGCGACCGTCGAGCGCCCGTTCGAGCCGGCCGTTGAGGATGTTGAGCGGGCTGACCATCCGCCGCACGGCGAACCAGCCGAGCGCCGCCGCCCCGAGGGTGACGGCGCCGTTGGAGACCAGGAGGGTCCACATCACCTGGCGCCGCTCCTCCAGGATCGGCGCCGCGTCGATGGCGACCAGGATAGAGCCGACCTCCCGGCCTTCCACCACCAGCACCCGGCCGGCGTAGGCGCGGCCGCTCTCCTCGTCCACCAGCGCGTCATCCACAGCCGCGCCGGCGGGCCCGCGCGGCGGGTCGGAGCCGATCGGATGGCGCCGCGGATCGGATGCCGCGAGCACCTTGCCCGCGCCGTCCAGCACGATCGTGTCGAGCGGACGGACCGCCGCGTAGAGGCCGCTCGCCCGGTCGAGAATGTCGAACACCTCCCAGGGGTCGGCGCGCAGGACGGGATCGACGAGCGAGGACGACAGCCCGTCGAGATAGGCGTCCTTGAGGTCCGCCAGCTGGCGTTCCTGCGCCTCCTGCAGCCGGGCGAGCACGCGCTCGGACGCCACCACGCCGACCGCCACCATCAGGCACGCGACGAGCAGCGGGATCTTGACCGCGAGCGGCAGGGCGCGTCCGGCGGAGATCCTCATCCGAGCCTCCGCACCGCGTCCGCCGCCTCGGCGATCGGATCGAAGAAGCCGGCGGGCTCCACCGTAAAGCCGTCGAGGCGGAGCATGGAAAGCACCGCGCGGCCGTCCTCGTCCTTTGGCATGGCGAGCAGCGCCTCGCGCAGCGCCGTCGTGCCCGGGGTGTCCTCGAAGGCCAGCGGGCAGGCGACGGGCGGGAACGGCTTCCAGCCCGAGGCCCGGACCACCCTCGTCGGGGCGACCAGTTCCGGCGACACCTCGCGCAGCACCTCGTAGACATAGCCGTCGACGGATCCCGAGGCGGCGAGCCCGGAGGCGACGGCGCGGACGATGTTGCGGTGGCCGTAGGTGTAGAGCGTCCGGGAGAAGAAGGTCTCCGGCCGCTCTCCCATGGCGGCGAGCTCGGCGGCGGTGACGAGGAAGCCGGAGTTGGAGTCCGGGTCGGAGAAGGCGTGGACGTCGCCGCGAAGGTCGACGAGGCCCGCCGCCTCCCGGCCCGCCTCGCAGATCACATAGGACTGGTAGAGCGGCCGGCCGCGCCAGACCGGCACCGCGACCAGCGCCAGCCGGTCCCGGAAGCTGACGAAGGGGTAGCCGCAGATCCAGGCGGCGTCCAGTTCGCCCGAGACCAGGAGGGTGGTGATCTCCTGGTAGGTGCGCCGGGTGACGAGTTCCACCGTCCGGCCGGTCGCCTGGCCGAGATAGGCCTTCAGCCGGTCGAGGAGCTCGAGGTCGGAGGACAGGAACACCGGCGTCAGGCCGAAGCGCAGCGCCGGGCCGCCCGCATGCGACGGCCGGACGGGCGCGGCTGCGGCCGCAAGCCCCAGGACGACCGCGCGCCTCGAAAGGCGGTCGTGGTCCTGCATGGATGACCCCTCCCTCGGCGCCCGTCCCGGCGGGCCGCCGTTGTTTCCTAAGAGACTACCGCATCCGAGGGCCCCGCGCACGCCACGCGGCACAAAGGTGGCCGATTGACTGTGACACCACAAGCATGCTTGTAGGATCCCATGTTCAGCGATGTCCAGGCCGTGCCCGCTTTCGTCGCCCTCGGCCATCAGGTCCGGCTCGACGCCTTCCGCCTGCTGGTCCGCCGCGCCCCGGACGGAGTCCCGTCGGGGGAGATCGCGGCCGAACTCGCGGTGCCGCCGACGGCGATGTCCTTTCACCTCGCCACGCTCGAGCGCGCGGGCCTTGCCACCTCGCGCCGGGAGGGTCGCAACATCCTCTACACGGCGGACATGGGGCGGGTCCGGGATCTCGTCACCTTCCTCACGGCCGACTGCTGCGGCGGACGGCCGGAGGTCTGCGCCGGCCTCGCAGCGCCGGCGCGGGTCACTGCCTCCGGCTGCGACTGAGGACCCCCCGATGGCCGACCGCCTCTACAACGTGCTGTTCCTTTGCACCGGCAACACCGCCCGCTCGATCCTCGCCGAGGCGATCCTCGAGCGCGAGGGCGCCGGCCGTTTCCGCGCCTTCTCGGCCGGCAGCCAGCCGAAGGGCACCGTCAACCCCTTCGCGCTGAGGCTTCTCGAGAAGCTGAACCACCCGACGGCGGGGCTGCGCTCGAAGTCCTGGGACGAGTTCGCCGCGCCCGGCGCCCCGACGATGGACTTCGTCTTCACCGTCTGCGACAGCGCCGCGGCGGAGGCCTGCCCGGCGTGGCCCGGCCAGCCGATGACCGCCCACTGGGGCGTGCCCGACCCCGCCGCCGTGGAAGGCTCCGACGCCGACAAGGCGGTCGCCTTCGCCGATACCTACCGGATGCTCACCAACCGCATCTCGATCTTCGTCAACCTGCCGCTGGCCAGCCTCGACCGGCTGGCGCTTAAGAAGCGGCTGGACGCGATCGGCAGAACGGACGAGGCCGGCGCGCGCGCCGCGGGAGACGCGGCATGAGCCTCTTCGAGCGCTGGCTCACCCTCTGGGTCGCCCTGTGCATCGTCGCCGGCATCGCGCTGGGGCACGTCGCGCCCGGCCTTGCGCAGGCGGTCGGCGGCGCGGAGGTGGCCAAGGTCAACCTGCCGGTGGCGGTGCTGATCTGGCTGATGATCATCCCGATGCTGATGAAGATCGACTTCGCCTCGCTGCGGCAGGTCACCGCGCACTGGCGCGGCATCGGCGTCACCCTGTTCATGAACTGGGCGGTGAAGCCCTTCACCATGGCCATGCTCGGCTGGATCTTCATCGGCTGGCTGTTCCGGCCTTGGCTCCCCGAGGCGCAGATCGAGAGCTACATCGCCGGCCTGATCCTGCTCGGCGCGGCGCCCTGCACGGCGATGGTGTTCGTCTGGTCGAACCTGACCAAGGGCGAGCCGCACTTCACGCTGAGCCAGGTCGCGCTGAACGACGCGGTGATGGTGGTCGCCTTCGCGCCGATCGTGGCGATGCTGCTCGGCCTCTCGGCGATCGTGGTGCCCTGGGACACGCTGCTGCTCTCGGTGGTGCTCTACATCGTCGTGCCGGTGATCATCGCCCAGCTGCTGCGCGCCCGGCTGCTCGCCTCCGGCCGGGCCAGGCTGGAGGCCTTCCTCGGGCGGATCCAGCCGCTCTCGCTCATCGCGCTGCTGGCCACCCTCGTCCTGCTGTTCGCCTTCCAGGGCGAGCAGATCATCGAGCAGCCGCTGGTGATCGCGCTCCTGGCGGTGCCGATCGCGATCCAGGCCTACTTCATCTTCGGCCTTGGTTACCTCCTCAACCGCGTGACCGGCGAGGCGCACTGCATCGCCGGGCCGTCCGCGCTGATCGGCGCCTCGAACTTCTTCGAGCTTGCCGTGGCGGCCGCGATCAGCCTGTTCGGCTTCAACTCCGGGGCGGCGCTGGCGACCGTGGTCGGCGTGCTGATCGAGGTGCCGGTGATGCTGACGCTGGTCGCGGTCGTCAACGCCAGCCGCGGCTGGTACGAGCGCGGGGCCCGGGTGCGGCCGACCGAGCCTGCCGCGCCCGCGGCGGCGCCCCGCGGGGGGTGAGGCCTCCCGCATGCGCGGCCGGCGGTCAGTCCCGCCGGCCGGCGAGGGCCGCCGTCCAGAAGCCGGCGACGAGGACGGTGGCGCCGACCACGGCCGCCGCGATCACCGCGTCGTAGGAGCCGCTCCACTGCCACAGCAGCGCGGCGGCCGCCGGCGCGAGCGCCTTGGCGATCGTGCCCGGCAGCGCGATCGCCCCGTTCAGCGCCCCGTAGGCCTCGCGCGTCAGCATCTCCGGCACCGCCATGCCGCGGACGATGGTCATGATGCCGTTGGCGACGCCGTAGAGCGCCGCCACCGCGCCGGCGAGAAGCAGGCTCGCCGGCAGCAGCCCGAGGGCGGCCAGCGCCAGCGGGAAGGCGACGACCACCACCGAGCCGATGATCCGCACCGGCGCACGCGGGGCGAGTCGCCAGACGAGGATGCGGCCGAACACCTGGGCGGGACCGATCACCATCATCGCCGTCACCACCTCCGCCGCGCTGAGGCCGCGCTCGAGCAGCAGCGGATAGAGGTGGAAGGTGAAGGCGGAGAAGGTGGCGGAATAGGCGGTGAAGGCGAGAAGCAGCAGCCAGAAGGCCGGGGTCTCGGCGGCGAGCCGGAGCGGGCCCTTCGCCGGCCTGTCGGAGCCGGCCGGACGGGGCGGCGGGACCGGCGCGTCGGCGGCCCGGTCGATCACCAGCGCGTAGGCGGCCGAGACGACGAGGTTCCCCGCCGCCAGCCCGATCAGCGCGCCGCGCCAGCCGAAGGCCTCGAGCAGAAGCTGCGTCACCGGCACGAAGACGGTGCTGGCAAAGCCGCCCCAGAGCGTCAGCGCGGTGATGCCGGCGCGGGCGTTGATCGACCCCACCCGCCGCGCGACCACCGCGAAGGCGGGCTCGTAGAGCACCGCCGCCTGCAGCAGGCCGAGCAGCGCCACCACCATGTAGAAGGCCGGAAGGCTCGTCACCTGCGACCACAGCGCCAGCAGCACCGCGGCCGCGGCCGACCCGCCCGCCATCACCAGCCGTCCGTGGCCGCGGTCGATCGCCGCTCCGACGGGCCAGGCCGCGAAGGCCGCGAGCAGCAGTCCGAGAGTGGCCGCGCCGAACACCTCCGCCTTCGACCAGCCGAGGTCGCGCCCCATCGCCTCCCCGATCAGCGGAAAGGAATAGTAGATCGACCCCCAGGAGACGATCTGCCCGATGCCGAGGCCCGTGACGAAGTGGCGCCGGGCGATGGCCCGGCCGCCGGCCGGCACCGTCGCCTGGGTCATGCGTCGGCGCCCGTGCTCTGGCGGGCCGTGCCGCAGCAGGAGGCGGGCTCCGCCACCGCCGGCGCGCAGCCGCAGCCGTCCTCGCCGGCGGCCTTGGCCTCGGCATCGGCGAGGCAGCAGTCGGCCGCGGACGGAGCGGGTCCGCCGCAGCAGCCCTCGTCCGGGGTGGCGAGCCCGCTCGAGCAGACGCCGGTCTCCGGGAGCACGAGGTGCACCTCGCGGGCCGCCGCCTCGTCGCCCGCGATCATCGCGACGATCGAGCGGACCTGCTCGTAGCCGGTCGCCATCAGGAAGGTCGGCGCCCGCCCGTAGCTCTTTGAGCCGGCGATGTAGAAGCCCGGCTCCGGATGGGCGAGCTCGGCGGCGCCGTGCGGCGGCACGGTTCCGCAGGAGTGCAGGTTGGGGTCGATCAGCGGCGACAGCGCCGGCGGCGCCTCCGTCGAGGGATCCAGCGACACGCGCAGTTCCCGCAGCATGCCGAGGTCGGGCCGCATGCCGGTGGCGACGACGATGCGGTCGACGGCGATCCGCCGCGCGAGGCCCGCCACCGTGCCGGTGACGACGAGGCCGGCGCCGCTCCGCTCGATCCGGTCCGCGGCGAAGGGGGCGAGCATCTCGATCCGCCCGGCGGCGATCGCCTCCTTCGCGGCAAGGCCGAGGGCGCCGCGCTCGGGAAGCTGGTCGTTGAGGCCGCCCCCGAGCAGGCGGTCGATGCCGGCGCGGCAGAGCGCCCAGACGACCTCGGTCCCCGGCGAGGTCCTGGCGAGCGAAAGGAGGTCCAGCGCGACGTGGATCGCCGAATGGCCGCTGCCGACCACCAGCACCCGGCGCCGGGCGTAGGCCGCGCGCCCGGCCCCGAGCACGTCCGGGATGCCATAGGCGATTCGGTCGGCGTTCTCCGTCTCGCCGGGCACCGGCAGGCCGTCGGCGCCCATCGGGTTCGGCTGGAACCAGGTCCCGGAGGCGTCGATCACCGCCCGGGCGCGTCTGCGGTGGTCCCGGCCGTCGGCGTCGCGCCAGCGGACAGAGAAGGGCGCCGCCTCCCGTCCCGCCGAGCGCATCTTGTCGAGGCCGTCGCGGGTGATCGCGGTCACCGTCGCGCCGAGGACGAGATGCGGCGCGATGGCCGGATGCGCCGCCAGCGGCTCGAGGTAGTCGCGGACGAGGTCCGCTCCGGTCGGCAGGGCGGCCGGGTCGGGCTCGCGCCATCCGGCGGCCTCGAGCAGCGCCCGCGCCGCCCCGTCGATGTTGTAGACCCATGGCGAGAACACCCGCACATGGCCCCAGGCACGGAGCGCGGCGCCGACCGCCGGCGCCTTCTCGAGGACGAGCGGGGTCAGCCCCCGCTCCACCAGCCGCGCGGCCGCGGCAAGGCCCACCGGCCCGGCGCCGACCACGGCGACCGGAAGCTCTTCACGTTCGGGATGCGTCATCCTCATCGTCGCGATCCTACCTCGATAATTCCAGAAATATCGAAATAACGGCCCGGAAAAAAGCGGCTCAGGACGCCGCTTGCTCCACCTGCCGCGCCTGCCGGTCGTCCGCGCAACACTCGTCCGCCAGATAACCGATCAGGGAGTTCATCGCCGGGTAGTGCGCCCGGCAGATGAGCGTCGTCCCCTGCCGTTCCTGTGTCACCAGTCCATTGTCGACCAGGCGCTTCAGGTGATGCGACAGCGTCGAGAGCGCCACGCCCATCCGCTCCTGGAGTTGCCCCACCGGCAACCCGCCCGAGCCGGCCCGGACGAGGGTCCGGTAGATGCCCAGGCGAGTCCGGTTGCCGAGCGCCTCGAGCTGGCGGGATGCTATTTCGATGTTCATGGAATTAGCATCCTACGAAGCTGGCCCCGGGTCAAGCGCTATTTCCAGGATCATCGAAATTGGATCGCGCGTCCTGAATGCGCAGCGACTTCTCGCCGATCAGGTGGGTCCACCTGATCGGAAACCGCTCTGGATCAGGCGGGCGGCGTCTGTCCCGGTCCGCTGCTCCGGTCGTCGAATGACATCAACTCGCCGATCAGGCCGAAGAGCCATGTCCGTGCGGCGTCGCTGTCGTGCCGCTTGTGCCAGTATAGGACGACGTCGATCGGCGGCGGGTCGAAGGGCGGCCGGTAGACCTCGAGGCCGAACAGCGGCGCCACCCGTTCGGCGAAGTGGACCGGCAGGTTGCCGATCAGGCCGGACGCCGCGATCGTGAGGGCGACCGACTGGAAGTGGGGCACGGTCACCGCGACCTGCCGCGCCAGTCCCTGGTCCGCGAGCACCCGGTCGACCGTTCCGGTGAGGGACCCGTCCATCGACATCAGCACCTGCGGGAGGCTGCAGAACACCTCCGGCGGGATCCTGTCGCCGGGGGCGAGGCCGGCGGCGGCGAGCGCCGGATCGCCGCGCCGGGCGAGGGTGACCATCGTCGAGCGGAACAGGGTCCGGCGGCTGATCCAGTCCGGCGTCTCCGATCCGGAATCGACCGCAAGGTCGGCGGTACCGTCGGAGAGCAGCGAGACCAGGTCCCGGTTCGGCCGGTCCAGCATCTGGACCGTCAGGCGCGGCGCCCGCAGCCGTAGGGCGCCGGCGAGGGGCGGCATCAGGAGGGCCGAGACGTAGTCCGAGCCGATGATGCGGAAGGTGCCCGTCGCCGTCTCCGGCTCGAAGCGGCTCGCCGCGGACAGCGCCTCCTCGATCTGCCGCAGCGCCGCGCGGATCGGCTCGGCGATCTCGCGGGCGCGGGCGGTCGGGACCATGCGGTTCCCCTCCCGCACGAAGAGCTGGTCGCCGGTGATGTGCCGGAGCCGGCCGAGCGCGGAGCTGACCGCCGGCTGGCTGAGCCCCACCCGCTCGCCCGCCCGGGTGGTGTTGAGCTCGAGCATCATTGCATCGAACACGCGCATCAGGTTGAGGTCGACCGCGGCGAAATTCATGGCGCGAATTGCCCCGACAAAATCATTCAATTTCATGATTGCCGGGCCGCCCGGTAATTACCAGAGCGTTCCGGCCTGACGGGCCGGGACCAGCAAGCGACCCTGAAATCCTCCCGATCCCCGCCGCGCTTCGGCGCGCGCGAGAACGGTCGTCTGCTGCCCGAAACCAGAGCAGACGGACATCCCTCATGCCCAGCCTGAAATCAGCCCTCGTCGCCGCGCTCCTCGCGGCCTGCCCCGTCTCCGCCCACGCCTTGACCGAGGCCGAGGCCCGGCGCATCGACGCCTCCTCGCGCCCCGACCCCGGCGAGCCCGCGCTGGCGGAGCTCCGGGCGGCCACCGACCGCTTTCGCGACATCCGGGTCGCCCTCGCCGAAGGCTACATACGCGACCCCGGCAACCTCTGCGAAACGGCCGAGATGATGGGCCGGCCCGCGGAACTCGGCGCGATGGGGATCCATTTCTTCCGCCCCGACCTCCTCGGCATCACCGCCCCGCCCGATCCCCGGGTGGACGGCAACGGCACCCACACCGACTTCCGGTCCCCCGGCGTGCTGATCTACGAGCCGCAGGCCGACGGCGGCCTCGAACTGGTCGCCATCGAGAACCTGGTCTTCGCCGAAGCCTGGGCCGCCGCCGGCAACAGCGAGCCGCCGGAATTCCACGGGGTCCCCTACGACCACATGGTCGACGACCCGGCCACGGCGGTCGATGAGGCGCACATGTTCGAGCCCCACTACGACCGGCATGTCTGGCTCTACCGGGAGAACCCGAACGGCGTCTTCGCCCAGACCAATCCCCGGGTGACCTGCTCGCACCACGACGGCGCGAAGCACGGCCACGGCTCGTGAGCGGCCGCCCCGGCACGACGCGCTGAAGGGGCCGCCCGCGGCGGCCCCGCACATCCGATCAGAAGGAGAGAGACCATGTTCGACGTCGCGATCGTCGGCGCGCGCTGCGCCGGCTCCGCCCTCGCGCTCATGCTTGCCCGCGAGGGCCTCAGGGTGGTCATGGTGGATCGCACCCGCTTCCCGAGCGACACCATGTCCGGCCACTACATCCAGCCCGCCGGCGTTTCCTGCCTCGGCCGCCTCGGGCTCCTCGAGGACCTCGTGGCGCTCGGCGCGCCGGCGCAGCGGAGGATGTCGGTCGACTTCGGTCCCGTGGTCCTCTGCGGCGCGCCGGCCCCGATGCCCGACGGCACCGACGCCGGCTTCGCGCCCCGCCGCTACCGGTTCGACCCGATGCTCGCCGATGCGGCGGTCGCGGCCGGGGCCGAGCTGCGCGAGGGAACCAGCTTCCTCGAGCCCGTCGCGGACGCCGGCGGCGGGCTCGCGGGGATCCGCACGGTCGGGGCCTCCGGCGCCACGTCCGAGATCCGGGCCCGCGTGGTCGTCGGGGCGGACGGCAAGCGCTCGCGCTTCGCCCGGGCGGTCGGGGCGGAGGCCTACGACGGCCTCCCGGCCACGACCTGCTGCTACTATGCCTACTTCGAGGGCCTCGAGGTCGGGCACGCCCGGCTGTTCGTGCGGGACGGCCTCTTCTGCGTGGCCATGCCCTGCGCCGACGGGCTGACCTTCCTGGCCGTGGCCTGGCCGCGGGAACGCTTCGCCGGGATCCGCCGCGACATCGCGGCCTCCTATCGCGAGGCGGTCGGCCGGATCCCCTGGCTCGCCGACCGGTTCTCGTCCGCGCGGCAGGTCGAGCGCTTCGTCGGCACCGGTGACCTCGACGCCTTCTTCCGCACGGCGGCGGGCCGGAACTGGGCGCTTCTCGGCGACAGCGGCCACTTCAAGGACCCGATCACCGCGCAGGGCATGACCGATGCGCTGCTCGACGCGGAACTCCTGGCCGGGGCGATCGTGCAGGGACTGGGCGGCCGTGCGCCGCTTGCCGAGGCCCTTGCCGACTATGGCCGCCGGCGCGACCTCCGCTCCGCACCCATGCACCGGCTGACCGGCGACCTCGCCCGGCTCCTTGTGCCGCCCCCCGCGCAGCTCGCGGCCATGGCCGACATGGCGGGCGACCCCGCCGCGGTGGCGCAGTTCCTCGGCGTGATGGCGGGGAGCGTGCCGGTCGAGGCCGTGTTCGGGCCGCCGCCCGCCGCCGCGGCGTGACGGCTGCCGAGCGCGCGCAGTCCCCCGGGGACCTAGCCGGCCCCGGCCGTTGCCGCGAGGCGCTCGGCGGCGCGCTCGAACGCCTCGCGGGTCGTCTCGAGTGCATCGCCTTCGTGGGCGAAGGACAGGAAGATGCGTCCCCACGGGCCCGGGATGGCGACGACGCCGTTGCGCCTCAGGTCGAAGTGCAGGGCCTCGGAGAGGTCGGGCCGCGCCAGCGCGGCGGCGGCCTCGTAGCGGCTCGGCGGCGGCGTCGAGAACCACAGGCTGAAGACGCTGCCGAAGCCGGAGGTCGTGGCGGTGAGGCCGCGGCGCGTGAAGGCCGACGAAATGTCCGCCCGGAGCGCGTCGCCGCGCGCCAGCATGCCCGGATAGTCGAGGCCCCGCAGGGTCTCCAGGGTGGCGATCACGGCGGCCGTCGAGAGGGGGTTGCCGTGATAGGTCCCCGCCCGGGGGGCGCGTCCGTCGACGATGGCCGCGAAGGCTTCCTCCGTCCCGACCAGGGCGGCGACGGGAATGCCGCTGCCGATCGCCTTGCCCAGCGTCACGAGGTCCGCGTCGAGGCCGAGGCGGAGGCAACTGGGCCCGGGATGCAGCCGCAGGCCCATCAGCACCTCGTCCGAGATCACCATCGCGCCGTTCCGGTGCGCCATATCGGAAACCCTGGACAGATACCCGGGCTCGGCGACCAGCGAGCCGGCATTGGCCAGCATCGGCTCGATCAGGACCGCCGCGATGTCGCGGCTCTCCTCGAACAGCGCCTCGAGGTCGGCGAGGTCGTTCCAGCGGATGAGGGTCATACCGTTCCGCACCGGGCGGGGGCCGGCCAGCAGCGCCTCCTGCGACCCGCTCCAGCCGAGGGCGAGGTCGTCGTACCAGCCGTCGAACCCCGCCGCGACCTTCGCGACGGTGCCGCGCCCGGTCGTCCTGCGGGCGACGCGGCAGGCGAGATGAACGGCTTCGCTGCCCGTCGTCAGGAAGGTGGCGCGGGTGAAGGGTCCGGCGTCCTGCACCAGTGCGTCGGCTGCCGCCGCCTCCCGGTGGTGGGAGAACCCCGGCATCGAGCCGCCCTCGAGGGCGCGGATGCAGGCCTCCACCACGGCCGGGTGCGCATGCCCGAGGATCGTTGCGCCCATGGCGAGCGCGTGGTCGACGTAGCGCCTGCCCCCGGTGTCGGTCAGGTACGGCCCGTGCGCCCGCTCGACCACGAAGGGCCGGCCGTCGAGATCCGGCAGCCGCCGGATCATGCTGGAGATGTTGCCGGGTAGCGCGCCCATGGATCGCCTGCTCCGCCTTGTCCCTCGGGTGTGCGAGGCGGCGACGAGGGCCGCTTGCTCGCCCCCCGATCATCATCGCTTTTACCCGGGCTCGTCGACCCCGCCGGCGCGGACCTGTTGTTTCGCCGCGCGGCCGGTGTCCAACTGCAGCATGGGCCGGGCGCGCAGCCAGCCGCCGCAAAGGCGGCCGGCCGGGCGATCGACCCGAACGGCACGTATCCCGGGCGCCGAACAGCCCGACAGGTGCCGGGCCGGCGGTCGGCCGGGCTTCAGCCGGCGCCGCGAGGCGCTCACCGCGGTAGCGGTAGCCGAGGGCCAGCACGTTGGATCCGCCGCGGACCCCGCCGAAGGTGCCGAAGATCCCGGACCGGTGGTGGTAGCGCAGCACGAGCTCGTGCTCCTCGTGCTCGGGGAGGGCGAAGGTCACCTCGGGCGAGAAGTAGTGCAGCAGCTTCGAGCTGCCTTCCTCCTCGTCCTCCAGCTCCTCGGCCGGAAGTTCGTCGATGACGCTGAGGCCGGTGGAGACGGCGACGGTCGTTCTGACAAAGCGGTTCCACGGGAAGTGGTCATAGCGCAGGTAGGCCGCGAGCCAGGCCTCGCTGGCGTCGAAGCCGGGGCCGCTGCGATGGCCAAGGCCGATTTCGGCCTCGACCGTGAAGTGGTCCCAGAATCGCCCGAGCCGGCGCCCGGCCGCCGCGCCGAACCAGAGATAGTCGTCCCCGTCGACCAGCCAGGGCTGGAGCAGCAGTTCACCGAGATCCGCGCCGCCGCCCGAGGCGCCGCCGAACACCGTGAAGCTCCACGCGGGATCCTCCGCGATGCTTTCCGGCGACAGCGGCAACGGGTCGCCGGGCCAGTCCGCCGCACGGGCGGACGGGCAGAGGAGACCAGCGAACACCAGGAGGGCGGCCGACCCGGCCACCGACGCAGTCCTGCCCACCCCGCCATCCTCCACGAGCGCCGAGAAACTCAGTCTCTGACAAAATTCCAGCAAAAGGGTGACCGGCAGCGGTTCGCCCTGCGCCTCACGGGGCGCCCCGGCTCGCGCCACCGGACCTGCGGCAGGCGACATTTGCGCGGGAACGCGGCAGCTTCTATCGTCGCCGGAGCAAGTTGGGGAGCATGAGATGAGCGGGAATTCGACACACCACGTCAGGTCCGGTGCGCCATGGCGACGTTGAGCCCCGCCCGCGACGGATCTCTCCGCCTCGACCGCCGCCTCTGTCTCGCCCGCCAGCAGGCGGTCCGCGCCGAACTCGAGCGGACGGGCTGCGATGCCCTCGTGGTGCGCGACCGCCGGATGCTCACCCGCCTGTTCGACTACCGCGCCCGCGAGATATTCCCGGCCGCCGGCCTCATCCCCGTCGACGGCCCGTCGGTGCTGGCGCTGAGGAGCGGGCACGACGAGGCGGTGGCCGCCGAGGTCGCCCTGCCGTTCGAGGCGATGCGGATGTCGTCGCTGCTCCCGGACATCCCGGACGCGGCATTCCGGGCGCTGGCGCCCCGCCTTTCCGGGCTCCGCCGCCTGGCGTTCGACGCCGACCCGCCGCTCGCGGCGGCCGGGGAGGGGGACCGGACGGACGGACGGGCGATGCTCGCCCGCCTCGTCCGGCGCAAGGACGAGGACGAGGTCGCCCTGATCGCGGCGGCGGCCGCCGCCGCGGAGACCGCCTACGCGGCGATCGAGCCGCTGCTCGTGCCGGGGACGAGGGAGATCGACCTCTACGCCGCCTTCCAGTCGGCGGCGGTGTCCGCCCTCGGCGAACCGATCGGCGAACTCGGCAACGACTACCGGGGCGGCGCCCCCGGCGGCATGCCGCGCCGGGCCCCGCTCGCCGAAGGCGACCTCGTCCCCCTCGACACCGGGGTCTCGGTGCGCGGCTATTATTCCGACCTGTGCCGGACCTATCCGGTCGGCGGACGCTGGGAGGAGCCCCAGCTCGCCGCCGCGCGGCGGGTGCTGGAGGCCCTCGACCTGGCGCAGTCCCTGATCGCGCCCGGCGTTTCCTGCCGTGCCGTGTACCGGGAGGTCGCCGCCTTCCTCGACGGCTGGCGCGGCTGGCGGTTCGAGCACCACCTCGGCCACGGCGTCGGCCTCAGCCCGGTGGAAACGCCGCGCATCAACCCGAACTGGGACGACAGCTTCGAGGTCGGCGACGTCTTCACACTGGAGCCGGGCCTCTACGCCCCGGAGCTCAGGGCAGGGGTCAGGATCGAGAACGACTACGTGCTCTCGCCGACCGGCCTCGTCAGGCTGTCCGACTCGGGGGCCGCGGTGCCGGCGCCGTGAGAACTCGTCTCGCAAATCCGGGCAGGCCGCCCGGCGGATTGTCTGCGAAGGTCTCGAGCTCCCAATGCGGGTGATGTGAGCCCGCGGCGAGGATCTGCCGTTTCACTGGTCTTTCCGCGACAACGCGCGGCGGATGTGCCGGTGGGCCGTGCAAACCCGTCCGTCTGTTTTTTCATGGAAGCTTCAAGCGACCATCTGCGCCGGCCGCGCGCGCATCGCGGGCGAACCATCTAGGAAGCTCAGCCCGAGCCCGACCGCGAACAGCGAACCGGCCATGAACAGAACCAGCGATACGGTCAGGAGCAGGTCGAGCACGCTCGTCATGACCTCCGTCGTCGTCGGCGCAATTGCGCGGTTCGCCCGGCCGGAAACTCCATGGCTATCGCCTCGCGCGGCTCGGCCGTCCGGTCCGCGACGGGGGCCGTTGGCGAATTGTGGCGGCGGTCGCCCCAAAGGGCACGCGCCAGAGCCAAGTCAGAGTGATTCTCGCCGACCGACCGACCTAACCCGGCGGCCGCCGCGAGGAGCGGGCTGAGGTACATCGGGAGCGTGAGCGGCAAGTTCCGCACGGAGTGCCTGAAGGCGCACTGGTTCAAATCGCTTGAAGACGCCCGCCGAAAGATGGAGGGGCGCAGCTACTCCAACGAGGAGCGCCCGCATTGGGCGATCGGAAACAAGGTCCCGATCCCGTTGCAGAACCCCGGTGGCGCAGCCAGCCCGCCACCGTGAAGAAGGCCGGAAACTCCAACTCCCGGCGCTCCAACACTTGGGGGTCGGTCCCACAACACAGATTGGGGTCAAACCATGTAGTCGCCGCCGTTCATGTTCATGCTCGCGCCGATGAAGTAGGACCCTTCGTCGGAAGCCAGCAGTAACGCGGCTGGCGCGACCTCGCCAACTTCCCCGAAGCGACCAATCGGCAGTTCCTTCCTCTTGTTCTCCAGCCAGTCCTGGGGAAGTCCGTTGAGCAGGGGCGTGTTGATCGGACCCGGGTTGATGCAGTTCACGGTGATGCCGTCGCGGGCGAGCTCATAGGCGAGCGCGCGCGTAAAGCCCATCACGCCGGCCTTTGCAGCGCAGTAGTGCACCATCGTCGGGGCCCCCTTGTGGGCAAGCTGGGACGAGAGGTTGATGATGCGGCCGCGGCCCTTGCGCCTCATTCCAGAGATCACCTCGCGGCTGCAGAGGAAGGTTCCGCGCATGTGGACGGCTATCATCCTGTCCCACATGTCAGTGGACATGGTTTCGAGCATGCCGGTGGTGTCGATGCCGGCGTTGTTCACGAGAATGTCCGGGTCGCCGAGCCGCTCGCGGACCGCAGCAAAGGCCGCTTGCACGGCCGGTTCGTCTGCGACATCCGCCGCGAGCCCGATGGCTCCGCCGCCGAGTTCGCGCGCCTGCGCCTCCGCCTTGCTTCCGTCGAGGTCGATGATGGCAACCGTCGCCCCTTCGCGCGCGAACAGAACCGAGATCGCCTGGCCGATCCCGCTGGCGCCGCCCGTAACCACCGCGATCCTGCCGTCGAGCTTGCCCATCAATCGCCTCCCATTCTTCCATTCGTCTTTGACAGCGGTCCTGGCGGCGCTCAGGGCACGCCCGCGCCGAGGATCCGGTTCGCCTCGGCCTGGAACTGGCCGAAATAATCCACCGACCGCTCCAACCGGCTCACCTCGTCGACGCGATAGCATCGCGCCATGTGTCCGGGACCGACCTGAACGGGCGGTGGCATGACCTCGCGGCAGCGGTCCTGAACGAGCGGACAGCGGCCGGCGAGATAGCACGCCTTGGGAAGATCGATTGGACTCGGGATCTCGCCCGAGAGCCTGATGCTGGTCTCGCGCCGGATCTTCGGGTTGGGCAGGAGCACCGCAGAGAGCAACCCTACCGAGTAGGGGTGGCGCGGACTGGCGAAAAGCTCGGCCGCATCACCCTCCTCGACGATTTGGCCGAGATAAAGCACGGCGACTCGGCGGCTGATCTGCCGAACGGCGGAAAGGTCGTGGCTGATGAACAGATACGATGTTTCTAGTTCCTGCTGGATCTCGATCAGAAGCTCGATGACCTCGGCGCGGGCTGTCGGGTCGAGGGCCGAGGTCGGCTCGTCGAGTACGATGACCTTTGGACGGGAGACGATCGCCCGAGCGATGCCGACCCGCTGCTGGAGGCCCATGCTGATCTCGGCGGGACGGCGACCGAGGATCCAGTCCGGCAGGCCCACTCGCCCGGCCGCCTCGCGGACCCGGCGCTGGCGGTCCGGCCTGTTCATTCCTAAGGCGGCCAGCGGCTCCTCGATGATCTGGTGAAGCTGCATGCGGGGATCGAGCGACTCCATCGGCTCCTGAAACACCAATTGCAGCTTGCCCTTCACCTCGGGCGAGCGGACCGAGCGGCTCCCGCCCATGGTCACGCCGTCAAATACGATGCGTCCGGCGGTCGGTGTGATCAGTCCGAGCAGGCAACGGCCGACGGTGGTCTTGCCCGATCCGGATTCGCCCACCAGCGCTAAAGTCTCGCCCTGGTCGAGGGTGAACGAGACGCCGTTTACGGCGCGTACGACCGACTTGCTGCCGGCAATAGGGAACGTCTGCACCAGGTCTTCGACTGAAAGGAGCGGCACGGGCGTCACCGTTCGACGGGGAAGTGGCAGCGGGCGAAATGCCCCGGCTTCGTCTCTCTCAGGACCGGGGTCTCCGCGAGGCAGCGGGCCTCGGCACGGACACATCGAGCCGCGAAGGCGCAGCCGGCCGCCGCCACGCCTTCAGTGCGCTGCGCCGTGAAGTTGCCGAGCCAGTAACGTCGGAGCCTTGCGTCCTGGGCGAAGGCCGACAGGAGCAGCAAGGTGTAGGGGTGCTGGGGATCCTCAAAGAAGCTGGCGCGCGGCGCCGTCTCGACGATCTGGCCGGCATAGATGACTGCGACCCGGTCGCAAAAGTGGGCGGTCACGCCGATGTCGCGGGTGATGAACAGGAGCGATGTTCCGCGCGCAATTACGAGGTCGCGCATCAGGTCGAGCACCTGGGCCTGCACGGTAACGTCGAGGCCGCTGGTCGCGTCGTCGGAGATGATGAACTTCGGCGAGCACGCGAGGGCGATCGCCATGACAACCCGCTGTGCCATGCCGCCTGACAATTCATGCGGCCAGGCATTGATCCGACGCTCGGGGGCGGGGATGCTGACCTGGCGCAGGAGCTCCATCACCCGGTCGCGGATCTGCCTCGGCCCCATCCCCATGTGCGCCTTGAGCACGTTGCCGATCTGCTGGCCGACCGTCTGGAGGGGGTCGAGCTCCCCTCGCGGGTTGGAAATAATCATCGCAATGTCGCGTCCGCGCATCTGGCGGAGCTCCTCCGGTGCCAGCGCGCGCAGATCCTGGCCGGCGAACTCGATCCGTCCCCGGTCGATCCGCCCCGGCTCCGGGATCAGCTGCATAATGCTGCGCGCCAGCATTGTCTTGCCCGACCCGGATTCGCCGACGAGGCCAATCACCTCGCCCTTGCGAACTGTCAGGTCGATGTCGCGCAAGGCCGCGACGCTCTTTGCGCCGAAGCGGGGGAAGGCCACCGTAAGGCCGCGGATATCGAGCAATGGAGCGGCCTGCACCGCGTCCCCGGGCCTATCGTCCAGACGCTGCGGAGCGGTCATCAACGCGTCCTCGGATCGATGGCGAAGTAGATGAGGTCGACAATTAGATAAATGATCAGCGACAAGATGGCAGAGTAAAGCACGAAGCCGAGAACCGGGTTGAGATCGGCGTTCAAGACGCCCTGAACGGCATACTGACCCGCTCCGCCCCAGCTAAACACGATCTCGACGAGCACCGCGCCGCCGATCAGGAAGCCATAGAGCACGCTGACGATGGTGACGATCGACGGCAGTGCATTGCGCAGCGCCTTTCGGACCACGACCTTGCGGGGCAGACCGCACATCTCCGCGTATCCCGAGAACTCCGCTTGGAGCATGCGTTCCATGGTCGACTGGGTCATCTTCAGGATCGGCCCGGCATTGATCAGCCCGAGCGTCAGAACCGGTAGGACGAGGTGACCCGCGGCGTTGGCGAAGGCGGACCAGTTCCCGGTCACTGCGCTGTCGATCAGCAGCGAGCCGGTGATCGTCGGTGGCGGGATGATGGTGAAGTCCAGGCGCCCGAGCGGGGCCGGAACGATGCCGAGCATGGTGTAGAAGACGAAGATCAGCACCAGTGCGAACCAGAAGTCCGGTAGCGAACCGGCAAGCAGACCGTAGTAGTCCGCGATCCTGCGCAGAACGCCGCTTTTGTCCCTCGCTCCTGCGATCCCAACCGGGATGCCGATCGCCAGAGCGAGCGCCAGGGAGAGTGTCACCAGTTCCAGCGTCGCGGGAAACCGCTGGGCGAGGTCGGTGGTGACCGGCAGCGTCGTCTGCCAGGAGGTGCCGAGGTCGCCCTGGAGCACACGCATTACGTAGATCCCGAACTGCTCGATCACGCTGCGGTCGAGGCCGAGTTCGGCCCGCAGCCGTGCGAGCCCCTCGTCGGTCGCGAAGGGGCCGAGCATCATCACGGCCGGGTCGCCGGGGATCAGTTTGACCAGCATGAAGCTGACGAACATGATCCCCAGCAGCTGTGGCAGAACAAACACGAGCCGACGGGCGACGTAGGCGAGAAGCGTCATCGGATCACCCCGCCCGGGCGCCGGCCGCCCGGCGCTCCTCGATCCGGCCGACAAGGGCTCGCCGTCGCGCTGGGTCCGCGAGTACCTCGACGCTCGAGCCGATCAGGGCGAACCCGAGAACTGTGACCGCCAGCGCGAGGCCCGGGAAGATCGATGGCCACCAGTGGCCGGTAATGATGCTCTGGAAGCCCATCGCGATCATGCTGCCCCATTCGGGGGTCGGCGCTTCCACACCGGCGCCGATGAAGCTAAGGCCGGCGGTCAGCAGGATGGCCCAGCCAATATTGACGGATAGCTGCGCCAGGACCGGTGCGATCGAGTTCGGAATGACGTGTCGCAGCAGGATCTGCCGGTCGGAGACTCCGGACACGTAGGCAGCCTCGACATATCGCATCCGCCGCACAGAGAGCACTTGGCTGCGCATCAGTCGAAGGTAGATCGGCGTGTTCACGAAAGCCACAGCCAGGATGATGCTTTGCAGCCCTTGGCCGAGTACCGCAACGACCGCGATAGCAAAGACGAACACCGGGAACGCCTGCAACACGTCGGAGGCGCGCATCACGAATCCTGCGGCGAAGCGGCCTATACCCGCCTGCTTCTCGTAATACCCGGCAGCCGCGCCGAGCAGCGATCCGAGCACGGCGGAGAGTAGAGTACTGGCGAGCGCGATGGTGAGATCGATCCTCGGCGCGTGGATGACGCGCGAGAAGATATCCATCCCCGTCGCGTCCGTGCCCATGGGGTTTGTCCAAGACGGTGGTTTCAGAAAGTTTGCCGGGTCGGCCTTGACCGGATCGTACGGGGAGATCAACGGGGCGAAGATCGCGAGTATGCACACGGCAAACACGATGCCGTACCCCAGCGCGAAATCCGGGCGGGCCCGCAGCACGGACAGGAAAAAACGAACGCGCCCCGGGGCGGCGGTCATCGCCGCCCCGGAGTCCTGGTCACTTCGCAAGTCGTTCGCGATTCCGGACATGCGATCAGCTGGACCGCGAGAAGTCCTGGAAGCGAATGTTGTTCGAGGTGTAGTAAGTCCACCCCTTCAGATCCGCCTTCCGCGCCATCGTATAGTTCGGATACGCCACGAACGTCCACGGCGCCTCGTCCATGATGATCGCCTGGGCCTTGCCCGTGAGCTCAAGCCGCTTGGCCTCGTCGGCGGTTGCTGCGGCAGCAGCGAGCAGCGCATCGACCTCGGCATTTTCGTAGTTGCTGTAGTTCACATAGCTCTTGCTGTCGAAATAGAGCGTGAGCGAATAGCCCGGGTCCGGACACCACGGGCTGTCCACGTAGAAGATCATTGGCTGCTTGCGTTCAGTCACGAAGTTGTAGAACGAGCCGGCCGGGACCTTCTGCAGCTCCAACTCCACGCCGATGTTCTTGAGCGCCGACTGGTAGATGATCGCGATCGGCTCCTGCACCGGGTCGCCGGCGTTATAGGCGAGAGACGTCTTGAAGCCGCCGCCCACGCCCGCCTTCTCAAGAAGCTCCTTGGCCTTGTCCAGATTGTATTCGTAATTGTAGTGATCGCCGGTAAATCCCGGGTAGATGTTCGGCATGCAGCCGTTCAGGGGCGAGGCAAGGCCCTGGTAGACGGCGTTAAGAACTTCCTGCTGCGGGAAGGCGAAATTCATCGCGCGACGCACGTCGACGTTGTCGAAGGGCGCTATCTTGGCGTTGAGTTCTACCCAGATCATGAACGAGGCCGGCACTGTCTCGACGGCGACGTTCGGCGCATTCTTGAGGCTGATGATCTCCAGAGGCTGGAGGTACTGGGCGATATCGACAGCGCCCCCCTGGAGCAACTGGACGCGGCTGGCCGAGGTCGGCACCTCGCGGAAGACCACGGTCTCCAACGCGGGCTTGCCGCCCCAATAGTCGTCCCGCGCCGCGAACACCGCCTGCTGGCCCCGGGTCAGCTGCTGGAGGCGGTAGGGTCCGAAGCCGGCGCTCTCGTTCTCGATGAACTTGCGCGCCCAGGGATCGTCCGTACCACCGACCTCCTTGCACTTGGTGCTGTCGTACACCGGCGTGTAGAGGTTGGTGTGGATCTTGAGCAGCAGCGGGTTCGGATCATCGGTGTTGAAGGACACGACGTACTTGTCTTCGACCCGGATATCGTCGGGCCGCTTGAGGCCGGACACCGCCGTGTAGAATGCCCCGAGCGCACCGAGCTCGAAGGCGCGGTTCCATGTCCAGCGCACGTCCTCGGCGGTAAGTTCGTTGCCCCAGTTGCTCATCACTCCTTCGCGCAGCTTGAACACCGCGCGCTTGCCGCTCGGGTCGAGTTCCCAGCTCTCGGCGAGCTTGCCGACCATGTTCACGTTGCCAAGCATGTCCGCGTAGTAGGCGGTGTCCTCGCGAAGTGCGGTCGGCACGCCCGGGTCGGGGATCTTCTCGAAACCGAGCAGGCCGTCATAGAGGGCCGCGATCGCCTCAAAGGTCCCGAGGCTCACGTCGAAGTTGCAGTCGAGGCTTTGTGGCGTTGCAGGGGCTGCGATCACGAGTGTGGAGCCAGCCTGGGCATAGGCCTGCGGGATGGCGAGTATTTTCGGCATGACCGCGGCACTCGCGACAGCCGAGGTCATCCTGAGGAACTGACGCCTGTCGGTGATGAGATGTGGGAATTTCATGTGGCTGTGCTCCCTCTCCGGCTCGTTCGGCCATCCTCGCTTCAACCGGGATTCTTCTGGCCAAATAGATGCTGGAGGCGGCATCCGAGCAAGTCAAGCTGCTTTCCTGAGCGGAAAGGGGCTTGACATTCCGCCCATTTCTGGCGTTTGCACCTGAGGAGTGCAGCGGTTGCGCAAGGAACGACCTATGGCCGATGACGATGCCGTTGCGGAACGGATTGACAGTCGGGCCGACGCACCGCACTTCGGCGGCGAAGGTGTCCAATGACGGTGCGCGCGCCGGAGGAAGCGGCCTTGAACGCCGAAACAGATCGCCTCGAAAAACCCCGGTTCGGGATCCGCCTGCGCCACGCCCGGAAACTGCGTGGCTTGAGCTTGGACGAACTCAGTACGCGCGTCGGGCTCACGGAGGGCTACCTCTCGAAGATCGAGAACGATAGGTCGATGCCGTCCATCCCGACCCTCCACCGCATCGTGGAGGCACTCGGGATCAACATCAATGCTCTATTCTCCGAAACGGAGCGTGACGGCGGCCCCGTGCTTGTGATCCGGAGGGAGGACCGGCCGAGGATGGAGACCGGCCATCGGCGATCCGGCGACCGGGTCGTCCTGGAGCAGTTGGTGCCATCCGGCCCCGAGCATATGCTCCAGATCAACATCCATGTGATTGAGGCTGGCGGCGGTAGCCGCGAGGCGATCTCGCACCGTGGCCAGGAGTTCGGACTGGTGCTCGAAGGGTGCCTCGACCTCTCCGTCGACGGCAATTGGGTCAATCTGCGCGAAGGGGATAGCTTCTACTTCGACTCCTCGCTTGGGCACTACTACGTCAATCCGGGCAGCGGGATTGCGCGGATCCTGTGGGTCAATACGCCGCCGACGTTCTGAGCGTCGGCGGCGGTGGGACCGGGCCCAGGCGCAAATCCTGGTGCGGCCAACCAGTTTCAGCCGCTATTCTGCCCCCGGGACCTACGATGGAGAAGGCCAGCGGTGCCACTACCGAAAGTTTGCATCTCAGGCGCTCCTGCCGGCGGTCGCCCTCGCGCCAACGTTCAGCCGGACTGACCGTCATGGTGGCCGCCAACCTGCTTCGCCTCTCTCCCGTTGCGGCTCTTCTGGCGACCGGCTTCATGGTCGGCGCCGCTGTTCCGATCACCCGGATGGCCAGTCTTGCCGGCGCCACCATACTCGCCTGGGCCTTTGCCTCGACGGCGATCGCCGCGGGGATCCTCGTAGCCATCGCGCTTCTGCGGGGCAGTCCCATGCGAGGCGAGCGAGGGCACCTCTTGTATTATGGAGCCATCGGCACCTTTTCGATTGCGCTGCCCCAACTCGTGCTGGCCACCGTCGTCCCGGTGATTGGTGCCGGTCTGGCCGGAATCGGCTACACGCTTCCTCCCATCCTGACGCTCGCGATCACCGCGGTCATCGGCCTGGTGAGGCCGTCCTCGCGCTGCATCGCCGGATTCGTACTCGGTCTTGCGGGTGCGCTCCTCGTGGTGCTGCCCCGTGGCAACCTGCCGGACGGCGTCGGCTCGGGATGGATCGTGCTCAGCCTCGCTGTTCCGCTCTCCGTAGCGATCGGCAACGTCCTCAGGGCGCAGTTGTGGCCCGCGGGCTCTGCGCCCATTTCCAATGCCGCCGGAGCGATGACCGCGGGTGCGGTCCTGCTTGGACTTGGCGCGCTCGCGGGTGGGGGCTTCGCCGACCTCTCGTCGGTGCCGCCCGGCTTGGCGCTCTGGCATGCGGCCGTTTCGGCTGCAGCGCTGCTCCTGTTCTTCGTCCTGCAGGCGATTGCCGGCACGGTCTACACCAGCCAGGTCGGTTACATAGCCACCGTGGTCAGCCTGGCGGCTGGCGCGCTCGTCTTCGGAGAGAGCATTCCGGCGACCGTCTACATCGCCGCGGCGATCATAGCCGCGGGCGTCATCCTCGTTTCCCCGATGCGGATCGCGTCCCCGATCAGATCTTGACCTGCCGGGGCGCACCTGCGGCAGTACAGGTTCAGGGCGTGCGACTTCTCAAGCCCGGCGCCGCGGCCGATTCCGACTGCTGGTCTGCCACTGCTGCTTTCTTCCATGGCGGGTTAGAGTCCGGCCTGACGTGGTCTGTCCCCCGGGATCACAATTGTCCTTCGGCGAATGGCCGAGCGTCTTCGGCGACGCCAAGATGACCACCGCTCTCCTCGACCGTCTCACGCACCACTGCGAGATCGTCGAGACGCGAAACGAGAGCTGGCGCTTCAAGAACCGCGTCTGATCCACCCTTCAAACGGCCTATACCGGGCCCGCCGCCGCTCCGCCTCCGGCTCCGCGACGGCAGGCCCGGTACGCATCACGCTGCATAGCGGTCTGGCTCTGGGGATGGCTGGCGGCGCTGCGGGCGATGACGCCGGCGAAGTAGGCTAGCGGGTTAATGCCGTTAGGTTGGCATGGGAAGGCAAATGTCGCCTCATGGACAAACCTGCCGCGGCCCAAGGCGGAGGGTCTGCGCGAGTGGGTCGAGACGACCGCCCTGCCGCTCATCGAGTTCGGCCTCGAGGGCCGTTCGAAGCCGAAGGTCGGATGTCCGGCACCTTGACGAGATGGTGATGCGATCAAGGGCCGACGCGTGTTCCTGTGGCGCGCCGTCGATAGCGAAGGCGAGGTCCTCGACCTCTTGGTCCAGCCCCGGCGCGACAAGGCGGCCGCCCTGAAGCTTATGCGCAAGCTGCTGAAAAACCAGGGCTGCGCTCCGTGTGTGCTGGTGACGGACAAGCTGCGCTCCTACGCGGCAGCGCTACGCGAACTCGGGCTCGCAGCGCGGCACGATCAGGGGCTGCGCGCGAACAACCGGCCGAGAACTCGCACCAGCCGGTGCGACGACGAATCTCCTGGATCTGCTCAGCGCTTCCTCTCCACCCACGCCGCCGTCTAAAATACCTTTGCCTTCCAGCGCCACCTGATCTCCCGCCGAACTCTCCGCCAGTTCAGGGCGGAGGCGGCGCACGCCTGGGAGATCGCGAGCGCTGCGGCCTGATCTGGACGGCGGCCCAGCCTAATTGCGCTATCGGCGGTTACTGCGACAGTGCCTCCGCCGGCGCGCCGTCGCCGCGATTCTAGTCAACTTCGATTCGGGCCTCCAGGTCGGCCATGACCTCGCCGCCGGCCATGAGGTCGGTGATCTCCTCGCGCGTCTTCTCGCCCTTGCGGAAATCGGCCGCTACGGTCCCGCGGATGAGCACCGCGAAGTGGTCGCCCACCGCCATCGCGTGCATCACTTGGTGCGTGATGAACACGACCGCGAGTCCCCGTCGCTTCGCTTCGTTGACGATCCGGAGAACGTGGGCCGCCTGCTTCACACCGAGGGCCGCGGTGGGTTCGTCCAGGATCAGGACCTTTGCGCCGAAATGAACGGCACGGGCGATGGCGAGCGACTGCCGCTCGCCCCCCGACAGGCCGCCGACAAGGCGGTCGCCGTCCACTATCCGCGTGATGCCGAAGTCCCGGACGGCCTTCACCGCGATCTCATTCGCCTTCCTCCGGTCGAAGACCTTGAACGGTCCCCATCCCTTGGTCGGTTCCATGCCGACGAAGAAGCTGCGGCCGATCGTCATCAGGGGGAAGGTTCCCCCGAACTGGTGCACGGTCGCGATGCCGCGGTCCGCCGCCGCACGCGGGTTCTCGAATGTCGTCGGCCGTCCCTCGAAGAGAATGGATCCGGCGGAGGGCTGGTGCACGCCGGAGAGGATGCGGATCAGCGTCGACTTGCCGGCGCCGTTGTCCCCGAGGAGGCACAGGACTTCTCCCGCCCGTATGTCGAGGGAGATCTCGTGGAGGACGTCGATCGGCCCGAAGGACTTGCTGACATTCACCAGGGAGAGGATCGGTGGTGCGGCCATCAGCGGCCTCCGCTCCGCCGCTTGCCGGTGTAGCTGAGGGCCATCTGGCGGAAGGTGTTGTTCATCAGGACCGCGATCAGCAGCATGACACCGATGATCAGACTTGACAGGTTGCGGTCGAAGTCGGTGTAGAAAATTCCTTGATTCACGATGGCGAAGGTGATCGTGCCGAAGAAGATCCCGAGAACCGAGCCGAAACCGCCCGTCAGCAGCACACCTCCGATGACAACCGAGATGATGGTGTTGAAGATGAAGGACTGCCCGGTGGAGACCTGAGCCGAATTGTAGAGGATTGTTTGACACATCCCAACGAAGGCGGCCGACATCGAGGACAGGATGAACAGGCCTACGGTTAGCCGGTCGACGGGAATTCCCGCGTTCCGCGCAGAAACCCTGTCCCCGCCGAGTGCGAAGAGCCAGTTGCCCCACGGCGAAAGGTGAAGGAAGAAGTAGAAGAGCGCGGTGAGGCCGAGCCACCAGAAAATCATTACTTGAAATCCGTAGCCGATCGTGCTCCCGAAGATCGCCTTCGCCCATGCCGGCGCGGTCATGGAGACCGACGTGGTGCTGGTGAGGACGATCGACAGGAAGAGCATGAGTCCGGCCACCGCGAAGAGGGTGCCCATCGTGACGATGAGGGACGGGACGGCCGTGCGCACGACCATCAGTCCGTTGATCAGCCCGACCACAGCACCGAAGGCCAGCGTGACGAAGATGCCGACCGCGACGGGCAGGCCGTAGTAGCCGGACAGCACGCCGATGCACATGGACGCCGCCGGTACCATTGCGCCGATCGAGATGTCGAGCTCGCCGGCGATCATCAGGAAACCGATGGGAACGGCTATGATGCCGAGGATGGCGGCGACGTTCAGCCAGCTGGCGATCCCCTGCGGCGAGACGAACAGCCATCCGCCAAAAACCGTGAAGAAGACTGCGACGAATATCATGCCGAGGAAGGCGCCCGTTTCGGGCCGCCTCATGAGGATGCCGACCTGCAGCTTCGACGCGTTCGGCGCGGTTGCACGGCCGGCGCGGCTGCCCGTGTGCCCCAGCAGACCATCGGCAGACGACCTGTCTCCCATGTGTCGTACTCCTGGAAATGGCGTGTGTCGGGCCGGAAAGCCCAAGAACCAGCCCGCATGCCCGCGGGCTGGCCGGGCCTCGTGGCGGGGTCAGCGCACGCCGCTCGTCACTCCGTTGAGCGCGGCCTCGATGTTGGAGGCGTCGATGATCGCGGGACCGGTCAGGATCGGGTTCGTGGCGAGTTCCATGCCGTAATCGATGTTGTTCGCGAGCAGCGTCGTCGCGAGGAAGGACTGCAGGTAGGGCTGCTGGTCGATCGCCATCGCCTGCGCCCCGGCCTTGATCCGGTCGAGAACGGACGTGCTCAGGTCGAAGGTGCCGAGCCTCACCTTGCCTGCGGCCCCGGCCTGTTCGATGGCCATCGCGGCGGCGTCGGATGTCTGCGCGTTAAGGGTGAGCACCACGTCCAGCGTCTGGTCCTTCAGGAGTTCCGCCTTGATGGCCTCCGAGGTGGCGGCCATGTTGGACTGGATGCTCGCGGGGAGGGGAAGGCGGACGATTTCGGCACCCCCGGCCGTCGCTCCCTCCTCAACGCCGTCGCACCGCGTCTCGAGGTTCACCGCGCCGGGAACGTGGATCACGCAGAGGATCTTCTTGGCGCCGCTGCCGGCGAAGTAGTCCCCGCCGGCCTTGCCGGCCACCGCCTCGTCCGTTCCGAAGTAGTTGATGGCGATCTGGTCGTCCGGACCGGACGTGCGGGTGTTGTAGAGCATGATCCTGATGCCCTTTTCTGCCGCTTCCTGCAACGCTGGCATCTGGGCCTCGGGCACCCAGACGGGAATGGCGATGCCTTGCACGTTCTGGCTGATCGCCGTTGCGATCAGGCGCGCGAGATCCGGACCGAAATTGTCGTAGTTCGGTACGGTCAGGTAGGTGACCTTGCCGCCATGGGATTCGATCAGAGTGGCGGCGTCGTCGACGCCCCTCTTGATGGGATTGAAGAACGCGTCTTCGGCCGAGCCCGAGATCACGGCGATGTCGGCGGCGTTCGACTGCACGGCGGAGATCGCGAGCGCCGCAGCCGCCAGCATCGCCCTCGCGAGGAACTTTGCTTTCATGCTTCTTTCCTCCTGCTGTCCGTCCCGAGGACGGGTTTGCCCGTGAGCAAGGTCGACGGGGCCTATTCGTTGCCGCTGGTCCGGTCCCGGAGCACCACGCCAGACCCGGTGGCGATGTGGGGTGGGTCGATGCGGGCCGGCTCGACCGGCGCGCGAGCGCCAAGTCCGCCCCGAAGCTTGCCTAACTGGAGCCCGGGCCGCCGGGGCCCGCCGGATGCGCGGTCGATTCCGCCCCCCATCGATCCCTGGACCTTCCGGCTTCGCTGTCGCCTCCCCAACACAGCGGCTCCAATCTGGAATATTGGAGCGCTCCAGTCGTGTCAAGCCGGATTCTGCTGTCGATTGCGCTCAGGCGGATCTGCCCTGAGGCTCGGTGATCCACGCCTTAACAATCACACTTTCCTGCTCCGACTGCGACTTGCCGGGCTGGGTTTGCCAGCGACCAGACCGCCGCGCGCTGGAATCCAGGATGTCGGTCAAGTCAGGCGCGGGCTGGGGTGACTTTCTCTGTTCTGCATTTCCAATTGACGGAATTGGAGCGCTCCAATATCTGTGAGCGTCGGGGTGCATTGGAGCCACCTCGGACGGCGACAGGGAGTCAGCGCGTGGCGAGTCACGGGATAGGAGTTGCCGGCGCCGGCATGATCGGCGCGGCGCACGGCTTCGGCTACCGCACCCATCTGCCGAGGTTCGCCACACGCCTGCCGGGCCTGCGCCTCGCAACGGTCGCCGATCCGAACGAGGATGCGGCGAAGGAGCTGGCGGGGCGTTTCGGGTTTGCCGCAGTCGCCCGCGACTGGGCGGACCTGGTCGCGGATCCGGACATCGGGATCGTCAGCATCGCGCTTCCCAACTTCCTTCACGTCGAGGCGGTCCGCGCCGCGCTCGAGGCCGGGAAACACGTGCTTTGCGAAAAGCCACTCGCGCTTTCGGCGGCGGATGCGAGAGGGCTGTACGACCGGGCGAAGGGCACCGGTCTCTGCGCCGCGACCGTCTTCAACTACCGGCGCATACCGGCGGTGGCCGAAATCCGCGAGTTCATCGAAGCCGGGGAGATCGGCGACGTCGTGAACCTGCTCGTTCAGTTCCAGTGCGAGTACGCGGCCGATCCGGCATTGCCCCACTCCTGGCGCTATGAGCGTCGTCGCGCCGGGCCGGGAGCCCTGCTGGACATCGGCACCCACGCGATCGACACGGCGCGATTCCTCGCAGGCGAGATCGTGGAGGTGGTCGGCGCTATCTCCACGATCTCGATCAGGGAGCGATTCGTCCCGGTGTCGTCGACGGTCGGCCACGGCCGGGTTGGACTCAGCTCGGAAAAGCGGAGCGTCGACAACGACGATGTCATGTCGGCGCTCCTGCGCTTTGAGAACGGCGCGCAGGGCCTGTTCTCGTCGAGCCGGGTGGCGATTGGGATGGGCAACACCTTATCGTTCGAGGTCTTCGGCACCCGTGCGGCCGTGCGTTTCTCCACCCGATCGATCAACCGCTACCAGATCGCGAGGTTCGATGGGACCGGTCAGTCGCCCTTCGCGACCGTCTTCAATCGTCCGTCCTCGCCGCACATCGGCACGGTCCTGCCAGTGCCGTTCGACGGCGTGCCGGTCGGCTACGCCGAAGTCTTCGGCTTCATGATCCACGATTTTCTCGCCGCCATCGCCGAGGGCCGGTCGATCGCGAGCGGATCCCTGCTCGAAGGTCTCCGCGCGGCCGAAGTCCTCGATGCAATCCAGAGCTCCGCGGACAACGCCTGTGCCGTGGAGGTCGATCGCTCGCCGGCCTGACCCGGTTAAGGAGACGAAAGATGAAGCTAGGCCTGAACACGGACGGCTTCTCCGCCATCGGGCTCGACGAGTGCCTCGACAAGGCCGCCGGCCTCGGCCTCAGCTGCATCGAGTTCGGCACGGGCGGCTGGTCGAGCGCCCCGCACGTCCGGATAGACGACCTGGTGGCGAGCGTCGCGGCACGGGATGGACTTCTCGGGAAACTGCGCGAACGAGGGCTGGAGATCTCCGCGCTCAACTGCTCGGGCAACCAGCTGCACCCCGGCGCGAGCGGGGCGAACGACAGCCAGCTTGCCGAACGGACGGTTGAACTCGCGGCGCTGCTGGGCGTCGACCGCGTCGTCATGATGTCCGGACTGCCGGGCGCGCCAGGCGACGGACATCCGAACTGGATTACGTCGTCCTGGCCGCCGGAGGCCATGCAAATCCTCGAGTGGCAGTGGACCGAGAAGGTTGTCCCGTGGTGGACATCCTTCGCCCGCGTGGCCGAGGCGAAGGGCGTCCGGCTCTGCGTCGAGCTGCACGGCCGTCAGATCGTCTACAACGCGGAGAGCTTCTTCCGCCTGCGCGACGCGGTCGGCCCTGTCGTCGGCGTGAACTTCGATCCGTCGCACCTGATCTGGATGGGCGGCGAACCGTTGTCCGCGATCGGGGCCCTGGGAAACTGCATCTATCACGTCCACGGCAAGGACACCCGGATCGAGCTGGCCGCGAAGGTGAATGGGCTGCTCGATCCCAAGCACGTTGTGCCGGTCAGCCCCCGCTCGTGGAACTTCGTCCCGGTCGGGCACGGGAGTCCCGTCCGTGCCTGGCTCGACATTGTTCGCGCGTTGCGCCACGTCGGCTATGACGACGTCATCTCGATCGAGAACGAGGACTACCTGCTGGGCGCCGAAGATGGAGTCGAGGCTTCGGCGTCCAACCTCCGTTTCTGCATCGCCGAAGCGACACGGAACGTGGCCTGAGCGTTGTCGACCGACCGGGACGCCGGCGGCGGATCGAGCCGCGCAGCCGGAAGGGGGGCAGGGCGGGTCCGGGATCCGCGCCCGCGCGAAGCTTTGTTGCGGGTCCCTAGGCACTCGGAGAAACTGGGGCGCGCTGCGATTCGCCGAAGAGGACCGATGACCACGACCCCGCCCAAGCTGACCTTGCAGGACATCGCCGAGCGCGCCGGCGTCTCGCGCTCGCTGGCGTCGCTTGCACTTCGGGGTGAACCGGGGGTGCATCCGGAAAAGCGGGCGAGAATCCTCAAGATCGCAGAGGAACTGAACTACACGCCGGACCCGTCGGCGCGCAGGCTGGCGAGCGTGGGAAGCCGCTCTATCGGCATCCTGCTTTCCGACATCCTCAACCCCTTCACCGCCTCCGTGGCGAAGTGCATCGATGCCGTCGCTCGCGACCGCGGCTTCGACGTCCTGCTGTCCATTGAGGGCCACGCCGATCCGGCCGCGGAAAAGCCGATCTACTCCCTGGTGGCGCAACGCGTCGCCGGGCTCATCACCATCGGCTCGCCCGAGTCTCTCGCCGTAGTCGAAAGCGTCAGCCGCCGCATGCCCGTAGTCTACTTCGGGAGGCACCTCTCGAGCGAGCGCATCAATAGCGTCAGCAATGACGATCATCTCGGTGCGTCACTTCTCGTCCGGCACCTGGTCCAGCTGGGGCACCGGAGCATCGCGCACATCGACGGCGGGCCGAGCGCCGGTTCCCAGCGCCGGCGCGAAGCCTACCGGGCCGCCATGGAGGCGGAAGGCCTGGCCCCGCGGATCTACCCCGGCCGGCACGCGCTGGACGGCGGAGTTCCAGCGACGGAGGCGATCCTCGCCCAGGGCGACCGACCGACGGCGATCTTCTGCTCCAACGACCTGCAGGCGGCCGGCGTGCTCAATCGCCTCCTGAAGGCGGGCGTCCGCGTTCCGGACGACATCTCCCTGGTCGGCTACGACGACATGCCCTTCGCCGAGTCCGAGACCATGTCACTAACCACGATCCGTCAGCCGATCGACCACATGGCAAGGCAAAGCCTCGACATCCTCCTGTCTCGGCTAGAAAGGCCGAACGAACCGGCCGTTCACATCCTGATCGCTCCCGCGCTGGTCGTCAGGCGGAGTACCCAATCACGGCTCAAAGCCGCGGAATAGCGGAAAAGAGGAATCGGCAGTGTCAGAACAAATTCGCTGAGCGGGGTAGGAGGCCCGCCTAGAGCGGAACCCGACCTGACGCGAGAGGGATTCTGACCTGCCCGCGTCTATCGGCTTTACCGCGAGGAGGGGCTGACGGTTAGGAAGCGACGCGCCCGGCGGCGCGCCGTCGGTACCAGGGTGCCGATCCTCGTCGAGGCAAAGGCGAACGCCCGCTGGTCGGTCGACTTCGTTCATGACCAGTTGGCCTGCGGGCGGCGCTTTCGGGTCCTCAACGTCGTCGACGACGTGACCCGGGAATGCCTTGCAGCGATCCCGGACACGTCGATCTCGGGGCGGCGTGTCGCGCGGGAGCTGTCGTCCCTGATCGCCCGGCGCGGCAAGCCGGGCATGATCGTCTCCGACCATGGGACGGAGTTCACCTCGAACGCCATGCTCGCCTGGGCGGCCGAGCACCGGGTGACCTGGCACTTCATCGCGCCGGGTAAGCCGATGCAGAACGCCTACTGCGAGAGCTTCAATGGCCGCATGCGCGACGAACTCCTGAACGAGAGCCTGTTCTTCGGCCTCGACCACGCACGGGCAAAGATCGCCGCCTGGGCAGACGACTACAACCGAAGCCGCCCTCATTCGGCGCTCGGCTACCAGACCCCGGCCGCCTATGCGGCCAACCTTACTGCAATGGCCGATCGGCTGCGCAACCCCGACCAGCTTCGCCGATCGGCCATTGCTCCACCTGCGCCACCCGGCACACAATCCGCCGAGGCTCTAACCGCTGCTGGATGTGTGGGATCACAGTGTGGGACGACACACGCATCCCCGCTAAGTGTCTGAAAAAATTGGCGCTCCCTAGGGGACTCGAACCCCTGTTTTCGCCGTGAGAGTGTTGGCTTTTTCCGTTTTGGCGTCCACCACCGTCCGCCTATGTGTTTGAAATATATCCAAAAGTGGAGTCTGCGTTCGGTGGCGTCCGGGCCCGTACGTGGGTATATATTTGACGGATATTGGACGTGTTTTGGGGTCAGAGAGCATGCCGCGAAATTTGAAAGAGGCGGTCATCAGCACGCGAAATGCGCGCTCGAGATTGCGGCCGGGCATCCACTGGCGAGCAATCGATCCCGACGTCCATCTCGGCTACCGGAGGGGGGCACGGGGCGGCAAATGGCTCGTTCGATGGTACCACGGCGACGGCGTCTATCGCCAGGAGACCTTCGCAACCGCGGACGACGCCCTGGACGCCGACGGGCTGATCGCACTTTCCTTCGATCAGGCCATTCGCCGCGCTCGCGACTTCGTTTGCGAACGTCGGGCGGAGGAGCACGAAAGGTCCCTTGGCGCTCCGTTGACCGTGTCGTCGGTTATCCTGGCCTACTTGGCCGCGCGCGAGAGCCGCGAAATGTCACACACCGGCAAACTCGCCCGGCGCGATGCGCGCTCGCGACTGAGCCGGTATGTTCTCCAGGCGCCGATCGAGGCGAAAGTGCTTGCCTCCCTCCAGGAAACCGACCTGCAGGATTGGCTTGCCTCGTTGCCCGACGCCTTGGCTCTCAGCACCATTCGGCGGTTGGTCGGCGACTTCAAGGCCGCGCTCAACATGGCGGGACGCGTGCACCGCGCACGGCTGCCGGCGCATTTTCCGATCATAGTGCGGAACGGCCTAGCAACTCCGGGCGGCCAGCCCCCGGAGGCACGCAAGCAGATCCTGTCAGATGCCGACGTTCGCAGGATCGTGGCCGCCACTTGGGAAATCGACGCCGAACGAGAAATGGACGGCGATCTTGCGCGGCTGATCATTGTCTTGGCAGCCACCGGCGCTCGCTTTTCACAAATTGCAGAGATGAAGGTCTTCGACGTCCAGTCGGCCGAGCGGCGCTTGATGGTGCCGGTCAGCAGGAAGGGGAGGGGATCGAAGTCCATCGACCGGATCGGAGTTCGGGTGGGTGATGACGTACTGGAAGCGCTGCGGCCAGCGATGGCCGGCAGGCGGGGCCCGGATCCGCTCCTCGAGCGTTGGCGGCACAAGCAGGTTGGCCCTGCAGTCTGGGTTCGAGACCGACGCGGGCCGTGGCTCGCGGCGTCCGAACTGAGTCGACTTTGGGCTTCGATTCTTGTCCGCGCCGGCCTGCCGGCCGACACGGTCCCCTATGCCCTCCGGCACTCGGCGATCGTCCGTGGACTGCGCGCCGGCTTACCGATCCGCCTCGTTGCGGCGCTGCACGACACCTCGTCGGCTATGATCGAGCGGCATTACAGTGCTTACATCGTCGACGCACTCGACGAACTTGCTGCAAAGGCGGTCGTTCCGCTCACGACAGCACCCGGGTGAGCCGCTTTCCTCCCGCCGATTCGACCGCGCGAACGAGATCCTGCCTCGCGACGCTCGCCCTCTGCCGGGTCACGGTCGTGCAAGGCTCGAACACAACTCCGGCACGACGACCTCCCAGCGGTCGCGCCGCAGCGAGGTCGGAAATGCTCCGTCTGGTCGTCCGTCCAACGAGTGATGATGTGGACCACTCTCATGCACGCGCCCGCGTCCGACCGCGTTTCGCTGGCCGAGGACCCCACCGAAGTGATTCCTCCGCTGCCTACGTCCGAGTCGATGTGGAGGCCGGCCTTCATCCGTTCGGCGGCCGGTGCGATCACCCGCTCCGCGGGGGCGACGATATGGCCGGTCGAGCGATAATTCTCGAGGAGGTGCAAGGGCCAGCCCACAGAGTGCCGGGGGTGGTGTCTATCTGAGCCCTCGTGCGGAACGAGTCAGTGGCGACGCCGGGGCGCGTGGCATCAGATCCAGGCCCCGTTCAGCGTGCGCTGGGAAGCATGTGAATGCTTGCGGCGAGATCGCTCTGGCGACGAGCGCCGACCTTGGCGAAGATCGATTTCAGGTGATTGCGGACCGTTCCGACGGTGATGCCAAGTTCGAGAGCGACCTGAGCAACATCGGTTCCGGCCGCGATGCGTGAAGCGACGGCCGCTTCAGCATTCGTAAGCTCGAGCAACTGCTTCAGGCGCCCCTCGTTTACTGCTGGCCGCTTCTCGAGGTCGGTAACGAGAAGCAAGGCGCGGGTCCTCACGAACATTTCCGACAGCAGGCCTATCGTCGGAAGCGCCTCGACGACAAGTGGTCTCAGAGCGCCGCGACGCAGGGCCACGGGGACTTCCTCGTGTGCAAAGCTCGGAAAGGGCGGCGCTAACGCCGCAGAGACGAGCCGCTGGAGCTTGGCGTCGTTGTCAGGCGAAACCGCGCGCAGAACGCCATGCCGGAGCGTCAGTTCGCCACCCAGCATGTTTTCCGCTTGCGTGTTCATCTCGCTGACCAAGCCGTTCGTGCCCAGCAGAAAAGCGGGTTTCTTCTGCCACTCAAGGAACTCGAGAATGGAGTCGGCACGCTTCGCCGAAACCATCATTGCCATCCTGAGGGCCCGGACCAGGTGGGGCCGCCACCGCTCGAGGCGGGCCGCTTCCTTTCGCGTGAAGGCACCTTGCCGGGAGCTACGGAGGATGGCCAAACCGAAGCGATGATCCTCAAAGGAAAAGCCAACCGCCGCCCACCAGGGAAGATCCCAGGGCTTCAGCCACTCATTGTGGTAGTCGCCGTGCCGCCGCTCCTCCTCGGTCGACACATCGTGTTCGATCAGAACCTTTCGCCCGGACCTGAATAGAGGCCAGCCGCGTCGGCCCCGGAGGTCACGAAGGTACCAGCCGCTGTCGATGAAATCGCGTATCGGCTCGACGAGTTCGGTCGACACGGGCGGGGCGATCAGAGTTTCACTAGCGTTGTCCACGGCAATGCAGCAGCCGATCGCTCCGACGCCGCTGGCAAGGTCGTGCAAAACCTCGGGCCAAAGCCGGTCCTCTACGGCAGCGTCGTAGAGCCGCATCAACCGATCGGAATCACCACGTGCGGATGGCATGTGCGGTCTCCGTCGTTTCGGCCCTCTGATTAGAGGGAGCGAGGCGGGCAATCGCAACCCGCAATTTGGGCTCCGACCGGCCTGTATGTCTCATCTGGGACATGTACCGCGCTTCTCAGGGCGGCAGGATGAGCGGTCCACAGGGGCGGGGTTGGACAGTTTGCGCACCCTCTGCTGCTTGCGATTCAGTCGAGGAGGGCACAGTGGCGCCGGAGCGCGCTACCTCGCAATCGGAAGGGAGAGAAGGATGAGATCCGCCGCGAAACACGGAGACCTTCTTACCAGCCGCCTGTGCCCTCGCCTCGTTCTCGCGGCACTGGCGAGCGCTACGATCGTGACGCCGGCTGCCGCCATCGATCCGGGCGACGTGTTTCGCTTCGGCTTTGGCGCCATTCAGGAAATCGAACGGCAACGTCAACAGCGGCCTCGGCAGATCCAGCCGCAACGTCGCATCGAGGCGCCTCGCGAGGCCGTTCCGTCCCAGAAGCGGGTTCAAAGGGCCTCCCGCGAGGTCGTGCTAGAGATTCAGCGGCTGCTCAACGAACTCGGTTACTCGGCAGGTCCGGTCGACGGCCAAACTGGTCCGAAGACCCGCGCCGCAATCCGGCAGTTCCAAACCGATGCGGGCATCGCAGTCGATGGGCAGCCCTCGCCTCTGGTCGCCAGCACCCTCCGGGCAAGCACCCGGTTCATGCAGCGGACGACCACTTCTCCTTCAGAAATGCCGGCGAAGCGGCAGGCGGAGTTCGCGGATCTGCAAGGATACGACCTGCCTCTCGGCGACTTTCGAACCGGGCTCGACGATCCCTCGCTGTCCGGAATTCCACTGGAGCAATGCGAGGCGGAGTGTGCCGTAGACGACCAATGCCAGGCCTTCACGTACAATACGGATCGGCGCGTCTGTTTCCTGAAAAGCTCGGTGTCGGCCCCGTCCCCTGTCGCGGGCGCGGTCTCCGGTATCAGGGTCGACGACCAGGCCGGTATCGCGGGCGCACAAGCCGCCGGGGAGAACTCACCTGTTCCTGCTTCGGGCGAAGAGGAATTTGCCAGCCAGACGGTTGAAGATTCGGCGGCGCCCGGCGTGTTCCGAGAGACGCCGGCCGAAGACGAACGCGAAGCTGCGTCGCCGGGGCGCAGTGATCCGGTGCCGACGAACCGTGCAGGCGGCCTCGTCGCGCCCGCGTTGCCGCCCGCCACGATCGAGACAGCCCCTCTTCCGACGACACCAAGACAGGCGACGGCGTCGTTGCAGGGCTTCGACCCGACGGCCCCGGAAGGCGCCGCGATCGGAATGACCGCCCCGGAAATCGAAGGCATCCTGCAAGGCGCGGGATACACCAAGACCACGGACCGAACTTGGGAACGCTCGCCCGGCGATGGAAAAATAAGGATCGCATACGATCTGGAACTTTGCCCCGCCGACTCCGACTGCCCCCCACCCCTGGTGACCAGGATCTTGTATTCGCGGAGCGGAATTTTTGTAGAGGGCACCGCACTGGAGATCATGAACCTGATGGGCAGCGCGATCGGGGCCGTGCCAAAGTGCCCGCACGTAGAGGAAACCTGGGGCGAGTGCACATGGTCCTCACCGTCGGGCGCACCGCTGGTGAAGTACGTAGCGGTCTCCTACGAGATCAGCGATTCCGACTTTGGAGTATCACTCCACGCGGTTGACGATTTGAGAGCCGCTGTCGCAGTACACGGCCGGCCAGATTCGACAGTCACCTCGAGTTCGCCCGGAGATGCCGTACCTGAGGCAACCGGTTCGGCAACCGGCACCGAAGACGACGGGGATGGGAAATCAATCGCCGCGGGTGCTCGGCCCGGCCTCGTAGCCCCGGCGCCCGCTGGTGCTCCCACGGATGCGTCAGCACCGATCCCCGACGATTTCGAGGGAGAGCAGGCGCCCGGCAGAATGCCGGACGGCCCCGGCACTGGCGCGGGAATCGACTACGTGAACCCGGCTCCAGCAGGCTTGATCTCGCTGATCGGCAGGCCGATCGGCGAGGTCGAAGCGGGGCTAATCGCGGCCGGCTACGAGAATACGTCGGGCAACGATTGGAAACTGATCGTCGGCGAGGGTACGAAGCAGTTCTACTTGTCTGTCGGTTCGTGCTCCTCAAGTGCAGCCGAATGCGCCGACCAGCCCATTCACCAGGTCACATACGACCAGGATCGGCTCGATGTGCCGGTGAAACCGATCGACTTCGTCCGGCAGTTGCAGGCCAGCATCGGGGAGCCGGAACGATGCGACAAACTGGAAGAGACTTGGGCGTACTGCAGATGGATCAAACCGGCCGGGACGCCTGGCATCGCGTTCGTCCAATTAAATCACGAGGGTAGTTATTTGACGGTCGTCGTCCAAGCAGAAACAGATCCGGACTTGCAGCAAAGATCTTCGGTCGATTAGACCACCGTTTCAGCGGCGGTCCGATGAGCGGTGGCGCTCCACCGGGCAGGGGAATTGCCCGACGGCCTGCTTCCCGTTCCCCGACCGCCGACCCAACCGGAGGCGCAGTCGTGAAAGCGGTCCTAGTGTCGATCATAGTCGCGATTTCCTCCTCGCTGCCGGCACCGGCCGACGCCGGAGGCCTGTTCGACGGCATCACGCTGATCGAACTGGACGACCACGACGGCGAGCAAGCGATCACCGGCAGACCGCGGTCGGCGCTGGATCTGGGGCATTACATCGTGACATTCGTCTCCGCGCGGGGATCCTACGCGGCCCTGGTGGGGTACTCGGGTACCGAACGCGGCTGCGCCGCATGGGCGGCGGAGGGGTCCTACGACGGCCGCTCGATCACGTTCGGCATTCCGCCGTCGACAGCCGCCGACAGGTCGGGTTCGCCAAGGATCTGCCGCCCGTTCACGTTGACGATGCAGGACGACGGCGACGTCGACGTGGTTGTCCCGGCCCATGCGGGCACTTTTGGAACCTATCGGCGCACAAGGAAGATAGCAGCCCGCGTACCTCTTGTCCCACTGGACTGGGGTTCGCCGATCTTTGGCCGACACTCCGTCAACGACGTCGCGCTTGGGCCGATCCCCGCCATCGAGGAGGCCATCGCGGGGCGCGCCAGGTTGCGCATCGGATCGCGCGACGCACGTGGACCCACATACTTCGAGGCCATATTCGAGCGCGAGGTCCCCGACCCCAAGGACCGGATCCACGTGTACGGGGATATCTCGCCGAGCACGGTCACCGGATGGCCGTGGGACGTACTCTTCGCCTTGCACAATCGGGAGGGGCTGGAGGTCGCAAGTCCCCGGGCGGCGTTCATGGATGCCGTCGTCGATCGCTACGGGCTGCCGAGCTTCGAAACCCGGGCCAGCGATAGGCGGATCGGGGGCGAGCGCGTCCTGGTGTGGGCGTACGACCTCGCCGGCCGGAAGATCGGCCGCGAAGACGCCGCCCCGGGCAACTGCCTCGGTACGATCCAGCACTGGATCAGCCGCTCGGGGCTTTCGTCCGTGGGTCGCGACGTCGACCTGTGGGGCTGCGCGCTGGTGGTCGTCCTGTCACCGGCGGGAGGAAAATTCGTCGGGGGATACCGTGTCGAGGCCGTCAGCGGATACGCGATGGCACTGGACCACTTCTTTCGAAGACTGGAAGAGCTGCAGGGCCGCAAAGAAAGGCTGGACGAACTGCTTGCGGCCAAACCGCGGTTTTGAAAGGGACCAGGGCAATGCAGATGCGATCGACTCTCGCTCCACTATTGTTCGGCCTTCTTGCAGCATGGACGGTCGTACCGTCCTCGGCGGGTGAACTCGATGGGATCACCGTGATCGAATTGTCGGATCGGGAAGCCGGTGAGGCGATCCGGGGCCACAGCAGGGGCAGTGGACTGCGCCTGGTCACCTATCTCTCCGCCGACGGCGCCTATGCCGCGCTCTCCGACAAGGGTACACGGCACTGCATGGCCCCGGCGCAGCCGGGGTCGTACACGGGCCGGCGGATCACTTTCGGATTGCCTGCCGACGAAGCAACGACCCGGCTGGTCACCCCCGGCATCTGTCAGCCGTTCACGCTCGAGGTCCTGAGCAACGACAAAGTCAGACTCGTCGCAAAGGACAACATGTTCAGCAGGACAGGCGGCCCCCTCGACGTGAGCGCAGCGCCGATCTCCTATGTCGGGGAGCACAGGATCCTGGGGCGGCTGCCATTGGTGGCGCTCGACTGGGCAAAAGTCCTGTCCTCCGGACTTGAAATCAAGGGAATACCGCTCGGCCCGCTCCCTGCAGTCATCGAACATGTCAACAGCAACGGTAGCCTCGGGGTGAGGCCGCGCAGTCCAGAGCAGAATGCTATCCAGCCGGTTGCTCTGAGACTCGAAACCGTCGTGGGCGGGGAAACCACGGTGGACGATTTCCACGGGCTGGTGGTCCGCGGCGCCCGCCTGAACTGGCCGTGGGACGTCCTCTACCAGCTGTCCAGCAAGGATTACCTCTCCCAGTCGATTCTGACCGAGGTCTTCGAGAACGCTGCGATCCAGCGGTTTGGACCAGTCACGCTTCGCGAAGTGAGACGGACCGACACCATTCAGCATCTGCACTGGTTGCTTGATCTCGACGGGCATCTCGTGCCCGCCGAACCGGTTTCAACCAGCAATTGCCTGGCTACTTTCGACCTCTGGGCACATGAGGACCTCTTGGCGATCAGGGACGACATAGGGCCGTGGAACTGCTCGTTGGTGTTGACTGTGAGTTTCAACGGCTCGACCGGCGCGATCACGCAGCAGGGGGCGACCATGACAAGCGGCTACGTGCTCGGCCTCATGCATTTTTCTCGACGGCTGCGCGAACTCGATGCGGCTCTTGCCGAAATCGAACGGACGCGTGCTCACCGACCGAAGTTGTAAGGGGCCTGGACTGGAGGAGCGACCATGCGTGAACGGTCTGTCACCGCCCTCGTCGGCGGCCTTGTCATCCTGGCTACAGCCTGTGGGGGAAACGCGAAAACACTCGACGGCATCATGATCTCCCGGTTCGACGACCCGCAGGGGCACGAGGCAATCGCGCAGGGCGAGTATCTTGTCACATTCATCTCGGGACATGGAACCTATGCGAGCATCGCGTGGACACGCCAGGGGTCCACATGCCAGTCGCTCGGGGTCCCAGGTACATATAGCGGGGACTCGATTTCCTTCGGAATTGACGCGGACAAGCAGATCCGCACGGTGCGCCTGCAGACCTATTGCCCGTCATTCTCGGTGAACTGGGAGGGCGGCGATACGATCCGGGTGGAAGCTCGCGACGGCGCATATCGGAGAGAGCACCAGATCATCGCGCATATCCCGCTCCAGGAGATCGACTTCGAGGCCGAGCCCTACACCACCCACGACATCAAAGGCGTGCGCCTTGGTCCCGTCCTGAACCCGGAAGAGGTTTTGCGCCTTTCCGCACCTGGAGGGCCGGCCGACCGCGTTCAGGGTTTTCGGCGGGTCGTCGAGACAGCGGAAGGAGAAGCCGTGACCTTGTCGGGCAGTGCCGCCGCAGCGGAAATTACCGGTTGGCCGTGGCCCGTCCTGTTCCGGGCGAAGTTCCTCGACCAGTTCGAGCGACCCACACCGGAGCCGGTATTCCGGGAACTGGTACTGGAGCGCTATGGCGAGCCGAGTTCGATACATCCCAACGTCTGGTACGCGTTCTGGCTCTATGACCTTTCGGGAAACCTCCTGGATCCTGCAGGCGAAAAATCGGGCGCCTGCCTCGCGACGGCGGACTTCTGGCTGGAACGGGATCCCCTGGGCAGGGTCACTCAGGTGAAATGGGGGCAAAACAGCCACGATCTTGGACCATGGGGCTGCGGTTTGATGTTCGCGTTGAGGCCGAACCGATCCGACGGAGGCGTCACCGGGTACAGCGTGGAAGTCCTGGACGGCTACGTCATGGCGCTCAACCACTTTCTCCAGCGGTTTTCGCAGTTGGAGGCGCTGAAAGCTCAGATCGAGGCGGTCGTGTCGGCCAAGCCCAAGTTCTAGCCTCGTGCAGCGTCTAGCAGGCCTGCGGTTCCGACCTTCTGGAGAAGGAGCCCTGTCCGCGAATTCACTCGACGTGAACTGGCGTCTCGGCCGGCCAGGTTTCGATCTCATTGATGAGGGCGAACTTATGAAAGAGATCATTTTTCACAAAGTCGCACTGAAGTCCTGGGCGTGCAGCGTCTTGCGAACCAGTTTCAGCGCCGGGGCGCAGCACGGACGGCCCCTGGCCCGCCGTGCGGCAATGGCTTTCGTTTCTCTCGCGGCGGTGCTGCTGGTGGCTGGTTGGAACAGCACATCCTCCTCGGCCGCGGAAAACGAAACGGCTGAGGAACCCGCTTTGCCTGCTGATCTTGATCCTCTTGCACCGGGCGGCATCGTAATCGGGATGAGAAGCTTCGCCGCGTCGGAAGCCCTGCTTTCCAATGGATATCGCAGATCGGACATCAATGGCCATTTTTACCTTGACCGGGGCACAACCCAGCGCACCATCATTCTCGACGATAGAAGCGGTGGTTTTGAGGGTCCAATTGCCAGAATTTACTACAGAGAATTGAATCTGACCATGCATCCTACTTCCTCTGGCATCATTGATGCTCTGAGTAGGAAGCTGAACGCAAAGGCGACATGCAGATACATGCTCGACGATGCGGCAGGATGCCAGTGGCGGTTCCTTGCGCAGGCTCCATTGGTCTCCACTATTGAGGCTGAAGTCGATCTGGAAAGTGAGAGACTGGAGCTGGTGATCGAAATGTCCGCGATTGAAGACATGGAAGCGCAACTTCGACAAGGGGTGGCGCTCTACTCTCCGGCGCCGGTGAAATCTGTAGACCTGAAGTGGTGGGAGAAGGAGATCGATGCGGCGAATGCCGAAGCGAAAATCAACAAGTTCACTGGAAGTAAAGAATTCGATGATCTTCCTCCGGGCAAAAGACTTTCCTTTTCAAAGGACGCGATAAAGGTTTACGAATATTGCAGCAAACAGGGGCTGTTTTCTGCTCTGTATGACTGCCGCTGTGTTGCTGGACGTTTTATCGATGAACGCGCGGCCCGGGAGCGGGCATATCCCGACTATTCGGGGCGTGCAATTCAGATCGCCGACGAGATCGCGTGGCAGTGTCCATACAAGGCCGGTGTAGCGGGCTATACATTCAACAGGTGCATGGGGTATTATCGTTCCAAGATGAAGGAGGATGTTGAGCAGTTCTGCACCTGTTATGCCGATACAGTGGCAACTGCTTTTATGAAGCAAAATTTTCAACGGAATGTAAGCACGCAAGACATCACGAACCTCGGCAGCTTCGCAATACAAGAGTGCCGTAGTCAAGGCGTACCAAGCCCTTTGGACAGGTAGTTTTGTTGAACGTGCATGTCTCAAGCGAGATCTATCACGCATAGCAGAAGCGGTTCCGGCAGAGCAATTGAGGCTCCTGCTGTGACTATTAGAGTTTTTCAATAGATGTTTGGCGATCGATTGATAACAGCACGAAGCACGATAGACGCCGACGCGCCTCGCGCGAAAAATGCTGCTGCGTAGCGGGTGCGAAGACCTACTTTGTTGGGGATTAGTATGGTGCAGTGCCAATGGTTGGAGCCGACGTCCTATCTCCGAGCATGATCGATTATCCGCTCATGGCTGACTGGTGGCCGCCATCTACGGCAGTCGCCTTCATTGCATTTCAGGGTGATGTGCGTCGTTTGAGGTCGCGACGAATAGACAGGCTATGGGAGCACGGCCCGCTCAGCCGCATGCTGGAGATTGAGGATGAACACTCGGACCTTATTCAACACGCTGCTGAGGGCCTTGAGAAAGAACTGAAGCGGGGAACTGTTGCTGCCCGGGCCACCCGACAGCGCGGTTACAAAATCGCGGGTCAAGTAGCAACTCGCGGTCGACCATCGTACATCAAGATCGCACCGCATGAGTGGGGATCCCTGACCGATCGCAGTGGTTCGTCCGCGGGTCTTTCAACGCATTTTTTCAACGATCCCGCACGCAATCTCGACCCCGAAATCGAAATTGATGTCTTGGCGAAGGATGGCATCCCGACTCTGTGGGATTGGGAAGTGCGTCGGAGTGACATCATGCGCCTTCCGGACGACGAGACGGTCGCTGCGGCGCACCTCGCGGCCGTTCGAAACGCTATGACGGAAACACCGTTTCGCGTCGCTCACATCATTCGAGAATTGGAATCGACCGGGGTCGAGCCGCCGCACCTCAAGCAGGACCGTATCGCCTTGATCAGCAACTACTACAAGGCCCGCTACCGTCGGGGAGTTGGTGACCGAACGATCGAACGGACGATGAAAGCCCTTTCTGATGCCGGCATTGCCTCGCCTTGGCTCTGACCCGACCTGCATGAGGGGGATTTTGAGAGCCAAGGATTTTTTTGGCCGTTTCGGCGGGTGACCGCCGCACCAGTCGCGCGCACCTTCGCCGTCATTCAGCAACTAAGGCGGATGACGGCACATGAACACTCTTGAGAACAGCGCGAGCTTGAAGCCGGTGGCCTTCAGCGTGGCGGCCGCTTGCCGGTACGTCGGCCTTTCACGCAGCACCCTCTACGAACTCAACAAGAGCGGGGCGATCTCCTTTGTGAAGGTAGGGGATCGTGTCCCCAGACGTGGTGTAGCTGACGGCGAGCACACCGTTGGTCGCCGGCTCGGCCGGGACGCGGGTCAGGCCGCCATGTCCGGCAGT
>JAWLBM010000006.1:0-154178 GCA_041687675.1 Pleomorphomonas sp. | reverse complement strand
CCGCCAGGCCAGGCATCTCCATCCGACGAAAACGAAAGCGCTCGGGATGGTCCGATGACTTCGCACGATCCATCCTCGGCCAAATGCGATAGCCCTGCGGTCACCGTCGCCGGCGCTTGAACGCGGCGTCGGATCGGTTATCTTCACTGTTTGGAAGAGTTCCAATCAGGAGGCCGCCGCGGACGGCGGAGCGGCCCCACGGGAGCACGAGATGTTCATCCAGACCGAAGCCACCCCCAACCCCCAGACGCTGAAGTTCCTGCCGGGCCGGGTGGTGCTCGACGGCGGGCCGATGGAGTTCCTCGACCCCGCCGAGGCCGAAGCCTCCCCGCTCGCCGCCGCGCTGTTCGCGGTGCCCGGCGTCACCGGTGTGTTCTTCGGCTACGACTTCATCACCGTGACCAAGAGCGACGCCGACTGGGTGCGACTGAAGCCCGCGGTGCTCGGCGCCATCATGGAGCACTTCATGTCGGGCGCGCCGATCCTGCTCGACGCCAACGGCGGGCCGGAGGCGGGCGAGGAGGACTACGACCCCGCCGACCAGCAGACCGTCGCCACCATCAAGGAACTGCTCGAGACCCGCGTCCGCCCGGCGGTCGCGGCCGACGGCGGCGACATCACCTTCCGCTCGTTCCGCGACGGCGTGGTCTACCTCCACATGCGCGGCGCCTGCGCGGGCTGCCCGTCGTCGACGGCGACGCTGCGGCACGGCATCCAGAACCTGCTGCGCCACTTCCTTCCGGACGTGCAGGAGGTCCGCGCCGTCTCCTGACCGGCCCGGCTTCCTCTCCGACCTCCTCGGCGGGCGCCCTCCGCGGCGCCCGTTCGCCTGTCCGGGTCTCCGTCCCCGGCGACGGCCGGCAGCTTTTTTCCCCGACCGGACTTGCGGCGGGCATCCGAGGCCCGCAATATCCGCGACACGGCATGTCGTCGCGCGCAACCGCCCGTGCTGGAACGAACAATCAGGGCGGCGCGCGGCGGGGCAACGAATGTCGGATGACGGCGGCGCCGGTGGACGGACGCCGCCGGGGGGAGTGACATCGACATGGACATGACGGGCGAATACAGGATCCCGGCGCCGCGCCAGGCGGTGTGGGAGGCTCTCAACGACCCGGAGATCCTGAAGGCCTGCATCCCCGGCTGCGAAAGCCTGGAGAAGTCCGGCGAGGAGATGACGGCCACGGTCGTCGCCAAGATCGGGCCGGTGAAGGCGAAGTTCAACGGCAAGGTGCGGCTCGAGAACCTCGACCCGCCGAAGGGCTACACCATCGTCGGCGAGGGCTCCGGCGGCGTCGCGGGCTTCGCCAAGGGCGGCGCCGACGTGGCGCTCGCCGAGGACGGCGCCGACACGGTGCTGACCTACACCGCCAAGGCGCAGGTCGGCGGCAAGCTCGCCCAGCTCGGCAGCCGGCTGATCGACAGCACCGCCAAGATGATGGCCGAGCAGTTCTTCTCCGCCTTCTCCGAGCGCGTCGGCCGCGACCACGCCCCGGCGGAGGGCGCAACCGTGGCCACCGGCGATGCCACCACGATGGAGGCCGGCCGCGGCGAGCCCGTCGGCGGCCGCGTCGCGCCGGCATCGGACGCCGAGGACGCGGCGCATGTGCTGGAGCCGGAGGGCGGGGCGGTCGAGGCGCACGAGCGGGCGCTGGACAACGCCGTCCATCACGCCGAAGCCGCGGAGGAGCGGGTCGAGGCGGCGGCAGCGAGGTCGGGCCCGTCCGGGCCGATGATGTGGGCGCTCGTCGCCCTCGCCGTGGTGATCGTGATCATCCTGATCAGCACCATCTGATCCGAGTCTCGCCGTCGGAGCCGGCGCGGGCGCCGGCGGCGCCGGCGATCATCCCGTGCTGTCCGGCTCAGGCCGGCCGGCTGCCAAGTCGAACAAAGTTCCCCGGAGGGAGGTAACCATGGCGACAGTATCGATGACGGTGAACGGCAAGGCCGTCACGGCGACGGTCGAGGACCGGACGCTGCTCGTGAATCTGCTCCGCGACACGCTCGGGCTCACCGGCACGCACGTCGGCTGCGACACCTCGCAGTGCGGCGCCTGCGTCGTCCATGTCGACGGTGTGGCGGTGAAGGCCTGCACCCTGCTTGCCGCCCAGGCGGACGGCACGGCGGTGACCACCATCGAGGGCCTCGCCGACGGCGACAAGCTGCACCCGGTGCAGGCGGCGTTCCGCGAGCACCACGGCCTGCAGTGCGGCTTCTGCACCCCGGGCATGATCATGACCGCCGTGGACATGATCAACCGCCATGGCGGCAAGCTCGACGAGGCGACCATTCGCCACGAGCTCGAGGGCAACATCTGCCGCTGCACCGGCTACCACAACATCGTCAAGGCCATAAAGGCGGCCGCGGACGAGATGTCGGGCATGGCCGTCGCGGCCGAGTGAGGCAATCCGGAGCGGTGGGAGGAAATCATGGGAGTTGAAGGCATCGGCGCCTCGGTCGTCCGCAAGGAGGATCGGCGCTTCATCACCGGCCGTGGCCGGTACACCGACGACATCGCGCTCGCCCGCACGATCCACGCGGTGTTCGTGCGCTCGCCGCACGCGCATGCGAGGATCGTCAGGGTCGACATCGGCGCGGCCGAGACGGCGCCCGGCGTGGTCGCCGTCCTGACCGGCGCGGAGTTCGCCGCCGACGGCATCGGCGGCCTCATCTGCGGCTGGATGATCCATTCCAAGGACGGCACGCCGATGAAGGCGGGCGCGCACCCCGCGCTCGCCCACGACCGGGTCCGCCATGTCGGCGACCAGGTCGCCGTGGTGATCGCCGAGACGCGCGACCAGGCCCGAGACGCGGCCGAACTGGTCGAGGTGGAGTACGAGATCCTGCCCGCCGTCACCGACCCGGTGAAGGCGATCCAGCCGGGCGCCCCGACCCTCCACGACGTCGCCCCGGACAACCTCATCTACGACTGGACCATCGGCGACGAGGCCGCGGTGAACGAGGCCTTCGCCAGGGCGGCCCACGTGACCCGGATGGAGCTCGTCAACAACCGGCTCTCGCCCAACGCCATGGAGCCGCGCTCGGCGATCGCGCAGTATGACGAGGCCGAGGAGCACTACACCCTCCACACCACCTCGCAGAATCCGCATGTCGCCCGGCTGGTGCTGTCGGCCTTCGTCGGCATCGCGCCGGAGCACAAGCTGCGGGTGATCGCGCCGGACGTCGGCGGCGGCTTCGGCTCGAAGATCTACATCTACCCCGAGGAGACCACTTGCCTCTGGGCGTCCAGGAAGCTCGGCGGACGCCCGGTGAAGTGGACCGCCGACCGCACCGAGGCCTTCCTCACCGACTGCCACGGCCGCGACCATGTGACGGTGGCGGAACTGGCGCTCGACGCCGACGGCAAGTTCCTGGCGCTGCGCGAAGACACCATCGCCAACTTCGGCGCCTACATGTCGACCTTCTCCTCGGTGATCCCGACGTATCTCCACTCGACGCTGCTGTCGGGCCAGTATGTCATCCCGGCGATCTTCTCCGAGATCCGGGCGGTCTACACCAACACGGTGCCGGTCGATGCCTACCGCGGGGCGGGACGCCCGGAGGCGACCTACCTGCTGGAGCGCCTCGTCGAGACGGCGGCGCGCGAGATGAAGATGGACCCGGCGGAACTTCGCCGGCGAAACTTCATCCGCGAGTTTCCCTACCAGACGCCGGTGATCCTCAACTACGACGCCGGCGACTTCGAGGCGGCGCTGAACGGCGCGCTCGAGGCGGCGGACGTCGCCGGCTTCCCGGCCCGGAAGGCGGAGGCCGCGGCGCGCGGCAAGCTGCGCGGCATCGGCTTCTCGAGCTACATCGAGGCCTGCGGCATCGCGCCGTCGGCGGCGGTCGGCTCGCTCGGCTCCGGCGTCGGCCTGTGGGAATCGGCCGAGGTGCGGGTGAACCCTGTCGGCACCGTGGAGGTGCTCACCGGCTCGCACAGCCACGGCCAGGGCCACGAGACCACCTTCGCCCAGCTCGTCAACGAGCGTCTCGGCATCGGCATCGCCGACGTCCAGATCGTCCACGGCGACACCGACAAGGTGCAGTTCGGCATGGGCACCTACGGATCGCGGTCCGGCGCGGTCGGCATGTCGGCGATCGCCAAGGCGCTCGACAAGGTGGAGCTCAAGGCCAAGAAGATCGCCGCCCACCTGATGGAGGCGTCCGAGACCGACATCGTCATCGAGAACGGCGAGCTCAAGGTCGCGGGCACCGACAAGAAGCTGCCCTTCGCCCAGGTGGCGCTGGCGGCCTACACCGCCCACAACCTGCCGGCCGGCATGGAGCCGGGGCTGAAGGAGGGCGCCTTCTACGACCCGACCAACTTCACCTTCCCGGCCGGCACCTATGTCTGCGAGGTCGAGGTCGACCCGGAGACCGGCAAGACCGAGATCGTGCAGTTCGTCGCGGTGGACGACTTCGGCCGCATCATCAACCCGATGATCGTCGAGGGCCAGGTCCATGGCGGGCTCGCCCAGGGCATCGGCCAGGCGCTGCTCGAGGGCGTCGCCTACGACGCGGAGAGCGGGCAGCTGCTCACCGGTTCCTACATGGACTACGCCATGCCGCGCGCGGACGACCTGCCGTCGTTCAAGATCGGCCACGTCACCACGCTCTGCCCGTCCAACCCGCTCGGCATGAAGGGCTGCGGCGAGGCGGGGGCGATCGGCTCGACGCCGGCGGTCATCAACGCCATCACCGACGCGATCGGCGTGCGGGACATCGCGATGCCGGCAACGCCGGCGCGGGTCTGGCAGGCCATCCAGTCGGCCAAGCACTGAGGGGAGCGGACAACCCATGTACCAGACTTCGTATCACCGGCCCTCGTCGCTCGCCGAGGCGGCCTCGCTGCTCGCCTCCGCCGAGGACGCCAAGCTGCTCGCCGGCGGCCAGACGCTGATCCCCACCATGAAGCAGCGCCTCGCCGCGCCGCAGAACCTGATCGACCTCGGCAGGCTTTCGGAGCTCAAGGGCATCACCGCCTCCGGCGGCGCGGTCGTGATCGGCGCCGGCAGCACCCACGCCACGGTGGCGGGATCGGCGGACGTGAAGGGCGCCATCCCGGCCCTCGCCAAGCTCGCCTCGGGCATCGGCGACCCGGCGGTCCGCCACATGGGCACGATCGGCGGCTCGCTCGCCAACAACGACCCGGCGGCGGACTACCCCTCCGCCGTCCTCGGTCTCGGCGCCACGGTGGTCACCAACAAGCGCGAGATCGCCGCGGAGGACTTCTTCCAGGGTATGTTCACCACCGCCCTCGGCGAGGACGAGATCATCGTCAAGGTGTCGTTCCCGGTCCCGGCCAAGGCGGCCTACGCCAAGTTCAACAATCCGGCCTCGCGCTACGCCATGGCCGGCGTGTTCGTGGCGCGGATGAACGACGGCGCCGTCCGCGTCGCCGTCACGGGCGCGGGCTCCGACGGGGTGTTCCGCTGGTCCGAGGCCGAGGCCGCCCTTGGCTCGAACTGGTCGGCGTCCGCCCTCGACGGCCTCTCGGTCGACCCCTCCGGCATGCTCTCCGACATCCACGGCGACGCCGCCTACCGGGCGAACCTCGTCAAGGTGATGGCCAAGCGCGCCGTCGCCGCCGCCGGCTGAGGCGCCGGCCTTCCGACACGCCGGGCGGGGCGACGAGCCCCGCCCGTTATTCTGAGCTCCACGCACGGCCGTGCCGGGCGGCTCGGTCATTCCGGCGAAAGCCGGAATCTACCCCTCGCCGCTGCCGCCCCGCCCTTCCTGGGCAAGCCCGACGCCACCCCCGGCCGAAGTGCCCGCGGCCGCCGCGGCCTGGACCCCGGCTTTCGCCGGGGTGACGTTGAAGGAGAGGCCTGCGGCGACTTCCTCGCCGGATTTGCGGTGAGTCCAATAGGGGGGCGGCCACCACGGCCGCCGCCTCGTCATTCCGGCGAAAGCCGGAACCTGCCCGCCGCCGCTGCGACCCGCCCTTCCCCGGCGAAAGCCGGAACCTGCCCGCCGCCGCTACCCCCGCACTTCCGGGGCAAGCCCGACGCCACCCCCGGCCGAAGTGCCCGCGGCCGCCGCGGCCTGGACCCCGGCTTTCGCCGGGGTGACGTTGAACGGGAGGCGTGGGGAGGCCCGCTTGCCGGGACGTGCCGTTCCCCGCTCAGGGAAGGAGGCGGCGGCGGGTGGCGGCATCTGGCCCGGCGACCGGCCGTCTTGAGCGGCAACACCTTGTTTTGGCCATCAAGAACGCCTAACTTGAAGACATCGATTTGGCCAGACGATCGGCCTGCGGTCCCCTTCCACCCGGGGCCCTTGTTCTGACGACCCTTCCAATTCGGTCCACCCCGCGTCCGTCGACCCTGTCGGCGGCGGCGGATACGTCACTACCCCGAAAATCGAAAAGGGGATCGATCATGAACGCTGGCACCGTGAAGTGGTTCAACGCCACCAAGGGTTACGGTTTCATCCAGCCGGACAACGGCGGCCCGGACGTTTTCGTCCACATCTCCGCCGTCGAGCGCTCCGGCCTCGGCAACCTGGCCGACGGCCAGAAGGTGACCTTCGACGTCGTCAAGGACCGCCGCACCGGCAAGTCGGCCGCGGACAACCTGCAGGCCGCGTAAGCGCCTTTTCCCGCGGCCGGCGCGCCGGCCGCGGGTTTCCAGACTGAAGAAAGAAGACGAGATTTTGCAATTCGAGTACACGCCCGCCCGCGTCCGCCAGACGCGGTCCGGCCCGCGCTTCCGGATCGGCCAGGTGGCCGAGCGCCGGGACGCCGACGTCCGTGACGTCACCCATCTCTTCGACCGCACTTACGACTACGCCTCGCCACAGGAACTGCGCTGGCACCTCGCCGCGCGCCTCGGCGCCGATCCCCGGGCGCTCGTGCTGACCCGCCGCGCCGCCTGAGGCGCGACGGGGCCAGGCCCTTGCCTGCGATAGCCGCTCCGGACGGGACCCCCGCGGCCGGCACCGGGCAGCAGCGAGCAGCGCCTCCCGGCGGGCCGGCCTGGACGATCGGGCCGCAGCCTGGGCGCGCCGACCCGCTCGTCACGGAGCAGGTGGCGCTTCGACCCGCACCCATCCGCCTCTGCTTGCCACAATGACGGTCGCAGTCTGCGTGTTCCGGTAGCAGAGGCCCACCTCGCGATCTCCGGAAGCGAGCGGCAGCATGGTGGATATGGTGGGGCTTGTTGCCTCGGTGGTGTAGAGAGCCGTCAGGAAGACGCCTCCGACCGGAAGCGGATCGTCCGGCGAACCGGACGCCCTGGAGCACAGGGCGAGGTTGATCGTGAAGGTCGCGTTCGGGGTCAGTTGCGCGGTGGCGGTGCCGGTGACGATGGCGCCGGCGGGAATCGAGACCGTCGCCGGCTGGCCAATGAAGGCCCAGCTGAGCGTGTTGTTCACCATAAGGGTCACGCCGGCCCCGCCGAGGTTTGTCACGGAGTTGAAGGGCGAGGGACCGGTCGGACCCGTCGGGCCGGTCGGCCCGTCCGGTCCCGCGGGACCGATGTCGCCCTTGAGCGTGACGGGAACGAACATGGCGCCGTCGTAGACATGGGCCAGGCTGGTCCCGATCTCGACCCATGCCTCTCCGACCTGGGGGTTCACGATGTTGGCGAGGTCCGCCGCGCTGGCAACCGAGCCGACGATGCTCAGCCCACCCTGCGGCCCGGTCGGGCCGACATCTCCGGCCGGGCCCATCGGCCCCTCTGGTCCCTCGGGTCCCGCGGGACCGGCCGGGCCCTGCGGGCCGGCTGGCCCGATGGCCCCCTGCGGCCCCGTCGGGCCCATCGCGCCCTCGGGGCCCGTCGGGCCCACGGGACCTGCGTCGCCCTTCGGGCCCTGCAGGGGCCCGGCGTTGTCGAAGCCCGTCCCGTTGTAAACGTAGAGATCGCCGTCATCGACGACGATCCAGGCGTCGCCGGCCTGCGGAGAGGCCAGGTTCAGGAGATCGGTCACGGACTGCACGGAGCCCTTGATGGCGATCCCCTGGCCCTGCGGCCCGGTCGGACCGGTCGGGCCGGCAGCACCCTTCGCCGCCATCAGCGTGAACTCGGACGCCATGTCCGGCGTCGGGCCGTTGGGCTCCACCAGTTGGATGGCCACATAGCTCTGCCCGTCGTGGGTGACCACGTCGCGGACCGAGTAGCCGAGCGCCGGGTCGAAGGCGCCCTTGAAGGCGAAGCCCGGCCCGGTGGCTCCCGTCGCGCCGGCGTCTCCGGGCGCTCCCGGCGCCCCCGCCTCGCCGCGCTCCGCCATCAGCACCCAGCCGGGGGACGTCGGCGGGAAGCCGCCGGCGGCCGCGATCGCCGTCGCGGCGAGATACGTCTGGCCGTCGAAGGTCACCACGTCCAGCGCCTCATAGGCGACCAGCGGGCTGAACGCGCCCTTGAACACCAGCCCCTGGCCCTGCGGTCCCGTCGGCCCGTCGACGCCCTGCGGTCCCTGGGGACCCTCGGGGCCCTCGGGGCCGATGGCGCCGTCCGGCCCGGTCGGGCCGGTGGGCCCCTCCGGGCCGATCGCGCCCTGCGGCCCGGCCGGACCCTGGCCCCCGGCCGGACCTTCCGGCCCTTCGGGACCCATCGGCCCGGCAGTTCCCTCCGGACCGGCCGGCCCCTCCGGGCCGGTGTCGCCCTTCGGGCCCTGCACCGGTCCGGCGTCGATGAAATCCGTGCCCTCCCAGATCCACAGGTGGCCGGTGTCCTTGGTGATCCAGCCCTGCCCGGTCTGCGGGCTCTGGACGCTCGACAATTCGGTCTCGTCAGCGACCACCCCGGCCACCTGCACCGACTGGCCGGCGGGGCCCTGCGGTCCGGTCGGACCCTGGTCGCCCTGCGGCCCGGCGGCACCCTGCGGACCCGCAGGACCGGCCGGGCCGGCGGGGCCGGCCGGACCGGCGACGCCCTGCTGGCCCTGCGGCCCGACGGGTCCCTGCGGGCCTTCGGCGCCCTGCGGACCCTGCGGGCCTTGCGGACCCTCGGCGCCGGCGGGGCCGGCCGGACCTTGGGGACCGGTGGGACCTTCGGCGCCCTGCGGGCCGACGAAGCCCTGCGGACCAACGGCGCCTTCAGGCCCCTCGGGACCGGTCGGACCGGCGGGCCCCTGGATCTTGCCGACGTCCTGGAAGTCGGTTCCGTCGAAGACGTGCAGGTTGCCGGTGTTCGCCGCGATCCAGCCCTGGCCGGCCTCGGCGCCCTGGATGCCCGAAAGATCCGCTGCGGTCGGGACCGTGCCGGCGATGCTCACCGCGGCGCCCTGCGGGCCCGCCGGGCCGATGTCGCCGGTCGGCCCGGCGGGGCCGGCAGGGCCGGCCTGTCCCTCCGCGCCGGCGGGACCCGCCGCCCCCACAGGACCCGCGGGACCGGCCGGTCCGGCGGGGCCCTGGGCGCCCGCGGGACCGGTCGCCCCGGCCGGGCCGGTCGGGCCCGCCGGGCCACAGGAGGACAGTGGCACCGTGTCCGCCTTCTTGTTCACCGTCAGCACCACCTCGCAGTCGCCGAGTTGCGCGATCGGGACGCGGATGACGAAGGTGCGGTTGCTCTTGGAGCGCGTGCTCTTCGGCGGGTTGTCGAGGCGCACCCTCTGGCCCGGCCTGGCCGTGCGGCCCCGGATCACGATCTCGCCGGCCTCGTGCCCGGCCGAGTCCAGCTGGATCCTCGTGTTGTCCAGCTTGTCGGCCAGCGCCGGCGTCGAGAGCGCGGTCGCGGCGGCAAGCCCGGAGGCGAGGGCGAGGGCGAGGCGCGGGCGGTACTGGAGACGGACGGCAGTCATGGAGGTGTTCCCTATCGGGAGAAACAACAATGCACGAAAAGCTTACGGGATGCGCCGGACGGCGTAAAGCGTTCTTTGTCAATAATGACGATGCGCGCCCGGGTGCAACAGGTCCCTTTATTTTTGAACATTTCAGAGCTAAAGTAATTTTCGGACGGACGGGCGGACCCTTTCGCGGAGGCATGCGAGATGCGGATCACGGTGGTGGGCGGCGGCCCGGGCGGGCTCTATTTCGCGCTCCTGACCAAGAAGGCGCGGCCGGACTGGCACATCTCGGTCCACGAGCAGAACCGGGCCGACGACACCTTCGGCTTCGGCGTCGTCTTCTCCGACGACACCCTCGACGAGTTCCTCTCGCGCGACCCGGAGTCCTATGCGCGGATCCGCGACGAATTCGCCTGGTGGGACGACGTCGCCATCCACTACAAGGGCGAGGAGATCCGCTGCGCCGGCAACGGCTTCTGCGGCACCTCGCGCTTCACCCTCCTGCGCATCCTGCAGGAGCGCTGCGCCGAGGTCGGCGTCGAGCTCACCTTCTCCGAGCGGATCCCGCCGGAGGAGATCGAGACCCGCTTCGCCGGCAGCGACATCATCGTCGCCGCGGACGGCATCAACTCGCCGATCCGCGAGCACTTCAGGGACAGCTTCAGGCCGCAGGTCGCCATCAAGCAGAACCGCTTCTGCTGGATGGGCTCGACCCGGCCGATGGACGAGTTCAACTACTTTTTCCGCCAGACCGAGCACGGCGTCATCTGCGCCCACACCTACCAGTACGAGCGCGGCCGCTCGACCTGGGTGTTCGAGATGGACGAGGCCTGCTGGCAGGGACACGGCTTCGAGGAGTTCGACGAGGAGGGCTCGAAGGCGAGGCTCGAGGCGATCTTCGCCGAGGAGCTCATGGGCCATCCGCTGCTGCTCAACCGCTCCATGTGGCGGCGCTTCCCGCGGATCTTCTGCGAGACCTGGAGCCACCGGAACATCGTCATCCTCGGCGACGCCAAGGCCTCCGCCCACTTCTCGATCGGCTCGGGCACCAAGCTCGCGATGGAATGCGCCATCGCCCTCTCCGACGCGGTGCTGGAGCACGGGCACGAGGGCCACGAGGCCGCGTTCGCCGCCTACGACAAGGCCCGCCGGACGCCCTGCCAGGTCATCCAGCACAATGCGGACGTGTCGCTCGCCTGGTTCGAGCACATGAACCGGTCGTTCGACATGGACCCGATGCAGTTCGCCATGGTGGTGATGTGCCGGGCGAAGTCGATCACCTACGACAACCTGATGGTCCGAGACCCGGAGTTCGTGCGCAAGGCCGACGACGCCTTCTACGAGCGGCTGTGGCGCGAGACCGGCGACGACTACCGCAAGAGCCGGCCGACGCCGATGTTCACCCGCTTCCGCCTGCGCGGGATGGAACTCGCCAACCGGGTGGTGATGTCGCCGATGGCGCAGTATTCCGCCGACCGGGACGGAAACCTCACCGACTGGCACCTCGTCCACTACGGCTCGCACGCCATGGGCGGCATGGGGCTGATGTTCGTGGAGATGACCTGCCCCTCGCCGGACGGGCGCATCACCCTCGGCTGCCCGGGCCTCTGGACCGACGCGCACGAGGCGCAGTGGACGCGCATCGTCGACTTCGTCCACGCGAGCACGCCGACGAAGATCGCCATGCAGATCGGCCATGCGGGGCGCAAGGCCTCCACCCAGAAGGGCTGGGAGGACGAGACATTCCCGATCGTGCCGGCCGAGGACAACTGGGACGTCCTCTCCGCCTCGCCGGTCGCCTGGCACGAGGGCCTCAGCCAGGTCCCGCGCGAGGTCGACCGGGCGGAGATGGACCGCATCAGGGCGGCCCATGTGCAGGCCGCCGAGCGAGCCGCCCGCGCCGGCTTCGACCACCTCGAACTGCACGCCGCCCATGGCTACCTGCTCGCCTCGTTCCTGTCGCCGCTCACCAACCTCAGGACGGACGCCTACGGGGGTCCGATCGAGAACCGGCTGCGCTACCCGCTCGAGGTGTTCGAGGCGATGCGCACCGTGTGGCCAAAGGACCGGCCGATGTCGGTGCGCATCTCGGCGACCGACTGGAAGGAGGGCGGCATCTCAGAGGAGGACGTCTTCGCCATCGCCGAGGCCTTCCGCGAGGCGGGCTGCGACCTGATCGACGTCTCCGCCGGCCAGACGGTGCCCGACCAGAAGCCGGTCTACGGCCGCATGTTCCAGGTCTCCTTCGCCGAGGCGATCCGCAACGTGCCGAAGATGGCGACCATGGCAGTGGGGGCGATCACCGAGCCGGGGCAGGTCAACACCATCCTGCACACCCGCCGGGCGGACCTCGTGGCGCTGGCCCGGCCGCACCTGTGGAACCCGACCTTCACCCACCAGGCGGCCGCCTGGTACGGCACGCGGACGGAGGCCTGGCCGAAGCAGTACTGGCCGGGCCGCGACCAGGCCCACCGGGAACTCGCCCGCGCCGCCGACAAGCAGCGCGAGCTCCAGATGAAGGCGCGCCCGCGCCGGCACGGCGTCGCGGAGGCCGCGGAGTGATGGGCGAGGTCCGCACACCCCGCCGCCCCTCGCTCGAGGCCGTTCTCCGCGACAGCGGGGCCGAGCACCCGAACCGCGTGCTCCAGCCGCCGCATTGGCCCAAGCCCAGGGGCTACGCCAACGGCATGGCCGGCGAGGGCCGGATCGTCGTGACCGGCGGCGTCGTCGGCTGGGACGCCAACGGCGTCTTCCCGGACGACTTCGTCGGCCAGGCCCGCAAGACCTTCGAGAACATCGCCGAGATCCTCGCCGAGGCGGGCGCCGGGCCGGAGCATCTCGTCCGGCTGACCTGGTACGTCACCGACATCGACGCCTACCTCGCCGACCCGAAGGGCCTCGGGGCCGCCTACCGCGACGTCTTCGGCCGCAATTTCCCGGCGATGGCCTGCGTCGAGGTGGTGCGCCTCGTCGAGCCGAAGGCGATGATCGAGATCGAGGCGACGGCGATCCTGCCGGCGGACGCCGGCGGGTAGGTCGAAGCCCGGCGCGGCCGGCGCACGTGCGAACACGGCGGCGGCTATGGCCTCAGCCCTTGCCCCGCAGGCGCCCCACGACCCCGGTCGGAAAGAAGTAGACACTCAGGATGAACAGGACCCCCAGCCAAAGAAGCCAGCGGTCGGGGTTCAGCAGATCGGGGACGAGAGGCAGCGCAGCGGTGGCGTCCGACGCCGTGCCCATCAGTGACTGCAGGTAATTCTGCGCGAGCACGAAGACCACCGCCCCGATCACCGCCCCATACATCGTCCCCATGCCGCCGATCACGACCATCAGGAGGATGTCGAGCATGATCTCGAAACTCAGTGTGGTGTCGGGGCCGACATAGCGCAGCCAGATCGCGAAGAGGCTGCCCGCAAGGGCCGCGCTGGCGGCCGAGATACAGGTCGCCGTTGTGCGATACCAGACAACCCGGTACCCGATCGCCTCGGCCCGGAAGTCGTTCTCGCGCACGGCCTGAAGAACGCGGCCAAAGGGCGAATTGACCAGCCGCAACAAGAGAAGGAACAGCGCGAGAGAGCAGAAGAAGACGAGGTAGTAGTTCAGCACCTTTCCGTTGATGCTGACTCCCGCAACCTCGCCCAGGCGGAAGGCGGGCGTCAGTTCGCGCGGGATGCGGTAGTTGAGCCCGTCCTCGCCGCCCGTCAGGCCCGAGAGCTGGCTGACCAGCACCGCGACGGCAGACGCCACGGCCAGCGTGATCATCGCGAAGAAGATCGCCCTGACCCGCAGGCTGAAAAGCCCGATCAACAGCGCCAGCACCGCCGCCGCGACCGCGCCGGAAGCCGTACCCAGCGCAACCGCACCGTAGCTCGGCCCCATGTGGACCAGGGCAAGCGCGACGCCATAGGCCCCCAGCCCGAAGAACATCGTGTGCGCGAAGCTGACGATGCCGGTATAGCCGAGCAGCAGGTCGTAGCTTGCCACCAGCACGATGAAGATGCAGATGCGCGCCGCGGTTTCCAGCGACCGCACGCCGGGGAAAAGAAAAGGCGCAAATGCCAGCGCAAGCAGGATCGCCAGCAGGACGGCCCCGAGAATGCGCGAGCGGGGCGTGTCGCCCGAAAGAAGCCGGATCATCATCTCACTTCGCCTTCACGACGGGCATCATACCCTGCGGTCGCCACATCAGGATCGCCGTCATCAGCGCGATGTTCGACACCAGCGCCAGTTTCGGCTCCAGGAACGCGATGTAGTTCTGCATCAGGCCCACCAGCAGCGCGCCGAGGAACGCGCCTCCGACCGATCCCAGCCCACCGATGATCACCACGATGAAGACAAGGATCATCATCTCCTCGCCCATGCCGGCGGTGATGACTTCCTGGTACATGCCCCACATCACGCCACCGAGGCCCGCCAGCGCCGATCCCGCGATGAACACCCCGATGAACACGACGCCCAGCCGATAGCCCAGCGCCTGCACCATCTCGCCGTTCTGGACGCCCGCGCGCACGATCAGGCCGATCTTGGTTCGCGTCAGCACCAGCCGCATGGCCACAAAAAGGATCAGCCCAAAGGCCACGGCCAGCAGGCGGTACTTCTCGAGTGCGGCCCCCGCGAAGGTGACCGCGCCCTTCAACGCCTCGGGGCGGCTGATGAAGATCTCGTCCGGACCCCAAACCACGTGGATCATCTGTTCGATGACAATGAGACCGCCCACGGTGACGAGGATCTGCTTGAGATGTGCGCCGTAGACCGGCCGCACGATCACCCGTTCGAACCCCCAGCCCAGAAGGCCGGTGACGCACATCGCGGCGATGACCGCCAGCAGCACGGCGGCGATGTTCAGCGCGAGCGAGGGCGCGCCGGTCCAGCCGCCAAAGGCGACCAGCACGCTGACCCCCACGAAGGCCCCCACGGAGATGAAGGCGCCATGCCCGAAGTTGATGACGTCCATCAGCCCGAAGACCAGCGTGAGTCCCGATGCCATGATGAAGATCATCATTCCCATGGCCAGGCCCGAGACCGTCAGCGTCAGCCACGAGGAGGGAGAGCCGATGGCGAGGAAACCCATTACGACAAGCACCGGGATCAGAAGGTATGGTGCTGCCCGGTCCAGCCGTTCGGCCAGGCCGAGGTCGGAGAAGGTGGGCGTGTGATCGGGTGCGGCGGTCATGTCAGTGCGCCTCCATGCTCAGGCCCATCAGGCGTTCCTGCAGCGCAGAGTCGGCGGCAAGCTCGGCCATCCCTCCCGCCCAGATGATGCGGCCTTCGTCCATCACCGCCGCCCGGTCACCCAGCGCCTTCGCGACCGAGAAGTTCTGTTCCACCAGGAGGATCGACGCGCCCTGCCGCTTGAGGTCGCGCAGAGCGCCCGCCATGGTGGCGACGATCGCTGGAGCGAGACCCTTGGTAGGTTCGTCGATCAGGTAGAGCCGTCGGTCTTCCACCATCGCGCGGGCGATCGACAGCATCTGTTTCTGCCCGCCCGAGAGGTTCCCGGCTTCGGACGCCCAGAAGGTGCGCAAGGGCGGGAAGGCCCGGAAGATCCAGTCGAGCCGCTCACGATCCAAGGGCCCGGACGCGGCCGCGAGGATCATGTTCTCCTCGACCGTCAGGTCGGTGAAAATGCCCATGTCTTCCGGGACATATCCCATGCCTGCCCGGGCACGCTGCGGGACGGGCCAGCCGGTAATGTCCTGCCCGTCGAGAAGAATCGCCCCGGATTTCGCCCGCCAATGGCCGATGATGGACCGCAGCGTCGTGGTCTTGCCAACCCCGTTGCGGCCCAGAAGCATGGTCACCTGCCCACGGGGCACCACCAGGTCGACGCCCTGGAGGATGTGATACTGGGCGATGTCGGTATGAAGGCCGCGCAGCTCCAGGATCGGATCAGACATCGGTCAGTTCCCGCCCCATATAGGCCTCCTGCACCACGTCCGAGGCCATGACCTCGGCCGGGTCGCCATCGGCAGCCAGCGCGCCGTTGTGCAGCACCACGATGCGGTCCGCGAGGCTACGGATCACGTCCATCTTGTGTTCGACCAGCAGGATCGTGCGGTCGCGATCGGCCTTGAGTTCGGCGATCAGGTCCAGCACGACCGGGGCCTCGTCCACGCTCATCCCGGCTGTGGGTTCGTCGAACATGAAGACGACCGGGTCGAGCGCGATCAGCATCGCCACTTCCAGCTTGCGCTGGTTGCCGTGGCTGAGTTCGCTGACCGTTTGGTTCTTCAGGTGGTCGAGGCGCACCCGTTCCAGCACCGCTCGCGCGGCGGTGATCAACTCGACATGCGTCTCTGCCATGGACAACAGGCTCGAGCCCTGATTGCGTCGGCCCTGGATGACTAGGCGCACATTCTCGAGGACCGAGAGATTGGGGAACAGGTTCGTCAGCTGGAACGCCCGGCCCAGCCCCTTGCGGCAGCGATGCGCGACCGGGACCCGGGTCACATCCTCGCCCAGCAGGATGACGCGGCCCGCGCTGGCGGCGATCTGGCCCGAGATCAGGTTGAAATAGGTGGTCTTGCCTGCACCATTCGGCCCCACGATGGCGGTCAGTTCGCCGGCGCGGAAGGCGCAGCTGACGTGGTCGACCGCCACATGGCCGCCGAAGCGTACGGTCAGCCCGTGTGTTTCCAGAAGCGTCTGGGTCATCGATCCAGCCTGTCGGGGATAGGCGAGTGTCTGTGGCGCCCGGGGTTACCGGGCGCCACGGCAGTGCCGCTCGCGTCAGTTGCGGATGGGGATGTCCATGTCGGCAATGCCCAGTTCACGCACCAGAACCGGCACGCCGTAGTCCTTGCCGTCCTGGATCTCGGTGCGGAAGTGATACATCGACTGCAGCGCCTGATGGTCTTCCGCGCGGAAGCGCATGGTGCCCTTGGGCGTCTCCCACTCCATCCCTTCCATGGCCCCGATCAGCGCCTCGGTGTCGTCCGCGCCGCCTGCGCGCTTGATCGCCTCGACCACCGCTATGCCTGCGGCCATGCCGCCCACGGTGAAGAAGTCGGGCGGAGTGCCGAAGCGCTCGAAATGCGTCTTCACCAGCCAGTCGTTCACCGGGTTCCGGGGGATTTCATAGTAGTAGTAGGTGGCCCCCTCCATGCCCGGCAGTTCCTTGTAGGCGGTCAGCGCCGCAAGGATGTTGCCGCCGGTCGCGATCTCGATGCCGAAACGCGAGGGGTCCATGGCGTTGATCTTGCCTATGGGATTGCCGCCGCCTGCCCAGATGACGAACAGCTTCTTCTCGCCCCCGATGTCCTTCATCGCGTTGAAGATGCGCTCGGCCGCAGCGGTGAAGTCGGTGGTGTCGGTGGGTACGTATTCCTCGTGCGCGATGCTGGCACCGGTGCCTGCCAGCGCCTCGCGGAAGGCAGCGACGCCGTCACGCCCGAAGGCATAGTCCTGCGCCAGCGTCGCGAAGGTCACGCCTTCGCCGCCCAGCGCCACGGCGTTCGCGATGGCGTCCTGGGACGAATTGCGCCCGGTGCGGAAGATATAGCGGTTCCAGTTCTCGCCCGTGATCGAATCGGCCACCGCCGGTTCGACGATCAGGATGCGCTCGTATTCCTCGGCCACCGGCAGCATGGCCAGCGCCACGCCCGACGATACAGGTCCCACGGCGATGTGGGCGTCGTCGTCGCCGAAGGCCTCGGCCAGCAGCGCCTTGCCAAGCTCGGGCTTCAGCTGTGTATCCTTCTCGATCAGGACGATCTTCTCGCCGTCGATCTCCATCGTGCCGCCCGTGGCATATTCAAGGCCCAGCCTCAGTCCGTCATGGGACTGCTTGGCATAGGCTTCCAGGGCGCCGGTCTTGCCATAGACATGGGCGATGCGAATTTCGGCAGACGCGGGGCCTGCCGCCACGAGCGCCACCAACCCGGCAGCGAGAATGCCTTTCATCTGAGGTGTCCTCCCTTGTGCACCTCGTAAAAGCTGAAACAATCAGTCATTTATGTCAATTACGCCGTTGGTCTCATCAGAGGGAACGGGGCGGTGGCGGCCGGGCCTGTCGTGGGCCGCCCGGCCGGAGATCAGGTCGCGCGATCGCAGGCGGCGCCTCGGCAGGGGCTTGCGCGGACCGCGTCCGGACCGCGAAGGCGAGGAACAGCGTGCTCGGTTTCCCGGGGTGGCTTGCGTGGGTTGGTCGATGCCGCATTCGCAGCCCGGGACGCGCGCCACCCGGGGCCTGCGCTGCTCAGCCCTTCTTCGGGCGGGGTGGGCGGAACTCGGCGAGGATCGACTTCAGGCGGGGCTCGTCGACCAGCAGCGCCGCGTCCTCCGGGGGCAGCCAGACGTAGTCCCGCTCGCTCTTCTCCGGCCAGTCCTCCGCCTGCTCCTGCACGTCCAGCGGGTACACGTCCACCCGGACAAGGGCGAAGCGGTCGGGCAGCCGCTTCCAGTAGTTGAACCTGCCGATCGACTTCCTGGAGATGCGCCCGACCACGCCCGCCTCCTGGAACGCCTCGATGGCCGCCGCCTCGTGCTTCTTGTGCTTCTTCATCGGCCAGCCCTTGGGGACCACCGGCCGCCGGGTCTCGCGCGAGGTCATCACCAGCACCACCACGCGCCCGTCGGGCAGGCGCAGGTAGGGCAGCGCCGCCACCTGCCGGAGGACCTCGCCCTTCCGGCGGCCCCTGGCCTTGCCGGGGCTCACGCCGGGCCTCCGCCGGCGGCGCGATGCCGGCCTTGCAGGGGCGCGGGGGTCCGGGACATCGATCCGCGACGGGACGGAAAGGCGGGGATCCGGTCGAGGACCGCCCGGGCGCGGCCGCCTCGTCCGGCGCCCTCGTCGCCGTCGTACGCGCCAGCAGCCCGGCGTTCACCCGCCAACAGTTGCTCGAATCGACCCATTGCGCCTCGCTCGCCATCCTTCGACCGCACCATAGAGGTGCCCGTCCCGCGGCGCCGCCGCAAGGCCGGACCTTAACCGGCTCTGCTTGCCCGCATCGGACGCTTGTGCAACTGTCGGACCCGTCTCCGGAGCCTTTCATGACCGAATTGCCTGACGCCGGGCTCGACGCCCGATTCGACGCCCTTTCCGCCCTGGTGCTCTCCGCCGGCGCGATCGCCCTCGAAGGGTTCCGCGCGGTCCGCTCCGGGCCGACCGCCCTGAAGGGTCCGCAGGACTTCCTGACCGAGACGGACGCGGCCGTGGAGCGCCACCTGCGCGACGAACTTGCCCGGCTTTTCCCGGAGGACGCCTTCGTCGGCGAGGAGGAGGGCGCCAGCGGCGACGGCGCCTTCGCCTGGGTGGCCGACCCGATCGACGGGACCGCCAACTTCTCCCGCGGCCACCCGCACTTCTGCGTGTCGCTGGCGCTGGCGCGGGGGAACCAAGTTGAGATGGGGGCGATCTACGCGCCCGTCGCGGACGAGTTCTGGATCGCGCGCCGCGGCCGGGGCGCCACCCGCAACGGCCGGCCGATCCGGGTCGCCGGCACCACCGACCTCGCGGCGACCACCGTCGAACTCGGCTGGTCCCCGCGCGTTCCCAATGAGCGCTACATCGCCGCCGCCACGGCCCTGCTCGCCACCGGCGTCAACCTGCGTCGCTGCGGTTCGGCGGCGCTCGGTCTCGCCTATGTGTCGGACGGCCGGCAGGACGCCTACGCGGAGCTGCACATCAACGCGTGGGACTGCCTCGCCGGCATCCTCCTGGTCGAGGAGGCCGGCGGGGTCGTCAACGACTTCCTCGCCGGCGGCAACCCGATCCTGGCGGTGGCGCCCGGCGTTGCGCAGGAGGTCGCCGAGGCGACCGGGATCCCGCGCGGGCGCGCGCCGGCGACGGACCGCCCGGCCGCCTGACCAGCGGGCGCGGGGCGGGGGGCAAGGGGGCGGAGAGGACGCGAAGAGGCCGGCGGCGGGCGCGCCCGCCCCGGCAGGAGGAACGGGATGTCCGCAAGTGCGGTGCTGATCGCCCTGGTCGGAGCCGGCGCCCTGCTGCTCTGGGGGCTCGGCCAGGTGAAGTCCGGCATTCTGGAAGCCATGGGCGGCCGCCTGCGGCTCTGGCTGGCGATCGGCACGCGCGACCGCTTCACCGCCTTCGCCGCCGGGCTCGGCGCCACCTTCCTGCTGCAGAGCAGCACCGCCACGGCGCTGATGACCGCCTCCTTCGCCGGGCAGGGCATGTTCGACCTCGCCATGGCGCAGGCGATCATGCTCGGCGCCAACGTCGGCACCAGCCTCGTCGCCCAGGTGCTGGTGCTCGACGTCCAGTGGCTGGCGCCGGTGCTGATCGCGGCCGGCTACATCACCTGGCGCTTCCGGTCGGGACCGCGCGGACGGGGCGCCGGATCGGCGCTGATCGGCCTCGGGCTGATGCTGGTGGCCCTGCAGATGCTCTCCCAGGCGGCGGTGCCGGTGCGCGACGCCGAGCCGATCCGCGACCTCCTCGATTCCCTCGCCGGCGCGCCCCTGGTGGCGGTGCTGATGGCGGCCGTGCTCGCCGCGCTGTCGTCCTCCTCGATGGCAGTGGTTCTGCTGGTCGCCGCGCTCGCCGCCGACGGCAGCCTGCCGCCGGAGGTGTCGATCGCCCTCGTCGCCGGCGCCAACCTCGGCGGCGCCATCCCGCCGCTCCTCGCCGCCCCGCGCAGCGACGTCGCCGGCCGGCGGGTGACGATCGCCAACCTCGGGGTCCGCGCCGCCGGCGCGCTGGTCGTGACGGCCCTCGACGCACCGCTCGGCGCCGCGCTGGCGAGCCAGGGGCTCGGCCCGGCGATGCTGCCGGTGGCCGCGCATGTGCTCTTCAACCTCACCCTTGCCATTGTCTTCCTGCCCTTCGTCGGCCCGCTGGCGCGGCTCGTCGAGCGCCTCGTCCCGGACCGGCGGGAGACGCCGGCCGCGCCGATGTTCCTCGACGAGCGGGCGCTCGGCACGCCGGCGCTGGCGCTCGCCGCCGCCTCGCGCGAGACCCTGCGCGTCGGCGACCTCGTCCACCGGATGGCCGCCGCCACCCTCGCCGCGCTGAAGTCGCACGACGAGGCGCCCGCCCTCGCCGTGCACGGCCTCGACGATACGGTCGACGTGCTGCAGCAGGCGGTGAAGCTCTATTGCGCGCGGCTCGACACCGCGCCGCTCGCCCCCGAGCAGAGCCGCCGAAACGCCGAGATCGTCTCCTATGCAATCAACCTCGAGCACATCGGCGACATCCTCGACAACAGCCTCCGCCCGCTGGTGGAGAAGCGCATCCACCAGCAGCTCGAGTTCTCGCCGGAGGGGCTGGAGGAGCTCGAGGCCTTCTTCACCCACACGCTGGAGAACCTGCAGCTCGCCCAGTCGGTGTTCATGTCCCGCGACGTGGGCCTCGCCCGCCGGCTGGTCGAGGCGAAGGAGGACGTGCGCACCGTCGAGCGGGTCTCGGCCGAGCGGCATTTCGAGCGGCTGCGCGCCGGACGGCCGGAGAGCCTGCAGACGAGCAGCCTGCACCTCGACGTGCTGCGCGACCTGAAGCGCATCAACGCCCACCTCGCCTCGGTGGCCCACCCGATCCTCGACGAGCTGGGGGCGCTGCGCGAGAGCCGTCTCGTCGGCATCGGCGGCGGACCGGACAGCCGCGCGGGGTGACGGTTCCCGCCGGCCGACGGCGGAAGGTTCTTGCGCCACGCGCCGATCCGGGGGACCCTTCCTGTCCAGGCCTTCGAGAAAGGCGCGAATGATGAAGCCCACCCTCGCCCTTGCCGCCGCGCTGGCGGCCTTCGCCACCGGCGCCCTTGCGCAGACCACCGCCCCGCCCTCCGCTCCACCGGACGGCCCGCCGCCGGTGGCGGCCCCCGGGGACATGACGCCGCCCGCGACCACCGCGCCGCAGATCGGGCCGCCGATCCTGCCGCCCGGTCGCCCGGGAACGGCCGGATCGCGCGACTGCAGCCGCGAGCCGGCAACGTCGTGAGCGGGACCCTCCGGGCGGGCCGGACCGGGCCTCGGTCCGCGCCATGAACCGCTGGGACGAGCGCTACGGCGCGCCGGGCTTCCTCTTCGGCGAGGCGCCGAACGCCTTCCTCGCCCGCCAGCGCGATCGGCTGGGCGCGGGCGGGCGGGCGCTGGCGGTTGCCGACGGCGAGGGGCGCAACGGCATCTGGCTCGCCGAGCAGGGCTTCTCCGTCCACTCGGTCGACGCCTCCCGGGTGGCGCAGGAGAAGGGACGCCGGCTCGCCGCCGCGCGGGGCGTGGACGTTGCCTTCGAGTGCGTCGACCTTCTCGGCTGGGCGTGGCCGGAGGCGGCCTATGACGTCGTCGCCGGGATCTTCATCCAGTTCGCCGGCCCGGACGAGCGGGCCCGGATGTTCGCGGGCATGAAGGGAGCGCTCCGGCCGGGCGGGCTTCTCCTCCTCGAGGGCTACCGGCCCGAGCAGCTCGCCCACGGCACCGGCGGCCCGGGGGACGTGGCGAACCTCTACACCGAGGCCCTGCTGCGCGACGCCTTCGCCGACCTCGAGATCCTCGAGTTGCGGTCCTATGACGCCGAGATCGAGGAGGGGACGGCCCACCGCGGCATGTCCGCCCTGATCGACCTCGTCGCGCGCAGGCCCGGGTGAGCCTCGGCCGAAGGCGGCGCTGTGGACGGCGCCCGCGATCCCGCCTAGGGTTCGCCCGTCGCGGCGCGGCCGCGCGATACGACCCCGCACGTGGCTTCCCGGACGGTACCCCTTGAGCACAGGACTGATCGCGCTTCTCGACGACGTCGCCGCCCTTGCCAAGGTGGCGGCGGCCTCCATCGACGACGTGGCCGGGCAGGCCGCCAAGGCCGGCGCCAAGGCGGCCGGCGTCGTCATCGACGACGCGGCGGTGACGCCGCGCTACGTGGTCGGGTTCGCCGCCGAACGGGAGTTGCCGATCATCTGGCGGATCGCCGTCGGCTCCCTGCGCAACAAGATCCTGATCCTCCTGCCCGCCGCGCTCGCCCTCGCCGCCTTCGCGCCCGTGCTGATCACGCCGCTCCTGATGCTGGGCGGCGGCTTCCTGGCCTACGAGGGCGCCGAGAAGGTCTACGAGGCGATCTTCCCGCACAAGGCGCACGCGCACGAGGCGGCGCTGGAGCCGGTGGCGCTCAATCCGCAGACCCTCGAGGACGAGAAGGTCGCCGGGGCGATCAAGACCGACTTCATCCTCTCCGCCGAGATCATGGCGATCACCCTCGCCGCCATCCCCGACGGCGGCTTCTGGACCCGGGCGGCCGTGCTCGCGGTGGTCGGCATCGGCATCACGCTGGCGGTCTACGGCGCGGTGGCGCTGATCGTGAAGGCCGACGACGCGGGCGTGGCGCTGGCCTCGGGCCGCTCGGCCATCGGCCGGGCGCTCGGGCGGGGCCTCGTCAAGGGCATGCCCGCCTTCCTGCGGCTGCTCGGCCTCGTCGGCACCGCGGCGATGGTGTGGGTCGGCGGCGGCATCGTGCTCCACGGCCTCGAGGAGTTTGGCCTCGGGGCGCCCGGCCACCTGCTGCACGACCTCGCCGTCGCCGCCGGAGAGGCCGCCTCGGGCGCCGCCGGCCTGGTCGAATGGCTGGTGACGGCGACGGGATCGGGGCTGTTCGGGCTCGTGCTCGGGGCGGCGCTGATCCCCGTCGTCTCCTATCTGCTGACGCCGCTGTGGCGGTCGGTGCGCCGGGCCATCGGCGGCGGCAGGGCGGAGGTCAGCCGCCACTGACCGCGGTCAGCACGAAGACGTCGGCGCCCGGCCGCAGCCGGGTGCCGAGGTCGGCCCGCTCGCCGTCGACGAAGACGTTCATGTGGCGGCGGATCGCCGGGCGCTCGTCGCAGATGCGCGCGCGCATTCCCGGCCAGCGGGCGTCGAGGGCGTCGACCAGTTCGTCCACCGTCGCCGCCTCGATCTCGACGACGCGCGGCGCGCCCGGAAACAGCCCCGCCAGCGGGGCCGGGATCCGGACCAGCGCCGGGATGCCCGGCTTTCCGGCGCCCGCCTCCATCCGTCAGCCCTCCAGCACCATCGTCTCGACGGAGGTGATCGTCGGCAGGTGCCTGGCGATCGCCGTCCAGCTGCCGCCCTCGTCGGCGCTGGCGTAGATCTCTCCCTGGCTGGTGCCGAAGTAGACCCCGGCGGGATCGTGGCTGTCGGTCGCCATCGCCTGGCGGAAGACGCCGAAGAAGGCGTTCTCCTGCGGCAGGCCGGCGCGGCTGTCGATCCAGCTGCGGCCGGCGTCGGCGCTGCACCACACCGCGGCGCGGCCGCCCGGGACATAGCGCCCCTCCTCCGGGCTGCTCAGCGGCACGAACCAGACCCGCTCCGGGTCCCGCGGGTGGACGGCGGTGGGAAAGCCGAAGGTGGTGGGCAGCCCCTCCTCGATGCACTCCCAGGTCCGCCCGGCGTCGTCCGAGCGGTACATGCCGCAATGGTTCTGCTGGTAGAGACGGTCCGGCCGGCCGGGCGCCCGTGCGAGCGAATGGACGCACTGGCCCCATTCGGGATAGCGCCGGTCCTCGGGGAAGAAGTCCGCCCGCGTGCCGCGGTTGCGCGCCTCGAAGCTGCGGCCGCCGTCGGCGGTGTGGAAGACGCCCGCCGCCGAGATGGCGACATGGAGGTCCTCCGGGTCGGTCGGATGCGGCACCAGGTGGTGGCAGATGAGCCCGCCGGCGCCGGGCACCCAGTCCTTGCGGGAGGGATGCTCGCGCAGGCCCGCGACATGGGTCCAGGTCTCGCCGCCGTCGTCGCTGACGAACAGCCCCGCCGGCTCCACGCCGGCCCAGACCCGCCCGTCCGGCCCCCGGGCGAGGCTCCAGGCGGCGGTGACCGGCTCCTCGCCCTCCCCGTAGGCCATGCCCTTGCCGGAGTGGGTCCAGGTTTCGCCGAGGTCGGCGGTCTTCCACACGGCCGGGCCGAACCAGGGGTTGCCGCCGGCGGCGCGGATCGTGCCGCTCTCCGGGTCGCCGACCACGTGGTTGATCGGCCAGGCGTCGCAGAAGGGCCCGCGCTGGGTCCACTCCGACCGGTTCCCGTCGCTCTCCAGGATGAACACGCCCTTGCGCGTGCCCACCAGCACAACCGTCCTCTCCGCCATGGCCGTCCTCCCCGGTGACCCCCGCAGCGGATGTTACACCCGCCGCCGGCGCCGCCGTGAGTCCGGATCGCAAGCGGCCGTCCCGGCCTCCGGCTCGCACCCGAGCGGAGGCCGGCCGGCTCAGGGGTAGTTTCCGAGGAGCGCGAGATCGGCGGCGGAGAGGCGGTCGCTCGCCGTCTTCCTCTGGTGCCAGTAGGGATAAAGCAGCGGCGGCCGGCTGACCTCCTCGATGCGGGCGATCTCCTCGGGCGCGAGCTTCAGCTCTACGGCGGCGAGGTTGTCGGCGAACTGGGATTCGTTGCGCGCCCCGACAATCAGCGAGGTCACCCCCGGCCGGCCGAGCAGCCAGGCGAGCGCCACCCGGGCGGCGCTGACGCCGTGCGCCTCGCCCACCTCGACCAGCGTGTCGACGATGCGCCAAAGCCGCTCCGGGTCGCGGATCGGCGGCTCCATCCAGCCGGCGAGCTGGCGGGCGCTCTCCGGCGAGGAGTCGCGGCGGTACTTGCCGGAGAGGAGGCCGCCGGCGATCGGGCTCCAGACGAGGATCCCGAGGCCCTGGTCGAGCGAGACCGGGACCAGCTCGTACTCGGCCTCGCGGGCCTCGGCCGTGTAGTGGATCTGCTGCGAGACGAAGGGCACCCGGCCGTCGCGGCGGGCGGTCTCCATCGCCTTCATGATGTGCCAGCCGGAGTAGTTGGAGCAGCCGACGTAGCGCACCTTGCCCTGGCGGACGAGCGTGTCGAGCGCCTCCATGGTCTCCTCGAGCGGCGTCAGGCCGTCCCACTGGTGGACCTGGTAGAGGTCGATGACGTCGGTCCTGAGCCGCTTCAGGCTGGCCTCGCAGGCGGCGATCAGGTGCCAGCGCGACAGGCCGCGGTCGTTCGGGCCGGGACCCATGGGGAAGCGGGCCTTGGTGGCGAGGAGCACGCCTCCGGGCCGGCGGCCGGCGAGCGCCTCGCCGATGATCTCCTCCGAGGCGCCCTCGGAGTAGACGTTGGCGGTGTCGATCAGGTTGACGCCGGCGTCGATCATCACGTCGATCTGCCGCCGCGCCTCGTCGAGCCCGACGTTGCCGACCTTGGCGAAGTTGCCCTTGCCGCCCATGGTCATGGTGCCCATCGTCAGCACCGAGACCTTGAGGCCCGAGCGTCCCAGCAAGCGGTATTCCATCACATTCTCCCATGCGTTGCGGCGTGCCGCACCTTAGCCCCTCGGCCGCGACGGGCAACCCCGCGCGCCCGGCGGGAGGGCCCGGGCGCGCGGGGTACCCTCAGGCCTTGTCCTCGATGTGGATGGCCTTGAGCTTGTCGATGCCGAGCGCCTGCAGCGCGAGCCGCTCGTAGAAGGGCTCGGACTTGCCGATGCGGATCTTCCTGAGGAAATACTTCTCGAAGCCGATCTTCGCCGCGTGCACCCACTTGCCGGACGACGCCCAGTTGACGTTGCGCGGCGGGATCTGCGGCTGGGCGACGAAGGCGACGCCGCCGTCGCCGAAGTCGGCGAGGCAGACCGCGTTCCAGGTCGCCTCGGCGTCGGGCTCCCTGCCCTCGACCAGCCGGGCGATGTTGTGGGCGGTGGCGGTCACCATCGACTCGATCATGAAGCCGGTCTTCGGCACCCCCACCGGCACCGGGGTCTTGCCGGTCGGCGGGATGGCGACGCAGACGCCGACGGAGAAGATGTTGGCGAAGGCCGGGTTGCGCTGGTGCTTGTCGGCGAGGATGAAGCCGCGCGGGTTGGTGAGGCCCTCGATGCCGCGCACCGCCTCGACGCCGCGGAAGGCCGGCAGCATCATCGAATAGGTGAAGGGCAGCTGGTGCACCTGGCGGACCTGGCCGTCCTCGGCGAGTTCGGTGACGTGCATCGTCCCGTCCTCGACCTTGTCGACCTTGGCGTTGCAGATCCACTTGACGTGGTGCTGGCGCATCTCGCTCTCCAGCAGCCCCTTGGTGTCGCCCACCCCGTCGAGACCGAGGTGGCCGATGTAGGGCTCGGAGGTGACGAAGGTCATCGGCACCCGGTCGCGGACGCGGGCGTCGCGCAGCGCCTTGTCGAGGACGAAGGTGAACTCGTAGGCCGGGCCGAAGCAGGAGGCGCCCTGGACGGCGCCGATGATCACCGGGCCGGGGGCCTTCACCAGCCGGTCGAAGGCCGTCTTCGCCTGCAGCGCATGGTCGACGTGGCAGATCGACTGGGTGTGCGCGGCGGGGCCGAGCCCCTCGATCTCGTCGAAGGCGAGCTCGGGGCCGGTGGCGATGACCAGATAGTCGTAGGAGACGGACGTGCCGTCGGTGAGCTCGACGCGGTTCTCGGCCGCGTGCAGCCGCTTCGCCCCCTGCGGGTGGAGCGCGATGTCGCGCTTGGCGAACACGCCGGAGAGTTCCACCTCGATCGCCTCCCGGTCGCGCCAGCCGACGGCGACCCAGGGGTTGGAGGGGACGAATGAATAGGCGGTGCCCTTGTTCACCACCGCGATCTCGTGGCCCTTGCCGAGCATGTCGCGCAGCTCGTAAGCCATGATGACGCCGCCGAGGCCGGCGCCCAGAACAACAACCCGTGCCATGTCTCCACCTCCCGCTGGCGCTGTCCGTCGCCGGTCGCCCGCCCGCGCGGTTCGCGAAGCGGATGCGTGCGACGGCTCTTGCCATGCGCTGACTTGTACAGTATATGAGCGAATACGAAAATACAAATGCACGTCGGTAACAACCCGTAGCGGTCGCCGACGGGCGCATCGGATCCAGGAGCGATCATGTTCGGCCTCAGTTTCGGCTCCGCCGCCAAGACCGTCAGCCCCACGGAAGCCGCCGACCTCCACAAGGCCGGCTCGGTCCACCTCGTCGACGTCCGCGAAGCCGGCGAGTGGACGCAGGGACGTATTCCGGGCGCGACGCACGTGCCGCTGAGCGACTTCGCCCGCCGCGCCGGCGAGCTGCCGAAGGACCGGCCGGTGGTGTTCTACTGCCTCTCCGGCGCCCGCTCGGCGCAGGCGGTGGCCCTCTGCAAGAAGCTCGGCCTCGACCACGACACCCACATGGCGGGCGGCATCTCCGCCTGGCGCGCCCACGGGCTGCCCGTCTCCCGCTGACCCCTTCCCCCGATCCGGCGGGCGGTTCCCGTGTCACCCGCCCGCCCGGATCCAGCCCGCCCCGGCACCCACCTGCCGGGGCGGGTGCGGATCCCCGCGCCCTGAAAAACCTCAACCTACGCATTGAAAGGGATATGCAGATGACCCTCGATCGTTCGATCCTCGCCTTCGCCGGCTTCATGGTCCTCGTCTCCGTGCTGCTGACGGCGACCGTCTCTCCCCACTTCGTCTGGCTGACGGTGTTCGTGGGCCTCAACCTCCTCCAGTCCGCGTTCACCGGCTTCTGCCCGGCCGCGATGATCCTCAGGAAGCTCGGCGTGAAGCCCGGCCCGGCGTTCTGACCGGGTCCGGCGCCGGCAACGACCAAAGACACGGGAGCCGCACCATGCGCATCCGCCACATTGCCCTCGTTCTCCTCGCCGCGGTCCTCGCGCCCGCGGCCGCCGCGGCCGAGGATCTGGTCCTCGAACCGGTGACGCTTCCCGAGTGGAAGGCGGTCTACGGGCGGATCGAGGCCCGCGACCGGGTTCCGGCGCGGGCGCGCATCGGCGGCACCGTCATCGAGCTCGAGGTCGCCGAGGGCGACACGGTGGCCGCGGGCCAGCGCATCGCGACGGTGCGCGACGACAAGCTCGCCTTCCAGGTCGACGCCCTCGACGCGCGCATCCGCGGGATCCAGTCCCAGCTGGAGAACGCCCGCGCGGACCTGGAGCGCGGCGAGCAGTTGCTCGAGCGCGGCGTCACCACCACCCAGCGGCTGGACCAGCTTCGCACCCAGGTGGAGGTGCTGACCAACCAGCTCGCCTCGGCCGAGGCGGAGCGCCAGGTCGTCGTCCAGCAGGCCTCCGAGGGCGAGGTGATCGCCCCGCTCGACGGCCGCGTCCTCGAGGTTCCGGTCACCCGGGGCACCGTGGTCCTGCCCGGCGAGCCGATCGCCACCATCGGCGGCGGCGGCTTCTTCCTGCGGCTCGCGATCCCCGAGCGGCACGCCGAGATGCTCGAGGAAGGCGCCGGGCTCGAGATCGGCGGCAGCGGCGAGACCGTCACCGGCCGGCTCGCCAAGATCTATCCGCTGATCGAGAACGGCCGGGTCGTCGCCGACGTGGAGGTGCCGGAGCTCGACGTCGAGTTCGTCGACGCCCGCGTGCTGGTGCGGGTGCCGGTGGGCGCGCGCGAGGCCCTGGTGGTGCCGCGCGCGGCGGTCGAGACCCGCTCCGGCCTCGACTTCGTGACCGTCGCCGAGGGCGACCATGCGATCGAGCGCACCGTCGTGCTCGGCCAGCCCGTCCGGCACGACGGCGCCGACTATGTGGAAGTGCTGACCGGCCTTTCGGCCGGAGACACGGTGATCGTGCAATGACCGACAAGACCCCGGGCCTCGGCATCGCCGGCGGCCTCACCCGCGCCTTCATCACCTCGCCGCTGACGCCGCTGTTCCTGCTGGCGTCCTTCGCGCTGGGGCTGGTCGCCCTGTTGACCCTGCCGCGCGAGGAGGAGCCGCAGATCTCCGTGCCGATGGTGGACATCCACATCCAGGCGGCGGGGCTCAAGGCCGAGGACGCGGTCAAGCTCGTCACCGAGCCGCTGGAGACCATCGTCAAGGGCATCGACGGGGTCGAGCACGTCTATTCGCAGACCCGCGACGACGCGGTGATGGTCACCGCCCGCTTCGTCGTCGGCACCTCCTCCGACTCGGCGGTGCTGCGCGTCCACGACAAGGTGCGCGCCAATCTCGACCGCATTCCCGTCGGCATCCCCGAGCCGCTGATCGTCGGCCGCGGCATCGACGACGTCGCCATCGTCTCGCTGACGCTGACGCCCCGGCCGCAGGCCGCGGCGGCGATCTCGGCCAACGACCTCACCCGCGTCGCCCGCGAACTGCGGACCGAACTCGCCAAGATCGACGACGTCGGCCTCACCTACCTGGTCGGCGAGAGCGGCGAGGCGATCCGCGTCGAGCCCGATCCGGAGCGGCTGGCGCTCTACGGCGTCACCCTGCAGCAGCTCGCCGGCAAGGTGACGGGCGCCAACCGGGCCTTCTCCACCGGCCGCGTGCGCGACGAGGGCGGGGCCATCGAGGTCATCGCCGGCGAGACGCTGGGCTCGCCGGGCGAGATCGGCAACCTGTTGCTGACCACCCGCGACGGCCGCCCCGTCTACGTGCGCGACGTCGCCGACGTCGCCTTCGTCACGGACACCTCCGAGGCGATGGTGGCGACCGTCACCCGCGCCGAGGGAGGCGGGATCGTCCGCGTCCCGGCGGTGACGATCGCCGTCGCCAAGCGCGCCGGCGCCAACGCCGTGACCGTCGCCGAGGAGATCCTGCACAGGGTCGAGATGCTGGAGGGCCGGCTGATCCCGGAGGACATCGCCGTCGAGGTCACCCGCGACTACGGCGAGACCGCCAACGAGAAGGCCAACGAGCTGCTCTTCCACCTGGGCCTCGCCACCGTGTCGATCATCGCCCTCGTCTGGGTGGCGATCGGCCGGCGCGAGGCGCTGGTGGTGGCGATCGTCATCCCGGTCACCATCCTGCTCACCCTCTTCGCCGCCCGGGTGATGGGCTACACGCTCAACCGCGTGTCGCTGTTCGCGCTGATCTTCTCGATCGGCATCCTGGTCGACGACGCCATCGTGGTGATCGAGAACATCGCCCGCCACTGGGGCATGAGGGACGGGCGCGACCGCCGCACGGCGGCCATCGAGGCGGTGGCGGAGGTCGGCAACCCGACCATCGTCGCCACCCTCACCGTCGTCGCGGCGCTGCTGCCGATGCTGTTCGTGTCGGGGATGATGGGCCCCTACATGAGCCCGATCCCGGCCAACGCCTCGGCGGCGATGATCTTCTCCTTCTTCGTCGCCGTGATGGTCACGCCCTGGCTGATGCTGAAGATCGCCGGCCGCGGGCCCGTGCACGCCCACGGCGCGGACGGCCACGCCGAGGGCGGCATCCTCGGCCGCGCCTACGCGGCGGTCGCCCGGCCGATCCTGGCGTCCAAGGCGCGCAGCTGGATCTTCCTGATCCTGGTCGGCATCGCCACGCTGGGCTCGCTGTCGCTGTTCTACACCAAGGACGTCACGGTCAAGCTGCTGCCCTTCGACAACAAGTCCGAGCTGCAGGTGACCATCGACCTGCCCGAAGGCGCGTCGGTGGAGGCGACCGACGCCGTGGCGCAGGCCGTCGCCCGCTCCGTGCTCGCCATGCCCGAGGTGAAGTCGGTGCAGACCCATGCGGGCACCGCGGCGCCGTTCAACTTCAACGGCCTCGTCCGCCACTCCTACCTGCGCGCCGAGCCGCAGCTCGGCGACGTGCAGATCAACCTGACCGGCAAGGGCGAGCGCGAGCGCTCGAGCCACGAGATCGCCCTCGACATCCGCGAGCGCATCGCCGGGATCGAGGTGCCCGAGGGCACCTCGCTGAAGGTGGTCGAGCCGCCGCCCGGCCCGCCGGTGCTGGCGACGCTGCTCGCCGAGGTCTACGGGCCGGACGCGGAGACCCGCCGGGCCGCGGCGGCGAAGGTGGAGGAGGCGTTCCGCTCCGTGCCCTTCGTCGTCGACGTCGACAATTCCTGGGGCGACCCGGCGCGGCGCCTGCGCGCCACCATCTCGACCGACGACGTGGAGTTCTTCCGCGTCGCCGAGAGCGACGTCTTCGACACGCTGGCCATCCTCGGCGGGGGACAGGTCGTCGGCTACTCCCATCGTGGCGAAGGCCGGCAGCCGATCCCGATCCGGGTCGAGCGGGCGAAGTCCGACAAGGTGCTGGACGAGCGCTACCTCTCCACCCCGATCCCGACCAACGTGCTGCCCGGCGACCGCGGGGTGGTCGAGCTCGGCGACGTGGTGCGGATCGAGGAGGAGACCGCCTCCTACCCGATCTTCCGCCACAACGGCCGCTTCGCCGAGATGGTCACCGCCGAGCTCGCGGGCGACTTCGAGGCGCCGCTCTACGGCATGCTCGCCGTCGCCGAGGCGCTCGAGGCGCAGGACTGGACCGGCCTCGAGAAGCCGGTGATCGCCCTCAACGGCCAGCCCTCGGACGAGAGCGTGACCACGCTGCTGTGGGACGGCGAATGGGAGGTCACCTGGGTGACCTTCCGCGACATGGGCGCCGCCTTCATGGTCGCCCTGCTCGGGATCTACATCCTGGTCGTCGCCCAGTTCGGCTCGTTCAAGGTGCCGCTGGTCATCCTGACGCCGATCCCGCTGACCTTCATCGGCATCCTCGGCGGCCACTGGCTGTTCGGCGCGCCCTTCTCGGCCACCTCGATGATCGGCTTCATCGCCCTCGCCGGCATCATCGTGCGGAACTCGATCCTGCTGGTCGACTTCGTCCGCCACGAGAGCCGCCCGGACCGCCCGCTCCTCGAGGTCCTGATCGCGGCCGGCTCGATCCGCTTCAAGCCGATCCTGCTCACCGCGCTGGCGGCGATGATCGGCGCGGCGGTGATCCTGACCGACCCGATCTTCCAGGGCCTCGCCATCTCGCTGCTGTTCGGCCTTGCCTCGTCGACGCTGCTGACGGTGCTGGTGATCCCGGCGATCTACCGCGTGCTGCGCACCTGAGCCGGCAGCCGGTCGCCACCCGCGGGCGGCGCGGCCAGTCCCTCCGCTCGCGCGGCCGCCGCCCGGGGCGGCTCACCCGGTCGCTTCGCCGGAACCCTCCGGCCCGGGGCCGGGCTCTCCCTCCGCCCGGCGATAGCGGTAGCGGAAGGTGCAGCGCGGGGCGCCGGCCATGATGGTGTGCTCGCGCTCCAGCGTGATGTTCGGGTCGTAGCCCTCGCAGAAGGTGCCGTCGCGGTTGCAGGAGAGCAGGTGGCCGATGTCGCCGAGGCCCATCTCGCGGTAGCTCTCGGCGTAGCGGCAGCGGACGACGTCGAAGTCGAAGCGCTCGTCGTCGGCCGCCAGCACCTCGATCTCCAGCGCGCCGTCGGCGGTCCACAGGTCATAGAGGCGGATGAAGTCGGCCATCGAGGTCGCGCCGCCCTCCGCCGCCTCGGCGAACCGCCGGCCCTCCGCCACCGCCGCCCGGCGGATCGCCCGGTCCAGCACCCCCTCCGCCGCCTCCCGGCCGAACTCCCGCACCATCTCCTCGAAGATCGGCCCGATCACCTCCGCCTGCAGCCGGCGCCTGGTGAGGGTGGGAAGCGTCGTCATGGGGTCACTCCGCGATCGAGGCGCCCGTTGTTCCCCGGGCGGCGGGCGTGGTCAAGCAGGGCAGAACCGGACTTGACATAAATCGCAATTTTTATGATGGAATGTACATGGATCGGCCGGGTCCTCCGGCTGCACGGGGTATCTTCATGCTGACCGGACGCATCGACGAGATCCGCGGCGACACCATCTTCGGCTGGGCAGCGGACCCGGAAGCGCCGGCCGAGAAAGCAAAGGTTGAGGTGCTCCTCGACGGCAAGTCCGTGGCCACGGCCCTCGCCGACCGACCCCGGCCCGACCTCGCCGCCGGAGGCCTCGGCGACGGCAGCCACGCCTTCGTGGTCCGCATTCCCGAACCACCTGGATCGGCCAAGCTGCGGGTGATCGCACGAAGCGCCGCGGGCTCGAGTGTCGATCTGGAGGTCGCGGACCCGGCCGAGCGGCACCTCGAACGCCTGTTCGACGTCCATGCCGCCCGGTGGGAGGCCAATCACGCGGCGCTCGCAGCGGAGGTCGGCCGACTGCGCGAGGCGCTGCTGGACCTGCGCTCGGCGGGGATCGACCGGGCGGCGGTCGATGCCCTGGAGCAGCGAACCGCCGATGTCGAGGCAAAGCTCGACGAGACCGACGTCTTCCTGATGCGGATGGACGGCTCGCTCCGCGCGTTGCAGGACAGGGTCGGCGCCCCTCGCCGCGGGCTGCTCGCCCGCATATTCCGCGGCGGCAAGCGGTGACAGGACGCCCCCCGCCCGGCGGGCGGAAGATGGCCGTGCTGTTCGTCCACACCCGCTTTCCCGGCCAGTTCGCCCGCCTCGCCGCCGCGCTGATGCGAGACGGCCACGTTGTCCGCGCGATGTCCGCCCGGGACGGACGGGGAGAGGGCGGCCAGGCTATCGCCGGGCTGGACGTGACCCTTTTCGAGGCCGGCGGCGCGGTTCCGAAGGGCGGCCTTCTCGCCCCCCTGGAAGCCGCGGTGCGCACCGCAGCGTCGGCCGCCCGTGCCGGGGAGGCCCTCGCCCTGTCCGGGTTCGAGCCGGACATCGTCTATGCGCATGCCGGCTGGGGCGCCGGAATGTTCCTGCGCGACGTGTTCCCGCGCGCGCGGCATGTCCGCTACTTCGAGTGGTACTACAACAACCACGGCTGCGATGCGGACTTCCAGGACCCGGGCAGGCCGCTTGCCGCCCGGCTCGCCACGCGCGCCCTGGACCTGCCGCTGATGATGGAGTTCGCCGCCGCCGATGCGGCCGTGGCGCCCCACCGCTGGCAGGCGTCCCAGTTTCCGCCGCTGATGCGCGACCGGCTGCGGGTCATCCCGGACGGGGTGGATACCGACCGGTTCTGCCCGGACCCCGAGGCGGTGTTCGAACTGCCCGACGGGCGAATGCTCCGGCCGGGCGATCCCGTCGTCACCTACGTCGCCCGCGGGGCGGACCCCTACCGCGGATTCCGCCCGTTCCTCGACGCGGCGGTCCGCCTCGTCCGGCGCCGGCCGGAGACCGATGTCGTCGTGCTCGGCGATCGCAACGTGCACTATGGTCCGGGCGTCGGCACCGACATCCACTTCCGCGAGGTGATGGCGGATCTCGGGCCGCTGCCGGAGCGCATCCACCTCCTCGGGCGCATTCCGCTGAAGCGCTATCGCCGGCTGATGCAGGTGTCCCGGGTGCACGTGCATCTCTCGGTCCCCTTCGTTCTCTCCTGGTCGGTGCTGGAGGCGATGGCCTGCGGGGCGGTGCTGGTGGGCTCGGAAGGACCGCCGCTGGACGAGGTGCTGGAGCACCGGGTGAGCGGCCTGCTGAGCGCCTTCGGCGACTGCGATGCGCTGCTCTCCCACGTCGAGGAAGCCCTGGCCGGAGGGCCGGCGATCGAGGCGCTCCGTCGCGCCGCCCGCGCCACCATCGTTCGGGACTACGCGGCGCCGGCGGCGACCGCGGCGCACATCCAGATGATGCAGCGCTTGATGTGATCCGCTGTTTTGACAAGCAACCGAGCTTCATATAGAGATTTATGCCAGTACCTCGCGGCCGCACGGCGCGAAACCTGTCGATGGAGCCCGACCCCGCGCATGCAGACGTCCCTGGCCGCCGCGGCCCTCGTCGACGACGCCCGCCGCCTGATGCTGCGCGGGCTCGGCGTGACGGCGCTGTTCAGCGCCTTCGTCAACATCGCCTTCCTGATCCATCCGCTGTTCATGATGGAGGTCTACGGCCGCGTCATCCCGGCGCAGAGCCGGGACACGCTCTGGGCGCTGCTGGCCATCGCCGCCTTTGCGCTGGTGATCTACGCGCTGCTCGAGTTCGCCCGGGGGTTCACCTACCAGCGCATCGCCACCGGGGTCGCCCGCAAGCTCAACCTGCCGGCGCTCGAGGCGGCCGTGTCGGCCTCGGTGGCCGGTGGCACGCGCGAGGCGACGACGGCGATCCGCGACATCTCGGACCTGCGTGGCTTCCTCTCCGGAAGCGCCGTCAACGTGCCCTTCGAGGCCGCCTTCTCGGTGATCTTCGTCGCGGTGCTCTACATGCTGCACCCGCTGTTCGGGCACCTGGCGGTCGGGGCCATCATGGCCGTCACGCTGCTGAACCTCCTCGCCGACCGGCTCACCCGCACCCCGATCCGGGAGGCCAACGAGGCGCAGGCGCGCTATGTGGCCGACGTCGGCGGCGCCTTGCGCCACGCCGAGGCGATCGAGGCGATGGGGATGCTGCCCGCCCTGGTCGCCGGCTGGCGCGAGCGCGAGGCGGTGATGCTCGACCGCTCGGAGAGCGCCAACCTGCGCGCCCGGGCGCTGCTGGCCTTCCTGCGCGCCGTGTCGATCGGCACGCAGATCCTCACGGTGGCCCTCGGCGCGATCCTCGTCATGCGCCAGGAGATCCCGACGGCGGCGATGTTCGTCGCCATGGTGCTCAGCGGCCGGGCGACCTCTCCCTTCTCGGCGCTGGCGGAGAGCTGGCGCCAGTGGATCACCGCGGCCGGCGCCTGGACGCGGCTCACCGACCTGTTCGCCCGCGCCGCGCCCGGGCGGATGACCACGCCGATGGCCCTCGGCGGCGGCGGCCTCGTCGCCGAGCGGCTCTCCCATGTGCCGCCGGGCTCGGACGTCCCGGTGCTGAGGGGCGTGTCCTTCGAACTCAAGCCCGGCGAGGTGCTCGGCGTCGTCGGTCCGTCGGGGGCCGGCAAGTCGACGCTGGCGCGGATGATCGTCGGCGTCGGTCGGCCCACGGCCGGCGGCGTCTACCTCGACGGAACCTCCACCTATGCCTGGGAGCGCGGGTCCTTCGGGCGGGCGGTCGGCTACCTGCCGCAGCACCTGGCGCTGATCGACGGCACGGTGCGCCGGGTGATCGCCCGGATGGAGGAGGGCGACCCGCGCCTGGTGGTCCGCGCCGCGCGGGCGGCCGGCATCCACGAGCTGATCGGCCGCCTCCCCTTCGGCTACGACACGCCGATCGCCGAGGGGGCCCACCGGCTGAGCGGCGGCCAGCTGCAGCGGCTGGCGCTCGCCCGGGCGCTCTACGGCGACCCCGGGCTGATCGTCCTCGACGAGCCCAACGCCAACCTCGACATGGCCGGCGAGCGGGCGCTGGTGGAGGCGATCCTCGCGGCCCGGGCGCGCGGCGCGATGGTCGTGCTGATCGCCCACCGTCCCTCGGTGATGCAGGTCGCCGACCGCCTGCTGGTGCTGCAGGAGGGCCGGGTGGCCCAGTTCGGCCCGCGCACCGAGATCATCGACAGCATCCTGCCGGACGTGCGGCCGGCGCCGCGCGGCCGCCCGGCGCAGGTGACGGCGATCGGCCGCCGGGGAGACGGCGGATGAGGGAGCCGCGCCTGCCCGCCGCCGTCGCCGACGAGCGCGGCGGCCTCGACAGCTGGGGCGACGTGGTGCGGGCCGAGCGCCGCGTCGGCGTGTCCCTGCGGGCGCCGCTCGCGGTCGGGCTGCTGACGCTGGCGATCGGCTTCGGCGGGTTCGGCACCTGGGCGGCCAACACGCGCATCGCCGCGGCGGCGATCGCCGCCGGCCGACTAGTCCCGGACGGGGCGGTGAAGACCGTCACCCATTTCGAAGGCGGCACGCTGGCGAGCCTGGAGGTGCGCGACGGCGACGTGGTCGCCGCCGGCGACGTGCTGATGCGCCTCGACGTGACGCGCGCCCGCGCGCGGCTCGACCAGCTGGAGGACCACATCCTCGGGCTGGAGCTGCGGCTGGCCAGGCTGCGCGCCGAGCGGGACGGGGCGGCGGCGCTGGCCCTCTCCGACGACCTCCTCGCCCGGACGGCGGAGCGGCCGGCGCTGGTTGCGGCCGAGCGCGACCTGTTCGCCGGCCGCCGGGCGGCGCTGGCCGAGGCGGCCGACGCCGAGCGCACCGGCCTCGCCCTGATCGCGGCCCGGCGCGAGGCGCTGGCGGCGGAGCGGGCCTCGCTGGAGGACCAGCGGGCGATCGTCGGGCCGGAGCTGGAGACGCTGGAGGATCTTTTCGCCCGCGGCCTCGCCGTGCGCGCCCAGGTGGCCGATGCCCGGCTGCTCGTCACCCGCATCGCGGCCGACCTGCGCCGCGTCGATGCCGACCTCGTCGGTCTGGCGCGCGAGGAGGACCGGGTGCGGCTGGAGCGGCAGGCCCGCGAGGCGGAGATGCGCCGCACCCTCGAGGCGGAGCTGCAGGAGGCCCAGCTCGCCCTCGCCGGCGCCGAGCACGAGCGTACCACCGCGCGCGACGTCGTCTCCAAGGCCGAGATCCGCGCCCCGGTCTCCGGCACCGTCACCGCCATCCGCCTCGTCACCCCCGGCTCCGCCCTGATCGCCGGCCAGCCGCTGATGGATATCGTCCCCCTCGACCGCCCCCTGGTGGTGGAGGCGAGGGTGCGGCCGCGCGACATCGACAACGTGCGGGTGGGCATGGAAGCGGAGGTGAGGTTGACTGCCTTTCCAGACGCGACGAATCCGCCAATACCCTTGCGACTAACTTACGTTGCTGCCGATGCGACAGTAGACCCCAGCACGAAGGAGATCTACTACGTTGCTCGCCTAGAGATTGATAGACACAATAGTGTATTCCGGGACCACAGTGATCTACACCCCGGGATGGTTGGCGAGGTATTTGTAATCGCAGAAGACAGAACCGCGCTCGACTATATTATTTCCCCGATCGCCACCTCTCTTAGCCGCGCAATGCGGGAGGACTAAAGGGACCTAGCCAGAAATGGAAGAAACAAAGACCCTAATCGGGCTGCACATCCCTAAGTGCGCAGGCACCAGTTTCCTGGACACCATTTATGCGAAGCTTCCCGCCACAGATTTCTATCAAAACACCTCAATAATTAGGAACTGGACGAATCATTCTCCGGAGTTTCTCGAGATTAGAGACTACAAGCGACTACGTCTGATTTGGGGTCATAGCATTCACGAGCAGATGCTGCACTATTTTGATCATCCCCTGCTATTCACCGGCCTCAGGAACCCGGTCACTCGCCTCGAGAGCGAGGTGCGGTATCAAATACGCCTGCGAGAAATTCAGGGGCGAGAGCCACTGGACGTCGAAAAGTATGTCCGGAACCGTCGGGATCCAATGTGCTGGTTTATAATCCACCGGTTTCCGACTATAGCCCGGATAGCAGAAAGTGACTCCGCGTTTCGCAAAGCAAGTCGAGTTCTATCCTGTTTTCGTTTTGTTTTTTTCGCTGAGAACTTTGCTACCTCGGTAGGACCCGTACTATCTCAGCTCGGAATTGAGCTAACGGAAGAGCGGAAAGCAAACGTATCACCGGACTCCAAGATGGAAATTTCTGTCGATGACAGCAACATAAAGTGCGACCAAGAACTTTATGAGTGGGCAGTAAATAGATTCCAGTCTGGTGGTGAGAATTCCGAAAATCTCAGTGATTCGCTTTCCAGCTTTATGATGTCCGACCCGAAAACATCTGTACTGCGCGAATTCCTATTTCGAAACCAGATCGGTGAATACGAGGATTGGGGTATTCAACATGAAGTACTCAGCGAGCGCCGGCGCCTGCTGAGGAACTTGGTTTCGGAGCTTGACTATTATGAATCTTACCTCGGAAGAGGTGAAAAAATCAGTCACTGAGCGAGTACGACCGCATCTACAGGACGGGCAGTGCTGCTGGCGTGGGCAATAGACCTGATTGCCAACTCAACTTCATCGCTCCCCCCTCGCCCCGTCGCCATCGGCACTGGCGCGTGCATGACGCGGGCGCCGCGGCAGACGGCGGCGGCGACGGCGGCTTCCAGGAAGGCGGGGCCGTAGAGGGTGACCGGGCGCCCGGCCAGCAGCGCCACATGGGCGACCCCGACCGGCGGCACCGGCGGGCGGCGGTAGTGGACGAGGTTCGGGGTCTCGCCCAGGAACGGCTCCCACCGCTCCTCCCCGCCGTCGCGCCGGCGCACGGGTGTTGCGAAGGCGACGGCGTCCGGCGCGCCCGCCAGCGCCCGGGCGGCGGCGCCGAGATACCCCGCGTCGAGGTCCCAGCCCTCCGGCAGGAACAGGAACCGCTCCACGCCCGTCGCCCCGGCCGCCTGCTCGACCGCCGCCTCGTCCGGCAGGCCGTCGGCCGTGAAGGAGACCCGGGCGCCGGCGCGCTCCAGTTCCGCCCGCACTCCGGCCATCTCGGCCCCCTCGACGAGCCCGCGGCGGATCGCGACGAGAATCGGCGCGGGCGGATCCGGCATCCGCGACAGCCGGCGAACCGCGCGAAAGGCGCCGGACAGGTCGGAGAAGCCATAGGCCACCGCCCCGATCGGCACCGTCGCCGCCGGCCGCGGCTCCGGCAGCCCGCCGGACCAGTAGGGGCGCGTCGGCGGCGGGCAGTCCGCCGGCCGCGGGGCCGGGAAGCGACCGGACAGGAACACCTCGGCGAGGTGCTCCGCGGTGCCGTCGAAGCTGCGGCAGTTCTCGCCGTCGACCCAGCCGGCCAGCGGCTCGAAGGCCTCGCAGTCGCCCGCCAGGATCATCGGCGTCCCGCGCAGGGCGCACTCGTAGGCGAGCACGCAGTAGCTCTCGAACCGGCTCGGGATCACGACGACGGACCGCCTGAGCAGCGCAACCCGTTCGGTCGCGTCCATCTGCTGCTCGATGCGGATGCGGCCGGCGAGGTCGGCCGGGATCATTGCCGCGAGCCGCCCGACATAGTCCCGGTCCCAGCCGTAGGAGGCGAGGACGAACTCGCACTCCGGGTCGATGCCGCCGTCGCAGGCGAGGATCGCCGCGCGGATGAACAGGTCGGGGCGCTTGAACGGCTGGAGGCGGGAGGAAAACACGAAGCTTTGCCGCCGCGGGCCGGCGTCCGCGGGTTCACCCTCCTCGGCGGCGTCGAGCAGGATGGGCGGACGCTCGAGGCGGGTGCGTCCCTCGCGGGCATGGGGCAGGCGGAAGGCCTCGACGTTCCGCTCGACGATCGCCGGCAGGTGGCCGACCACCAGGTCGGCGTCCCGCATGGCCTTGCGCTCGAAGTCCGCGATCGTGGCGATCCAGTCGGACGGGACGTGGTATCCCGGCTCGGCGTGGTAGATCAGCGAAAAGGACGAGTGCAGCCGGACGGCGATGGTCGCCCGCTGATAGGCGAGCCCGCAGGCGCGCGCCGCCAGCGCCGCCGTCGCCCAGCCGTCCAGGTCGGGAAACTCGATCACGTCGAAGGGACGGCCGGTCGCCTCCTCCGCCATCGTCAGCCCGGCGTGCCAGGCGAGCGCATTCACCCAGCGTTCGCAGAGCGGATCCCGCCGCCGCAGCTCGTGCATGGCCGGCTCGGAGAGGCCGAGTTGCACGAGCAGCGCCGGGCAGGCGTGGATCGTCGCCAGCCCGGCGAAGGCCTGCGCCACCTCCGTCAGGCGCGGCGCCAGGGCGTTCGGGAGAAGCAGATGCAGGTCCGCCGGCTCGTCCGCCGCCGCGTTGTGAACCGCGAAGTTGTACATCAGCCGGCCGATGCCGCCCTTGTTCAGCGGGTAGACCTCGTTGCTGATGAGGCACACCGAAGGCATGTCAGACCTCGAGGAATTCTTCGTAGGAGGAGAGGCAGCGGCGGCGCAGCAGGTCGCACCAGTCGGCCGCCATGGCTTCGAGTTCCCCCGGGGCCGACCGCCACAGCCCGGCGATCCGGCTGATGGAGTCGGCGATCAGGTCCGGCCGGTCGGTCCATTCCGTCTCAGTGAGGCGGGTGAACGGATGGTCCTCGAGGCCGGGCAGACCGAGGACACCGGTGAGGCAGGGCGTCCCGGCGGCCGCAGCCTCGAGCTTGGTCATCGGCTGGCACTCGACCAGCGTGACGTTGAGCACGGCAGCGACCGTCGCCATGAACTCCACGAGTTCGGGCGGCCTCATGAAGCCGACCAGCTTCAGGCGCTCAAGGCCGACGATCTGCTCGAGCCCGCTCGGCTCGTTGACGGCATAGACCCGGCGCACCTCGGGCGCCGCCAGCGCGGCGAGCACGTTGACGTAGAGGTTCTTGCGCCAGGTGTTCTCGACCGGGATCAGGACCGCCGAGACGTCGCGAGCGCCTGTGGCGCCAACCGGAGCGATCGCCGGCGGCGCGTTGACAAGCAGCGGACCTTCGATCCCCGGGACAGTCGTCTGGAAGCCGGGCTTCACCGAGCCTATCCGCCAGAGTACGCCCGCGTTCCGCAAGGCGAGCATCTCCCGCAGCATGTCGATCTCGAAGCGCGTTTCAAACTGCCCGGCGACACGTGGGTCACGACGCTCTGGATGACCTCCGAGCCGAAGTCGTGGCGGACCATCCGCGCCAACTCCGCCGCCCGAAACGAGAAGCCCTGGTAGACCACCCGGTCGATGCCGAAGCGGTGGATGAGGCCGACCACGTGGCGGGCGCCCTCGCCGTCGAACGGGCCGGCGTGGGTGATGGCCAGCTTGTGGCCCGGAAGGCAGCCGGTGGCGCTGCGGATGCCGTGCCAGCCGGCGTCGAAGACGTGCATCACCCGCCCGGCCCAGGGCGCATCGTGGGCGACGTCGACGTCGCGCGGCGCATCGAAGTCGATGATCGTGGTCATGCGGGGTGCCGGATCGTCACATGGTCGAGGAGATACCTGGCCAGCGACCGCTCGCGGCCGTGGTTCTCGCGGATGGCGAAGGGGTTCGGCTCGCGGTGCTCGCGGTAGCCGTGGAGAATGAAATGCTCCAGCGGGTCCATGCCGGCGGCCGCCACGTCCGGGTAGCGGGTCCGGTAGTAGCCGGCGTGGAACATCGGGTTGCAGTCCCGTCGCTGCTCGATCGGGGTGAGTTCGTAGTGAAGGAGCGGGTTGACGAGCATTTCCTCGCCCTGCGACTGGGCGAGGTAGAAGGGCACCGAGAAGTAGGGCGAGAAGGGCGGGGCGTCGGCGCCGGAGGCGGCCAGGAAGCGCTCGACCAGCGGCACGCGGCCGTCCGCCGGCCCGGCCGCCGCGGCGTAGAGCGCCGGGTCGAACAGCGGATGCGGCGAGATCGCGTCCCGGTGCGGGTGGAGGAGCCAGGCGACCAGCGTGGGCATTCCGGCCTGGTCGGCCGCGACCGCCCCGGCCACCGCTCGCGGGCGGAACAGGGGATGCGGCGAAAGGCCCTCTCGGGCGCCGCGCAGGCAATAATGCAGGACCGGATTGATGCGCTCCGCGGCGTGGTCGTACTGGCGGGTGTAGTGGTCGAAGTCGAAAAGCCCCGTCGCCAGCGGCATGGTCAGTGAGGCCGACATCATCTTGTCGACAAAGTCCGGCGGGGCGCGGCACGGCGCTCCGTGGCAGATCACGGCCGCCGCGCGAAGGGCGGTCTGGGTCTGGGCATCGAAGTGTCTCATGCGGTCACGCCCTCGGATGTCGGGACCTCGGCCGGGCAGCCGGCGTAGAGCCGGCGGTAGGCGGCGGACATGGCATCGCCCGGCGCCGGCTCCCTTGGCGGAGGCGCGGCGGCCCTCCCCTCGCGCAGTTCCGCCTCCATGGCGTCGGCGAGAGCGGCGGCGTCCGACCGGCCGGCAAGGCGGGTGGGCCCGTGCGCGGCGAGGATCTCGGGAGCGGCGCCGTGGGGAAAGGCGATGACCGCCCGGCGGTGGTGCATCGCCTCGAGAAGGGTGAGGGGCGCGTTCTCCACCCAGACCGAGGGGAATACCACCACGTCCACCGGCGCGATGAGCCGCGGGATCTCGCGGCCGTCGTAGCCGCCGGCAAGGACCAGCCGGGGGCCGAGCGCCTGCCGCGCCGCCGCGATCGCATCGGACACCCGGTCGTCCGGGAACAGCTGGGCGCCATGCACGTGCAGCCGGAAGCCGTCGACGCCCCGCGCCAGCAGCAGCCGGGCGGCCTCCATCAGCTCGGGCACCCCCTTCACCCGCGACAGGTTGCCGAAGAAGCCGAACACCGCCGGGTCCCCCGGCGCCCTGGGCGGCGCCGGCGGCGCCCGCTCCGCATCGCCGACATGGCCGTTGGGCACCAGCCGCACCCGTTTTCCCCAGTGAGCAGCGGTGGCGACCAGGTCCGCGAGGAATCGGGAGGGGGACACCACCTCGTCCACCATCGCCAGGACATGGGAAACATCGCCGTTGCGCAGGGCGATCGCCACCGGATCGACCCCGACACAGCGCGCGCAGCGGGTGGGCGCCGGCCCGGGGCATCGGCGCTCCTCGTCGTGGCGGTAGAGCTGCCCGTGGTTGGCGCAGACGAGGTAGTAGTCGTGCAGGGTCAGCAGGATGCGCGCGCGCGGCAGGACGGCGCGGGTCACCGCGATCGCCTCCAGCCCGAGGTTCAGGACGTGGTGGAAGTGGACCACGTCCGGCCGCAGCAGCCGCAGGTAGTCAGCCAGGGCGGCGAGAATGCCCCAGCTGTCCGGTTGCGACAGGCCGAAGCGGTCGAACACGGGGGCGAACAGCACCGCCTCCCGCTGGTCCCCGGTCACGGCGATCATGTGCGTCCCGGGATTGGCGGATCGCTGGAACGGCTCCACCGCGCCCAGGAACCAGCTGTCGACGCCTTCGTCCAGCGCGCGCCGATGCAGCGCGAGGGCGAGGATTTCCGTGCCGCCCGGGCCGAACTCCGGGTGGTTGTGAGCGATCTGGAGGATACGCGTCGGCCGGGCGGTCATGCGAGCACCAGGTCCTGGAACCACGGGCCGGGCCCGCCCCGCCACCGGCCGGGGCGCAGTTCGACCGGCCGGCCGAGCGCCCCGGCGGCGCGGGTGAGGAAGGGCTCGGCCCGGAAGGCCACGGCGGCGAGCGGCGGCAGATCCGCGACGTGCCAGCGCTCGGCATCCTCCGCCGACGGTTCGGAGAACCGGAGGTGGGCCGGAAACGGATCGGCGGGCGCTGGCGGGCGCGCGCCCTCGAACAGATAGGCCGTGGCGAACAGGCGCCCGCCCGGGGCGAGCACCCGGCCCACCTCCGACAGGGTGTGCGCGGCCTCGGCGGTACGCAGGTGCGTGAGCACGGAGGTGAGGATGACAAAGTCGACCGATCGGTCGTCGGCCGGCAACCGCATCGTCTCCGGCGACACCGAGCCGCCGGGGTTGTAGAGTTCGTTCTCCACGTCCAGATGCTCGAACGCGAAGTTCGGGTGGGCGGCGAAGGCGGCGCGGCACCAGGCGATTCCGTCCGGGACGGGATCGATCCCGAGATAGCTGCCGGTCGGCCCGAGATACGGCGCCAGGGCCGCCGCCATGCGTCCGATGCCGCAGCCGACGTCGAGCACGCGAGCCTGCGGGGTGAGCCCCCCCACCTCCACGAAGTAGCCGAGGAACTCGGCCCCGATCGCCCGGAAGTCGCCGTCGCCCACGAACACGCGGTCGGGGGGCGGTGCGGGAGAGCGGCCGGCGCGTATCGCCGCCACAGCCAGGTCCAGTTGAGCCTTGCTCATGCCGCCATCTCCGTACCGTCGGGAAAGCGGCTCATCAGCCCGGCGATGGCGCTGCCCCACAACGCCCCGTGCAGGGCGCGATTGAAGGCCGAGACCGCGTTGTCGGAGTGGCCCGGATGCAGGCCGACCGATTGCCGCTCGGCATGCAGCAGCAGCGCGGCGGGTACGTACCAGGAGGGACGCCCGCGATCGGCGAGCTTCAGGCAGAGATCGCTGTCCTCGTAGTCGCCGATCACATAGCAACTGGAGAATCCGCCGACCGCGTCGAAATCGGCGCGCGTCAGCACCATCGCGGCGCCGGTCACCGCGGGCACCCGCCGCTCCCGGAGGGCAGGCGCGAAGGATCTGCCGAACCCCTTGAAATAATGCATGTTCTGCCAGGCGCATCGGGGATGGCGGCGGAAGAACATCCCGGCGTGCTGCAGCGTCCCGTCGGGGTAGGCAAGGCGCGGACCGACCACACCGGCCCGGGTTCGCCGTCGTGCCGAGATCAGGGTCTCCAGCCAGCCCGGGCCGATCGGCACAACGTCGGAATTGAGCAGAGCGAGTTCTCGACCGGCTGCGACCGACACGCCGAAATTGTTTGCGAGCGCATACCCCGCGTTGCCGGCCAGCACGACCAGCACGACCTGCAGGCCCAACAGGGCCTGCAACCCTCGGAGCATGTGCTCGAGGTCGCCCTCGAGGCCGGGGTCATCGAGAACGTAGACGAGTTCGGCCTGCTCACGGACAAACCGGTCGGCGGCGAAGGCCAGGAGCTGCGAGCGCAGGAAGGCGAGGGTGCCGTAGATCGGCACGATCACCGACACCTTCGGGATCCGGCCGGGGCCGAACCGCACGATCCGCGCAATCCTCTGCCGGCCGGCGATCTCGGCGGTCAGGCTGGCGACCGGGAGCCTATAGCAGGCCTCGAAGACGTCTTCGGTCAGGAACAGGTCGCTCGCCGTCTCAATGATCGCCCGCCGAAGCGCCGCCGGTTCCGACGGCGCAGCGGGTGGCACCGCCGCGCGTACCTCGCCCGACGCGAACGTGACCGCGACCTGGGTCTGCGGCAGAGAACCGGCCGGTCCCGGCAAGAATGCGGCAAATCGGCGAACCTCGCGGTCGCCACCCTCCCCGTCGGGGCGATCGGACCGCATGCGCCAGACCGCGTCCAGTCGTCCCTCCCGGAGCCTCGGCTCGATCACCTCGGCGCGAACGAGATGATTGCCCCGGTCCTGTATGCTGCCGGCGAGAAAAAGTCCGGCCGGTGTCGGAGCGGCAAGGTCGAGTTGAACTGCCGACTGGTGGGCGCTCGATCTCGCAGGGGCTGCGGCAAGCGGGGCTCGTCGAATCGCCATGGCCAGCCGGGTGTCCTCCGGGGCGCTTGCGGCGGCGAGGGCAACCAGTGCCGGCCTCGGCCCGCAATGGGCCGCCGCGAACGCCTCGGCATCCGGGGAGCGGGAACCCCGAAGCGAGGCGATCCGAACCTCGTCACCGACAACCAGGGCAAGATGCGCCGGAGCAGGATCCGACAGGTGTAGCCTGAGCGCGGCGAACCGCCCGGCCGACGCAGGTCGCCCTTCGGCCGTCGCCGCTGCAGCGACCCGCGCCGAACTCGAGCCGGAGCCGACGAAAACGGCGACGGCATCGACGGGTATGGCCGAGACCGGCCCGGCATCGAGCAGCAGGAGATCCTGGCCGACGACGCCATAGAGCGAGACCGAGATTCCCTGCGGGGCGTGACGGGCGACCAGGGCGGCGAGATCGCTCCCGAAGCCGGGCTCGGCGTAGAGCGACGTCAGCGGGGCGATGCGGCCGAGGACGCCGGCCAGGACGCGGCCGGTCAGGGGAGAACTCGGACCGAGCGCGTCGACCAGTTCACCCAGGTTTGCGAGCCGATGGGTCGGCGGTGCCCCGTCCAGCAGGATATCCGCGAACGCAGGTCCCTGTTTCCCCACAGCCTCGGTGGGAATCACGGCCGCCACCATGTCGGCGACCGCTTTCCCGCCCACCCACAGGACGGAATGAATGCAGTGCTTGGCGGCGCGTCGGCCGACGATCAGATCCGGAGCCGGCCGGATGTCCGCCAACTCATCGCGTCGGCGGATGACCAAGGCGACCCGGCGCCCGAGGTTGCAGGCCAGCATCCGCTGCTCGCTCGCGTTCGCCATGCTCATGCGACGTACGGAAGCGGGCCTCCATCCGGCCTCGACGGGGATGGAGCGCCCACCGGTCCGCACCCTGGTCAGATGATGCTGATGTGGCTGCCGGGGTCCGCCTTGAAGCTGTCCAGCGTGACGTTCTTCAGGACGATCTTGTTGCCGCCACCGAGGTCGATCTCCACGTCGGCGCCGTTCTGGACGGCCTTATTCACGACATCGGCCGCGGTCTGGATGCCGCTCCCGTTCACGTCCTTCGCGATCTGGAGAACGTCGTTGGCGACATCGAAATCGGTGATGGTGTCGGTGCCGGAGGTGGCGCCGAACACGAAGAAGTCCGTTCCCGTTCCACCGATCAGGGTGTCGTTGCCGGCACCGCCGTCGAGCAGATCGACACCGGAGCCGCCCTTCAGGGTGTCGTTGCCGCCGCCGCCTTTCAGGTTGTCGTCGCCGCTGCCGCCATCAAGAGTGTCGTTGCCGCCGCCGCCGAGAAGCTGGTCGTTGCCGGAGTTGCCGAAAAGCTTGTCGGCGCCTCCTCCACCAAGGAGCTTGTCATTGCCGGCGCCGCCCTTGAGGGTATCCTTCCCGGCACCGCCGCTGAGCAGGTCGTTGCCACCACGACCAAGCAGGGTGTCGTTTCCACCCTTGCCGGTCAGCTTGTCGTTCCCGCCCGTTCCGACCAGTTTGTCCGCGCTCTTGCCGCCGAAGTTCGTCGCCATGTGTCACACTCGCAGCTTGGATGGTAGGTAATTGTTGCGATGTGATGCGATACCACCGCGACATGCGCAGTTCAAGCGATTTCGGGCCTTTTATACCGTAATATATTCCTTTTATTACAACCAGTCACGATACAGGGACAAGTTGAAGGGTCTGTCGCGCGTCCAGGCGTCTCGTGATCACGGCAGCGGCAGCGCTCTGGCGATCATCATCGGCAGTTGGAGCGCCTCGAGCAATCGCGACCACAGGGCGAAGGTGGCCAGGCTGGCGGCGGCCCCGCCGCAGACGGTCGCCATAACCAGCGAGCAAAGCCGGCCCGGGCGAGGCGCCGACGTTCCATTTCCTCTGTACATGCCTTCCCTCCTCTGCTCGTTCCCCTTGCAGCAGCGCCTCGGCGCCGCTATGAACGATGTTCATGTCACTGCATGGCACAACCTTGAACGTCGTTCAAGCACTTTTTTGAACGCCGTTCAAAAGGAGATGGGGATGGTGGCGGACAGGCGGGAGCAGCTCAGGGGGCGGCTGGTGGAGGCCGCGGAGGCGGCGATCGAAGAGGGCGGGCTGGCGGCGGTGAAGGCGCGGGCGCTCGCGGAGACGGCGGGCTGCGCCGTCGGCGCGATCTACAACGTCTTCCCGGATCTCGACGGGCTGATCCTCGCGGCGAACCAGCGCACGCTGGAGGCGCTGGACCGGGTGATGACCGGCGCGGCCGCCGGCGCGGACGAGCCGGCCGCCCAGCTGGTGGCGCTGGCGGAGGCCTACCTCGACTTCGCCGTGCGGGAGACGCGCCGCTGGCGGGCGCTGTTCGAGCACCGACTGCCGGAGGCCTATCCGCTGCCGGACTGGTACGGCGCGACGCTCGACCAGGTATTCGGCCACCTGGTCGGCCCGCTTGAGCGGCTGTTCCCCGACAGGCCGGCGGACGAGGTCCGGGAGATGGCCCACGCGCTGTTCGCCGGCACCCACGGCGTCGTCGTGCTCGGCCTCGACGGCAAGCTCGGGCGGGTCGGCCGGGAAGTGCTGTCCGGCCGGGTGCGGTTCCTGGTCCGGGCGGCGCTGGCCGGCGCGTGACCTGTCAGCCGCGCGCGGCCGCCTCGACCTCCACCACCCGCCCCGCCGCGACGGTGACGACCCGGTCGGCGAGCGCCGCCTCGCCGGGGCGGTGGGTGGCGTAGAGCAGCGTCCGGCCCGCGCACCAGCCGAGGATTTCGGAGAAGACCGCCGCGGCGGTCTCCTCGTCCAGCCCCTCGGTCGGCTCGTCGAGGAGGACGAGGTCCGGCTCCTGCAGCATCAGCCGGGCGAGGGCGAGGCGCCGCCGCTCGCCGCCGGACAGGCCGGATCCCTCGTCGCCGAGGCGACGCCCGAGCCCCTCGGGCCCGAGCGCCTCGAGGAGGCGGGCGGCGCGCAGCACGGCGCAGAGGCGCTCGTCGTCGGCCTCCGGGTCGGCGAGGCGCAGGTTCTCGGCGACGGTGCCCCGGAAGAGCTCGGTGCGCTGGCCGAGCCAGGCGATCCGCGGCGCGGCGTCGCCGGAGAGGCACACCCGGCCGGAGGCGGCGGGCACCACTCCGGCGAGAACGCCGATCACCGTCGACTTGCCAGAGCCGCTGGGGCCGACCAGCGCCACCCGCTCGCCCGGCGCGACGGAGAGGCGGACGTCCTCGAGCCGCGCCGCCCCGGCTCCGGGCCGGCGGACGGCGACACGGTCGAGCTCGATGCCCGGCGGGCGGAGCGCGGCGGCGGCCGGCGGGAGGCCGGCGACCGCGGACCCGACCAGCGGCATCAGCCGCCGGGCCGCGACGGCCCAGCGCCCGAAGTCGAGCGCGACGCCGCGGACGGGGGCCACCACCTCGCCGAGCGCGAAGGCGGCGAGCAGCACGGCGGTGAAGCCGAGGCCGGTCAGCGCGCCCGTCCCCGTCAGCGGCGCCGCTGCGAGCGCCGCGCCGACGAGCCCGGCATGGGCGCCGAGCCCGGCGGCGACGCGCAGCGCCCGGTCGAGGGCGGCGAGCCGGAGGTCCGCCGCCGCCGCGCGGTCGAAGGCGTCCTCGACCCCGGCGAGACGGGTGGCAAGGCCCCCAGAGGCGGCGAGGCTGGCGCGGCCGCGGTCGATGTCGGCGATGCGGACGCGGGCCGCGTCGAGGGCGAACAGCTTGCGCCGCACCTCCGCCGTCGCCCGCGAGGCCGCCGCGAGGGGCGCGAGGAGGCCGCCGAGGGCGATCGGAACGGTCACCGCAAGCGCCAGCACCGGGTCGATCGTCCAGAGGATCGCCGCCGCGCCGGCGAGCACCAGGAGCCCCGCGATCACCGGGATGGCGAGCCGGATCATCACGCCGTCGAGGGAATCGAGGTCGCCGGTCAGCCGGTTGAACAGCACTGCCGGCCGCTCCGTCCCGCGGAAGCCGGCGGCAAGGCCGCGGAAGACGTCGATCCTGAGGTCGGCGAGGAAGCGGAGGGTCGCATCGTGGCTGGCCATCCGTTCGCCGTAGCGCAGCAGCGTGCGGGCGACCGCGAAGAAGCGGATCTCCGCGCTCGGGCCGAAGGTGTCGAAGACGATCAGGCCGAGCCCGGCGAGGCCGGCGCCGGCGATCAGCTGGCCGGAGACGGCGAGAAGGCCCGCGCCCGCGGCCGCCGCGGCGGCCGTGAGCAGGATCCCGGCGGCGAAGCGCCAGGGATAGCGGGCGCCGAAGCGGCGGACGACCGCGAGGACGGCGCGGCTGCCGGTCACCGCCGCACCTCCCGGATCCGCCCGGCTTCGACCCGGAACTCGCGGTCCATCCGCCGCGCCAGCGCCGCGTCGTGGGTGGCGAGCAGCAATGTCCGGCCGGCGGCGGCGGCGAGGAGCGCATCGGCCACCTCGCGGGCGGTCACCTCGTCGAGGTCAGCGGTCGGCTCGTCGGCGAGGAGGAGGCCGGCGCCGGAGGAGAGCGCCCGGGCGATGGTGACGCGTCGCAGTTCCCCGCGCGAGAGCCCGGCGCCGGTCTCGCCGAGCGGGGTGAGCAGGCCGCGCGGCATCCGCGCGACCACCGGCGCGAGGCCCACCGCGTCGAGAACCGCCCCGGCGGCGGCGCGGTCCGGCGGGGCCTCCGGATCGGACGCCAGGTTGGCCAGCACGGATCCGTGCAGGACGAAGGGCTCCTGGCCGATCCAGCCCGTCGGCGGCGACTTCTCGCCCGGCGCCCGGCCGTCGAGGAGGATCCTGCCGGACGCCGGCGCGACCAGCCCGGCGACGGCGTAGAGGAGCAGGCTCTTGCCCGCCCCGCTCGCTCCCGTCAGCGCCACGTGCTCGCCGGGGCGGATGTCGAGCGTGACCCCCTCCAGGAGCCGGCGGCCGCTGTCCGGCGCCTCGACCGCGACGTCCTCGACGCGGACCGCAACGGGCGCCATCGCGCCGCCGTCCCGCCGGGCGGCGGAGACGGGCATCGCCGGCCGGCCGGCACGGAAGGTCTCGGCGGCGCGGTCCGACAGGGAAAGGGCCGTGGCCCGGTCGTGGTAGGCTCCGGCGAAGTCGCGCAGCGGCTGGAAGAACTCCGGCGCCAGGACCAGCATGGCCACGCCGCCGGCGAGGCCGAAGTCGCCGCCCACCTCGAACCAGCCCATCAGGTGGAAGCCGACGAAGATCGCCGCCAGCGCGATGCCCACGGAGGCGAAGAATTCCAGCACCGCCGAGGAGAGGAAGGCGACGGCCAGCACCTGCATGGTGCGGCCGCGCAGGCGCTCGCCGGTCTCGGCGAGGTCGGCGGCGACCCGCTCCGAGGCGCCGAGGGCGCGGATGGTGGCAAGGCCGCGGACCCGATCCATGAGAAGGCCGGTGAGGCCGGCGGTCTCGTCGATCTGCTTGCGGCCGAGGTCGCGCGCCTTCGCCCCGATCAGCGACATCAGCACCGGGATCAGCGGACCGGCGGCGAGGAGGAGGAGCGCGACGACCCAGCTCACCGGCGCGACGGCGAGCACCACCGCGACCGGCACGACGGTCATGCGCGCCCGCGCGAGCGCGTAGCGGACGAACCACGGGTCGAGGGTCTCCACCCGGTCGACCAGGGTCGAGGCCACCTCGCCGGTCGAGGGCCGGTCGCCGGCGACCGGAGACCAGGCGGCGGCGACGGAGAACCAGCGCCGCCGCAGCCGCCGCTTGAAGGCGACCGCGTCGGCCGCCGCCATCCCGGTGGCGACGGCGTCGCCGAGGATGCGGAGCGCGCCGACGAGGGCGAGGCCCGCGGCCAGCGCGGCGAAGCCGAGCCCGGTGAGCCCCGCCTGCGGGCCGATCACAACCACGGCGACGATGTCACCGATCAGGAAGGCCTGCGGAATCGCCAGCAGCGCCGCCGCGACGGACAGGGCGATCGCCGGCCGCGCCGGCCGCGCCGTCGCGATGTCCACGTCCGCTTCCACCGCCGCCGCCATGCCGCTTCCGTCGCCCTCCCGGCTCTCCACTACCAGCCCGGCGCCCGCCACGCCAAGCCCGTGGCGGAAAATCGTGCCGGCGCGCTGCGAAGGCCAGCCCTTCGGCTGCGACCGATTGACGGGTGCGGCACGCGGGTCGCCGGTCGGCGCAGCCACGGTCCGGACGGAGGGCTCACACGTCCGCGTAGGCCGCGTCGCCCGCCGCCCCTCCGGGGTGGGTCACCGCCCCCGTGCGGGCGGAACTGACGCCCTGGGCGTACTTCCAGATCGCGCCGGAGCGGATCGCCGTCTCGCGCGGGGTCCAGGCGGCGCGGCGGGCGGCGAGGTCCTCGTCGGTGAGGCGCACCGAGAGGGTGCCGGCGACGGCGTCGATGTCGATGATGTCGCCGTCGCGGATGAGGCCGATCGGGCCGCCCACCGCCGCCTCGGGTCCGACGTGGCCGATGCAGAAGCCGCGCGTGGCGCCGGAGAAGCGACCGTCGGTGATCAGCGCCACCTTGTCGCCGAGGCCCTGGCCGTAGAGCGCGGCGGTGGTCGCCAGCATCTCGCGCATGCCGGGGCCGCCGCGCGGGCCCTCGTAGCGGATCACCAGCACCTCGCCCTCGCGGATGCGCTTCTCCTGGACGGCTGCGAAGCAGCTCTCCTCGTCGTCGAAGCAGCGCGCCGGGCCCGAGAAGGCGAGGCTCTTCATGCCTGCGACCTTCACGATCGCCCCGTCGGGGGCGAGGTTGCCCGACAGGCCGACCACGCCGCCGGTGGGGGTGATCGGGTTCGACACCGGGTAGACCACATCCTGCTGGTCGTTCCACCGCACCGAGGCGAGGTTCTCGGCGATCGTGCGGCCGGTGACCGTCAGGCAGTCGCCGTGGAGATATCCGCCGTCGAGCAGGGCCTTCATCAGCAGCGGGATGCCGCCGGCCTCGAACAGGTCCTTGGCGACGTACCTGCCGCCGGGCTTCAGGTCGGCGATGTAGGGGGTGCGCTGGAAGATCTTCGCCACCTCGAACAGGTCGAAGTCGATGCCGGCCTCGTGGGCGATCGCCGGCAGGTGCAGGGCGGCGTTGGTGGAGCCGCCGGAGGCGGCGACCACGGTGGCGGCGTTCTCCAGCGCCTTGCGGGTGACGATGTCGCGCGGTCGGATGTTGCGGGAGACGAGGTCCATCACCTTCTCGCCGGCGGCGGAGCAGAAGCGGTCGCGGATCTCGTAGGGGGCCGGCGCGCCGGCGGAATAGGGCAGCGCGAGGCCGATCGCCTCGGAGACGGTCGCCATGGTGTTGGCGGTGAACTGGGCGCCGCAGGCGCCGGCCGAGGGGCAGGCCACCTTCTCCAGTTCGTCGAGGTCCTCGTCGCTCATCCGGCCGACGGCGTGCATGCCGACCGCCTCGAACAGGTCCTGGATGGTCACCTGTCGGCCCTTGAAGGTGCCGGGCAGGATCGAGCCGCCGTAGATGAAGATCGACGGCACGTTGAGCCGCACCATCGCCATCATCATGCCGGGCAGCGACTTGTCGCAGCCGGCGAGGCCGACGAGGGCGTCGTAGCAATGGCCGCGCATGGTGAGCTCGACGCTGTCGGCGATCACCTCGCGGCTGACCAGCGAGGCCTTCATCCCCTGGTGCCCCATGGCGATGCCGTCGGTGACGGTGATGGTGCAGAACTCGCGCGGGGTGCCGTTCGCCGCGGCGACGCCCTTCTTCACCGCCTGCGCCTGCCGCATCAGCGAGATGTTGCAGGGCGCCGCCTCGTTCCAGCAGCTGGCGACCCCGACCAGCGGCTGGTGGATCTGCTCTGAGGAGAGGCCCATGGCGTAGAGGTAGGAGCGGTGCGGCGCCCGGCTCGGCCCCTCGGTGACGTGGCGGCTCGGCAGCCGGCTCTTGTCGAAGACCTTCGCGTCCATGGGCTTTCGCGGCTCCCCCCTTTGTTGCGCTGCGCCCGATTGGGACACGGGCGACGCCATTCGTAAAGCCCGGATCAGGCCGCCGCCGGTTCGTCCTCGAAATCGAGGGCGGACGTCAGCCGCAGCAGCCGGCCGGTTTGCGGATCGATCACCCTGAGCGCCACCCAGCCGTTGCCGAACAGCCGCTTCAGGACGTCGTTGGCCGCGATCACCGCGAGGACCCGCTCCGCCGGGGCGTGGACGACCGAGGTGAGCCGGAGCGGCTCGTGCCAGGGCCGGCCGTCGTCGTCGAACACCGCCTGGCGCGGCAGGCCTACCTTCAGGTCGCCGCCGTTGCCCTGGACGATGGCGAAGCCGCCGAGCACGTTCTGGGTCACCTTGTCGCCGGAGCCGAAGCGCTCGTTGTCGACGGTGGAGAAGAAGTACTGGGTGTTGATCCACTCCGCGACCACCATCGGCGCAGTGAGGATCACCGTCAACGCCTTGCCCTCGGGGTCCATGCGCCAGTCGTAGGAGTGCAGGAACACCCGCCCGTCGAGGTCGTGCGAGGCGGTGAGGCTGCGCTGGCCGACCACGAAGGCGGCGTTGCGGGCAAGGCCCCACTCCGGCCGCACCTCCGACCAGTCGGAGGCCCGGACCGCCGCCTCGTCGTCCGCTAGGCGCTCGACCCCGAGGCGGGCCAGCCGCCGCGCCCGGTTGATCCGGCCGGCCTCCGCCAGGTTCGCCTCGAGCCGGGCGAGGTCGTCTCCGTGGCTTGCCGGCACGAGCGCCCGGTCGAACAGCGTCACCTCGTCGGTGGTGGTGTCGTGCTCGGCGCCGACGAACACGGTGCCATCGGGGATCGGCCGGCCGGCGGCGGCGAGCCGGGCGCGGACCTCCGGCGCGTTCATGATCTGCGCCAGCAGCCGGGCGCTCTGCTCGCCCCGATGGCCGCCGCAGGCGCCGCAGTCGTAGGCGGCGGCATAGGGATTGTTGACCGTGCTGGAGCCATGGCCGGCGAGCACCACCAGCCGCGCCATCGCCGCCGGGAAGCCGGTCAGAGCGAGGAAGGCCTCGGCGCAGGCGACCTGCTCGTCGAGGGTAAGCCCGATCGTGCTGCCGTCGTCGCAGGTGAAGGCCGGCGCCGGCCGGAACGCCTCGCGCGCCTTGTCGGCGCCGGCGAAGCGCCGGGCGAAGCGCGCCGTGGCGGCCGGGGCGATCGAGCGGGCGAGGAGCCCGGCGCCGGCGAGCGGCCCGACCGCCTCGGCGGTGCCGAAGGCGGTGGCGACGCCCTGCTTCAGCCGCGAGAACAGCCCGCCGGCCGCCTCGTGCCGCCGCTCGCCTCTCACCGCCTCCTCGGCGGCCTCGGCTGCCTCGGCGGCGGGGGCCGAGACCACCTCGTGCCTCGGCGAGAGCAGCACCGGCAGGAGCCGCGTCCGCGGCCGCCCGTCGCGGCCGGCGATCGCCATCGGAATCCCGAAGAAGCCGGCGTAGCCGAAGGTCTCGTAGGGGCCGACGCTCTCCAGCGCCCGCCGGAAGGGCTCGGAGCGCACGTCGATGCAGAACACCACCTGCGCGGCCGGCCGCGTCGCGTCCTCGGGCGCCGGAACCCGGGCCGCCGAGGCGGCGAGCTTCGGGAGGAGGCCGGCGCGGAAGGTCTCCTCCGCCGCCTCGAGGCAGGCCATCGCGAGGTCGGCGTCAGGCATCGCGCCGGCGAGCACGGTGGCGTCGACGGCGCCGGACGGCACCCGGCCGAGCGCCTCGGCGGTGACGGCGGCGGCGGCGGCGGCGGCGGCGAGCCGCGGCGCCACCCCGGCCAGCGGATCGGCCTGCGGCGAGATCGAGGCGGGCAGCGCCGGCGCCAGCCGCTCGACGGCGAACCACAGGGCGGCGAGGTCGGCGAGGTCGGCCGGCGATGCGGCGGGCGCGTCCGGGCCGGCATAGTCGGTCCGCCAGCGCAGGTGGCCGGCGTAGCCGGGAAGGCGCGCGAAGAGCCGCGAGATCAGCCAGGCCGGGTCGTCCGCGTCGAGGAAGGCCGCCGCGGCCACCACCGCCTCGACCGGGTCGTCCGCCATCGCGGCCAGCTCTGCGCCGGCCATCGGGCCGGCGAAGGCGGCGAGGTCCGGGTCGGCGGCCGCGAGCCGCTTCACCGCCCGCCAGAGGCCGAGCTGACGGCCCGGCATCGGCATCGCGGCGGCCTCGCCGCCGAGGAAGGCGGCGCACCACTTGGCGACGAAGGCGTCGGCCGCGGCCGCGCCCGCCGGCGGCAGCCGGTCGATCCGCGACGGCGAGGCGGGCGCGGCGGGCGCGACCCGGGCGAGGATTTCGGAGGACGCCGACGCGACCGCCCGCTTCGCCGCCGCGAGATGGGACGGCGGGGCGGTCTCGGCCGCCAGCCGGGCGAGCGCCAGGTCGAGGGCGGTGACGCCGGGGGCGACCTCGGCTTCCGCGGCCGCGCCGAGCCGTGCGGCGAGCGCCGGCCGCAGCCGCGCGCGCGGCAGCCGGCCTTCGGCGAACTGCCGCCGGTACTCGGCGAGGGGCAGGTGGGTGCGGGCGCCGAACAGCGCCGCGGCGTCGCGGCAGGCGGCCTCGAAGGGCCGGTCCTCGAAGCCCGAGAGCGGCGCCACGGCGACGAACTGGTCGAGCGGGAACAGCGGCGGGATCAGCGTGCCGGCCCGGCGGATCGCGAGCCTCGCCTGGTCGGCGTCGAAGGGCGCGGACGCGACGGCGGCGGGCTGGGTCCTGTCATGAACGACCATGGGGCGTGCTCCGGGCAGGATGAACGGCGGGCTCAGGCGGCGGCCGGCACGGGCCGCCCGGCGTTGAGGAGGCGGACATAGAGGCCGGCCGGCAGCCGCAGGCCCCGGGCCTGGACGAGCCAGAGGCCGACGAACAGCAGCACCAGGGCGACCTCCACCAGGGCGCCCGGGCCGGCGACCGGCGCCGCCACGCCGCCGAGGGCGGACTTGACGAGGGCGAGGCCGGCGAACTGGACGCCGATTACCATGGCGACCAGCGCGACGAGCGCGGTCCGGTCGGGCAGCGCCGCCCGGCTCCCGAGGGTGACGGCGAGGGCGTGCACCGCCGCCACCGAGGCGAGGGCGACGAGCAGGACCGAGGAGGCGCTCATCAGGCCGCCAGCGATCATCAGCGCCGCCAGCACGCCGGCCACCGCCGCCGCGCCGACCGCCGCGCCGCCGGCGCCCGCCGGGACCCTCGCCGGCAGGGTCCGCGCGGCCGAGCCGGCGGAGAGGAACAGCCAGGCCTTGAACAGGCCGTGGGCGACCAGGTGCCAGACCGCGGCGGTGAAGGCGCCGAGGCCGCACTGCAGCATCATGAAGCCCATCTGCGCCACCGTGGACGCGGCGAGCTGCCGCTTGACGTCGGTCTGCACCAGCATGATCGCCGTGCCCGCGACCGCCGAGACGGTGCCGATGGCGAGGGCGAGCCAGAGCACCTCGGGCGCGGCGGCGTAGACGCCCGAAAAGCGGACGATCAGGAAGCCGCCGGCGTTGACGAGGCCGGCGTGCATGAAGGCGGACACCGGCGTCGGCGCGGTGAGCGAGGAGAGCAGCCAGCCGGAGAAGGGCAGCGCCGCCGAGCGGGCCAGCGCGCCGACCAGCATCAGCGCCGTGGCGGGAAGGAGGATGCCCGGCGGAAGGGTAGAGGCCGCCGCCGCGATCGCCGGAATGGAGGTGGTGCCGGCGGCGGTGGCGAGGAGGGCGAGCCCGGCGACGAGCGCGCCGTCGCCGACCAGGAAGGCCCGCCGGGCCCGCGCCTCGGCCGCCCGGGCCTCGGCGTCGTCGGCGTGTCCGATCAGCGCGGCGAGGAGGAGCCCGGTCGCCACCCAGGCGGCGGCGAGCGCCACCACGTCGGTGGCGGTCACCACCAGCATCAGGGCGGCGATGGCGGCGAGCAGCTTGCGGGCGTAGGAGCCCTGCCGCGGGTCGGCCCGCATCGACCGCTCGGAGAAGCGGGCGACCACCGCGCCGAGGGCGGCCACCAGCAGCAGCATCACCGAGGAGAGCCCGTCCACCGCGAGCCAGCGGCCCTCCATCGGCACGCCGGCCGCCCAGGCGGCGACGAGGCCGGCGGCGGCGAGCGCGGTCGCCGTCACGGCGAGGCTCGCCAGCTGCAGCGGGGCCTTGCGGCGGCCGAGCGCGATCGCGGCGGCGGCGGCCAGCGACGGGGCGGTGGTGGCGAGCACGGCGGTGGTGGCGATCGGCATGGCGAATCCCGGTTCGGACAGGCGGTCCTTGGATGCGCCGCAAAATGGGGCAGGCCGCTCCATTTGGGAAACGAGTTGTGGCAATGGGATCCATTGGTGTATTCAATGGTTCCGCTCCGAACCCCCGCCGAGCCGCGCGATGCCGACCCCTCCGCCCCCGTTCGACCTCGACATCCTCCGGACCTTCGTCGCCATCGTCGACGCGGGCGGCTTCACCCGCGCCGCCGGCCGGGTCGGACTCACCCAGTCGTCGGTCAGCCTGCAGATCCGCAAGCTCGAGCGCGGCCTCGGCAAGCCGGTGTTCAGCCGCGAGAGCCGCGACGTGCGCCTCACCGTGGAGGGCGAGATCCTGCTCGGCTACGCCCGCCAGGTGCTGAGGATGACCGACGAGGTCCGCAGCCGGCTGATGGAGGAGGAGGTGGCCGGCACGGTGCGCCTCGGTACGCCGGAGGACTTCGCCACCGTTCATCTGCCCGAGGTGCTGGCGCGCTTCGCCCGCGCCTATCCGCGGGTGTCGCTGGAGGTGAACTGCGACTTCACCGTGAACCTCCTCGACGGCTTCTCCAGGGGGCTCTACGACCTGATCCTGTTCAAGCGCGAAGCGCAGGCCGCCGCCGAGGGGCCGATGGTCTGGCGCGAGGTGCTGGAGTGGGTCGGCTCGCCGCGGGTGGTGGTCGGCGAGGGCGAGGCGATCCCGCTGGTCCTCGCCCCGGCCCCGGACGTCTACCGCAAGCGGGCGCTCGCTGCGCTCGAGGCGGAGGGCCGGCCCTGGCGCGTCGCCTTCACCAGCCCGAGCCTCGCCGGCCTGCAGGCGGCCGTGGTCGCCGGCCTCGGCATCACCGTGCTGCCGCGCGGCATGGTGGCCGAGGGCATGCGCCTCGTCGGCCCGGACCTCGGGCTGCCGTCGCTGCCCGACACCGAGATCGTGCTCCGGCGCGCGCGGGGCGCGCTGTCGAGGGCGGCGGACCTCCTCTCCGAGCACATCGTGCAGTCGCTGGCGCGGGAGAACGAGACCCGGCCGGTCAGGGCCGCGGCGCCGGGGCCGTGACGGGCCCCGCCGCCCGCGGCGCGGGCCTGGCGTCCAGCCCGGCCCTCGGCCCGCGCTCGATCCGGCGCAGCCCCGCCTCGAGCACCAGGTTGATCAGATAGTAGAGCACGCCGGCGGCGATGTAGAACTCGAAGGGGCGGAAGGTCTCGCTGATCATCCGCTGCGCCGAAAGGGTGAGCTCCATCACGCCGATCGCCGAGACGAGCGAGGATTCCTTCAGCAGCGCGATCATGTTGTTGCCGAGCGCGGGGGTGACCCGGCGCAGCGCCTGCGGCAGCACCACGAGGCCCAGCGTCTGCAGCGGCCCCAGCCCGAGCGCGCGCGCCGCCTCACCCTGCCCCTTGTCGATCGAGGCGATGCCGGCGCGCACCACCTCGGCGTTGTAGGCGGCGTAGTGGAGGCTGACGCCGATCACGCCGGCGGCGAAGGCGGAAAGGTCGATGCCGAAGCCGACGAGGCCGAAGTAGAGCACGAACAGCTGGAGCAGCAGCGGCGTTCCGAGGACGACCCAGATGACGAAGGAGACCGGGCGCGCCAGCCAGGGATTGGCGGCCGTGCGGCCGACCGCGAGCAGCACCCCGAGGACCACGCTGAGCGCGCCGGACACGGCTGTGAGCAGGATCGTCATCCAGGCGCCGAAGAGGAGCTGGTCCCAGGCGAGGAAGACCTTGGTGAAGTCGAGCGCGGGCATGGCTCAGGTCCTCGCCGTCTTGATGGCGTAGCGGCGGTCGAGCCAGTCGATGCCGCGGTTCATCGCCGTGGTGATGGCGAGGTAGAGCGCACCCGAGACGAGGAAGATCTCCAGCGGCTGGTAGGTGGAGCTGAGGTAGCGCTGGGCGGTGAAGGTGAGTTCGACGACCGAGATCGCCGCCACCAGCGCCGAGCCCTTGACGAGGGCGATGGCGTTGATGCCGAGCGGGCGGATCATCAGCCGCGCCGCCTGCGGCATGATCACCAGGAACATGGTCGGCAGCGGGTGGAGGCCGAGCGCCCGCGCCGCCTCCCCCTGCCCCTTGTCGACCGAGACGATGCCGCCGCGGATCGACTCCGTCATGTAGGCGCCGATGTTGATGCCGAGGCCGATCACGCCGGCGGTGAAGGCGTCGAGGTTGATGCCGATCGCCGGCCCGCCGAAGTAGATGAGGAAGATCTGGATCAGCGCCGGCGTGCCGCGGAAGACGCTGACATAGGCGGTGGCCGGCCATCGGACGAAGCGGTTCGCCGACAGCCGGCAGAGCGCGGCGAGGAGCCCGAGGGCGAGCCCGAGCAGCATGGAGAGCCCGGAGACGGCGATGGTCACCAGCGCCGCCTGCAGGAAGAAGGGGGTCGTGCGGGCGATCAGATCGATGTCCATGGCGTCCCCTCCCTCCGGTTCAATGGTGGTCGCGGCGCCCCGGGAACGGCAGCGCGCGGATCTCGCGGACGAGGCCCAGGGTCTCGCGCACGGCGGCCTCGTAGAAGATGCGGCCCTTCTCGGCGGTGGCGACGGTCGGGTCGCCCATGGTGCCGTCCGGCGACTGCTCCGACCACCAGCGCATCAGCATCGCCCGCCGGCTGCCGGCGAGGTCGAGGTTGAAGTAGCGACTGTCCGGGTCGTGCACGACCTGGGCCTTCGCCTTGTCCATCCGCACGTGCGCCGGGTCGAGGTGCAGGTAGAGCGAGGCCTCGAACTCGCAGGCGTGGGCGATGCCGCCGGGCGGCGAGGTGCGCGTCGCCTCGATGGCGTCCGGCATCAGGTTCCAGTAGGAAGCGAAGACGCAGATCGCCTCCGTCTCGATCACCGTCTTGCGGGCGGCGAGGTCGAGCACCGGGTGGTTGGAGCCGTGGCCGTTGAGGATCAGCATCCGCCGAAAGCCGTGGTGGGCGAGCGACCTCGTCACGTCGGTCACGAAGGCGATCAGCGTCTCCGGCCGGATCCAGACGACGCCGGGGAAGTCCTTGTGGTGCTCGTTGAAGCCATAGGAGATCGCCGGCATCACGAACACCTCGTCCGGCGCCGCCCGGGCGACGCCGTCCGCGATGCTGCCGACGAGCAAGGTGTCGGTGTCGAGCGCCATGTGCGGACCGTGGTCCTCGGTGGCGCCGACGGGAAGGATCACGACGCGGTCCTTGTCCGCGTCGCGAACCTCCTCGAGGGTCAGCTTGGCGTAGAAGGGGGTCACGGGGCCCGCCCTCAGCGGATGTCCCTGCCGACCCACTTCATGGCGATCGCCTCGTAGGTGCCGTCCGCCTGCATGTCGTCGAGCGCCTTCTGCATCGCCGCCTTGAGCTCCGGGTTGTCCTTGCGGATGGCGATTCCGATCTCGTCGTCGCCCTTGAAGGGGTAGTCGGAAAGCTCGGCCTGCTCCATCGCCTTGCCGTCCTTGATGGCGACGAGGCCGGGGATCTGGTCGATCACCATGGCGTCGATGCGGCCGTTCTCCAGCTCCAGCAGCAGCTCGGGCAGGCCCTTGTAGGTCTTGATGTTCCAGCCGTCCTGCTCGCGCGCCCACTTCTCGTGGGTCTCGCCGAGGGTGACGCCGACGTTGCGGCCGGAGAGGTCGGAGAGTTGGCCGAAGTCGCCGGCCTCCCCCGCCCGGACGAAGACGGCGCGGCCGGAGCGGTAGTAGGGGCCGACGAAGTCCACCACCTCCTGGCGGGCCGGGGTGATGGTCATCGAGCCGACGATGGCGTCGAACTTGCCGGCGAGCAGGCTCGGCAGGATGCCGTCCCAGGCGTTGGTGACGATCACCGGCTCGACGCCGAGGCGGCGGGCGATCTCGGCGCCGATGTCCGCGTCGAAGCCGACCACCTCGTTCTTGTCGTCGATCAGGCTGAACGGGGGATAGGCGCCGGTCATGGCGACGCGCATCTCGCCGGCGTCCTTGATCGTCTGCAGCTCGTCCGCCGTCGCCGGGGCGCCGGCGAGACCGATGGCAAGGGCAATGCCGGCGAGGATGCCGGGAAGCTTGCCGGAAAGCTTGATGGTCATCGCGCGATCTCCTCTGGATCTTGTCGTCCTCTCCCCGACGCGAAAAAGGGGGGAAGGGTCAGGAGACCCGCGGAGGGGGGATGGGTCAAATATATACGTTCAATCAGCGGTATTCCCTGAAACTATGCCGGGGTGGCCGCGGGATAGGTCCGCGCCTCGATGGGCACCCGCTGCAGCGCCGCCTTCAGCCGCTCGATCAGCAGCACCTCGGCCCGCTGGCGGCGGGCGCCGGGGTCGGTGACGAGCAGCACGTCCACCGAGGGCGGGTCCTCGAGCGGCGGCAGCCGCCAGAGCGTGCCGTCCTTCACGTCGTGCTCCACCACGTGCAGCGGCAGCGCCCCGAAGCCGAGGCCGCTGGCGATCATCCGCTTGACCTCTTCGAGGTGGGAGGAGACGCCGACCGTCGGCCCCTGGAAGCGCTCGCGCTCGCGCAGCAGCGCGATGGGCCTCAGCGCATCGCCGAGCCGGTCGGTGCGGAAGGCGACGTAGGCCTCCTCGCGCAGGTCCGCGAGGGTGAGGCCGGCGCGGCCGAACAGCCGGTGCGGCCGGCCGCAGAAGAAGCCGAAGCTCTCGCGGTAGAGCGGCAGGTACTCCAGTTGCGGGTGGCGCTCGCCGGGAAGGCACACCCCGAGCGCCACCTCGCGCAGCATCACCTGGCGCACCACCTCGCGGCTCGGCGCCACCGAGGCGGAGAAGGTGACCTTGGGGTGGTCGGCGTGGAAGCCGGCGAGCTCGTCGTCGAAGAAGGGGCAGACCACATGGCTGGCGAGCGCCATCTCCACGTGGCCGAACACCTCCTCCTCGTGGTCGTGGACCAGGGCGTAGAGGCCGGAGACGGTGCCGAACAGGGCGACGCACTCGTCGTAGAGCCGCTGGCCGGCGGGGGTCAGGTCGAAGCGGCCCGGCCGGCGGTCGATCAGGCGGCAGTCGAGGTGGATCTCCAGCCGCCGGAGCGCGTTGCTGACGCTCGGCTGCATCAGGCCGAGCCGCTCGCCGGCGCCGGTGATCGAGCGGGCCTCGACGATCACCGTGAAGGTCCGCAGGAGGTTCCAGTCGAGCTCCCAGACGAATCGGCGCACGTCACGCATGGGCATTCCCGCAATCGATGACTTGCCTTCACATTATCTATTTGAGTTTATGCGGCAAGGCGGCGACCGTCGCTGCCATCGCCCGCCTTCCCGAGCCCGATCCTCACCCATGTCCGACACGCTGCTGCCGAACCGCCCGTCGCACCTCTTCTACCAGTCGCGCCTGCGCCGGCCGCGGGTGGACCGCGCCGAGGGGATCTTCCTCTGGGACGAGGCCGGCCGGCGCTACCTCGACGGCTCGAGCGGGGCGATGGTCTCCAACATTGGCCATTCCAACCCGCGGGTCCTCGAGGCGATGCGCCGGCAGATGGAGAAGGCGACCTTCGCCTACCGCCTGCACTTCGAGAACGAGCCTGCCGAGGAGCTCGCCGCCCGGATCGCCGGGCTGATGCCGGAGGGGCTCGACCGGGTGTTCTTCGTCTCCGGCGGCTCGGAGGCGGTGGAGAGCTGCCTGAAGCTCGCCCGCCAGTACGCCGTCGCGCGCGGCGAGGCCTCCCGCTGGAAGGTGGTCTCGCGCTTTCCCTCCTACCACGGCTCCACGCTCGGGGCCCTCGCCGTCACCGGCATGTCCCTGATGAGCGCCCCCTTCGCGCCGATGATGCGGGAAATGCCCAAGATCCCGGCGCCGACCTGCTACCTCGACCGCGACGGGCTCTCGATGGAGGAGCGGGGCCTGCGCTATGCCCGGATGCTGCGCGAGGAGATCCTGCGCCAGGGGCCGGAGACGGTGCTCGCCTTCATCTTCGAGCCGGTCGGCGGCGCCTCCACCGGCGCGCTGGTCGCGCCCGATCCCTACTACGCCGAGGTGCGGCGGATCTGCAACGAGTTCGGGGTGCTGCTCATCGCCGACGAGGTGATGAGCGGGGCCGGGCGCACCGGCCGCTATCTCGCCTGCGACCACTGGGCGCTCCGCCCCGACATCGTCGCCTTCTCCAAGGGCTTCGGCGCCGGTTATTCGCCGCTGGGGGCGATGGTCGCCGACCGGCGGATCGCCGAGACGGTGATCGACGCCGGCGGCTTCATCCACGGCTACACCTACGCCGGCAACCCGCTCGCCGCCGCCGCGGGCCTCGCCGTCCTGGACGAGATCGAGGCGCGCGACCTCTGCGGCAACGCCGCCCGCCAGGGCGCCGCGCTCAAGTCCGACCTCGAGCGGCTGATGGCGCGCTACCCCTTCATCGGCGACGTCCGCGGCAAGGGACTGCTGCTCGCCTTCGAGCTGGTCGCCGACCGCGGCACGATGGAGCCGCTGCCGGCGGCGATGGACGCCCACCTCAAGCTGGTGGACATCGCCTACGACCGCGGGCTCATCATCTATTCCCGCCGTACCCGCGGCGGGCGGCTCGGCGACCACTTCATGGTCTGCCCGCCGATGACCATCGACGACGGCGGCCGCAGCCTCCTGATGGAGATCCTGGTCGACAGCCTCGACGCCTTCGCCGCCGAGACGGGGCTCGCCGTCGCCGCCTGAGGAGGACCGCCATGCCGACCCCGCCGCTGCCCCCCGGCCTCGACGCGAATCCCGCCGTCGCCTGGCGCCGGGAGATCCTCCGCTACGCCGACCTCGACGCCAACGGCCACCTCAACAACACCGCCTATGCGGTGTTCTTCGAGTCGGGCCGCGTCGCCCTCGCCGAGGCGGAGCTCCGGCCGACGCTGCCGGAGGGCGCCTTCTTCGTCGTCGCCCGGCTCACCATCGACTTCACCGCGGAGCTGTTCTTTCCCGGCGAGGTGGACACCGGCACCTGGATCTCGCGGATCGGCCGGACCTCCTTCGTCACCCGCCAGGTGGTCGTCGGCGGCGGCCGCCCCGCCGCGCTGGCCGAGACCGTCTGCGTGGTGATGGGCGGCGACGACCGCCGGCCGCTACGGCTGCCGCAGGCGACCCGCGAGGCGCTCGCAGCCCGGCTGGTCGCCGACGATCCCGCATGATCCCGCTCGACCCCGCGCTCGCCCGCGACATCGACGCCGCGGTGGCGGCCCGCCGCGAGGCCGCCCTCGGGCTCCTCTTCGACCTCGTCGCCAAGGCGAGCCTGCTCGGCGCGGAGGCGGGCGCCCAGGACCGCATGGAGGCGGCCTTCCACGACCTCGGCCTTCCGGTCGACCGCTTCGAGCCGGACCCGGAGGCGCTGGCCCCGCTGCCCGGCTTCTCGCCGCCGGTCCTTGCCTCCTACGCCGGTCGCACCAACGTCGTCGGCGTCCACGCGCCGCGCGAGGCGACCGGGCGCTCGCTGATCCTCAACGGCCATGTCGACGTGGTGCCGCCCGGCCCGGAGGCGCTCTGGACTTCGCCGCCGTTCCGCCCGGAGATCCGCGACGGCCGCGTCTACGGCCGCGGCGCGGCGGACATGAAGTCGGGCGTCGCCGCCTATGTGACGGCCTTCGCTGCCCTCGCCGACCTCGGCCTGCAGCCGGCCGCGCCGGTGATCCTGCAGTCGGTGATCGAGGAGGAGTGCACCGGCAACGGCGCCCTCGCCTGCCTCGCCCGCGGCTGGCGCGCCGACGCCGTGATCATCCCCGAGCCCTTCGACCAGACGCTGATGGTGGGCCAGCTCGGCGTCCTGTGGGCGACGATCCGCGTCACCGGCCGCCCGGCCCACGTGCTCGACACCTCCGCCGGCGTCAACGCCATCGAGGCCGCCGTCGCCCTCTTCGACCACCTGCGCGGCCTCGAGGCCGCCTGGAACGAGCCGGCCGTCCGGCACCCGCTCTGGGCCGACCACCCGCACCCTGTCAACTTCAACCTCGGCCGCATCTCGGGCGGCGACTGGACCTCCAGCGTGCCGTCGGAGGCCGTGATCGAGGTGCGCTTCGGCTTTTTCCCCGACCGCTCCGTCGATGAAGCCAGGGTCGCGCTCCTCGCCGCCGTCGAGGAGGCGAAAGCCACCCGGCGCGAGCTCGCCGGCGCCCGCGTGGAGGTGAGCTGGCGCGGCTTCCACGCCGAGGGCTGCACGGTGGACCCGGACGCCCCGCCTATGGCCTTGCTCGCCGCCACCCACGAGGCGGTGACCGGCGCGCCCGTCGTCCGCCGCGCCTCGACGGCGACCACCGACGTGCGCTTCTTCGCCCGCCACGGCGGCATGCCGGCCACCTGCTACGGACCGGTCGGCGGCGGGCTCCACGGCATCGACGAGTGGGTCTCGATCGACAGCATGATGGAGGTCGCCACCGTGCTCGCGCGGTTCATGGCGGCGTGGTGCGGGGTGGAGGCGAGGGTCCCGGGCCGGACCGGGCGGGCGCCCGGCTGACGTCGCGGCCTCGCGCCGGCGGTCTTTTCGTGTCCGGGGACGGGAACCGGCGCGCGGAAGCGCCGTTAGGCAGTCCGGGCTGGGCAACCTGAGGACGCAGTCATGAAATTTCATTGGCTCAAGACGGTCGCCGTGTCGGCCGCCGCCCTTTCCTTCGCGCTCACCCCGTCGCTCGCCCAGACGGCCATGACCGACTGGGACGCCAACGCGGATGCCGCGGTCGACCAGCAGGAGTGGAACACCGGCTGGGACCAGGCGGGCACCTTCGGCACGCTCGATGTGAATGGCGACGGGACGATCGACGAGAACGAGTTCAACACCGGCCTCGTGGCGAACGAGACGGCCGGCACGGGCGCCGACGGTGGCGAGGGCTTCTCGCAGCGCTTCGGCGCAACCGCGTTCAGCGACTGGGACCAGAACCAGGACCAGATGCTGGACGAGAACGAGCTCAGAGCCGGCGTGTTCTCCGGCTACGACGAGGACCAGGACACCCGCCTCGACGAGCAGGAGTTCGGCGCCTTCGGCGAGGATGCCGGCCAGGGCGGCATCTGGTCGAACGAGACCTGACCGGTCGACGCCGGCACGCCAGGAAAGCCGCCGCTCCTCCCCGGGGCGGCGGCTTTTCGCTGCGCTCCGCACCCGACCCTTCCCCCCGCCGGGCACAAATCGGGCCGCCGGTTGTTCCCGGTGGCACTCGAGGCCGCCGGGCGGCGCGCGGGGCGGCAGGGCCCGTCCGGCGCGAACCGGCAGGACGGAGCGGTGGATGCTGGGCATGATCATCGACCGGGCCGCAGGGCTCGCCATCGGCAGCGCCTCCGCGCTGGCGCGGCGTCCCGCCCGCGCGCCGGTTCTGCTGCCGATGCTGCTCCTCGCCGGCCTCGGCTGGGCCATGGCGCAGACGGCGGCGCCGAGGGAGGCGGTCCTGCTCGACGTCGACGGGGCGATCGGCCCGGCGACGACGGACTACATCGGCAACGGCCTCGACGCCGCGGCGGAGCGCAACGCCGCGCTCGTCGTCCTGCGGATCGACACGCCGGGCGGCCTCAGTTCCTCGACGCGGGACATCGTCCGCATCATCCTGGCCTCGCCGGTCCCGGTCGTGACCTATGTCGCCCCCGGCGGCGCGCGGGCGGCGAGCGCCGGGACCTACATCCTCTACGCCAGCCACCTCGCGGCGATGGCGCCGGGGACCAACCTCGGGGCCGCGACGCCCGTCGACCTCGGCGGCGGCGGCGGCTTGCCTGGCGGACAGGAGCGGGATCCCGGCGCCGAGGACGCCGGCGAACCGACCTCGGCCGAGGCCATGCGGGCGAAGGTGGTCAACGACGCCGCCGCCTTCATGCGCGGGCTCGCCGACGTGCACGGGCGCAACGCCGAGTGGGCGGAGCGCGCTGTCCGGGAGGGCGTCAGCCTGTCGGCCCGCGAGGCCCTCGAGGAGAACGTGGTCGAGATCGTCGCGACCGGCGTCGACGACCTCCTCGAACAGGCGGACGGCCGGACCGTCCGGGTGCTGCGGGAGGCGAGGGTCCTCGAGACCGGCGGGCTCGCGGTGACGGCCATCGAGCCGACGTGGCGGACGGAAATCCTCGGCATCATCACCGATCCGAACATCGCCTACATCCTGCTGCTGATCGGGATCTACGGGATCATCTTCGAGTTCCTGACGCCCGGCACCATCTTCTCCGGCGTGATCGGCGCGATCTGCATCGTCGTCGGCCTGTTCGCCCTCAACCTGCTGCCGATCAACTACGCGGGGATCGGGCTGATCCTGCTCGGGGCCGGCCTGATGACGGCGGAGGCCTTCGCGCCGTCGTTCGGCATCCTCGGCCTCGGCGGCATCGTCGCCTTCGCCATGGGCTCGCTGTTCCTGTTCGATACCGAGGTGCCGCAGTTCAGCCTCTCCTGGCAGGTGATCGCCACCGCGACCGTGATCAGCGCCGGGCTGCTGATCGTCGCCGGCACCGCCGCCGTCCGGGCGCACCGGCGGCAGGTGGTCACCGGCGACACCGTCCTGGTCGGCCGGGAGGGCACCGTCCTCGACTGGTCCGGCACCAGCGGCGAGGTCCACGTCCACGGCGAGCGCTGGCAGGCGAGCGGGCCGCCCGGCCTCGCCCGCGGCCAGATCGTGCGCATCGTCGGCCGCGAGAAGCTCGCCCTGATCGTCGATGCCGAACCGGGCCGCAGCCCCGGCGGGAGAAAGCCATGAACGTCCTGGATCCGGATATCCTCACCTACCTGTTGCTCGCCGCGCTGGTCGTCGCGGTCATCGCGTCGGCGATCAAGATCGTGCGGGAGTACGAGCGCGGCGTCGTCTTCACGCTCGGGCGCTATTCCGGGGTGAAGGGCCCCGGCATCATCATCGTCATCCCGCTGGTGCAGCAGTATGTGCGGGTGGACCTGCGGACCATCGTGCTCGACGTGCCGAGCCAGGACGTGATCTCGCGCGACAACGTCTCGGTGAAGGTCAACGCGGTGCTCTATTTCCGCGTCGTCGACGCCGACAAGGCGGTGATGCAGGTGGAGGACTTCAACATCGCCACCAGCCAGCTGGCGCAGACGACGCTGCGATCGGTGCCCGGCAAGCACGACCTCGACGAGATGCTGGCCGAGAGGGACAAGCTCAACAGCGACATCCAGGAGATCCTCGACAGCCAGACCGATTCCTGGGGCATCAAGGTCGCCAATGTCGAGATCAAGCACGTCGACATCGACGAGAGCATGGTCCGGGCGATCGCCCGCCAGGCCGAGGCCGAGCGCAACCGGCGCGCCCGCATCATCAGCGCCGAGGGCGAGCAGCAGGCGTCCGAGAAGCTGGTGGAGGCGGCGGTCATCCTCTCGGCGAGGCCGGAGGCGATGCAGCTGCGCTACCTCTCCACGCTGCAGGACATCGCCGGGGAGAAGAACTCGACCATCGTCTTCCCCGTGCCGGTCAGCCTCCTCGCCGAACTGGTCGACGCGGTGCGGAAGGGCTGATGCGAGCGTCGCCGGCGCCCCGTCGGCGTCGCGCCGGCGCGCTATGCGGCCTGCGCCGGATCGGGCGGCCGACAGCCGGCGGGCGGGCAGCGGCTCCCCGGGGTCCGCCTCTCGCCGGGTCGAGGCTCATTTCCCTTGTCTGTTTCTCCCCGATCGGGCCAACTCGTCGCATCGTCCATTTCGCCTCCTTCCCCGCGGCTCGAGGCGGCGGGACGGAAAGCCTCGTCAGAAAGGGAGCCTGATCATGTTCGGTGTCTGGAAGCTGATATCGCTGCAGTTCGTGGCGACCGACACGGGCGAGCGCGCGGACATGTACGGCGCCGATCCGCTCGGCTACATCATCCTGACCCCGGACAGGCGGATGATGACCGTCATCACCTCCAGGGACCGGGCAGCCTCGGACACCGAGACCGGCGACGCCGCTCTCTTCCGGAGCATGATGGCCTATTCGGGCCCGTTCCGGATCGAAGGCGACCAGTTCATCACCACGGTCGACGTCGCGTGGCACCCCTCCTGGCTCGGCACCGAGCAGGCCCGCACCTTCCGGATCGAGGGCGACATCCTCTCCATCACCACCGCCGAGGTGCTCCACCCGATGTTCCCCGGCCGCGAGGGCCGCGGCCACCTGAAGTGGCAAAGGGTCTCGACGCTGTGAGGGGATAGGCTGGAGACGGGAGTCGGCGGGTAGTGGAAAGGTGGCGCGCCGGATGAAACTGGAAACTGCTTTGTCGTTGCAAGTTCCCCGACAAGGGCTGGTGGGCCACTCTTGCCAAGCTTCCTGGCGTTGCTCTCGTGGACATTGCAGAGAGCGCGCCGATCAGATCGCAGCCACTATCACGTGTGCCTGAATCTAAAGCCGACAGTTCGAATGTCTTCCGGTGGAATGGCGCACCGGTCAGGATGAAACCGGGCACTGATATGTCATTGTAAATCCGTTATAATTATTACAGCGCAGCCTCCTTCGCGCCAACAAACGACAGATCAGACTGGATCGTCAGCCGCGGCTGTTGTCGATATTCCAGTCATTCCCTCCGCCGACCACAGGCGAAGCAAACGGCCCTTTGCAGACGTTCGCCTGCGCTGCAGCGAAACTCCGGATCCATCGATCGGCGACAGAAAGTGCCGGCATGGTCGTGGCCGGAGCAGCGCACGTCGGCCGCCTCCCAGTGTCGGTCTGCGCGGCGCTGATCCGGTCCTGCTTCGCAATTGCAGCCTCAAGAAGATCGCAGGCGCCTCTTGCCTTGCGTCGTCCAGGACATCCGCCCGGCTGCAAATTCTTGCAATCCGCCCGCTTCGAGAATGCGCACGCGGCCGTAGTTCCAAATGATCCAGCCCTGCTGGCTGCTGCGGTCGACAAATCTTGCGACCGTGTGGATCGAGGCGGCCGCAAGGTCGGCGAGGCGCTGCTGGGTCAGGGACACGCCGCGCGGGTCGCTCCAAGGGTCGTCCAGGCTTTCGCCGGTCACCCGCAACAGAACCGCGGCAAGGCGCCGGTCGGTGCTGCCGATCAGAAGGTCCGCGATGACGCTGAGAAGGGCGGTCTCGCCATGCGCGGCCAGAAGTGCCACCGCATGGCCGAGCGAGGGATGCTTGCTTCGCAGCCCTTCAAGGCGCGACAGGGGAACATGCAGAATCGTTGAGGGTTCGTTCGCTTCGGCCATCAGCGTGCGTTTTTGCCGGAAGTTCACGGAGCCATAGCCAAACCAGGAGCCTCGCCGAATGATGTGCCCCGAGGCGGGGAACCCGTTGCGCCCTGTGGTCGAGATGACAATGCCGCCGTCCACCACGCCGTAGATGCCGCCGGGATCATCTCCCGGACGGAAGAGCGTCGCGCCGCGCGTCAGGGCGACGATCTGGCCGGCATCGAAGATCGCCGTTGCCAGCGCAGGTTCAAGCTCGGCAAGCCAGCCCCGGCTGGCCAGTCTTTGCCTAGCCTCGCTGCGTTTCATCGGCCCGATCCCCCTTTCCTGCCTGACGTTCAACGCCCTCAGGCTCGACATTTTCGATCCAGGAATTCCTGCAAATGGCATTTTCTGCTGCAAGGCTTTTCGCCAATCTGACCACCGGCTGCAAGCGTTGCCTCTAGCGGATTGGACACGCCCATGGAAACCGAAACGACCGAACCCTCGCGCCCTGCAACCATCAGCCGCCGCACGGCGCTTGCATCGGCGGGGGCCGGTTTCCTGTTTTCCGCCCTGCCTTTCGGCACGCGGCGCATGGCAATGGCCCAGACCGGAGGGCCGGCCGAACTGATCTTTCGCGGCGGAAGCATTGTGACCGTCGACGAGGCGCTGCCCACGGCAGAGGCGGTGGCCGTGGCGGGCGGGCGGATTGTTGCGGTCGGCACCGAGGCCGAGGTGATGGCCCTGGCCACCAACGCGACCCGGATCGTCGATCTGGCCGGCGCTGCCCTCCTGCCCGGCTTCATCGACAGCCACGGCCATTTCATGAACGCGCTGAATATCGTGAACTGGGTCAACGTCTCGGGCCCCCGGTCGGGCCGGTCTCGTCGATCGCCGATGCGGTTGCCGCCGTACGCGCCTTCGCCGACGAACGCAAGCCCGCCCCCGGGGAATGGATTGTCGGCTACGGCTATGACGGAACGGTCCTGTCGGACGGCCGCGAGATGACGCGCGATGACCTCGATCCACATTTCCCGGACAATCCGGTGATGTTGATCCACGTGTCGAACCATGGCTGCGTGCTCAACTCGGTCGGCCTCGCGATTGCGGGCATAGATGCGTCGACCCCCACGCCGGACGGCGGTCTGATCATGCGCAGGGAAGGGTCGAACGAACCTGCCGGGCTTTTGATGGAAACCGCCTTCCTGCCGCTTTTCGCCAACATGCCGAAACCCGGCGAGGCAGACCTGCTGGCTCTGATGGAAAAGGCGCAGGAGATATACACGTCGCGCGGGGTGACCACGGCTCAGGAGGGGGCCACCCACAAGCCGGATCTTGAGTTCCTGATGCGGGCGGCCGACGAAGGACGGCTGGTCATCGACGTCGTATCGCTGCCGATGGTGCTGGACGTGCCCGCACTGATCCGGGAATACGCCCCAGACTTTCAGGGCGGACCGATGGAGTTGCCGGACACCACAGCACAGGCCTTTGGCACTTATCGCAACCGGCTGAAGCTGGGAGGGGTCAAACTGTTCGTCGATGGCTCGCCCCAGGGCAAGACCGCATTCTGGACCGAGCCCTTGCTGACCGGCGGGCCAGCGGGCGAGGCGGACTATGTCGGCTTCCCTCTCTTCCCGCCGGAAGCGGTGAACGCGGTGATGGCCGAGTTCGTGAAAAAGGGCATCCAGACCTATACCCACGCCAACGGCGATGCGGCGATCGACATGGTGATCGACGGGTTGCGCCAGGGCGGGGCCGTCTCGGCCGACGACCGGCGCGACGTGGTGATCCATTCGCAGTTCATGCGGCCCGATCAACTGGACGCCTACGTCGAACTAGGCATCTCCCCCTCGTTCTTCACTGGGCATACCTTCTTCTGGGGCGATGTGCATATCGAGAACGTGGGGCTCGAGCGCGCGTCTTTCATCAGCCCGATGGCGGCGGCCAAGGCTAAGGGCATCAGGTTCGGCAACCATTCCGACTTTTCGGTGACGCCGATGGATCCGATGCTGATGATGCAGTCGGCCATCCTGCGCACCACCCGCTCGGGCGTGGTGCTTGGACCAGACCAGCGGGTCGATGCCCTCACCGCGCTCCGGGCGCTGACGATCGACGTGGCCTGGCACTATCACGAGGAGGACACCAAGGGCTCCATCGCGCCGGGCAAGCTCGCCGACCTCGTCATCCTCGACCGCAACCCGATCACCACCGATCCGGCGGCGCTCCTCGAGATCCAGGTGCTTGAGACCTACAAGGAAGGTGTGAGCGTATGGAAGGCACCGGCATGACGCTGCCCGTCACCATTCTTGGCGGCTACCTCGGGGCTGGCAAGACGACGCTCCTGAACCGGATCCTGACCGGTGACCACGGCCAGCGCATCGGCGTGATCGTCAACGATTTCGGCGCGTTGAACGTCGACGCCCGGCTGATCGTCGCCCATGACGGCGACACCGTCAGCCTGGCGAACGGCTGCGTGTGCTGTTCCGCCGCGGACGGAACGGGCGAGGCCCTCGCGGGCTTCATCAGGCGGGCGGATCGGCTGGATCGGATCGTGATCGAGATGTCGGGCGTGGCCGAGCCGGCGCGTCTGGCGCAAAACGTCGCGGCGTTCCGCTTGAACGTCGACGGCGTGATTGTTCTTGTCGATGCCGAGCAATTGCCTTCGCAACTTGCCAACCGATACGTCGGACGCACGGTTGCGCGCTGCCTGTCCCAGGCCGACCTGATCGTGGTGAACAAGCTGGACCTCGCACCCCCCGAGGCGCTGGCCGAGACCGGGGCGGCGCTGGACCGGCATGCGCCGGGCACGCTGCGACTGCGGTCGGTGCAGGCCGACATTCCGATGGCGGTCCTGTTCGGGCTTGAACGGGTCGGATCAGAGGTGCCGGCCTGGGATACGGATCACGCGGCGCTGCATGTCACCTGGATTAGAGAAAACTCCGCGCCGATGTCGCGCGTCGAGGCCGAGGAGATGGCCGCCGATCTGGTGGCCCGCGCGGTGCGCGCCAAGGGACATGTCTTGCTGTCCGAGGCCCCCGATCAGCGCCACCTCTACCAGCAGGTCGGACGGCGCTGGACGCTGGTGCCCGACGGCAGTTGGGGTGCCGAACGTGCAGCGACGCGGATCGTTGCCATCGGCATAGCTTCACCGGCTGACAGATCGACGTACAACCTTGTTTCGGCGGGGGGCGCGCCGAAGGACAGGCAGACGCAGCCGTTCTGATCGGGCCCGCGGGATTGGATATACCGTCGCCCCCTTGGCGCGGCAGACGTAACCAGATCGCTTAACCAGCAAAGTCTCTGCGCTTTCCGGGAGGGCCAATGCGGGTAAGGCGGCACGCGCTCGGTTGTTTCGGCTGGCCCGCGCTGATCGAACGGAGCATGTGAGGGGAGCGAACGCTCAAGGCGGAACGTGTTCGTTCGAAGAGTTCTGTCAAGTGCCCTTGGTCGAGAATGCGGACATTGCAGCTGATCGCGACGAAGGTCCGCATACCGCCCAGTCCGGCACTAGCCTGGGACAGATCGGATGTCTGCTCCTCAAAAAGTCCGAGCTCACCCCTGAGCAGCCCTTTGGGGGCGCACATCCGCCGGTCGCTGAGCAGAACCCAAGCGTCTCCTTGATGCTCGCCTTTCTCCAAGCGAGAATTGCCGGGTTCCCAGTTTTGTTCAGGAATGTCGGAAATGGCGCACCCGACAGGATTCGAACCTGTGACCTCTGCCTTCGGAGGGCAGCACTCTATCCAGCTGAGCTACGGGTGCACGCCGTGCGCGCCGCGGGAGCGGCGGTGGATGGGGTCCGTATAGCGCGGATCGGGGGCGGAGGGAAAGGGGGGAATTGGGCGGACGGGTCGGCGGGCGTCCGGGGCGGCCCGCCCTGGCGGCGGCGGTCGCCGTCCGCGGCCCGCCCAAGCGGCTGAGGTCGTCGTCGGGCGTCCGGGGCGCCTCGCCCCGGCGGCCTGCGGTCGCCATCGGCTCTCCGGGGCGGCTCGCCCCGACGGCCGAGGTCGTCGTCTGATCCGGGCGGCTCGCCCAAGCGTCGGCGGTCGTCGTCCGGGGCGGCTCGCCCCGCCACCTGCGGTCGTTGCCGAGGCGGGCGGCCCGCCTCTAGCGGATGATCCGGGCGCCGCGCTGGTAGGTGAAGTAGCGCCAGAGCCACTGCAGGGCGACCAGCAGCCGCTTCTCGAAGCCCACCAGCAGGTAGACGTGGACGATCGCCCACAGCAGCCAGGCGAAGCGCCCCTTCAGCTGGCGCCGGCCGAAGTCGAACACCGCCGCGTTGCGGCCGATCACCGCCGTGTTGCCCCGGTCTTTGAAGTGGAACGGCGGGGCCGTGCCGTCGCCGGCGACGAGCGCGGGCAGCACCGTGCCGAGGTATTCGCCCTGCTGCTTGGCCACCTGTGCGAGGCCGGGGAGCGGCCGGCCGTCCTCTTCGGCGAGGGCGGCGTCGCCGAGGACGTGGATCTCCGGATGGCCGGGGACCGAGAGGTCCGGCCCGACCCGGACGCGGCCCGACCGGTCCGCCGGCTCGACGCCGATCCAGGCCGCCGCCGGGTTGGCGCGGACCCCGGCGCCCCAGACCACCATCCCCACCGGGAGGTCCTCGCCCCCGAGGGTGATCCCGTCCGGGCGGATGTCCTCGACCGGGGTGCCGGTCAGCACCGTGACGCCGAGCCCCTCCAGCCGTCGCCGGGCGTAGTCGCCGAGCGGCTCCGGGAAGCCGCCGAGCAGCCGCGGCCCCGCCTCGACGAGCAGGATGCGGGCGGTGGTCGGGTCTATGTGGCGGAAGTCGCGGGCGAGCGTCCAGCGGGCGAGTTCGGCGAGCGCCCCGGCCATCTCCACGCCGGTGGGGCCGCCGCCGACCACCACCGTCGTCATCAGCCGCTCCTGCTCGGCGGGGTCGAGGCTGGCCTCGGCCGTCTCGAAGTTCATCAGCACCCGGCTGCGGATCCTGCGGGCGTCGTCGATGGTCTTGAGGCCGGGCGCCGAGGCCTCCCAGTCCGTGTGGCCGAAGTAGTCGTAGCGGGAGCCCGGCGCCAGCACGAGGCGGCGGTAGGCGATCGGGTTGCCGTCGGCGAGCCGCACCCGCCGGGCCTCCACGTCGACGCCGACCACCTCCGCCATCAGCACCTCCACGCTGGGGAAGCGGCCGAGGATGCGCCGGATCGGCTCGGCGATGTCCGCCGGCGACAGCGCCGCGGTGGCGACCTGGTAGAGCAGCGGCTGGAACAGGTGGTGGTTGCTGCGGTCGATCACGGTGACCGACAGGCCGCTGCGGCCGAGGCGCCGGGCGCAGGCGAGCCCGGCGAAGCCGCCGCCGACGATCACCACGTCCCGGGGCGTCATGCGCTCCGGCTCGGTCGGAAGGGTGGCGGCCGGGGCGTTCGCCGCGGCCCGCTGGTCTGGCATCGGTGTCTCCATGGCCGACCAACCCACCGCCCCCGGCGATGTTCCACGCCGGCCGGCGATGGCGCATTGCGGGCCCCGGGTCGTCGGTGCATCCTCGGGTGGCGGAGACGGCGGGAGGGCGGGACGGCCGAGGGTGCATGGGCCGTCCGGCGGCTCGCGGGCGGGGACACTCGGAGCGCTCCGCCAGATCACGGACCTCTTCGCCGAGGTGTTCGAGGCCCGCGCCACCGACGCCGGAGCCCCGCCGGTCGAGGCCTATGTGGCGCGGGTCCTCCCGGACGACCGGTTCATCGTGCTGGTGGAAGGGGTGTCGTCATGCGGGCCTGCACATCGGCCGGTCGGCTCCGGCTGCTCTGCGCGGCGGCGCTCGCCGCCCCGATCGCCGCATGTGCCCACGCCGCGGCGCCGGGGCCGACGGCGGACCGTTTCCCCTGCCCCCTCGTCGAAGGGCGCGTGCCGCCCGTGCCCGAGGCCGACTGCTTCGACCTGCAGGGCCACCGCGGCGCCCGCGGGCTCGCGCCGGAAAACACCATCGCCGGCTTTGCCGCCGCGCTCGCGGCCGGCGTGACGACGCTGGAGATGGACGTGCGGCTCACCCGCGACGGCGTGCCGGTGGTGTTCCACGACCCCCGCCCCGGCCCGGACCTTGTCCGGATCGGCGGCGCATGGGTGGGCGAGGGCGAGCCGGCGGTGGAGGCGACGGGCCACGCCGCGATCCGCCGCTGGGACGTCGGCCGGCTGCGGCCCGGCTCGCGGGCCGCGGCCGCCTTTCCCGACCAGCGGCCGGCGGACGGGGCGGGGGTGCCGACCCTCGGCGAGGTCTTCGCGGCGATGCGGGCGGCGAACGTCCGGTTCAATGTTGAAACCAAGGTGCCGGCGGGAGCGGATCGGGACGCCGTCGAGCGCCAGGTCCGCGCCGTGCTGGACGCCGCCCGTCGGCATGGGGTCCTCGACCGCCTCGCGCTGCAGTCCTTCGACTGGCGGGCGCTCCGGATCGCGGAACGGCTCGCGCCGCGGGTGCCGCGCGGCTGCCTGACGCTGGAGAGCGGCTGGTCGCCGCCGCGGCTGGCCGGTCCCGGCCCGGTCGAGGGTCTCGATCCCGCCACCCACGCGCTCCCCGCGCACCGGCAGGCCGCCGCCGCGGGCTGCACCGCCTGGCTTCCCCATGTCGGCGACCTCGCCGCCGGCGAGATCGCGGAGGCGAGGGCGCTCGGCCTTGGCGTCATTCCCTGGGGGGTCGAGGACCGGCGGGTCGCGGCCCGGCTGGTCCGCGCCGGCATCGACGGCCTGATCACGGACCGGCCCGACCGGATGCGCGAGGCGCTTGTCGCCGCGGGCGTGCTGCCGCCGGAGCCGGCGACGGACCCGGGCGAGTGAGGCGCCGGGAACCGGAGCGCCGTCGCCGCTGCTGCGTCAGACCGCGACCGAGTGGCGCGCCGCGCCGGTCTCGAGATAGGCGTCGAAGGCGCTCGCCACCACCCGGGCGATCTCGGCGCGATGCTGCGTGATGGTCACCCTGCCGCCGTCGATCGCGACCCAGCCCTCGGCGGCCAGCGGCTCGAGCTTCCCGGTGTCGGCGAGAAGGTCGTCCGCGGGACGGCCGTGGGCGGCGGCCACCGCGGCGACGTCGACGTCGAAGAAGCAGAGCAGCTGCTCGATGACGTCCGACCGCATCAGGTCGTCGGCGGTGAAGGCGCGGCCGCGCTCCACCGGAAGGCGGCCCTCCTCGAGGTGCCGCGTCCAGTTGCCGACGGCGACGGCGTTCTGGGCGTAGCCCAGCGGCGTGCGGCCGATCGAGGTGGCGCCGAGGCCGACCAGCACCCTTGCGTCGTCGGTGGTGTAGCCCTGGAAGTTGCGCCGGAGGGTCCGCGCGTCGCGGGCCAGCGTCAGGTCGTCCTCGGGCCGGGCGAAATGGTCGATGCCGATCTCCTCGTAGCCGAAGGCGTCGATCGTCTCGCGGGCGATGCGGGCGAGGTCGAGCCGCATGGACGCGCCGGGCAGCGTCGCCTCGTCGATCAGCTTCTGGTGCGGCCGGAACCAGGGCACGTGGGCATAGCCGAAGATGGCGATCCGGCTCGGCGCGAGGCCGGCGGCGTGCATGGCGGTGGTGCGGATCGAGGCGTGCGTCTGCAGCGGCAGGCCGTAGATGAGGTCGAAGTTGATCGAGCCGATGCCGGCGATGCGCAGCGCCGCGACGCTCTCCTCCACCTGCTCCAGCGGCTGCACCCGGCCGATGGCGACCTGCACCTCCGGGTCGAAGTCCTGCACCCCGAGGCTGGCCCGGTTCACCCCCATCGAGGCGAGGAAGCGCGCCCCGCTGCGGGTGACGTGGCGAGGGTCGAGTTCGATCGCGTGCTCGCGGATGGCGGAGAGGTCGAACAGGCGGTGGAGATCGCCCATGACCGCCGCGAAGTCCTTCTCCGGCACCAGGTTCGGCGTGCCGCCGCCCCAGTGGATCTGCGAGATCCGCGCCCGGCCGAGCGACCGCGCGACCAGATCGATCTCCCGCCGGAGCGTCGCGACATAGGCGCTCACCGGCTCGTCCCGCCGCGTCGCCTTGGTGGCGCAGCCGCAGTAGTGGCAGATGGACCGGCAGTAGGGGATGTGCAAATAGAGGCTGACAGCGTCGCGGTCGCGCCGCGCGGCGGCCAGCCAGCCGTCGAGCGTGTCTCCCCCGAGCGCCTGGAAGTGGGGCGCGGTCGGGTAGGAGGTGTAGCGGGGCACGGTCCGGCGGATGACGTCGAACAGGCGGTGGTCGGGGGGCAGGTGCGCGTTCATGGTGGCGACGTTGACAGGACCGGCGGTCGGGGTCCTTGAGGAAGGTCAAACGGCCACGGCCCGGAGCCGTCCCCGATGACCGGCCAGGCCCCGTCCGGACCTGCCGGCCGATTCCATGACGTCGCCCGCCTCGCCCTGGCGCTCGCGATCGCCGCCGCCGGCGGCGTGGCGGCCGATGTCGCCGGGCTCCCGGCCGGATGGCTCTCCGGCGCGATGATCGCCGTCGGCCTCGCCGCCCTCTCGGGTCTCTCCGCCCGGATGCCGCGCGCGCTCCGCGACCTCGTCTTCCTGCTGCTCGGCATCACAATGGGCGCCGGCGTGACGCCGGACGTGATCGGGCAGCTGCCGGCATGGCCGATCACCCTGGCCGCCCTCGCCCTGACGGTCGTGCTGGTGACGGCGGCCTCCTACACCTTCCTGCGCCGGGTGGCGGGGTGGGACGCAGCCTCGGCCTACTTCGGGTCGATCCCCGGCGCGCTGACCATGACCATCGCCGCGGCGGAGACGAGCCCGGCCGACATGCGCCTCGTCTCGCTGTCGCAGACGATCCGGCTGTTCATGCTGGTGGCGGTGCTGCCCCTGGTGGTCGCCGCGGTGCAGCCGCTGCCGCCCTCGGAGCCCGTACCCGTCGTCGACGACCCGGTCGCCCTCGCCGGCCTGATCGCGGCCGGGCTCGCGGGAGCGGCGGTCGGGGTCTGGACCCGGTTTCCGTCCGGCCTGCTGCTCGGGGCCTTCCTCGCCTCCTCGGTGCTGCACGGGGCGGGAATCGTGGAGGGGCAGCTGCCGCCGGAGATCCAGGTGCCCTCCTTCGTGGCGCTCGGCGCCATGCTGGGCCTGCGCTTCTCCGGCACCAGCTTCCGCCAACTCGCCGGCATGCTGCTCGCGGTCGCCGGCGCCTTCGTCGTGGCGATGACGACGGCCACCCTGTGCGCCGTCGCCACCGCCGCCGTGGTCGGCATGCCGGCCGGCCAGCTCATCGTCGCCTTCGCGCCGGGCGGGCTCGAGGCGATGGTGATCCTCGCCTTCGTCCTCAACCTCGACCCGGCCTTCGTGGCGGCCCACCACCTCGCCCGATTCCTCGCCATGTCCTTCGCCGTTCCGGCGCTCGGCCCCCTCGTCTACGGCCGCCCGCCGGCGGATGCTACGAAAGACAAAGGCTGATCCGGGCCGAAAGCGCCGACCGCCCGGCTCCGGTTGATCTGCGTCAAGGCCCCTTCGATGCACCGCACATAGGGTGCCCCGGAACCCTCGCGCATTCCGTGCGCGGGCTGTGCAGCGACATTCGTCAACAAAACGGGGCGACACACATGTCAGCGCAGAGGTCACAACCTCTCATGTCGCTCGAGGAGGGCGGCTTCGCCGTCTTCCTGGGGCTTCTCACCTTCTTCTGCCTTCTGATCGCCGGGAAGGCGCTCGATCAGGTCATGGCCTACCACGCTGCCTTCGGCGCCCTGGTGGCGGCCGGCGGCGTGTTCCTGATCGTCAAGACCTACCTCGACACCGGTGGCGCGGCGCCGCCGGCCGAGATCGACGGCAGGCCGAACTACAACATGGGGCCGGTCAAGTTCGGCGCGATCGCCGCGATGGTCTGGGGAATCGCGGGCTTCACGGTGGGCCTGATCGTCGCCAGCCAGCTGGCCTGGCCCGCGCTGAACCTCGACCTGCCCTGGACCAGCTTCGGCCGGCTGCGGCCGCTGCACACCTCGGCGGTGATCTTCGCCTTCGGCGGCAACGTGCTGATCGCCACCTCCTTCTATGTGGTGCAGCGGACCTGCCGGGCCCGGATGCCGGGCCGCATCGCCCCGTGGTTCGTCATCCTCGGCTACAACGCCTTCATCGTCATCGCAGGCACCGGCTACCTGTTCGGAGTCACCCAGGGCAAGGAATACGCCGAGCCCGAGTGGTACGCCGACTTCTGGCTGACCGTCGTCTGGGTCGTCTACCTGTTCGTGTTCCTCGGCACGCTGTGGCGCCGCAAGGAGCCGCACATCTACGTGGCGAACTGGTTCTACCTGGCGTTCATCATCACGATCGCCATGCTGCACATCGTCAATAACTTCACGATCCCCGTGTCGATCTACGGCATCAAGTCGTACATCGTCTGGGCGGGCGTGCAGGACGCCATGGTGCAGTGGTGGTACGGCCACAACGCGGTGGGCTTCTTCCTCACCGCCGGCTTCCTCGCCATCATGTACTACTTCGTGCCGAAGCAGGCGAACCGGCCGATCTACTCCTACCGGCTGTCGATCGTGCACTTCTGGGCGCTGATCTTCCTCTACATCTGGGCGGGTCCGCACCACCTCCACTACACCGCGCTGCCCGAGTGGGCCTCGACCCTCGGCATGGCCTTCTCGATCATGCTGTGGATGCCCTCCTGGGGCGGCATGATCAACGGCCTGATGACGCTGTCGGGCGCCTGGGACAAGCTGCGCACCGACCCGGTGCTGCGCATGATGGTCGTGTCGATCGCCTTCTACGGCATGTCGACCTTCGAGGGGCCGCTGATGTCGGTGAAGGCTGTCAACAGCCTCAGCCACTACACCGACTGGACCATCGGCCACGTGCACTCCGGCGCGCTGGGCTGGGTCGGCTACATCTCCTTCGGCGCGCTCTATGCGCTGGTTCCCTGGCTGTGGAACCGCAAGGGCCTCTACTCGCTGAAGCTCGTCGACTGGCACTTCTGGGTCTCGACCATCGGCATCGTCCTGTACATCTCGGCGATGTGGGTGTCGGGCATCATGCAGGGCCTGATGTGGCGCGCCTACACCGAGCTCGGCTTCCTCGAATACTCGTTCATCGAGACCGTCGAGGCGATGCACCCCTACTACGTGATCCGCGTGATGGGCGGCGCCCTGTTCCTGATCGGCGCGCTGATCATGGCCTACAACATCTACATGACCATCCGCTTCGGCGAGGCCGAAGAGCCGGCCGGCCGGATGGCCGTGGCTCCGGCCGAGTGAGGAACGAGCCATGTCATTGTTCGATAAGCACAAGATCTTCGAGAAGAACTCGATCCTTCTCTCGGTCGGCATCGTCGTCGTGGTCGCCATCGGCGGCCTCGTCGAGATCGTCCCGCTGTTCTACCTGAAGAGCACCATCGAGACGGTGGAGGGCATGCGGCCCTACACCCCGCTCGAACTCGCGGGCCGCAACGTCTACGTCCGCGAGGGCTGCTACCTGTGCCACAGCCAGATGATCCGCCCGATGCGGGATGAGATCGAGCGCTATGGCCACTTCTCCCTCGCGGCCGAGAGCCAGTACGACCGGCCCTTCCAGTGGGGATCCAAGCGCACCGGCCCGGACCTTGCCCGGGTCGGCGGCAAGTACTCCGACCAGTGGCACGTCGAGCACCTGGTCGACCCGCGCCAGGTGGTGCCGGCCTCGATCATGCCGGGCTACGCCTTCCTGGCCGACGCCAGGATCGACGGCGCCCGCATCGCCGACGACCTGAAGGTCCTCTCCATGCAGGGCGTGCCCTACACCGAGGAGATGATCCAGACCGCACGGGCCGACTTCATGGCCCAGGTGAACCCGGACGGCGACTTCGAGGGCTTCCTCGAGCGCTATCCGAAGGCTGTCGTCCGCGATTTCGACGGCGACCCGACCCGGCTCACCGAGATGGACGCGCTGGTCGCCTATCTCCAGATGCTCGGAACGCTGGTCGACTACTCGATCTTTGACGAAAAAGCCAACCTGAGGTGAGGCAACAAGCGATGAGCTTCGAATACGAACAGATCGCCGCCTTCGCCCAACAGGGCGGCCTCCTCTACTTCTTCGTGATCTTCCTTGTCGTCCTCGTCTACGCGCTCTGGCCGAAGAACCAGGCCAAGTTCGACGATGCGGCGCAGATCCCCTTCCGCGAGGACTGAGCCATGGCTCAAAAGCAGGACATCGACCACGTCACCGGCGTGTCGACCACCGGTCACGAGTGGGACGGCATCAAGGAGCTGAACAATCCGTTGCCACGCTGGTGGCTCTGGCTGTTCTACATCACGATCATCTGGTCCATCGGCTACTTCGCGGTCTATCCGGCCTGGCCGACGCTGTCGGGGTACACCAGAGGCCTGATCGGCCACTCCCAGCGCGAGGCGGCGCTGGAGGCGCACCGGGCGGGCGTCGCCGCCCGGCTGGAACTCGGCAGCGGGCTCAACGAGGCGAGCCTGCAGGAGATCGCGAGCGACCCGAACATGCTCGGGTTCGCCCAGGCGAACGGCCGCGCCGCCTTCGGCGACAACTGCGCCGGCTGCCACGGCACCGGCGCCACCGGGGCCAGGGGCTACCCGAACCTGCAGGACGACGACTGGCTCTGGGGCGGCACGCTGGACGACATCCACCAGACCATCGTCGCCGGCATCCGCTCGGACCATCCGGACACCCGCGTCAACGACATGCCGGCGTTCGGCCGGGACGAGATCCTCGAGCCGCAGCAGATCCGGGACGTCGCCGGCTACGTGCTCTCGCTGTCCGGCGCCGCCGGGCCCGAAGGCGGCGACGTCGCCGCCGGCGAGACGCTCTTTGCCGACAACTGCGCGGCCTGCCATGGCGAGGACGCCAGGGGCCTGCCGGAACTCGGCGCCCCGAACCTCGCCGACGGGATCTGGCTGTTCGGCGGCGACCCGGCCGCGGTGGTCGAGATGATCACCAACTCCCGAGCCGGCGTCATGCCGGCCTGGGAGCAGCGGCTCGATCCGGTCACCGTCAAGTCGCTGGCCGTCTACGTGCACTCGCTCGGCGGCGGTACCTGACCGACGCCGGGGACCGGACGGGACGAGGGGCGGCGGTTGAACCGCCGCCCCTTTCCGTTTCCGGCGGCACGATTCCTCGCGGGTTCGCCAGGCAGCCTTTGATATTTGTCAAGGCGCCGGCGAGCCGCTCCGCGCATTGTGCAATGCGACACGAGGAGCCTCGCGCGCCGACTGGCGCCCGGGGCGGGGTCACGGAGTGGACGGATCAGATGCGCGTCGAGACCGACGAGGCCGCCGGCGGGGAATCCCTTTACGTTTCCGCCAAGAAGATCTATCCCGCGGCTGTTCACGGCCGGTTGCGCACCATCAAGTGGTCGATCCTCTTCATCACGCTCGGCCTCTACTACTTCCTGCCGTTCATCCGCTGGGACCGCGGTCCCAATGCGCCGGACCAGGCGGTGCTGGTCGATATCGCCGGCCGGCGCGCCTACTTCTTCTTTGTCGAGATCTGGCCGCAGGAGGTCTACTACCTCACGGGCCTCTTGGTTCTCGCGGCGCTGGCCCTGTTCCTGATGAACGCCGTCGCCGGCCGGGTCTGGTGCGGCTATCTCTGCCCGCAGACCGTCTGGACCGATCTCTTCATGGCGGTCGAGCGCTGGACCGAGGGCGACCGGCGCGAGCGCATGCTGCTCGACAAGGCGCCCTGGACCGCCGGCAAGGTCGGCCGCAAGGCGGCCAAGCATGCGCTCTGGATCGGCATCGCCTGGTGGACCGGCGGCGCCTGGGTGCTCTACTTCGCCGACGCGCCGACGCTGGTCCACGACCTGCTGACCTGGCAGGCGCCGATGGCCATCTATCTCTGGATCGGCATCCTCACCTTCACGACCTACGCCCTCGCCGGCTTCATGCGCGAGCAGGTCTGCCTCTACATGTGCCCCTGGCCGCGCATCCAGGCGGCGCTGACCGACGAGTGGGCGCTCAACGTCACCTATCGCGGCGACCGCGGCGAGCCGCGCATGTCGGTGAAGGCGGCGGACAAGGCCAAGGCCTCCGGCGAGCCGGCCGGCGAGTGCATCGACTGCCGGGCCTGCGTCAACGCCTGCCCGACCGGCGTCGACATCCGCGACGGCGTGCAGCTCGGCTGCATCCAGTGCGGCCTGTGCATCGACGCCTGCGACACCATGATGGAGAAGGTGCACCGGGAGCCCGGCCTGATCGGCTACGACACCGACATGAACCTCGCCCGCCGGGCCGAGGGCAAGCCGCCGGTGTACCGGGTGGTGCGGCCGCGGACCGTGCTCTACGCGGGCCTGATCGCCGTCGTCGGCGCGGTGATGCTGTGGGCGCTGGCGACCCGCGAACTGCAGGGGATCAACGTCCTGCACGACCGCAACCCGATCGCGGTGCAGCTGTCCGACGGCGGCGTACGCAATGGCTACACCGTCCGCCTCCTGAACAAGCGGGCCGAGCCGCGCACCTTCACCCTGGCGGTGGAGGGGCTGCCCGCGGAGGCGGTGGTCGAGGCGGTGGGCGTCGACGCCCGGATCGGCGAGAAGCCGGTGGTCACGGTGGACCCCGACACCACCCGCGAGATCCGCGTGACCGTGGCCCTGCACGGCGCGCCGGCGCTGGCGGAGTCCACCGAGGTCAAGTTCCGCATCGTCGACATCGCGACGGGCGAGACGGCGGTCGCCAGGGATTTCTTCAAGCTGGCCGAAGGCATGCGGCCGCACCAGGCTGCGCCCGGGACGGACGGGCGCGACGACGACGGCAACCCGTGAACGCGAGGAGGGTGTTCCGATGGCAGACTATCCCATTGACGCCGAGGACGGCCGGCCCGTTCGACGTGTGACCGGGCTTCGGGTGCTCGCCTGGCTCGGCGGCTTCTTCGGCGTGATCTTCGCCGCCAACGTGGCGCTGGTCTGGCTGGCGGTCGACAGCTTCCCGGGCCTTTCGGTGGAAAGTTCCTACCGCGCCGGCCAGGAGTTCAACGAGGAGGTCGCCGCCGCCGCCGCCCAGGCGGCCCGCGGCTGGAACGTCGACGTCCGCGCCCAGCGCGCCGGCGACGGCGCCGCGTTCACCGCCCGCTTCGCCGACAAGTCCGGCAGCCCCGAATCCCACCTGGCGGTGACGGCGAAGATCGAGCACCCGACCGACACCCGGCACGACCGCGAGGTGCTTCTCGCCGAGGTGGAGCCCGGTGTCTACACCGCCGAGGTGGCGGGCGTGGCCGCCGGGTCGTGGGTCCTCGTCATCGAGGCGGCCGCCGGCGGCGAGCGGGTGTTCCGGTCCCGCAACACGCTGTCCCTGCCCCGCTGAGGACGACCCGTGACCGCCGCCCTGCCCCTCGCCGGCCCCGAACCCGTCGCCGACGCCGTCCCGGCACGCGACTGGTCGGCCTATTCGCTGGCCGAGCCGGACGGCCGGCGGCGGCTCACGCTCGCGGTGGAGAACATCACCTGCGCCGCCTGCATGGGCGACATCGAGCGCGCGCTGCGCGGGGTGGAGGGCGTCGCCTCCGCGAGGGTCAACCTCGCCGACCGGCGGGTGGCGGTGGTCTACGATCCCGCGGCGCTGTCGCCGGACGTCCTGCTCGCCCGGCTGCAGGCGATCGGCTACCCGGCCCACCCCTTCGACCCGGCCGCCCGGCGGGACGGCGGCTCGGCGGAGGCGCGGCGGCTCCTGAAAAGCCTCGGCGTCGCCGGCTTCGGCACCATGAACGTCATGCTGATGAGCATCTCGGTCTGGTCCGGCAACGTCACCGACATCACCCCCGAGACGCGCGACTTCTTCCACTTCATGTCGGCGCTGGTGGCGCTGCCCTGCATCGCCTACGCCGGCCAGCCCTTCTTCGGCAGCGCGGCCGCGGCGATCCGGCGTCGCTCCGTCAACATGGACGTGCCGATCTCGATCGGGATCCTGCTCGCCACCGGCCTTTCGGTCGCCAACACCTTCCTCGGCGGGCACGAGGCCTATTTCGACAGCGCGCTGATGCTGCTCTTCTTCCTGCTGCTCGGCCGCTTCCTCGACGAGAACATGCGCCGGCGCACCGCCGTGGAGGCGGAGACGCTGGCGACGCTTCGCTCCGAATCGGCCGTGCGGATCGGCGCCGACGGCGCGCTCGCCGAGGTGCCGGTCTCGCGGGTCGCTCCCGGCGACCTCGTGCTGGTGCGCCCCGGCGAGCGGGTGCCGGTGGACGGCCGCGTCGCCGCGGGGACCTCCGAGATCGACCGCAGCCTGGTCACCGGCGAGACCGCGCCGGTCGCCGTCGGCCCGGGCGAGATGGTGCACGCCGGCATGATCAACGGCTTCGGGGCGCTGACCGTCTCGGTCACCGCGGCGGTCGAGGGGACGCTCGTCGCCGAGATCGAGCGGCTGATCTCCGAGGCCCAGTCGATGAAGGCGGGCGCCATGCGCCTCGCCGACCGGGCGGCGCGGGCCTATGCGCCGGTGGTGCACTCGGCCGCCGCCCTGACCTTCCTCGGCTGGATGGCGGTCGGCGCGGACTGGTCCCACGCGCTGGTGATCGCCATCGCCGTGCTCATCATCACCTGCCCCTGCGCGCTGGCGCTCGCCATTCCCGCGGTCCAGGTGGTGGCGGCCGGGCGGCTCTTCCGCAGCGGCGTGCTCCTCAACGCCGGCGACGCCATCGAGCGGCTGGCCGCGGTGGACACCATCGTCTTCGACAAGACCGGCACGCTGACGACGCCGGAGCCGCGGCTGGTGGCGTCGAGCCGCTTCGACGCCGGGGCCCTCGCCCTCGCCGGCCGGCTCGCCCTCTCCAGCCGCCATCCGCTCGCCCGCGGGCTCGCCCGGGCGGCGGGCGCGGTTGAGACGCTGGAGGGCGTGCGCGAGCGGCCCGGCGAGGGGGTCGCGGCCCTGGTGGACGGCCGCGAGATCCGGCTCGGCAGCCCCGCCTTCTGCGCCGTTCCGGCGGAGGTGGTGGAGCGGATGCGGGCGGCGCACCCGACCGCCTCGCTGATCGCGGTCGCCGACGGGCGCGGCGAACCGGTGCTGCACGCCCTCGCCCAGGCGATCAAGACGGATGCGGCCGAGACGCTCGCCCGCCTCGCGGCCGCGGGCTACCGGATCGAGATCCTCTCCGGCGACCGCCAGGCGGCGGTCGCCGAGACCGCGGCCGCCCTCGGCGTCGCCGAGTTCCGGGCCGAGGCCGATCCGCAGGCGAAGATCGCCCGCCTCGAGGTCCTCGCCGCCGAGGGGCGGCGGGTGCTGATGGTCGGCGACGGTCTCAACGACGCCCCCTCGCTCGCCGCGGCGCACGTCTCCATGTCGCCGGTCTCGGCCGCGCACGTCGCCCAGGCCGCCGCCGACGCGGTGTTCCTCGGCGAGCGCCTCGGCCCGGTCGCGACCGCGCTGGAGGTCGCCCGCGCGGCGCGCCGGCTGATGGGACAGAATCTCGCCATCGCGGTTGTCTACAACGTCATCGCCGTGCCGATTGCGGTGCTCGGATACGTGACGCCGCTGGTCGCGGCGCTCGCCATGTCGGGCTCCTCGCTGATCGTCACGCTCAACGCGGTGCGGCTGCGCCGCATCGCCGGCGAGCCGTGGCGGACGGCGGCCCCGGTGGCCGCTGCCCCGACCTCGCCGGCCATGCTCGGCGCGGCCGGAACCCTTCGGGAGCAGACATGAGCATCCTCCTCTACCTCGTGCCCATCGCCCTCACCCTCGGCCTTCTCGGCCTCGCGGGGTTCCTGTGGTCGCTGAAGTCCGGCCAGTACGAGGACCTCGAGGGCGCCGCCTGGCGCGCCATCCAGGACGACGACCTCGCCGAGGGGGACCCGCGCCGGGGCTGACCCGGCCCGCGCGGTCAGCCGCGCTCCGCCACGGCCATGGCCACCGCGAGCAGCCGGGCGGCCATGTCGGCGTGCAGCCGCTCCACCATCCGCCCCTCGATGCGCAGGGCGCCGCGGCCGGCGTTCTCCGGCCGCGCGAAGGCGGCGACCACCGTCTCGGCGAAGGCGACCTCCTCCGCGGTCGGCGTGAAGGCGGCGTTGGCCGGCGCGACCTGCTTCGGATGAATGACCGTCTTGCCGTCGAAGCCCATGTCGCGCGCCGCGGCGCACTCGGCCGCGAACCCCGCCTCGTCGTCGACGTCGTTGTAGACGCCGTCGAGGATGGCGAGGCCGAAGGCGCGCGCGGCGGCGAGCGCGGTCATCAGCCACGGCAGCATCGGCGCCCGGCCGGGGACCAGGCGGGCGCCGGTGTCCTTGGCGAGATCGTTGGTGCCCATCACGAAGCCGGCGAGCCGCGATCCGGGCGCCGCGGCCGCAGCGGCGATGTCGCGGACCTGGAGGATCGCGAGCGGCGTCTCCACCATCGCCCAGAGGGCGATCGCCCGCTCCGGGTCGGCCGCCTCGAGCGCCGCCGTCGCGGCGGCGAGGTCGACCGGCGCGGAGACCTTCGGCACGAGGATCGCGTCCGGCCGGCAGGCGATCGCGGCGGCGAGGTCGGCCTCCGCCCAGGGCGTCCCGGCGGCGTTCACCCGCACCAGCACCTCGCGGTGGCCGAAGCCGCGGGCGGCGACGGCGGCGGCGACCTGCTCGCGGGCGGTCTCCTTCGCCTCGGGCGCGACGGCGTCCTCCAGGTCGAGGATCAGGGCGTCGACGGGAAGCGTCCGCGCCTTCTCCAGCGCGCGGGCGTTCGAGCCCGGCATGTAGAGCATGCTGCGGCGCGGGCGGATGTCGGCCATGGGATCCCTCCGAAGCTCCTGTTGCGCCGCAGCATACGGCGGCCTCCGGAGGGATGCAGCTATCCGTTGGGCGAACCAGGCTCAGCCGGCCCGGCCCATCGGGAAGGGCATGTAGCCGACGAAGCCGGTCAGCTTCCAGCGGCCCTGGTGGCGGCGGCAGAAGTAGAGCGTCTGCCAGCTGAGCACGTCGCGGCCGCCGCCCGTACGCATCACGCTGCCGTCGAATTTCTTGTGCGCGACGGCGACGTCGCCGGCGATGTCGATGTCGCGGAGGTTGGTGATGCGGAACAGCGCCGGCCGCAGCGGCTCGGCGAACTCCGTCCCCGCCGTCTCGCGGGCCTGGCGCAGCCACTCGTCGCGGTAGGCCTCGAGGGTCGGGAAGGCGACGCGCCAGCTGTCCGGGATCTCGGACTTGTGGGCGTGGATGCCAAGGAAGCCCTCGCGGATGAAGTCGCCGTCGACCATCGACCAGTCCTGGCCGAGGAAGGCGTCGATGTCGCGGGTGACCAGCATCTCCCAGATTTCGCGGCGGTCCGGGTCGTTCGGGAAGGGGTTGACGGTGGCGTCCATGGCAAGGCTCCGGGGCGCTGGGCGGTTCAGCCGACGCGGCCGCGGGCGGCGACCGGCACGACCTCGACCACCCGGTCGCCGGAGACCATGTGGACGACGTCGAAGAGGTTGGAGACCGGGCAGGCGTGGTTCGGCAGGATGCGGATCCGGTCGCCCACGGCGAGCGCGCCGGGATCGGCCGAGCAGTCGAGGGTGCCGTGCTCCTCGGAGAGGCCGGAGACGAACACCTCCGGCGCCTCGACCACCTTGCCGTGGCCGGTCATGCCGAGGAGGTCGCTGGTGAGGGCCTTGGAGCCGGCGTCGATGATGGCGCGGCCCGGCACCGGCCGGCTGACGACGGTGGTGAGCACCGTCAGCGCGCAGTCCGCCTCGGTGCCGACGCCCTTCGCCACCTGGTAGCGGTCGAGATAGACGTAGGTGCCGGGCCGGTGCTCGGTGGCGGTGGTCACCTCGTGGGCGCGCCAGAGGTCCGGCGTGCCGCCGTTGCTGACCACGGGACAGGCCATCCCGCCCCGGGAGAGGGCCTCGACGGCGGCGGCGAGCCAGGCCTCCGTCTCGGCGGTGCGGCCGACCGCCGGATAGGTCATCAGGCCGCCGAAGGCGAGCCCCGGCGCGCGCGCGATCGCCCGGGCGAGGTCGAGCGCCGCCGCCGGGTCCTGGACGCCGCAGCGGCCCATGCCCGGGTCGCACTCGACCAGCCCGGGCAGCGGCCGGGCCGCGTCGGCGAAGGCCTCGGAGAGGCCGGCGACCACGGTGCCGTTGTCGGCGGTGACGGAGAGGCGGATCCGCCCGGCGACATCCCTCAGCCGCGCCAGCTTGTCGTGCCCGAGGATGTTGTAGGGCAGCAGGATGTCGGCGAGCCCCGCGTCCGCCATCACCTCCGCCTCGCCGATCTTCTGGCAGGTGATGCCCACGGCGCCGGCCTCGACCTGCGCCTTCGCCAGCATCGGCAGCTTGTGGGTCTTGATGTGCGGGCGCAGCGGCAGGCGGTGCTCGTCGGCATAGGCCTGGGCGCGGCGGATGTTCGCCATCGCCCGGTCGATGTCGACCAGGACGGCGGGGGTGTCGATCTCGGCGAGGGTGCGGGGCATGGTCATGGGGAAATCCGGTCAGTCGCCGAGCGGCAGGCGGGGGTCGTCCACCTTCAGCGTGTTGAGGCTGTGCTTGATGCGGCGCAGGCCCTCGAGGACCTTGGGGCCGATGGTCTCGGCCGTCGCCATCGCCAGCATGTCGGCGATCAGGAGCAGGCCGTAGCGCGACGAGGTCGGCTTGTAGACGTTGCCGTCCTCCAGCGGCTGGAAACCGATCACCGTGTCGCAGGCGACGGCGAGGGCCGAGCCGGGCTGGGTGACCGCGACCGTGTGGGCGCCGTACTGGCGGGCCACCAGCGAGGCGTCGACCACGGACTGGGCGTAGCCGGAGGTGGAGAAGCCGAGCGTCACCACCCCGGGCCCGGCGACCGCCGCCGACATCCGCTGCAACTGGCCATCGACGTGGGCGACCACCGGAAAGCCGAGCCGGAACAGCCGGTTCTGCATCTCCACCGCCAGCATGGAGGAGGTGCCGCCGGATCCGAACACCAGCACCTGGCGGGCGGCGGCGAGGCGCTCGGCGACCTCCATGACGGTCGACATGTCGACCGTGTCGCGCACCCGCTCGATCATCGACAGCGCGCCGCCGGCGACGGCGGTGGCGATGCGCCGCTCGCGGGCGTCGCGCTCGAGCGGCTCGGCGGAGAGATACTGGCCGCCGACGGCGAGGGCCTGGGCGAGGCGGAACTTGAAGTCGCGCACGCCGTCGCAGCCGAGGCTGCGGCAGAATCGGGTGACGGTCGGCTCGCTCACCCCGGCGCGAGCGGCGATGTCGGCGATGGCGCCCTTGGAGGCGAAGTCGAGGTCGGCGAGGATGATGCCCGCGAGCCGGCGGTCGGACTTGGTGCCGTCCTCCGCCCGGAGCTTCAGCCGCATCACGATGTCGACCACGTCCTTCACAGCCGGTCCCCGCTCCCCGCGTCGAAGAGGTGGGTGAGGTCGGGGTCGGCCACCACCGGCAGCACCGTCCCCGGCGGGACCTTCAGCCGCTCGCGGAAGACGCCGCGCACCTCGGTGCCGGCGATCGCCCCGTAGACGTGGGTCTCCGACCCGGTCGGCTCGAGGACGGCCACCGTCAGCGGCAGCGCGCCGGGGCGGTCCTCGAGCCGCATGTGCTCCGGGCGGATGCCGACCTCGACCTTGCGGCCGATCGCCGACGGGTGGGCGCGGGCCGGCAGGACGACGCCGCCCTCGCCCTCGACCACCGGCCCGGCGTCGCCGGCCACCACCCGGCCCGGCAGGAAGTTCATCGACGGCGAGCCGATGAAGCCGGCGACGAAGCGGGCGGCCGGGTGGTCGTAGAGGTCGAGCGGCGCGCCGGACTGGACGATGCGGCCCTCGTTCATGACGACGATGCGGTCGGCCATGGTCATGGCCTCGATCTGGTCGTGGGTGACGTAGACGATGGTGCTGCCGAGCCGCTGGTGCAGCGCCTTGATCTCGGTGCGCATCTGCACCCGGAGCTGGGCGTCGAGGTTGGACAGCGGCTCGTCGAAGAGGAAGACGTCCGGGTCACGCACGATCGCCCGGCCCATGGCGACGCGCTGGCGCTGCCCTCCGGAGAGCTGGCGCGGGAAGCGGCCGAGGTAGGCGCCGAGGTTGAGGATGCCGGCCGCCTTGTCCACCCCGGCCCGGATGGCCTCCGCCCGCTCGCCGCGGATCTTCGGGCCGTAGCCGATGTTGCCCTCGGCGGTCATGTGCGGGAACAGGGCGTAGGACTGGAACACCATGGCGATGTTCCGCTTCTGCGGCGGTAGCGCGTTGGCGGTGCGCGAACCGATGACGAGTTCGCCCTCGGAGATCGACTCCAGGCCGGCGATCATCCGCAGCAGCGTGGACTTGCCGCAGCCGGACGGGCCGACCAGCACCACGAACTCGCCGTTCTCGATGGTGAGGTCGATGCCGTCCAGCACCTTGACCGTTCCGTAGCGTTTGCCGAGGCCGCGGAGGGCGAGGTCGGTCATGGGCTACTCCGAGAGGATGTCGCGGATGAAGGGGAGGTGCCCGGCGGTGAGGCCCGCGTCCACCGCGAGCGTCACGCCGGTGATGCCGGAGGCCGCCGGCGAGGCGAGGAAGAGCACCGCCTCGGCCACCTCCTCCGGCGTGACGATGCGGCCGAGCGGGTAGAGCGCGGCGAGCTTGCCCGGGATCGCGGGGTCGCGGGCGATGCGGTGATCCCAGGCCATGGTGCGGACCGAGCCCGGGCAGACCGCGTTGGCGCGGACGCCGTCGCGCCCGCACTCCACCGCCACCGCCCGGGCGAAGGCGAGGATGCCGGCCTTGGCGGCCGCGTAGGCCGGGTTGCCGAAGTGCTCGATCGCGTTCACCGAGGAGAGGAAGACGAAGGCGCCGGAGCCCTTCGCGCGCATGCCCGGCAGCAGCGCATGGGTGAGCCGCATCACGCCGGTGAGGTTGAGGTCGGCTTCGTGCGCCACCGCGTCCGCATCCATCGACGCAAGGCTCTCGCCGCGGGTCCAGCCGGCGTTGTTGACCACCACGTCCGGCGGGCCGCCGGCGGCGGCCTCGATGGCGGCGGCCCCCTCGCGCACGGAGGCCGGGTCGAGGAGGTCGAAGCGCACCTCGGCGTGGGCCCCGAGGGCGGAGAGGTCCATGCCGGCGAGGTCGGCCGCGATCACACGGGCCCCCGCGTCGCGGAAGCGGCGCACCAGCGCCCCTCCGATGCCGCCGCCGGCACCCGTCACCACCACCGTCCGATCCTTCAGCCCGCCGTCCGCCACGACCATGCCTCCCGTTGTCCAGAGGGTGCATGATCGGCCCTGAAATGTAAGTTGGCAACAAAAAATTCGGCTTGCCAGAGGCGAAATACCCGATAATGTAGGAAAGCAACAGAACGAACCGCTTGGGGAACGGCGGTCTCAGCAACGACCGGACCGGGTGCGCCGCGGCGGCCCGGATCCCGGCCCAAAACCCCGAATGTGGAGGCAATCGAACATGAAATCCCTGCTCAAGGCCAGCCTTGCCGCGGGCCTCTCGCTCGTCGCCCTGACGGCCGCCGCGCACGCCGGCACCGTGCGCGTGACGGTGGCCGAGTACAGCTCCAAGACCGGCCCCTATTTCGAACAGGCCGAGAAGGCCTTCGAGGCGGCCAACCCGGACATCGACATCCAGGTCGAGGTGGTGCCCTGGGACGTGCTCCTGCAGAAGCTGACCACCGACATCGCCAGCGGCACCAACGCCGACCTCTCGATCATCGGCACCCGCTGGCTGGTCGATTTCGTGGATCAGAGCATCGCCGCGCCGCTCGACGACTACATCACGCCGGAGTTCCGCGACCGCTTCATCGAGACCTTCCTGTCGCCGTCGGTGATGGAGGGCAAGACCTACGGCCTGCCGATCGCCGCGTCGGCGCGCGCCATGTACTACAACAAGGCCCTGATGGAGCAGGCCGGCATCTCCGAGCCGCCGAAGACCTGGGCCGAAGTGAAGGACGCGGCCGCCAAGATCGACGCCCTCGGCGACGACATCCACGGCTTCGGGCTGCAGGGCAAGGAGATCGAGACCGACGTCTACTTCTACTACGCCATGTGGTCGGAGGGCGGCGAGATCATCGAGGAGGACGGCACCTCCGGCCTCGACAGCGACGCGGCGATCAGGGCGGCCACGCTCTACAAGGAGATGATCGACGAGGGCCTGACCCAGCCGGGCGTCACCTCCTACTCGCGCGAGGACGTGCAGAACCTGTTCAAGCAGGGCAAGGTCGGCATGATGATGACCGCGCCGTTCCTCTCCACGCAGATCCGCGAGGAGGCGCCGGACCTCGAGTACGGCGTCACGGCGATCCCGGCCGGCGAGGGCGGCGACCGCGGCACCTACGGCGTCACCGACTCGATCATCATGTTCGGGAATTCCGAGAACAAGGACGAGGCCTGGAAGTTCCTGGACTTCCTCTTCTCCACCGAGATGCGCTCCGAGTTCACCATGGGCGAGGGCTTCCTGCCGGTGAACAAGGAAGTGGCCGCGATGGAGCACTTCCAGAACGACGCCGATCTCAAGGAGTTCACCGCCCTCTTGCCCGACGCCCGCTTCGCGCCGGTGATTCCGGGCTGGGAGGAGGTCGCCCAGATCACCTCCGACGCGCTGCAGAAGATCTACCTCGGCCAGGGCGAGCCCGAGGCGATCCTCAAGGAGGCGGCCGCCGAGGCGGACCAGATCCTCAAGCAGTGACCCGCCCCGCGGGCCCCGCGGCCCCCCCCCCCGCGGGCGCCCCCCCGCCCCCGCGGGGGACCACCGCCGGGCGCGCGCCCCCGGGCCGCAAGGGCGGCCTCGCCACTCCATCCGGAAGGGAAGCGGTGCCGCCGATGGCCGGACAGCGGATAACCCCCTATGTCCTGGTGCTGCCGAGCCTCCTGCTCGCCGCGGCGATCATCTTCTGGCCCGTCGCCGACCTGGTCGAGATCGCGACCAACGACGTCAACCGCTTCGGCCAGTTGCGCGGCTGGAACGACTTCGAGAACTTCTCCAACCTCTTCGCCGACCCGGACTTCGCCGCCGCGGTCTGGCGCACCGGCGTGTGGACTATCGGGGTGGTCGGCGGCGCGCTCCTGATCTCGATTCCCGTCGCGCTGGTCCTCGACGGCGACTTCTACGGCCGCGGCATCGCCCGGGTGATCGTGATGCTGCCCTGGGCGGTGTCGCTCACCATGACCGCCATCGTCTGGCGCTGGGCGCTCAACGGCGAGAGCGGCATGCTCAACTCGGCGCTGATCGGCCTCGGCCTCATCGATCAGAACATCCAGTGGCTGGCACGGGCGGAGACCGCCTTCCCGATGCAGATCTTCGTCGGGATCCTCGTCACGGTGCCGTTCACCACCACCATCTTCCTCGGCGGCCTCGCCTCCATCCCGCACGACCTCTACGAGGCGGCGTCGCTGGAGGGAGCCGGGCCGCTGACCCAGTTCCGCACGATCACGCTGCCGCTGCTGAAGCCCTTCGTGAACATCGCGATCGTCCTCAACGCCATCTACGTGTTCAACTCCTTCCCGATCATCTGGGTGATGACCCAGGGCGGGCCGGCGAACCAGACCGAGATCCTGGTCACCCATCTCTACCGGCTCGGCTTCCGCATCGGAAAGCTCGGCGAGGCCTCGGCGGTGTCGCTGGTGATGCTGGCGATCCTGCTCGTCTTCACCATCCTCTACGTGCGGCTCGCCATGCGCGAGGAGGCCCGGGCATGACCAAGATGCAGCGCACCGTCGTCTCCTGGATCGTGCTGGCGCCGCTCGTCGTCGTCATCCTGTTCCCCTTCGCGGTGATGTTCATCACCGCCGTGAAGCCGCCGAGGGAGGTGCTGAACCCGACCTGGTGGCCCTCCGAGTTCCGCTGGATGAACTTCATCGACATGTGGGAGGCCACCGGCTTCGGCCAGGCCCTGTGGAACTCGCTGGTGACCGCCGGCATCGCCACCGTGGGCGCGATCCTCGTCTCAATCCCCGCCGCCTACGCCATGTCGCGCTACCAATTCGCCGGCCGCGGCCTGTTCCGTCAGTTCCTGCTGGTCAGCCAGATGCTGTCGCCGATCGTGCTCGTCGTCGGCCTGTTCCGGCTGATGGCCTCGCTCGGCATGGTGGAGAGCGTGCCGGCCGTCGGCCTCGTCTACCTCGCCTTCAACATCGCCTTCACGGTGTGGATGCTGCAGAGCTACTTCGACACCGTCCCGCGCGACCTCGAGGAGGCCGCCTGGATGGAGGGCGCCGGGCGGGTCAAGACCGTCCGCACCGTGTTCCTGCCGCTGGTGACGCCGGCGATCGCCGTCACCGCCATCTTCACCTTCATCAACGCCTGGAACGAGTTCGTCATCGCGCTGACGCTGCTGCGCCGGCAGGAAACCTACACCCTGCCGATCCAGGTCTTCTCGCTGGTCGCCGGCCGCTACACGGTCGAGTGGCACCACGTGATGGCGGCGACGCTGGTCGCCACCCTGCCCGTCGCGATCCTGTTCGCCTGGCTGCAGCGGTATCTCGTCCGCGGCCTCGCCCTCGGCGCGGTCAAGTGAGCCGCGCACCCGTTCCAACCGAAGAGAGACGCTGACCATGTCCAAGCAGGTTTTCGGAAGCTCCCACGTCCCCCTGTCCCCGGCGGTGCGCGCCGGCGACTTCGTCTACGTCTCCGGCCAGGTGCCGGTCGGCGCCGACGGCAGCGTCGTCGCCGGCGGCATCGAGCCGCAGACCCGGCAGGTGCTGGAGAACGTCAAGGCGGCGCTGGCCCTCGCCGGCGCCTCGATGGAGGACGTGGTCAAGACCACGGTCTGGCTCGAGGACGCCCGCGACTTCGGCGCCTTCAACAAGGTCTACGCCACCTTCTTCCCGAAGGACCCGCCCGCCCGCACCACCGTGGAGAGCCGGCTCATGATCGACATCAAGATCGAGGTCGAGGCCGTCGCCTACGCCCCCCAGCGCTGACCCGCGGCGGGTGCGCGGACCCGACCCGCGCGCCCGCTCCTCCCGAAAGACGGCCCGGATGCGCATCTTCACCGCCTCGCTCGCCACCGAGACGAACACCTTCTCCCCCGTGCCGACCGACCGGTCGAGCTTCGAGATGGCCTTCTACGCGCCGCCGGGCCGCCACCCCGAGACGCCGACGCTCTGCTCCTCGCCGATGCTGGCGCTGCGCCGCCGGGTGCGCCTCGACCCCTCGCTCGAGGTCATCGAGGGGACCGCCACCTGGGCGGAGCCGGGCGGCCTCGTCAACCGGGCGACCTATGAGGGCCTGCGCGACCAGATCCTCGCCGAGCTCCGCGCCGCGCTGCCGGTCGACGGGGTCGTCCTCGGCCTCCACGGCGCGATGGTGGCGCAGGGCTACGACGACTGCGAAGGCGATCTCCTCGCCCGGGTGCGGGAGATCGTCGGGCCGGACGTGCTCGTCGCCGCCGAGCTCGACCCGCACAGCCACCTGACGCAAAAGCGTGTCGCCGCCTCGGACATCCTCGCCGCCTTCCAGGAATTCCCGCACACCGACTTCTACGAGCGCGGCGAGCACGTGGTCGACCTCGCCCTCCGCGCGCTCCGCGGCGAGATCCGGCCGGTGATCTCCACCTTCGACTGCCGGATGATCGACATCTTCCCGACCAGCCGGGAGCCGATGCGCGGCTTCGTCGATAGGATGAAGGCGCTGGAGGGGACGGGGAGCATCCTCTCCGTCTCCCTCATCCACGGCTTCATGGCCGCCGACGTGCCGGAGATGGGCACGCGGATGCTGGTCGTGACGGACGGCGACCCGGCGGCCGGGGCGGCGCTCGCCGAGCGCCTCGGCCGCGAGGTGTTCTCCTTGCGCGGCACCACCGGCATGCCGATGCTCGGCACCGCCGCGGGCATCGACAGGGCGGTGGAGATCGCCCGCTCCGGCCGGCGGCCGGTGGTGGTCGCCGACGTCTGGGACAACCCCGGCGGCGGCACCGCCGGCGACGGGACCCTCGTTCTCCGGGAGATCCTCTCCCGCCCGGGCCTTTCGGTCGGCGTCGCCACGATCTGGGACCCGATGGCCGTCACCTTCTGCCGCGGCGCCGGCGAGGGCGCGCGCATCGCCCTGCGCTTCGGCGGCAAGTCCTCGGCCACGGCCGGCGAGCCGATCGACGCCGAGGTGGAGGTGGTGCGGGTGGTCGCGGAGGGCTGGCAGAGCTTCGGGGCGAGCCGGGTGACGCTCGGCCCCGCCGCGGTGGTCCGCCTCGCCGGCACCGGGGTGGAGGTCATCCTCAACACCAACCGCACGCAGACCTTCGAGCCGGACGTCTTCTCCAACCTCGGCATCGACCCGATGGGGAAGGATCTCCTGATGGTGAAGTCGACCAACCACTTCTACGCCGGCTTCTCGAAAATCACCGCCGAGATCGTCTACATCGACGCCGGCGCGCCCTACCCGTCGAACCCGCGGGTCACCGACTATCGCAGGATGGTGCGGCCGATCTGGCCGCGGGTGGAGGATCCCTTCGCGGCCTGAAGGGTCAGATGGTCCACCAGTAGCGGACCGCATGAAAGAACACCGGGGCGGCGAAGACGACCGAATCCACCCGGTCGAGCATGCCGCCGTGGCCCTCGATCATGTGGCCCCAGTCCTTGACGCCGCGGTCGCGCTTGATCGCCGACATGACGAGGCCGCCGAAGAAGCCCATCAGGGTGATCAGCAGCGACATCATCGCCGCCTCGGCGGCCGAGAACGGCGTCACCACCGATAGCAGCGTGCCGATCGCCGTCGCCGAGAGGATGCCGCCGACGAGGCCCTCCCAGGTCTTCGACGGCGACAGCGCCGGCGCCACCTTGTGGCGCCCGAGGAGCTTGCCCCAGACATACTGCAGCACGTCGCTCGCCTGCACCACCAGCACCAGGAAGGCGATCAGCATCAGGCCGCGGCCCTCGTAGCCGGGGATCGGCAGGAAGGCCAGCGCCGGCACGTGGCTGAGGCAGAAGATGCAGATCATCATGCCCCACTGCATCTCGGCGACGCGGGTCATGAACCCCGAGGTATCGCCGCGCACCGCGACGAGGATCGGCAGGAACAGGAAGGCGTAGACCGGGATGAACACGGCGAACAGCCCGTACCAGCCGGTCGCCACCAGCCAGTACTGCACCGGCAGAACCACGAAGAACACGGCGATCAGCGCCCGGTGGTCCGCCCGGCGGGTGTCGGTCAGGGTCAGGAACTCGCGCAGCGCCGCGAAGGAGGCGAAGGCGAAGAGCACGACGAGGCCGGTCGGCCCGACGAGGAACGCCGCGCCGATCACGGCGATCATCACCCACCAGGCGTTGATGCGCGCGACCAGGTTCTCGACCGTCGGGTTCGCCGTCCCGCCCGCGCGCCGGCGCAGCACGTAGGCCACCAGCGAGGCGACCGCGAGCACCACCGCGAGGCCGCCGAAGAGGATCCATGCCTCGTTGTCCGGCGTCATCGCCGCGCCTCCCGCTCGCAGAGGCCGATCAGCGCCTCGCGCGCCCGGCCGAGGAAGTGATTGCGGTCCTCGCCCTCCCCGATGCGGATCGGCGTGCCGAAGGTCACCGTGCAGAGGAGCGGCACCGGCACCAGCGCCCCCTTCGGCATCACCCGGTTGAGGTTCTCGATCCACACCGGCACGCAATCGACGTCGGGCCGGGCCCTGGCGAGGTGGTAGAGCCCGCTCTTCAGCGGCTGCAACGCCTCCTCGCCGAGGTTGCGGGTGCCCTCGGGGAAGACGATCAGCGAGCCGCCGGCGTCCAGCACGGCCGCCATGCGGCTGATCGGGTGGCTCTCGTCCCGGTGCACCACGCCGCGCTCGATCAGCACGGCCTCGAACACCTTGTGTCCCAGCCAGCGGCGCAGCCTCGTCTTCTCCCAGTAGTCCGCCGCCGCGACCGGCCGGGCGCGGTGCCTGAGGTTGCGGGGCAGCACCGCCCAGACGAGCACGAAGTCGCCGTGGCTGGAGTGGTTGGCGAAGTAGACGCGGGGCTCCGGCGACGGCGTGAGGCCCCGCCAGTCCGCGCGCACGCCCGTGACTAGGCGGGCGAGCAGGACCGCCGCGGACCGGGCGAGGCGGGCGAGGAGGGTGCTCGGCATCGGGCGGCCCGGCTCAGTCCGCCGGTCCGGCCCCTTCGGAGAGGCCGGCGCGGACGCGGTTGACGATGGTGAGGAGCAGGAGAAGCGCGAGGATCCACATCAGCCAGCCGGTCCAGGCCGGCAGCGGCATGTCGAGGCCGATCCAAAGGCCGAGGGCGCCGAGCACCAGCGCCCGGTCCGACTTGCCCATCGGCCCGTCGTAGCGGCGCGAGGCGCCGACGGTGAGCCCCATCACGCCGGCGTGCTCGGTGAGCGCCGCCAGCACCGCCACCACGCCGACCGCCAGCGGGTCGAACGGCGCGACCACGGCGAAGGGCAGGAGCAGCGCGGCGTCCGAGGCGACGTCGGCGATCTCGTTGAGATAGGCGCCGAGCCGCGACCGCTGGCCGAACTCCCGGGCGAGCATGCCGTCGACGGCGTTGAGCGCCATGCGGACGCCGAGCCAGAGGGGCAGCAGGAGGTAGGCGGCGCCGACCCCCGCGACAGCGACGCCGACGCCGAGCAGCAGCGACCCGGCCATGGCGGCCACGGTCACCTGGTTGGCGGTGACGCCGGCGGCGGCAAGGCGCGCCGCCCCCGGCCTCAGCAGGCCCTGGAACTTCGGCTTGATATCGTAAAGCGTCGCCATCCGCGCCCCCGGCGGCGGCCGGTCCCCTCCCGTCCGTCGCTCCCCGGCGGCGAGCATGCGCCCGTCCGGGCGATTCTGGCAACCGCCGTCGGCTTGCCTCCCTGCCGGCCTCGCCCTCCCCCCGCCGTTGGGACATGTTGCATTGCACCGAAGCCTCTGGTGCTATGCGGCAGCGGCCGGTGAGCCGCAGCGGGGACTCGTCATGGCCGGGAAGATCATCGCCATCGCGCAGCAGAAGGGCGGCTCGGGAAAGACCACCGTCGCGGCGCATCTTGCCGTGGCGCTCGCCGGCCGCACGTCGGTCGCCGTGCTCGACACCGATCCCCAGGGCAGCCTCGGGGAGTGGTACGAGCGGCGCGAGGCCCGGCTCGGCGAGGAGGAGACCGGCCTCACCTTCCGCACCGCCAGCGGCTGGGGCGCCAAGCGCGAGGCGAAGAGCCTCGCCCGCGACCATGCGCTGGTGTTCGTCGACACGCCGCCGAAGTCCGACCTCGAGGCCCGCCATGCGATCGAGGCGGCGGACCTCGTCGTGGTGCCGGTGCAGCCGACGTCGATCGACCTCTGGGCCACCCGCCCGACGCTGGAAATGGTGGGCCGCGGCGGCCCGCCGGCGATCCTGGTGATCAACCGGGTGCCGCCGCGCGGCGTCACGTCGGCGGAGATCATCGAGGCGATCGCCGGGCTCGGCGCGCCGGCGGCCGCCGCACGGCTCGGCAACCGGGTCGCCTTCGCCGCCAGCATGGGCGAGGGCGCGGCGGCGACGGAAACCGCCCGCGGCTCCCGGGCCGCCGAGGAGACCGAGGCGCTGGCGGCCGAGATCGCCCGCCTGCTCGCCTGAGGCCCTGTCGGCCGGTCGCCGGCGATCAGCCGCGGCCGGGCTCGACATACTCCTGGTAGGCGACCTGCACCCGGCGCCGGTACTCGTCCGGCGTGATCTGGCGGCGATCGACCAGCATCGCGTACTCGATGGAGGCCCGCCAGAAGGACATCTCGCCGTCGGAAAGGGCATAGGCGTTGCGCTGGATCGCGAACTGGCGGCGGGCGGCCTCCTCGTAGGAGATGAGCCCGCGATCCCGCAGCGACGCGACTTCCATCTTGCGCTGCTCCACCGACGCCTGCGTCACCGTCGTCGGCGGCTGCCGGCTCGGGACGCAGCCGGCGGCGAGGGTCGTGGCGAGGACGAGGAGAGCGGCTCGGACGGCGGTACGCGACATTCGGGATCCTCCGGTTTCTGCCTGGCAAGGGGCGGTTCGTGGATGTCCCCGTCAGAAGGAGCCTCCGGTCCGGAACCCCCCGCCGCCGGTGCGCCCGCCGGTCCGGAAGCCGCCGGACGGCCGGGAGCCGCCAAAGCCGCCGCCGAATCCTCCCGGGAAACCGCCGGAGCGAGGCGTCCGCCGGCGGTACTCCTTGCCAAGGACATCGTCAAGATTACGGGACGACATCGCCCCGCGCAGGATCCCCTCGATCACCCGGCCGATCACCATGCCGTCGGCGAAGCCGCCGAAGGGATCGTCATAGCCCTTCGTCCGGAAAGTCTGCTCGGAGCGTTCCAGTTCCATCCGCTTGCGCGCGAGGTCCACCGCCGCCGCTCGCAGTTCCTCCATCTGGGCGGTGATGCGCACGACCTGCCGCTCCGCCTCCTGCAGGCCCTTGACGATCGCCTCGTCCTCGGGCGTCGGGGTGTCGAGGGCGGCGCGGTAGAGGCGGCGGAGGTCGTCGCGGGCGATCGCCGCCGCGAGGTCGTCGAGCGCCGCGCGGATGTCGGGATCGGAGGCATCGTCGATCAGCCCCCGGGTCTCCGTGTCGAGGCCGCCGAGGCTCGCCCGGACCTCCTCCAGGGCGCTCGAGGCCGCCGCGAGCCGGGCCTCCCGCTCGGCCAGCACCGCCTCCAGCGGCTCGATGCCGGCCGCCTCCAGCGCGGCGCGCTCGACCGCCTCGCGCTTCGCCTCGCTCGCGGCGGCGGCCTCGGCGAGCCGGGCGGCGTGCTGCTCCAGGCGGACCGGGATCTCGTTCAGCATGAAGTAGTCCGCCCGGGCGCGGTCGAAGCCGACCAGCCGCGCCACCTTGCCGTCGAAATGGCGGGTGACCGGCCCGGCCCGGTAGTCCGGCGTGCCGTAGCCCGAGCGCCAGAGGTACATGAACAGGGGGTCCGCCTCGTAGGGCACGCGCTTGGCGTCGCGGTCGGCGGCGGCCTGGCGGGCCTTGTCGGCGGCGGCCGACGCCATGGCAGCGAGGTCGCGGGCGGCCACGTCGGCCGCCTGCCAGGCGGGATCGCGGGCGGCCTCGGCCGCGACGCGCTCGGTCAGGTCCTCGATCGCGTCGACCGCGGCGTCGCGGGCCGCCGCCGCTTCCTCGCGGCGGTCCTCCGCCGCCTCCGCCTCGGCGACCAGCCGCTCGCGACGGCGGGCGACCTCGCCGAGCCGTTCGCGGCGGCGGGCGAGCGCCTCCAGCGCCCGCTTCTCGGCCCCTTCCAGCCGCCCGACCGTCTCCTCGCGGGTGATCGCGTCGAGCCGCAGGCGGGCGAGGTCGCGGAAGCCGTCCGCCTGCACCTTGCGGACGCGCTCCGCCTCCGCCTCGGTGGACGCGAGGAGAGCCAGCAGGCGGTCCTCCTCGCGGCGGACGCCCTGGCCCGCCTTCTCGATGGACCTCAGGGCATCGCGCGCGGGGACGAACACGGGGCTCACCACTCCAGGATGGCGCCGCCGGTGGCGCGCACGGTGTAGACGGGATCGAGGCTTCCGCGGGGCTTCTCGCCGACGACCCGGTCGTCGACGATGCCGTCCGCCTCCTTGTCGCGGCGCACCGCCTCGAATGCGGCTTCGGGCACCCTCAGGCCCCACCGGCTGACCACCCGGGTGGCCTGGTCCTCCTCGCTGGTCACGGGCAGCGACAGCACGTCGCCGGACGGCCCCACCGCCTCGACGATCAGGTAGTAGTTGCGCGCGCCCTCGTTGGCGTCCGGGATGCGGAAGACGCCGGAAGGCTCGCCGGGGCGGGAGACGACGCGGATCTCGTAGGTGCGGACGATCTCGTCGCGCAGGCGCTCCACAGCCTCGATCCCCGCGCGGGCCGCCTCGGCATCGGCGCGGCCGAGCGCGGTGCGCGCGTCGGCGACCGCGTTGCGGACGGCGGCGACGGCTGCCGTGTCGCGGGCCTCGGCGAGCGCCGCCGCCTCGGCCGCCTCGAGCCGGGCCGGAAGCCGTTCGCCGAGTTCGATCCGGGCCTCCTCGGCCGCCCGCTCCGCCTCGCCGGAGGACCAGCTGAACACCGCGACGACGGCGACGACGGCGACCACGAGGATCGCCGCCACCTTGGCGACGGCGGCGCGGCGCACCCAGAGCGTCGCCAGGGTGACGGCGAGGCCCGGCCGCGGCGGCGTATAGGTGAAGCGGCTCTCCTTCAGCGCGGCGATGCCGGCGTCGAGGATGGCGTCCGAGACGGCAAGTCCCTGGCTCTCGTAAAGCGAGCGCAGCCGCTGCCTCAGCGCCGCGTCGCGGTCGGCCTGCCCCAGTTCCCGGATCGCCAGCCCCTCCTGGTGGCGGAGCGTGTCCACCACGTCCATCGCCAGCATCATCTCGTCGAGGCTCGGCGGCGGAGCCCCCGGCGGAGCGTCCGCGACGGCCGCCGGGGCGGGGTCAGGCATCGGCGACCAGCGCCTTTCCCTCTTCGGCCAGGCGCGCCATGCGCCGCTTGCCGTCCTCGACGGCCTGGCGGATCTCCTCGGAGTTCCGGGTGGCCTCGGATCGCATCTCGTCGACGATCTCGTGCGACCGCTCCTGGAAGGTGACGACGCTGTCGACCAGCTTCTTCACCGCGTCGGCCCGGATCGTCGGCCCATAGCCGGCGCGGATCGCCTCCTCCTGGACCTTGCCGCCGATCTCGGCGAGCACCTCGATCGAACGGGAGACGCCCTCCTTCATGCGGTTCAGCGTCTCGGTCGATTCGTGCAGTCCGAACAGGCCGGTGAAGGAGGCCTTGAGGGCGGTGAGCACGGATTCGTTGGTGTTGAAGAAGGACACCGACTGCTGGTAGACGCGCTCCTTGGCGTTGGTCGTCTGCATCAGGCGCGCCATGATCACCTCGGAGGTGTTGTATCCGATGGTCAGGTTGTCGGCGAGGTCCTTGGCGATCTGGTAGCGGCCGTCCTCGGCCTGCATGGCGCGCAGATACTCGTCCCTTGTCAGTTCCAGCCGCGCCCGCTCCGCCGCGTCCTCGCCGGTGTGCCCGGCCACCGCCTCGGAGGCCTTGGCGAGGGCGAGCTTGGCGCTCTCGAGCCGCGCCTCCGCTTCCTTCAGGACCTCCAGCGCCGCCACCTCCGCCTGCTTCAGGGCGCCGCGGAAGTCGCGGTAGGCCTCCAGGATCACGTGCTCCCGGTCGATGTTGGCGCGGGTGTCGCGGGCGACCTCCACGTAGGTGTCGCGGATCTGGTCGAAGCGGACGGCGATGTCGCCGCGGGAGATCTTCATCCAGGCGTTGGTCGCCCGCTCGAAGACGTCCAGCTTGCCGTCCTCGATCTGGTCCACCATCCGCCGCGCGTCGTCGCGGATCGAATCGAACGAGCGGGCGATCGCCTCGTAGCGCTCGCCGACGGACATCTCCGCGATCTGCTCGCGCACCACCTCGTTGAAGAGGCTCATCTGGCCGAGCGTGCGGGTGATCACCGCGATCCGCTCGGGATCGAGATGGCTGATCTTCTCGAGAAGACCCGTGATCGGCGCCTCCTCGACCTGGCCCGGCTTGACGAGGCCGAGGTCCCGCAGGCCCGACATGGCCCGCTCGAGATACTGGAGCGGCGTCTTGATGGTGACCTCGTTCATCGCGGCACTCCCCACCTGTCCGGCCCCGGTGGGGCCTGTTTCGCGAATGTAGTACCCAACCGATGCGTCTTGTAGATGTCGCCCGGCGTCTCAGTCGGCGGCGGCGAGCGGCGAGGAGGCGGCATGACGGCCGAGGCCACGCCGCTCGGCCTCGTCGGCGGCGGCACGCAGTTCCGCCGGCGCTCCGGACGTCGGGATCGCCCATCCGCTGCCGGCGAGCCACAGGCCGATGTCGCTGTCGCCCACCTGGCAGCTGGCGACCACCTCGCGGATGCGCAGGCGCGAGGAGACGTCCACCTCCTCGACGCAGACCACCGGGCGGTCGGCGATGAAGCGCGACAGCTCGGCCCGGGCCAAGGACCCGCAGGGCCAGGCGCCGGCCCCCTCGCCGCAGCGCTCGCCGAAGGGCGAGGGGCGCAGGCCGGAGAGGCGGACCATCACCGCCTGCGCGTCGCGGATGCCCCGCATGGTCACCGCGTCGAGCACCGAGACCCGCAGGAACAGCATGGCCGAGGGGCTGTCCTCCAGCGGTGCGGCGGGCGTGTCGGCCGGAGCCGGCGGCTCGGCGGCCGGCGGCGGCAGGGCCGCCACCTCGGCCGGCGAGGTCTCCGCGGGCTCCTGCCGGGGCGGGAGCGCGGCCTCCGGGTCCACGGTCGCGGCGTCCGGGGATGCGGCTGCAGCCTCCAAGGGCGGGACCTCGGGCTGCGGGTCCACGGATGGGACGGCGGCAACCTCGACGGGCGGCGGCGGCGCGGGCTCTCCGGCCGCGGGCTCCTCCGCGACGGCCGGTCCCGGCGCGACAACCGCGACGGCGGCGTCCGGCACCTCCCGGTCGGGTTGGGGACCGGGCGTCGCCTCGCCGTCGGCGGCTGCGAGCGCGACCTCGACGAGGCCGCCGATCGGGTCGGCGACTTCCGGGCCGGTGGCCGCGCGGGCGGCGAGCGCGGCGGCGGCGGCGAGCGCATCCGCCCCCTCCGGCGGCTCGTCTGGAAGCGTTTCGAAGACGTCGGCGACGCGGCTGGCCGCGTCGCCCTCGGCAACCTCGGGCGCCGGCAGGGCGGCGAGGACCGGTTCGTCCGGCGGCGGGGCCGGCTCCACGGACGGCCCCTCCGGCGCGGCATCCGCGTCGGCGACAGGCTCGGCGACCGCGGGCCGCAGCGGCGGCACCGGCAGCGGGGCCTCCGCCACCGCCGTCTCCTCGCCCGGAACGGGGGCGTCCGGCACGGGCGCATCCGCCGGACCGGGCGGCGGCGTCGGCAGCGCGATGCGGCGGACCTCGCCGGCGGCCTCGTCGGCGCGGCGCAAGGGCACGCTGCGGGAGGGCACGTTGAGGTTGCCGCCGAACAGGGCGGATTCCAGCGGATCGGATGGCCGCTCGGCCGTCGGCGGCGACACCCAGGACGACTGGATCGCCACGATCGAGCCGACGGTGATCACTCCGCCGACCAGGATGGGACCGAGATACTTCACGCCAGCACCCGTCTGCCGCCGGCACCCCAGCCGCCCGCGGACCTCTCCCCTAGTCTAAACGGAATGTGCCGCGCAACAAGCGGCCGTCGTGAAAAGCGCTCCCGTCCATCTCCGCTCAGCGACTGAGCCGCCGATGGTTGGCCCGGACCGTCCGCGCCACGGGGCGGAGGGAGGCGGCGACCATCTTCGCCTGGACCGCGGCGAGGTGCGCTGGCGAGAACTGGCCGGCGAACATGCGGCCGGTGGCGGCGAGCATGGAGGCGGCGAGCACGCCCTGCGCCGCCGCTGCGCCCTCGGCCACCGCGAAGGCCTTCTCGCTCAGCGCCCGCGCCGTCTCCGGGCGAGGCGTCGCGCCGGTCAGGCTCTCGGCGAGGAGCATCGGCCAGCGCAGGGCGATGACAGCCGGTGCGAGCAGGAGGATGGTGGCGAGGTCACCCGGGTTTTTCGGTCGGTGCATTCGAGTGTGCCTCTTGAAGGGGTTCGGCCCGGGCCAACGCGCGGGTCGTGGAAGGGTTCGGCCTGCTCAGACCGCCCGCGCCATCCGCTCGCGCAGGAATTGCTCCAGTCCCTCCCCTTCGAGCGGGAGAGAAAAGACGTAGCCCTGCAGGACGTCGCAGCCGAGGTCGCGCAGGATGCGGGCCTGCTCCATCGTCTCGACGCCCTCGGCGAGGACCTCGATGCCGAGCGCCTTGCCGATATCGACGATGGACTTCACCAGCTGTCGCTGGCTCGGCGACTCCGCGATCGGAGTGACCAGCTGCCGGTCGATCTTGAGCCGGTCCGGATCGAGCCGCATCAGGCTGACGATGGAGGCGTAGCCGGTGCCGAAGTCGTCGATCTCGATGCCGATGCCGAGGTCGCGGATATGGTCGAGGTTGGCGTTGACGAGATCGTCGCCGTCGTCGAGGTAGATCGACTCGACGAGTTCGAAGGACAGCGTCCCGGGCCGGATGTCGAGGCTCCCGAGGTGCGCGATCAGGCCTTCGTCGTTGAGCCGCCGCAGCGATACGTTCACCGACACCCGCGGCACACCGAGGCCGGCGCTCTCCCAGCGGGCGAGATCGGCGAGGGCCGCCTCGAGCACCGTCCGGTCGATCGCCGAGACCACGTTGAGGTCCTCGGCGATGCGCAGGAAGCGGTCCGGCGGCAGCACGCCCTCCTCGGGGTGGTGCCAGCGCGCCAGCGCCTCGACGCCGACCAGGCGCAGGCTGCGGGCGTCGAACTGCGGCTGGTACCATGGCCGGAACTCGCCGCGCTCCAGCCCGGAGAGGATCTCGTCGGCCACCCGCTTGGTCTCGATGACCTCGGACTGCAGGGTCTCGCTGAAGAACTCGAAGCGGTTGCGGCCGCGGCTCTTCGCCCTGTAGAGCGCAAGGTCGGCGTTGATCAGCAGCCGTTCGCGCGAGACCTGGGCGCCGCTGTCGCAGGCGACGCCGATGCTGACGCCGAAGCGGCAGGGCTGGCCGTCGTACTCGACCGGCTGGCGCATGGCCTCGACGATCTCGGCGGCGAGGGCCGAGGCCCGCGCGGCGGCGTCGGGGCCGGTGATGGCGATCACGAACTCGTCGCCGCCGATGCGCGAGATCACCTCCTCGCCGGCGAGCCGTCCGGCCATCAGCGCCGAGGCATGCACCAGCATGGCGTCGCCGGCGGCGTGGCCGAGGGTGTCGTTGATCTGCTTGAAGCGGTCGAGGTCGATGTGGAGCAGCGCCGCCGTCTCGCCGGAGCCGGCGCAGCGAACCGCGATCCGCTCCAGCCGCTCCTCCAGGAACCGGCGGTTCGGCAGGCCGGTGAGGAAGTCGTGCAGCGAGGTGTGCTCGATGCGGGCCTTGGCAGCCTCCAGTTCCGCGTTGCGCGCTTCGGTCAGCGTCTTCGCCCGGCGGAGGTCCTCGGCCAGCAGCACGTCGGCGGTCACGTCCCAGTTGACGCCGACGATCTTCGGCGTCGACTCCGGGTCGCTGTAGACGCTGCCGATGGCGCGGATGTGCCGGACCTCCCCCGGGGCGCGAACGATCCGGTACTCCGAGAGGTAGCGTCCGGACGTCTCGCAGGCGAGACGGAAGTCCTCGGCGGCGCGGTCGAGGTCGTCCCGGTGCAGCCGGTCGTGCCAGTGGCGATAGCCGCGCGGGCCGCCGTCGGCCGGATAGCCGTAGAGCTCGTTCATCCGGTCGTCCCAGACCAGTTCGGCGCTGACGAGGTCCATTTCCCAGACGCCGATCTGCGAGGTGTCGAGGGCGAGCCCGAGCCGGCGGGACAGCCGCTCCAGCTCCCGCTCGCGGCGGCGGAGCTCGCGGATGTAGGCCTGCCGCTCCTCGTAGAGAAGGCCGGTCACCATGATCGGCATCACCACCAGGAACCCGCCGAGCGCGATCATGACCCTGAGCAGCGCGCTTCGGGGCGGGTGCGCGTCCCAGCCGCCGCGCGGCACCGCCGCCATCACCCAGCTGCCCTGCGGCAGCATCACCTGGCTGACCACCGGGTCGCCGGCGAGCACGGCGCGGTCGCCGTGGAAGAGGCCGCCGACGCCGCCGAGGCCGTCGCGCCCGATCAGCGCGATGTCGAGATGGGGATCGAAGAGGCCGCTCTCCGCGTAGAGTAGGTCGAGGTCGACCACGGCGGACAGCACGCCCCAGAAGCGGCGGTTGCCGTCGGGGACGGTGGTGAACACCGGGAAGCGGCCGATCAGCCCGCGCCCGCCCTGGACGAGGTCGACCGGCCCGGCGAGGACGAGTTCCCCGCTGTCGCGCGCCCTCTGCACCGCCGCCCATTGCGGCCCCGCCTCGGCATAGTCGAGGCCGAGGACGCTCTCGTTGCCTTCGAGGGGATAGAGCAGCGAGACCTTCAGCCCCGGCGCGCCCGCGAGGTTCCTGAGCTGCGAGCGCTCCACCATCAGCGAGGCCGCGAGGCGGGCAAAGCGCTCCTGGGTGATCTCCGGATCGTTGGCGATGATGGCGGCGAGCCCGCGGGCGAGTTGCAGGTTGGCGCCGATGTTGCCTTCCAGCTTGGCCCGGACCACGCCCATCCGGTTCAGCACCTCGGCGCGCATCTGCTGCTTGTGCAGGACCCGCTGCTGCCGGTCCGCGAAGATGCCGAGGACCACGACCACGCCGAGGGCGATCAGGGCCGGCAGCAGCGCCGCCTTGCCCATTCGCGCCGTCGTCCGCGACCATCGCCGCATGCCGGTGGCGTCCGCCATCTGAGCCCTAGCCCCGCCGTGTTCCCGTCTGGTGCGGGGAGCATAGGCGCGACCGCTTAAGCGCGGGTTAGGGGAGAGAGCCCTGCCGGGTCAGTGCTGGTGCGGCTTCTGCGGGGCGGCGTCGGCGATGTTGACCAGTTTCTCCCGCGCCCGGTAGACGCGGCTCTTGATGGTGCCGAGCGCGCACTGGCAGATCTCGGCCGCCTCCTCGTAGGAGAGCCCGACCGCGCCGACGAGGATGATCGCCTCGCGCTGCTCGTCGGGCAGGCTGCCGATGTCGGTCTCCAGTTCGCCGATGCGGACCTTCCACTCCTGGTTGGCGTCCTGGCTCTGGCTCTGCCGCGAGACGGCGAGCAGCGCCTGCTTCTCGTTCTGGCGGCGGCGAACGCTGTTGTAGAAGGTGTTCCGGAGGATGGTGAACAGCCAGGCCCTGGTGTTGGTGCCAGGCTCGAACTTGTCGATGTTGGCGAGGGCCTTCAGCAGTGCGTCCTGGAGAAGATCGTCGGCCTCGGTGGCATTCCTGGTCAGCAGCCTGGCGAGAGCGCGCATCGCCGGCATCAGCGAGACAACCGTCTCTTTAACATCCTGGTGTTGGGCACTCATGATCGTCTCCCATGCCCGGCCGCCGCGGGCCTGGTCCGTGGTTGGGTGACGCGGGCCCCTTTCCGAGCGGCGGCCGGGCCCACCACCGGCCGTCCGCTGCACGCCCCGGGCCTCCGGCTCGGAGACCCCCGATCCCCATTGTCCCGGGGCCGGGCCACGCTCACGGGTAAATGTCCCGCGGTGGCGATCGTTCCCTCCTCCGAGACGACTTTGCACGTCCGTTCTCATCCGGCGGCAGCCCGCGCGGCCGCGCGGCGTCGACCCGCTGCGCGGGCGGAAACCGGCGGGGTGGTTTGCGAGCGGAACCAGGCGACCGTCGCCTCGAGGCCCGCTTGCAGCGGCACCGTCGGCCGCCAGTCGAGCAGGCCGGCGGCGAGCTGGATGTCCGGCCGGCGCCGCCGCGGATCGTCGACCGGCATCGGCCGGCGCACCACGCGCGAGGCGGAGCCGGTCATCGCCCGCACCCGCTCGACGAGGTCGGCGATGGTGAGTTCGTCCGGATTGCCGAGGTTCACCGGGCTCGGCAGATCGCCCTCGAAGGCCATCAGCCGCACAAGCCCGGCGACGAGGTCGTCGACGTAGCAGAAGGAGCGCGTCTGCGAGCCGTCGCCGTAGACCGTGATGTCCTCGCCGGCAAGCGCCTGGGTGACCACGTTGGAGACGACGCGGCCGTCGTCCTCGCGCATCCGCGGCCCGTAGGTGTTGAAGATGCGGGCGACGCGCACCTCGGCCCGGCCGGCGCGGGCGTAGTCGAAGGCGAGCGTCTCGGCGGCGCGCTTGCCCTCGTCGTAGCAGGCGCGCGGCCCGATCGGGTTGACGTTGCCGCGGTAGCACTCGGTCTGCGGATGGACGTCGGGATCGCCGTACACCTCGCTGGTGGAGGCGAGCATCAGCCGCGCGCCGGAAGCCTCGGCGAGGCGGAGCAGGTTGCGGGTGCCGAGCACACTGGTGAGCAGCGTGTGCTCGGGGTCGGCCTGGTAGAGCGGCGGCGAGGCGGCGCAGGCGAGGTTGTAGACCGCGTCCACCTTCAGCGAGGCCGGCAGCGGATCGATCACGTCCGCCTCGATCACCTCGAGGCGGGGGTCGCGGCGCAGGGCCTCCAGGTTCTGCTCCCGGCCGGTCAGGAAGTTGTCCACGCAGACGACGCGGGCTCCCTCCCCGACCAGGCGCTCGCAAAGGTGGGATCCGAGGAAACCCGCTCCGCCGGCGACGAGCACCGTCCGCGTCTTCGCCCTGATGGTCATGCTTCAACTCCATCGGAATGGGTTCGGAGAAAAGACCCGCGTCGCCGGGACCGGATGGCGTCGAGGAGATGGGCTTCGAGCGTGGCCGCCCGGTGCGGCGCGGCATGTTCGGCGAGGACGCGGCGGCGCGCCCGCGCGCCGAGTTCCGCGGCGCGGCGGTCGGCGCCGGCCGAGAAAAGGTCGACCACTTCCTCCGCCTCGTCGGCGAGGACGATCTCGTGGCCGGGCTCGAGGATGCTGCCGATCCCGGCCCAACGATCGGAGACGATCGCAGTTCCGCAGGCCGCCGCCTCGAACAGCCGGACGCTGGGGCTCCAGCCGGCCGCCACCATGTCCTCGCGGGTCACATTGAGGGTGAATCGCGAGGCGGAGTAGAAGGCCGGGTGCCGGTCCGGCGGCACGTGCGACAGCCGCTCGACGTTCTCCGGCCAGTCGATGCCGTCGGGATACTGTGGCCCGGCGACGGCGAAGCGCAGGTGCGGCAGCCGGCGGGCGGGCTCGAGCAGCAGCCGGTCGAGCACCGGCTGCCGGTCGGGGCTGTAGGTGCCGATGTAGCTGAGGTCCCAGCTTTTCGCCAGCGGCAGCGGCCGGTAGCGCTCGGTGTCCACCGAGCAGTAGAGCGCCCGGGCGGCCGGCGATCCGTAGCGGCGCATCAGGAGGTCCAGCGTCGGCCCGCCGGTGAAGGAGAGATAGAGGTCGTAGCCCGGGATCAGCTCCGGCGCCAGGTACTCCCGGTCGCCGCGCGCCAGCCGGGCGAGGGTCACCGGGGTGTCGATGTCGTAGAAGGCGGTGGCCCCGCGAGCGCGCGCCTGCACGAGGCGCCCGACCTCCACCCCGTCCGGCACATAGGAGCCGACGACCACCGCGTCCGCCCGGGCGATCTCGCCGGCGAAGCGGTCGAGGTCGGCGAGCGAGCGGTAGAGCTCGAGGCGGCACCAGCCGGGATCGACGAGGTCGCGGTTCTCCGCGTACCAGGGCTGGTCCCGCTCGAGGAAGGTCACCCGGTGGCCGCGCCCGGCAAAGGCCGCGAGCAGCGCCCGGTAGGTGGTCGCGTGGCCGTTGCCCCAGGAGGACGACAGGCTGAGGCCCAGCACGACGACGTCGAGCCCGCCCTCGGGGGCGGCCGCCGCTGGCATCGCCGCGGAGCGCGCGCGGGGGATCGCGGGGGCGCTCACGACACCCGCTCCAGCCGCGGGGTTCCCGCGATCGCCGCGGCGGCGGCGAGGAGTTCCTCGGCGCGGTGCCGGCAGGTGTGGCGGGCGCGGATCGTCTCCAGCCCGGAGGCGGCCAGCGCGGCGCGGAGCGCGGGATCGGCGGCGACGGCCCGAAGGTGGCCGGTCATCTCCTCGCCGTCGCGGGCGAGGAGGTAGTCCTCGCCGGTCCGGAACAGCCCCTCGCGGTCCTCCCAGGGGGCGGAGACCAGCGGGATGCCGCAGGCGAGCGCCTCGAACACCCGGATGGTCGGGATGCCGGGCAGCATCTCGGCATAGTAGCGGCGCGGCACGTGGACCGTGGCGAGGCGGCGGGCGAACACCTCCGGCGCGCGGGCGTTCGGCAGGAAGCCGTGCCATCGGGCGCCATGGCGGGCGAGCATCTCCAGCGCCTCCGCCGGGTAGCGCACGCCATGGATGTCGAGCGGCAGGCCGGCGGCTGCGGCGGGACGGAGCAGGAAGGTCTCGATCTCCGCGGTCCGCTCGCCCTCGCCGAAGTTGCCGATCCAGACGAGCCCGCGCCGGTCCGTCTCCTGCGCGGGCGGGTGGAACAGCGCCGTGTCCGCCGCCTCGTGCCAGGTGGTCACCCGCCGTCCCCAGCCCTGCCTCCGATAGACCTCGGCGAGCGTGTCGCCGAAGGCGAGCACGCCGTCGTAGCCCGACAGGTCGAAGCGGCCGATCGCCTCCGGGTCGCTCACCGCGCGGTGGTGGGTGTCGTGGAAGAACAGGGTATAGCTGCCGCCGCGGGCGCGCAGCCGGCCGATCCGCGCGACCAGCCCGGGCTCGTTCCACTCGTGGACGACGACGATGTCGGCGCCCTCGACCAGCGCCTCCGCCGCGGCCTCGTCGCGGAAGGTGGCGAGGCGGAGCCCCGGGCAGGCGGCGCGGAACGGCTCAAGCGCCGCCTCGCCGTGGTCGGCGAGGAGGTTTGCAAGGCTCCAGCCCCGCTCCGGCTCGCAGGCGACCGCCTCGTGCCCGAGACGGCCGAGTTCCCGCAGGAGCCCGCGCTGGAAATGGGCGTTGCCGTGGTTCCAGCAGGACCGCAGCGAGTGGGTGAAGTAGACGATCTTCATGCGCTCACCAGGACGGGGGGCCTCGCGTCGGCCGCCAGGAGACGCCGATGGAGGTCGTGGAAGGCGCGGACCGAGGCGGCGAGCGGATAGCGGGACGCCCGCCCGCGCGCGGCCGCCGAAAGACGCGCCCGCTCGGCGAGGTCGGCGTCGAGCGTGGCGATGGCGTCGCGCACCGCGCCGGGATCGCGGGGATCGACGAAGCGGGCGGCGCCCTGCCAGAGCTCGCGGAAGGTCGCGATGTCGGCGAGGAGCAGCGGGCAGCCCGCGGCCGCGGCCTCCAGCACGCCGAGGCCGAAGGGCTCGTAGCGGGCGAGCGAGACGAAGAGGCCCGCCTCCCCCAGCACCCGGCGCATCGCCGCGGCGTCGAGCCGGCCGAGCGGCTCGAGGTGGCGCGGCCGGAAAGCGGCGCCGCCCGGACCCTCCAGGGCGCCGGCGGCGCGGACCGGGAGGTCGAGGCCGGCGGCCGCCTCGTCGAGCACCGCGGCGCCCTTCGCCTCGTCCCACAGTCGACCGGCAGTGAGGGCGAAGCGGGCTCGGCCGGCCGTCGCCGGCGGAGCGGGGGCGGTGCCGTTGTGGATCACCTCGGGCGGGCGAGCGAGGCCGTAGCGCCGGGCCACGTCCGCCGCGAAGGAGCGGCTCGGGGCAACCACCGCGTCGGCGGCGGCGAGCCCCTCGGCGGCAAGGTCGGTGCGCCAGCGGAAGTCGGCCGGAAGCTCCTCCTTGCGCATCGCGTCCCACCAAGTGGCGACGCAGGAGTGCTGGACCGCGACCAGCGGCCCGTCGAAGCCGCCGCCCGCCGCCAGCGCCGCCGCGTGGAGCTGGACGAGGTCGGCGCCCCGCTCGCGGGCGAGCGCGGCGAGGGCCCGGCCGGCGAGGCGCAGTTCGGCGGCGCTCTCCGCGGTCCAGTCCAGCGGCAAGCCGGTGTCCTCGAGCGCGACGCCCGGCATCGCCGCGATCTCCGCCCGCTGGTCGGGCGCCGCCGGCGGGCCGACCGTCAGCACGGTGACGCGCACGCCCGCCGCGGCGAGCCCGGCGGCGAGGTCGGCGACGTGCCGCCAGACACCGCCGACGGTGTCGGCCGTCATCACCAGATGGAAGGGCGTCACGGCTTGCGGCATGCCGCCTCCAGCTCCGGAAGGGGGACCGGCCGCTGGTCCTGGACGTCGCTGAAAGCGTCGAAGAGGTCGAGGTAGTGGGCGTGCGCCCGCTCCCAGGCCTGGTCGTCCGGCATCCCCCAGAGCTTCCGGTAGTCCGGCGAGCTCGGGTAGGGGTAGAGCGGCACCGGGTCGTTGGCCCAGATGCCGTTGCGGCGCATCGCCTCGCGCCAGGCCTCCACCGTCTCCTCGTCGTCGTCGGCCACCTCGATGAGGTTCGCCTGGACGAAGGGAATGGTTCGCCTGGCGCGGGTGAGCCTCTCGGTGAGGTCCTCGGTGCTCATCCGGCAGTTCTTGTCGAGCGCCGCCCGGCCCTCGGGCGTCAGGCTCTCCACCCCCGCCTCCACCGACACGCAGCCGGCGCGGCCGAGGAGGTCGAGCATGTCCGGCTTCCAGAGGTCGATTCGGGTCTGCACGCCGAAGCGGACGTCGCGCGCCTCGAGCGCCTCGAGCAGCGGCTTCTGCGGCAGGAAGATCTCGTCGACGAAGTAGACGTAGGTGACGCCCTCGGCGATCAGCCCGTCGATCTCGGCGAGCATCAGGTCGAGCTCGCGGCGGCGGTATTTGTCGCGGAAGTCGATCTTGGCGCAGAAGGAGCAGTGGTAGGGGCAGCCGCGGGAGGCCTCCACGTCGGCCCCCGGGCCGTCGGGCTCGCAGTCGAAGCGGTGGTGGTGGTGCCTGTGGCCGCGGACGAAGGCCTCCGGCCAGGCGAGCGGGGGCGCGTCGACGAAGCGGCAGGCGGCGGGCGCGCCGTTCACCACGGCCTCGCCGTCCTTGCCGGTCCAGGCCACCGACGGAAGGCTGGTCCAGTCCGCCGTCCCGGCCAGCGCGGCCACGGTCTCCTCGCACTCGCCGCGGACGACGAGGTCGATGCCGAGCTTGCGCAGCGTCGGCGCCGGCGTCACCGAGCCGTGCGGGCCGACCGCCACGGTCCGCCCGCCGCGCCCGCCGAGGGCGTCGAGGAAGCGGCGCGGCACGGTGAGCTCCGGCTGGGCGCAGCGCCAGAACAGATAGGTCGGGGCGGTGGTGACCACCGTCACGTCGGGACCGTAGGCGGCGACGGCCTCGGCGACCGCCTCGTTGCCGGCCGGCTCCAGGTTGCCGTCGAAGATCCGCGCCTCATGCCCGCCGGCGGCGAGCAGCGCGGCGGAATAGCCGAGCTCGAGCGGCAGGTGCGGCTCGCGGCAGCCGAAGTAGATGCTGTTGGTGAAGTCCCAGGTCGGGTTGACGAGAGCGAACCTCATGACGCGGCCTCCGCGCCGACCGGGAGCAGGGGTCCGGGCCAGCGCGCGGTGACGGCGTCGGCGCCGCGCATCCAGGCGACGAGGTCGGCGAGCCCCTCCCGCCAGGGCAGCGGCCGCGGCAGGTCGAGCGCCTCGCGGGCGGCCCGCGTGTCGGAGACGTACCAGCGCTGGTCGCCCGAGCGCCATCCGGCGTGCTCGATCTCCACCGGCCGGCCGACGAGGTCGCGGAGCGCCCCGATCACGGCGCGGAGGCTGACCGCGTTGCCGGGCCCGCCGCCGATGTTGAAGGCGCGCCCGCGTACCTCGCCGATCCGGGCCCAGGCGGCGAGATAGGCCTCGACGGCGTCGCGAACGTCGAGCACGTCGCGCACCTGGCGGCCGTCGCCGTAGACGGTGATCGGCTCTCCGGCGAGGGCGCGGCGGGCGAAGTGGGCGACCCAGCCCTGGTCCTCCGTCCCCATCTGCCGGGCGCCGTAGATGCAGCTCATCCGGAGCACCGCGGTGTCGAGCCCGTAGGAGCGGGCCCAGTCGAGCACATAGGCGTCGGCCGACCCCTTGGAGCAGCCGTAGGGGGTATGGAAGTCGAGCGGCCGGTCGAGGCCGACGCCGTCGCGGCGCAGCCGCCGGTCCGACGGCACATAGGCCTCGCCGTCCACCTCGAGCGCGACGTCGGCGAGGTCGCCGTAGACCTTGTTGGTGCTGGCGAAGATCACCGGCGGGCGGGCGGGAGCGCGCCGGGCGGCCTCGAGGAGCGCGACGGTCGATGCGAGGTTGACGCCGAAGTCGAGCGCCGGGTCGTCAAGGCTCGTGGTCACCGCCACCTGGGCGGCGAGGTGGAAGACCGCCGAGGCGTCCGCCACGGCGGCCTCGAGGGCGGCGGCGTCGCGCACATCCGCCACCGCGGGCGAGATCCGCCGCGGGTGGCGCTGGCGCAGCCAGGCGAGGTTTCGCTCGACTCCGGGCCGGGTCAGGGCGTCGTAGACCACCACGTCGTGGCCCTCCGCCGCCAGCCGGTCGGCGAGATTGCAGCCGATGAAGCCGGCGCCGCCGGTGACCAGCACCGGCCGCCGGCCGGTGCTCGCGCGCACGGCCGGGCCGGCCGCCGCAAGGATCTTCGGTCGGGCGGATCGTCTCATGCCACCAGCCCTCGCGTCTCCAGCTCCCGCTGGGCGTCGCGCGTGCGGTCCGTCGCGGTCTGCGCGCGCACCCAGGCGGCGAGCTGGTCGAGCCCCTCCGGGAACACCCGCGTCGGCGCGTAGCCGAGGCCGGCCCGGGCGGCGGAGAGGTCGGCGAAGCAGTGGCGGATGTCGCCGGCCCGGGCCTTGCCGGCGATCTCCGGCTCGAGGTCCGGCCGCCCCATGGCGGCCGCGATCTCGCGCGCCACCTCGGCCACCGTCACGTCGCGCCCGCTGCCGACGTTGAAGACGCCGCCGGCGACGCCCGGCCGCTCCAGCGCGAGGCGGAAGGCGCGGGCGACGTCGTCGACGTGGACGAAGTCGCGCCGCTGCAGCCCGTCCTCGAAGATCATCGGCGGGCGGCCGTTGAGGATGCGCGAGGCGAAGATCGCGAGGACCCCGGTGTAGGGGTTCTCCAGCGCCTGGCCGGGCCCGTAGACGTTGAACAGCCGCAGCGCCACCGCCTCGATGCCGTAGGCGGCGGCGAGCGTCAGCGTCATCCGCTCCTGGACGTACTTGGTGAGGGCGTAGACCGAGGCGAGCGTCGGCCGCTTCCACTCCGGCGTCGGCAGCGGCTGCAGCGGCCGGCCGGCGTCGTCGAGCACCTCGAAGCCATCGCCGGTGCCGCCGCGGCCGGCCGTCTCGACCACGGCGCCGTCGGCGTCGCGGTAGAGCCCCTCGCCGTAGATGCTCATCGACGAGGCGACGGCGATGCGCCGGATCGGCCGCTTCACCGCCTCCTCCATCAGGACGGCGGTGCCGAGGTCGTTGGCGGCGACATAGCGGGCGACGTCGTACATGCTCTGGCCGACGCCGACCTCGGCCGCGAGGTGCACGATCGAGTCCACCCCGTCGAGCGCCCGCGTGACCGCGGAGGGATCGCGAACGTCGCCGGCGACGAACTCCACGTCGGGCCCGAGGTCGACCGGCCGGCTGTGCACCTGGCCCACCAGGGCGTCGAGCACGCGGACCCGGTAGCCGGCGCCGGCGAGTTCGTCGGTCAGGCGGCGCCCGATGAACCCTGCCCCACCCGTGATCAATACGCGTTCGGCCATCCACCTCTCTCCGCTGAATGCGGTCCGGCCCGGCCCCGGTTTGGGCCGGCCGTCCCGTCTGGAGCCGCCTGTCTGCTTCGGCGGCTATCCCCTTGAACAGGGTGGCGGGATCTTTGTTCCCGCCACCTTCTCCGCGCCGGGCGGGGGGTTCGTGCGCCCTTCCAGCTGAGTACGGAACGATGTGGGCTGGCTGCTGTTCCCGGGTGCCTAGGGATGGAACGGGCAGAAAAGGCCGGGTCGCAGGCAATGACTCGCAAGAAGTCCACCGGGAAGGGTGACCGCAGGCGCCCGATCCGGCAAACTGGTGCCGGCTCAGGTCCGGCCGGGGAACGCCGCGTCCGCGACGGGACCGGCGCCGGCGCCGAGGTGGGGGACGACATGCGCAAGAGCGAGGCGGAGCGCACGGCTGAGCCGCGCGAGGCGGAGCGCGAGCAGGCCCGCAGGCAGGAGGCCGACGACATCATGCGGACGGAGGACGACCTTGCCCGCCGCGCCGGGGACCTCGCCGCCGAGGAGATCCCGGACCGGATCCTGCGCCTCGCCGAGGCCCTCGACGAGAAGATCGCCGCGCTGAAGCGCAAGAAGACCAACTGAGGCTGCCGCCGGGGCGGAACCGGTCGGTCCGCCCGCCCGTTCCCTTGACGGGTCGCGCCGCGGCCTGGAGCCCAGGAGATCCGAGACATGCCGAGCGACCCGACCAGGCCGGCCCCGGTGACGCGCTTCGCGGCTGCCGGTGGCGAGCGCGAGCAGGACCAGGACCAGGACCGGAAGAAGCCCTCCCCCGCGGACGTGCCGCACGACCAGGACGACGAACTGGAGGAGGCCCTCGAGGACAGCTTCCCGGCGAGCGACCCGCCCTCCATCACCCAGCCGGTCCACCGCCACGACGAGAAGGACGGGGACGAACCGGACTGAACGGCCCTTCGGCCCTGGACGGAAAGGGGGTCGCCCGCGGCCGCCCTCAGGCCAGGAAGGCCACGATCACGATCACCAGGACCACGGCGACGGCGGCGACCGCGATGGAGACGCCGATGCCGAGCGGGCGACGCATGTCGCCCGACGGGGTGCGCTGGTGCTCCCGGGTGACGGCCGGCGCGGCCGTCCCCGGTGCCGGCGACTCTTCCGCGCGTGCCGTTCGGACGTCCGCCGGGGTCGCCGGATGGCCGCCGGCCTCCGCGTCGGTGCCCAGCGGCGCGGCGGCGGGATCGTCGAAGGGCACCTTGTCGCCGGTTCTCCCGGCGTCGATGTCGGAACGCAGGCGGTCCGGGTTGCTCTTCTGCGGGGTGTTGGGGTTGGGGCGCGGGTCGTCGGCGGCCATCGGGTCTCTCCTGTTCAGCGGGCGTGGCGGCTCGGGTCAGCCGTCGTTCGCGGCCTCGATCATCCGCCGCGCCTCGCCGACCTCGGCGGCGGTGAAGCGGTTGATGTAGCCGCCCGTGTTCTTCCCCCACCAGGAGCCGCGGCCCTCGTCGTAGCCGAATGTCTGGTTGGCTTTCGCCGCGGCCTCGGCCGCCGCCTCGGCCTCGGCGCGCGAGTCCGTCTCCGTCGCGTGCAGCACCTCCGCGCCGACGATCACGTCGTCGACGACCTCCTCCTTGACCACGCAGTAGCGTTCCATCAGCCGGTCTCCTCGTCAGGATTCCACGGGGGCGCCGCCGTTCGGGTGCAGCACCTGCCCGGTCATGTAGGACGCGTCCTCGCTGGCGAGGAACACGAAGCAGGGGGCCACCTCGTTCGGCTGGCCGGGCCGGCCCATCGGCACGTTCGTGCCGAACTGGGCCACGTGGTCGGGCTCGAAGGAGGCCGGGATCAGCGGCGTCCAGATCGGGCCCGGGGCCACCGCATTGACGCGGATGCCCTTGTCGACCAGCACCGAGGCGAGCGAGCGCGTGAAGGCGAGGATGGCGCCCTTGGTCGCGGAGTAGTCGATCAGCGTCTTGTTGCCCCGGTAGGCGGTGACCGAGGTGGTGTTGATGATCGCGCCGCCGGAGCCCATGTGCCGCAGCACGATCTTGGCCATGAAGAAGTAGCCGAAGACGTTGGTGCGGAAGGTGCGCTCGAGCTGCTCCTCCGGGATCTCCAGCACCTCCTTCACCTCGTGCTGCTCGGCGGCGTTATTGACCAGGATGTCGATGCGTCCGAAGCGGTCGATCACCGCGTCCACCGCGTCCTTGCAGAAGGATTCCTGCCCGACGTCGCCGGCCAGCGACATCGCCTCGCCTCCATGCGCGGCGACCAGGCGCGCCGTCTCGTCCGCATCTCCGTGCTCGTCGAGATAGATGATGGCGACGTCCGCGCCCTCGCTGGCGAAAGCCACCGCGACGGCGCGGCCGATGCCGCTGTCGCCGCCGGTCACCAGCGCGACCTTGCCCTTGAGCCGCCCGGCCCCGGGGAAGCGCGGCTCGTACTCCGGGCGAGGATGCATCTCGCTCTCGACGCCGGGTTGCTGGTCCTGGTGCTGCGGCGGGAGGGTGGTGTCGGACATGGCTGATGGCCTCCGGTCAGGTCCTGGTCGGTCGGGTGTCAAACCCCGGACGTGGGCTTGGTTCCGCGGCCCGGGGCAGAGCCCGCCGTGGCCGCCGCCCGGAACATGAACGCCCCGGTCGCAGGCGCGCTGCGGCCGGGGCGGTCCCGGGGGCGCGCCGGCGCCCGGGGGCCCCCCGCGCGGGGGCGGGGGGGGCCCCGGCGCGGCGCGGCGGGGCGGCCCCCACGGCCGGGGGTCCGGCCGTTCTCGATGCATCCCATGCGGGATCACATCATGCCGCGGGCCTCTTCGAGGATCTGCGCGCAGGCGGCCTCGTCGCCGGCCGCGTCGGCCGCGTAGGCACGGGCCATCAGCTCGTCGAGCTCCGGGTTCCCGGAGGCCCAGGCGTCGTCGTAGACCTGCATGGTGGCCGTGGTGCTGGAGCCCTCGCCCTGGGTGTCGTCCTCGGACGGGTTGACCGCGGTGTCGGGCTGGATCGCGGCGGTCTCCTCCTTGACGGTCCAGTCGCCCTGGAACTGCGCGATCAGTTCGGCGCAGGACTGCTGCGCGGACGCGGTGCCCATGGAGGCGATGGTAAGGCCGGCGGAGCCCAGAAGGGCGAGAAACAGATTGGACTTCATGTCGGTATTCCTCCGATTTTCCCGGGGAATCCGGCGGCGACGCTTCGTCATGAAGCTCCAGCCCGCCTCCCCGCGCCCGTCGGGCGCAAGAAGATCCACTGGTACCGCCCCCTCCGGGATCAACACTGGTCGGGAGCCTTGTCCGGCTTCCCGGCGCCATCGGACGACGCCCCCAGTCAACCCTCCCCCGCCGCCGAAGTTCCAACCGGTCACCACCAGGCCGGCGCCCGGCCGGATTGCCCCGCCACGGCGGCCCGCGCCGCGGCGGACGACGGAACCAAGACCCGGCGGCGCGGTTCAGTGGAGCATGCGCTCGCATGTCGAAAGGGCCGGGACATGACCGCCACCAACCCGGGGCTCGCAACGGAGCGGGCGAGCCGCTTCGCCGCGATGGGGGCCGCGTGACCGTCGCCCAGGAATCCATCATCGCGGCGGCGGAGCCGAAGACCATGGGGCCGGGCGCGGAGGCGTTCCAGACCGAGGTGCTGCGGGTGCTGGCCGGCTGCGGCCTGCCGTTCATGGTGGCCGGGACCTACGCGGTGTCCGCCTACACCGGCATCAGCCGGCCGACCAAGGACCTCGACGTCTTCTGCAAGGCCGGCGACGCCCCGCGCATCCTCAGCCACTTCCAGGACCTCGGCTACGCCATCGAGATCGAGGACGAGCGCTGGATCGCCAAGGTCCGGCGCGGCTCCGACTTCTTCGACATCATCTACGCCTCCTCGAACGGCACCGTCCCGGTGACGGAGGCCTGGTTCGCCGATGCCCGCCGCACCGACGTGCGCGGCATAGAGGTGCTCCTGGTTCCGCCGACCGAGTTGCTCTGGTCGAAGGCCTTCATCCAGGTCCGCCACCGCTACGACGGGGCGGACGTAGTGCACATCATCCTGAAGCAGCACGAGCGGATCGACTGGCAGCGGCTGCTCGGCTACATGGAGCTCCACTGGGAGGTGCTCCTCACGCATATTCTCAACTTCCGGTGGATCTATCCCAGCGAGCGGAACAAGGTGCCGCGCTGGCTGATCGACGAACTCCTCGACCGCCTTCAACACCAGCTCGACCTGCCCGAGCCGCGGATGAAGATCTGCCGCGGCAGGATGTTCTCGCGGATCGACTATGCACCGGCGGTGCAGTCCTGGGGGTTCGCTGACATCGGCGGAGACGGAGACGCGGACGCATGACCGACCCAGAGCGGCCGTTCCGGGTCGCGGCGATCGCCGACATCCACGTGACCGAGCAGAACCACGCCACGATCGGCGAGGTGATCGAGGCGGCGAACCGGGAGGCCGACGCCCTGGTGCTCGCCGGCGACCTCACCGACCGCGGCAAGCCGTCGGAGGCCGAACTGCTCGCCCGGGCGCTGCGGGCCTGCCGCATCCCGGTGGTCGCCGTGCTCGGCAACCACGACCACGACAGCGGATGCGTCGAGCAGATCTCCGGCATCCTCATCGACGCCGGCGTGCGCCTCCTCGACGGCGAGGCCCATGTGGTCGGCGAGGTCGGCTTCGTCGGGGTCAAGGGATTCGCCGGGGGCTTCGGCACCCGGATGCTCGGCTCCTTCGGCGAGGCGGCGACGAAGAAGTTCGTCGGCGAAGGACTGAACGAGGCGCTGAAGCTCGAGAACGCCATGCGCAAGGTGAAGGCCCGGCGCACCATGGTGGTGCTCCACTACGCCCCCATCGTCGGGACCATCGAGGGCGAGCCGCTGGAGATCTACCCGTTCCTGGGCTCCTCGCGCCTCGCCGAGACCATCGACCGCTTCGAGGTCGACGTGGTGGTGCACGGCCACGCCCACCGCGGCCGCCACCTCGGCCATACCCCGGGCGGCAAGCCCGTCTACAACGTCGCCGAGCACATCGACAAGCCGGGGGGCCGCCCCTACGCCCTGATCGAACTCTGAGCCGGCACAGTCCACGCCGGACCGATGGAGGAGCCCGACCCGTGCGCATCGCCTTCTATGGATCGAGCCTGTTGTCGTCCTACTGGAACGGGGCGGCGACCTACTACCGCGGCCTGCTCAGGGAACTCGCCGAGCGCGGCCACGACATCACCTTCTACGAGCCCGACGCCTTCGACCGCCAGGCCCACCGCGACATCGAGCCGCCCGACTGGGCGACCTCGCGGGTCTGGCCGGCCACCGAGGCGGCCGCCCGCAGAGTCGCCGCCGAGGCGGCGGACGCCGACGTGGTGGTGAAGGCGAGCGGGGTCGGGGTCTTCGACGACCTGCTGATCGAGGCGGTCCTGGACGCCGCCCGGCCCGACGCGGTGACGGTGTTCTGGGACGTCGACGCCCCGGCGACCCTCGCCGCGATCGCCGCCGGCGAGGCCGAGGTCCTGCGCGCTCGCCTGCCGCAACTCGACCTCGTCCTCACCTACGGCGGCGGCGACCCGGTGGTCGAGGCCTACCGCGCGGCCGGCGCGCGCGACTGCGTGCCGGTCTACAACGCGCTCGATCCCTCCACCCACCATCCGGTGCCGCCGGACCCGCGCTTCGCCGCCGACCTCGCCTTCCTCGGCAACCGCCTGCCGGACCGCGAGGTGCGCGTCGACGCCTTCTTCCTGGAGCCGGCCCGGCGGCTGCCGGACCGGCGCTTCCTGCTCGGCGGATCCGGCTGGGAGCCGCACCGGCTGCCGGCGAACGTGGTCGCGCTCGGCCATGTCGGCACGGCCGACCACAACGCCTTCAACGTCACCCCGCTCGCCGTCCTCAACGTCGCCCGCGACAGCATGGCGGCGAACGGCTTCTCGCCGGCCACCCGCGTTTTCGAGGCGGCCGGCGCCGGGGCCTGCCTCGTCACCGACGCCTGGGAGGGGATCGAGCTCTTCCTCGAGCCGGACCGCGAGGTGCTGGTCGCGCGCGACGGCGGGGAGGTCGCCCGCCACCTCGCCGAACTCGACCCCGAACGCGCCCAAAGGATCGGCGCCGCCGCCCGCGAGCGGATCGCCGCCGAGCACACCTACGCCCGCCGCGCCGACGAGGTGGACGCACTCCTGCGCAGCCGCCTCGCCGCGCTTCGCGCCGGCGCCGCGGCCGCCGAGTGAGACCGCCGCCGCGCCGGCCCGGCGGGGTCCGCGGCGGGTCGGCGCGGCCGGAACCGGCGACGGCGGTTTCCGTTGTTTGAATATGGCGGCGGGGGCGAGTCCCCTCCCGGCCGGGACACAAGGAGATCACCCCATGGCACGCGACTGGGACGAGGGGCAGAGGCCCCGTGACGACTGGCGCGACCGACAGCGCATGAACTACCGCGAGGAACTCGACGAGGAGCGTCGCTTCGGCGGCTACGGTGGTCGTCGGCCCCGCGAGATGGACGTCGACACGGAGCGCCGACGCGGCCAGGCGGACGACCGCGACTTCGGCACCGGCGACCGGCCCGACCGGGGCTACGGCGCCTACGGGCCCCGAAGCGCCGACCCGCCGCGCGCGGCGATGGACCCGGGCCGCCACGAGTTCCGCGAGGACTACGGCGGCCGCGACTTCGGCACCCACTCGGAGGGGCGCACCATGGGCGGCGAGATGGGCCACCCGGGCCATGAGCACGGCTATGGCGAGGAGTACGGCCGCGGCTCCGACCGTCGCGCCGGCTACGACCGCGACTACGGCCGGACCTCCGGGCCGGGCGGCCGCTACGGCGGCTATCGCGGCGCCGGCCGGGGCGCGCCGGGGCCCGGCTACCTCGGCCGCGGCTACGGCGGCGAGGGCGAGCGCGACTGGCACGGCGGCGGCCACGAGCGGTCCTGGTGGGACCGCGCCAGCGACGAGGTGTCGTCCTGGTTCGGTGACGAGGACGCCGAGCGTCGCCGCGAGCGGGAGGACCACCGCGGCCGCGGCCCCAAGGGCTACCGCCGCACCGACGCCCGCATCGCCGAGGACGTCAACGACCGCATCGCCGACGATCCCTATGTGGACGGGCGCGAGATGGAGGTGCACGTCTCCGACGGCGAGGTGACGCTGAACGGCTATGTCGACAGCCGCTCCGCCAAGCGCCGTGCCGAAGACGTGGCGGACTCGGTCTCCGGCGTCACCCATTGCCAGAACAACCTCCGGGTCCGCCGCCGGGCGGAGGCGGAGATGGAGGGCACGCGGGCGACCACCGGGGCCGCGCCGCGCGACCCCGGCCTCACCGCCGGCGGCGGCGTGACCGGGGCCGGCACCGGCGGGGCCACCTCGGGCGCCAACGCCGGCACCACCGGCATCGGCAGTCCGGAAAAGGAGCGCCCGCGGCACTGACGGGGACTGTCCCGAGAACCCGGCGTCTCGCCGGAGGCCCGACGCAGCGCGGCCCCGCCTCCCAGAGGCGGGGCCGCTTGCCGTTGGTGCCCCCGGGGGCCGCGGCGAACCGTCGCCGGCCTCAGCCGGCGCCCTCGATCTCGAGCGCAAGCTGCAGGTGCCGCCGGATCACCGGCAGCATCTCCTCCGCGAACACCTGGATCTGGGGGTCGTCGCCCGCGTCGGCATAGGTTGCGAACATCTCGTCCATCTGGCGGTGGATCTGGACCAGCATGTCCACGTAGCGGCGGTCGAAGTCGGCGCCGGCCTGGGCGGAGAGGTCCAGCAGCAGCTGCTCGTGGCCCTGCACCATCAGTTCGTCGCTCGGCGGGAAGCCGACGTCGTAGCGGTCGGTGGTGGCGGCCCGCTGCAGCGCCTCGCGGGCGTCGAGGTGCACCGAGGCCATCTCGCGGGCGAGGGCCGTGATCCGTTCGCTGCCGGCCTGGGTGTCGGCGAGCCGGCTCGCGCCGATGGCGAGCGTGAGGAAGCTGGTCGCGTTCGTCACGAACACCGCGCTGCCGACCTCCGCCAGCGGCTGCGGAGCCACCGGGTTGCGCGCGCCCGGTCCCTGGATGGCGTCCGGCGCCATCGGCGGCGTGACGAGGGTGCGGTCCTCGCCGGGAATCTCGTCGGCGGTGGCGGCGGGCGGAAACGGCGCGGGCGCGGGATCCGGCTCCTGGGCCAGCGCCGGCAGCGCGGCGAGCCCGGCGCCGACGAGCCCGGCGACGAGCAGGAATTGGCGGGTCATGGCAGTCTCCCTTGTTGATCCATGTTGTCTGGACAACGGGCGGGCCGCGCCGATGTTCCGGGCCGAGGCGGGAACAAACCATCGCCGCTGCGCCTTTCCTCCGGACCTGCCGACCCGCAAAGGAGACCCGCCGATGCGCGCCATCGCCCTCAACGCCACGCTGAAGCCGAGCACCTCGGGCAAGACCTCCTCCACAGACGTGATGCTCGGCCTGGTGCTCGACGCCCTCGCCCGCCATGGCGTGGAGAACACCGGGGTCGTCCGGCTGGTCGACCACGACGTCAAAGCCGGGGTCACCTCCGACGAGGGCGAGGGCGACGAATGGCCGGAAATCCGCCGCCGCATCCTCGGGGCGGAGATCCTCGTGTTCGGCACGCCGATCTGGATGGGCCAGCCCTCCAGCGTCGCGAAGCGGGCCCTGGAACGGCTCGACGCCTTCCTCGGCGAGACCGACGACGGCGGGCGGATGCCCTCCTACGGGCGGGTGGCCACGGTGGCGGTGGTCGGCAACGAGGACGGCGCCCACCACGTCTCGGCCGAGCTCTACCAGGCGCTGAACGACGTCGGCTTCACCATCCCGGCCAACGCCGTCGCCTACTGGGTCGGCGAGGCGATGGGCGGCACCGATTTCGAGCAGCTGGACGAGATTCCGGACAAGGTCTCCTCGACTGTGGAGATGCTGGCGGTCAATGCGGTCCACCTCGCCCGCCTGCTCGGATCGAGCCCCTACCCGCCGAATGCGTGAGGCCGGGCCCGGAGCCGTTGCCCTCGGCGCCGGGCTCGGTCAAAGTCGCCGCAGCGGCCGCTTCGCGGCCCCATGCCGCCGGTCCGGGAACATTCCGGCGGCGGCCGTGGTTACCCAATCGTGCCAGAAGGGAGTGCGCCATGAACGACAACGAGGAACGCATCCGTCAGAAGGCGTACGAGATCTGGGTGGAGGAGGGCCGCCCCCACGGCCGCGCCGAGGAGCATTGGACCAAGGCCCGGAACCTCGTCGAGAAGGAGAGCGGCCCGGCCGCCGTCGAGGGCGTTCCGGAGAAGCCGCCACGGCGCTCGGGGACCCGCAAGGCGGCGGCCAAGGCGGAGCCGGCCGGCGGCGAGGCGAAGACGCCCCGCGCCAAGGCGGCCGCGTCCGGCAACGGCGCGGAGGCCCCGGCCAAGCCGAAGACGACCAGCACCCGCCGCAAGACGACCGCCCGTTCGGGCTGAGACTCAGCCCTCCCGCATCCGAGCCGAGAGCACCTCGGCCTCGCCCTCGGGGCCGCCGGGCTCCGCGTGGCCGAGCGCGGCCTCGACGTGGTAGAGCTTCTCGTCGAAGAAGGCGCTGGGGAACGCGCTCGCCTCGAGGTGGGCGTGGTTGCGGATGTCGTCGTAGGGAAACAGGCGCGCCTCCATCTCCGCCGCCGCCACCCGGGCGGCGGAGGCGAGCGGCGCGCGCACGATCACCTCCTCGAAGATCGGTCCGGTCATCCAGCGCGGGTCGTCGGGCTCGGCGGCGGGTGTGATGCGCCAGAGCGGCATGGCGGGCCTCCGGGTATGGTCGGCGTGGGCGGGGATACCCCCGGTCGGGGTCCGCAGCGGCGCCGGCATTGCGGCACCAACCCGCTCCGCCGCCGGGCGGTTCCGATGCACCGGACGCGCCCGCTTCGCCCGCGGTCGCCGGGTCAAGCGTTCCGGCGAAACAGGACCGGGGCGGATGCTCGACAGAGACCCCCGGAAAACCGGCCTAGCAGGTCCCGTCAACGCGGGACGCAGGCTGCCGAGTTGGAGAGCCGCACGAGGACGGCGGGCGGGAGCAGGTAGTCGTCCTCGACCCGGCCCCAGCCCCCGGCTCCGGCGCATGGAGGCCGGGTTCGAGCGTGAAGACGTCGCCACCTCGAAGCGGTCGTCCCGGTGCGGGTTGATGCGCCGCGTCTTCAACGGCCTCAGCCCGACGCCGTGGCCGAGATGGTGGTCGAACCGCCAGCCACGGTGGCCGTCCAGCAAGCCCGCGACCTTTCGGTGGACATCGCGGCAGGGCACGCCCGGCGCGATCAGGGACTGCCGGTCCGATCGCCTCGACGACAACGGCCACGAGTTGCAGGGCGCTGAGCAGCAGGATCACCACCCCGGCGAGCCAGACCAGTACCCTGTCCATGATTTCGTCCCGGTCACCGGGACGGGAGTGCGCACCGGAAATGTCGGCATGGCTCAATCGTTGCGCCTGATCACCGGACCGCCGCGCGGATAGATGTAGACGTCATTGCGGCGCGGCGGGGAGCGCCAGTCGGGATAGCGGCGGGGCGGATGGCGCCAGCGCTGGCCGTACCAGGGGTACGACCGGTACCATCTGTCCCAGTAGCCGAAGTCGAACACGATGACCGGGGTGGCGTAGAGCGGCCTCGCGACAAAGACCTGGTTGCGGTCGTAGAAGGTGCTGATGTAGCGGGACGACAGCCAGCCGCGCCTGCCCTGGTAGCCGACGTCGCACCAGGCGCGGTCCGCAAGGCAGCCGATGACCGCCACCGTCGCGCCCCGGCGCACGACGTCGACGACCGGGAAACGGGTGCCAGGGCCGGCGCGGAGGTTGACGTCGGCGGTGGCGACCGCCCGGTGGCCGTCGGCGGAGAGGTCGGGGCCGGCGCTGACGCAGCCCGCCAGAAGCAGGACGAACACGGCCGACAACACCGGAAGGCGGAACATGGCACGGGCTCCTGGCGGGATCTGGCCGTCCCATGATCCCACAAAGACCGCCTCGCGAGTAGGGCGGAGTTCCATCGGGGGCATGCGCGGCCGGAGGGCTGGCGGGCAGGCAAGGGGATCGGGCCATGGGCTACAGGTGGATCGCCGTGGTGGTGCTGGCGCTCGCCGTCGCTGCCCTCGCCGCCCTGCCGCGGATCTCGACCTTCCTCGCCCAGGACGCCTGCCTCGACGGCGGCGGCGCCTGGACGGAGGCCGGTGCCTGCCTGCATTGACAGGGGCCGGACCGGGCGGACGAACCGGCGCCTCGCCAGCCGGCGCCACATGCCCCGAAATGATACTTTACGTAAAGAAGTGATCCACTGTCCGGGCGACGGCGTAATTGTGCCGGTGACACTGCTGTCGCCTGGTTTTCTAGGGAGTGATCGTTTCATGAAAAAGTCTATTGCCCTCGCAGCCGTCGCGATGATGCTGGTGTCCGGTTCCGCTTTCGCGGAGAGCAACAGCGGCGCGGCCAGGAACATGGCGGAGACGCTGAAGTCCACGCCGGGGATCGGCGGCGCCGCGCCGAACGTCAGCGGCAAGAACGCCACCGCGCCGGGCGACTCCGGCTGGGGCAACGCCGGCAGCCGCCTGGTTTCCGGCGAGCAGGTCTCCCGCGGCAAGAAGTGACCGCAGCGGTCCGGCCGCCGGCGAGAAGCCGAGGCGGCCGGACCGGCTCCGGTAGTCGGCCCCGCCGAGGACGTCGGATTCACGGGTCGGCGCCGGGCCGCAAGGCTTCGTGATTGGACGCTCCCCTCGCCCGCGTGCATCATCAACCGATGCGCCGCATCGCCGCTCTCCTCACGGTCGCGACCCTCGCGACGCCGGCCGCGGCAGACGGCCTCGAGGTGGACCTCGAGCTCGTGCTGCTGGTGGATGTCTCGCGGTCCATGACCGAGCGCGAGCTGGAGATCCAGCGCCGCGGATACGCGGCGGCGCTCCGCTCGGACGAGGTCTACGAGGCGGTCCGCTCGGGCCTCCTGCAGCGCGTCGCCATCACCTATGTGGAGTGGGCCGGGACCCAGGAGGTCGTCGTTCCCTGGCGGCTTCTGGAGACCCGCGAGGACCTGGAGGCCTTCGCCGCGAGCCTCTCCAACGCCTTCGACCCCGCGCTGCGGCGAACCTCCATCTCCGGGGCGCTGGTGTTCGGCGCAGCCGCGATCGGATCGAACGAATACGAGGGGCTCCGCCGGGTGATCGACGTCTCGGGGGACGGCCCGAACAACCAGGGGCGCCCGGTCGCAGAGGCACGCGACCAGGTCCTGGCGGAGGGAATCGTGATCAACGGCCTGCCGCTGATGACCCGCGAGGGCATGGGCAGCCGCTGGCACGTCGAGAGGCTGGACATCTACTACGAGAACTGCGTGATCGGCGGCGCGGGCTCCTTCGTGATCCCGGTCCTCGACTGGGAGGACTTCGGCGAGGCGGTCCGCCGCAAGCTCGTCCTCGAGATCGCTGCGGCCCCGGCGGCGGCCAAGTTCCTGCCGGCGCAATTCGTCCCCGACGATCCCTCGGACTGCCTGATCGGCGAGAAGATCTGGGACCGGCGCCAGATGTTCTGGGGCGAGCCGTGAGCAGGACTGCCCGGACGGATACGAGGATAGCCAAGCCCCAGCCCGGTTGCGACGGCCAAACGCCGGTTCGCCAAGGCGAAGGGGCTTCGCGAGGGCGATAACCCGGCCCGCTGGCGCGGGCACCTTTCCTGTTTCCCAAGCGAAGAAAGCTGCTCCGCGGCCACCGCCCTGCAATGCCCTTCGCCGAGGTTCCAGAGTCGCCCGCGCAAGGGGAACTGCGTCCCGGGCATTCTGCAGCCGCGCCGGGTGGCGGAGAAGGCGCTGTCGGCGGTCATCCAGGACGCCTACCTCCAGGGGATCTCGACCCGCTCCGTCGACGATCTGGTGAAGTCGCTCGGCATGAGCGGGATCTCCAGGAGGCAGGTGAGCCCATCCGGTCCCGGGCTCCCCGGCACTCGAGCACGGGCGCCAGGAGCCGGTCGACCAGTTCCCATCCGCCGGGTGGCCCGCCGAGGAGAACCTCGATCCGGGCCGAGCCGTCCCGCCGAAGCTCCTCGAACACCGCCTCGGCTCAGTTGGATTTCACGATACCTGAAAAGCCGGCGACGGCAAGTAACCCCAAGGCAATCCCGGCGATGGTCTGAAAGTACATGAACCACTTTCCCCAATAACCTGCTGCGGTGCGTGTATCGGGCGACCAGTAGGTGCTCTGCCCGCTGGCGGAACCCGGGATGATCGCATCGGCCGACAGCATCGCGGAATTGAACTTCGGATAGGCCGAGGCTTCGGGCTGGCGGCGATAGCAGGTCAGCTGTGTCTCCCCCGGATCGGCCAGGCCCGCGCGCGCGGAGCCGAGCGAGGGCAGGAACGCGGTCTCGCCCTTCGGCGTCGCGCAGAGCACCCATTCGGGCGACCGCAGGACCACGGGCGAATTCGGACGCATGGCGCTGGTCCTATCGAGGTGGACGAAAAGGGCCGTGCCCGCGGCCCAGAGCCCGAAGATCCAGACGATCGCGAGCAGGGGCATCCGCCCGTAGCCGGTGGTGAGCCCCAGCACCGCGTCCTTGACGCGCAGGAGCAGCCGCATGGCGGGGGACCCGGCGCGCCGCCGGCGGGCGCGGCGGGCGAGCCGCTCCTTCTCGATGAGGATGCTGCGCTTGTCCTCGTCATGCCCCATCTCGCCCAGCACACGGGCCAGCTGCTCGTAGGGCTGGGGCCAGAAGTCCTCGCCCCAGCGCTCGGGAGACTGGCGCGCCAGCCAGTCGAGCCGCTCGGGCGCGCCGACGACGCTGCCGAGGAAGGCGCCGTAGAGGCAGCGGTTCAGCCGCAGGTCCCCCTTGTCTGGCCAACTCGCCGGGTCGTCCACGATTGCGCCGAGCGTGGCGCCGTCCAGGCTCAGCGTGCCGGTCACCCTCGCCCCGTCCCGAAGGAAGAACGCGCCCGCGACGCCGGTCCTGCCGAGGTCCACGGCAATCGCGTCGGGGCGGCTGATGCTTGCGCCCGAAAGGTCGAGATCGCCGCCGATCCGCGCCGTGACGAGCGACACCGAGCCGGTGACGGCGGCGAGACGGAAGATGATGTCCCCGTCGACCTGCATCGAATTGGCTTCGAGCGCGAGGCCGTCCGGAGCCTCGATGGTGGCGCCCATCAGGTCGAGATCCCCGCCGATGCGCCCGCCGGACGCGGCGAGGCCCCCGCGCACGGTCGCTCCCCGGAACAGGACGCCCCCGCGCACGGAGATCCGCTCGGCCTGCAGGGCACGGTCGCCGGAGCCGTCGAGCCAGGCGCCGTCGAAGACCATGTCGCCGCCGATGCGCGCCCCGCGCAGCTCCACCCGGCCTCGGACCGTGGCGGACCGGAACAGGAGATCGCCGCGCGCATCCAGCCGGTTGGCGGTCAGCCCCGGCAGATCGGAGCCGTCGAAGGCCAGCGTGTCGATGATGGCCGAAAGGAGCACCGGGGTCGCTTCGAACCGGCAGTCGAGAAGGCCGATGTCGCGCGGCACGCGACACCCCTCGAGATCGAGAGGCCCGACGATCCAGGCCCCGCTCAGGCGCAGGCCCTTCTCATGCATCCGCGGCGCGTCGGCCCCGCCAAGAAGCAGCCACCGGATCAGCTCGGCCCGCACCTTGCGGCTGTCGTCGCCTTCGTCGGGCAGGCCACCGGCGCCAAGAAGATCGAACGAGCCGCTGCCGAGGCCGTTGAGCAGCGCGACCTCTGCACGAGCCAGGTCCCCGAACCGCGCGAGGCCGGATGCCGTCACCGCAGGAGGCCCTCGGGCCGAGGCGCTCCAGGCCGACGGACCGGCCGTGCCCTCCGCGCCGCATCGGCAGCGGGCGGATCATTCGTGGCGACCGCGCCCTCGATCCCGTCCTCGGCCGCCGGCCGACCGTTGAGTCCGGGGGATGGCAGCCGGGCCTCGCCCATGAGGTCGTCGAAGTCGAGGGTCGAGCGCCGGCCGATCGCGTCGAAGTTCTCCTCGAGCCAGGCGTCCGCCCAGCGGCGGCCAAGGTCGAAGAGCAGGGTGAGATAGCTCCACTCGGCGTTCAGCTTGCTCGAGGCCACCAGATCCTTCACCTCGAGGTCGGTGTGGATCAGGTGCAGGTAGGTGTGCGTGTAGACGCCGAGGTCGATCCCGCGCTCCGCCGCGACCCGCTGCATCAGCGCGATGGCGCGCAGCTCCTTAACCAGGCTCGAGTTGAAGCTGATCTCGTTGACCCGGTTCATGATGTCGCGCGCGGTGCGGGGAAGCGCCTCGCGCAGGATCGGGTTGATCTGCACGACGAGGATGTCGGGCGCCTCGGGGCTCGTCAGGAGGGGATAGAGCGCCGGGTTGCCGCTGAAGCCTCCGTCCCAGTAGGCCTCGCCGTCGATCTCGACCGCCGGGAACATCTGCGGCAGGCAGGCCGAGGCGAGCACGGCGTCCGTCCCGAGCTCGCCCGGCCCGAAGACACGCGAGCGTCCGGTCCTGACATTCGTCGCGGTGACGTGGACGGACAGGTCCGTCTGGGCGTTCACCCGGTCGAAATTCACCATGTCGTCGAGAAGTTGGCGGAGCGGATTGTAGCCGGTCGGGTTCAGGTCGTAGGGCGAGAACATCCGCGTCAGCCCCTCGAAGAACAGGTAGCTGGGCGAGGTGTCGAGGCTGTAGTTTCCGACCAGCCGGTCGACCGGGCTGCGCTGGATCGGCGAGAAGCGGGCGGAATCGCTGACGGCTTTCCAGAATGCCGCCAGCGCCTCGCGTGCGCCCTCGCGGCCGCCCCGAGCCATGCCGTCGGCAAGGGCCACGGCGTTCATCGCCCCCGCGCTCGTCCCGCTTATGGCCCGAATGAGCAGCCGCTCGTCCTCGAGCAACCGGTCGAGCACCCCCCATGTCATGGCGCCGTGCGAGCCGCCGCCCTGCAGCGCAAGGGTGATCGGCTTTGCCTGGTTCTGAGTGGACATGCATTCTCGCAAGCTGGAGGGCTCTTCAGAAGCTATCTATTGCACACTGATGCAACAAGGGGGCAACGGGCCGTCACGGCGCTCCTCCCCGCGATCCGCCGCGGTCGCCATCGGCCGGGAGCTGCCTTGCGGTCGAGCAGCCTCGATGGCCGATCGCCCTGGTCGACGACGGCGGACCGGCGCTCGTCCTGACGGGAAGCGCCCGCGGGGAGCGATCGGGGACGACCTGCCGATGGCGGTGCAGAACCCGGTCGGGACAGCCGGCCCGCCGCCCCTTGGGGATGCGCCGGCCCTCCTCCCGGAGCCCCGTCGCGGAGGATTTCTTCTGGACGCGACAAAGGTCTGGATTCGGACATTCTCCCTGCATCGAACCGTTACTCTGCGCCGGCGACGTCGCTGAGCGGCGCGAGGCGGATTTCAGGAGCAGCCAGGCAGTCCATCCGGGATCATTCCGGACATCCTTTCCGGTTGAGGGGTCCGGGGACTGGCCAGGCGGCAGGGTGATTCCGGTCAAACCGGCACCTGGATTCGAGGAGTTTCCGGAGGCTGCCCGGCGAGTGGCCGGGGTGGCGCGACGTTGTTCAGCGATAGAAGGGGCGCGACATGGACACTCTCACAGCGATCCGGTCGTTTTCCGTTCTCGCCATCGGCAAACGTCAGGCGGCCGGATGCGTCTTCCTGGGAGGCGCCCTTCTCTGCACGGCAGGTACCGGTTGGGCGCAGACCGAAACCCTGTCGGAGACGGACGAAGGCGAAGAAACCATCACGCTCCCCGATGAAGACCAAAGGCTGGTGTTCAGGAGCCAGTCCGGCGGCGAGATCATCTTCTACGGGCAGTTCAACCCGACCTACCAGAGCTTCGACGACGGCGGTCAGACGAACGACGGCGTCGTCGACAACGGCAACTGGAACAGCCGGCTCGGCTTCCGGATCGAGCAGCCCCTCGACGAGGCGACGCTGCGGCTGCGGTTCGAGACGGGGCTCGGCCTTCGCAACAGCGCCCTTGTGTCGCAAACAGAGACGCCGGACTGGATCGACTGGCAGCGCACCTCGCTGCGGTGGTTCGAGGCGGCCGTCGATACGAACTACGGCAGCGTCTCCTTCGGGCAGGGCAGCACCGCGGCGGATGGCGCCGCGGGCCTCGACAGCTCGTTCACCTTCATCGTCAGTCCGACCGACGCCACGGACGGGTTCGGGTCGTGGCAGTTCCGCGACACCGACGGAAACCTCACGGGCGTCACCGTCGGGCAGGTCAACAGCAGCTTCAACGTGGCCCGCCTGTTCCGCGTCCGCTACGACACGCCGAGCTACAACGGGCTGGTGCTGTCGACGTCCTACGGCGTCAACATCCTGAACCAGAACGACGACGCCGACTATGCAGACGTGGCGGCGCGGTGGTCGGGAGACATGGGCGACGTGTCCGTCCAGACCGCGCTCGGCTTCGGCTGGCAGTTCAACGAGGGCGCCGACACCCAGGAGCGGGTGATCGGGTCGGCGTCGTTCTATCACAACCCCACCGGGCTCAACCTCAACGTCGCGGCCGGATCGCGGATCGACGGTCCGCAGTACGGATACGTCAAGGCCGGCTGGCGGGCAGACCTGATTCCGCAGGGCAAGACGTCGTTGTTCGTGGACTACTATCGCGGTGAGGACTTCGTGTCGAACGGGGCTGTAACGGAGACCTACGGGATCGGCGCCGTTCAGAGCTTCGACGAGCTGTCACTCGACGTCTATGCCGCGCTCCTGAAGTTCAACTACAGCGACCGGACGGCGGTGAGCTACCAGGACGCCACCGGCGTGCTCCTCGGCGCGCGCTGGTTCTTCTGAGCGGGTTCGGGCGTGAGCGGTGCGTGAGTCGGTTGCTGTGAATCCGGGGTCGACCGGTCAAGGGGGTTGAACATGGTGACGACAAATCAGGCCGATCCCGGGAAACAGGGCTCCCTGAGCGGGTTTCTCGGAACGGTCGAGCGGGTGGGCAACGCAGTCCCGCACCCGGCCATCATCTTCTTCATCCTGATCGGCATCATCATCGTCCTGTCGGCGATCTTCGGGCTGTTGGGCACGTCCGTGACCTACGAGGGCTACGACGTCGCCCTCGGCGACATCGTCACGCAGGAATCCTCGGTGCGCAGCCTCCTGTCGCCCGACGGGATCCGGTTCATGGTCACCAGCCCGGTGGCCAACTTCCTCGCCTTCACCGGAGTGGGCGTCATCCTCGTCGCCATGATCGGCGTCGGACTTGCCGAGGAATCGGGCCTGATCGCGACCCTCGTGCGGAAACTCGTCTCCGTCGCGCCGGCCAGCATCTTCACCTTCATGATCGTCTCCGTCGGCGTGGTGTCCTCGATCGCCGCGGACGCCGGTTACCTCGTCCTCGTGCCTCTCGCCGCGGCCGCCTTCCACAGCCTCGGCCGGCACCCGCTCGCCGGCCTCGCCGCCGGGTTCAGCGGCGTGGCCGCGGTGTTCCTCGTCAACGTCTTCATCACCCCGACCGACGCGCTCCTGGTCGAGGTGACCAACGACGCGATCCGCTCGGTCAATCCCGCCCAGCAGATCACGCCCGTCGGCAACCTCTTCTTCATGATCGCCTCGTCGATCGTCATGGCGATCGTCTGCACGCTCATCACCGAGAAGTACGTCGAGCCGCGGCTCGGGCCCTACACCGGCGGCGTGCCCGTCGAGGTCCACGACGGCCTCAGCGAGGCCGAGCAGCGCGGGCTGAAGGCGGCCGGGCGCGCGCTCCTGGTCGTGGCGGTCGTGATCGCCGCGCTGACCCTGCCGCCGATCCCGTGGGGCATCCTGCGCAACCAGGAGACGGGCGGGATCATGGCCGGCTCGCCGTTCATGAGCGGCCTCATCATCCTCATCAGCACGACGTTCCTGTTCGTGGGCTACGCCTACGGCCGGGCGGCGGGCACCATCGAGAACGCCACCGCCGCGATCGGCCTCGTCGTCAAGACCTGGGGCAATCTCGCGGGGATGATCTTCCTCCTCTTCGTGATCGCGAACTTCATCGCGTTCTTCAACTACACGAACCTCGCCACCGTTCTCGCGGTGAACCTTGCCGACATCCTGCAGACGGCGCCGCTCGGGGCAGTCAGCTACATCTTCCTGTTCGTCATCCTCGTCGCGATCATCGACATCATCCTGACGGGCGCGCTGGCGAAGTGGGCGATCCTCGCTCCTGTGTTCATCCCGCTGTTCATGCGGCTCGGCGGCGACCCCGACCTCGTGCTCGCGGCCTACCGCGTCGGCGACAGCCCGATGAACGTCGTCACGCCCCTGAACGTCTATCTCGCGGTCATGGTGGGGTTCGCGCAGAAGTACCAGAAGGACGCGGGCATCGGGACGATCGTGGCGCTGATGCTGCCCTACACGGCCATCCTCTTCGTGGTCTGGGTCCTGCTGCTGGTGGCGTGGTACCTCGTCGGGCTGCCGCTCGGGCCGGCCTGACTTCGACTGCGCCACCAACGGTCAATCGGTCTCAAGGGAGTCCCAATGCATTCTGTCCGGTCAGCCGCCCGCGGTCTTCTCCTGGTACTCGGGCTCGGCACGGCGGTGGGCGCCTGCCAGCAGGAGGAGGCCGCCGAGGCGCCCGAGGTTCGCCCCGTGCGCTCCATCGTCGTGGCGGAGAGCACCGTCGGCGAGACGATCACCCTCTCCGGCACGGTGGAGAGCCAGGTCGAGGTCGACCTCAGCTTCCGCATCGGCGGGCAGCTCGTCGAGCGGCTCGTCAGCGTGGGCGACACGGTCGAGCCCGGTCAGGTCATTGCGCGGCTCGACCCGGCCGACGAGGCGAACGCCGTGCGTGCCGCCGAGGCGGCGCAATCCGCCACCGCCGCGCAACTCGCCGAGGCGCAGGCCAACTTCGGTCGCCAACGCCAGCTGTTCGAGCGTGACATCATCTCGCTGGCCGGCCTCCAGCGCGCCGAGCAGACGCTGGCGTCCGCCCAGGGCGCCTTCGACGCGGCCGAAGCAAAGGTCTCGATCGCACGCCGCAGGCTCGCCGACACCGTGCTCGAGGCCGATGCCGCTGGCGTCGTCACCGCAGTCGGCGCGGAAGCGGGCGAGGTGGTCACCGCCGGCCGCCGAATCGTCCAGCTCGCGCGCGACGAGGGCAAGGACGCCGTGTTCGACGTGCCGGCCGCGATCGCGGCGGCCACCCCGCCCGATCCCGAGGTGGAGGTGGCCTTGAGCCTCAATCCGTCCGTGACCGCCCTGGGGCGCGTGAGGGAGGTCGCGCCGCGCGCCGATCCGACCACCGGCACCATCCGTGTGCGCATCGGCCTCATCGACCCGCCCGAGGCCATGCGGCTCGGCTCCACCGTCAACGGGCGCGTCCACTTCGGCCCGAGGGGCGGGATCGAGCTGCCGGCCTCCTCTCTGACGGCCATGGACGGCGCGCCTGCGGTCTGGGTCGTGGACCCGGCGAGCAACACCGTCGCGCTCCGCCCGGTGGAGGTGACGCGCTACGCGCCCACCAGCATCGGCATCGCCTCCGGCGTGGAGGTCGGCGAGCGGATCGTCACCGCCGGTGTGCAGGCGCTGCGTCCGGGCCAACAGGTCCGCCTGCTCGGGGAAGGCTCATGATCGGCCCGAATCTCTCGGAATGGGCGACCCGCAACCGGGCGCTGACCATCTACTTCATGCTGGTGGCCGTCATTGCCGGCGCCGTCGCCTTCATCAATCTGGGCCGGGACGAGGACCCCACCTTCACGATCAAGACGATGCTGGTGACCGCCGTCTGGCCCGGCGCCACCCTCGAGGAGACGCAGCAGCAACTGACCGACCGGCTCGAGCGCCGGCTCGAGGAGACGACGGGGCTCGACGCGATCCGCTCAATCACCCGGCCGGGCATCGTGACGGTCTACGTCGATCTCGACGGCGCCTTCCCGCCGGAGCGCGTGGCAGACGTCTGGCAGGAGGTGCGCAATTCCGTCGGCGACATCCGCCACACCCTGCCGCAAGGAGTGCTCGGCCCCTTCTTCAACGACAACTTCGGCGACGTCTTCGGCATCGTCTACGGCTTCACGTCGGACGGATTCACCGTCCGCGAACTGCGGGACTACGTGGATTTCGCGCGAACGCGGCTGATGGCCGAGGTCGACGGCATCGGCAAGGTGGAGTTCATCGGCGTCCAGGACGACACGGTGTTCATCGAGTTCCAGGCCGACCGGGTGGCGGCCATGGGGCTCGACTACGGGCAGATCTTCCAGGCCGTCGCCGCGCAGAACGTGGTGCGCCCGTCGGGCACCTTCAGCTCCGGCAAGGAGAACCTCGTCCTCCGGGTCACCGGCGCCTTCGAGACCGAGAACGACATCCTCGAGGTCTCGCTGATCGCCGACGGTCGCGCGATCCGTCTCGGCGACATCGCCACCGTCCGGCGCGGCTTCGTGGACCCGCCGCAGCCGCTCCTGCACGTCGATGGCGAGCGCGCCATCGGCCTTGCCATCTCGATGCGCGAGGGCGGCGACATCCTCGAGCTCGGGGCGGATGTGGATCGCGCGATGCGGGGCATCGTCGCCGACCTGCCGGTCGGGATCGAGGCGCACCTGGTCTCGAACCAGCCGAGCGTGGTGACGACCGCCATCGGCGACTTCACCACCTCGCTCTACCAGGCGATCGCGATCATCCTCGTGATCAGCTTCCTCAGCCTCGGCGTCAGGCCCGGCGCGGTCGTCGCGGTCGCCATCCCGGTGACGCTTGCGGCCACGTTCCTCGTGATGGAAATCATGGGGATCGACCTGCACCGTGTGTCGCTCGGCGCGCTCATCATCTCGCTCGCGCTCCTCGTCGACGACGCGATGACGACGACCGACGCGGTCCTGCGCCGCCTCGCCGCGGGCGACACCGTCGAGAAGGGCGCGGCCTACGCCTACCGGCGCCTCGCCGCGCCCATGCTGACCGGGACGCTCATCACCATCGCCGGCTTCGTGCCGATCGGCTTCGCCGAGAGTCAGGCGGGCGAATACACGATCTCGCTGTTCCAGGTGGTGGCCATCGCGCTCATCGCGTCCTGGCTCGTGGCTGTCGTGTTCACGCCGATCGTCGCGGGCGTCCTCCTCAAGCCGCCCGCCGCGGGCACGTCCAGCGAGCCGGGCCGCTTTCTCCAGGCCTACGGCAAGTTCCTGAACCTCGCCATCAAGGGCCGCTGGATCACCATCGCGCTCACCATCGCCGCCTTCGCCGGGGCTCTCCTGGCCGCCGAGCAGGTCAACCGGCAGTTCTTCCCGCCGTCCGACCGGAACGAGCTGATCGTCGACGTCCAGCTGCCGCGCTCGAGCTCCATCTTCGCGAGCGAGGCCGCCATCGCCAGGGTCGAGGCCTACCTCGCGCAAAGCGAGGACGTCGACTCCTGGATGAGCTACATCGGCCGTAACGTCATCCGCTTCTACCTGCCGCTGTCGATCCGGCCGCCAAGCGACAACCACAGCCAGATCGTCGTCATGGCGACCGACCTCGACGCGCGGCTGCGCCTCGAGGCGGCGCTAGACAGCTTCCTCGTGGAGAACTTCCCCGAGGCCGTGGTCCGCGTCAGCCCGCTGGAGATGGGTCCGCCCATCGGCTGGCCGCTGCAGTACCGGGTCAGCGGCCCGGACCTCGAGGTGCTGCGGACCCAGGCGCTGCGCCTGGCCGAGGTGATCGCCCTCCATCCCGGTGCGCGCCGGGTGCATTTCGACTGGATCGAACCCGCCCGCCAGCTGACGATCGACGTTGACCAGGACCAGGCCCGCCGGCTCGGCCTGTCCAGCGCTCAGCTCGCCAACGTGCTCAACACGGCCGTCTCGGGGTCGACGGTCACCCAGCTGCGGGACGACATCTACCTCGTCAACGTGGTCGCCCGGGCGGAGGGCGAGGGCCGCGTCTCGCTCGACGGGCTCGCGACATTGCAGGTGCCGGTGCCGGGTGGCCGCACGGTGGCCCTGAGTTCCTTCGCGACCTTCAGCTTCGAGCAGGAGCAGCCGCTGGTCTGGCGGCGCGACCGGGTGCCGACCCTGACGGTGCTCGGCGACGTCACGCCGGGGCTCCTGCCCGAGACCGTGGTCGCGGCGCTCGAGGACGACATCGCGACGCTCAACGCCTCGCTGCCCTTCGGCTACCAGATCGAGGTCGGCGGCACGGTCGAGACCTCGGCCGAGAGCCAGGCGGCGGTGTTCGCGGTCGTGCCGCTCATGGGCTTCCTCATGCTGACCCTCCTCATGGTGCAGCTGAAGGACTTCCGCTCGGTGGGGATCGTCGTCGTGCTCCTGCCGCTGGGGCTGATCGGGGTGGTGGGCGCGCTCCTCACCTTCGGCCGGCCGCTGGGCTTCGTCGCGATCCTCGGCATCCTCGCGCTGATCGGGATGATCGCGAAGAACGCGGTGATCCTGATCACCCAGATCGGCGACGAACGGGCCGCGGGGCTCGGCGTCCGCGAGGCGGCGGTGTCGGCCTCGATGAACCGGCTGCGGCCGCTGCTCCTGACGGCGCTGTCCACCATCCTCGGCCTGCTGCCGATCGCGCCCACGCTGTTCTGGGGGCCGATGGCCTTCGCGATCATGGGCGGCCTCCTCGTCGCGACCGTGCTGACGCTCATCGTCCTCCCCGTCCTCTACGTGACGCTGTTCAGCTCGGGCGGAGACACGGTCGCGGCGACAGACACGGAGGGAGCGGGACCGGTCGGTCTGACGAGCGATGCGTGAGGGTGGCCCGGCACCGCCCGAGGAGGACGTTCCGCTCGCCTGGTCGGGCACGGCCGACAAGGGCAGCTACTACCGGCTCTTTGTCGCCTACGTCCTGGCGCTCCTTGCCACCGGCGTGGCGACGGTGGCGCTGGCGCTCTTCGCCTACGACCTGGCGGGCGAGGAGTCGGGCGCCGTGCTCGGCACGGCCCTGTCGATCAAGATGCTCGCCTATGTCATCGCTGCCCCGTTCGTCAGCGTCCTGGTGAAGCATGTCCCGCGCAAGCCGCTCCTGATCGCGCTCGACGTGCTGCGGGCGGGCAGCCTTCTCCTCCTGCCGTACCTCACGGCGACGTGGCAGGTGCTGGCGCTGGTGTTCGTCTTTGCGCTCGCCTCGGCGGTCTTCACGCTCGTCTACCAGACCATCGTGCCGTATCTCCTCGCCAACCAGAGCGACTACACGCGCTCCCTCGCGCGCTCGAAGATCGCGAACGACCTCGAATCCTCGATCAGCCCCCTCCTCGCCGCGGGCCTGCTGCTGGCGTTGTCCGCGGCGAGCGTGTTCGCCGTCGCCGCCCTCGCTTTCCTGCTGTCGGCCTGGCTCATCGCACGCATGCGGATGCCGAAGCCGCCGGGCAGGCGTCCCGAGCGGCTGCTGGCGGCGTTCCTTCGCGGCCCGCGCCTCTTCCTGGCCATCCCCGACCTCAGGGGGCTCATCGCGCTCGATATCGCCGTGGCCTGCGCGACCGCGATGGTGATGGTCAACACCGTGGTGTTCGTCCAGGGCGAACTGGACCTCGACCGACGCGCCAGCGCGATCGCCTTCGCGATCTTCGGCCTCGGCTCGATCGTCGGGGCGCTGGCGATCACTCCGGCCCTTCGGGTGCTGCCGGAGCGCGTCGTCATGCTGGCCGGCGCAGGGCTCCTCTCGGCCGGCCTGCTCGTGGGCATCGCGGTCGGGACCCTGCCGGGCCTGCTGTTCGTCTGGTTCGTGATCGGCCTCGGCTGCGCGCTGGCGCTTACCCCCGCCACCTACCTGATCCGCCGCATCGCCGGCCCCGGCGACCTGCAGGTCCTGTTCGCGGCGCAGTTGTCGCTCAGCAGCGGCTGCCTCCTGGTGGCCTATTCCGCAGCCGGCTGGCTCGGCGCCACGGCCGGGCTCCCGGCGGCCTTCGCCGTCCTCGGCCTGGTCGCCGCCGCCACCTCGGCCGTCGCCGGCGTGCTCTGGCCTGCCGCAGCTACTTCCCGCGAGGCAGGAGACGCAACTCGATGACGCCGGACACGGCGTCGATGGTCGCCGCGAAGGCGCCGGCGTTCCTGCTCTCGTCGCGCAGCATGGCGGTGCCGATCCGGCCGAGGCCGCTGATGAAGGAGATCATGGCGGGCGAGGTCGCGACGGCGAAGTGGTTGAGCGGGTCGCCCGAGCCCTGGATGTCGCTCACGTCGATGACGACCACGCCCGGGATGGCGGCGATGCCGCTCGTGTCGGCGAGCGAACCCAGCCGCTCCGCCTGCCCGCGCAGCAACCCCGAGATGCGAAGGGCGCGGTCGCGGGCGGATACGCTGACATAGATCGGCAACTCGCGCGGGGCGAGCGCCGCGACCTCCGCCTCGAACAACTCCGGGTCGATGTCCGGCGCCAGAAGGACGATCCCCTGGATGCGATCGAGCACGTCGGCTGATTCTCGAATGGCGGCCTGGCGCACCGTCTCCATGACGAGGAAGGCGCCCATGGAATGACCGACGAGGGCGATGTTCTCGGCGTTGCTGCGCGCGAGGAGCTGCAGAACCCGTTCGAGCCCGTCGCGGGCGAAGAGCGCGCTTTCGCGGTCCTGGCCGTAGGCCCTGACGCTGGCCGCCGATGGCCAGGCGTAGGAGACCGAGACGCCCGGGGAGCGGAAGTCGTGCGCCATCTGTGCGTGCCGGTAGAGACCCTCGGCGAAGTTGGTGTTGAACCCGTGGACGAAGACGGTCACCTCGCGCTCGCCCCGCGGTCGCTGCGCGAGGCGCGCGTTCACGGCGTCGAGGACGGCCCGCTCGTCCGGGAACTCCCGGGCCGAGACGGTCAGGAAGTGCCTGGAGGGGTCCGGCGCCCGGGCGCCCGGGAACGTCACGGTTCCCGGCGTGCGGTTCGGCGGCACGGAGATCCCGAACGTCCCCCAGCGGACCGTCCCGGATCGGGCGCGGGACGAGATCCGCTCCGTCTCGGTGGCGCCCCGGCTCGTCGCCACGAGCATCTCGACGACGGTGCCCGTCTCCGCCGCCTCGGGAACCACGGTGATCGCGCCCCGGGACGCGCAGCCGGACAGCGCAAGCGCGACCGCGAGGGCGGCGAACAGGATGCGACGGATCGACGGGGTGCCGGGACTGCCCGTGCTGGCTGGCATGGACTGCCTCTTCCGATCTGATTGCGGCCGCGCCCTGCCGCCGCGCACCGCCCACGAAACGCAAGACCGGCCCCCCGCCGGGGTCCGGTCCTGGTCCTGCCTGATCAGAGCGCCGCGAGGATGCGCGCCCAGGAGCGGATGCCCTTGTGGAAGCTCTTGAGCTCGTACTTCTCGTTCGGGCTGTGGATCCGGTCGTCGCTGAGGCCGAAGCCCGCCATCACGACGTCCATGCCCATCCGCTCCTTGATCAGCGTGGTGACTGGGATCGACCCGCCGCCGCCGATGAAGGCGGCCTGCTTGCCCCACTCGTCTGTCAGCGCGGCCTGCGTCTTCTGGAAGACCGGCGTCGACGTGTCGAAGGCGACCGCCCGGCCCGCGCCGTGCTCGAGGAACTCCACGCGGCAGTCCGCCGGGATGCGCGCCTTGACGAACTCGCGGAACGCGGCCCGGACCTTGTGGGGGTCCTGGTCGAACACCAGCCGGAACGAGATCTTGGCGGACGCCATGGCCGGGATCACGGTCTTGAACCCGGCGCCCTGGTAGCCGCCGCCCATCCCGTTGACCTCGCAGGTCGGGCGGGACCACACCATCTCCAGCGCGGACCGCCCCTTCTCGCCCGCCGGGACCGACAGGCCGATCTCACCGAGGAACGCGCTCTCGGAAAAGTCCAGCGTCGCCCAGCTCTTCCGCAGCGCTTCGGGCAGTTCCGGCACGCCGTCATAGAAGCCCGGGATCGTGATCCGGCCGTTCTCGTCGCGCAGGTCGGCGAGGATGCGGGCGAGGATGTGGTTGGGGTTGGCGGCGGCCGAACCGTAGAAGCCGGAGTGGAGGTCGCGGTCGGAGGCGTGGATGATGATCTCCTCCCCGCAGAGCCCGCGGAGCGAGGTGGTGATGGCGGGCGTGTCCCTGTCCCACATGTTGGTGTCGCAGATGAGCGCGGCGTCGGCCCTGAGTTCGTCCGCGTTCGCGTCGAGGAAGGGCGGCAGGTTGACGCCGCCGGATTCCTCTTCGCCCTCGAGCAGGACCGTCACCGGGATCGGCAGTCGTCCGGCAACCGCTTTCCAGGCCCGGCAGGCCTCGACGAAGGTCATGAGCTGGCCCTTGTCGTCCGCCGCCCCGCGGCCGACGATGAACTTCGACCCGTCGGGGCGCGTCTCGATCGAGGGGGCGAAGGGGTCGCGCTCCCAGAGCTCCAGCGGATCGACGGGCTGGACGTCGTAATGCCCGTAGAACAAGACCGACGTGCCGGCGGCGGCGCGGTCGTGGCCCACCACGATGGGGTGCCCGGCGGTGTCGCGCACGCTCGCGTCGAAGCCGATCGAGGCGAGGTCGGCAGCGTGCCATTCCGCGCAGGCCCGCGTTTCGCCCGAATAGTCGGGATCGGTCGAGATCGATTTCAGTCGCATCGTCTCGAACAGGCGGGCGATCGCGTTGTCGAGGTCGGCGTCGATATGGGCGAGAACTTTCTCCAGGTCGTTCATCGGGTACTCCTCCAGGTCGGCCAGGTCGTCGAGGCCCGCGCAAGGTCGCGGGCCGGCAGGTCGTCAGAACGGCCAGATCATCGGCACGAGCCACACCGCCACCACGAAGTAGACGGCGGTCAGCGGCAGGCCAAGGGGCCAGTAGTCGGCAAAGCGGTAGCCGGCCGGCCCCATCACCATCGTGTTCGAGGTGGTGGAGACCGGGGTCAGGAACGACGCGGAGGTCGCCACGCTCAGCGACATGATCGCGGGCAGCGGCGACACCCCGAAGGCGGCGGCGGCGAGGACGGTGATCGGCAGCAGGATCATCGTCGTGGCGGTGTTCGACACCACCGTGCCCATCACGGCGCCGAGGACGAAGATCATCGCGAGGAGCAGCCGGGGCGAGCCCGAGCCCACCGCCTCGACCACCGTGTCGGCGACGAGCTGCGCCGCCCCCGTCTGGATGAGCGCGGTCGAGAGCGGGAACATCGCCGCGATCAGGACCACCGTGGTCCAGTTGATCGACCGGAATGCGTCGTCCACGCTGAGGAACCCGAGCACGAGGATCGCGCCCGCGGCGAGCACCGTCGCGACGGCCGGCGCCAGGATGCCCGCAGCGATGGCCGCGACCATGGCCGCGACGATCGACAGAACGGACATCGCGCCGGCGCCGAGCGGAACCACCTGCCGGCGCACCGTGTCGGGCCGGTCCACGATCAGCACGCCCTCGCGCCCCTCGTGCTTCTGGAGCGCCGCCCACGTCCCCTGGACCAGGAGGTGGTCCCCGCCTTCCAGGATCACCTCGCCGACGAGGTCCTCGCCCCGCCTCTGCACGGCGAGGACGACGAGGTCGCCCGTCGCGGTGACCATGCCGGGGAAGACGCGCTGCCCGATCAGCGCCGAGCGCTGCGGGATCACGGCCTCCGCCACGCCGGCCATGCGGTTGATGAGCTTGCCCGCCGCCTCCTCGCCGGAGATCTCCCGCACCTTGAGCCCCTGCGCCGCGGCGAAGGCGCCGGCGGCATCGGCCGCGCCGCGCACCACGACCCGGTCTCCCGCGCCGAGCGACCCGGCCAGGCGGGGCGTGCCAGCGGGATCGCTCACCATGACGAGACGCAGGTCGTCCTCGAGCGGCAGGCGCTCGACGGGCGTGCCCACCAGCGGCGACGCCCGGTCGAGGACGAGCACGAAGACGTCGGTGGCAAGGCGGTACTGCTGGACGAGGGTCTTGGCGTGGCGGCTGAGGTCGCGGGGAAGGCTCGGCGCCTTGCGCTCGGGCACGAGCCGCGATCCCCACAGGAGGACGACGGCCAGGGTGCCGAGGAGGAGCGGCACCCCCGCCAGGGCGAACTCGAAGAAGTTGAGCTCGCGTCCGGCGTAGTTGCGCGCGGCGTCGGCGATCAGCACGTTCTTCGGCGCCCCGGTCAGGGCGAGATGCGCCCCGGCGCCGGAGGCGAAGGCCATCGGCATCAGGAAGCGCGACGGCTGTTCGCCGAGCCGCACCACCATCAGCATGACGACCGGCATCAGCGCCCCGATCGCGCCGCTCGCGTTGATCAGCGGCGAGAGCGCCGCCACCGCCAGCATCCCGACCAGCAGCAGCCGGGCCGGATCGCCCGCGACGATGCGCTCGAACTGCTGCCCGATCCACGCCGTCACGCCGGTGGCTTCGAGGCCGGCGGTGACGATGAAGAGCGAGGCGACGAAGATCACCACCGGATCGCCGAAGCCGCGAAAGGTCTGGTTCAGCGTCAGGATGCCGGTCAGGTAGAGCGCCAATGCGCTTCCCATCGCGACGACGACCAGCGGCAGCCGGTTCCAGACGAAGGCCGCGATCGTGGCGAGCACGATGAGGAACAGGACGGCGATGTCGCTCATCCGCGCCGACCCCGCCCAGGGCGCATCAGAAGCCCCAGATGAGCGGCACCCAGAAGACCGCCACCACGAAGAACCAGATCATGAAGGGGAGGCCGAACTTCCAGTAGTCGGTGAACTTGTAGGAGCCGGGTTCCATCACCATGAGGTTGGTGGGGGTCGCGACGGGGGTCAGGAACGAGGCGGCCGCCGCCACGCCCACCGCCATCAGCACGGGTTCGGGGGAGATCCCCATCTGGGTCGCGGTGACGACCGAGATCGGAATGATGATGAGCGCGGTGGCGGTGTTCGAGATCACCTGGCCGAGAACCGCCGTCAGGATGAAGAGGCCGGCAAGCAGGACGCGCGGCCCGGAATCGCCGACCGCGCTGACCAGCGCTTCGGCGAGGAGCTGCGCCGCGCCCGTCTGCTGGATCGCGACGGAGAGCGGCATCATCGCGCCGACGAGGATCACCGTGGTCCAGTTGATCGACCGGTAGAGCTGTTCGACGTTCAGGATGCCGGTGAGGAGGAACGCGCCCGCCGCGAGGAGACCGGCGACCGCCGCCGGGACGAGGCCGGTGGCGAGCAGGACCACCATGGCGGCGAGGATCACCAGGGTCGTCTGCGCGCCGGGCCCCATCGGAAGCGCCTGGCGCCGCACCAGTTCCGGCGAATCGACGACCAGCACCTCGGCCGGCTCGAGCCGCGTCTCCATCGCCTCCCAGGTTCCCTGCAACAGCAGCGTGTCGCCGGCGGCCAGCGGCTCGCCGGCGGTCAGGTCCTTCCCCTGGCGCTGGATCGCGAGCACGATCAGGTCGCCGCTCGGCGTGACCATGCCGGGGAAGAACCGCTCCCCGATCAGCGGAGACCGGGGCTTGATGACGACTTCGGCCAGCGCCGAGTTGCGGTTGAAGAGCGTGTTCGCCGTAGGGGCGGAATCCACGTCGTCGACGATGACCAGCCCGAACTCCTGGGCGAAGTCTCCGACGGCGGACTTGTCGCCTCGGACCACGACCGTGTCGCCCGCGCGAAGCTGGTCGCGCCGCAACTCGACGACGTCTCCGACGGCGGCCTTGGCCGCCACCTCGCCCGCCGCCGCGCCCACGGACACGAGCGCCAGGCCGCCGCGCTGCGACAGGTCGAGATCGCGCCGGTCGGTGCCGACGAGCGGGGACTCCTCCCGGATGCGCAGGGCCTGCACCTCGGAGGAGAGCTGGTACTGCTCCACCAGCGTGTGCGCATGGCGGCTGAGGTCGCTGGGCAGCGTCTTGCTCTGACGAGCAGGGAGGAGCTTCTCGCCGAGGAGCACGGAGATCAGGACGCCGCCGACGACGAGGGGCACGCCGGCCAGCGCGAATTCGAAGTAACCGAAGCCGCTGCCGGTCGCGTCGGTCAGGGCGTCGGAGATCAGGACGTTCACCGGCGTCCCGGTCAGGAGGAGCATCGATCCGCAGTGTGCGCCGAACACCAGCGGCATGAGCAGCCGGCCGGGCGCGCGGCCGAGACGCACCGCGAGCACCACCACGACCGGAAGGAGCGCCGCGACGGCGCCGTTGACGCTGATCAGCGCGCTCAGCACCGCCACCGCGAGCGTCATGAACACGATCAGCCGGGTTCGACTGTCGCCGGACTTGTCCATCAGGGCCTGGCCGACCCAGGCGGTGACGCCGGAACGCTCCATGCCGGCGCTGATCACGAAGAGGGAGGCCACGAAGATGGTCGCCGTGTCGCCGAAGCCCGCAAGGCTCTGCTGGATCGTGAGGATGCCCGTGGCCCAGAGCGCCAGCGCGCAGCCCACGCAGACCACGATCACCGGCAGCCTGTCCCAGATGAACAGCACGATGACGCCGGCGACGATTGCGAAGACGATCCAGATGTCGGTCAAGGGCGCTCACCTCTATGGCGGTATCGGGCAGGACCCGGGAGCATCGGCGACAAGGCGAGCCTCGCGCAGACTGTGTCTTCAGGATAACGGCTGCGCTGGCGACGGCCACGCTCCCGTCCGGCTGGCTCCGGGCCTCCACGCGCTCGCCCTCCGCCGATCAGATCGGACAGCGCGAGGGCGAAAGCTATCAGCTGGCAGCACAGGAATTGTCCGTTTTCAAACAGATCAGCAGCGCGGTCCCGAGGAGCGTCGTCGGCCGTCGGCAACGGGGCGGCGTCACGCGGCGGCCTCGACGCGTCCCAGCAGGACTCTGGGGCTCAGGACCTCGATCGCTCCCCAGCTCAGGCGCAGGATGCCGTCGCGTTCCATCTCCTGAAGGAAGCTCGAGACGACGCTCCGCGCGAGGTTCGCCATCTCGGCGATCTCCGCCTGTGTCGCGTCGATGACCAGGGGATCCGGCACTACTTCGTCCCGCAGTCCCGCCAACCTCGCGAGGATCGCCGACAACCGCCGGCGTCCCCCGCGGATCATCAGGTCGTGCGCGAGGCCCATCGTCCGGTAGTGGTTCTCGAGCGCAAGCAGCGCGAGGTGGCGCCAAAGCTCGGGGTCGCGGGTGGCCACGCGCCGGAAGTCGCCCGCGTCGACCGAGAGGACGGCGCTCTTCCGGGTGGCCCAGACGCCGACTCGACGATCGGTCGACGCAGTGATGCCCTCGCCGAGCCAGGCGCCCGGGTAGAGCAGCATGCTCTTCATGGGGGGATTGGCGGACGGCGAGACCTCTGCGGCGAGGCATCCCCGGGCGAGAAAGTAGATCGGGCCCAGTGAGTCCCCGATCGCATAGAGGCGCGAGCCCGCCGGGAGAGTTCGAAGCCGGGCCGCGGCCAGCAAGGACTCCTGCAGCGCGGGCGGAAGCCGCGAGGCCCACCCGGCACTCCTGGCGAACGAAACCGCCTCGTCCCGGGTCAGCATGGCCCCCACCAATGCTCGAAATCGGACAAATTCTTAACGAGAAGTTTTTTACTGTCAAGCGAGCGGCTCAACGGAAGGTCAGCGGAAGGCCTTGCCGAAGGCCGGCTTCCGACGAATGTTGGTGTCGAGTGGTTGGGGGTCGATGATGGGTCTCACTCGCCGGAGGCGGGTGTGCTGGTGGGCCTTGCGCGGCAGCTCCATCTCCGTCCAGCCGATCAGGTGATCGGAGATTGGAATGAGGTTCCTGATTCCGCGGTTCTCGTCGTTGGGCCTGCTTCTCGGGCTGGTGTTCCTCGCCGCCTCGCTCACTCCGTCCCTGATCCCGCGCGGGCCGGTGCTGCAGGGCGTGCTCGGCGGCGTCGTCCTGGCGCTCGGCTACCTTTCCGGGCGCATCGTCGAAGGGCTCTGGTGGTTCGCCGACATGCCGGTCCTGCGAGGCCGACCGCGGCAGGTGGCGACGCTCCTCGTCGGCCTGGCCGTTCTCGCGTTGCTCGGCGCGAGCCTCCGCTACAGCCATGTCTGGCAGAACGATCTCCGCGCCCGGATGGGCATCGAGCCCTCCGCCGACGGGCATATCGTGACGATGCTGGCCGTCGCCGCCGCCGTGTTCGCCGTTCTCTACCTCCTCGGGCAACTCGTCCTGGGCGCCTCGCGCATTCTACGCACCCGTCTCTACCGGGTGATGCCGCGTCGGCGCGCCGACGTGCTCGGGTTCCTGCTCGTGGGTGTCGCGCTCTTCGTCCTCACGCGCGACGGGCTCCTCGACACGGCGGTCGAGGCGATGGACACCTCCTTCGAAGCGGCGCAGGCGCTCTTCGACTTCGCGCCGCCCGCACCCACGGAGTCTCGCATCCCGGGCAGCCCGGCCTCGCTCATCGACTGGCAGGCGATGGGCCAGCCCGGGCGGAACTTCGCGACCACGGGACCGGACGCGGCGGCGATCACGGCCTTCACGGGACGGCCCGCCCTCGATCCGATCCGGGTCTACGTCGGGCGCGCCAACGCCGACACACCGCAGGAGCGCGCGGACCTCGCGCTCGCGGAACTGAAGCGCCTCGGAGCCTTCGACCGCAAGATCCTCGTGGTGGTCAGCCCCACCGGCACCGGGTGGATGGACCCGGGCTCGCATGACCCGCTGGAATACATGCACGACGGCGACGTCGCGACGGTGGCGGTCCAGTACTCCTACCTGCAGTCGCCCTACGCGCTCCTCTTCGAGACCGCGGCCGGTCTCGAGCAGGCCACCGCCACGGTCGCCACCATCCACGACCACTGGCGCACGCTCCCCCGGGAGAGCCGGCCGAGGCTCTACATCCACGGCCTCAGCCTCGGCGCCTGGTCCTCGATGTACGCGACGACCCTCTTCCAGTTCGTCAACGATCCCATCGCGGGGGCGTTCTGGGCCGGGCCGCCCTTCCCGTCGGATTTCTGGAACCGCGTCCAGCGCGCCCGGGCCAAGGACAGCCCCTGGGTGCAGCCTCGGATCCGGGACGGCTCGCTGATCCGCTTCGCCGCGCGCGGCGACGACGGCTCGGCGGGCGCAGCGGACTGGGGGCCGATGCGGATCGTGTTCCTGCAGTATCCGAGCGACCCGATCGTGTTCTTCGACCCGCTGTCGACGTTCCGCTCGCCGGTCTGGATGCGCGAGCCGCCCGGCGACGGCGTCTCCCCCTACCTGAGGTTCATGCCGATCGTCACCCAGTTCCAGCTCGCGCTCGACATGGCAATCTCCTCGACGGCGCCGGCCGGGTACGGGCATTCCTACCACGCCGCGGACTACATCGGCCCCTGGGTCGAGGTCACGTCGCCCGAAGGCTGGACCGCCGCGGACAGCGAACGCCTGAAGGCCCATTGCGACAACGGCTTCAAGGTCGGCTGCTCGAACGAGTAGCAAAGCCGCAGGGCGGCGAAGTTGCGATCGAGGACGTCGTCACCGCGCCTGGACCCCAAGAGTTCCAGGAGCGGGTCCGGCCGAGAAGCCGAAACGAGCTGCATTGACGGCAGGAGTAGGAGCCAACGGCGGAACCGGTTGTTTCTGGCGATTTTCGCGTGCGGCGACGAGTTGCAGCCCGTGGATGTAGGCTTCTGGCTGACCTCCCCGAATGCTTGGTCAAAGTTAGGGCGGCAGCTAGAGTCGATCGCCGGGTTTCCACGGCAAAACTGTTCGCTCTCAGACACTTGGACTAATAGGCGGCTCAGCCGGAGGCGGAGCGCGCGTCCCGGAATGCGGCAGAGCACCAACAAGCCCGGCGTATGGGCGGCTGCTGCGATTGGACCGGAGACAGCCCAGGCCGGAAGTAGGGGATCGTGTCCCCAGACGTGGTGTAGCTGACGGCGAGCACACCGTTGGTCGCCGGCTCGGCCGGGACGCGGGTCAGGCCGCCATGTCCGGCAGT